>JARYGO010000009.1:0-116481 GCA_033795485.1 Sphingobium sp.
TTTGCGCCAGCCGCTGGATCAGGAACTCGACTTCCTTGCCCGCCGTCATCATCAGGTCGGCCAGTTCGTCGACCACCACCACGATCTGCGGCAGCGGCTGGAAGTCGAGCTGCTCCTCCTCATAGATGGGCTTGCCGGTTTCGGGGTCATAGCCGGTCTGGACCCGGCGGCCGAGCGGCTTGCCCTTGGCCTTGGCGGCGCGCACTTTCTCATTATAGTTGGCGAGGTTGCGCACGGAGATAGAGGCCATCATGCGATAGCGGTCCTCCATCTGCTCGACCGCCCATTTGAGCGCGCGGATCGCCTTGGCCGGCTCGGTGACGACCGGCGACAGCAGATGCGGGATATCGTCATAGGTCGACAGCTCCAGCATCTTGGGGTCGATCATGATGAGGCGAAGCTGATCCGGCGTCATCCGGTAGAGCAGCGAGAGGATCATCGCATTGAGCCCCACCGACTTGCCCGACCCGGTGGTGCCCGCGATCAGCAGGTGGGGCATGGGCGCCAGGTCGGCGATGATCGGTTCGCCCGAGATATTCTTGCCCAGGATGATCGGCAGCGTCGCTTCCTGCCCGAACTGCTCGCTGGTGATGAGTTCGCGGAAGGAAACGCCCTCCCGATGGGCGTTGGGCAGTTCAATGCCGATGACGGTGCGGCCGGGAATGGTGGCGACCCGAGCCGACAGAGCCGACATGTTGCGGGCGATGTCGTCGGCTAGCGCGATCACCCGGCTCGCCTTGATGCCCGGCGCGGGGTCCAGTTCGTACATGGTGACGACCGGGCCGGGTTTCACCTCGACGATATGGCCCTTCACATGGAAATCGTCGAGCACGCTTTCGAGCAGCCGGGCGTTGCGCTCCAGCGCCGCCTTGTCGATCTTGCCCCCCTGCGCGGCCGGGACGGGCGCGAGCAGGTCGGGCGAGGGCAGCGAGCCATGGCCGAACAGATCGTCCTGCGACACCGGCGCCATCGCCCGCTGGGCGGGCGCGGGCTTGGGCGTCTGGATGGTGATCGGCGGCTTGGGCTCGTTCGATACGGTCTTGCGCGGGGTCGCGGCGCGGGGCGCGGGGCGCGGTTCGTCATCCTCTTCCTCCTCCTCGTCGGCCGCGCCGCCCGCGAAGGCGAAGCTGGGGCGGGGCAGGCTGAGGCGCGGCAGGGTCGGGCGCTTCAAGTGCAGCAGCGGCTTTTCCAGCGCCAGGCTGCGATACCAGGCAAAGCCGCCCGCGATCAGCGCCAGCACGATCAGCAGGCCGCTGATCCAGCCGCGTCCCCCCTCGGGCGCAGCGGCGGTCAGGCTCAATATCCCGCGCGCGGTGGCAAGGCCGATCATCCCGCCCCAGCCGGACGGCAGGCCGACCAGCGGGTCGGGCTGGAACAGCGACAGGGCGATGCCGATCAGGACGATGCCGAGCAGGCATTTGCCCACCTGCCCCTTCCACCCGGCCATGTCCTGATCGCCCCACAGCCGCCGCGCGGTGATCGCCATCAGCGGCAGCGCCAGCGCGGCGGGCACGCCGAACAGCAGCAGCAGGAAGTCGGCGATCCACGCGCCCGGCGCCTGCATCACATTATGCACCTCGTCGCCGGCCACGGTCATGATCGACGGGTCGCTGGGCGTGTAGCTGAGCAGCGCCAGCGTCAGGAACAGGGTCGCCAGGAACAGCGCGATCGCGCCGATCAGCGCGCCGCTGCGGATCAGGCTGCGCTTCAGCATCCCGCGCCATTCCGGCGTGCGCTTCACGGTGCGGCCGACAGCCATCCTGTTCCTTGTCCCCCAAATGTTCCGTTCCGGCACAATGCGCCGGGTGGGGAGTCGGCGTCAAGAGTCCGGCGACGAACCGCCGCGCGCTTCTTCGTCGGCCAGCGCCTCCAGCGCCGCGCCGTCCAGCCGCTGCACGGTCCATTCGTCCATCGGCCGCGCGCCGATCGCGCAATAGACGGCGATCGCGGGCGCGTTCCAGTCCAGCACCGACCATTCGAGACGCGCGCAGCCGCGCTCGACCGCGATCCGCGCCAGCCGCCGCAACAGCGCCCTGCCCGCGCCGCCGCCGCGCGCTTCCGGCAGGACGAACAGATCCTCCAGATAAAGGCCAGGCCGCCCCTCGAACGTCGAGAAATTGTGGAAGAAGAGGGCAAAGCCCACCGGCGCGCCGTCCCGCTCGGCGATCAGCACTTCGGCCATTGGGCGCGGCCCGAACAAATAGGTCGCGAGGATCGCTCGATCGGCCCGGACCTCATGCCGCAGCTTCTCATAATCGGCGAGCGCCAGGATGAAATCATGGATCGCGCCGATGTCCGACGCGGCGGCGGGACGGATGGCGAGGGACATGGGGTAAGGCTCCTTCAGGCGACGCCCGGTTCGACATGGGGTTCGGCGGCCGGCTCGCCGGGCCGCGCCCGCGCGGCGACCAGGCATCCTGCGACGATCAACGCCGCCCCCGCCGCCGTGGTCAGCGCCAGCCGCTCGCCAAAGGCCAGCCAGCCCATGATCGCCGCCCACAGGAAGGCGCTATATTCGACCGGGATCAGCCTTTGCGCCTCCGCCCGCGCATAGGCCCAGGCGAGCGCCGCCAGCGAGGTGAAGGCGAGCGCCGCCGCCAGCGCGACTAGCGGCAGCGCGGCGAGCGGCGGCACGGTCGCCAGCACCGGCGCGGCCAGCCCGAACACCCCCAGCATCACCAGATGCTGGAAGAAGGCGACCTCGACCGGCGAGGCGAGCTGCGCCTGTTGCCGCTGGAGGATGAGGTTCCAGGCGAACAATATCGCCGACACCAGCACCGCCCCCGCGCCGGCCAGCGCATCGGCGTCATAGCTGCCGCGCATCCGCCCGGACAGGATCACGGCCACGCCGACGAGGCCCAGCAGCGAGGCGGCGATCGCCCCCCGCCCGATCCGTTCCTTCAGCAGTAGAGCGGCGAGATAGAGCGCGACCAGCGGGGCGATGAAGGACAGCGCGATCGCCTCCGCCAGCGGCAGGCGCATCAGCGCCCAGAAGAAGGCCAGCGCCATCACGGCGACGACGCTCCCGCGCAGCAGGTGCAGCCGCAGCACCGGTGCGGCCGGCCAGCGCTGCCGCAGGACGATCATCAGCGCCAGCCCCAGCAGCGTTCCCGCCATCGCCCGCCACAGCAGCGCGTTATAGAGGCCGATCGACAGGCTGAGCCCCTTCATCGCCGCGTCCATCACGGAAAACAGCGCCACGCCAACGCAGCAGACGGCGAAGGGGACGGCGGTGGAGGGACGGGTAGTCATGGGGACGACGGATCAGCGGATCAGGCGGATGTCGATGCCGAGGTCGCACTCGGCCCACGCATGGTCGGCGGTCCAAACCGCCAGATTGCGCTTCAGCGCGAGCGCGAGGCATGCGCGGTCGGCCAGCGACAGGCCCCACCGGCGGGTATGCGGGACCAGTTCGGCCGCCATTCGCGCATCCTCCGCCACGAAAGACACGATCGTGATATCGAGCCGAGAAAGCTGCCGCTCGACAAGGCTGTAATCGATGCCTCGGACGACGCATTTGGCTATGACTTCGGTGAGATTGACGGCCGAAAGCAGACCCTTATGGGCCTTCCCAAAAATCTGTTCGCCACCCGGTTCGTCGAAAAGCATCGCCAGTATCGCCGACGCGTCGAGAATGACGCTCACTGGCCAGCCGATGTCCAGCAGTCCATTTCTTCCTGTTCGCGGGCCGCCTCCGCCCGGCGTTCGGCGATCAGTTCATCGACCATGCTTGGGCCGCCAGGGGGCACAAGCTTGCGAAACTCGGCCTGCACCTCACGGATGACCTGCGCGTAGGATTTGATGACCAGACTGTCTCCCTCGCGCTCGATCACTAGCCGGTCACCCTCATTAAACCCCAGTTCGCGGCGAAGCTCGGCGGGGAGAACGATCTTGCCTCCGGCGATCAGCTTGGCGCTATAGGACATGGGAACACTCCTTTGGACCCGTTCTTATCACGGGTCCCACTCCAATACCAGGTCCTACTCCGCCGCCTGGACCTCTGCAGCCCCCGCGTCGGTCATCTCGGCCTCGGCCTTAGCCGCCTCGATCTCCGCCGCCTTCGCCTCCACCAGCGCGACGATATGGTCGACCATGCCGTCGTCGCGGATCGTGTGGTCGGTCAGGCCCGACAGATAGACCATATGCTTGCCCGCGCCGCCGCCGGTCAGGCCTATGTCGGTCTCGCGCGCTTCGCCGGGTCCGTTGACGACGCAGCCCAGCACCGACAGCGACAGCGGGGTGTTGATATGCTGGAGCCGCTCTTCCAGAGCCTGCACCGTGCGGATCACGTCGAAGCCCTGCCGCGCGCAGGAGGGGCAGGAGATGACCTTCACGCCGCGCGTGCGGATGCCCAGCGACTTCAATATCTCGTAGCCGACGCGCACCTCCTCCTCGGGCTCGGCGGACAGGGACACGCGGATCGTGTCGCCGATCCCGGCCCATAGCAGGTTGCCGATGCCGATCGCGCTCTTGACCGTGCCGCCGATCAGCCCGCCCGCCTCGGTGATCCCCAGGTGCAGCGGGCAGTCGACCGCGTCGGCCAACTGCATATAGGCGGCGACCGCCAGGAACACGTCGCTGGCCTTCACCGCGACCTTATATTCGTGGAAATCCTGGTCCTGGAGCAGCCTGATATGGTCGAGCGCGCTTTCGACCAGCGCCTCCGGGCAGGGCTCGCCATATTTTTCGAGCAGATGCCGTTCCAGGCTGCCCGCGTTGACGCCGATGCGGATCGAGCAGCCGTTGGACCGGGCGGCGTCCACCACTTCCTTCACCCGCGCAGCGCTGCCGATATTGCCGGGGTTGATGCGCAGGCACGCCGCGCCGGCGTCCGCTGCCTCCAGCGCGCGCTTATAGTGGAAATGGATGTCGGCGACGATCGGCACCCGCGCCGCGCGGACGATCTGCTTGAGCGCGGCGGTCGATTCGACGTCGGGGCAGGACACGCGGACGATGTCCACGCCCGCATCCTCGCAGCGGCGGATCTGGTCGATCGTCGCGCGCGGGTCGCTGGTCAGCGTGTTGGTCATCGTCTGGACCGTGACCGGCGCGCCGCCGCCCACCGGCACATTGCCGACCATGATCTGGCGCGACTGCCGCCGGGCGATGTCGCGCCAGGGCCGAAGCCCGGGATTATGATCGGACATGGGAAAGGGGCTCCATCTGCATGGAGCCCCTATAGACGCTAAGGGTGACGGTTAAAAGCGGGCCGTCAGCGATGCCGCGACCTGATCGGCATTGCCGATCGTCGTCGCGCGGGTGGTGGCGACGATCGCCGCCGGGCTGCCGGTATAATAGCCGTCCGGGCGGATGATGTTCGCCTTTTCCACGAAGGTATGGGCGTAGGACAGGTTGAGCGCGAAGGCGGGCGACAGGTTCCAGGTCGCACCGGCCGACAGCCAGGCGCGATCCCCGTCGGGCACGCGCGTGGTCAGATATTGGGGGTTGGTCGGGGTGCGGTCGAACATCGTCCCCGCGCGCAGCGTCAGTTTCTCGCTGACATCATATTCCCCGCCGAGGCTCACGCTGAAACTGTCGCGATAATGGAGTTCCTTGACCGAAGCGGCCGCGCCCTCGGGCCGGATCGTGATATTTTCGAACACCGACCAATTATACCAGCGCGCCGTCACCATCGCCCGCAGGGCCGGGGTCAGGCTGTGCGTCATGCTGGCGGTGACGATGTCGGGCAGTTCGAGCGGCGCGGAGGCGTCCAGCGTCGCATTGCCGCCCGCCAGCGGTCCCAGCAAGCCCGAGACCGCATAGGTTCCGGTCAGCCCATGCTTGACGCGCGAGCGGTAATGAAGCCCGAAATTGGTGTCGCCGGTCGTGTAGAAGACGCCCGCGTTCCAACCCACCGACCAGTCGTCGCCCTTCACCCGGACCATGCCATCCGTCATCAGCGGCGAGACGTTGGGCAGCGCGTTGGTCAGCGTCACCTTGATATATTGCACGTCGACGCCGCCGCCGATCGACAGGTTATCGGTCAGCTTATAGGCGGCCGAGGGCTGGATATTATAGGTTTTGAGGTTGGTGTAGAGCGAATCGTAACGCCCGAAATAGCCGTCGTCATATTCGAGCTTCAGGCCGAAGGGCGCGTTGACGCCGATGCCTAGCCACAGCCTGTCGCTCACTTGGCCCGTCGCATAGACGCTGGGGATGGGAATCACCTTCTCGAACGCATTACCGCCCGATCCGCCGCTGACTGGGACCGGAGTGGGAAGGCCGGGGACGGTGCGGGTGGTGCCGCGATTGACCTGGCGCGCGCTCGCCATCAGGGCGACGCCGCCCACCGAGGTCTGGATGCCCGAAAGCTGCGTCATCGCGGCGGGGTTGAAATAGATGGTGGACGGATCGTCGCCCGCCGCCGCGCCGCCCGACAGTGCGCGACCGGTCTCCTTGGGCGACTGTTCCTGCAAATAGAAACCGCCGGCCAGCGCCGGGACCGGCAGGGCCGCGACCCCCGTGACTAGGAAGCCGGACATGATGGTTGTGCGCAAACGGGGCATCGTCACTCCTGTTCAAAACGACCTTGTTCTTTTGCCGGCGCGCCTGACGTTCACGTCAATCGGCCGGAGACTGCGCCAAATAGCCTTCCAATGGCTAAATTCCATCAAAGAGCCGCCGGCCCGTCGCATTTTCGAAAGCTGATGCGCCCGTGCAACAGGTGCCGCTACGGCAGGCGCGCCCCGCCACCCCAAGCGCCGGGCTGGCGCGCCGCCCATCCTTTGCTAAGGGACATCGTCCGTCCCCTCCGGAAGATCGTTGATGCCCCTTGATTCGCCCGACGCCGCTCCGCGCTGGACCCTGCTGATCCATGGCGGCGCGGGGTCGATGACTCGTGACCTGCTGGCGCCGGAGCAGGACGCCGCCGCGCGCGCGGGCCTGGGCGCGGCGCTCGACGCAGGCGCGGCGGTGCTGGCGGACGGCGGCGGCGCGCTCGACGCCGTGGAGGCCGCCGTACGCGTGCTGGAGGACGACCCGCATTTCAACGCCGGGCGCGGCGCGGTCTTCACCTATGAGGGCGGGATCGAACTGGACGCCGCGATCATGAACGGCGCCACGCGCGATGCGGGCGCGGTCGCTGGCGTCACCGCCGCCCGCCATCCGGTGTCGCTGGCCCGCGCGGTCATGGAACGAAGCCCGCATGTGCTGTTGAGCCGGGAGGGCGCGGACCGCTTCGCCGCCGAGCAGGGGGTGGATCCGGCCGCGCAGGACTGGTTCAAAACCGCCGAGCGCGCGCGCCAGCTGGAAGAATTGAAGGCGCGGGCCGATGGCGGCCATTATGACGTCGACATGAAATATGGCACGGTCGGCGCGGTCGCGCTGGACGCGCGCGGCCATGTCGCCGCCGCCACCTCCACCGGCGGCCTGACCGGCAAGCGCTGGGCGCGAATCGGCGATTCGCCGCTGATCGGGGCCGGCACCTATGCCGACGACCGCGGCTGCGCCGTGTCGGCGACCGGCGCGGGCGAATATTTCATCCGCGTCGGCGTAGCCCATGAAATCGCCGCGCGGATGCGGATGCTGGGCGAAGCGCCCGACGACGCGGCCCGCGCGGTGCTGCGCGAAGTCGTCGGCATGGGGGGCGTCGGCGGCGTGATCGTCGTCGCGCCCGGCGGCCGACATGCCACACATTTCAACACGCCAGGCCTCTATCGCGGCCGGGCGGACAGCGAGGGGGAGCGCCAGGTGGCGATCTATGGCGATGAATAGGATGCGCACGTTTCTGATCCTGCTGCTGGGCCTGCTGGCGCTCGCGCCCGCCCCCGCCTTCGCCTGGTGGGAAATGGGGCATGAAACGGTGGCGCGCATCGCCGCCCGCAACGTCACACCCCACACGCGCGCCGCGATCGCCGCGCTCCTGCGCCATTCGCCCGACTTGCAGACGGCGGAATGCCCGGCCCGCACCATCGAGCAGGCGAGCGTCTGGCCCGACTGCATCAAGACGCTGGGCGACCGTTTCAGCTATCAATATAATTGGCACTATCAGAATCTGTCGATCTGCCAGCCCTATGACGTCAAGGCCGCCTGTCCCGACGGCAATTGCGTGACCGCGCAGATCGACCGCAATTTCCGGCTGTTGAAGGATCGCAAGGTGCCGGCGCGCGAACGGCTGATGGCGCTTGCCTATCTCGTCCATTTCGTCGGCGACCTGCACCAGCCGCTGCACGCGGCCGACAAGGGCGATCTGGGCGGCAACCGGCAAAAGGCCGATTATGGCCTCTATTCGACGCCCAAGCTGAACCTCCACAGCATCTGGGACGGCTGGCTCGCCGAACGGGCGATCACCACGCCGCCGCCGCTGGTCAGGGTCTATGGCCCGGCCGAAAAGGCGGCGATGGGCGGCGGCACGACCGAGGATTGGAGCCGCGAAAGCTGGACGCTGAGCCGCGATATCGCCTATGGCCTGGCGCTGGGCGGCGACGCCTGCGCCATCTCCGGCGACTTTCGCGCGAAACTGGACAATGCGAAGATCGAGACGCTGGTGCCGCTGGTGCGGTTGCAGATCGAACGCGGCGGATTGCGACTGGCGCGCTTGCTGGACGAAGCGCTGGGCTGAACGGATTTTCCCCGCAACGCCCTTTTGCTTTGTGCGGCGAACCGGCTTATAGGGAGGCTCGTCGTCCGTCCGGCTTGACCGTGACGGCGGCGCGCGGCGCGGCCATATGGCCCGCCTCCCCTCAAGCATCTCGACAGGAACGCTCTCGCTTCATGCCCGCCTATAAACAACCCAGTTTCGCCGAACGCACCGCCGCCGCTCAATTGGCCAAGCAGAAGGCGCTCGACAAGCTGCGGTCCAAGCCGCCGGTCGATCCCGCCGTCCTCGCCGAACGCAAGGCCGCCGCCGAAGCCAAGGAAGCCGCTGCGGCCGAGGCGCGCCGCCAGCGCCAGGAAGAGCGCGAAGCCGCCAAGGCTGAGAAGCGCCGCCAGGCGGAAGAGGCCGCCGCCCAAGCGGAAGAGGCCGCTGCCGAGGCCGCCGAAGCCGCCGCGCGCAAGGCCAAGCCGCTGCTCAGCGCCGAGGATCTGAAAGCCGCCCGCGACGCCCGCTACGCGGCCCGCAAGGCGCGGCTGGGCCGGGGCTGAAGAGCCGGCGGGCCGAGCGACTGGCTCGCCTCGGACAAGCTGAAGTCGAGAGACATGGGCACGAGGCTTCTCGATTGTGCTCAAAGCGAACGGAGATCGGTTCATCTGAACGGAATAGACACTGGGCGGCAGTGGCGCGATGATCACCGTCACGCCATAACACGCCATAGTCCGCTGTCATGCCAGCGCAGGTTGGCACCTCAGGCAGCGACGCGCAAACTTACCGGCCTCGGGGACCTACAGCGTCGAGCGTTACATCAGAACCGTTCGTTTCGAGCGTAGGTTCGAGCCTGTCGAGAACCGAAGTCGAGAAATCGGCGCTTCGCTCGAATTCTCGATACGCCTTCTCGACAAGCTCGAAGGCTACTCGAATCGAACGGCTATGGTTCTGATGTAACGCCACCGCTCCAAGTTCTCCAATCCGGCTGTTTGATCGCGGCCTTGATGGTGCATCATCCATCCTTCTCCGCCAGGTCCAGGCGCAATATCGCCACGCAGCCCGGCGGCACCCCACCGCGACCATCCGGCACGTTGCGCTTTCCCCTCTTCCGGTGGGCGCCCCGGCCGCCTATCTTACCCTTGTCTGCCATTTCTCAGGATAACCGTCGCTGATGGCGACGGACGGAGCCTTCCCTTGCCCAAATATCTGCATACGATGATCCGCGTCACCGACATCGACCGCACGGTCGCCTTCTTCGGCCTGCTGGGGCTGGAGGAGCAGAAGCGGATCGACAGCGAACAGGGCCGTTACACGCTGGTCTTTTTGGCCGCGCCCGGCGACGAGGGCGCGCAGGTCGAGCTGACCTATAACTGGCCGGCGGCGGACGGGACGCCGCCCGAAACCTATTCGGGCGGGCGCAATTTCGGCCATCTCGCCTATCGGGTCGAGAATATCTACGACACTTGCCAGCGGCTGATGGACGCGGGCGTCACCATCAACCGCCCGCCGCGCGACGGGCACATGGCTTTCGTCCGCACACCCGACAATATCTCGATCGAATTGTTGCAGGAGGGCCATCTTCCGCGGGCCGAGCCCTGGGCCTCCATGCCCAATGTCGGCGTCTGGTAAGACGATGATAGAGGTCGTCCGCATCCCCGTCCTCAGCGACAACTATGTCTGGCTGCTCCATGACGAGGCCAGCGGCGAGACGGTGGCGGTCGATCCTGCGGTCGCCGCGCCGGTGCTGGACGCGGCGGCTGCGCGCGGCTGGACCATCGGCCAGATCTGGAACACCCATTGGCATGGCGATCATGTCGGCGGCAACGCGGCGATCAAGGACGCCGCGCGGGCCTGGGGCGGCTGCACCATCACCGGCCCGGCGAGCGAGGCGGAAAAGATCGGCACGCTGGACCGGGGCGTGGGCGAGGGGGACAGCGTGCGCATCGGCGCGCATGTCGCCCGGGTGATGGCGGTTCCGGCCCATACCGCTGGGCATATCGCCTATCATCTGGCCGACGACGCGATGATCTTCGTCGGCGACACGCTGTTCGCCATGGGCTGCGGGCGGCTGTTCGAGGGGACGGCGGCGCAGATGTTCGCCAACATGCGGCGCTTCGCCGCCCTGCCCGACGACACCATCGTCTATTGCGCGCATGAATATACGCAGGGAAACGGCCGTTTCGCGCTGAGCGTGGAACCCGATAACGGCGCGATCCGCGAGCGGATGGCGGCGGTCGACGCGGCGCGGGCGCGGGGCGAGCCGACGGTGCCGACCAGCATCGGGGCGGAGCGGGCGACCAATATCTTCCTGCGCGCCGACAGCGTGGAACAACTGGCCGCGCGGCGCGCTGCGAAGGACGCGGCCTGACGGTTTTCAGGTCCGGCCGGCGTTATATCTTCGAAGCGAATGGGGAGAGCGGCCGATGCGCGCGCGGATGATGACGATGGCCGGATCGCTGATGCTGGCGGCATGTTCGGGCAGCTACGCGCCCGCTCCGCTGACCCCCAAGCAGATGACCGAGCTGGACAAGGCGTTGGCGGGCAAGGTGCCCGGCGAAAAGGTCAGCTGCATCAGCCAGGCGCCGCGCACCGACATGCGCGTCATCAGCGAATCGGTCATTCTCTACAAGGTCAGCAACAGGCTCGTCTATCGCAACGACCTGATCGGCCGCTGCCCCGGATTGACACGCGGCGACGCGCTGGTGGTGCGCACCTTCGGGTCGCAATATTGCCGGGGTGACATCGCCCAGAGCGCCAATCTGACCGCCGGCACCCTGACCGGCAGCTGCGCGCTCGGCGACTTCACCCCCTATCGCGCGCCGGCCAAGCAGAACTGATCCGCCTCGATCCAAGCGCGGATCATGCTGCTCTGTTCAAACCAATATCCGTTTGTATCGAGCGAACGGAGACAGATCGTTATTCGATCCGCCTCAAGCCTTGTAAAGCCCGTCGAGCCGGTCCTTGTAACGCGCACGGATGACGTGCCGCCGGATCTTCATCGACGGCGTCATCTCGCCATTCTCGATCGTGAAGGGCTCGTCCGCCAGGATGAAGCGCCGCACTCGCTCGACCACCGACAGGTCCGCATTGACTCGGTCGACCGCCGCGCGCAGCGCCGCCTGATAGGCCGCGTCCTGGCCGATGCCCGCCATGTCGCGGCCCTGCGCCGCCGCCCATTCGCGGGTCCATTCGGCGTCGGGCACCAGCAGGCCAACGATATAGGGCCGCCGATCGCCATGGACCATCGCCTGGCCGATCTCCGCTTGCAGGGTCAGCATCCCCTCGACCTTCTGGGGCGAGATATTGTCGCCCTTGTCGTTGACGATCAGGTCCTTCTTGCGGTCGGTGATGCGGATGCGCCCGGCCGCGTCAATCTCGCCGATGTCGCCGGTATGCAGCCAGCCGTTCTTCAGCACCCGCTCGGTCTCGGCCGGGTTGCGCCAATAGCCGTGCATCACCAACTCGCCGCGCACCAATATCTCGCCGTCTTCGGCGATCTTCACCTCCACCCCGTCCAGCGGCGGGCCGACCGTGTCCATGGCGATGCCGGCGCGCGGCCGGTTGCAGCTGATGACCGGCCCGGCCTCGGTCTGGCCATAGCCCTGGAGCAGCGTTATCCCTAAAGCCTGGAAGAAGATGCCGACATCGGGATTGAGCGGCGCGCCGCCCGACACCATCGCCTTCATCCGCCCGCCGAACCGAGCCTGCACCTTGGGCTTGATCGTGCGGTCGAGCAGCGCCTTCATCGGCAAGTCCAGCAGCGACTTGCGGCCCTGCTGCTCCTTCGCGCCGATCCGCAGCGCCTGGGCCAGCAGATAATTGGGCAGCTTGCCCTGCTTCTCGATCGCCTTCAGCACGCGCGCGCGCAGCACCTCGAACAGGCGGGGGACGACGACCATGATCGTCGGCCGCACCTCCTCGATATTGCTCGCCAGCTTCTCCAGCCCTTCCGAATAATAGATCTGGCCGCCGACGATGATCGGCAGGAACTGGCCGCCGCTATGCTCATAGGCGTGGGACAGGGGCAGGAAGGAGAGGAATATCTCCTCGTCGCGGCCGAAATCCTCGATCAGCAGCTTGGCCGCGCCCTCGACATTGCAGAGGATCGACCCGTGATGCTGCATCACCCCCCTGGGCGCGCCGCCTGTGCCGCTGGTATAGATGATGCAGGCGAGGTCACCGCGCTTCGCCGTCTGTGCCCCGGCGCAGGCATCGACATCGGCGGCGGCGTCCCCGGCGTGCGCGGCCATCAGGTCGCCCCACAGGCAGCAGGCGACCTGACCCTGCGCGCCCCGGATCGCCTCCATGCCGATGACCAGGCTCGCCTGCGATCGCAGCACGGCGGGCATCAGCGTCGCCGCCAGCTTCGCGGTCGACACGATCACCGCGCGCGCGCCGCTGTCGGTCAATATATGCTGGTGGTCGCGGGTCGTGTTGGTGGTGTAGGTCGGCACGGTGACGCAGCCCGCCGCCATGATGGCGAGGTCGGCGATGCAGAATTCCGGTCGGTTCTCGCTGACCAGCATCACCGGATCGCCGGGCCGCAGCCCCTGCGCCTTCAGCGCGGCGGCGAGCGTCGCGACCTGCCGGGCCACCTCCGCCCAGCTCAGCGCGGTCCAGGCGCCGCCCGCCTTGCGCCACAGCATCGGCGCGTCGCCCTTCGCCCGCGCGCGGTCGAAGAACATCGTCACCAGGTTGGGGAATGTCTCCATCGCTTCCAAACACTCGACTCCTTCGATGGCTGCGCGCCTCTGCCGAGCGCGCTCGCCGATTTCAATGCGGTTCCTATAGGCAGGCGATTCCGTAACGGCCATGCCAAATCGCGCTTTTCCGCTAGTCGAACAAGCCGTCCTGCGCACCCGCGGGCGGATTGAGGCCCAGATGCTTCCAGCCCGGACCGTTCAGGCACCGCCCGCGCGCGGTGCGGGCGATGAGGCCGAGCTGGATCAGATAGGGCTCGATCACTTCCTCGATGGTGTCGCGCGGCTCCGACAGGCCCGCGGCCAGCGTCTCCACCCCCACCGGCCCGCCGCGATAGATGTCGGCGATCATCATCAGGTAGCGCCGGTCCATCAGGTCCAGGCCCAGATGATCGACCTCCAGCCGGTTGAGCGCGGCGTCCGCGACCTTCGCGTCCACTTGCCCAGCGCCCGCGACATTGGCGAAGTCGCGCACCCGGCGCAGCAGCCGCCCGGCGATGCGCGGGGTGCCGCGCGACCGGCGGGCGATCTCGGTCGATCCGTCGGCGGTCATGGGCAGATCCAGCAGCCGCGCCGCGCGCCGCACCACCAGCTCCAGTTCGGCCACGCTATAATATTGCAGCCGCACCGGAATGCCGAAACGGTCGCGCAGCGGCGTCGTCAGCAGCCCTTGCCGTGTGGTCGCGCCGACCAGCGTGAAGGGCGGCAGGTCGATCCGCACCGACCGGGCCGAGGGCCCTTCCCCAATCATCAGGTCCAGCGCGCGGTCCTCCATCGCCGGATAGAGGATTTCCTCGACCGCCGGGTTCAGCCGATGAATCTCGTCCACGAACAGCACGTCGCCCTCGTCCAGATTGGTGAGCAGCGCGGCCAGGTCACCCGACTTGGCGATCACCGGGCCGGACGTGGCGCGGAAGCCCACGCCCAGTTCCTTGGCGACGATCTGCGCCAGCGTGGTCTTGCCCAGCCCCGGCGGCCCGAAGAAGAGGACATGGTCGAGCGCCTCCCCCCGCGCCCGCGCCGCCTGGATGAAGATGCGCAGATTCTCGCGCGCGCCCTGCTGGCCGATGAACTCGTCCAGCGACTTGGGCCGCAGCGCCGCGTCGGCGTCCTCGACGCGGCGGGCGGGGGTCAGGATACGGTCGGCGTCGCTCATTTCGCCGCCTTGCGCAGCGCCAGCCGCACCAGCGCGTCAAGGCTCGCGCCCTCGCCCGTCTCCGCCTCGGCTGCGGCCACGGCGGCGGCGGCCTCGGTGGGGCGGAAGCCCAGATTCTGGAGCGCGGAGACGGCGTCGGCGGCATGGCCGCCGGTCGGCAGCGCGGCCAAGCCCCCTGCCCCGGCCGCGACCGGCACCGTGCCTACCTTGTCCTTCAACTCGCGCACGATCCGTTCGGCGAGCTTGGGGCCGACGCCGTTCGCCCGCGCGACCATCGCCTTGTCGCCCATGGCGACGGCGCGGTGCAGGTCGGCAGGCTCCAGCGCGGACAGGATGGCGAGCGCCACCCGCGCGCCCACGCCCTGCACGCCGGTCAGCAGGCGGAACCAGTCGCGCTCGCCCGCGCTGGCGAACCCCATCAGCCGGATCGAATCCTCGGCCACCAGCATTTCGGTATGGACGGTGACGGCCTCGCCCACCGGCCCCAGCGCCGCCAATGTGCGCGACGACGCGCCGACCAGATAGCCGACGCCGGCCACGTCGATGACGGCATGGTCGATGCCGGTGCTGTCCAGCCGCCCCTTGAGTTTCGCGATCATGGGAACAGGGATAGAACAAGGAAGCCGGTTCGTCACCCCGCCGCTTGCGCTTTTCCGGCCTTTCGGCCGAATTTGGCCACCGGAGGCGTCAGCCGCCGGCGCGGCCGATTCGCGCCCGATATGGGTAGCGTCGAACCGCGACGGCCCGCGCCTAGCGTCCCGTCCACCTATCCAATCTTACCAGGGTGAGGGAATAAACGTGGCTTTTGCGCCAAAACCACAGCCGTTCGGTTCGAGAAGCCTTCGAGCTTGTCGAGAAGGCGTATCGAGAACTTAAGCGAAGCGCCGATTTCTCGACGCCGCTCCAAACGAGACCGTCAGGCGACCCGGCCCAGCCGGTGATAGAGATTGGCATATTTGACCGATTCAGGCTGGTCCTGCACTTCGCGCAGATAATGGGCAATGGCGGTGCGGATCAGGCCGAAATCCTCCTGAGAGAACACCGCGCGCGACCGAGCCGGCTCGGGCTTTTCCTGAACATCCTGGGTCATGGGCTTCATCCTTTTTCCATGGCGGCCTTTGGGCCTTGGCTCTAACTTAGGGGAGCAGGCGCTAAGCGGAAGGACGATCAGTGAACCGCTGTCATTCGGCGACTTGTTCATAGTGTCATAATTTGACATCATGTCTGAATGGCTGACATCGCAGATCGCAAACTCTATCTCGGACCCAAATTGCGCGTGTTGCGCCGCGAGTTGGGCATAAACCAGACTCGTATGGCTGAAGAACTGGGCGTATCCCCCAGCTATCTCAATCATCTGGAGCGCAACCAGCGACCGCTGACCGCGCAGATGCTGCTGCGGCTGGCCAACACCTATGACATCGACATTCGCGATTTCGTCGCGGGCGGGGGCGAGGGCGCGGCGACGCAGCTGCGGGAGATATTGTCCGACCCGCTGGTCCGCGACATCGGCGTCGCCCGCGACGAGATCATGGAGGTCGCCGAAAATTACCCCGGCGTGACCGAAGCGGTGGCGCGCCTCTATCGCGCGCTTACCGACCTGCGGCGCGTGCCCGACAGGGCGATGGGCGCGGGCGAGCGGCCGGGCGCCCTGCCCCTGCCGCTCGACTGGCTGCGCGAGACGATCGCCCAGCGCGGTAATCATTTCGCGGAAATCGACGCAGGCGCCGAGGCGATCGCCCAGGCGCTGCCCGACGAGCCGGCGCTGCTGGCGGCGGCGCTGCGTGAGCGGCTGCGGGACGGGCACGGCATCGGCGTCCAGATCGCGCCCGAAGCGGTGCTGGACGGGGCGCTGCGTCATTATGACATGCACCGCCGTCGCTTGCTGCTGAACGAGCGGCTGTCCGCGCCCGCGCGGCTGTTCGCCCTCGCCTATCAACTCTGCGCGCAGGAACTGGCCGATCTGATCGCCGCCAGCGTCGCCCGCTGCGCCCCGCCCGACGAGGATAGCCGGCGGCTGGCGGCGATCGCGCTCACCAACTATGCCGCCGCCGCGCTGGTCATGCCCTATGACCGCTTCCGTCAGGCGGCCGAGGCGAGCCGCTACGACCTGCCGCTGCTGGGATCGCGCTTCGGCGTCTCGGTCGAGCAGCTCGCCCATCGGCTGACCAGCCTCAACCGCACCGGCGCGCGCGGCGTGCCCTTCTTCATGGCGCGGGTCGACCGGGCCGGCCTGTTGTCGAAGCGCTTCGACGGCGAAGCCTGGCCGTTCGCGCGGCTGGGCGGCACCTGCCCGCGCTGGAACGCGCATGAGCGCGACATCCTGCCCGGCGCGGTCGCGCCCCAGTTGATCGAGACGCTCGAAGGGGTGCGGTTCGTGACCTTCGCCCTGCCCCTGCCCGGCGGTCGCGCGACCATTGCGCTCGGCTGCGAGGCGAAGCACGCCGCGCGCCTGCGCCACGCCGACGGGCTGGACGCGGAGCGCGGCCCGGCGGTCGGCGTCGGCCCCACCTGCCATCTTTGCGAGCGGCGCGAATGTCCGGATCGGGCGCTGCCGCCGGTCACGCGCGCGCTCGACCTGCACGGCTATGAGCGGCGCGCGGCCCCCTACCCCTTCCGCCGGGTCTGACCGCCTTTCCCCGGACCCACAAAAATAGGGCCGATGCTTTCGCACCGGCCCCAAGGCATGTTCGCAGGAGGAACATCGGGTGGCGGGCGGGCCATGCTCATCGAGCGGCCCGCCCTGCCTGAGATCGTCACATATTATAGGCGCGCTCGCCGTGGCTGGAGAGGTCGAGACCTTCCTGCTCCGCCTCGACGCTGGGACGCAGGCCCATGGTCTTGTCGATGATGAAGTAGAGGATCGCGCTGCCCACGCCCGACCAGACGAGGGTCAGGAGAACCGCCTTGATCTGAGTGATCACCTGGCCCGAGATGCTGTAGGTCGAGGCATCGAACGCCGCCGGGAAGACGGTATAGTCGAAATAGCCCTGACCGCCCAGCGCCGGAGAGGCGACGATGCCGGTGCCGATCGCGCCGACGATGCCGCCGATGCAATGGACGCCGAACACGTCCAGGCTGTCGTCATAGCCAAGCTTGCCCTTCACCACCGCGACGAACAGGTAGCAGATGGGCGAGACGACGAAGCCGAGGACGATCGAAGTCATCGGCGCGCCGAGGCCAGCGGCCGGCGTGATCGCGACCAGGCCCGCCACCGCGCCGGTGACCGCGCCCAGCAGCGAGGGCTTGCCATGGTGGAACTGCTCGATCAGCGCCCAGCTCACCGCCGCCGCGCAAGTGGCGACCATCGTGTTGATGAAGGCGACGCCGGTGACGGCATTGGCTTCCAGGTTGGAGCCGGCGTTGAAGCCGAACCAGCCGACCCACAGCAGCGACGCGCCGATCATGGTCATGACCAGCGAGTGCGGAGGCATCGGTTCCTTGGGATAGCCGACGCGCTTGCCGATCATGATGCAGCCGACCAGGCCAGCGATGCCGGCGTTGATGTGGACCACGGTGCCGCCCGCGAAGTCGAGCGCGCCCATGCCCCACAGGAAGCCGGTGTCGGTCGGCGCGTCGGGTAGGAAGTCGGGACCAGCCCAATACCAGACCATATGCGCGATCGGGAAGTAGATGACCGTCAGCCACAGCACGACGAACACGATCAGCGAGCTGAACTTGACGCGCTCCGCGAACGCGCCGACGATCAGCGCCGGGGTGATCATGGCGAAGGTCATCTGGAAGACGACGAACACCAGTTCGGGCAGATAGACATTGTTGCTGAAGGTCGCGGCATAGGTGGTCGCGTCGACGCCCATCAGGAACATCTTCGACAGGTTGCCGAAGAAGGGCGTGTTGCTGGTGAAGGCCAGCGAATAGCCCCAGCTCACCCAGACGAGGCCGGCGACCGAGACGATCATGAACACCTGCATGAGGACGCTCAGCATGTTCTTCGTGCGGACCAGGCCGCCGTAGAAGAGGGCGAGGCCCGGGATCGACATCATGAGGACGAGCGCGGCGGACACCAGCATCCAGGCGACGTCGCCCTTGTTGACCATGCCGGCCATGGCGGCGGCGTCGGGCGCCTTCACCGGACCGGCGAAGGCCGGCGAGGCGGCGAGCAGGGACACGGCTAGCGCCCCCATCACGCCGCAGACTGTCTTGGAAATCTTCATCATTTCCCCCTTCTTACAGCGCGGTTTCGCCGGTCTCGCCGGTGCGGATGCGCACGGCCTGACCGACATCTAGGACGAAGATCTTGCCATCGCCGATGGCGCCCGAATTGGCGGCCGCCTGCGCGGCTTCGACCACGCGGGGGGCCAGGTCGTCGTCGCAGACCACCTCGATCTTGATCTTGGGAACCATGTTCGTGGAATATTCGGCGCCGCGATAGATTTCGGTCTGGCCCTTCTGCCGGCCGAACCCCTTGACCTCGCTGACCGTCATGCCCGCGATACCCAGGGAGGATAGAGCCTCCCGGACATCGTCAAGCTTGAACGGCTTGATGATAGCCATCACTAGTTTCATGTCGCCCCCTGTTACTGGTGTGCGGAGCGACATGCAGCAAAAGCCGTGCCAATTCCTTAAATTGGCGTTAATCCGACGAAAAGAGCAGGCGCATCGCCAGAATGCCGTAACGGCACGC
This sequence comes from Sphingobium sp., assembly GCA_033795485.1. Lineage (GTDB taxonomy): Bacteria > Pseudomonadota > Alphaproteobacteria > Sphingomonadales > Sphingomonadaceae > Sphingobium. The sequence continues at coordinate 19,023 of JARYGO010000009.1, forward strand.
TAAAAAAATGTGCAGATGCGCGGCCATGCCTAATTTTTGGGCAATATGGGGGCCGGAAATATAAGAATATGTCGGAAAGCCTACCAGTCGGAGGTGACCTCGATCGCCGCCGCTTCTTCGGGCCGCGTTTCCCGTCCGAGCGCCGCGTTGCGATGGGGGAAGCGGCCGAACTTCGCGATCGTCGCATGATGCTTCCGCGCGAAATCGAGGGCGCGCGCGTCGCCCAGCCCCTCGAACAGGGTGAGCGACAGCGCCTGGTCCTCCAGCGCCTCGCTATGCTGGAAGGGCATGTAGAAGAACATGCGTCCCGCGCCGCCGATTTGGATATCATAGCCCTGGGCGATCGCGCCCCGCGCCACCGCGCGCGCCAGCGGATCGCTGTCGAACGCCTTGGCGTCGCCGCGGAACATGTTGCGCGGAATCTGGTCGAACAGCAGGACGGCGGCCAGCGCGTCGTCGGCCCGGTCGAGGAAGGTTTCGGCCGGCAGGCCCCGCTTTTCCTCCCATAAGTCCCGCCAGCGCGCCAGGCATAGGCGGTTCAGCGCTGCGTCGTGCCGCCACCAGCCCTCTTCCCCAACCTCGTTGAACCAGAAATGGAGCAGAGCCGCCGCCCAGTCGGCGGTCACGGCGTCATGGCTGTCGGTCAGCATGTTCATGCCCCAAGAGACGCGGAAAGCCCGATCCGGGTTCCGCAGCCGATGGCGTCCGCGCCTCCGGTCGCCGCGCTCCTATCCTGCCATGAAGTCCGGGCCGTCGTGCCGAGTCAGGTCGCCGTGCCGCCGACCGTCAGGCCCTCCATCAGCAGCGTCGGCTGGCCAACGCCAGCGGGCACGCTCTGCCCGCCCTTGCCGCACATGCCGATGCCCTCGTCCAGCGCCCAGTCGTTGCCGACGCCGATCACCTTGGTCAGCGCCGTCGGGCCGTCGCCGATCAGGGTCGCGCCCTTGATCGGGTCGCCAAGCCTGCCATTCTCCACCTTATAGGCTTCGGTGCAGGAAAAGACGAACTTGCCCGACACGATGTCGACCTGGCCGCCGCCGAAGCTGCGGGCGAAGATGCCTGACCCCATGCGCGACAGCAATTCCTCCGGATCGTCCTGCCCGCCGGTGATAAAGGTGTTGGTCATGCGCGGCATCGGCGCGTGGGCATAGCTTTCGCGGCGGCCGTTGCCGGTCGGTTCCACGCCCATCAGCCGGGCGTTCAGCCGGTCCTGCATATAGCCGCGCAATATGCCGTCCTCGATCAGCACGGTCTCCCGCGTCGGCGTGCCTTCATCGTCGATGCTTAGCGACCCGCGCCGCGCCGCGATCGACCCGTCGTCGACCACCGTGACGCCGGGGGCGGCCACCCGCTCGCCGACCCGGCCGGAAAAGGCGCTGGTGCCCTTGCGATTGAAATCGCCCTCCAGCCCGTGGCCGATCGCCTCATGCACCAGCACGCCGGGCCAGCCCGGCCCCAGCAGCACCGTCATTTCGCCCGCCGGCGCCGCGACCGAGCGCAGGTTGACTCGCGCTTGGGCGATCGCCTCGTCGATCGCGCGGTTCCAGACCGCCGGCTCCATCACCTGGTCGTAGAGATAGCGGCCGCCGATGCCGAACACGCCGGTTTCGCGCCGGCCATTCTCCTCCAGGATGATCGAGACGTTGAGCCGCACCAGCGGGCGGATGTCGGTCGCGACGAAACCTTCGGCGCGCACCACCTCCACCACCGACCAGCTTCCCGCCAGGCTCACCGACACCTGGGCGACGCGCGGGTCGCGGGCGCGCGCGGCGGCGTCGATCGCGCCGCACAGCGCCACCTTCTCGGCGAAGGGCACGATCTCCAGCGGGTTGGCGTCGGTATAGAGGTGGCGGTTGGTCCGCTGCGGTGGCGGCGCGGGCGCGCCCTTGGCCGGGTCCAGCAGGGCCAGCGTCTGCGCCGCCTTGCGGATCGCCGCCTCGCTGATGTCGTTGGCATGAGCGAAACCCGTCATCTCGCCCGACACGCCGCGCAGGCCAAAGCCCGCGTCGGTCGAATAGTCGGCGGTCTTCAGCCGCCCGTCGTCGAAGCCGAAGCTCTCGCTCGCGCGATATTGCAGATACAGCTCGCCATCGTCGCAATTTTTCAGCGCCTCGGCCGTCAGCCGCCGCGCGCTGTCGGGATCGAGCAGCCCCGGACGATAAAGGAGGCCACGGGCGTCGAGAAAGCCGGGGGTGAGCGTGGTGTCGATATCGGTCATGCGGCCGATATAGGACGCCCGCGCCGCAACCCCAATGGCTAAATGATAAGCAGGATCGGTCGCCATTCAGATGATGACGTGCCGAAAATGGTGATTTTTCGTGACCCGGAGCGCAGCCTACTAAAAGTAGGTGAGCACCGGAAGCGCGGGAAATCGCCATTTGCAGGCCGTCAGGGCTGAATGGCGATCGGTCCTGTTACAGGCTGGCGCCGGACGATATATCGGGGCCGCTTGCGGCTTCCGGCCCGTCGGCGGGTCCGCCGATCAGGACGAAGCGGCGATCGCAATAGCCGCAATCGACATAGCCATGCTCGTCAATCTCCAGAAAGACGCGCGGATGGCCGAGCGCGGCGGGAATATCGCCGGAACCATCGCAGGACACGCGGGATTTGGATACGCGAATGATTTCGGGCGGCTGGATCATGGCCCCGATCTAGCAGCGCCGCCCCGGCGCGGCAAGACGGCTCCGCGCGGCAGGGACGCGGTAAGGGACCAGGGCCAATCCGGCGCAAGGGGCCGCTTGATCGGAGCGGACCGGGACGCCATTCTATCGACAGGCCGTTGCCCCTTGGTCTAGGGGCAGGGGGGACTCGCAGCAAAGACAGAAGAGCGCCATGACCGACATTTCCAACGTCCAGCCCGACACCCGCGCCGAAACGCTGCTGGAGCGGCCCGACCGGGAGGTCGATGCGCGCGAGCTGTTCGGCGTCGACGTGGACATGAAGGTCCCGGCCTTTTCGCAGGCCGACGAGCGCGTGCCCGACCTCGACCCCGCCTATGTGTTCGATCTCGACACGACGCTGGCGATCCTGGCCGGCTTCGCCTTCAACCGCCGCGTCATGGTTCAGGGCTATCACGGCACCGGCAAGTCGACCCATATCGAACAGGTCGCCGCCCGCCTCAACTGGCCGTGCATCCGCATCAATCTGGACGCGCATATCAGCCGCATCGACCTGGTCGGCCGCGACGCGATCGTGCTGAAGGACGGGCAGCAGGTGACCGAGTTCCGGGAGGGGCTGCTCCCCTGGTCGCTCCAGCGCCCGGTCGCGCTGGTGTTCGACGAATATGACGCCGGCCGCCCCGACGTGATGTTCGTGATCCAGCGCGTGCTGGAGACCGACGGCAAGATGACGCTGCTCGACCAGAACCGAGTGATCCGCCCCAACCCCTATTTCCGCCTGTTCGCGACCGCCAACACGGTGGGACTGGGCGACACGACCGGCCTCTACCACGGCACGCAGCAGATCAACCAGGGCCAGATGGACCGGTGGAACCTGGTCGTCACGCTCAACTATCTGCCCGCCGCGACCGAGGCCCAGATCGTCCTCGCCAAGTCGGGCGAATATGACCATGCGGGCGGCCGCAAGGAAGTGGAGAATATGATCAAGGTGGCGGAGCTGACTCGCCAGGGCTTCGTCAACGGCGACATCTCCACCGTCATGTCGCCGCGCACGGTGATCAGCTGGGCGCAGAACGCGCTGATCTTCAAGGATGTCGGCTTCGCCTTCCGCCTGTCCTTCCTCAACAAGTGCGACGAGGCGGAACGGGCGCTGGTGGCCGAATATTATCAGCGCGTGTTCGGCCGGGACCTGCCCGAAAGCGTGGTGGGAAAAGCGGGCTAGGCTGGCCCGCGCCCGCCCGATCGCCTATATTCGCGCCATGGACAGGAACACCGCCATCGCCCGCCTGAAGGCCCATGAAGCGGAACTGCGCGGCATGGGGGTGGTCAGCCTGTCGCTATTCGGATCGACGGCGCGCGGCGACAACCGCGCCGATTCGGACGTGGACGTGGCTGTCGCGATTGATCGTGCCGCGCAAATGGACCTTTTCACCTTTGCCGCCATGTCCGCGCAGTTGAACGATTGGCTGGAGGTGCCGGTCGATCTGGTCAGCGAGCCGGCGCGCCGGCCCCGTTTCCAAGCCGAGATCGACAGAGACCGCGTCCGTGTCTTCTAACCGGGAACAGCAGCGGCTGCTGGACATCATCGAAAATATCGACACGATATTGGACTATGTCGAAGGGTGGATTTCCATCAATATGTCGCCGACCCCAAGACGATGAATGCGAGCGAGCGCTGCCTCGAGCGGGTGATCGAGGCGACCATCAAGATCGGCAAGGATCGCATGGCGATAATCGCGCCCGATCTTCCCGCCGATGCCGTTCGGGGCTTGGGCAATGTGCTGCGGCACGGCTATGACCAGATCAGCGCGGAACTGATATTCGCCACGATCAGGGACCGTTTACCTGGTTTGCGGGAAGCCTGCTTACGCGCGAGGATAGACGATCGGCCATGACCGAACGCTCCCCCCTCGACGCCTTCAAGGACGTGCTGTCGGGCGCGGCGCGGTCAATCGCGCGCGACGCGGAGGTGGAGGTGGGCTTCACCGCCGACGCGCCGCACATGGCGGGCAAGGCGATCAAGGTGCCGACGCCCAGCCGGGCGCTGCCCGCCGACCAGGTGGCGCTGGCCCGCGGCTTCGCCGACGCCAATGCGCTGAAGCTGCGGCATCATGACGCGCGGCTGCACGCGGCCTCGGCCCCCGCCGACGCGGTGGCGCGTGGCGTCTATGACGCGGTCGAGCAGGCGCGGATCGAAGCGATCGGGTCGCGCTCCATGGCCGGGGTGCGCGACAATCTGGCCCACGCGCTGGAGATGCGGCTGAAGTCCGACCCGATCCGCAGCGCGCGCTCGTCCGACGAGGTGCCGCTGGCGACCGCGCTGGCGCTCAAGGTGCGCGAGCGGCTGACCGGGCAGGCGGTCCCCCAGACGGTCACCACCGGCATGGCGATGATCGACCAGTGGATCGAGGACAAGGCCGGCACCGACCTCGATTCGCTGATGCTGGCGCTGGACGACCAGCGCGCCTTCCAGAAGCTGACCAGCGCCATGCTGGAGCATCTGGCGCTGATCGACGCCGACAGCCCGCCCGAAACGGACGAATCTGAGGCCGATCAGGAGGGCGAGGACCAGGAAGAGGAGCAGCAGGAGGAAGGCGAAAGCGGAGAGGACCAGCCGGGCGACAGCGACATGAACGCGGAGGCGCGGGCCGAGGACAAGGGCGGCGACAGCGAGGACGGCGAGCAGGACCGGAGCGACGAGTTCGAGGCCGATGGCGAGGAAGGCGACGCGGAGATGGGCGAGGAGGGCATGATGCCCGTCCGGCCCAACCGCCCGATGTCCGACCTGCCGCCCGGCTTCGACTACAGGGCCTATACGGAGAAGCATGACGAGGTCGTCACCGCTCAGGACCTGTGCGACGAGGATGAGCTGCTGCGCCTGCGCGGCTTCCTCGACCAGCAGCTCGTCAGCCTCCAGGGCGCGGTGACCAAGCTTGCCAACCGCCTGCAACGCCGGCTGATGGCGCAGCAGTCGCGGTCCTGGGATTTCGACCAGGAGGAGGGGATGCTGGACGCGGCCCGCCTCGCCCGCATCGTCATCGACCCGACCCGCTCGCTATCCTACAAGATCGAGCGCGACACCGAGTTTCGCGACACCGTCGTCACGCTGCTGATCGACAATTCGGGCTCGATGCGCGGACGGCCGATCAGCATCGCCGCGATCAGCGCCGACATCATGGCGCGCACGCTGGAGCGCTGCGGGGTCAAGACCGAGATATTGGGCTTCACCACCCGCGCCTGGAAGGGCGGGCAGGCGCGCGAGGAGTGGCTGGCCGCCGGACGCCCGCCGATGCCCGGCCGCCTCAACGACCTGCGCCACATCCTCTACAAGAAGGCCGACGAGCCGTGGCGACGCGCGCGCAAGAATCTGGGCCTGATGATGCGCGAGGGGCTGCTGAAGGAGAATATCGACGGCGAGGCGCTGCTGTGGGCGCATGGCCGCCTGCTGGCGCGCAGCGAGGAACGCCGCATCCTGATGGTGATTTCCGACGGCGCGCCGGTCGACGATTCGACGCTGTCGGTCAACAGCGGCACCTATCTGGAACGGCACTTGCGGCAGGTGATCGACTGGATCGAGAATCGCTCGCCCGTTCAGCTCGTCGCGATCGGCATCGGCCATGACGTCACCCGCTATTATCGCCGCGCCGTCACGATCATGGACGCCGAGCAGCTTGGCGGCACGATGGTCGAGCAGCTCGCCGGCCTGTTCGACGAGGATTGAGGTCGATGAGCGTCGCCTTTCGCCGCGAGAGCGACGACGAGCATCTGGAGCCGAGCTTCGAGCTGCCGATCCCGCCCGGCCCCAATCGGGTAACGACGCGCGGGCTGGCGCTGACGCGCGCCAGGGTCGCGGAGCTGGAGGCGGCGGTCGCGGCCGAAGCCGACGAGGCGGCGCGCAAGAAGGCGCAGCGGGACCTGCGCTACTGGCGCACCCGGCTGGCGACGGCGGAGTTGATGCCGCCGCCCGACGGCGATGTCGTGGCGTTCGGATGCCGCGTCACCTTCCGCCTGAACGGGCAGGAGAAGCGGATCGCCATCGTCGGCGACGACGAAGCCGATCCGGCCGAGGGCCGCATCGCCTTTTCAGCGCCGCTGGCCCGGGCGATGATGGCGGCGGAGGTCGGCGAACATGTCGATTTCGCGGGCCGGGAAGGGGCCGTCGAGATACTGGCGATCGAGCCGATTGGGAGAGAGTGATCGCATGACGGAAGTGACAGTAAGCCGCGACGGTGCAGTCGCCACGATCACCTTCAACCGGCCCGACCAGTTCAACGCCATCGACCAGCCCTTCGCCCAGGCGCTGCTGGCCGCCGCGATCGAGGTCGACCAGGATGAGGCGGTGCGCTGCGTCGTGATGACCGGCGCGGGGCGGATGTTCTGCGCGGGCGGCGACATCACGCTGATGCAGTCGTCGGGCGATCGGCTGGGCGCGGCGCTGAGCGAGTTGGCGGGCACGCTGCATCTGGCGACCTCTCGGCTGGCGCGGATGGACAAGCCGCTGCTGTGCGCGGTCAACGGCCCTGCGGCGGGCGCGGGCCTTGGCCTCGCCATCATGGGGGACATCGTCATCGCCGGCGCGTCGGCCCATTTCACTCCCGGCTATCCGGGCATCGGCCTGACGCCGGACGGGGGCGCGACCTGGCTGCTGCCGCGCCTGATCGGCCTGCGCCGCGCGCAGGAGATGCTGCTGACCAACCAGCGGATCGGCGCGGAGGAAGCCGCCACCATCGGCCTCGTCACCCGCACCGTCGCCGACGAGGCGCTGGCGGACGAGGTGGCGGCGACCGCGGCCAGGCTGGCGGCTGCGGCGACCGGCGCGATCGGCACGGTCCGCGCGCAGTTGCTGGCGAGCTATGGCGCGGGGCTGGAGACGCAACTGGAGGCGGAGGCGCGCGGTATCGCGGCCGCCGGCTCCAGCCCCGACGGGCGTGAGGGGGTCGCGGCTTTCCTGCAAAAACGCCGCCCGGATTTCACCGGACGGCGCTGAAAATGCTTGGAGCGTTGAGCATCTAAAACCACAGCCGTTCGGTTCGAGCGGAGGCTCGAGCCCGTCGAGAGCCGAAGTCGAGAAACCAGCGCTTGCCTCGCGTTCTCGATACGCCTTCTCGACAAGCTCGAAGGCTACTCGAACCGAACGGTGTGTCTTGATCTAAGCTCGACGCTATATCGCAGCTTGCGCTCAGGCGTTGCGGCTGGCCTCGAACAGGAACCAGGCGCGCTCCTCGGCCTGGTCGGTCCAGTCGTCGACAATGCCTTCGGTCGCGTTGTCGCCGGCCTCCGTGGCGGCGGACTTGACCCCGCGCAGCGCCTCGACCAGCTTCAGATTATCCTCGCGCAGTTCGTTCAGCATGTCGGCCGGGCTGACATAATCGGCGTCATTGTCGCTCACCGTCTGACGCCGCGAAATGTCCCCAATCGACCGCAGCGTGGTATTGCCGGTCTTGCGCACGCGCTCGGCGATGAGGTCGGTGGTCGCCAGGATCTGCGCCGCCTGCTCGTCGAACATCAGATGATAGTCGCGGAAGTGCGGCCCCGACACATGCCAGTGGAAATTCTTCGTCTTGAAATAGAGCGCATAGCTGTCGGCGAGGACGCCGTTCAGCGCGTCGGCCACCGACTTGGTCGCGTTGCTCTTGAGGTCGGTGGGGGTCTTGAGATCGGGAGCGGTCATGGGGAATCCTCCGGTGCGATGGCATGGTTTCGGCCAGATAACGACCGGCCGTCAAGTTGGTGCCGTCTCCGGCCGCCGGATAATTTCGCTCTGGCTGATGAAGGAAAGCGATCAGAGTATTTCAAGCGCCGACAAGGCGAGCAGCGCGCCAATCGCCAGCAGCAGCACGCCCCCGGCCAGGCGGACGACCGGCAAGGCCCGGTGGCGGTAGAAGGCCTCGCGCAGCAGCACCACCGGCACCGCCGCCAACGTCACGCCGATCGCGCCGCCGATCGCGGCCATGACCGGATCGCCGGTGCGGGTGACGATGCCCAGGACCAGAAATTGGGGCCCGTCGCCAAAGCCCAGGATGAAGAGGCCGAGCGCGCTCGTCAGGAACGGGCCGAGCGGCCAGCGGTCGAGCGTGTCGGGCCGCTTGACCCGGAACATCATGCCAGCGCCCAGGAACAGGACCGACAGCGCCAGGAACAGCAGCCGGGCATTGGCGGCCAGCATCGGCGCCAGAAAGGCCCCGGCGGTGGCGGACAGGGCGGCGTTGCAGGCGGCGGCCGTGGCGACTCCGGCGAGCACCAGCCCGTCGCGGCGATAGCGGGCGGCGAGCGCCAGGATCAGCCATTGGCTCCTGTCACCCATCTCACCGAGCAGGCAGCCGAGCAGCGCGGTCAGCAGGGCGTCCATGCGGCGGGATCAGGCGCGCGAGGCGTGGACGGACGCAAGCTGGGCCAGCGGGGGCGCCATGAGGGGCGGGGGCAGGGCGACGCCAGCCTCGGCCGCCGCGCGGATCAGGTCGAGATAGGACAGGATCGTCGGGCCATGCCCGTGGATCGACAGCAGGCTCTGCAAGGTGCCGGCCAGTTCCTCGACCGCGTCGAAATGGAAGCCGCGGGCGATGTGGCGGATCTGGTCGATTTCGTCATGGATGCGCGGCACCGACAGATGGCCGCGCTGGGCGGCGAGCGCGTCGATCCGGCGCAATAGGTCGGCGCGGATCGCCAATGTCGCGTCATGTCGCATGGGGGATCGCTTCCCTAGTTCCGCCTGTTGCCTGTGAACAGGGATCATGCGCGCCAGAGATTAAGGACGCGTAAACCATCGCCCGGACCACCAGCAGATGGCGGTTTTTGCTTGGCCTGGCGGGCAGCGGCCTTGACATGCGCGCGAATCTCCCCCAATGGCGAGCGCTGAAACGGGGCGGTCCGCTTGGGCCGCTTTTCTTTTTCGCCGCATATTCAAGACCGCAAGGATTTGGGCCATGGCCAAGCCAGCAACCGTCAAGATCAGACTCGTCAGCACCGCTGACACCGGTTTCTTCTATGTCACCAAGAAGAATCCGCGCACCAAGACCGAAAAGCTGAGCTTCAGCAAATATGACCCGGTCGTGCGCAAGCATGTCGAGTTCAAGGAAGCCAAGATCAAGTAAGCCGTCGCGGACGCCGCCGTCCGCGCGCTGATCCTGCTGACCCATGAAAAGGCCCGCTCCGTTGCCGGAGCGGGCCTTTTCGTTGTGGCTGGGATGTCTGGGCAGCGGCTATCCATAGCCGTTGCCCGATGGCGGAACCTTCCCCCGGAGGAGGAAAGGTCCCGCCCCGTCGTCGATCAGTTGCCGACCGGCGCGCCGTCGGTGCGGCGGATGACGATGGTCGAGGAGCGCGGCTGCTCCCCCGACACCGGCCAGTTGCCGGTCGGATGCTGGATGTTGACGAAGAAGGTGTTGAGGTCCGGCGTATAGGCGATGCCGGTGATCTCGCAGCCCAGCGGTCCGACCAGGAAACGCTTCGACTGTTTGGACGTCTGGTCGATATGGAACATCGCATTGTGGCCGAAGGCCGCGTCGATGGTCAGGCCCGTGACGCCCGAGTTGCCCGGAACGCTATGGTCGGTCTGCACCCACAAGCGGCCCTTGGGGTCGATGCGCAGGCCGTCGGGGCTGGAGAAGGTGTCGCCGTTGATATTGCCCACCAGGTTGGAGCCGCCCGCCGACAGCTTCGGATCGCCGGCCAGCAGGAAGATTTCCCAGGTGAACTTGGTCGCCAGGGGCGAGTCGCCCTCTTCCTTGAACTTGATGATATGGCCGTGCAGGTTGGTAACGCGCGGGTTGGCGGCGTCGGTCACCCGGCGGCCGCTATTGTTGGTCAGCGTGCAATAGATCGCGCTGTTGTCGGGCGCGACGGTCAGCCATTCCGGACGGTCCATGATCGTGCCGCCGGCGACGCGGGCCGCCGACTGGGTGTTGATCAGCACGTCGGCCTGGGTGTTGAAATTGACCGTGACGGGCGCGGGCGGGGTCGTGCTCTGGCTGGTGTTGCCGGGGTCGATCGCGCCCGCGACCAGGCCGTTCTGGCCCTGCACCAGCGCGCGCCATTCGCCCGAGCCGTCGGCGTTGAAGCGCGCGACATAGAGCGTGCCATAGTCGAGCATGTCGGTGTTGGCCGCGCGGTTGCTGGACGAATAGGCGCGGTCGGGCACGAATTTGTAGATGCAGCCCGGCGTGTTGTCGTCGCCCATGTAGAAGGCGACGCGGCGGTCGGCATTGGCCATGAAGGCGACATTTTCATGGTTGAAGCGGCCCATGGCGGTGCGCTTGGTCGGCGCGGCCAGTTCCTGATAGGGGTCCAGCTCGACCACCCAGCCATAATTGTTCACCGGCTGCGTCGGGTCGAGATAATTGTCCATCGTCTCTTCGCAGGTCAGGTAGGTGCCCCAGGGGGTGCGGCCCGACGAGCAGTTGTTGAGCGTGCCCTTGATGCTGCCCGACAGCAGGCCGGCGGCGGGGCCGCCCGCGCGATAGCTGCTGTTGCCGGTGTAGCGCTTGTTATATTTGGAGCCGGCCTTGACCGCCCATTTGCCGTCCGCGCCCTTGGCGATCTCGATCACCGAGACGCCGACGGCCGACAGCGCGAGCGCCTTCTGATCGGCGGTCGCGGTCGCGGCGTTGTAGGACGCGCTGGAAAACAGGATATTATAGTCGGGCAGCTCGTGGTTGATCGCCAGCAGGCCGCCGCTATTGGCGTCGGTGCCGGCCAGCTCATAATATTCCATGCCGTCATGGTTGCCGCCGGCCCATTTCTCGGCGTCGGCCGGGGTCGGGAAGCTGCCCGAATAGGCGGTGCCGGTCTCGACCGAATCACCGGCCTTGAACATCACGTCGACGGTGTAGCCGGTCGGCACAGTGACCGTGTCGTTCTGGTTCGCGGCGACCGGAGTGAAGGTGATCGCATAGCTGGGGGCCGGGGCGGGGGTCGGCGTCGGGGTGGGGGCCGGCGTCGGGCTCGAACCCTCGTCATCATCATCGTCGCACGCGGCCAGCGTGCCCAGCATCGGCAGGATCGACAGGCCCATCAGCCCGTTCTTCAGCACCGAGCGGCGACCGGGATTGGCCGCGATGATGGCTTCCAGGCTGTCGTCGCCCAGACTGATCTTGGGCTGGGCGTCGCGGAAAGGCGCGCGCGCATCATCGGTCAGATGTGACATGAAGTTACCCCTCTGTTGCCATTTTAGGCATTGCGCCGGCACCTCGCCGGGCGTTGGGGGCGGGTTGGCAGACCGGGATGACGCGCGCGGGGCGAAACGGCGACGAGCCGATGAAATTTATGTGACGAACATGCGACAGGCGCGGGAAGGAAAGGCGCGCCGCGTCAGAGCAGGGCTTCGACCTGCTGGATGAAGCGCATCACCGATATGGGCTTCGATACATAGGCTTCGGCCCCTGCCTCCCGGATGCGGTCCTCGTCGCCCTTTCCGGCATAGGCGGTGACCGCCATGATCGGGACGGTGGCGAGGTCCGCGTCCGCCTTCAGCGCGACGATCAGGTCGAGGCCGCTGACATGGGGCAGGTGGATGTCCATGATGACCAGGTCGGGGGCGAAGGCGCGGGCCTGTTCCAGCACGTCGCGCCCGTCGCGCACCGGCAGCGTCTCATGGCCGTGGACGCGCAGCAGATCGCAAAAAAGTTTGAGATTGAGTTCGTTGTCCTCGACAACGAGCACGCGCTTTGCCACCAGTCACCCACATTTCCGTAAGTCCGCCGTGCCGGTCACGGCCGTCCGCAGAGGCCCCGATCATGCGACCCGACAGCGAAATTGGCAAGGGAAAGGCGCTTGTCCATCCGGGCGAGGAGGCGGCGACGCTGGCGCTGCTGGCGCTCGGCTGGATCGTCGCCGACGCGCGCCGGGCGGAGCGGCTGCTGGCGCTCACCGGGCTGGACGCCGACGCGTTGCGCGCCGGAGCCGGCGAGGCTCCGGTGCTAGCGGCGGTGCTGGCGTTCCTGGAGGAGCATGAGCCCGACCTGATCGCCTGCGCCGACGAGATCGGCGTCGATCCGGCCGCGCTGGTCGCCGCGCGCGGGGCGCTGGCGCGATGAGCCGGCCGCTGATCGTCACCGACTGCGACGAGGTGCTGCTGCACATGATCGTCCCGTTCCGCCAGTGGCTGGACGAGACCCACGCCGTCCATTTCGACGTGCGCGGCCAGGACTTCACCGAAGCGCTACGCCACAAGGACAGCGACCTGCCGCTGGAACGCGAACTGGTGTGGGAATTGCTGACCGCCTTCTTCGACACGGAGATGGACCGGCAGGCCCCGATCGCGGGCGCTCTCGGGGCGCTGGGGCGGCTGTCGGCGATCGCCGACATCGTCGTCCTCACCAATATCGGCGAGCGACACCATCAGGGGCGGGTGGAGCAGCTCGCCGGCCACGGCCTGCACGTCCCGGTCTTCTGGAACCAGGGCGGCAAGGGACCGCCGCTCGCCCGCATCCTCGCCGATCGCCGGCCGAGCGCCGCCCTGTTCGTCGACGACCTGGGCGGGCATCACCGATCGGTCGAGGACCACGCCCCCGGCGTCTGGCGGCTGCACATGGTCGGCGAGCCGGAGGTCGCGGTGAACGTGGCCCCCAGCCGCCACGCCCATGCCCGCATCGACGACTGGTCCAGCGCCGAAGCCTGGATCGCCGCGCGGCTGGCGGAGGGCCCCGCGCCCGCGCCCGATCCTTCCCCCTTGCAGGAGAGCCTGTCATGAGCATCGAAGCCCGTCTCGCCGAAATCGGCGTCACCCTGCCCCAGGCCGCCGCGCCGGTGGCCGCATACGTCCCGGCGGTCGAGGCCAATGGCCTGCTGCACATCTCCGGCCAGTTGCCGTTCCTCGACGGGCAGGTGATGACCGGGCGGCTGGGCGAGGACAGGGATCTCGACTATGGCGTGGAGGCGGCGCGCCGCTGCGCGCTGATGCTCGTGGCGCAGATCCGGGCGGCGCTGGGCTCGCTCGACCGCGTAGAGCGGATCGTGAAGCTGGGCGCCTTCATCAACAGCGCGCCGAGCTTCACCGACCAGCCGAAGGTCGCCAACGGCGCATCCGAACTGATGGTCGAGATTTTCGGCGACGCGGGCAAGCATGCGCGCAGCGCGGTCGGCGTGCCGGTGCTGCCGCTGGGCGCGGTGGTCGAGGTCGATGCGGTCGTCCAGATCCGCGCCTGACTCATCCCGGCGGGGACGGAACAGGATGCCCGCCGCCTTCCTGACGGCCCGGCCCTTCGCTCATCGCGGGCTGCATGGGGCGGGGCGCGTCGAAAATGGCATGGCCGCCTTCCGCGCCGCCATCGCCGCCGGCCACGGCCTCGAATGCGACGTGCGGCTGAGCCGCGACGGGGTGGCGATGGTCTTTCACGACGCGCGGCTCGACCGGCTGACGGCGGAGCGAGGCGCGCTCGCCGATCGGGACGCCGACGCGCTGGCGGCGACGGGGTTGGCGGCGACGGGGCTGGCCGACGGCGGGACCATCCCGCGCCTCGCCGACCTGCTGGCGCTGATCGCCCCCGCCGCGACTCCGCTGCTGGCGGAGATCAAGGTGGACGGGCGGCGAGTCGCGCCGATCTGCGCGGCGGTGCGCGGCGACCTGTCGCGGTACCCCGCCGCCCCAGTCGCGATCATGTCCTTCAATCCGCTGGCGGTCCGCTGGTTCGCCCGCCACGCCCCCGCCGTCCCGCGCGGGCTGGTCGTCGCCGAGCGGGACCGGCGCGGCGCGCCGGGGCGGGGGAGGGGGCGGCTGCAACGCGCCCTTGCGCTTCGCCTCGCCAGACCCGATTTCCTGGCCTGTGACATATCCGACCTGCCATCCGCCTTCGCCGCCCGCGCCCGCGCCCGCGCCAGGGGACTGCCCGTGCTGAGCTGGACCGTCCGCACGCCCGAGCAGCGCCGCCGCGCCGCCGCCCATGCCGACCAGATCATATTCGAAGGGGAAGCGCGCCCGTGAGCGACATCGTCGCCCGCATGGCCGGGGGCGTGGCCGACGTGCCCCGCGACCAGTGGGACGCCTGCGCCGGCGCGGCCAATCCGTTCGTGAGCTGGGACTTCCTGACCGCGCTCGAACGATCGGGCAGCGTAGGGCCAGGCACGGGCTGGCAGCCGCTGCCGATCCTGATCGACGGCGCCGACGGCGCGCTCGCGGCGGCCGCGCCCGCCTATGCCAAGAGCCACAGCCAGGGCGAATATGTGTTCGACCATGGCTGGGCGGAGGCATGGGGCAGGGCGGGCGGCGCCTATTATCCCAAGATCCAGGTGGCCGCGCCCTTTTCGCCCGTCCCTGGCCCGCGCCTGCTGCTGCGCGATCCGGCGTCGGCCCCGGCCCTGATCGCCGCGATCGAAACGGTCGTCGCGCAGAATGATCTGTCGTCGGCCCATGCGACCTTCGTGGAGGAGGGGCAGGTCCCGCTGTTCGAGGCGGCGGGCTGGCTGGTTCGCGAGGACAGCCAGTTCCACTGGACCAATCGCGGCTATGGCGACTTCGCAGATTTCCTGGCCGACCTGTCGAGCGCCAAGCGCAAGAATATCCGCAAGGAGCGCGAGCGCGCGGTCGCCGGGCTGGAGATCGTCCATCTGACCGGCGCGGCGCTGACCGAGGCGCATTGGGACATATTCTGGGATTTCTACCAGGATACCGGCGCGCGCAAATGGGGCCGGCCCTATCTGACGCGCGCCTTCTTCTCGCTGCTGGGCGAGACGATGGCGGACCGCGTGCTGCTGATGCTGGCGCTGCGCGGCGGGCGGGCGATCGCCGGCGCGCTCAACCTGATCGGCGCGGACACGCTCTACGGCCGCTATTGGGGATGCAGCGAGGATGTCCCCAATCTGCATTTCGAGCTATGCTATTATCAGGCGATCGACGTCGCCATCGCGCGCGGCCTCAGGCGAGTGGAGGCGGGCGCGCAGGGCAGCCATAAGCTAGCGCGGGGCTATGTGCCGGAACCGACCTGGTCGGCCCATCATATCCCCAATCCGTCCTTTCGCCGCGCGGTGGCCGATTTCCTGCAAGCGGAGCGAGCGGGGGTGCGGCAGGACAGGCTGTGGCTGAAGGATCATGCCCCGTTCCGCAAGGACGGCGGCTGCCAGAGCCCGACGGACGAAGACTAAGCTAGGCCGGACCCAAGCGCCCCGGATCGCGCGGCGTCAGGCGGCGCGGGCCTGGGTCGCGATGATCCAGGCGCGGGCCTGCTTCTGGGCTTCGGCGATTTCGCGCGCGGTCATTTCCTCGGCGATCTCGGAGCGAAAGGCCTGCGCCGCTTCGCTGCCGTTCAGCGCCGCGAGGTTGAACCATTTATGCGCCTCGATCAGGTCGATGGCGACGCCGCCCGACCCGGAACTATAGGCCATGCCCAGATCCAGGCAGGCGTCGGGCGACCCATAGGCCGCGCTCGAAAGCCGGCTTTCGAGCAGAAACTGCGCGCTTTTCAGACTATTACCCATATCGAACAGGACCTTTGCGGATTTCGATAGGCCGCAGCTTGCACCGGCAGGCGATAAAAAATGGTTAACGGCCTGGCCGCCGATCTTCTATCGGGCGCGGATTTTAGCCGCGCGAGACAGTTAACGCGCCGCGCCGCCGGAGCAATTCGCGCTGGCATGTTGGCGAGATCGGCTCCATATCGCCGCGATGCAGCATGATCCGTCCCCGCCCGCTGCGCCCAAAGCGCCGCCCAGTTTCCATGAGTTCGTGCTGCTCTGCGCGGCGCTGATGGCGATGAACGCGCTATCGATCGACCCGATGCTGCCGGCGCTGCCGGACATCGGCCGGGACCTCGCCATTCCCCACGCCAACGACCGTCAGATGATCATCAGCATCTATTTCGCGGGCGTGGGCGTGGGCGCGCTGCTGTTCGGCATCCTGTCGGACCGATTCGGGCGCAAGCCGGTGATGGGGACGGCGCTGGTCCTGTTCGCCATCGCGACCGCCGCCTGCGCCGTCGCCCACAGCTTCGCCATGCTGCTGATCGCGCGCGGCTGCGCGGGCTTTTTCGCGGGGGCGAGCCGCGTCATCACCGTCGGCATCATCCGCGACCAGTTCAAGGGCGACGCCATGGCGCGAGTCATGTCGCTGATCTTCGCCGTCTTCATGGTCATCCCCGTGTTCGCGCCCAGCTTTGGCCAGGCGGTGCTGTGGGTGGCGCCATGGCGCTGGATATTCTGGGTGCTGGCGATCCTCGCCATGCTGGTCACCGGCTGGATGTTCTGGCGGATGCCCGAAACGCTGAGGCCCGAAAATCGCGTGAGGCTCGACGCGCGCGGGATCGCCGCGACCATCGGCCGGGTCGTCACCAACCGGATGGCGATCGGCTATATGATCGCCAGCGGCGTGGTGATGAGCGGCCTCGTCGGCTTCATCCTGTCGGTGCAGCAGATTTTCTTCGACATTTTCGGTGCGGCCCGCGTCTTCCCGCTGGCCTTCGCGGCGATGGCCGGGTGCATGGGGCTCGGCGGGCTGGTCAACAGCCGGCTGGTCCAGCGCTTCGGCGCGCGGCGGATGAGCCAGACCGCGCTGATCGCAATGATCTGCATCGCGCTGGTTCACCTGCTGGTCGCCTGGACCGGACAGGAGACGATGGCCAGCTTTATCGTGCTTCAGGCGATGACGATGCTGACCGTGTCCTTCACCGCCTCCAATTTCAGCGCCATATCGATGGAGCCCTTCGCCAAGGGGGCGGGCGTCGCCTCCTCCTTCCAGGCGTTCCTGACGACCCTGATATCCAGCATCGGGGGCACCCTCGTCGGCGCGGCCTTCGACGGCAGCACGGTGCCGCTGGCGGCGGGGCTGCTGATCTTCGGCACCATCTCGCTCGGCATCGTCTGCTGGGCGGAGCGGGGGCGGATGTTCAGCCGCCCCCACCATGACGCCCTGCGCGATCCCGCGAGCGAGCCGATCCGCTAGAGCGTCGAGCCCAGGTTAGAACCGTTCGTTTCGAGCCTGTCGAGAAATCGGCGCTTCGGATCAACTTCTCGATACGCCTTCTCGACAAGCTCGAAGGCTACTCGAACCGAACGGCTGTGGTCTGATCACCGCTCTCATTCACCGCCTATGACGGCCGGAGGTCCCAAGCCCCCGGCCAGTTTCGTTCAGGCGTCCTGGCCGCCCGGCGTATGCGCGCCGGGCAGCGGCGGCACCGGCAGCGGCGGGATGCCCGCGTCATCCTCATGGCTGTCGATGATGCCGCGCCCCACATAGGAACGGCGATAGCTGTAGGAGAAATAGACGACCAGACCGATCGCCGCCCAGCCCACGAACATCAGCTTGGTCTCCATCCCCAGGCTGAGGAACAGATAGATGCAGCCCAGGATGGCGATCGGCGCGGTGACCATGATCGCGGGCGTGCGGAACGGCCGGGCGCGACCGGGATCAGTCCGGCGCAGAACCATCACCGCGATCGACACGGCGGCGAAGGCGAACAGCGTGCCCGAATTGGAGATGTCCGCGAGGATGCCGACCGGGAAGAAGGCCGCGAACAGGGCGACGAAGATGCCGGTCAGGATGGTGATGACATAGGGCGTCCTGAAGGTCGGATGCACCTTTGAAAAG
The DNA here is from genome assembly GCA_033795485.1 of Sphingobium sp. Taxonomy (GTDB): domain Bacteria; phylum Pseudomonadota; class Alphaproteobacteria; order Sphingomonadales; family Sphingomonadaceae; genus Sphingobium. Next base: position 37,152 of record JARYGO010000009.1, read on the forward strand.
ACCGCCGGGAGCAGGCCGTCGCGGCTCATGACGAAGAAGATACGGGTCTGGCCGAACATCATCATCAGGATGACCGAGGGGAGGGCGAGGCCGGCGGCGAGGCCCAGCAGGTTGCCGATCTGGGGCCAGCCGATCTCGCGCAGGGTCCAGGCCAGCGCTTCCTTCGAACAAGTGACCGCTTCGGTGCCGGTGGCGGCGAGCGCGGCGCATTGCTGCGAGAGCGCCGCCGATCCGGGCGCCAGCGCGATGCCGCCCTGCGCGATCGGGATGCCGCCCTGCGTCACCGGCTGCGCGCCGACGGTGCCGATCACGCCGGCCGCGACCAGCATGTAGAAGATGGTGCAGATGCCCAGCGAACCGATCAGGCCGATCGGCATGTTGCGCTGGGGATTCTTGGTCTCCTCGGCCGCAGTCGACACGGCGTCGAAGCCCACATAAGCGAAGAAGATCGACGCCGCCGCCGCCGAGATGCCCGAAAAACCGAGCGGCGCGAACGGCGTGAAGCCATCCATGTTCATGACGGGGATCGACAGGATGATGAACAGGGTCAGCGCCGCCACCTTGATGAGCACCAGCACGGCGTTGACGGTCGCGCTTTCCTTCGTGCCGATGACCAGCAGCCAGGTGACCAGGCCCGCGATCAGCATGGCGGGCAGGTTGATCGCGCCGCCGTCGAACGGCCCGCGCGTCAGCAGGTCCGGTATGTCCATGTGGAACGTATGTTCGATCAGGCCGACGACATAGCCGGACCAGCCGACCGACACCGCCCCCGCCGCGACCGCATATTCCAGGATCAGCGCCCATCCGACCATCCAGGCGATCAGCTCGCCCATCACCGCATAGCTGTAGGTATAGGCGGAGCCCGACACCGGCACCATCGCCGCCATCTCCGCATAGCAGAGCGCGGCCACCGCGCAGACGAAGCCGGCGATGACGAAGGACAGCATCATGCCCGGCCCGGCCTTTTGCGCGGCCTCCGCCGTCAGCACGAAGATGCCGGTGCCGATGACGGCGCCGATGCCCAGCATGGTGAGCTGGAACGCGCCCAGCGAACGATGCAGCGATTTTTTCTCGGCCGTCGCCAATATGGCGTCGAGTGGCTTCACGCGCCCGAAGATCATGGATGAAAGACCCTTGTCCGTAGCCGGCGCGCCACCCGACGCGCCCCCCTTTGCTTATGGCGGGAGAGACTATCGCCTATTTCGACGCGCGCAAGTATGTTGCCAATCCAAGACATGCGGCGCTCGCGCGTGACGGACGGAGGCGGGATGATTGAGATAATCAGGGCGGAGGCGCTGGGCGGCCTGCCCCACGGCTTCGCCGGACGGCGGGGCGGGGTGTCGAGCGGCGTCCATGCGGGCCTGAATGTCGGGCTGGGGTCGGACGACGACCGCGCCGCCGTCCAGCGCAACCGCGCCCTCGCCCGCGACGCGGTGCTCCCGGGCTCGGCGCTCGTCACCGTCCATCAGGTCCATTCGCCCGATGTCGTGGCGGTGACGGCCCCCTTCCCGGACGACGCCCGGCCGCAAGCCGACGCGCTGGTCACCGACCGGCCGGGGCTGCTGCTGGGCATATTGACGGCCGACTGCGTGCCAGTGCTGTTCGCCGACGCCCGCGCCGGGGTCGTGGGCGCAGCCCATGCCGGGTGGAAGGGCGCGATCGGCGGCGTCACCGACCGCACGATCGCGGCGATGGTCGCGCTGGGCGCGGACGTCAGCGGCATCGCCTGCGCCATCGGCCCGTGCATCGGCCGCGCCTCCTATGAAGTGGGCGCGGATTTCGCCGCCCGGTTCGAGGAGGACGATCCGGACAATGCCCGCTTCTTCACGCCCGCCCGGCCGGGCCATCATCTGTTCGACATCGCCGCCTATGTCGCCGCCCGGCTGGCGGCGGCTGGGATCGGGCGAGTCGAGATGCTGGACGAGGACACCTATGCCCAGCCGGACCGCTTCTTCAGCTATCGCCGCGCCTGCCATCGCGGCGAGCCCGGCTATGGACGGCAGATATCGATGATCGCGCTGCCGGGCTAGGGATTGCCCCAGTCGATGTGATGGAGGCGCCGGGTGCTCCTGCGAAGGCAGGACCCCAGTTCAAACGCAGCGCCGGTTCGAAGGCCGGGGACCGGGTTCCTGCCTTCGCAGGAACAGGCACGGGGCTGAATGCGATCGTCCCTCAATGCCCCGCGTCGGCGAGTTGCGCGCCGGCGATCGCGCCCTGGTCGGGAATCAGGAAATCGACCTTGCCCCGGCCGAAGTCGATCGCCACCCGGTCGAATATCCGCAGGGCGTTGATGCCCAGCAGCAGGGCGGGGCGGTCGTGCAGCTTCAGTTCCTGAAACGGGCTGGCGTCGGCGAACAGCACGGGCAGGCCGGTCAGGGTCGCGCCGCCCATCTTTACCGATCCGATGACGCCGACCTCGCCGGTCAGCACGCCGCCGGTCACGCTGGTCAGGCTGGCGAGCGTGACGGCGGGCGCGCGTTTCCGCTTCATCAGCTTCGCCAGCAGCGCCTTGTTGCCCACGCTGATATTGGTGCCGGTGTCGAGGATGATGCTGACCGGCGTGCCCTCCACCGTCGAATCGAGCAGGATGAGCTGGCCGCTGCGCCGCCGCGCCTGGACGATGATCGCGTCGGGATCGGACCGCTGGCGGCGGGTGCTGGCGCTGATCTCCATCCGCCCGGTGCGGAAGTTCAGCAGCAGCCGTTTCGATTGCAGCCCGTCGAGGCCCAGCAGCCCCGGCGCGCCCAGATGGCCGCCGTCCAGCACCGGCGCCTCTATATCCTTGACCGTGCTGGTGCCGAACATGATCGGCGGCAGGTCGACGCTGGCGACGTCCGCGCGCCCGGTCATGCTGAGGATCGTCACCCGCCGCGCATCGCTCAGCGCCAGCCGGTCGGCGAGGTCGCGCGAGATGACGGTGCGCTGCGCCCCGGTGTCGACGACGAAATGCCAGGGCCCCTGGCCGCCGATGCTGATCGGGATGGTCAGCCGGTCATCGTCGGACGGGCCGGTGCGCACGACCGCCGGCGGCGAGTCGGGATCGAGCGGCGCGGCCTCCTGCGCCTGACCGCCCGTGCAAAGAGCTGCCCATCCCAGCACCGAAGCGACGGCCGGAAAAGCGAGGCGGCGCATGGCATTCCTCCCGATATTTATGGCCCTTTTTGTAGCATGGCGGGCCCGTCCCCGTCCATCGGCGTCACCACAGGCACGTTTCGCCGCTAGGGCGGGCGGCGGGGCAGCTTTATCCGCGCATTTGCTTGACTTGGACGTGCCGCGCGCTAAAGGCTTTGGGCCTCCCATGCCGCCCGGCGCGGGTTCCTTCCTGCCATCGACAGCCGGGCCATCCAGACTCTTCCCCCCGACTCCATCCCATATTCCAACTTACAGCCCAAGCGGACAGACGCCCATGCACCTCAAGGACCTCAAGAAACAACCGCCCGCCGACCTGGTCACCATGGCCGAGGATCTGGGCGTGGAGGGCGCGTCGACGCTGCGCAAGCAGGACCTGATGTTCGCGATCCTGAAGGCCGAGGCCGAAAATGGCGAGCAGATCATGGGCGAGGGCACGATCGAGGTGCTGCCCGACGGCTTCGGCTTCCTGCGCAGCCCCCAGGCCAATTATCTAGCCGGCCCCGACGACATCTATGTGTCGCCTAACCAAGTCCGCAAGTTCGGGCTGCGCACCGGCGACACGGTGGAGGGCGAGATCCGCGCGCCCAAGGACGGCGAACGCTATTTCGCCCTGACCAAGCTCATCTCCGTCAATTTCGACGACCCCGACGCGGTCCGCCATCGCGTCAATTTCGACAATCTGACGCCGCTCTATCCCGAACAGAAACTGAGCCTCGACACGCTGGACCCCACGGTCAAGGACAAGTCGGCCCGCGTCATCGACATCGTCTCCCCCCAGGGCAAGGGGCAGCGCACGCTGATCGTCGCGCCGCCGCGCGTCGGCAAGACGGTGATGCTCCAGAACATCGCCAAGGCGATTACCGACAATCATCCCGAAGTCTTCCTGCTGGTGCTGCTGATCGACGAGCGGCCCGAGGAAGTCACCGACATGCAGCGCAGCGTGAAGGGGGAGGTCGTGTCCTCCACCTTCGACGAGCCCGCCACCCGTCACGTCCAGGTCGCCGAAATGGTGATCGAAAAGGCCAAGCGGCTGGTCGAGCACAAGAAGGATGTCGTCATCCTGCTTGATTCCATCACGCGCCTGGGCCGCGCCTACAACACCGTGGTTCCCTCTTCGGGCAAGGTGCTGACCGGCGGCGTTGACGCCAACGCGCTCCAGCGGCCCAAGCGCTTCTTCGGCGCGGCGCGCAATATCGAGGAGGGCGGCTCGCTCTCGATCATCGCCACCGCGCTGATCGACACCGGCAGCCGCATGGACGAGGTGATCTTCGAAGAGTTCAAGGGCACCGGCAATTCGGAAATCGTCCTCGACCGCAAGGTCGCCGACAAGCGCATCTTCCCGGCGATGGACGTCGGCAAGTCCGGCACCCGCAAGGAAGAGCTGCTGGTCGACAAGGCCAAGCTGTCCAAGATGTGGGTGCTGCGCCGCATCCTCATGCAGATGGGCACGATCGACGCGATGGAGTTCCTGCTCGACAAGATGAAGGACAGCAAGACCAACGAGGATTTCTTCGATTCGATGAACCAGTAAGCGCTTCATTGGTTTTCCCGGTTTCCCGGTGGGAAATCGTTCAGAGGGGACATCCGGCCCATGATCGACCTAATCGCCACCGCCGCCGCGGCTACGCAGGGCCTTGGCTCGCCCGCCGACATCTGGGGGCATATCGTCAGTGATTTCAGCAATATAACCTCGCCGAGCGCGCTCGCCGCCTTTGGCCAGGTGCTGATGATCGACATATTGCTGGCCGGCGACAACGCGATCGTCGTCGGCGCGCTGGCGGCCGGGCTGCCCGCCGCCCAGCGGCAGAAGGTCATACTGATCGGCATCATCGCCGCGCTGGTTCTGCGCATCGGCTTCGCGCTGGTGGTCAGCCAGCTGATGCAGATCGTCGGCCTGATCCTGGCGGGCGGCCTGCTGCTGCTGTGGGTGAGCTGGAAGATGTGGCGCGAACTGCATCCCAAGCGGGGCGCGGACACGCCCGGCGACACCAGCGATGACGACGTCTCCGGCCTGCGCCCGGCCAAGAGCTTCGCCGCCGCCGCCTGGGCCGTCGCGGTCGCGGACGTGTCGATGAGCCTGGACAATGTCCTGGCGGTCGCCGGCGCGGCGCGCGATCATCCCGGCATCCTGATCATCGGCCTGATCCTGTCGGTCGCGCTGATGGGCGTCGCCGCCAACATCATCGCCAAATATATCGAGCGCTTCCGCTGGATCGCCTATCTGGGGCTGGCCGTGATCGTCTATGTCGCGGTCAAGATGATCTATGAGGGCTTTGTCGACCATAATGTTGGTATATTGACGCTGTTCAGCTGATCGGTTGGCGAAGTCGGCCCCGATCGAATAGCGAAAACTTCCTCCGTTCGCTTCGAGCGCAGTCGAGAAGCCTTCGCGCTAATGTATCTCGACTTCGCTCGATACGAACGGAAGTTGGTTCTACCTAATAGGAAAGAGTCCAGGACGAAGGGCTGGCAACGACTGCGGGCCGCGCCAACCCTTCCTTGCCCCCGCCGTCAAGGCACCAGCACCGTCGCGCCGGTCGTCTGCCGAGCCTCCAGCGCCCGGTGCGCCAGCGCCGCGTCGGCGAGGGCGAAGCGCTGGCCGATCGCTGCCTTCACTATGCCCCGCGCCATCCGGTCGAACAGCCGCGCGGCGGTGTGCGCCAGTTCCGGCGGGGTCGCGATATAATCGAACAGGGTGGGGCGGGTGACATAGAGCGAGCCCCCCCGGCTCAATTCCAGCAGGCTGATCGGCGGGACCGCACCCGACGCATTGCCATAGCTGACCATCAGCCCGCGCCGCTTGAGGCAGGCCAGCGACGCGGTCCAGCTATCCTTGCCGACCCCGTCATAGACGACATCGACGCCTGCGCCGCCGGTCAGGTCGCGGACGGCGTCGGGCAGCGCGGCGAAATCGCCATGCAGGCTATGGTCGGTCCGCACCAGCGCGGCCTTTTCCGCCGATCCGCTATGGGCAATCACGGTTACGCCCTTGTCGCGCAGCCAGGGCACCAGCACCGACCCCACCCCGCCCGCCGCAGCATGGACCAGCGCGACCTGGCCCGCCGAAAGCTGGATCGTGTCTTCGGCCAGATAGCAGGCGGTCATGCCCTTCAGCATCATCGCGGCCGCATCGTCGAGCGCAACATCGTCGGGAATGCGGATCGCCTTGTCGGCGGGGACGATGCGATGAGTCGCGTAGGCGCCAAGCCCGCTGGCGCAGCCGACCCGGTCGCCCACGGCGAAGCCGGTGACGCCGGGCCCCACCGCCGCCACCAGCCCCGCGCCCTCGGCCCCCAGAGGCGTCGGGAGCGGGGCGGGGTAAAGGCCCGTGCGATAATAGGTGTCGATGAAGTTGAGCCCGATCGCCTGCTGCGCGACCAGCAGCTCGCCTTCGCCGGGCGCGCCGGGATCGAACGGCTCGCGAACGATGACCTCCGGCCCGCCATGCGCGGCGGCGACCATGCGCCAGGCTTCCTCGCTCAAGCCAGATGCTCCGCGAAGAAGTCGGCCGTCCGGCCATCAGCCAGCACCGCGCCTTCCTCGTCCCGGCGCTTGCCCATCTCGGCCGCGAAGCCATGATCCAGCCCCTCATAATCATGAAGGGTGACGTGGCGGTTGGCGGCGAGGCCCTCATGCATCGCCTTTTGCGCTTCAGGGCTCACGAAATGATCGGCGGTCGGCACGTGCAGCAGCACCGGCTTGCCGATGGCGTTCTGCTCGCCCAGCAGCCCGTCGATGCCGACGCCATAATAGCCGACGAAGGCGTCGCCGTCGGTCCGGCAGGCGGCCATGAAGGCGAGGCGCCCGCCCATGCAATAGCCGACGAGGCCGACCTTGCCGCCTTCGCCTAGCGCCTCGCGCGCCGCCTTGATCGTCGCTTCCAGATCGCGGATGGCCTGTTCCTGATCGAACTGCCCGATCAGGCCAAGCGCCTCCTGCATTTCCGCCGGCACGTCCGCGTCCAGCTCGATATGCGGGCGGATGCGCCAGAAAAGATCGGGGGCGTAGGCGAGATAACCGGCCTTCGCCCAATTGTCGCACTTGCGGCGGATGCCCTCATTGACGCCGAAAACCTCCTGGATGACGATGATCGCGGCGGTCGCCTCGCCATCGGGCTGCGCCACATAGGCGTCGAAGGGCATACCGCCCTCCAGCGGGACGATGGGCTTGAACTCGGCCATGGAAATCCTTCCTCTGATTAGTCGCGCGAAGGGGATTCGCAGTCGGCATAATGACGCGGACTCCGCGTGGCGCAACGCCCATCGTCGATGCGATTTGGCTTTCGGGCCCGGATGCGGCATGAAGATTCCCTGATCGCTGACAGGAAGGTGAGGCCCCGTGAAAGTGACCGTCGATGTGGATTGCACCCCGGCCGAGGCGCGCGCCTTTCTGGGCCTGCCGGACTTGACCCCGCTGCACGACAAATATGTCGCCATGGTGCTAGATACGTTCAACGGGACGGGCAGCCTGGACCAGATGGGATCGTTGATTAAATCCATGTCCCCGCTGGGCGACGCCAGCATCCGCATGTTCCAGCAGATGATGGACCTTGGGCTGGCGAGCGGCGGCCTGTCGGCCAAGAAGCCGTCCGAGGGCTGACGGCCCTTTTCGCCTCCGTTGCTCACGATGGCCCATACGATCTTCGCCCTGTCCAGCGGCACGCCGCCCGCCGCGATCGGCGTGATCCGGATCAGCGGACCGGGGGCGGGCCTTGCGCTTCAGCAACTGGCGGGGAGGACGCCCCCGGCGCGGCGCGCGACGCTGGCGCTGCTGCGCGACCCGGCGACCGGGGAGCCGCTCGACCGGGCGCTGCTGCTGTGGTTTCCGGGACCCGACAGCGCCACCGGCGAGGATCTGGCGGAACTGCATTGCCATGGGGGGCGGGCGGTGGTCGCCGCGGTCGAGGCCTCGCTCGGTGCGATCGAGGGGCTGCGGCCCGCGCTGCCGGGCGAGTTCACGCGCCGGGCGTTCGACAATGGCCGGATGGACCTGAACGCGGTGGAGGGACTGGCCGACCTGCTCGCCGCCGAGACCCAGTCGCAGCGCCGCGCCGCGCTGGCCATGGCGGAGGGCCATTTCTCGCGTCGGATCGAGGGGTGGCAAGTCGCCTTGTTGCGCCTGTCCGCAATGGTCGAGGCGGCGCTCGATTTCTCCGACGAGGACGACGTGCCCGACGCGGGTATCGAGCAGCGCATCGGCGAGGAGATCGCTAGCCTGGCGACCGATGTGGAGAAGGAACTGGCGCGCCCCTCCGCTGAACGCCTGCGGCAAGGCATAAGCGTCGTGCTGGCGGGGCCGCCCAATGCGGGCAAGTCCACCTTGCTCAATGCCGTGGCTGGGCGCGACGCGGCGATCGTTTCCGACATAGCCGGAACCACCCGCGACCGGATCGAGGTGCCGGTCGCGATCGGAGGCATCCCCTTCCTGCTGACCGACACGGCCGGCCTGCATGATGGGACAGGGGATGCGATCGAAGCCATCGGCATGGAGCGAGCGCGTGACGCGCTGGCGGCGGCGGACGTCATCCTCTGGCTCGGCGATCCCGCAGCGCCGCCGCGCGACGACGCGATCCTGATCGCGGCCCAATGCGATCGGCCCAGTCATCATTCTTCCTCCGTGGCCCTGGACCTGTCGGCGGTTAGTGGTGAGGGGATGGTGGCCCTGAACGCCATCCTGCTTGATCGCGCCCGCGCGCTCCTGCCGGGCGAGGGCGACTATGCGTTGGAGGCGCGGCAGCGCGGGGGCGTGGCCCTGTTGCTGTCCCACCTCCACGCGGCTTCGGGGGATGACTTGCTGATCGTCGCCGAGGAGTTGCGCGGCGCGCGGCGCACCATCGACCAACTCACCGGCCGGGCGAGCACCGAGGATATGCTCGACGCGTTGTTCGGCGGTTTCTGCATCGGCAAATAGGCTCTGTTCCACGTGGAACATCATGGGCCCGCTCTGGACCCTCACGGCTAAAAGCGGTATGGGCGGCCCCATGCGGACAAGCTATGATGTGATCGTGGTCGGCGGCGGCCATGCCGGCTGCGAGGCGGCGGCGGCGGCGGCGCGCAAGGGTGCCAGCGTGTGCCTGCTCACCTTTTCGCGCGCCACGGTTGGGGCCATGTCATGCAACCCGGCGATTGGTGGCCTGGGCAAGGGGCATCTGGTGCGCGAAGTCGACGCGCTCGATGGCCTGATCGCGCGGGCCGCCGACGCCGCCGCGATCCACTATCGGATGCTGAACAGCAGCAAGGGCGCGGCGGTGCAGGGTCCGCGCATCCAGGCCGACCGCAAGCGCTACCGCGCCGCGATTCACGCGATGCTCTATGCGCAGCCCGGCATAGCGATCGTGGAAGGCGAGGCGGTGGGATTGAGCCTGACCGATGGGGCCGTTACCGGCCTGATGCTCGCCAGCGGCGAGAGCCTCCGCGCGCCGGCCGTGGTGCTGGCGACCGGCACCTTCTTGGGCGGCAAACTGTTCCGAGGCGAGGAAAGCCAGGCCGGCGGCCGCACCGGCGAGCGGGCGGCGACGGCGCTCGGGGTGCAGCTTCGTGCGCTGGGCCTGCCGGTCGCGCGGCTCAAGACCGGCACGCCGCCGCGTCTCGACGGACGCACGATCGACTGGGGCGCGCTGGAAGCGCAGCCCTCCGACGAGAAGGGCTGGACGATGTCGCCGCTGTCGGACGGTCGCCCGCTTCCGCAACTCTCCTGCGCGATCACCCGCACCAATGCGGAGACCCATGCGATCATCCGCGCGGGGCTGGACCGCTCGCCGCTGTTCAGCGGCGCGATCGAGGGCAGGGGGCCGCGCTACTGCCCGTCGATCGAGGACAAGATTTTCCGCTTCGGCGACCGGGACGGGCATCAGATATTTTTGGAGCCGGAGGGGCTGGACGATCCGCTGGTCTACCCCAACGGGATCAGCACCTCGCTCCCGGCCGATGTCCAGCGCGCGATGATCCGGACGATGGCGGGACTCGAGTGCGCCGAGATCGTCGTGCCGGGTTACGCGGTAGAATATGACCATATCGACCCGCGCGCCCTGACCGCCAGCCTGGAGGTGCGCGCGCTGCCCGGCCTCTTCTGCGCGGGCCAGATCAACGGCACCACCGGCTATGAGGAAGCGGCGGCGCAGGGTCTGGTCGCCGGCGTCAATGCGGCCGCCCATGCCATCGGCGCAGCGCCTATGAGGCTCGACCGCGCCGACACCTATATCGGCGTGATGGTCGACGACCTGACCTTGCAGGGCGTGACCGAGCCCTATCGGATGCTGACGGCGCGGGCCGAATATCGGCTGCGGCTGCGCGCCGACAATGCCGCCACGCGCCTTACGCCCATTGGCTTGGCGCATGGCGTCATCGGTGCCGAGCGGGCGGCGCGCTTCGACGCCCGGCAGCGGCAGCGGCAGGATATCGAAGCGGCCATGGCCCGCACATATACGGCCAGCGAGATGGCGCGCGCGGGGGCCGCGGTTCGTCAGGATGGCGCGCGCCGATCGCTTTTCGCCTGGGCGCGCTTTTCCGAAGTGGGGCCTGACCTGCTCATGCGACTTGCACCCGAGCTTGCCGGCGCGCCTGCTGACCTGCGCGACGAGATATTGGAGGACGCGCATTACGCCCCTTATCTTGAGCGGCAGGAGGCGGAGGTCGGCGACCTGCGCCGCAACGAGCGCGTGGCCATTCCCGCTAGCTTTGACTTCGGCGTGATCGGCGGCCTGTCGACCGAGATGCGCGAGAAGCTGGACGCCGCCCGCCCCGAGTCGCTTGGCGCTGCCTCGCGCATCCGGGGGATTACCCCCGCCGCTCTTGCCGCCATATTGGTTCATGTCCGCCGGCGTGCCGCATGACCGAAGAGGAAGCGCGGGGATGGCTGGACGCGCATTTTGCCGTTTCACGTGAAACACTAGCCCGGCTCGAAGCCTATATCGCGCTGCTGTTCGCGGGCATGGCCGAGCAGAATCTGATCGCCGAATCGACCCGCGATCATGTCTGGGCGCGGCATATCGTCGACTCGGCACAATTATTGCCGCTGGCCGAGACGGACACGGGCATGTGGACGGATTTGGGCAGCGGCGCGGGCCTGCCCGGCATCATCGTCGCTATCCTATCGGAGCGGCCCGTCACTCTAGTTGAATCGCGGCGCAAGCGGATCGGCTTTCTCAGCCAAGTCATCGAGCGGCTGGACCTCCGCAATGTCACCCTGTTCGGCTGCCGGGTAGAGGCCGCGCCTCCCACCCATTCAGCGATCATCAGCGCGCGCGCCTATGCGCCGTTGCCTCGGTTGCTCGCGTCCGCCATTCATCTGGCCGATGAAAAGACGCTATGGCTGCTGCCCAAGGGTCGAAATGCCGAAAATGAACTGGCGACGATCCGCCCCGCATGGCAGGGTGTGTTTCACGTGGAACAGAGCGTCACCGATCCCGACAGCGCGATCGTAGTGGCGCGGGACATCAGAAAGAAGAGCGGCCGATGATCCGAATCGCGATAGCCAATCAGAAGGGCGGGGTCGGCAAGACGACGACCGCGATCAATCTGGCGACCGGGCTGGCCGCGACGGGCCTGCGCGTACTGCTCGTCGACCTCGATCCGCAGGGCAACGCCTCCACCGGCCTTGGCATCAGCCAGGCGCAGCGGGAACGATCGAGCTACGACTTGCTGGTCGGCAATTGCGGGCTGGACGAGGCCGTCATCGAAACGCGTGTCCCCAAATTGTCGATCGTTCCAGCGACCCAGGATTTGTCCGGCGCGGAAATTGAACTGATCGATTATGAGGAGCGCACTCACAGGCTGGAACGCGTGCTGTCGGAGGCGTCTTCGGCCCGGTGGGACATTTGCCTGATCGACTGCCCGCCCTCGCTTGGCCTACTGACCATCAACGCCATGGTCGCGGCGCAGTCCCTTCTCGTGCCCATGCAATGCGAGTTTTTCGCGTTGGAAGGCTTGTCGCAGCTGCTTCAGACAGTCGACCGCATCCGCGCGCGCTTTAACCCGACGCTGACGATCATGGGCGTGGCGCTGACCATGTATGACCGCCGCAACCGGCTGACCGATCAAGTGGCCGACGATGTCCGCGCCTGCCTTGGCGACGTGGTCTTTTCGACGGTCATCCCGCGCAATGTCCGCCTGTCCGAAGCGCCGAGCCACGGCATGCCGGCGCTGATCTATGATTTCCGCTGCTCGGGCTCCGAAGCCTATATGCGCCTGGCCCGCGAACTGATCGCCCGCCTGCCCGCGCAGGAGGTGGCGGCGTGAGCGATCCGACTGGCGGCACGACCGACAAGCCCAAGTCCGGCGCGCCCAAGCGCAGCCTGGGTCGCGGCCTTTCCGCGTTGCTGGGGGACGTTGCAACGGACGAGGCGGCGGCGGCGTCGTCCGCGCCCGCCGCCAACGGCAAGACCGTGCAGAGCATCGAGATCGCCCTGATTCATCCGCATCCCGAGCAGCCCCGCCGCCATTTCGACGAAGGCGCGATGCAGGAGTTGGCTGAGAGCATCGCCAAGAAGGGCATCATCCAGCCGATCATCGTCCGCCCCCATGGCGCCGGGTTTCAGATCGTCGCCGGGGAGCGCCGCTGGCGGGCCGCGCAACGCGCGCAACTGCACCGCATCCCCGCCATCGTCCGCGACTTCGACGAAGCCGAGACGCTGGAGATCGCGCTGATCGAGAATATTCAGCGCGAGGAGTTGAACCCGATCGAGGAAGCGGAGGCCTATCGCAAGCTGATCGGCGAGTTCAACCATAGCCAGGAAGCGCTCGGCCGGATCGTGGGCAAGTCCCGCAGCCATATCGCGAACCTCATGCGCCTGCTCGATCTGCCCGAGGGGGTGCAGCAGGCGGTTGTCGAGCAGCGGCTGTCGATGGGCCACGCCCGCGCGCTGATCGGCGCGCCTGATTGCGAGACGCTGGCCCGCGATATCGAGCAGAAGGGCCTGTCGGTGCGCGACACCGAGAAGCTGGTCCGCCGCGCCAAGAATGGCGCGGACGCGCCTTCGGTCCTGGGTCCCAGGACCGTGACCGAGCGCAAGGACGCCGACCTCGCGGCGCTGGAATATCATCTGGCCGATATATTGGGGCTGAAGGTGGAGATCAGCCACGGGCAAAGCGGAGGCCAGTTGTCGCTGCGCTATTCGACGCTCGATCAACTGGACATGCTGTGCCAGCGCCTGTCGGGCGAGCGCATCTGACAGGATTTGGGCGCGGCCCGTCTTTCATGCGCCGCCGCCACTGGTCATTCCATCGGCCAGCCCTTAGTTAGAGGCAATGGCAGATATTCAATCCACCGGCGCCCTCGGCGCGCCCGTCATCATCCGCCGCGCGGATTATCGCGCTCCCGACTGGCTGGTGCCCGACATCGCCCTCGATTTCCTGCTGGGCGCGGACCGGACGCGAGTTCATGCCCGCTTGTCGGTGACTCGCAACGGCGAGCATGACCAGCCGCTCCGCCTCGACGGCGACGACCTGACGTTGCTGGAGGTCCGCGTCGACGGCCGGCTATTGGAGGCGGAGGAATGGACTCTGGACGGCGGCGCATTGGTGATCGCGCTGCCCGGCGAAACCCATCAGGTAGAAACCATCGTCGAGATCGCCCCCGAAGCGAACAGCAAGCTGATGGGCCTCTATGCCAGCGGCGGACTGCTCTGCACCCAGTGCGAGGCGGAAGGCTTCCGCCGCATCACTTTCTTCCCCGACCGCCCGGACATATTGTCGCGCTACGATGTGCGGATGGAGGCGGACAAGGCGCTCTATCCGGTGCTGCTGTCCAATGGCGATCCGGTGGAGCAGGGCGATCTGGAGGACGGCCGCCACTGGGCGCGCTGGACCGATCCTTTCCCCAAGCCTTGCTATCTGTTCGCGCTGGTCGCGGGCGACTTGGCCTGCAACGCCGATCGCTTCGTAACGATGAGCGGGCGGGAGGTAGCGCTCGGCATCTGGGTCAAGGAAGCCGACCTGCCGCGCACCGGCCATGCGATGAAGGCGCTGAAGGATTCGATGGCTTGGGACGAGCGCGTCTATGGCCGCGAATATGATCTCGACGTCTTCAACATCGTCGCGGTCAGCGACTTCAACTTCGGCGCGATGGAGAATAAGGGTCTCAACATCTTCAATTCGCGCTATGTTCTGGCCGATCCGGAGACCGCGACCGACCTCGACTATGACGGGGTGGAGGGCGTGGTCGCCCATGAATATTTCCACAACTGGTCGGGCAATCGCGTCACCTGCCGCGATTGGTTCCAATTGAGCCTGAAGGAAGGCTTCACGGTCTTTCGTGACCAGAATTTCTCCGCCGACATGGGGTCGCACGCGGTCAAGCGGATCGAAGATGTGCGCGTCCTGCGCGCGGCCCAGTTCCAGGAGGATCAAGGGCCCTTGGCGCACCCCGTCCGCCCCGAATCCTATATGGAAATCAGTAACTTCTACACCGCGACCATCTATAATAAGGGCGCGGAGCTGATCCGCATGATGGCGCTGATGCTGGGTCCGGAGCGCTTCCGGGCCGGCACCGACCTTTATTTCGCCCGCCATGACGGCCAAGCCGCGACCTGTGAGGATTTCGTCCTCGCGATGGAGGAGGGGGGCGGCATCGACCTTGGCCAGTTCCGCCGCTGGTATGAACAGGCGGGCACGCCGCGCGTCCAGGCGCTGCTGACCCATGACGCCGCCAGCGCGGTCGCGACCCTGACGCTGACGCAGAGCATCCCGCCGACGCCCGGCCAGCCCGACAAGCTGCCGATGGCGATCCCGCTGCGCACGGCGCTGTTCGATCCAGCCGGTGGCGGTCATAGCGGCGACCATCTGCTGATGCTGACGGAAGCGACGCAGAGCTTCACCTTCGAGGGCGTCAAGCGGCCCCCGATCCTGTCGATCAATCGCGGCTTTTCCGCCCCGGTCGTGCTGGAAACCAACCGCAGCCAGGCCGATCTCGCCTTCCTGTCGGCCCATGACGACGATCCTTTCGCCCGATATGAGGCGATGCAGCAGTTGATGGTCAATGTGCTGGTCGGCGCGGTCGCGGGCCAGCCGCTCGACGAGGCGGCGGTGATCGCCGCCGTCCGCAACACCGCCACCGACCCGCAGCTCGACCCCGCCTTCGTGGCGGAGGCGATCCGCCTGCCCAGCGAAGCCTATCTGGGCGACCAGATGGATCAGGTCGACCCGCAGGCGATCCACGAAGCGCGCGAGGCGCTGCAACAGCGGATCGGGCGGGATCTGGAGGCGCTGTGGCGCGACATCCATGCGCGAACGCAGGCCAACGGCTTTTCGCTGTCGGCGGCGGCGAAGGGCGCGCGCAAGCTGCGCAACACCGCGCTCGCCTATCTGGTGGCGTCGGGAGCGGCGGACGGCCCCGCCACCGCCTTCGCCCAGTTCAGCCACGCCGACAATATGACCGAGCGGCAGGCCGCGCTGGCGACGCTGGCGAACGGCGTCAGCGACGAGCGGGAGGCGGCGCTGGACATTTTCTACAACCGCTATGCCGGTGACGCGCTGGTGCTCGACAAATGGTTCCAGACCCAGGCGCTCGCCTTTCACCCCGACACCGTCAATCAGGTCGAGGAATTGGGGCGGCACAAGGATTTCACCCTGTCCAACCCCAACCGCGTCCGCGCGCTGTTCGGCGCTTTCACCGCCAATCAATGGGCTTTCCATCACGCGTCGGGCAAGGGCTACCGGCTGGTCGCGGACTGCATCGTCGCCCTCGACAAGCGCAACCCGCAGACGGCGGCCCGGCTGGTCCCTCCGCTCGGCCGGTGGAAGCGGTTCGACGAAGCCCGCGCCCGGATGATGCGCGCCGAACTGGAGCGCATCCTGGCCGAACCGGGATTGTCGAAGGATGTGACTGAGCAGGCGCTCAAAAGCTTGGATTAGCGGCGAGCGCTAAATCAGAACCACAGCCGTTCGGTTCGAGTAGCCTTCGAGCTTGTCGAGAAGGCGTATCGAGAACTCGGGGCAAGCGCTGATTTCTCGACTTCGGTTCTCGACAGGCTCGAACCTCCGCTCGAACGAACGGTTCTGATTTAACGCTCGACGTTTCCAGCGCGGCGCAGCGACGCCCGGAGCAATGCGATGTTGCGCTCGCTCCCTTCGGCTGATTTTTTTCGGATAGGACAGAAACTAAACCCGTTCTGTTCAGATTGAACCCACCTCCGTTCGTATCGAGCGCAGTCGAGTTATGTTGGCAGGGCGCTTCTCGACTTCAGTCTGTCCCGGGCGCCTGCCTCCGCAGGTCGAGGGGCTCGAAGCGAACGGCGGTAGCTATCTCTATTCCAATCAGGACGGCTTTAGTTAGCCGCGGCAATCGTCGCCTGACGCGCGATCAGCTTCCATGCGCCGCCGCGCTTCGCCCAGATGTCGGTGAAGGGCCGAGTCACCTGCTTGCCCGCGCCCGGCCCTTTTACCGGCACCATGGTGTCGTAGCCCATGATGACCGTGACCTCCGGCTTCTCGCCGACGAAGCTGATATGCTTACGGAAATCCCGGTAATCGAGGAAGTCGTTCTTCATCACGGCGATGACCTGATCGCGCTGCAATATCTCGTTGCTGGGCGCGTTGACGACGAAATCCTCGTCCCACACGGCCTTGACGGCCTCGGCGTCGTGCGCGAGCATGGCCTTGCCGAGCCGGCCGTAAGCCGCGCCGATCTCCGGCGGCACATGGACGCCCGGCGTCGGCTGGCCGACCGCCGGAGACGCGATCAGGGCCAGTCCGAGACTCATCTTCCTCAACATCATCGCGTTCGAGGCCTCCCGCAAAAGGATGGCCTAACCTGCCCTCGCGCGGCTGCTGTTGCAACACCGCATTTGGCAGCGCCTCAACGACCGTGGAACCCACCGGACGCCAAAGCCGCGCTGTCCTGATAGAAGGCTTCTCGACTGCGCTCGAAGCGAACGGGCAAACTATTTCCATTCAATCCGAATAAAACAGCCTTAGCGCGCCGGCCCAACCCAGGCGGCGACGTCGGCGGCGACCTGGTTCGCGGCGGCGTTGAGGGCCGTGCCCGCGCTCGCGGCCTCGATCTTGCCGACCGGGGCGGAGGCGGTGAAGCGCTGCTTGGCGATCGTTGCGTCGCCGCCGCCGGTCAGGATCGCGTCGAAGGTGACGATGGCGCTGCCGGTCGCGGCGTCCACGCCGAACTGAATCAGCTCGCCCGACAGCCGCTGGCCGGGCACGGCGCTATATTGGCCGGGCTCCAGCACGATGCGGTTGCCGCTCGCCGCGATCGTTTCGGTCAGCAGCTTGCGGAACAGGTGGCGCGGCGTGTCCGACCAGACTGCGCCCTTCACATAGGCGACCGATGTCGGCGTGACCTGCACCGGCACCCGCACGGTATCCAGCAGCTTGGGGGCGTCCGGGTCGGCCACCAGCAGGCTGGTCGCGCCGGCACCCTGCCGCAGCGGCGTTCCCGGCGCGACCGTCCGGGCGGGCGACAGGGTCAGCAGCTCGGCGGGCGGCTTGGCCCCGAAGGACACGCATCCGGCCAGCGCCAGCGCGGCGCAGGCGGCGAGCAGGGCGGCCGGAACGGGGGCGCGGCCCGGTCTGTCGTGGATCATCATCGGCTTCCCTCTCATGGCTTATAGTCCGGCAGCTTGGGCGATCCGACCAGCGAGCCCGCGCCCTGCTGGTCCAGCTTCTCCGCCACGCCCCGGAAACTGCGCGACATTTCGCGCAGGTCGTGGACCAGCTGGTTGACCTCCGGCATGGTCTGGGTGCTGAAGGTCTTCACGCCCGGCTGCGCTTCGGCGATCGTCTTGTCCAGCGTCTCGATGCTGCGAGTCGCCGCTTGCACGCTCTTGCGCAGGTCGCCCATCAGCGGGCGGCCTTCCTCGTTCAGCATCGTGTCGGTGGTCGCGGCGAGCTTGCCGATCTGCTCGACCGCGATGCCGGTGCGCTGCACCGCGATCCGCGCCTCTGCCAGGGTGGCGGCGATCTCCGGGCTGCGATCGGCGAGCGCGCCCGACACCCGCTCGACATTGGCCAATATGCCCGCGATCGACTGCTGGTTCTTGTCGTTCAGCAATTCGGTCAGCCGCTCGGTCAGGGTCGACAGCCGCTCCAGCAGTTGCGGCGCGTTGTTCAGCAATTCGCCCAGCGCGCCCGGCTTGGTCGGGATGACCGGCACGCCGTCGGGACAGGCCGCAACGACGTTGTCAGCCGGGCACTCGATCGCTGGCGCGCCCTTGACCGCGCCGTCCAGCACGACTTCGGAAACCCCGGTAAAGCCCACGCCCGCGATCGTCGCGGTCGTGCCCTGCAAGACGGGCGTGCCGTCCTTCACCGCGATGCGGACCTTGACGAAGCTCGGGTCGCGCTTCCACAGCTCGATCGTCTTCACCTGTCCCGATGGCACGCCCGAATAGTTGACACCCGACCCTTTGGCCAGGCCGTTGACCGATTGCTTGAAGAAGATGTCATATTCCCGGTCCTGCCCGTCGGAAATGCGCGAGAACCAGAAGGCCGCGATCATCACCGCCGCCAGCAGCGCCAGCACGACGGCGCCCACCAGCACATGGTTGGAGCGTGTTTCCATATCCTATCGCCTTCCGTCCGCCGGTTCGCCGGTGCCTCTATCCGCGCCGTTGCCGGCGGCTTTCGCGACGGCCGCCGTCGCCGCCCGGCCCCGCGGGCCGTTGAAATATTCCTGAATCCACGGATGGTCGAGCGCCAGAAGTTCCGGGATCGTGCCGACCGCGATCACCTTCTTGTCCGCCAGCACCGCCACCCGGTCGCAGATCGAATAGAGCGTGTCGAGATCATGGGTGATGAGGAAGATGGTCAGGCCCAGCGTCCGCTGCAACTGGCGGGTCTGCTCGTCGAACGCCGCCGCGCCGATCGGGTCCAGCCCGGCGGTCGGCTCGTCCAGGAACAAGAGGTCCGGGTCGATCGCCAGCGCCCGCGCCAGGCCCGCGCGCTTCTTCATGCCGCCCGACAGTTCGGACGGATATTTGGGACCCGCCTCCGCCGGCAGGCCGGTCATGCGGATCTTGTAGGCGGCGATCTCGTCGCGCAGCTGCGGGCCGATATGGGGATAATATTCGCGCAGCGGCACCTCGACATTCTCGGCCACGGTCAGGGTCGAAAACAGCGCGCCGCCCTGGAACAGCACGCCCCAGCGCTTGCGGATCGCCAGCGCCTCATCGTCCAGGCGGTTGAGCATCGACTCGCCGAACACCTCTATCTCGCCCTCCAGCGGGGCCTGGAGGCCGATGATCGAGCGCATCAGCACCGACTTGCCGGTCCCCGATCCGCCGACGACGCCCAATATCTCGCCCTTGCGGACGGTCAGGTCCAGCCCGTCATGGACGATCTGGTCGCCGAACCCGTTCTTGAGGCCGCGCACGCAGATCGCCACGTCCGCCGTCTCCAGCGCTTCGCCGACCCGCTCCTCCTCGACCAGTTCTTCCTCGCTCATCAATTCCACCCGACCCAGGTGAAGAACACCGCGAAGAAGGCGTCGATGACGATCACCAGGAAGATCGCCTGCACCACCGCCGCCGTGGTGCGCAGGCCCACTTCCTCGGCGTTGGCCTTGACCTGCATCCCCTGGAAACAGCCGGAGATGGCGATGATGAGGCCGAAGACCGGGGCCTTGATGAGCCCCACCCACAGGTCGGTGATCGGCACCACCTCGCGCAGCCGCTGGACGAAGGTGACCGGCGGGATGTCGAGGCCGATCGCGCAGAGGAAGCCGCCGCCGATCACCGCCACGATCGAGGAATAGAAGCCGAGCAGCGGCATCATGACCACCACCGCCAGCGTGCGCGGCAGCACCAGCGCCTCCATCGGCGACACGCCGATCGTGCGCATCGCGTCGATCTCCTCGGTCAGCTTCATCGTGCCGAGCTGCGCGGCGAAGGCGGAGCCGGAGCGGCCCGCGACCATGATCGCGGTCATCAGCACGCCGAGTTCCCGGAACGTCAGCCGCCCGACCAGATTGATCGTCAGCATCTCCATGCCGAACTGGCGAAGCTGCACCGATCCCTGCTGGGCAATGACGATGCCGATCAGGAAGCTCATCAGGCCGATGATGCCCAGCGCGGACACGCCCACCACCTCGAACCGCTGGATGACGGCGTTGATGCGGAATCGGCTGGGGTGACGGATCAGCGTCCAACTGGCGATCAGCGTCGCGCCGAAAAAGCCGAGCAGGCCGAGCAGCGTCGACCCCGCATTGGCCGCCGCCTCGCCGATCTGCCCCAGTACGCGTTGCAGGGGCGGGGTATGATCGGGGCGAATGGCGACCGGCTCGTCGATCCGGCCGACCTCGTCAATCAGCCGCCGGGCGTCCGCGCCGCCGCCCGAAACCTGCGCGCCCAGCCGCTTGGCGGTGCGATGCACGGTCCAGGCGCCGATGGTGTCGATATGGCCGATTTCATCAAGGTCGATCGTCGCCACCGGCCCGTCCACTGCGTCCAGCCGATTGGGCAGGTCGCCGAGACAAGCGATGGAAAGATTGCCCGATAGCTTGATGACAGACCCGCCGTCACGCATCTCCTGGGCAAGGTCGGCGGCTTTGTTCATGCGGTGGGATTTGTGGTCCAATATCGGTTGCACGGCAAGCCGAAACGGCCCATCCGCTGGGTAGAACGTGCAACGGACGGGAAAAGTTTCGGCAACGGCATGATGGCGCATCACAGGCTGGCGATCTACGACATGGATCGCACCGTGACCTTCACGGGCACCTATACCGGCTTTCTCGTGCATGTGGCGCTGCACATGGCGCCATGGCGGCTGGTCCTGCTGCCGCTGGTGCCGCTGGTGATGCTGGCCTATGTGCTGAAGCTGATCCGCCGCCAGACGCTGAAGGAAATCAACCAGGCGCTGATGATCGGCCCCAGCGTCGAGCGCGCGAAACTGATGCCGCATGTGGAAAGCTATGCCGACAAGGTGGTCGGCGGCAATCTGCGCGCGCAGGCGGTCGAGCAGATCGCGCGCGACCGGGCCGATGGCCGCACGCTGGTGCTCGCCACCGCCTCCTACCGGCTTTACGTGACGCCGATCGCGCGGCGGCTGGGCTTCGACGCGGTGATCGCGACCGACCATATGAACCAGGACCTGCCCTATGTCCGCGCCCGGATCGCGGGCGAGAATTGCTACGACACGGGCAAGCTGCGGATGATAAAGGCGTGGATGGCGGCGCAGGCGATCGACCGGCGGGACGCGCATATCCGCGCCTATTCCGACCATGTGTCGGACGCACCGATGCTGGAGTTCGCCGACGAGGCGTTCGCCGCCAACCCCCACCCGCCGCTGGCGAAGCTGGCGGCCGAGCGCGGCTGGACGCGGGTGGACTGGGCGTAGATTTTACCCTGCTCACGTAGAAGCCGTGTTCCTGCGAAAGCAGGAACCCAGTCCCGGCGCTCGAACCGGGCTCCTGCCTCCGCAGGAGCACATTGCGCTTTCGCCTGAAGACAGGGCGGGCATCCATGGCGATCGAAGGAGCCTTTTATGACCGCTGCCTTCAATCCTCCCTGACCGGGGTGGGGAGCGGCTCTCCGGCGAAATGGGCCTCCAGATTGGCGAGCAGCATCTTCGTCATCCGCGCCACCGCCGCGTCGGTCGCGCCGCCGCCATGGGGCGTCAGCACCGTCCCCGGCACCCCCGCCCAGCGCGCGGGATCTGTGGGCTCGCGCGCATAGACATCCAGCGCCGCGCCGCCCAGCACGCCGTCGCGCAGGGCGGCGATCAGCGCGTCCTCGTCTACCACCTGTCCCCGCGCGACATTGACCAGCAGCCCCTCGGGCCCCAGCGCGGCCATGACCGCCGCGTCGATCAGGGCGACGTTGCCGGCGTCGGCGCGCGCCGCGACCACCAATATCTCGCTGTCCCGCGCCAGCGCCATCAGGCTGTCGGCGCGGGGCCAGGGCGCGTCGGGCTTGGGCCGGGGCCCCCACCAGCGCACGCGCATCCGCATCACCTCCGCGCGCCGGGCGACGGCCATGCCGATGCCGCCCAGCCCGACGATCCCCAGCGCCGCGCCCTCCAGCGACCGAGTGATCCGCTTCGGGCCCTCGGTCCAGCCGCCCGAGCGGACCATATGATCGCCCGACACGATGCCCCGCCGGTGGGCGAGTATCAGGCCGATGGCGAGGTCGGCGACATCCTCGCCATTGGCGTCGCGCGCATGGCAAAGGGCGACGCCGCGCGCTCGCGCCCAGCCGACATCGACTCCGTCATAGCCGACCGTGAAACAGGCGATCAGCGTCAGGCGCGGCATCGTTTCCAGCCAGGCGGGATCGAGCCGGAACTCGCCCGCCGCGACGATCGCCTCGACCGCGTCCAGCCGCGTGGCGCTCTCCGCCTCCCACCAGCCGATCGCGTCATAGCGCTCGCGCAGCAGCGGGATCAGCGGCGCCAGCAGCGGCTGGACGACCAGAACGACGGGCTTGCCCGCCACGATTAGCTAGCCATCGCCCTTAGAGCCTGCGCGAAATCCGCGATCAGGTCGCCAGCGTCCTCGCACCCGATCGAGATGCGCACCATATTGTCGCCGATGCCCAGCGCCGCCTTGCGCTCGGCCGGCACCGACAAATGCGTCATGGCGGCGGGATGGCTGGCCAATGTCTCGGTCCCGCCCAGGCTGACGGCGAGCTTGGCGATCTTCAGCGCGTCGAGGAAGGCGAAGCTCTCCGCCTCCCCGCCCTTCAGGTACAGCGAGAAGGTCGATCCCGCGCCCGTGCAATGACGGTCGTAAATGTCCTGTTGCCGCGCATCCTCCGGAAACCCCAGATAGACGATCTTCTCCACCTGCGGCTGGTCGCGCAGCCAGGCGCAGACCTTCGCCGCATTCTCGCCCGCCCGGCTCATCCGCAACTCCAGCGTCTCCAGGCTGCGCAGCAGCATCCAGGCCGAATGGGGGTCCAGGATCGTGCCAATCGTGTTGCGCATCATCCGCACGCTGTTGATGAGGGCGTTGCTGCCCAGCACCCCGCCCGCGACCAGATCGCTGTGCCCGCCCGCATATTTGGTGAGGCTGTAGATGACGAGATCCGCGCCATGGTTCAGCGGCTTCAGCCAGAGCGGCCCCAGGAAAGTATTGTCGATCGCGACCGGCGGCACATGCGCCTCGCCCGCGAACAGCGCGTCGCGGCGAGCGATGACCGCCTCTATGTCGACCAGCACATTGGTCGGGTTGGCCGGGCTTTCGAGGTAGATGAGCGCGACCCGGCCCAGCGCCTTGGCCTGCTCGATCACCGCGCCGATCTCCTCCTCCGTAGCGCCGGCCGGGAAATCCAGCCAGCGCACGCCGAACTTGCCCAGGATGCGGCCGATCAGCGCCTCGCTGGCGGCATAGAGCGGGGCGCTGTGCACGATCACGTCGCCCGGCTGGACCAGCGCCAGCAGGGTGGTGGCGATCGCCGACATGCCGCTGGAAAAGAGCAGCGCGTCCTCCGCCTCCTCCCAAACCGCCAGCCGGTCCTCGGCGATCTCCTGATTGGGGCCGTTGAAGCGGGAATAGACCAGGCCCTCCGACCCGCCGGGGCGGATGCCGGTCACCCCCTCGAAATGGCGCTTGCCCGCCGCCGCGCTTTCGAAGGCGAAGGTGGAGGTGAGGAAGATCGGCGGTTTCAGCGATCCTTCCGACAGACTGGGGTCATAGCCATGGCCCATCATCAGCGTCGCGGGGCTCAGCCTGCGCCCGTCAATCTCCAGCACCGCGGGCTTGGGACGGCGGCGGTTGTTGCCGGGAATGGGCTCCTCTCCCGCGCCCGTCAGTTCGGCTTCGTCCATAGTCCAGTCTCCTGCATCATGTTCGGCGGCCTTTCCCGGCCGCTCCCATGCAGGCAAGGCTAGGCCATGCCATCGCCCTGCGCCAGCGCCGTCTCCTTGCAGCGATGGTCGTCGCCGATGCGATAGGGGCGGCCGCACGGGCGGCACATCGCATGATCGCCCGGCGCAAGGCCGTGGCCGACCGCCACCCGCTGGTCGAACACGAAACAGTCGCCCGACCATAGGCTGTCGCGCGGCCCGATTTCCTCCAGATAGCGCAATATGCCGCCTTTGAGGTGATACACCTCGTTGAAGCCGCGCGTCCTGGCGAGCGCGGTCGATTTCTCGCAGCGAATGCCGCCGGTGCAATACATGGCGATCTTCGGCTTGCGGCCTTCGGCCCGCATCCGATCGGCCAGCGCGTCGAACCATTGGGGAAATTCGCGGAAGCTCTCGGTGCCGGGGTCGATCGCACCCTTGAAGCTGCCCACCGCCACCTCATAGGCGTTGCGCGTGTCGATCAGGATCGTGTCCGGGTCGGCGATCAGGGCGTTCCAGTCGGCGGGATCAACATATGCGCCTGCCTGGGCGGCGGGGTTCAGCTCGCCCGCGCCCAGCGTCACGATCTCCGGCTTCACCTTCACCTTCATCCGCACGAAGGGCATGGCGGCGGCCGTCGCATATTTGACGCCAAGGTTCGCGCAGCCCGGCAGGGCGCGGATATGGGCGATCATGGTCGCGATTCCGCTCTCGTCGCCCGCCACCGTGCCGTTGATCCCCTCGCGCGCCAGGATCAGCGTGCCCATGACGCCAAGCGCCGCGCACAGCGCGCGCAGTTCCGCCGCCAGCGCCTCGGGCGCGTCGAAGGCGGCGAAGCGGTAAAGCGCGGCGATGGTGAAGGGCGCGGGAGCGGGCGGGGCGGCGTCGGGCATGGCACGGCCTATAGCCCCGCCGTCTCCCACTTGAAAGCGTCGGCGGAGAGGCGCATAGGCAGGCCATGGTTCCCCTTTCGTTCGCAGGCCGGCAATTCGTCGCGTTGCGCGAGTCCGCGCTTTTCTGGCCCGCGCATCGCGCGCTGCTGGTCGCCGACCTGCATTTCGAGAAGGCGAGCTGGTTCGCCCGCTTCGGCCAGTTCCTGCCGCCCCATGACAGCGAGGCGACGCTCGACATGATCGAGGCGCTAGTCGAGCGGACCGGGGCGCGCGCGCTCTGGTCGCTGGGCGACAGTTTCCACGACGCCGACGGGGTCGCGCGCCTCTCCGCCCCGGCGCGCGCGCGGCTGGAGGCGCTGACCGCGCGGCTCGACTGGCTGTGGATCACCGGCAATCACGATGCGGCGATCGGCGATCCGCTGGGCGGCCGGCTGGCGGCGGAGGCGGAGGTGGACGGCCTATGGCTGCGCCATCGGGCCGATCCCGCCGATCCGCGCCCGGAAATCTCCGGTCATTTCCATCCCAAGCTGCGCCTGTCGCTGCGCGGACGCCCGGTCTCCCGCCGCTGCTTCGTGCGCTCCGACTCCAAATTGATCCTGCCCGCGCTGGGCGCGCTGACCGGCGGGTTGGACGCGGGCCATGGCGAGATTCGGCGCGCGGTCGGCGGCGGCGCGCAGGCGCTGATCCCCGTCGCCGACCGGCTGCTCCGCTTTCCGCTAACGTAAGCGAACGCTACGGAAACCCCATCTTAAGGCGCGCGCGTTAAGCCGTCGTGATGGATATGCCACAATCACATTACACAAAAAGCGCGGAAAAGCTGGCGACTCTTGCCATGGGCCGGCAGGCCCCGCATAAAGCTGTGGCAAAAATCCGACGCGGCAAAAGCCGTGCGGCAGGAGAGGACTAGCCATGATGAAGAAGAATCTGTGGTTGATTTCCGTCGGCGTCGCGGCCCTCGGCGTCGGGGCGTCTCCCGCGCTGGCGCAGGATAATGCCGCCGCCGCGCCCGGCCAGGCGACGCCCGAGCAGGCCGCCGCCGGTGAGGACGCCGGCGCGATCATCGTCACCGCCACCCGCCGCGCCAGCCCGCTGTCCGACGTGCCGATCGCCGTGTCCGCCGTCACCGCCCAGGCGTTGCAGGACAGCGGCGGCAACGACATCCGATCGCTGAACCAAGTCGCGCCCTCGCTGCTGATCTCCTCCACGGGCACGGAGGCCAACGCGTCGGCCCGCATCCGCGGCATCGGCACGGTAGGTGACAATCCGGGGCTGGAAAGCTCGGTCGCGGTGTTCATCGACGGCGTCTATCGCTCGCGCACCGGCGCGGGCCTCAGCGATCTGGGCGAGATCGAGCGGGTCGAAGTGCTGCGCGGGCCGCAGGGCACGCTGTTCGGCCGCAACGCGTCCGCCGGCCTGCTGAACATCGTCAGCCGCGCGCCCGAGTTCAAGCTCGCCGGCAAGGCCGAGATCACTTACGGCAATTATGATTATTGGCGGCTCCAGGGCCGGATCACCGGCCCGATCACCGACAGCCTGGCCGTCAGCCTGGACGGCGTCTGGTCAAAGCGCGACGGTTTCTACGACCTGATCGACGCGAGCGGCGCGAAGGTCGGCGACACCAACGACCGCGACCGCTATTTCCTGCGCGGGCAGATGCTGTTCGAGCCGAGCGACGACCTGTCCTTCCGCCTGATCGGCGATTACACCAACCGCGACGAAAGCTGCTGCGGCGCGGCCTATGTCGAAACGCGCGAGCGCCGCCCGGTTGCCGGCGGCGGCTACACCACCGCGCCCTTCAACCGCATCGTCGCGATTCTGGAGGGGCAGGGCGGCCCGATCCCGGCCGATCCCTATGACCGCCAACTGGCGATCACGCCCGGCCGCGACTATGTTTCGAAGCTGGAGGATTGGGGCGTTTCGGGCGAGCTGAACTATGATTTCGGGGCCGCAAAGCTGACCAGCATCACCGCTTACCGCAATTACAAGAGCCAGGATTATGGCGATTACGACTATAATCGCGCTGACCTTCTCTATCGCGATCCCGGCACCTTCCGCCAGTTCAAGACCTTCACCCAGGAATTGCGGCTTCAGGGCACGGCCTTTTCCGACCGACTCGACTGGCTGGTCGGCGGCTATTTCGCCGACGAGAAACTGACGCTGCGCGATAATATCCGCTTCGGGGCCGACTATGGCCGGTTCGCGGCCTGCCGCCTGATGGCTGGGGCGGGGAGACGACCAGCAATTTCACCGCCGCGCAGCTTGCCGCCTGCGGCAACGGCACGGCCACCGGCGCGCTCATCACCGGCACCCAGGCCCAGCTCAACGCCGGGCTGACCCAGGCGTTCATCGCGGCCGGCCTGCCGGCGGCGGTGGCGGCGGGGCAGGCGGGGGCGATCTCGACCGGCCTTGGCAACGGCCTGCGCGCGCTGACCGCGATACCCGCCGGGGCCGGGGACACGGACTCGCGCTATTACCAGAACAGCCGCAACTGGGCGCTGTTCACCCACAATATCGTCCATATCACCAACAGCCTCGATCTGACGCTGGGGCTGCGCTACACCCATGAGCGCAAGCGTTTCTCGGCCGATCTCAACAACAGCAACGCCACCTGCGCCGCGCTGCAACCGGGCCTGCGGCCCATCGCCATCAATCCGCAACTGGGCAGCGCGGCGACGCTGGCGGGCGGCATATTGACGCTCGGCTGCCTCGGCAACGCCAGCACGACGCTGAACGCGCTCGACCTCAACGACCGGATCAGCGACGGTGAGTTTTCCGGCACCGGCGTGCTGTCGTGGAAAGCGACCGACGACCTGCTGCTCTACGGCAGCTATTCGCGCGGCTACAAAGCGGGCGGCTATAATCTCGACCGCTTCCAGCTCGGCTCGACCGGCCTCAACGCCATTCCCGCCGTCTTCTCGCCGCGCAGCAATGGCGACGTGACCTCGCTGCGCTTCGCGGCGGAAAAGGTGGATGCGTTCGAGGTAGGCCTCAAATACAGCCAGCCCAAATGGAGCGTGAACATCGCCGGTTTCCGGCAGGAGTTCGACGATTTCCAGCTCAACACCTTCAACGGCACCAGCTTCATCGTCCAGAATATCAACGGCTGCGACAGCGCGCTCAGCGCCACGCGCACCTGCGCCAGCGGCGATGTCGGCCCCGGCCTCATCACCCAGGGCGTCGAGCTGGAGGCGACCGCCACCCCGATCCGCGCGCTGCGAGTCGCGGGCGGCGTCACCTATGCCCGCGCCAAGTTCGCCAACCGGCTGGTCGGCAGCGGCGACGGCAGCGTGCCGCTCGACCCCGCGCTGTTCCTGCTGCCCGGCTCCCTCAATTCGAACGCGCCCAAGCTGGTGACCACCGCCAGCATCGCCTGGACGCCGGAACTGGGCTCCAGCGGCCTCACCGGCCTCGTCTATGTCGACGGCCGCATGACCAGCGACTATAATACCGGCTCCGACCTGTTCCCCGAAAAGCGGCAGGACGGATATGCCGTGGTCAACGCCCGCATCGGCGTCCGTGGCAGGGACCAGCGCTGGGCGGTGGAATTCTGGGGCCAGAATATCTTCAACCAGGATTATACTCAGGTCGCCTTCTCCAGCCCGCTCCAGTCGAGCAGCCCGGCGACCTCCACCACCGGCCAGTTCGCCGCCGGCGCGCCGATGGCGAACCAGCTGATCTCCGCCTATCTCGCCGAACCGCGCACCTACGGGATTACGTTGCGCGGGTCGTTCTGAGGATCTGTCCCCTCCCCTTGGCGGGAGGGGAGGGAATGGCTGTTTTTCTGATGGCTCGTTGCGGCCAGACTGATGGCTTGGGAGCCCTCATTTCTACCTCGTCATCCCGGACTTGATCCGGGATCCACTTGTGCGACGGCTATTCTCTCGCGAGAGGTCGGAGCCAATAGATCCCGGATCAAGTCCGGGATGACGGAAGTGGTGAGGGGTAGGTGGCGGCCGGCATGGATCGCGCTCCTCCCCCAAAGCGCCTGCCCCTCCACCGTCACCCCAGCGAAGGCTGGGGTCTCGGGGGGTCAGAGGATGAGGTCGGAAATATCACGCCAATCGGGATTGCTCTCCTCGATGAGCCCGATCTTCCATTCGCGCTTCCACGCCTTGAGCGCTTTCTCTCGGGCAATGGCTGAAAATATGTCGTCATGCGGCTCGGCCAGAACGAGCCGAGTCAGATTATATTTCCGGCAGAAAGCAGAGCCCGCGCCGCGCTTGTGCTGATCGACGCGTGCCGCAAGATCGGCGGTGACCCCGATATAGAGGACGCCACGGGGCTTGTTGGTCATGATGTAGGTGTAGCCGCCTCGCGCCATGCCCTATCGTTGCGCGCCCTCGCCTGAGATGCCAGCCTTCGCTGGCATGACGGAAAAGGTTTAGCATCCCGCCGTGGACCAGCCGGACCTCTACCCCGCCGCCCGCTCCCCGAACAGCGCGGTGCCGACGCGCACGTCGGTGGCGCCCAACATGATGGCGATTTCATAGTCGCCCGACATGCCCATCGACAGGCGCTCGACGCCTTCGTCGCGCGCGATCTTCGCCAGCAGGGCGAAATAAGGTGCGGGTTCGACCTTCGCCGGGGGTACGCACATCAGGCCGATCACGGGCAGGTCGGCGGCGCGGGCCTGCGCCAGCAGCGCGGGCACGTCGGCGATGGCGCAGCCGCCCTTCTGCGTTTCCGCGCCGATATTGACCTGGAGATAGCAGGGCAGGCGCTTGCCCGCCGCGTCCATCGCCTTGGCCAGCGCGGCCAGCAGCGAGGGGCGGTCGAGCGAGTGGATCGCGTCGAACAGCGCCACCGCCTCGGCCGCCTTGTTGGATTGGAGCTGGCCGACCAGATGCAGCTCGACGCCGGGATGCGCCTCTCGCAGCGCCGTCCATTTGGCTTGCGCCTCCTGCACGCGATTCTCGCCGAATATCGTCTGTCCGGCGGCGATCAGCGGCGTGATCGCGTCGGGCCCTTGGGTCTTTGACACCGCGATCAGGCGGATGTCCGCGCCGCCGCGTCCGGTCAGCCGCGCGGCGGCGTCGATTCCGGCGCGCACCGTTTCCAGCCGCGCGGCGGCGGGCGATGGCGCGGCTCCCTCATCGGTCATGCTATGCTTCGTCATGAGGGCGCTATATGCCAGGCGCATGACCCCCCGCCACCGCAAAAAGCCGCCGCTGCTGTGGCTGATGACCGACGAGCGGATCGAGACCGCGGCCTTGCTGGCGGCGGCCGATCGCCTGCCGCGCGGGAAAGCGGGCATCGTCTTTCGCCATTACCGCACGCCGGCCGGGAAGCGGCGGGCGCTGTTCGCGCGCCTGGCCGCGATCGCGCGTCGCCGTCGCCTGCTCCTTCTGCTTGGCGGCGGCGCGCGGGAGGCTGTGGCGTGGAAAGCCGATGGCTGGCATGGGCGCGGGGAACGGGGCCGGAGCGCCGGCCGCCCGATGATCCACAGCGCGCCCGCGCACGACGCCAAGGAAATCAAGGCGGCGCGGCGCGGCGGGGCGGATCTCGTTTTTCTGTCTCCGCTTTTCCATACTCGCTCGCATCCCGGCGCGCGGACTTTGGGCCGGGTCCGCTTCGCCGCGCTGGCGCGCGAGGCGGCCATGCCCGTGATTGCTTTGGGCGGGGTGGGACGCCATCACCGGCGGGGATTGAAGGCGCTGGGCGCGAGCGGGTGGGCGGCGATCGACGGCCTCAGCCGGTAGGGCCCATGCTCAGCCGCACCGGATCAGCCGTCCGACTCCCGCCGGTCAGACTTTAGGACCGGATCGACATTCAGCCCTGAAACCCAGTAAATGGCGGTTTTCTGCGCTTCCGCTCACCTACCTTAAGTACGCTGCGTTGAAACGAGGCGCGTGACTCGTTTCAAGGGTCGCGAGAACCACCATTTTAACTTCGCTGGTCTTCGGCCCGGATCGTCATCTTCTAAATGGCGATCGGTTCCAAGACGTCAGAATTTGAAGATGGTGCCCAGATAGACGGCCTGGCTGTCCTGCCGGTCGTCGGTCATCGGCGTCAGGCGGCCGGCGGTATTGGCGTTATAGCGCACGCCCGCCGTCACGTTGAGGTTGCGCGTCAGCGAATAGGAGCTGGCGAGATCCAGCGTATAATCCTTTTCCGCCGGGCCGCGCAGGCCGGCGGTCGCGTCGCGGCGCGTCTCCATCACCACCTTGGTCGAGAAGCGATCCTTCTTGCCCTGCTCCAGCGAGAAGTTGCGGACCGCCGCGATCGGCTCCGCCGTAACCGGGTCCAGCTCCTTGCGGCCGACCGATTCGGGCAGGGCGAACTTGCGCCAGCCATGGCTGCCATTGTTCAGGCTGAACGCCACCGGCGTGATCGCGACCGGCGCCAGCGTGCGGCTGATCGTCACCGGCTCGCCGTCGGAGCGGACCATCACCGTCACCGAACGCTGGCCGCTCATCGAGCCGCTGGTGGGGGTGAAGCGAAAGCTCTTGCGGCTCGCCGACAGGGCGATCTTCGCATAGGCGGCGGCCAGGCGCGAATCCTGGGTCGCGGGGGTGAAGGAGGAGATGCTGCCGAGCGCGCCCAGCGAGACGGTCGATTCGCCGCGCGGCGAAAAATCGCCCCGAGCGCCGAAAGCGGGAGACAACATGAAGCCGGCCACGGCAATCGCCGTGCCCGCCAATGCCCAATGTCCCCGCTTCACGCCCATGACCTGCGACTCTCTGCCCCCTGAATATCTCTGTTATGTCGTAACGCTCTACACCTTCAAAGCCGCCACTGGCTAGGGGCGGCCGCGCATTTTGTCCGACAGCTGTTGCATTCTCCACACAGGTCGGGAGGACGCGCGCCCAGGGCATCGGTTCCGCGCCCCTTGCCGATTGGCGCGCGTCGATTATAGATGCCCTCCTCCGATCCCCGATCTTACAGGATTTGCGTCATGCACCGCCGCCTTCCCGCTCCCCTGACCGCCGCCCTGCTGGCGACCGCGCTGTTGCCGCTTGCCGCCTGCGGGGGCGGATCGAAGGACCGTCCCAAGGCCGACCTCGCCGCGTCGAAGGTGACGACCATCGGCGTCAACGCCTATCTGTGGCGCGCGAGCCTCGATACGCTGTCCTTCATGCCGATGGTGCAGACCGATTCCAACGGCGGCGTCATCGTCACCGACTGGTACGCCAATCCCAACAGCCCGAACGAGCGGATGAAGCTGACCGTGTCGGTGCTGGATCAGGATCTGCGCGCCGACGCGCTGCGGGTCGCCGCCAGCCGTCAGGTCAATCAGGGCGGCCAGTGGGTCGACGCCCCGGTCGCCGCCGCCACCGTGCAGAAGCTGGAGGAGGTCATCCTGACCAAGGCCCGCGACCTGCGCCGGATGGCGATCGCCGGCTGAGCCGTTTTATTTTCCGTTGCTAATTACCGTTCGCGCATCGCCGGACGGCGCGTGAGGACCAACTATGCAAAGGCGCTTCAACCCGCTTGAGGCGGATGCCCGCTGGCAGCAGGTATGGGACGAGAAGCAGAGCTTCAGGGCGTCCGACACCAGTGACAAGCCCCGATCCTATGTGCTGGAGATGTTCCCCTATCCGTCGGGGCGCATCCATATCGGCCATGTCCGCAACTATTCGATGGGCGACGTGCTGGCGCGCTTCCGCCGGATGACGGGGCATGAAGTGCTGCACCCGATGGGTTGGGACGCGTTCGGCATGCCCGCCGAAAACGCCGCCATGGAAAAGAAGGTGCATCCGGGCGACTGGACCCGCGCCAATATTGCGTCGATGCGCGCGCAGTTGAAGAAGCTGGGCTTCGCGCTCGACTGGAGCCGCGAACTCGCCACCTGCGAGCCCGATTATTACGGCCATGAGCAGGCGCTGTTCCTGGACATGCTGGACGCCGGCCTCGTCTACCGTAAGGAAAGCGCGGTCAACTGGGACCCGGTCGACATGACCGTGCTCGCCAACGAGCAGGTGATCGACGGCAAGGGCTGGCGTTCGGGCGCGCCGGTCGAAAAGCGCAAATTGAGCCAGTGGTTTCTGAAGATCACCCAGTTCGCCGACGATCTGGTCGAGGGGCTGAAAAGCCTCGACCAATGGCCCGACAAGGTGAAGCTGATGCAGGAAAACTGGATCGGCAAGTCGGTCGGCCTGCAATTCAGCTTCGCGCTCGACGCGCCGCTGGGCGGGATCGACCGGCTGGAGGTCTTTTCGACCCGACCCGACACTATCTTCGGCGCCAGCTTCGCCGCGATCGCCGCCGATCATCCGATCGCGCTGGCGCTGGCGGCGGAGGACTCGGAACTGGCCGCCTTCGCCGAGGAATGCCGCCGCACCGGCACCGCCGCCGCCGAGGTCGAGACCCAGGAGAAGAAGGGCTATGACACCGGCCTGTCGGTGGTTCATCCGTTCGATCCCGACTGGAAGCTGCCGCTGTTCGTCGCCAATTTCGTGCTGATGGACTATGGCACCGGCGCGGTCATGGGTGTGCCCGCGCATGACCAGCGCGACCTGGACTTCGCGCGCAAATATATGCTGCCCGCCGAGCGCGTCGTCGCGCCGCCGGGGGAAGAGGACCAGCCGGTGCAGGCCGAAGCCTATACCGGCCCCGGCAGACTGGTGAACAGCCGCTTCCTTGACGGCATGAGCGTCGAGGCGGCCAAGGCCGAAGTGATCGCCAGGGCCGAGGCGGAAGGCTGGGGCAGCGGCACGACCGTCTGGCGGCTGCGCGACTGGGGCGTGTCGCGCCAGCGCTATTGGGGGACGCCGATCCCGGTCATCCATTGCGAGGGCTGCGGCCCGGTGGGCGTGCCCAAGGAGCAGTTGCCCGTCACCTTGCCCGAGGATGTCGGCTTCGACATTCCCGGCAACCCGCTGGACCGCCACCCGAGCTGGAAGCATGTCGATTGCCCGACATGCGGCAAGGCCGCGCTGCGCGAAACCGACACGCTCGACACCTTCGCCGATTCAAGCTGGTATTTCATCCGCTTCGCCAGCCAGCCCAAGGACCGGCCGTTCGACCGGGAGACGGTGGAGAAATGGCTGCCGGTCGGCCAATATATCGGCGGGGTCGAACATGCGATCCTGCACCTTCTCTACGCCCGCTTCTGGACCCGCGCGCTTCGGCATATGGGGCAGATCGGTTTCGCCGAACCCTTCACCGGGCTTTTCACGCAAGGCATGGTGACGCACGAAACCTACAAGGCCGGGGACGGAAGCTGGCTTTCGCCGCAGGAGGTCAGGAAATCCGGCGACGATTATGTCCATATCGAAAGCGGCCAGCCGATCACCGTCGGCCGCGTCGAGAAAATGTCCAAGTCCAAGAAGAATGTCGTCGATCCCGATGACATCATCGCCCAATATGGGGCGGACGCGGTGCGCTGGTTCATGCTGTCGGACAGCCCGCCAGAACGGGACCTGCCCTGGACCGAGGCGGGGATCGAGGGATCGTGGCGCTTCGTCAACCGGCTGTGGCGGCTTTTCGGGCAGGTCGACCCGGCCGCCACCGGCGATGACAAGGCTCTCGACCGCAAGCTGCACCAGACGATCGACGGCGTGGCCAGGGACATAGAGGCGCTGTCCTTCAACAAGGCGGTCGCCAAGATCTACGAACTGACCAACGCGGTCGAAAAGGCCGCGCCGTCGGCCAGCCGCAGCGCCGCGATCCGCGCGCTCGCGCTGCTGGTCGCGCCGATGACCCCGCATCTGGCCGAGGAAGCCTGGGCCGAGATGGGGGCGGCCAATGGCTGTACGGGCCTGATCGCCGACGCCGCCTGGCCCGCCGTCGATCCCGCATTGCTGGTCGAGGACGAGGTGACCGTCGCCTGCCAAGTGATGGGCAAGCTGCGCGACACGATCATCGTGCCCAAGGGGACGCCGAAGGAGGAGCTGGAGCGGCTGGTGCTGGCCGCGCCCAATGTCGCGCGGACGCTGGACGGCGCGACGCCCAAGAAGGTGATCGTCGTGCCCGACCGGCTGGTCAATCTGGTGATCTGACGAAACCCGTGCCGGTTAACGCGACGCCCTTCGACAAGCCCGGAGCGAGCGGCTAAAGGATGGCTCCATGAAATCCTGGCTCCCGCTTCTCGCCTTCCCGCTCCTGCTCACCGCCTGCGGGCTGCGGCCCGTCTATGGCGGCGGCGGCCATGGCCCGGCCGCGCGGATGCTGGGCAGTGTCGAGGTGCAGGCGATCGAGGGCAAGGCCGGGTGGCTGGTCCGCAACGCGCTCACCGACCGGCTGGCGGCGATGAATGGCGATGGCCCGCGCTATCGGCTGGTGGTGAAGCTGGACGACCAGATCGCCGGCTTCGGCCTGCGCTCCGACGCCGCCGTCACGCGCGAGCGGCGGACGCTGCGGGCGCGCTACCAGCTTGTCGACGAAGCGACTGGCGCGCAGATATTGGACGACAGCGCCGGGTCGGACGCGGGCATCGACGTGACGTCGAGCGAATATGCGACGATCGCGGCGGAGGATACGGCGCTCGAACGGCTGTCGCAGACGGTCGCCGACCAGATCGTCGCCCGCCTCGCCCAATATGCGACGCAGCGGGAACAGGCCTCCAGATGAAGGCGCGCGGCCGGTGAAGGCCAATCGCGGCCAGATCGAAAAGGCGCTGGACGCGCCGCCGGCCGACATCCGCTTCTTCCTGCTCCACGGCCCCGACGAGGCGGGCAGCGCCGCCCTTGCCAAGCGGCTGGAGAGGGCGATGGGGCCGGGGGCGGAGCGAGTCGACCTGGACCCGCCCGCGCTGCGCGAAGACCCCGCCCGGCTGGCGGACGAGGCGGCGTCCTTCTCCATGTTCGGGGACCGGCGCTGGGTGCGGCTGAACGGCGTCGGGGACGAATCCCTGCCCGCCGTCACCGCGCTGATGGAGGCGCAGGCCGCCGGCAATCCGGTGGTCGCGATCACGGGGGCGCTCAAGTCCGCCTCGAAGCTGCTGAAACTCGCCACCGAGCATAAGGCTGCCATGGCCTTCATCTCCTACCAGCCCGACGCGCGGGAGGCGGACCAGATCGCCATCGCCATCGCGCGCGAGGGCGGCCTGCGCCTGCCGATCGAGCTTGCCCGCAGGATCAGCGCGCTGACCGGCGGGGACCGGGCGCTGATGACCGGCGAGATCGAGAAGCTGATCCTCTATCTCGACGCCGCGCCCGACCGGCCGGCGGAGGCGACCGCCGAGGCGCTGGACGCGCTGTCGGCTGAAAGCTTCGACGACGATGTGTCGCCGCTGGTCAATGCGGTGCTGGGCGGCGACCTCAAGACCATGAATCATGAACTGGCGCGGCTGCGCGTGCTGGGCGCCAATATGGGCGCGGTGCTGCGGCCGATGCTGACGCGGGCGATGCTGCTCGCCCATATCCGCGCCGATTTCGACCGCAGCGGCCGGATCGAGGACGCGATGGAGGGGGCGGGCAAGGCCGTGTTCTGGAAGGAGAAGGGCGCGGTCGCCCGGCAGGTCAGGCTGTGGGACGCTGGCGGCATCGCCCGTGTCATCCAGCGCCTGTCCCATGCGGAGCGCGCCAGCCGGTCGAGCCGCAACGCCGGCGACGTGCTGGTCCGCCACGAGCTGCTGGCCATCGCGCGGCAGGGCGCGCGCGATCGCTGAAGACGGGGTAGGGGGCAAGGGCCGGAACCTTCGCGCCGCGCGCTCGCTATTTCCGTCTGAGCCGATTGCCCGCCAGCCCGCCGCCCGCCTTCGCCGCCCAATAGAGGCCAAGAGATCATCACCGCCACCGCCTATCTCCACGCCGTCGGCACCGCCGTCCCCGATACCGACATCCACCGATGCTTCATCGACTGGGCGGCGCGGCGCATCGCCGACGATCGCGAGCGCGCGCTGTTCGCCCGCATGGCCGAGCGCAGCGGCATCGACCATCGCTGGTCGGTGCTGCGCGCGCCGGTGGGAGAGGGGGGATTCTACAGCGCGTCCTGGCCGTCCACGGCCCGGCGCATGGACGTCTATGGCGAGGCGGCGCCCGATCTGGCGGCAAGGGCGGTGCGGGCGCTGGGCGAACGTACGCCGATCGAGCGCATCACCCATCTGGTGGTCGCGAGTTGCACCGGCTTCACTGCGCCCGGCACCGACCAGAGGCTCGCCGCGCTGCTGGGCCTGCCGGCGACGGTCGAGCGGCTGCTGGTCGGCTATATGGGCTGCTACGCGGCGGTCGTGGCGCTGCGATCGGCCCGGCATATCGTGCGATCGGAGCCGGGCGCGCGGGTGCTGGTCGTCTGCGTGGAGCTGAGCACATTGCATCTTCAGGACAGCGGCGCGGTGGAGCCGCTGCTGGCGATGCTCCAGTTCGGCGACGGCGCGGCGGCGGCGCTGGTGACGGGCGAACCCGGCCCGATCACGCTCGACCGGCCTTTCTCCACGACCCTGCCGGAGAGCGCCGACCTCATTCGCTGGGATCTAGGCGACCATGGTTTCGCCATGCACCTGTCAGGCGCGGTGCCTGGCGCGATCGGCGCGGCGCTGGCGGACCCGGCGATGCTGCCCGAGCCTGCGGCGGACATGGACCTGTGGGCCGTCCATGCCGGCGGCCGCTCGATCCTGGACGCGGTCGCGCGCGCGCTGGCCCTCCCGCCCGACGCGCTCGACCATAGCCGCGCGATCCTGCGCGCGTTCGGCAACATGTCGTCGGCGACCTTGCTGTTCGTCCTTGCCCGGATCCTCGCCGGCGACGCGCGCGGGCGGGGCATGGCGCTGGCGTTCGGGCCGGGCATGGCGATGGAGGGGCTGACCTTCCGCCGCGAAGACCGATGATCCGCGCGACTGCCGAGGAACAGATGGACGCGGCCGACCTGCCCGCCGCCGTCTATGCCCGGGTTCTCGCCGACCTCGACCGAGTCAATCGCGCGACGATGGCCGCGCGCCCGACCATGGCGTTCCTGGACCGGGCCGTCGGCGACCGCCCGTTCCGCCTGCTCGATGTCGGCTATGGCGATGGCGGCATGCTGCGCGCCATCGCCCGCCGGGCCGCGCGGCGCGGCGTCG
Organism: Sphingobium sp.; assembly: GCA_033795485.1. Taxonomy (GTDB): domain Bacteria; phylum Pseudomonadota; class Alphaproteobacteria; order Sphingomonadales; family Sphingomonadaceae; genus Sphingobium. The sequence goes on from JARYGO010000009.1 coordinate 74,843, forward strand.
CCTGCTATCTGGTCGGGATCGACCTCAATCCCGGCAGCCGGGACGTGGCGCGCGCGCGCACCGACCCGGCGCTGCCGATCGCCTATCGCACCGGCGACTATGCTGATCTGGCGGACGAGCCATGGGACGTCATCGTCTCCAGCCTGGTCGCCCATCATATGGATGAGGATCAGCGCGACGCCTTCCTCCGCTTCATGGAGGCGCATGCCCGGATCGGCTGGTTCGTCAACGACCTGCGCCGCCACGCCTTCGCCTATCATGGCTATCCGCTGCTCGCCCGCCTGCTCCGCGTCCACCGCATCGTGCGCGAGGACGGGCGGCTTTCCATCGCGCGCGGCTTCGTCCCCGCGGAGTGGCGGGCGATGCTGGCGCGGGCGGGGCTTACCGGCATCGCGCGAGTGGAGCGCGCCTTTCCCTTCCGGCTATGCGTCAGCCGAATCCGATAATCGTCGGCGCCGGGCCCGCCGGCTGCGCCGCCGCGCTGCGTCTGGCGCGGGTGGGCGGGCGGCCGCTGCTGATCGACCGGGACGAGCAAGCGGGCGACGCGCTGTGCGGCGGTTTCCTCAGCTGGGCGACGCTCGCGCGGCTCCGCGACCTGGGCTTGCCGGCCGAGGCGCTGGGCGGGCAGAGGATCGGTCAGGTCGCCCTGTTCGCCGGTGGGCATGAAGTCCGCCTCGGCCTGCCCGCGCCCGGCATGGGCCTTTCCCGCAGGCGGCTCGACTCGCTGCTGCGCATGGCGGCCGGCGCGGCGGGGGCGGAACTGCGCCTCGGCCGGGCGGCGTGGACGCTCTCGCCGGACCGGCTGACGCTGGACGACGGGCTGGAACTGGGCTGGGACAGCCTGTTCCTCGCCACCGGCAAGCACGACCTGCGCGGCGTCGGCCGCCCGCATCGCGGCGGCGATCCCGAACTGGGGCTGCGCTTGACGCTCGGCGGAAGCGCGACGCTCGACCGGCTGATCGGCGACCGGATCGAGCTGCACATGGTCGCTGGCGGCTATGTCGGCGTCCTGCGCCAGGAGGGCGGCCGCGCCAATATCTGCATGGCCGTGCGCAAGAGCCGCCTCGCCCTTGCCGGCGGGCGTCCCAGGGCGCTGCTGGCCGAACTGGCGGACCGGCATCCGGCGCTCGCCGACCGGCTGGCGGACTTGCCCGCCGACGCGCAAATCGACGCCATCGGCCACGTGCCCTATGGCTGGCGCGCGCGCGCGACATGGCCGGGCCTCTATCGGCTGGGCGACCAAGCGGCCGCCATCCCCTCGCTGGCGGGGGAGGGGATCGGCATCGCGCTCGCCAGCGCGCAACAGGCGACCGACCGCTGGCTGAAGGAGGGGCGCGGCGGCGCGGTCCCCTATCAGCGCGCCCTCGCCCGCGACGCCCGCCTTCCGCTCGCGGCCGCCGCCGCTTTCCGGGCGCTCGGCCGCCATCCCCCACTGATGCGCGCGCTCGCCGCCATTCCCGGCGCGGCCGGCATTGCGATGCGCCTCACCCGCATCGCGACGCCTTGATAGGCGCGCGCGAAAAGCCCATATTGCTCCCATGGAAAAGCTGCACCTGACCGATGCGGAGTGGCGCGAAAAGCTCTCTCCCCAACAATATCATGTCCTGCGCGAAGCGGGCACCGAACGCGCCTTCACCGGCGAATATAACGGCAACAAGGCCGACGGCGTCTATTATTGCGCCGGATGCGGGGCCGAGCTGTTCGACGCGCACGAAAAATATGACAGCGGGTCGGGCTGGCCCAGCTTCACCGCCCCGGCGGAGGAGGACGCGGTCGAGGAAATTCGCGACATGAGCCACGGCATGGTCCGCACCGAAGTGCGCTGCGCCAAATGCGAGGGGCATCTGGGCCATGTCTTTCCGGATGGGCCGGGCGAAAACGGCCTGCGCTATTGCATGAACAGCGCTTCGCTCGATTTCAAACCGCGCGAGGCGTAAAAGCCGCCGTTCATCGGCCGTAAACCCGCGACCCGCTTGTAGCGGCGCGGGTTAACGCGTATCCGGGCGGCGACACATGGCACGATCGGGCAAGAGCAAGGAACCGCCGCGCACGGCGAAGCGATGGCTGATGCGGGGCCTGAAGATCGGCGCGGTCACCATGATCGCCGGTCTGGTCGCGGTCGTCATCGCCGTCGTCGTGGCGATGCAGTCGCTGCCCGACTATACCAGCCTCAAATCCTCGCCCAACGGCCAGATGATCCGCGTCCATGCCGCCGACGGGTCGGTGATCGTCTCGCTCGGTCCCAGCTTCGGCCGCTGGCTCGACTATGGCGACATTCCGCCGGTCATGGTCGACGCGATGATATCGACCGAGGACAAGCGCTTCTATCATCACCCCGGCATCGACCCGATCGGCATGATGCGCGCGGCCAAGTTCGCGATCGACAATCGCGGCACTGGCCGCCGGATGCAGGGCGCGTCCACCATCACCCAGCAGGTGACGCGCAACATCTTCCTCAACAACAGCTATAGCTGGGGCCGCAAGATCCGGGAGATGATCCTGGCGATGGCGCTGGAGCGCAAATTCTCCAAGCAGCAGATCCTCGAACTTTACCTCAACAAGGTCTATTTCGGCGGCGGAGCCTATGGCATCGACGCGGCCAGCCGCAAATTCTTCGGCCATCCCGCCACCGGCCTGGACCTCGCTGAAGCCGCGATCATCGCCGGGCTGGTCAAGGCCCCCTCCAGCTATTCGCCGACCGCCGACGCCGACGCCGCGATCGGCCGCGCCGGCGTCGTGCTGGACCTGATGCGCGAAAATGGCGCGATCACCGCGTCGCAGGAAGCCGCCGCCGACATTAGCAGCGTCAAGCTGGCGCCCGAACCGCCGCAGAACAGCGTCCGCTACTTCACCGACTGGGCGCTGCCGCAACTGGACCTGCTGATCGAGGAATCGAGCGAGCCGCTGGAGGTCTATACGACGATCGACCTTACGATGCAGCGGGCCGCCACCCAGGCGATCAAAGCCAATGTGCCGGGCGGGGCGCAGGGCGCGCTGGTCAGCCTGGACCGCGACGGCGCGGTGCGGGCGATGGTCGGCGGGCTCGACTATGTGACGTCCAACTACAACCGCGCGACCACCGCCACTCGCCAGCCGGGATCGGCGTGGAAGCTGTTCGTCTACATGGCCGCACTGGAGGCGGGCTATACGCCCGACACCGGCATCACCGACGAACCGGTCGATATCAACGGATGGAAGCCGCGCAACAGTTCCGGGCGCTTTTCGGGCGACATCGATATCCGCACCGCCTTCGCCTATTCGATCAACACGGTCGCGGCGAAGCTGGGCGTGGAGGTCGGCTTTTCGACGATCGCCGACATGGCCCGGCGCTTCGGCATCACCACGCCGATCAACACCCACCCCTCGATGGTGCTGGGCACGTCGGACGTGCGGCTGATCGACATGACCCGCGCCTTCGCCTCGGTCGCGCGCAAGGGGGTGGCGGTGACCCCCTATGGCATCGTCAAGGTGACCACCGCCGACGGCCGACTGCTCTACGAGCATCAGGACGACACCAGCCGCGTCCTCGTCGCCCCCTGGGTGGCGGCGGGCATGACCGACCTCATGCAGACCGCCGTATCGACCGGCACCGGCCGGGCGGCGCAGATCGGCCGCCCGGTGGCGGGCAAGACCGGCACGACCAGCAGCAACAAGGACGGTTATTTCCTGGGCTTTTCCAGCGGCATCACCACCGGCGTGTGGATGGGCCGCGACGACGCCCGGCCCGTGCGCGTGCTCCAGGGCGGCCGCGCGCCGGCCCAGGCCTTCGCCCAATTTATGAAGGTCGCCGTGGCCCGGCGGCCGGTCGAGCCCTTCGACACTGCGGTCACTCTGCCCGAATGGCAGCTGGAGCCGGACGAGGAAGCCTATTATGGCGCGCCCGACAATGGCATGATGGTCGACGAGAACGGGATGCCGATCGACCGCCCGTCCGCCGCGCCGCAGCGCGGAGACGAGGAAGGCGAGGCGGAGGAGGAGGCCCCGGCCGACGACTTTGAAGCGCCCGCGCGGATCGACCAGCAGTGGATCGACAATGTGCTGGGCCGCGACCGCCAGCGTCCCCCGCCGCCGCCCGCGCCGCGCAGACGCAACGAACCCTGACGGCGCGCCGCGCTTGGCGGAAGCCAAGAACAAGCTTCCGGCCATCGACTCCGCAGGCGTCATGATCGACATGCGCGACGCAAAAAAAAGCCGCCCCGAAGGACGGCCTTGAAGTTTTAGGAGAGGATGCCTGAAAGGCCTGTTCCTTGTGCAGCGCAGCGCAGATTGTCGCAAATGCGAAACATAGTTAAGCAATTGCAAAAACTGCAACTGGTTAATATTTCCTAGCTTTCCCTAGGGTCAATTTCCGAACATCAGGCGGAAAAAAGATGCCGGGGGAGGTAGCGCTACCGCGCTTCCTCTTCATCCACACGTTTCACCCCCGATTCGGCAAGCTGCGAATCCAGCTCTCGCACCAGCCGGGCAAGTCCCGCCGCGTCATAGGCCTCGGCCCGCGCGACCAGCATGTCCTGGGTGTGGGAGGCGCGCAGCAGCCACCAGCCATCGTCGGTCTCGACGCGCACGCCGTCGATGGCGATGACCCGTGCGCCCGCCGCCTCCAGCCTGTGCCGCACCTCCGCCACCACCGCCTCCTTGCGGTCGGGCGCGACGGCGAAGCGCCATTCGGGCGTGTCCGCCATCTCCGGCATCTCACCGCGCAACTGCGTGATCGTCCGCCCCAGCTTCGACGCCACCCGGATCAGGCGCACGGCGGCATAAAGAGCGTCGTCAAAGCCATAATAATCGGGCGGACCGAAATAGAGGTGGCCGCTCATCTCGGCGGCCAGCGGACTGCCGATCTGCGCCATTTTGGACTTCATCAGGCTATGGCCGCTCGCGCCCATCACCGGCTCCCCGCCCAGGGCCGCGATTCGGTCGGCGATCATCCGCCCGGCCTTCACATCGAAGATAATCGGCGCGCCGGGCCGCCGCTTCAGCCAATATTCGGCCAGGATGGCGAGCAGCTGGTCGGCCGCGATCGTCCGGCCCAGCCCGTCGACCACTCCGATCCGGTCGCCGTCCCCGTCGAAAGCCAATCCGAAATCGAGCTTCTTGGCGAGGACAAGCGCCTTCAGCTCGGCAAGATTGGCTTCCTCTGCGGGATCGGGGTGATGATGCGGGAAATGACCGTCTATATCGGTGAACAGCAGATGATGCTCACCGGGGATCAGCTTCGCCAGCTTCTCGACCACCGGGCCGGCCGCGCCATTGCCCGCGTCCCAGCCGATCCGCCAGGCGGCGCCGTCGAAATCCTCGACCAGCCGCGCGACATAGCGGTCCATGATCTCGACCGTCTCGCACCCGCCGGCGCCCTGCGTCCAGTCCCCGGCCCGCGCCGCCGCGCCCAGCGCGCGAATTTCTTCGCCGAAAAAGGGGCGGTGCTGCAAGACCATCTTGAAGCCATTATGATCGGCGGGATTATGGCTGCCTGTCACCTGGATGCCGCCATCCACGCCCAGTTCGGCTTCGGCATAATATAGCATCGGCGTCGGCCCCAGGCCGATCCGCACGACATCGACGCCGGACTCGCGCAGCCCGCGCACCAGCGCCACCTCCAGCATGGGCGAACTCAGCCGGCCGTCATAGCCGACCGTGACACGCGATCCGCCGGCCCGCGCCACGACCGTGCCGAAGCTGCGCCCCAGCGCATGGGCGTCCGCCTCGAACAGCGAGCGGCCGACGACGCCCCGGACGTCATATTCGCGCAGCAGGCCGGGGTCGAAATCATGGGTCATGCGGATATCCCGTGCTGGCCGTCAGGACCGGGTCGGCGCATCCCCTGCAGTCGCGGCCTCGCTCAGCAGCAGGTCGCGCGCCGCGTTGATCTTGGCCGCCAGCGCCTCGGTTCCACCCCTGTCGGGATGAACCGTGGCAATCAGCCGCCGATGCGCGGCCCGGATCGCCTGCGCGTCGGCATCGGCGGAAAGCCCGAGCAGCGCCCGCGCCTCCGCCAGGTCGCTCGAGGAGGGCGGCGGGGCGACGGCCGGGCGGGGGCGCGGAGGCGCGGTCTTGCGGCTCCGCCAGGCGAAGAAGGCGGTGGACGCGATCAGGGGGAGCGCGCCGGCCAGCGGCTTGCCCTTGGCCGCCATCACCGCGCCGATGATGGCGACGCCCAGCGCCACGCCGTCCTTGGCCGTCATCCGCTGCAAGCGGCCGGTCCAGATCAGCCAGCCCGCCAGCGCCACCAGCAGAAGCGCGAGCAGCCCCATCAGGCGACGCCCATCGCCTCCGCCGCGATGCCGCCTGTAAGCGCGGGCAGCGCCAGGCCCGACACCATCTCACGCAGTTCCTGCCGCGCGGCGATATGGCTGACGCCCAGCTCGCCCAGATGGCCCTTGTCGAGCAACGTCAGCCCGGAGGGGAAGAGTTCGCGGAAGATCACGCGTTCCGACAGGCCGGGAATGACGCGGAAGCCGACCCGGCGCGACAATTCCATCAGCGCGTCGCCAACCCGCTTCTTGTTGCGCGCGTCATGATGCTGGACGCGGTTGCGCAGCACGATCCAGTCGATCGACACGCCGTCGGCCTTCGCCCGGCTCTTGCGCGCCTCGAAGATCAGCTCCGAATAGAAGGACAGGCGGCGAACCTTGAAGGTCTCGCTGTCGACCTGGCCGATCAGGTCGAAATCGACGAAACTGTCGTTCATCGGCGTGACCAGCGTATGGGCGCGCGCCGCCATGTGCCGGGCAAATTCGTCGTCGCGGCCCGGCGTGTCGACGATCAGGAAGTCCCGGTCCTCGCCGATCGCGCCGGCTTCCTCCTCCAGCGCGGCGAGGCTGTCGCCTTTAAGCACCGTATAGGCCGGCATCGGCAGGACGATGTCGCGCCGGCGCGCCGTCTCCGCCCGGTTCTCCATATAGCGGGTGACGGTGCGCTGCCGGGGATCGAGGTCGATCATACCGACGCTGTGTCCCAGCGCGCTCAGCGCGATCGCGGTATGGACGGCCGTGGTCGACTTGCCGGTGCCGCCCTTTTCATTGGCGAAGACGATGATGTGCGGCCTTGCGTTCGCCATGGACCCTGATTTCCCCGTTGCTTGTCGCATTGATTCTTGACCGGCACGCATCCCGATGCCTAGCAGCGGCCTGTCCCTCGCCCTTATCGGAGCCCAACCTCTCGTGCAAACCCTCCGTGACCTGGCCGCGCTGCGCGCCGCGATCGCCGCCCTGCGCACCGACGGGCGCCCGCTCGCGCTGGTGCCCACAATGGGCGCGCTGCATGACGGGCATATGGCGCTGGTCGAGGAGGCGAAGCGCCGCGCCGGGCATGTGGTGGTGTCGATCTTCGTCAATCCGATGCAGTTCGGCCCAAACGAGGATCTGGACGCCTATCCCCGGCGCGAGGCGAAGGACGCGTCGCTGTTGCAGGAAAAGGGGGCCGACCTGTTATGGATGCCGACGGTCCCGGTCATGTACCCGGACGGCTTCGCGACCAATATCACGGTCTCCGGCGTCAGCGAAGGGCTGGACGGCGCGGCCCGGCCCGGCCATTTCGACGGCGTGGCGACGGTCGTGACCAAGCTGCTCAACCAGGTCCGGCCTGACATCGCCCTGTTCGGTGAAAAGGATTATCAGCAGCTCGCCGTCATCCGGCGGATGGTCGCCGACCTAGACATGGGGGTGGAGATAATCGGCCTGCCGACCCAGCGGGACGTGGACGGTCTCGCCCTCTCCTCCCGCAACGCTTATCTGAGCGACGAGGAGCGCAGGGACGCGCTGGCGCTGCCGCGCGCGCTGGGCGAAGCGGCGCGGCAGATGGAGAAGGGCACGCCCGTCGACGCCGCGCTGGCGAAGGCGGTGGCGACGCTGGCCGCCCATGGCTTCGACCCGGTCGATTATGTGACGCTGTGCGACGCGGCGACGCTGGAGCCGATCCATGCGCTCGACCGGCCGGCGCGCCTGCTGGCGGCCGCGCGGATGGGCAAGACGCGGCTGATCGACAATATCGCGGTCGACCCCGCCGGTTGATCGTCGCCCGGCGGCGCGGAAGGTTTCTCCACTTCACTCGAAACGAACGGGCGAGGGCAGGTCAGAATGGCTTGACGATCACCAGCACGATAATCAGCGCCACCGCGATCCCCGGCACTTCGTTCAGCAGGCGGAGCTGCCTGTCCTTCAACCGCCGCTCGCCCCGCGCCAGCCGCTTGGCATAGCCCGCGATCCAGCCATGATAGCCCGAAAGCGCGATCACCAGCAGGAACTTCAAGTGGAACCAGCCGAAATTCCAGGCGCCGATCTCCACCGCCAGCATCAGCCCGAATATCCAGACCAGGGTCAGCGAGGGGTTGAGGATGATCCGCAGCAGCTTGCGCTCGCGCTCGATCCATTTGCCGTCCTCGGCCGATCCGGGCGCGGTCTCCTGATGATAGACGAAGAAGCGCGGCATCATGAACAGCCCCGCCATCAGGAAGATGACGAAGATCAGATGCGCGGCCTTCACCCACAGATAGGCGGCTCCGAGATAAGGCATCAGCGCGCCTCCCCCTTTCGCAGATAGGCCAGCAGCGCCTCGACATGCGCGATCGGCGTGTCGGGCACTATGCCATGCCCCAAGTTGAAGATATGCGGCCGCGTGGCGAAGGCGGCGCGGATATTGTCGACCGCCTGTTCGACCGCTCGCCCGCCCGCGACCAGCGCCAGCGGATCGAGATTGCCCTGCACCGGCAGGCCCGGCGGCAGCGCCCGGTCCGCCCAGTGCGGGTCGACCGTCTCGTCGAGGCCCACGCCGTCGACCTTCGTGCCGCGCGCATAATTGGGCAGCTTCGCGCCCGCGCCCTTGGGAAAGCCGATGATCGGAACGTCGGGATGGAGCGCCTTCAGCCGCTCGACGATCCGCGCGTTTGGCTCGATCACCCAGCGGTCGAACTCCAGCGGCGCGAGGCTGCCGGCCCAGCTGTCGAACAATTGCACCGCGTCGACGCCGGCCGCGATCTGGCCCGACAGATAAGTGACGCTCGCCTCGACGATCGCGTCGATCAGGGCGGAGAAGCGCGCCGGATCGCCATAGGCGAGCCGCCGCGCCGGCCCCTGGTCCTTGCTGCCCTGTCCCGCGACCATATAGGTGGCGACGGTCCAGGGGCTGCCCGCGAAGCCCAGGAAGGCGACGTCGGGCGCAAGCGCCGCCTTCACCCGCCGCACCGTCTCATACACGGCGTCGAACCGGGTGAAATCGGGTTGCAGCGCGTCGAGCGGCGTGTCGTCCAGTTCGGGCGCGAGGCGCGGCCCTTCGCCCGCCTCGAACCACAGATTCTGGCCCATGGCGTAGGGGACGATCAATATGTCGGAAAAGAGGATCGCGCCGTCGAAGCCGAAGCGCCGAAGCGGCTGGAGCGTCACCTCGGCGGCGGCGGCACTGTCATAGACCAGTTCCAGGAAGCCGCCCTTTTCGGCCCGCAGCGCGCGATATTCGGGCAGATAGCGCCCGGCCTGGCGCATCAGCCAGACCGGAGGAACCGCCGCCCGTTCGCCGCGCAGGACGGAAAGCAATGTCTTGTCGCGCGACAGGGTCTCGGGCTCGGGCATATATACTCTTATAATAGAATCTAAGGATGATGGAGATAGATGGGCGGTTGGCAGCGGGGTTTATGCCCTGTGCCCGCTTTTGCCAACAGCTTGACTCCCGGGCGGGCGGGATTTGGGTCCGAGTCAGCGCAGTCATCCACGCTATCCACAGGCTGTGGATGAAAAGCGGCGCCTGTGGAGCGGCTGTGGATGGAAATGACGGTAGCGTGGACTGGCGGAAAGGCCGCTTTTTCTCCCCAATTCGTCCCTTGCTTTATCCACAATTGGCTAACAGAGATGGGCGGGTGACGCGCATCCATCTCCACCTCCTGTCAGACTCCACCGGCGAGACGCTGGAGAATATCGCCAAGGCGGCGATCGGCCTGTTCGAGAATGTGGAGGCGGTGCGGCATTTCTGGCCGATGGTCCGGTCCGACGTCCATCTCGACCGGATCATGGAGGAGATCGCGATCAATCCCGGCCTCGTCCTTTTCACCCTGACCAACCATCAGCTGCGCCGCCGGCTGGAAAGCCGCTGCCGCGCGCTGGGCCTGCCCCATGTCGCCGCGCTCGACAGCGTGACCGACGCGCTGTCCAATATATTGGGGCAGGAAACCCGCAACCGGCCGGGCCGCAAACATATATTGGACGAGGCCTATTTCGCCCGGATCGAGGCGATCCAGTTCACCATCGCCCATGACGACGGCGTGGCGCACGAGAATTGGGAGGAGGCGGACATCCTGCTGGCGGGCGTGTCGCGCGCGTCCAAGACGCCGACCTCCATCTACCTCGCAAATCGCGGCTACAAGACCGCCAATATCCCGCTGGTGCCCGAAGCGCCGCCGCCCGCCGCCCTCTATAATCTCAAGCATCCGATGGTCGTCGGCCTGACGATCAGCCCCGAACGGCTGGTGCAGATCCGCCGCAACCGCCTGCTCTCGCTGAACCAGGCGCCCGAAACCTCCTATGTCGACATGGACAAGATCCAGGCCGAACTGGCCTTCGCGCGGCGGATGTTCGCCGACAATGGCTGGCCGGTCATCGACATGACTCGCCGATCGATCGAGGAAGCGGCCGCGGCGATCATCAACCTGTTCAACGACCGCGTGCTGGCCGAAGCGGCGAGCCAGTGAGGGCGCGAGGGGCATGACCATCGTCCTCGCCTCGCAAAGCGCCAGCCGCCGCGCGTTGTTGTCCGCCGCCGGCGTGCCGTTCGAGCCGCTGTCGCCCGGCGTCGACGAGGAAGCCGCCAAGGAGGCGCTGCGGGCCGAGGGTCTCGACGCGCGCGCGCTGGCCGACGCGCTCGCCGAACTCAAGGCGCTGCGCGTGTCGCGCCGCGTGCCCGGCGCGCTGGTCCTGGGCTGCGACCAGACGCTGAGCCTGGACGACGGGACCATGATCGACAAGGCGGTCGACCGCGACGATGCGGCGCGCATCCTGCGGCTCCTGTCGGGCCGGGTCCACCATCTCCACAGCGCGGCGGTGATCGTCCTCAACGGCGAGCCGATCTGGCGTCATGTCGAGCGAGTGCGCATGACCGTGCGGCCGCTGTCGGACGCCTTCATCACCGCCTATCTGGACGGCGACTGGGACGAATGCCGATGGTGCGTCGGCTGCTACCGGATCGAGGGGCCGGGCGCGCAGCTTTTCAACAAGGTGGAAGGCAGCCAGTTCGCGGTCCAGGGCCTGCCGCTGCTGCCGCTGCTTGACTTCCTGCGCGTTCGCGGCGTTCTGGCGGCATGACCGACTCCCTTCCCTATGCCGAGGTGATCGGCGACCCGATCGCCCACAGCAAATCGCCGCTGACTCATGGTTTCTGGCTCGACGCTCTGGGAATAGAAGCGGAATATCGCAAAACCAACGTGACGGCGGCGGAGCTGCCCGGCTATTTCCTCTCCCGCCGCGCCGACCCCGACTGGCTGGGCTGCAACGTCACCCTGCCGCACAAGATCGCGGTGATGGATTATTGCGACGATCCCGGCGGCGTGCGCGAGCGGATCGGGGCGATGAACACGATCGCGTCGGAAATCGGCGGGCCGCTGATCGGCACCAATACCGACGCGGGCGGCTTCCTCCAGCCGCTGATCCGCGATCGGTGGCGGGGCAAGAGCGCCGTCGTGGTCGGCGCGGGCGGCGCGGCGCGGGCGATCCTGTTCGCGCTGGCGAGCTTCGGCGTCCCGCGCATCGCCGTCATGGCGCGCGACCCGGTGAAGGCGCGGGCGCTGCTCGACACTGCGGGCGTGGAGGAGGGCGAGGTCCTGTCCATGGGCGATCGGCTTCCGGGCGCCGACCTGCTGGTCAACGCCAGTTCGCTCGGCATGACCGGCCAGCCGTCGCTCGACCTCGACCTGTCGCCGCTGGCGGAAAGCGCCACCGTCTATGACATCGTCTATGCGCCGCTGGAGACCGGGCTGCTCGCCGCCGGGCGAGCGCGGGGACTGAAGGCGATCGACGGCCTCGACATGCTGATCGGCCAGGCCGCGCTCGCCTTCGACATCTTCTTCGACGCGGAGCCGCCGCGCGAGCGCGACGCGGAGCTGCGCGCGCTGCTGACGGCCTGACGCGCTCGCCCCATGAAGATCTATGGCCTGACCGGCTCTATCGGCATGGGCAAGTCGGCGGTCGCGGCGATGCTGCGGCGCGAGGGCGTGCCGCTGTTCGACGCCGACGCGGAGGTGCATCGGTTGCAGGGCCCCGGCGGCGCGCTGGTCGATGCGATCGAGGCGCGCTTTCCCGGCACTACCGGCCCCCAAGGGGTCGACCGCGCCAAGCTGGGCGCGGCGGTGTTCGGCCATCCGCAGGAATTGCGCGCATTGGAAGCCATCGTCCATCCTGCGGTCCAGGCGTCGCGCAAGCGCTTCCTGCGCCGCCACCGCTCCCGCGCCTTCGTCGTGCTGGACATTCCCCTGCTGTTCGAGACTGGCGGCGACCGGCGGCTGGCGGGCGTCATCGTCGTCACCGCCCCGGCCTGGAAACAGCGCCGGCGGGTGCTGGCGCGGCCGGGCATGACGGCGGCGCGATTCCGCAAGATCCTGCATCTCCAGACGCCGGACGCGGAGAAGCGCCGGCGGGCCGACCATATCATCCATACCGGCACGACCTTCGATCGCACCCGCACGCAGGTGCGCGCCCTGATCGCTTGCCTTGCGCGTGAAGCAGGCAGATAAGGGAAAGACAGAGTCGGTTCGAGGGCAATGCGCGAAATCATATTCGACACGGAAACGACGGGGTTGGACCCCGCATCCGGCGACAGGCTGGTCGAAATCGGGTGCATCGAACTTATCAACCGCATGCCCAGCGGCCGCACCTTCCACGCTTATTACAACCCGCAGCGCGACATGCCGGCGGGGGCGGAGGCGGTGCACGGTCTTTCCACCCATTTCCTGCTCGACAAGCCGCTGTTCGGCCATGGCGTGGACGAATTGCTCGCCTTTCTGGAGGACAGCCCGCTGGTCGCCCATAATGCGCGGTTCGACTTCGGTTTCCTCAACCATGAGCTGCGCCTGTGCGGCCAGCGCGAAATATCGTTCGATCGGATGATCGACACGGTGGCGATGGCCCGCACCCTGCATCCGGGGGCCAAGCACAGCCTCGACGCCCTCTGCACCCGTTACGGCATCGATCGCAGCCACCGAGTCAAGCATGGCGCGCTGCTGGACGCGGAACTGCTCGCCCAACTCTACATCGAACTGCATGGCGGCCGTCAGATCGGCCTGTCCCTGGCACGGGAAGAAGTAGAGTTCGCGATACGGGCGGAACCGGCGATCCTCGCCGCCGTTCGCCCTATTCGGCCCGCGCGGGTCTTTACGGCCAGCGCGGAGGAGCTGGAACGGCACGCCGCGTTCATCGCGACGCTCGACAAGCCGCTCTGGCTCGACGGGCTCCGCCCCGGCTGACGGCCGGGACGGGGCTTTGTGAACACCGGATGCGGGCGATCCGTCGCCCTCGTCCGGCAAGAACAAGGAGAAGGCATATGGATATTCGTGTTTCCGGGCATCAGGTCGATACGGGTGACGCGCTCAAGGAGCATGTCTGGACGCGGCTCGAGGCGGTGGCCGAGAAATATTTTTCGCGCGCCATCTCTGCCCAGGTGACGTTCCGGCCCGCGCCACACGGAGCGTTCCACTGCGACATTGTCTGCCATGTGATGACTGGCCTGATCCTCAAAGGCGCGGGCGAGGCGCAGGACGCGCACCCGGCCTTCGACCAGGCGGCCGACAAGATCGAAAAGCAGCTTCGCCGCTACATGCGCCGCCTGAAGGACCGCCACAGCCAGGCCGCCGCGGCCGAAGCGGTACGGGCCAACGGCATCGACGAGCTGGACGGCGCGGGCTACACCGTGTTCGCCGCCGGATCGGAGGAGGAGGAGCCGATCGAAGCGCCGCTGATCGTCGCGGAAACCCGAGTCGACATTCCGGAGGCCAGCGTGTCGGACGCGGTGATGATGCTGGACCTGCGCAACACCAACGCGCTGCTGTTCCTGAACGCGGGCACATCGGCCTATAATATGGTCTATCGCCGGCATGACGGGACGATCGGCTGGGTCGAGCCGCGCGCGAGGCCGACGGCGGGGTAACAGCCCGAAAAGGGGCAACCAAGCCCATGCCGGGCCGCCTGTTGACCTGATCGCGCAGGCGGCCTATTGCGCCGGACTTTATCAGTGCCGGCGCCATGCCATTTTCCGATCGCGAAGGGAGAATGCGAGGGCTGGCCGACCCGAGTTGGACATGATGCATTTCCACGACATTCTCCTGCCTGACGCGCTTGGCACCGGCCTGGCGGTCAACGGCAAGAAGGGGCTGTTTCAAAAGCTGAGCGATCTGGCCACCGCCGCCTATGGGCTGGACGGCGCCCGCGTCTATGATGCGCTGATCGAACGCGAGCGGCTGGGCTCGACCGGCTTTGGCGGCGGCGTCGCCATTCCCCACGCGAAGATCGAGGGGCTGGAGAAGTTGCGCGGCATGGTCGTCCTGCTGGACCCGGCGATCGATTTCGAGGCGGTGGACGACGCCCCGGTCGACGTTGTGTTCGCCCTGCTCTCGCCGCTCGACAGCGGCGCGGAACATCTGAAGACGCTGGCCCGCGTGTCCCGCTATCTGCGGGACGAGGCGCAGATCGGCCGCCTGCGCGGCGCGCGCTCGACCGAGGCGCTCTATGCCCTGCTGAGCGGCAGCGAGGCCCGTGACGCCGCCTGACATGCCGCCCAGCGGCGAAGCGGCGCATTTCCGTGCGCTGGAGGCGCTCTATCGCTCTGCCCCGATCAACCGGATGTTCCGGTCTGAACTGGCGATTCCGGGGCCCGGCCTGTCGGTCATCGACTTCGACGTCGACGAACAGGTGTTCCACGCGGCCGGTGCGGTGCATGGCACCGTCTATTTCAAGATGCTGGACGATGCGGCCTTCTACGCCGCCAACAGCCTGGTCAGCGACCGCTTCCTGCTGACCACCGCGTTCAACCTGCTGTTCACCCGGCCGATCGGACCGGGGCGAATCCGGGCGGAGGGCCGGTGGATCAGCGGCAAGCGCCGCGTCTATGTCGCCGAGGCTAGCCTCATCGATTCGGATGGGGAAGAGGTGGGGCGCGGCACCGGCACCTTCATGCGGTCGCAATTCCCCCTGTCGTCGCTGCCGGGATACCGGGCCGCCGAATCCGGCCCCGGGGACTGACAGGCGTGGCCGAGGCCCGCCTGACCAGCGCGATGCTGGCGGGGGCGCTGATCCGCCGCGCGCAGGCCGCCGGCGGCTTCGCCACGGTGGTGGTGAAGGGCGATCCGATCAGCGGCGTCATCTTGGTCCAAGCGCTTGAGAAGGGGCAGGAAATGGGGCTGTTCGAGCGGGTTTCCGATTATGCCGGCGGTTATCGGCTGGCGCCGTGCGGTCCCTCGGCGCAGGTATTGCACGACTCCGGGCCGGGCGCTTTGGCCTCCTATATCGAACGGCGGCGGCGGTCGGACCCCGATCTATGGGTAATCGAACTTGATATCGCACAGGCCGAACGGTTCGCCGCTGAAACGATCTGCTGATCGTTGACTCGCGGGAACGACCCCCGCATAGGCCCCTCCACGCTGAACGCGCAGGTTGTCGGGAGGTCCAAGGGGGGCCTGCAACGATAAACACGCAGACGGGGGGCGGCCGGACGTCGGACAGAAGCGGGTTACAATCCCGGCGTCGTTGGCCAATAACCGCACCTATTTGAGCCACAATGAGTTTTCGTCTGAAGTCCGCGACCTTCGCGGCCCTTGCCTTGTCCGCCCTTGCCGCGGTCACGGCCACCGACATGTCGAGCGCCAGCAGCGCCGCCGCCTTTCCGGCCACGGCCATGTCGTCCACCGGAACGCTACCGATAGAAAGCCTGAAGGAACTGAAGGTTCCCGCCGCTAGCCGGCCACAGGTTGATGGGCAGAAGCCCGTCATATTTTCGGCGCCCCGCGAAGTGGCGCAGCCGATCCAGACTCTTTCCCCCGCCCCCCAAGCCGCCGTCCTGACGATGGGCGCGGCCACCAGCCTGTCCGCCCTGGTCGATGCCCATGGCGATCCCGAGGATGTGGACGGCGACATGCGCTGCCTGGCCGGCGCGGTCTATTTCGAATCCAAGGGCGAAAGCCTGGAAGGCCAGCTCGCCGTCGCGCGGGTCATCATCAACCGCGCCCGCTCCGGCCGCTTCGCGCAGAGCCTGTGCGGCGTGGTCTATCAGCCCGGCCAGTTCAGCTTCGTGCGCGGCCATGACATGCCCGCCATCCGCACCGGCGGACAGGCCTGGCGCGAAGCCGTCGCCATCGCCCAGATCGCGCTGAACGACAGCTGGGACAGCAGGGCGGAAGGCGCGCTCTTCTTCCACGCCCGCCGCGTGTCGCCGGGCTGGGGCAAGGCCAGGCTCGCCTTGATCGACAACCACGTCTTCTATCGCTGATCGCCCGCCGATCCTGTATTGACGGACCCGATGTGGCGGAGCGCCGTGTCGGGTCTTTTCATTTGTTCCCTTCCTGTTCTATAGTGGCGCGATGACCAGCGCCGCCGCTACCGATTGTTCGCCGCTGACCGACGGCACCGCGCTGGCGGTGGCGCGCGGCACGCTGCGGCTGTTCCTGCGCCACGACATGACGGGCATGATGGAAGTGCCGCTGCCCAACGGCCGCCGCGCCGACATCATGGCGATCGACGGGGCGGGCCGGCTGACGATCGTGGAGATCAAATGCTCGCGCGCCGACTTGCTGGGCGACGCCAAATGGCCCGACTATTTCGACTATTGCGACCGCTTCTTCTGGGCGGTGCCGGCGGGGTTCGACCTGACGCCGTTCGCCAGCGAGGCGCTTTGGCCGGCGCGCACTGGCTTGATCGTCGCGGACCAATATGACGCCGAACTGCTGCGCCCCGCGCCGATCGAACCGCTGGCGGCGGCGCGGCGCAAGGCGGAGACGCTGCGCTTTGCCCGCCGGGCGGCGCGGCGGCTGGCGCTGCTAGCCGATCCCGACCATGTGGACGAAGGCGGCTGGCGGGCTTAGGGCGGCGAGCGTTACATCAGAAGCGCAGCCGTTCGGTTCGAGTAGCCTTCGAGCGAAGCGCCGGTTTCTCGACTTCGGTTCTCGACAGGCTCGAACCTTCGCTCGAAACGAACGGTTCTGGTTTAAGGCTCGACCTTCTAAGGGGCTGTCCTGATTGAATGGAAACAATTTGCTCCGTTCGGGGCGCTGACTGCACTCGAAGCGATGGAGGCTGGTCCATCTGAACGGGTCGGGTTCGGGGGCTTGTCCGGTTGACCTGTTCAGGTGAAGCGCGATGTGCTCCTGCGAAGGCAGGAGCCAGGTGCAACGTCGGAACTGGGTTCCTGCCTTCGCAGGAACACGGATTGCCTTAACAGGAGAGACTCAGCTTGGGGGGCGCGCGTTCGCGCGACGGCAAGGATCAGAAGGTCGGGCCCTGCACGGGTCCCTTGGGCGCGGCGGCCTTGGCGGCGCTCAGCGCCTCGACCAGTCCGGGCGTGCGCGAATCGCGCGCGGCATAATCCTTGGCCGACATGCCCGCGATGCTGTCCCGCTTGTCGGCGTTCGCGCCGTTGGCGACCAGCAGGCGCACCATGGCGACGTCGCGAAGCTGCACCGCGCGGATCAGCGGGGTTTCGCCATTGTCGTTGGTCTTGTCGACCTGCGCCCCGCGCGCCAGCAGCAGGCGCACCGCATCCTCGAACCGCACCTGCACCGCGTCCATCAGCGGCGAGTTGCCGTCATTGTCGACCAGATTGGGATTGGCGCCCTTCGCCAGCAGGAAGTTGAGCCAGGTCGCGTCGCGCCGCGCGACGACCAGGTGCAGCGCATTCTCGCCGCTAGTGACATCGCGGCTGTTGATGACGGTGGAGCCCGGCTTTTCGACCAGCTTCGTCACCTTGTCGCCGTCGCGATCCTTGACCGCCTTCAGGAAATTATAGCTGTCGGAAAATTGCGCCTGGGCGGCCATGGGCAAAAGCGCGGCCAGCATGAGCAGCGCCCCCACCATTCCGCGCCCCATCCACCGTTCCGTCATCTTCGCGTCCGCCCCGTTCCGATTTGCAAAAGCGCCCTTAGCAGGGCATGGCTGGCTGCGCCATGAACAAAGCGCTGATTTCCGCCGCCCTTTGCGTCCTGACGCTGCTCTCCGCCTGCAATATGGGGGCGGGGGGCAACGCATCAAGCACCGCGCAAGAGGAACAGGGCGAACTGATCGGCGCGCGCATCGGCGCGCCCTTCACCCTGACCGATCAGGATGGCAAGCCCGCGCGCTGGGACGATTATCGGGGCAAATACCGGATCGTCTATTTCGGCTATAGCTATTGCCCCGACGTCTGCCCGGTCGACCTCCAGCGGATCATGCAGGCCTTCGCCCGGTTCGAGAAGGAGGCGCCCGCGCTGGCCGCGAAGGTGCAGCCGATCTTCATCAGCGTCGATCCGGGGCGCGATACGCCCGCCGTGCTCAAAACCTATGTCGCGGCCTTTCACCCGCGCCTGATCGGCCTGACCGGCACGCCCGAGCAGATCGCCAAGGTGGCCAAGGATTTCGCCGTCCTCCATAATCGCGAGGAGACGAAGGGGGCGAGCGACTATCTGGTAAGCCACAGCCGAACGCCCTATCTCTTCGGTCCGAAGGGCGAGCCGATCGCCCTGATCCCGGTCGACGATCCCGGCACGGCGGAGGATGACGGCGCGCCGGACCGGATATTGGCGACGCTGAAAAAATATGTGCGATGACCTTCTGGGAAAAACCTCTTGAACAGCTAGACCGCGCGGAGTGGGAGGCGCTGTGCGACGGCTGCGGCAAATGCTGCCTGCACAAGGCGGAGGATGAGGATACCGGCCGCATCTATCCGACCAACGTCGCCTGCCGCCTGCTCGACCGGGCCAGCGGCCAATGCTCCAACTATTCCCAGCGCCGCCGGTTCGTGCCCGATTGCGTGCGGCTGACCCCCAGGCTGGTCGAGGAGATCGCCTGGCTGCCGCGCACCTGCGCCTATCGGCTGCGGGGCGAGGGCCGGCCGCTGCCCGACTGGCATTATCTGGTGTGCGGCGACCGGGAGGCGGTGCATCGCGCCGGCGAGTCGGTGCGCGGCTGGACCGTGGCGGAGGCCGAGGCGGGCGACCTGGAAAATCATCTTGTCGATCGGGACATCTGACGCGCGCGCCGGCGAGGCGGCCATTTTGATCGACGGCGTGGCGGTGCCCGTGCGCGTGCGCCGGTCTGCCCGCGCGCGCAGCTATCGCCTGACGCTGGACGGCGCGCGCGGCGAGCTGCGCCTGTCCCTCCCGGCGCGTGCCAGCCTCAAGCGCGCGCTCGGCTGGGCGCAGGAGCATGAGCCATGGGTGCGGCAGCAGATGGCGGCTCGCCCCGAAGGCGTGGCGCTTGTCGACGGCGCTCTGTTCGCGCTGGAGGGGCATGAGGTGGAGATAGGCTGGCAGCCCGGCGGCGCGCGGCGCATCCGGCTGGAGGAAGGCCGGCTGATCGTCGGCGGCCCGCGCGAGTCGGTCGCCCCCCGCGTCCTGCGCTGGCTGAAGGCCCATGCCAGGGCCGTGCTGGAGGCCGAAACCCGGGCGCTGGCCGCGGCCCATGGCCTGACGGTCGCGTCTGTGGGGATCGGCGATCCGCGTTCGCGCTGGGGAAGCTGCTCGTCGGGCGGCGCGATCCGCTATAGCTGGCGGCTGATCCTCGCCCCCGCTTTCGTGCGCCGCTCGACCGTCGCGCACGAGCTGGCACATCTGGTCCACATGGACCACAGCCCCGCCTTCCACGCCGCCCATGCCCGGATATTGGGCGCGGACCCCCGGCCTGCCCGCGCCTGGCTGAAGGCCCATGGCGCGGGTCTGCACCGGGTAGGGACCTGACGGGAGCGCGATAGCCATGGCGGCGACCGCTCCGGCATCCTAGATAAAGAGCGTGCCGCCCGATCTTCCCCCCATATTGGCCGACTGGTTCGCGGGGCGCGGCTGGCGGCCGCGCCGGCATCAGCTCGACATGCTGGCGGCGGCGCGCGCGGGCAGCCATGCGCTGCTGGTCGCGCCGACGGGGGCGGGCAAGACGCTGGCGGGCTTCCTGCCGACGCTCGCGGATATGGTCGCCGATCCCGGCGAGGGGCTGCACACTCTCTATATTTCGCCGCTCAAAGCCTTGGCCATCGACGTGCAGCGCAACCTGCTGACCCCGATCGCGGAGATGGATTTGGCCGTCCGGGTGGAGACGCGCACGGGCGACACCCCCGCCGACCGCAAGGCCCGCCAGCGCGCCCGGCCGCCGCAGATATTGCTGACTACCCCTGAATCGCTGTCGTTGCTTTTGAGCTATCCCGACAGCTTCCTGCTGTTCGCGAACCTCAGGACCGTGATCGTCGACGAGGTCCATGCCTTCGCCACCCAGAAGCGGGGCGACCTGCTCGCTTTGTCGATGGCGCGGTTGCAGGCGATCAATCCCGCGCTGCGGCGCGTCGCCCTGTCCGCCACGGTCGCGGATGTCGACGCCTACCGCGCCTGGCTGGCGCCGGACGGCGACATCGACAGCGTCGTGCCGGTGATCGGCGAGGCGGGGGCGGAGCCGGACGTCGCCATCCTGATCCCCGAAGGCCGCATCCCCTGGTCGGGCCATTCGGGCAAATATGCCGCGCGGCAGGTGATGGCGGAGATCGAGCGGCGCGGCACGACGCTGGTTTTCTGCAATACGCGCGGTTTGGCCGAACTCATCTTCCAGGAACTCTGGTCGGCGAACGAGGCCAACCTGCCGATCGCCATCCATCATGGCAGCCTGTCGGTCGAGGCGCGGCGCAAGGTGGAATCGGCGATGGCGGCGGGAAAGCTGCGCGCGCTGGTCGCGACCGCGTCGCTGGACCTGGGCGTCGACTGGGGCAATGTCGATTGCGTGATCCAGATGGGGGCGCCCAAGGGCAGCTCGCGCCTGCTCCAGCGGATCGGCCGCGCCAACCACCGGCTCGACTGCCCGAGCGAGGCGATCCTGATCCCCGGCAACCGCTTTGAATATCTGGAGGCGCGCGCGGCGCTCGACGCGGTCGAGGCGGGAGAGCGGGACGCCGACGATTTCCGCCCCGGCGGGCTGGACGTGCTGGCCCAGCATGTGATGGCGATGGCCTGCGCCGCGCCGTTCGACGAAGGCGCGCTGCTGGCGGAGGTGCGATCGGCGCTGCCCTATAGCGCGCTGACGCAGGAGGCCTTCGCCAATGTCCTGCACTTCATCGAGGGGGGCGGCTATGCCCTGCGCGCCTATGACCGCTTCAAGCGGCTGGCGCGCGACGCCGACGGCACATGGCGCGTCGCCCATCCGCGCTTCATCCAGCAGCACCGGATGAACGCGGGCATCATCGTCGACCAGCCGGTGCTCGCCGTCCGCTTCTCCAACGGGCGCAAGCTCGGCACGGTGGAGGAGAGCTTCGCCGCCACGCTGGCGCCGGGCGACTGTTTCTTCTTCTCGGGCGCGGCGCTGGAGGTGGTGCGGATGGACAGCAGCGACCTCACCGTCCGGGCCACCAGCAAATCCGCCCGCATCCCGAGCTGGGGCGGCACCCGCATGGCCATGTCCACGCGCCTCGCCGACCGGGTGCGCCATTTCCTGGCCGAGCCGGGCGAGTGGCACCGCTTCCCCGACGATGTGCGCGAATGGCTGGAGATGCAGAAATATCGCTCCGCCCTGCCGCAGCCGGGCCAGCTATTGGTCGAGACATTTCCCCATGAGGGGCGGCATTATATGGTCTGCTACAGTTTCGAGGGGTGGAACGCCCACCAGTCGCTCGGCATGTTGCTGACTCGCCGGATGGACGCGCAGGGCCTGATGCCGATGGGCTTCGTCTCCAACGACTATGCGCTGGCCGTCTATGGGCTGAAGCCCGTCACCGACCCGCAGAGCCTGTTCACCCCCGACATACTCGATCATGAGTTCATCGACTGGGTCGAGCAGTCGAGCCTGCTGAAGCGCGCCTTCCGCGACGTGGCGGTCATCAGCGGCCTCATCGAACGCCAGCATCCCGGCCAGCGCAAGAGCGGGCGGCAAGTGACCTTCTCCACCGACCTCATCTATGACGTGCTGCGCAAATATCAGCCCGACCATATGCTGCTGAAGGCGGCCTGGGCCGACGCGCGCGCGCGGATGACCGACGTGGGACGGCTGGGCGACCTGATCGACCGGGCGGCGGGGACGATGCTGCACATGACGCTCGACCGGGTAAGCCCGCTGGCGGTGACGGTGCTGATCCTCATCGGCCGCGAACAGGTCGCGCGGGGCGCGGCCGAGGACGCGCTGCTGACCGAAGCGGAGGCGCTGGTGCAGGAGGCGATGCGGGCGGATTGATGCCCCCGAACCAAAACGGCGAGCGGAGGTTCGAGCCCGTCGAGAACCGAAGTCGAGAAACCGGCGCTTTGCTCGACTTCTCGATACGCCTCTCGACAAGCTCGAAGGCTACTCAAACCGAACGGCTGTGGTTCTGATTTAACGCTCGCGCTCTAATCGTCCCCCGGCCGCTTTAGGCCCTTATCGACCCAGGCATGGCGCGCGAAGGGGGCCAGCCGGTCGCGCGCCCACCAGCGTAGGGCGATGCGCCGTTCGGCGAAACCGGGCAGGCTGCCGATGTCGAGGCCGACGAGCGGCCGGAAGGGATTGCGCCGTCCATAGGCCCATAATTCGATGCGCGTGCTGGCGAAGGTGGACGGGCCACGGGCGTGGAATCCGAACGTGTCGGCGATCACCAGCGTATTGGCGGGCACCGCGAAGCTGGTCGGCGGCGGCAGGGCGAGGGCGGGCAGCTCGTCCGCCTCCACCCGCAGCGAGCCGCGCGCCGACAGGCGGCAGCTTTCGTCCCGCACCGTCAGGCTTCGCCGCCTTTCCCAGGCCAGCCGCTCGGGCGTCAGCCGGTGCGAGCCCAGGACATAGGTGAAGGGGCCGATGTCGGGCGTCACATCCTCCAGGAACAGCCACGCCTTCATCGAGGGATGGAAGGTGTCGCTGTGCAGGTCGAGCTGGGGATCGGGCGGGGCGTCGTGCCGATGGGACAGGATCGACTGGATGTAGAGCAGCGGCTCGACGTCGAAGCTGGCGGCATAGCGGGCGAGCGAGCGCCAGCGTGGATCGCTGGTAAGGGCGCGGATCGCGGGCATGGCGCGCGTCGCTGGCGGATCGATCGCGAAGCGGCGCGTGATGGTGTCGCCCTGCACGGTCTCGCGCGCCGGCCCGCGATAGGCCAGCACCTGGCGGCGCAGCGCCTCGAACTGGTCGGGCGGCAGGAAGTCGCGGATCTCGACCACGCCGTCGCGGTCGAACGCGGCCCGGTCGGCCGGGTCGACGCCGCTCGCCAGCCGTGCGCGGCGAAGGCGGGCCATATGGTGCGCCAGACGGACGCGGCCGGCATGAAGCCCCTTTTCGTTCAGCCAGGGCGATCCGATCAGCGGATTGTCGGCGAAGGATTTGGCCCCGCTCAGCAACTGCGCGGCCCAGACAGGGGCGAGCAGCGGCTGAAGGAAGGCGCGGGACATCGGTTGCTCTCTAAAACCAATATCCTATGGAAGGAAGCGCTTAGAGCGTCGAGTGTTCAAATCAGAACCGTTCGTTTCGAGCGGAGGTTCGAGCCGGTCGAGAACCGAAGTCGAGAAATCGGCGCGTCGCTCCCTTTCTCGATACGCCTTCTCGACAAGCTCGAAGGCTACTCGAACCGAACGGATGTGGTTCTGATGTAACGCTCGACGCTAATCGCGAATATCACCGCCATCCTCCTCTCGCGCGCCGCCGCAGCCCTTGAGCGTGCCTTCGGCGAAGGCGATCTGCACGCGGTCGGCATAGAGCGCGTCGCTCATCCCGTCGCTGCATGGACCGGGGATCAGGGTCATCGTCAAGCCTTCGCCGCTGTAGCGGACAGCGCGCCGATCGTCGTTGCGCTCGACCGGAAGGGCAATCGGAGGGCGGTCGGGCCGGGTCAGCGTGGCGACGCCGCCGCGCACCGTCACCGACCAGAAAGGCTCGGTGCCAAGCGCGCGGTAGGCGACGTCCCGCGCCGGAGCGAGCGAACCCGAGCGACGCGGCGCGGTGTCGGAAGAGGGCGTTCGGTCTGCCACGTCCGGAGCCGGCGGCGCCGGAACGCTGTTGGCAATCGGCACCGGCTCGCCCGGCGCGAGCATGGCGGCCGGGGCCGCCGCGTCATGGGCGGCATTGTCGGCCTTCGCGTCATATTTGGCGCAGGCCGCCAGCGACAGCAGGAGCGCGATGCCCGCCGCCGCCGCTGGCCGGCATGCCCGCATGTCAGACGTCCAGATTGGCGACGTTCAGCGCATTGTCCTGGATGAACTCGCGCCGGGGTTCGACGACGTCGCCCATCAGCCGGGTGAAGATCTCGTCGGCGATGTCGGCTTGGTCGACCTCGACGCGCAGCATCGAGCGGTTCTCCGGGTCCAGCGTGGTTTCCCAAAGCTGTTCCGCGTTCATTTCGCCCAGCCCCTTGTAGCGCTGGATCGACAGGCCCTTGCGCCCGGCGGCCAGGATCGCGTCCAGCAGGTCGCTGGGGCGGGATATGGCCGTCGTGCCCTTCGCCGGCGCGGCGGGCAGATCGTCCTCGCCGGTTTCCTCCTGCGCGGCGGCGGCCTTGGCGCTGACCAGGCGGCTGGGCGAGCGATAGCTGCCCGCTTCCTCGGCCGCCGTGCCGTGCAGCTTGCGCGCCTCCGCCGATCCCAGGAAGCCATGCTCGATCACATGATGATCGGTCACGCCGCGCCACAGCCGCTCGAAATGGAAGCCGCCTTCCTCGGCGACCCGGCCGGTCCAGCGGCCTTCCTCGTCATGCGCGTCCATCCAGGCGACCGCCTGCGCCAGCCGCTCGGCCTGCTCGCCCTGCGCCAGCTCCGGATCGAGCGCGCCGGTCAGGCTCAGCGCCTCGATGATGCGGGGGTCGTAGCGGCGCGGGACATAGCGCATCACCGCGCGCATCCGCCGGGCATGATCGACCAGCGTTTTCAAGTCCGCGCCGCTGCGCGTGCCGCCCGCGCCCTCCAGCACCATCGACTCGACGCCATTGTCGACCAGATAATGTTCCAGCGCCGCCTCATTCTTCAGATATACCTCGCTGCGGCCGCGCGTCGCCTTGTAGAGCGGCGGCTGGGCGATATAGAGATGCCCGTTCTCGATGATCTGCGGCATCTGGCGATAGAAGAAGGTCAGCAGCAGCGTGCGGATATGCGCGCCGTCGACGTCCGCGTCGGTCATGATGACGATCTTGTGATAGCGCAGCTTGTCGATGGTGAAATCGTCGCGAATGCCCGTGCCCATCGCCTGGATCAGCGTGCCCACCTCCTTCGACGAGAGCATCCGGTCGAACCGCGCGCGCTCGACGTTCAATATCTTGCCCTTGAGCGGCAGGATCGCCTGATTGTGGCGGTTGCGGCCCTGCTTGGCGGAACCGCCGGCCGAATCGCCCTCGACCAGGAAGAGTTCGGACTTGGCGGGATCGCGTTCCTGGCAGTCGGCGAGCTTGCCGGGCAGCGAGGCGATGTCCATCACCCCCTTGCGCCGAGTCAGCTCGCGCGCCTTCTTCGCGGCCTCGCGCGCGGCGGCGGCGTCGATCACCTTCTGGACGATCATGCGCCCACGCCCCGGATTTTCCTCCAGCCACTCGGCCATC
This sequence comes from Sphingobium sp., assembly GCA_033795485.1. Taxonomy (GTDB): domain Bacteria; phylum Pseudomonadota; class Alphaproteobacteria; order Sphingomonadales; family Sphingomonadaceae; genus Sphingobium. Next base: position 100,505 of record JARYGO010000009.1, read on the forward strand.
TTGTCGGCCATCAGGCTTTCGAGAGGCTGGCGCACCTCGGAAGAGACCAGCTTGTCCTTGGTCTGGCTGCTGAACTTGGGATCGGGCAGCTTGACCGACACGATCGCGGTCAGCCCCTCGCGCATGTCCTCGCCGGTGAGGGAGACCTTCTCCTTCTTCAGCAGGCCCGACTTTTCCGCATAATTGTTGAGCGTGCGGGTCAGCGCCGCGCGGAAGGCGGCCAGGTGCGTGCCGCCGTCCCGCTGCGGGATATTGTTGGTGAAGCAGAGGACATTCTCATAATAGCTGTCGTTCCACTCCAGCGCGACGTCGATCGTCACTTCGTCCCGCGTGCCGGAAATGGCGATCGGGTCGGGCATCAGCGAATTCTTGTTGCGGTCGAGATATTTGACGAAGGCGGCGATCCCGCCCTCATAATAAAGCTCGACCGTCTTGCTTTCCTCATGCCGGGCGTCGGTCAGGAACAGGCGCACGCCCGAATTGAGGAAGGCCAGCTCGCGATAGCGATGCTCCAGCTTGTCGAAATCATATTCGGTGACGTTCTTGAACGTGTCGGTCGAAAACATGAAGGTGACCTTCGTCCCCTTCTGTCCGTCGGCGGCCGGGCCCAGCACCTTCAGCGGCGCTTCGGCGTCGCCGTTGCGGAAGCGCATCCAATGTTCCTGCCCGTCGCGCCAGATGTTCAGCTCCAGCCAGTCGGACAGGGCGTTGACCACGGATACGCCCACGCCATGCAGGCCGCCCGACACCTTGTAGGCGTTGTCGTCCGATGTATTCTCGAACTTGCCACCCGCGTGGAGCTGGGTCATGATGACCTCGGCCGCCGACACGCCTTCCTCGCTGTGGATGCCGGTCGGGATGCCGCGGCCATTATCCTGCACGCTGACCGAGCCGTCGGGATTGAGGGTGATGTCGATCCGGTCGCAATGGCCGGCCAGCGCCTCGTCGATCGCATTGTCGCTGACCTCGAACACCATATGGTGGAGGCCCGACCCGTCGTCCGTGTCGCCGATATACATGCCGGGCCGCTTGCGGACCGCGTCCAGGCCCTTGAGCACCTTGATGCTGTCGGCGCCATATTCATTGCTGTTGGGGACGTTTTTGGGTTCTTCGCTCATGCACCAGCATATAGGGAAGCGCGCGGTGAAACTAAAGCGAAACATGCCGCCTTCCGGCGCGCACCGAGCCGGTCTATCAGGGGCAATGCGCCCTCTTCTCTGCCTTCCGCTGCTGCTCGCCGCCTGTTCCGACAGCCGCGACGTGATGGATGAGCTGCCCAACAGCTCGATCGCCGGCGCGGCGCGCGAAAATGTGGCCGAGAGCCGGATGGAAGCGCCGCTGGCCCGTCCGGTGACGATCGGCGAGGACGGGTCGCGCATGGATGCGTGCGGCGCGATCGGGCGCGTGCTGGGGAGCGGCCGCGCGCTGCCGCTGCGCGCCGCGCCGTTCGACGATGCGCGGGTGCTGCGCGAACTGGCGGAGGGCGACCGGCTGCATGTCTGCACCCGCAGCCTGGACCAGCGCTGGCTGGGCGTCGTCGTGCCGCCCGCGGTCGCGGCGGACGGCAAGGGCGCGGATGCCGTCGATTGCGAGGTGACGTCGCCTGTCGATCGCAAGCAGGCCTATGCCGGGCCCTGCGCCAGCGGATGGGTGTCCAGCGCGCGCGTCCGGCTGGTGGCGAGCTAGGGCTGATCGACATTCAGTTCTGACGGCCTGCAAATGGCGGCTTCCCGCGCTTCCGGTGCTCACGTACCTTAAGTACGCTGCGCTCCGGGTCACGAAAAACCACCATTTTCGGCTCGCCATCTCCTGAATGTCGATCGGCCCTAGGCCGCCTCGGCTGGTTTAAATTCGATCGGCCCCAGATAATCGAGCTTGCCCAGCGGCGCGCCGGCCTGCCGCAGCAGCGCATAGGCCATCGTCACATGGAAGAAGACATTGGGCAGGACGAAGTCCAGCACATAGGCGCGTGCCGCGAAAGTCAGGCTGCCGCCTGGCGTCTGGAGGACGATCTCCGCCTCTTCGCGTCCGTCGATCCGGTCGCGGGGAACGGCCTCCAGAAAGGTAACTGTCTTTGCGATCCGCTCCTGCAATTCGGCGAAGCTGCTTTCGGTGTCGGCCAGCGGAAAGGGGTCGAGGTCGCCCAGCCGGATCGCCGCGCCCTTGGCGCTGTCGGTGGCGAGCTGCACTTGCGCCGTCAGCGGCCGCATGTCGGCGATAAGCCGCGCCTGCGTCAGGGTCGCCGGGTCGATGTCCTGGTCCTCGGCGAAGGCCGCGCCCTTGGCCAGGACCGCCGACAGGTTGCGGAGCGCCCGGATCAGCACGGGGATGGTGAGGTCGTAAAGGTCGGTCGCCATATCGTCTCTCCTATTCGATGCCGGTGAACACCAGCTTCTGCACGCGGCGGCCGGTATTCACCTCGGTCGCGTAGATATTGCCCTGGCTGTCGGTGTCGATGCTGTGCAGCCAGGTGAATTGCCCCGCCTGCCGTCCGACGCGACCGAAAGCGCCCAATATCTGGTGAGTCTCGCGCAGCAGCACCCAGATGCGGCCGTTCATCATGTCGGCGACATAGAGATATTTTTGCGCCGGATCGGGCGAGAAGGCGATGTCGGTGACGGTGTGGGTGCCCCCGGTCTCCGGCGCGATCGCCAGGTCGCGCACGAACGTCAGCGACCCGTCCTTGCCGCGCCTGAAGATCTGCGCGCGGTTGTTGTTGCGGTCGCAGACATAGAGGTGGCCGTCCCTGGTCGGGACCACGCAATGGACGATGTCGGCGAAGATCTTCGACTTGGGATCGGCGACCTTGCTGGGATCGACCGCGTGGCTCTGGTCGAACGCGCCTTCGCGCACCGGCGCGATCGGCGGCGTGCCATAGGCGCCCCACCGGCCCTTATAGCCGCCCTTCACGTCGAAGCCGATGACCCGGCGGTTCACATAGCCGTCGGAGATCAGCACCATGCCGTCCGAATGATTGACATCCGACGGGTTGCCGAGCCTGGCGGTATCGTCATTGCCCCCGGTCTGCTCGCGCCGGCCGATCGCGCCCAGATACTGGCCCTCGGGCGAATAGTGCAGGACGACATGATCGCCCTTGCCATTGCCCCCGAACCAGATGGTGCCCGCCCGGTCCACGAACACGCCATGCAGGCTGGAGGGCCATTGATTGACCCCCTCGACCGTGGGCGCGATGGCTGCGCCGCCCCAGCCGCCCTTGTAGCGGCCATCCGCGCCGAAGCGCACCACCGGCGGGGCGGGCTTGCAGCAGGCGGCGATTGGCGGGGTCTGGGCAAGACCGGTGTCGGTCGCGGTCAGCGAATGGGGACGGTGCACGACCCACACATCGTCGTCCGGGCCGACGGCGACGCCGCTCACCTGCCCCAGCAGCAGGTCGTCGGGCATGGCCGGCCAGGCCGCGTCGACCCGGAAGCGCGGCATCGGCGTGCCGGCGGGCGCGATCCGCTCGAACGCCAGGTCGACCAGAGCAGGAGCGCCGGCGGATTTCGCCGCCGGTTCGGGCGCCGAGGCGGCCGGGCTGGCGAGGGCGAGCAGCAACAGGGCGGCGGGCAAGGCAGGGCGCATGGGCAAATCCTTCGGCCGGGGTGGCGCGCGGCACTATGCCAGCTTTGCCGATGCGATCAACGATCCGCGTCCTCCCCACCCGCCACAAAAAAGACCGGCCGACGCAGGGTGCGCGACGGCCGGTCAGTGGGGGTAGGGATGGCCTCAGCCGTGGTCAGGCCGGGACCGCCGCCGGCTCTGGCGCGATGGTGAAGAAGGGCAGGGCATGATGGACGATCCAGCCGATCGTCACCGCATAGAGCAGGGTGCCGAGGCCGAGCGTGCCGCCGAGCGCCCAGCCGGTCGCCAGCACGGCAAGCTCGATCCCCGTGCGCACGCGCTTCACCGGCCAGCAGGTGCGGCGGCACAGGCCCGTCATCAGCCCGTCGCGCGGCCCCGGCCCCAGGCCCGCGCCGATATAGGCCCCGCCGGCGATCCCGTTCAGCACGATCCCCGCGACCAGCCAGCCGAGCCGCCAGCCGAGGCCATAGGAAGCGGGACCGGAAGGATCGGGCAGGATCATGAGGCTGAGGTCCACCGCCGCGCCGATCACCAGGATGTTGGCGACCGTGCCGATGCCCGGCCTTTGCCGCAGCGGCCACCAGAGCAGCAGCACCAGCGCGCCGATCAGGTTGACCGTCATGCCGAAGGACAGGCCAAGGCGCGGCGCCAGACCCTGATGCAGCACGTCCCAGGGATCGAGGCCAAGGTCCGCGCGCAGCATCATTGCCATCGAGAAGCCGTAGAGCCCAAGGCCCCAGAATAGCTGGAAAAGGCGGCGTGGCATCATCATGACGTGGCCTTAGGCCTTAAGTGGCATTTTACAAAAGGGCCATTGGTGGGTAGATGGCCTGACCTGCCAAAGGAGTCCTTCTGATGTCCACATCCACCCTGCGTCCAGCCTCACTGATCCGCCTGCTCGGCGCATGGCGCGCGGATGGCAGCGCCGAACCGGCCTATCGCCAGCTTTCGCAGGCGCTGCGGATGCTGGTGCTCGACGGGCGAATCGGCCTCGATGTGCGATTGCCAGGGGAGCGGGAACTGGCGGCTACGCTGGGCCTCAGCCGCACCACCGTCGCCGCGGCGTTCGACCGGCTGCGCGACGAGGGCTATCTGCAAAGCCGGCAGGGATCGGGCAGCGTCACCCGGCTGCCTTCCTCCCGCATCGGCGCGACGCCGCCGCCCGACATGGACGAGGCGGGCGAGGGCATCCTCAACTGGACCGCCGCCGCGCTGCCCGCGCCCGAAGGCATCGCCCATGCCTATCAGGCGGCGGTCGAGCAGCTTCCGGCATGGCTGGGGGACCTTGGCTATCTGGCGCTGGGCCTGCCGCCGCTGCGCCAGGCGGTCGCCGACAATTTCACCGCGCGCGGCTGCCCGACGATCGCCGACCAGATCATGGTGACCAACGGCGCGCAGCAGGGCTTCGCGCTGTTGCTGGCGATGCTCGCCGGACCGGGCGACCGAGTGGTGATCGACCATCCGACCTATCATAACGCGATCCTGGCGTTGCAGCGCAGCCATATCGTGCCGGTGCCGGTCGGCCTGCCGCGCCAGGGATGGGACGTGGACGCAATGGAGGCGGCCTTTCGCCAGACCGCGCCGCGCTTCGCCTATGTCATCGCCGATTTCCACAATCCCACGGGGCGCAGCATGGACCCGGACACGCGCCGCGCGCTGGTCGCGGCCGCCGCGCGCGCGCATACGCCGCTGGTCGTCGACGAGACGATGGTGGCGATCGGGCTGGACGGTGAATCGCCGCCGCCGGTCGCGGCCCATGATCCGGCGGGGCGCGGCGTCATCACCCTGGGGTCGGCAAGCAAGATCTTCTGGGGCGGCCTGCGGATCGGGTGGGTGCGGGCCGATCCGCAGACGATCGCGGGCCTGGGGCGGCTACGCACGACGCTGGACATGGCCAGCCCCGCGATCGACCAGCTCGCCGTCGCCCATCTGCTGACTCATGGCGGGGGCCTCGGCGCGCGGCGGAAGATGCTGCGTGCGCGGCGCGACCGGCTGATCGCGCTGGTGGGCGCGCACCTGCCGCACTGGCGGGTGGAGGCGCCCGCCGGCGGCCTGTCGCTATGGGCGGAACTGCCGCGCGGGGAGGGGACGGCGCTCGCCGCGCTGGCGCAAAGCCACGGGCTGCGGATCGCGCCCGGTCCCCGGTTCGGCGTGGGCGGCGCGTTCGAGCGGTTCGTGCGCCTGCCCTTCACCCTGCCGGAAGATCAGCTTGAAACGGCGGTCGTCCGGCTCGCGGCCGCCGACGCCCGGCTCCACAGCCGGTCCCCGCGCGTGTCCGACGCGGAGGCGTGGGCGCTGGAGGCCGACCGGCTGATCTGAGCGGAGCACATAAAAGGCCGCGCGGGCGATCTCCCGCGCGGCCTTCTCAGTCGGATCGGAAGATCAGGCCGCGGCGGCCTTGGCTTCCTTGTAGCGGGCGATCGCTTCCAGCGTGATCTGCCGGGCGTCCTCGGCGCCGCCCCAGGTGCCGATGCGCACCCACTTCTGCTTCTCCAGATCCTTGTAATGTGTGAAGAAATGCTCGATCTGCTCCATCACGATTCCGGGCAGGTCGTCCTTTTCCCCGACATTGGAATAATAGGGGAAGGTCTTGTCGTCCGGCACGCAGACCAGCTTTTCGTCGCCGCCCGCTTCATCCTCCAGATTGAGGACCGCGATCGGCCGCGCGCGCACCACGCAGCCCGGCACGAAGGGCGAGCGGGCGATGACCAGCGCGTCGAGCGGATCGCCGTCGGGCGACAGCGTGTGCGGCACGAAACCGTAATTGGCCGGGTAGCGCATCGGCGTGTGCAGGATGCGATCGACGAACAGGGCGCCCGACTTCTTGTCGAACTCATATTTCACCGGCTCGCCGCCGACCGGCACTTCGATGACGACGTTCAGGCTGCTGGGCGGATCGTCGCCGACCGGGATCAGATCGATATTCATCTTTTCGCCTTCTTCTGCTGCGCGGGTTTGGGTGTCGGGTGATTATGTTTTCGGTTGGAGCAGCCTGTCGAGGCTGCCCTCACCCTCTCCTGTCTTTTCGAGGCGCGGATAGCGCAGCCCACCGGAATAATCGAGAGACAAAGTGCGGTAATATTTGTCTTGTTTCAGGATGATCTCGATCGGTTTCTTCGCCGTGACAGCCCCTTTCAACGCCGCCTTGAAGACATCGCCGGAATATTCGTCGCCATTGATGGCGATGATCTTCATGCCGGTCGCAAGTCCCCCCTTGAACGCTGCGCTGTTCCAGACGACGTTGCTGATCTCTCCATCATTCTTGACCACCAGGCCGACGCCGAAACTCTGGTCCACCGCCTTGGCCAGCGCTTCCGATTTCTTGGTGATGGCGTTGGGGGTGTCGCCATAGGCGAGACGATAGCCGCCCAGGGTGAAGCCGCCCTTGGGCGTCTCGCGCGTCGTGCCGTCGACATGGGTGTTGAAGAAGCCCGCCCAGTCATAGGGGGCGATGGCGTTCAGCGTGGAAATGACGTCCTGGCGATGATAGAGAACCTGCCCCCAGTCGCCCGGATTGATGCCGAAAAAGGCCTTGGCGAAATCATCGAGGCCCTTGGCCCCGCCGGTTTGCCTGCGCAGGATCGCGTCGGCCTCCAGCCAGATCATCAACCCTTCATTATAATAATCCTCCGACCGCTGCTGGCTGACCCAGCCCTTGGGCCGCCGGGCGGAGATGATGGGGTCGTGGGTGGTGTCCTCCATCGGCCGCCATTCGCGGCCCCTGGCCGTGTCGAGCTTCGCGGCGATCTGGGCATAGGCGTCCAGCGTCTCCTGCTTGGAAAAGAGGCCCGACCGCGCGCCCAGTACATAGCCCCAAAATTGCGTCTGCCCTTCATAGACCCACAGGAGATTGTCCTGCATCGGCACGGAGAAGTCGGGGGTCCACAGCAGGTCGGGGCGGCGGAACTTGCCGTCCCAGCTATGGGTGAACTCGTGCGGCAGCAGGTTGCGGTCGAGCAGGGCGTCGTCCCATTTGGCGAAATAGCCCGGCTCCACCTGGTTCTCCGACGATCGGTGATGCTCGAGGCCAATGCCGCCCATCTCGTCGGTGATCGCCAGCAGGAAATCATAATGATCGAAATGATAGCTGCCGAACAGCGCGCCCGCTTCGGCCACCAGCTTCTTGTGTTTGGCCATCTGGTCGGGCTTGAACTCCAGCTCCTCGGCGTCGTCGGCGACGATGTTGAGGGTGACGTTGCTGCCAAGGTCGACCGCCTTGAAATGAACGCCCGCGAACACCGGAGAGTCCTGCAACGCCTCATAGTCGATCGCTTCATAGGCGATCGTCGACCCGCTCTTGCGCCCGCGCAGCGCGGTCGCCGCCTGCCAGCCGGCCGGATAGGTGACGGTCGCTTGGACCGGGATCTGGCGAGTGAAATAGCCGGCCGGATAGAGCGAGACCGATTCCCACTGGATGTTGAGCATTTTGGGCGTCACCACCACGCGGCCCTGATTGGGGGCGGTGGCCGACAGGAAGTCGAACTGGGCGACGACGCTGCGCGCGCCCTGCGGCACGTCGATGTGAAAGGCGTAGACGTTCAGCGGATCGCGCTTCCACGCCACCGGCTTGCCGTCGGCGGTGAAGGTGAGGCCGGCGAGCTTCTCAATCTGGCCGCGCGGGGCATGGTTGCCCGGCAGCCATTCGGGCATCAGCAGCGTCATCGGGCCGGCCGACGCGACCGGGATCGTCTCCTTGACGCGGAAGATGCGCTGGGTCGTGTCGCTGGCGTCAACCTCCAGCCGGATCGTGCCGCCCGGATAGGGCGTGTCGCGCGGCGCGGGGACGGTCCCCACGACCGGCAGGGCGGCGGGCTTCGACCGGGTGGCCTGCGCGGCGAGCGGACCGGCGACGAACGGGCTGGCGATCGCGGTCGAAAGGATGAGGGCGGCAGCGAGGCTGCGTATCATGGGAGTCTCCGAAAGATGGCATGGCCGGGCGGCCCGTGCCCGCAACCATGGCCTGCTGTCCCGCGATCGTCCACCCCCTTCCCAAACGCCCGTAAAAAGCGCGTTTCCATGGGGGCCAATACCCGTTAAAGGCGCTGTCCCATGGCGAAAATCGAGACACCGCGCCCGATCCGGGGCACGCAGGACATGCTGGGGGGAACGCCCGAGGCGTTCGCGGAGCGCTTCGGCCATGTCGCCGCGACCTTCGACCGGGTCCGCCGCCTCTACGGATTCCAGCGGGTCGAGGTGCCGGTGTTCGAGGCGACGGCGGTTTTCGCCCGGTCGCTCGGCGAATCCACCGACGTCGTGTCCAAAGAAATGTACACGTTCGACGATCGCGGCGGAGATTCGGTGACGCTGCGGCCGGAGTTCACCGCCGGGATTGCGCGCGCCTACATCACCGAGGGCTGGCAGCAATATGCGCCGCTCAAAGTGGCGACCCATGGGCCGCTGTTCCGTTACGAGCGGCCGCAAAAGGGCCGCTTTCGCCAATTCCACCAACTGGACGCGGAGATCATCGGCGCGGCCGAGCCGGGCGCGGACGTGGAGCTGCTGGTGCTCGCCGACCAGTTGCTGAAGGAACTGGGGATCACAGAGGGCGTCACGCTGACGCTGAACACGCTGGGCGACGGGCCGAGCCGCGACGCGTGGCGCGCGGCGCTGGTCGCGCATTTCGAGGGGTATCGGAACCAGCTTTCGCAGGAGAGCCTGGACAGGCTGGCGCGCAATCCGCTGCGCATCCTGGACAGCAAGGATCCGCGGGACCGCCCGATCGCCGACAGCGCGCCAGATATCGACGCCTATCTGACCGACGAGGCGCGGGGCTTTTTCGACAAGGTGACCGCCGGACTGGACGCGGCGGGCGTCGCCTGGACGCGCAACGCCCGGCTGGTGCGGGGCCTGGATTATTACCGCCACACCGCGTTCGAGTTCGTCACCGACCGGCTGGGCGCGCAGGGCACGGTGCTGGGCGGCGGGCGCTATGACGGCCTGATCGAGAATCTGGGCGGTCCCGCGACTCCGGCGGTCGGCTGGGCGGCGGGGATCGAGCGGCTGGCGATGCTGGTGGACGCGCCGGCGATCGAACGGCTCAATGTGGTCCTGGCGCTGGAGGACGACCGGGCGTCGGGCGAGGCGACGGCCGCCCTGGCCGCGCTGCGCCGGTCCGGCCTGTCGGCGGACATGATCGCCAGCGGATCGCCGCGCAAGCGCTATGACAAGGCGGTCAAGCTGGGCGCGGAGCTGCTCGTGTCAGTCAAGTATGATGGCGCGAAGGCCCTGTTCGACCTGCGTTCAACGGAGCGCACCGCGCGCTATGACCAGGTGGAGAGCGTGCTTCACAAGGTGAGCGAAGCGGCCTGATGTCCATCTCCCCCGAACGCATCGCGCAGATCGAGGCGCGCCGGGACGAGGTGCAGGCGTCGATGACGCGCGCCGACCTGCCGCCCGAGCAGTTCGTGCGGCTGTCGAAGGAATATGCCGAGCTGGAGCCGGTGGCCAACGCCGCGCATGAGGTGCGGCGGCTGCGGCAGGAACTGGCGGCGCTCGAATATATGGCTGGCGGCGACGATCCCGAGGCCGATCCGCTGATGCGGGAGATGGCGCAGGAGGAGATGCGGGTCATCAGGGCGCGGTTGCCGGATGCGGAGCGCGCCCTTGCACTGCAACTGCTGCCCAGGGACGCGGCCGACGCCCGGCCCGCGATGCTGGAGATTCGCGCCGGCACGGGCGGGGACGAGGCGGCTTTGTTCGCGGGCGACCTGTTCCGCATGTATCAGCGCTATGCCGACGAGCAGGGCTGGAAGCTGGAGCTGATCTCCGCCAGCGCGTCGGAAGTGGGCGGCTATAAGGAAGTGGTGGCCAGCATCAACGGCGCGGGCGTGTTCGCCAAGCTGAAGTTCGAGAGCGGCGTCCACCGGGTCCAGCGCGTGCCCGTGACCGAAAGCGGCGGCCGCATCCACACCTCCGCCGCGACCGTCGCCGTGCTGCCCGAGCCGGAGGAGGTCGATGTGGAGATCAACGACAACGACCTGCGGATCGACGTCTATCGCGCGTCGGGATCGGGCGGCCAGCATGTGAACACCACCGATTCGGCGGTGCGCATCACTCATTTGCCGAGCGGCCTGGTCGTCACCCAGCAGGACGAGAAGTCACAGCACAAGAACAAGGCCAAGGCGCTGAAAGTGCTGCGCGCGCGGCTGTACGAGCAGGAGCGCGAGCGTGCGGCGTCGCAGCAGGCCGGCGCGCGCAAGGCGATGGTGGGATCGGGCGATCGGTCCGAGCGCATCCGCACCTATAATTTCCCGCAGGGGCGCGTCACCGACCACCGGATCAACCTGACGCTGCACCGGTTGCCCGAAATATTGGAGGGGCCGGGCCTGGCCGAAGTGATCGACGCGCTGGTGGCGGAGGATGAGGTGGCGCGTCTGGCGCAGCTGGATGGATAAGGCGGGCGCCTTCGCCGCGAAAATGCGCGGGGAAACGACCGTTCCCTCCGCCCTGCGCGCCGCCGCCGCGCGCCTCGCGCCCGCCAGCGACTCGCCGCGCCTGGACGCGGAGCTGCTGCTCGCCCATGCGCTGGGCGTCGCGCGGGAGGACATGATCCTGCGCCAGCGCGACCTGGCCGTGCCGCCCGGCTTCAACGCGCTGGTGGCGCGGCGGCTGGCGGGGGAACCGGTCGCCTATATCGTCGGCGCGCGCGATTTCTGGACGCTGACGCTGCATATCACGCCCGCCGTGCTGATCCCCCGGCCCGACAGCGAGACGCTGATAGAGGCGGCGATCGACCATTTCGGCGACACCGCCCCCGCCACCGTGCTTGACCTGGGCACCGGGTCGGGCGCGCTGCTGCTCGCGGCGCTCGACCAGTGGCGCGGCGCGCGCGGGCTGGGCGTGGACGCGTCGGCAGATGCGCTGGCGGTGGCGCGCGGCAATGCGGAGCGGCTGGACATGGCCGACCGCGCGGATTTCAGGGTCGGCGACTGGGGCGCGGGGCTGGCCGGGCCGTTCGACCTGATCCTGATCAACCCACCCTATATCGCGACATCGGCGATGCTGCCGCGCGACGTGCTGCATCATGAGCCGCATGGCGCGCTGTTCGCCGGGGCGGAGGGGCTGGACGATTATCGCCGCATCGCCCCGCAACTGCCCGGCCTCATCGCTCCGGGCGGGATAGCCGTGCTGGAAATCGGCTATGACCAGCGGGAAAGTGTCACGGCGCTGCTGCGCGCGGCCGGGCTGGCGGTCGGGGCCCGACCCGATCTGGCGGGGCGCGACCGCTGCCTTATCGCCGCGCTGCCCTGATCCCGCCAGGGCCGCACGGGAAAAATTACGAAACCGCTTGGTTTCGGACAAGGAAAAGACTACATGGGGTGTAGGGACGGCACCATCTGTGGATTTGGCCTGCGGGCCACTGATAGGAAAAGGCCGCTTCCCTGGCTCCCAATAGTCATGATGGCGCTGCTGCCCGGCGCCTCTGGCATCTGGAGGCGGCGTCGGACCTTTGGGCCGGCCCCGCCAGGCGGAGCCGCACCGGCTGACCCGTGTCTGCCGCGTTTTGGGGATGGCAACGGAAAAGACTCTCGTTGAACGTAAGGACCATGTCTTGATCAACAACAGGCAGGCCGGCCGTCGCAATCGCGGCCGGAGCAATAATAACGGACGCCCCAGCGGTGGAAACCGGGGTGGCGGCGACAACGGCAACCGCATCGACAATCGTTCGCGTGGCAACGCCGCCCAGCTTCTTGAGAAATACAGGAATATGGCCCGCGACGCCCAGCTTGCCGGGGATCGGGTGAATGCGGAATATTATCTGCAATTCGCCGATCATTATTTCCGCGTGCTCGCCGACAACCGCGCCCGTCAGGAAGAACAGCAGGGCCGCTATCGCCGCCCCGACGAAGGCTTCGACGACGAGGGCGAGGATTTCGGCAATGAGGATGGCGGCGACGATTTTCGCTTTGCCCAGCCCGAACGCGTCGAGCGCCAGGACAGGCAAGAGATGCGCGCCGAACGCCAGCAGGGCGAACGCACCGAGCGCCAGCCGAATGATCGGCAGCAGGGCGAGCGTCAACAGGGCGACCGGCAGCAGAGCGAGCGTCCAGGCCAGGAAGGCGAGGCGCGTCCCCGCCGCGACCGCAATCGCCGCGACCGCGGCGTAGAGGCGACGGCGAACGAAGCCGCGCAGCTAGTCCCCGCGCCGGCTCCCGCCCCGGCGGCAACGCCCGAGGGTGCGGCCGAACCCATGCCCGCGCAGGAAGAGGCGTCGGCGCCCCGCCGTCGCGGCCGCCCCAAAAAGGGGGAGGAGAAGGCGCAGCCCCAGGGCCTCGATCTGGCCGTCCTGCCGCCCTCGATCGCGCGTGCCGACAATGACAGCGACGATCGCGCGAGCGATGTCGCCGAGGAAGCGCCCCGCAAGCGCACCCGCCGCACCCGTCCGGCGGCGGAGGCCGCCGAATAAACGCCAGGCAGTTCAGTGATTGAAGAGGGGGCCGCTCGAACAGAGCGGTCCCCTTTTTTTGCGTTCAGAAGCGCGAGGGCGATGGCGGAAGCGGCCGTGGCCGATGCTGGGGGTCCAGCGCGACGAAGGTGAACAGGCCGTTGGTCACCTCGACCTGTTCATTCTCCTGGCCTCGAGTCGCCACGACCTTGATCCGGATGGCGATCGACGTGCGCCCCCGTCTTTCTTCCCAGGCATAGACCGACACGATGTCCCGCAGCAGGATCGGGGCGATGAACTGCATGCTCTCGACGGCGATGGTCGCCACTGGGCCCTGTGCCACTGCATGCGCCACGATCCCGCCCGCAATGTCCATCTGGCTGAGCACCCAGCCGCCGAAAATATGGCCGTTGGTGTTGATGTCGCTGATATGCGGCACGACCCGCAATATGGCATCGCGCCCGACGGCCGGCCCGCCCGCCGTTCCTTCGTCATTCATCAATGTCGACCTCCCCCTTTAATCTGTCCATCACCTGATCGTCATGGCCGGTGCCGTGCGACAGAAAGGCCAGCGCCATCAGCCCGGTGCCCAGCATGAAGGTCAGCCACACGCCGATGATCGTCGCGGCGATCATATGGATCGGCATCGGCCCCGCCCACCAGTGGAGCCCCAGCAGCGCCAGGCCGACGCAGGCGAGGCCGCCCAGCGCCATCCAGCCCATGATCCGGCGGAACCGGCGCCAGGCGGTCGCCGCGATCTGAGGATCGTCGAGGGCATATTTGCGCGTCATCCCTTTCCTTTGGGTGTCGAAAGTGGGAACATCAAGAGGCCGGGGAAAATGTCCGGGACATAAAGCCCGCACAGGAAGAAGGAGAGCAGCGATGACCGTAGCGGCGATTCTGCAGGGCAAGGGAAGCGACGTCATCCACGTGCGTTCCGACGATAGCGTGCTGACGGCGGTGCAACTTCTGGCGCGCCACCGAATCGGCTGCGTGCCGGTGGTCGACCAGGGCCAGGTGGTCGGCATATTTTCGGAGCGCGATCTGGTCTATCGCGTGGGCGAGGATGGGGCGGACGCGCTCGATCGGCCGGTATCCTCCGTCATGACCTCGCCCGCCATCACCATCGCGCCCGACACGCCCGTGCTTCAGGGGCTATCGATGATGACCCGGCGGCGCATCCGCCACTTGCCGGTGATCGCCGATGGGGAACTGGTGGGGCTGGTGTCGATCGGCGACCTGGTCAAGTTCCGCATCGACCGGATCGAGGCGGAGGCGGAGGCGATGCGCGTCTATATCCAGACCGCCTGATCCAGACGGGCTGAGTCTCCGGCGCGATCAGGCCGCCGCCTGCTCGGGCGGCGCGCGGCGGACGACCAGCTGGACCAGCTCGCGCACGGTCCCGCGCGCGCACAGCATCAGCGCCGCCAGGAAGGCCGCGCCCCCCGCCGGCACCAGCAGGGCGAGGCGCGCGATAGCGGCCATGGGCGGCAGGACCGCGTCGACCGCCATCACCGCCAGCGCCATCAGCATGGCGCAGCCAAGGCCGGGCGCCGCGGCGCCGGCCAGGTCGATCGCGCGCAGGCCCATCGGTCCCCCCGCGAGTCGCGCGGTGACCAGCGTCAGCACGGGGAAAGCCAGCAGCCAGGCCCAGGCTAGGCCGATCGCGCCGAACTGGATGCCGATCAGGAAGGATGCGGGCATCAGGATCGCGCCCACGCCCGCGACTCGCGCGGTGATGCCGGGGCGGCCGATCGCGTTGCTGACCGGCGCGAACATCACCTGCAACGTCATGAAAGGCATGGCCAGCGCCAGGATGGCGACGAAGGGCGCCATTTCCAGCCACTTCCGCCCGAACAATGTCTCGACCAGCGGTTCGGCCGTGACCGCCATGCCGAGATAAATGGGGCAGGATATCAGCATCAGCAGCCGCACGGCCTTGCAGAAGGACCAGGCGATCCGGCGCGGGTCCTTCTGCATTCGCGCATAGGCGGGAAAGGCGACGTCGTTCAGCGGGGGGATGAACTTGCTGACGAAGATCTGGGTCAGGAACAGCGCCTCGGCATAGAGGCCGAGCTCGTGCGGCGACAGGACGCGGCCGCCGATGAAGATGTCGGCCTGGCTCTGCACGATCCAGAAGAGCTGGCTGCCCAGCAAGGACGCGCCATAGGCGACCATCGCGCCGGTGCCGCGAAAGTCGAAGCTGGGAATGGGACGGAAGCCGGTGGCGAGGACATAGCCCAGCCCCTTGACCCAGAAGCCCGCGATCGGCGCGAACACCAGCGTCCATACGCCCCATCCGCCGAGCGCGCCGCCCAAGGCGACGCCCGCCGACGCCATCGCCGCGATCAGGTTCACCAGCGCGGGCCGCCGGAAATCCAGCGCCCGGCCCATGATCGCCTCGGGAATCGAGATGAACGGGGTAGACAGATAGAGCAGCGCCTGCACCCGCAACAGGTCGGCGACCATCGGCTGGTCATAATAGTCGGCGGCGAGCGGCGCGAGCGCGAGCTGGATCAGCGCCAAGCCGCCGTTCAGCAGCAGCATGATGCCGAAGGCTTGGCGCAGCCGGTGCGAGTCGAGCGAATCGGACTGCACCAACGCGCTCACCAGGCCATAGCCGTTCAGGAAGGCGGCAAAGTTCAGAATCACCTGAGTCATGGCGAACAGGCCGTAATCGGCCGGGTCTAGGATGCGAATCACCGCCAGGGTGGCGATCCAGCTCACCATTTGCGAAACGATCTGGCTGCCCGAGCGCCAGATGAGGGCGCTGCGGATGCGCGCGCCAAAACCCGCGTCGCTGGCGTCGGCATCGGGCAAACCCGTTATTTCCGGGGCCTTGGGCTCAATTTTGCTGCTCATGGACCTGGCTCTACGCCAGCAACCCCCAACATTTCCTGAAATAAAATTGCAAAAACCGTTTGACGGTTCGGCAGGCTAGGCCTAGAGGCGTGTTCACCGGACGGGGCGCTGCCATGAGGTAGCGTTCGGAACGGTCGCCAACATAGAC
>JARYGO010000010.1:0-116098 GCA_033795485.1 Sphingobium sp.
GGCGTGCTCGCCAGCGCCGCGACGCCCCGGGTCCACGCGCCGGCTTCGACTCCCGCGTCCCATCAGCCGTCCTCCGCCGTGGCGGCCGCTCCCGTTCCGGCAAGTCCAGTTCCGGCCGCCCCCACGCCCACCACTGTGCAGCCGATTCCCGCTTCATCCGCGCCGACCCCGTCTGCCCCCGCGCCGGTCCGCGTGGCCGAGGCCGCTCCGGCCCCAGTGCGCGTGCAGCCGACGCCGCAGCCCGCAACGGCGCAATCAACGCCCCAGCCCGGAGCCATCCAGCCCGCTCCGTCTCAATCCCCATCTCCTCGACCAGCCCCCGCGCAGGTTCAGGGCCCTCCCGCCCCCGGCTTCGACAGCCTGTCCGGCAGCGTCGTTCCCGCGCAGCAGGCGCAGAGCGCGGCCGTAGCGCCGTCCCCGCCCGCTACTTCGCCGCCCGCGCGCCAGCCGGCGCTCGCGTCGGCGACACCCGTGGCTCAGCTCCCCCAGGCAGCGACTCCGCCGGCCGCCGCCGGCCCGACCCCGGCGCCCAATCCCGCCGCCACGCGCTCGCTGGCCGACATCATCCGCGCCATCGACGTGCCCGAAAGCGAGCGCCAATCGTCAGTCGCCGCCGTCGACCTGGCCGAAATTCAGGCGCTCCAGGCTACCCGCCGCGCCGAGCGCCAGGCCGCCGCCGACAAGGCGAAGAAAGCCGCCGCCGCAAAGGCCAAGGCGGAGGCGGACGCCAAGGCGAAGGCCGAGGCGGCGGAAAAGGCGCGCCTCGCCGCCAATCCCGCCCGCAACTGGGTGCAGATCGCGACCGGCGCTGACAAGGGCGCGCTCGCCTTCACCTTAAAGCGGCTGCGCGCCAAATATGACGAGATCGGTCCGCAGGACGCCTGGATCGCGAATTGGGGCCGCACCAATCGGCTGGTCATCGGTCCTTTCGCCAGCTTCGCCCGCGCGCAGGCGATCGAAAAGAGCCTGAAGGGCGCGGGCGCGGACGTTTTCGCCTGGAAAAGCGACGTAGGCGAGGAACTGTCCCGCCTTGCCGGCAAGTAAGCCGGTTCCCGGCGTCCACAAAAGCCGATACAGGGCTGGCCGATGATCGCTCTCGCGCCCTATGCCTGCCACCCCGAGGCCAGCCGGGGCCGCCTCCATCCCGAGCCGGGCGGCGAGACGCGCGGGCCGCGCGACATATTCCAGCGCGACCGCGACCGGATCATCCATTCGATCGCCTTTCGCCGCCTGCGCCACAAGACGCAGGTCTTCGTCTCGCCCGACGGCGATCATTACCGCGTCCGCCTGACCCACAGCCTGGAGGTGGCGCAGATCGGCCGCACCATCGCGCGGACGCTGGGCCTCAACGAGGACCTGACCGAGGCGCTGTGCCTGGCCCATGATATCGGCCATCCGCCCTTCGGCCATGCCGGCGAGGATGCGCTGGAGGCGGCGATGGAGGGGCAGGGGGGCTTTGACCATAATGCCCAGACGCTGCGCACGCTGATGCAGCTTGAATCGCCCTATCCACGCTTCGCCGGCCTGAACCTGAGTTGGGACATGCTGGAGGGGCTGGCGAAGCATAACGGCCCGGTCATCAATCCGAACTGGGCGATGCGGGAGGTGGACACGCTCTATCCGCTCGACCTCGCCAGCCACGCCTCGCTGGAGGCGCAGGTCGCCGCGCTGGCCGACGACATCGCCTATGACAATCATGATATCGACGATGGGCTGCGCGCGGGCCTGCTGACGCTAGACCAGTTGCTGACGGTGCCGCTGGTGGCGCAAAGCTGGGACAGGGTCGTCGCCCGCTATCCCGATGTCACGCCCGAACGGCTGCTGCGCGAACTGGTCCGCGACCAGATCGGGCTGATGGTGAACGACCTTATGGACACCACGCGCGCCAACATCGCCGAGGTCGGAGTCGAAAATGTCTCCGACGTGCGCGCGGCGGGCCGCGCGCTGGTCACCTTCTCGCCGGAGATGGAGGCGCGCGAGCGGGAACTCAAGCGCTTCATGTATGCGGCGCTCTATCATCATCCAATCCAACTGGCGGCGGCGGATCGCGCGCGCGCGATCGTCACCGACCTGTTCGCCGCCTACCAGGCCGACCCGGCGCTGATGACCGGCCCATGGGTCGAGGCCTGCGCGGTCGAGGAACCAGAGCGCAGCCGCCACATCGCCGATTTCATCGCCGGGATGACCGATCGCTTCGCCGAGAAGCGCCATGCGGAATTATTCGGAGGAACGGCGCGCGCCGATTGACGCGGGCGGTGCTTTGGGCAATGCCGGTGACAGTCTTCGCTTTCCCGGATTCGGGAGGCGAGCCGCGATGCGGGAGAGCATGGATGGCCTTTGAGGCCGACCCGTCGCCGAAGGAGCAACCACCCCGGAAACTCTCAGGCCCCAAGGACCGCATCATGGACAGACGCTCTGGAAAGCGGACGGGTCATACCGTCCCACCGAAGGGGTAAGCCGCCGCATCCGCCGGGATGCCGATGGTCAAAACTCTCAGGTTCCGTGACAGAGGGGGTGATGCGATTTGACGATTCCGTCCGGAACCGTCGGCGCGTCGTTCCATTCTAGTCACGCAAAGGCCAGATCCATGACCGTCACCGACGATGTCGTCCCCCTCGAAGAGGAACTGCCGCTCGAAAAGCTGCCGCTCGATCGCTGGCACCGAGCGCGGGGCGCGCGGATGGTCGCCTTTGCCGGCTATGAAATGCCGATCCAATATGAAGGCATCATGGCCGAGCATGGCTGGACCCGCGAACATGCCGGGCTGTTCGACGTCAGCCATATGGGCCAGCTCGGCTTTTCGGGCGAGGGCGTCGACGCGGCGCTGGAGGCGATCCTGCCCAGCGACATTCGGGGACTGAAGCCCTTTCGCCAGCGCTATTCGCTGCTGCTGGACGAGGAGGGCGGCATCCTCGACGACTTGATGGTCTCGCGCCCCGGCGACGGCGCGTTCGACGGCGCGGCCATCTACATGGTCGTCAATGGCGCGACCAAATATGACGATATCGCCTGGATCATCGAGCATCTGCCCGACGAGGTGGTCATGAACCACATGGCCGACCAGGCGCTGCTCGCGCTTCAGGGGCCGGAGGCGGGCGCGGCGCTGGCGACGATCCTGCCGGGCACGGCCGACCTCTTCTTCATGCAGTGCGGCGCGTTCGACTGGCAGGGGGTGCCCCTGTGGATCAGCCGATCGGGCTATACCGGCGAGGACGGGTTCGAGATCAGCATTCCAGGCGACGCGGCGGAGGCCTTTGCCGAGGCGCTGTGCGCGCTGCCGCAGGTCAAGCCGATCGGCCTTGGCGCGCGCGATTCGCTGCGGTTGGAGGCCGGCCTGCCGCTCTATGGCCATGACCTCGACCCGCGCGTCGGCGCGGTCGCCGCCGGCCTTGGCTTCGCCATCCCGAAACGCCGGCGCGAGGAGGGCGGCTTTATCGGCCATGCACGCGTGCTGCGCGAGCTGGCCGACGGCGCCGGATCGCGCCGCGTCGGCCTGACTATCGAAGGGCGGCTGCCCGCGCGGGAGGGCGCGCCCATCTATGCGGGCGACGCGCTGGTGGGCGAAGTCACCTCCGGCGGTTTCGCGCCAACAGTCGGCGCGCCGATCGCGATGGGCTGGGTCTCCACCCCTCATGCCGGTGTCGGCACGCCGCTGGAGATCGAGGTGCGCGGCAAGCGCATCGCCGCCGCGGTCGCGGCCATGCCGTTCGTTCCGCACCGCTATCACCGCCAGACATCCTGAAAAGCAGCAGGGAGCCCTATAGTCATGAGCCGTTATTTCACCGACGAACATGAATGGATCGACGTCGCGGGCGACATCGCGACGGTCGGCATCACTGAATATGCGCAGGAGCAGCTCGGCGATATCGTTTTCGTCGAATTGCCCGACGAAGGCGCGACCTTCGACAAGGGCGACGACGCCGCCGTGGTCGAATCGGTCAAGGCCGCGTCCGACGTCTATGCACCGATCTCGGGCGAGGTGGTGGAGGCCAACGGCGCGCTGGAGGACGAGCCCGCGCTCGTCAACAGCGACCCGGAAGAGGATGGCTGGTTCTTCAAGCTGCGCGTCGCCGACACAAGCGAGTTGGAGGGCCTGATGGACGAGGCCGCCTACAAGAAGTTCGTCGCGAGCCTTTGAGTTTGTTTTGCCCCTCCCGCTCGCGGGGGGCTAGGGGAGGCGTCCCAGGTGCACCCTGTGGCATGCCCTCCCCCGACCCTTCCCGCCAGCGGGAGGGGAGAAGGAGATTGAATGCGCTACCTACCCCTTACCGACGGCGACCGGCAGCAGATGCTGTCCGTCATCGGCGCTTCCTCGATCGACGACCTGTTCGTCGACGTGCCGGCCGAAGCCCGCCTGCCGGCCAAGATCGCGGGACTGCCCGACCATGCCAGCGAACTGGCGGTCGAGCGGCATATGGGGGCGCTGGCGCGGCGGAATCTCTCGGCCGGGGAGGCGCCCTTCTTCCTTGGCGCGGGCGCCTATCGGCACCATGTCCCGGCCAGCGTCGATCATCTGATCCAGCGCGGCGAGTTCCTGACCGCCTACACTCCCTATCAGCCGGAAATCGCGCAGGGGACGCTCCAGGTCCTATTCGAGTTCCAGACCCAGGTGGCGCGGCTGCTGGGCTGCGACGTCGCCAACGCGTCCATGTATGATGGGTCGACCGCCTGCTGGGAAGCGATCGGCATGGCGCGGCGCATCACCAAGCGGGGCAAGGCGCTGCTGTCGTCGGGGCTGCACCCGCATTATGTGTCGGTCGCCCGCACCATGGCGAAGTTCACCGGCGACGCGCTGGTCCATGAGGCCCCCGCGCTGGATGCCGCGACCGACATCGACGCGCTGATCGCCGCGATCGACAAGGAGACGAGCTGCGTCGTCGTTCAATATCCCGACATATTGGGCCGCATCGCCGATCTGACTCCGCTCGCGCGGGCGGCGCAGGCGGCCGGCGCGCTGCTGGTCGCCGTGGTGACCGAGCCGGTGGCGCTGGGCGCGATCGCCTCCCCCGGCGCGATGGGGGCGGACATCGTCGTCGGCGAAGGCCAGTCGATCGGCGTCGGCCTCCAGTTCGGCGGCCCTTATCTGGGCCTGTTTGCAGCCAAGCAGAAATATGTCCGCCAGATGCCGGGCCGCCTGTGCGGCGAGACGCTGGACGCGGCGGGCAAGCGCGGCTTCGTGCTGACTCTGTCGACCCGGGAGCAGCATATCCGCCGCGAAAAGGCGACGTCCAACATCTGCACCAATTCCGGGCTCTGCGCGCTCGCATTCAGCATCCACATGACTCTGCTGGGGGGACGCGGCCTACGCGAGCTGGCGATGCTGAATCACCGGCTCGCCGTCCAGGCGGCCGAACGGCTGGCGAAAGTGCCGGGCGTCGCCCTGCTCAACGACAGCTTCTTCAACGAATTCACGCTGATCCTTAACAAGGACGCGCGCGAGGTCGTTCGCGCGCTGGCGGACAGGGGCATATTGGGCGGCGTGTCGCTGGGACGGTTGTTCCCGGATGCGCCGGAGCTTGGGCAAGGGCTGGTCGTCGCGGTGACGGAGACAGCAACGGCGGAGGATGTCGAGGCGCTCGCCAAAGCGCTCGAGGAGGAACTGGCGTGATGCTTTCCTGCTCAGTACTCCCGCGAAAGCGGGAGCCCAGTGTTCCGGGCGCTGTGCGTGTCGCCCTAGGCTCCTGCTTTCGCAGGAGCACAGTCAATCGAGTGGAAGGGACGTTCTGATGACCATGCTCAAGGAAGGCCGCCCCACCACGCCCGAGCCCTTGAAGGACGAGCCCGCGTCCCCCGGCACCGCGACCGGCAACCGCGCGCTGATGCTGGAGGAGGCGCTGATCTTCGAGATCGGCTTGATCGACACGACGGGCGTCGACTTCGCCCCGGCTCCGCAGGTCGCCAGCCGGCTGGGCGGGCTGGAACGGACCGCGCCGATCGGCCTTCCCGGCCTGTCGGAGCAGGAGACGGTGCGCCACTATACCCGTCTCAGCCGCCAGAATTACGCCATCGACCTCGGCCTCTTTCCGCTCGGCTCCTGCACGATGAAGCATAATCCGCGCCTCAACGAGAAGGTCGCGCGGATGCCCGGCTTCGCCGACATTCATCCACTTGCACCCCAATCGACGGTGCAGGGCGCGCTCGGCGTCATCAATGAACTCGCCTTCTGGCTGATCGAACTCACCGGCATGCACGGCGTCGCGATGACGCCCAAGGCGGGCGCGCATGGCGAGTTGTGCGGCCTGCTGTGCATCCGCGCCGCGCTGGAGGCGCGGGGCGATGCGCGCCAGGTCGTGCTGGTGCCCGAAAGCGCCCACGGCACCAATCCCGCCACCGCCGCCTTTTGCGGCTATAAGGTCGAGGATATTCCGGCGACGCCTGAGGGGCGAGTCGATCTCGCCGCGCTGGAGGCGCGCCTGGGCCCCGATGTCGCGGCGGTGATGATCACCAACCCCAACACCTGCGGCCTGTTCGAGCGCGACATGAAGAAGATCGCCGACGCCGTCCATGCGGCGGGGGCCTTCGTCTATTGCGACGGCGCGAACTTCAACGCGATCGTCGGCCGGGTGCGCCCCGGCGACCTGGGCGTCGACGCGATGCACATCAACCTGCACAAGACCTTCTCCACGCCCCATGGCGGCGGCGGCCCCGGCTCCGGTCCGGTCGTGCTGTCGGAGGCGCTCGCCCCCTTCGGCCCGCTGCCCTACACGGCGCGCATGGCCGACGGGACGATCCACCTGATCGAGGAGGATAATGTCGGCGAGGAGATGCCGCGGAGCGTTGGCCGCATGTCCGCCTTCCACGGACAGATGGGCATGTTCACCCGCGCGCTGACCTATATCCTCAGCCACGGCGCGGACGGCCTGCGGCAGGTCGCGGAGGACGCCGTGCTCAACGCCAATTATGTGCTGCGCAGCCTGGAGGACGTGCTCGACGCGCCCTTCGCCGCCAGCGGTCCGTGCATGCACGAGGCGCTGTTCAGCGACAAGGGGCTGGCTGAGGGCTTCACCACGCTCGATATCGCCAAGGGGCTAATCGACGAGGGCTTCCATCCGATGACCATGTATTTCCCGCTGGTCGTCCATGGCGCGATGCTGGTCGAGCCGACCGAGACGGAGAGCAAGGCGGCGCTCGACCAGTTCATCCTGGCGCTGCGCAGCCTGGCCGAGCGGGCGAGGGCAGGGGACGAGGCGTTGAAGGGCGCGCCCTATCACGCCCCCCGCCGACGCCTGGACGAGACGCTGGCCGCGCGCAAGCCCGTGCTGGTCTGGACCGAACCTGCGCTGGCGGAGGCCGCGGAATAGCGGCGGTTGCCGCAGGAAAATTTCGCGCGCCGGGAGGCGGGTATCCGTTTCTTTTACTCCGGATCGCTTCCGCATGGCGCTGATCAAAGGTCCTCCCCCTGTCCATTGTAGCGACAGATAGCGCTTGACCATGAGATCAGTATTGATAAGCTACTGATCCTTGGCGAAGGAGGTGCGTGATGCGTCTGGCTGTTCTTCTTCCATTCTGCTGTGCCCTCGCGGCGCCCGCCGCCGCGCAGAATAGCAACGCAGCGCCTTCCCTTTCGCCTCCGGTGACGACGCCGATCGACGGATGGGGCGCGGATAATTTTTACAGCGTGCCGTTCTCTCTATCGCGGGATTTGCTGAAGGCTCAGCATCTGGTGGCAAAGGGCCGCTATGCCGAAGCCGATCCCTTGCTGAACCAACTGATCGGCAGGACCAGCAGCCGCCAAGTCCATTTCCTCAAGGGCGTGACCGCGCTCGGCCTCGGCCAGCCGGCAACGGCGCGGCGCTTCTTCGAAAGGTCGCTGCCGTCAGGGCGCAATGGCGATCCGGGCGCCATGTCCGGCCTTGCCCTTGCCGAGGTTCGGCTGGGAAATGCGGATGCCGCGCGCCATATCCTTCGTGACCTGCGCTATCAGCAGGAGAAGTGCCGAAGCGGCTGCGACCGGGCCGAGCCGCTGAAGCAAGCCGTCGCGGTGGTCGAGAGGGCATTGAGCTAAACCGCTCGTCCGACCGTGGCCATGAGGGCGCGCGGTTTGGCCTTTCGTGATTCCACCGATATGCAGCGCGTTCATTGGAATTCCGGATGGGCGGCTGGCGGCTGCCGTCTATAGGAGTATAGTAGGTCTTGCGCTAACGAAGCGTTTGGCAAGCGATCCGCGATGTCGCGCCGCGACGCTGAATCTCTCGCTCAATGATATGGTCCCCGAAAGCTAAATGATGGTCGCTCAACAATCCGAAGGTCCCTCCGTCCGCCTGCTGCGCGTGGGCGAGCAGGTGCGCCATATTCTCTCCGATATATTGATGCGCGGCGACGTGCATGACGATGTGCTGGCGAAGCATGTGGTCAGCGTCACCGAAGTGCGGATGTCGCCCGACCTTCGCCATGCGACCGTGTTCATCAAGCCGCTGCTGGGCAAGGACGAGGAAGCGGTGCTGAAGGCGCTGCGCACCAACACCGCCTATCTGCAGCGCGAGGTCGCGAGCCGCATGCGCCTCAAATATGCCTCGAAGCTCAAATTCCTGGCCGACGACAGTTTCGACGAGGGCAGCCATATCGACAAGCTGCTGCGCGATCCCAAGGTCGCGCAGGATTTGGGCGGGGATGAGGACGAGGGGTAGCGTGGCGATGACCTAAAGGCGGTGGCTGGCTGGGTGGGTAGTGGATCGGCGGATTCTGGACCGATGGCAAATCTTTCCCGTCATGCCAGCTAAGGCTGGCATCTCAGGCGAAGGCGCGCAACGATAGGGCATGGCGCGAGGCGGCTACACCTACATCATGACCAACAAGCCCCGTGGCGTCCTCTATATCGGCGTCACCGCCGATCTCACCCAGTGCGTCGATCAGCACAAGCGCGGCGCTGGGTCGGCATTTTGCAGAAGATATAATCTGACGTGCCTCGTTCTGGCCGAGCCGCATGACGACATATTTTCAGCCATCGTTCGGGAGAAAGCGCTCAAGGCGTGGAAGCGCGAGTGGAAGATCCGGCTGATCGAAGAGAGCAATGCCGATTGGCGCGATCTGGCGGGCGACATAGTGTAGCCGCTGCCCGAGACCCCAGCCTTCGCTGGGGTGACGTGAAGGAGGATGGCTGTATCTCAGCCAGCGGGGCGAATGTTGACGGCCGTCTATAGCCCTCAGCCTGCCCTTCACCCCACATCCCCCTCGAAGCCCGCCGGCTCCGCCCAGTCGGGATGGACGATCGCCATCGCCTTGAACAGCGAGCCCATCTGGTCGGGATCGGTCAGGCGCTTCCGGGCGATCTCTATCTCGTCCGCTCGGGCCGGGGAGGTCTTGGCCAGTTGCGCGGCGCGCACGTCGATGCCAAGTTGGCGCAGGAAGGCGCCCTGGCCGACCGGCCCCAGCACGCGCAGGCCAGCCTGCCGCGCCATATTGCCGAGCAGCGTGAAATCGATATGGGCGGTAAGGTCGCTTTCCCCCGGCTCCACGAAGGGGTCGGCGAAGCGGTGGCCGCGCACCGCCTGAAGCGTGTCGCCGATCGCCGGGCCTTCATAGCCATAGTCGATGAGAATCGCGCCGCCGCCCTGCCGGGCTATCCGCTTCGCCAGCATCAGGGCGATGGTGGCGCTGGCCGGCGCGGTTTCCAATATCGTCCCTTCCTCCGCCCGCGCGGCGATATCCGGTATGCCTGATTCGATCCGGCGATAGCCCGGCACGGGCAGAAAGCGGATCGTGCCGTCCTCGTCGGTCCGGGCGATCACCACCCGCTCGCGCCATTCGCCGCCGGCGCGGACGAGCTGCCGGATCGGCAGGGCGTCGAAAAATTCGTTGGCAACGACCAGCAGCGGCCCTTCTTCGGGAAGGCTGTCGATATCGTCATGATGAGTCACATGCGGCAGCAGCGCGCGCTGGCGTTCGCGCAGCACCGGGCTGGTCTCGACGAAATGCATGCGCGGGGCGAGCGCCGCCCCCTCCATCGCCCGCAACGCGTCGGCGGCCAGCGTCCCGCGCCCCGGTCCCAGCTCGACATAGAGCGGCTGGGGGCGGCGGCCCGACCGCATCCACATGTCCGCCAGGCACAGCCCGACCAGTTCGCCGAACATCTGGCTGATTTCCGGGGCGGTGGTGAAATCGCCATCCTGCCCCAGCGGGTCGCGGCCGCCATAATAATGGCCGTTCGCCTCCGCCATATAATGGGCGATGGAAATCGGGCCGCCCGAGTCGATCTGGCGGGCAAGGCGCTGGGCGAGCGTCAGCGGGTCGGGAGTCACGCCGGTCAGCTGATGCTGGCGCTGCCCGCGATGGGCTCCACCCGCAGCCGGCGGCCCTTGGCGGTGGCGATCAGATAGAGGCCGCCCACGATCATCGGGACGCACAGCCACTGGCCCATATGCAGGCCGGTGCGCGCGGCGAACTCCATCAGTTGCGCGTCCGCCTCGCGGAAAAATTCGACGAAGAAGCGGAAGCCGCCATAGCCGAGCAGGAAGATCCCGACCAGCTTTCCGGGCTCATAACGCGCCTTGGTCTTCCAGAAGGCGAACCAGAGAATCGCGAAGAGCAGCAGCCCCTCGAGCGCGGCTTCATAAAGCTGGCTCGGGTGGCGCGGCGGGCCGACGGCCAGCAGGCCGTTCACGGGCTCGGTGAAGCGGATCGCCCAGGGCACGTTGGTCTCCTTGCCCCACAGTTCGCCATTCACGAAATTGGCGAGGCGGCCGAAGAACAGGCCGAAAGGCACGACGCAGGCGACATAATCGTGCATCCGCAGCCAGGACAGCCCCTCCTTGCGGGCAAGGTAAAGGATGCCCAGCGATACGCCGATCACCCCGCCATGGAAGGACATGCCGCCGTTCCACAATTTGAAGATGTCGAGCGGCCGCTCCAATATCTCGGGCTGGTAGAAGAGGACATAGGCGAGCCGCCCGCCGACGATGATGCCCAGCGTGGCGTAGAAAATCATGTCGTCGGCATGGCGGCGGGCCATCGGCGCGCCGGGCTGCGCGATCAGCTTCAGCAGATACCAATAGCCGACCAGGATGCCCGCCAGATAGGCGAGGCTATACCATTTGATGCTGAAGAAGCCGAGGTCGAGCGCCACGGGGTCGAGGCCCAAGTCGGCGAAGCGGATATGGCCGGACGCGGCGGCCGCGGCGAGGGTAAGGATCAAAATCATGTCCCCGGATGATGGTGGCGCCATCCATAGGGGAAGACGCCGGCCATATCAAAGGCCGATGCGCTCCACCTTGCCACCATCCTCCGCCGGCCCGGCCGCGCGGCGAAGGACGGCGCGATCCTGCCGCGCGAGCCGCGCCTTCAGCGCTTCGGGCGGCGGCGCGATCAGGAAGCCGAAGCTGACCGTGCCATGCTTGCTTTCGACCGCATGATGCAGCCGATGGGCCTGGACGATCCGCTTCATATAGGCGGAGCGCGGCACATGGCGATGGCCGACGCGGTGATGGACGATGATGTCGTGGAAGCCGAGATAGATGGCGCCATAGGCCGCGATCCCAGCGCCCACCGCCGTCGCCCAATCGCCCCAGCCAAGCCGCGCGCCGCCCAGCAGCAACAGGATGGAGGGGATGGCGAAGATCACGAAATAAAGGTCGTTCCATTCCCAACGGCCGGTGCGCGCGCGATGATGGCTGGCATGGAGGAACCAGCCCGGCCCGTGCATGACCCAGCGATGCATCGCATAGGCGAAGCCCTCCATCGCCGCGACGGTGGCCAGGAACAGGAGGATGAGCGGCAGCCAGGTCATCGTCCTAATGTAAAGCCTGGCGCGCGCGAATGTAACGGGTCAAATCGTCGTTGCGGACGAGGCGTCGCTCGCCAGCGCCCGTTCCACTATCTGGCCGTAGATGGCGGTCAACTGGCGCAGGTCGGCGATCGCCACCGCCTCGTCCAGCTTGTGCATGGTCGCGTTGGTCAGGCCGAACTCCACGACCGGGCAAAGCCGCGCGAGGAAGCGCGCGTCCGACGTGCCGCCGGTGGTGGACAGTTCCGGCCGGGTCCCGGTGACGGCCTCTATGGCGTCGCCGATCAGGTCGGAAAAGGCGCCGGGCTCGGTCAGGAAAGGCTCGCCGCTGATCCGCGCGGTCACCACGCCGCCATGACGCGCCGCGAGGGCGCCGATCCGCTCGATCAGCGACGCGCCGCTGTGCCGGTTGTTGAAGCGGATGGAGATGCGCGCGGTCGCGGCGGCGGGAATGACATTGTGCGCGGGGTTGCCGACCTCCAGATCGGTGATTTCGATATTGCTCGGCTGGAACCAGTCGGTGCCCTCGTCCAATATCTCCGCTTCCACATCGGCCAGGATGCGGACCAGCCGAGGGATGGGATTGTCGGCCAAGTGCGGATAGGCGACATGGCCCTGCGCGCCCTCCACCCGGATCCACATATTGACTGAACCGCGCCTGCCGATCTTCACCATGTCGCCCAGCCGATGCACAGATGTTGGCTCCCCGACCAGGCAGAGGTTCGGCCACAGCTCGCGGGCCGCCATCCGCTCCATAAGCGCCAGCGTGCCGTGGACAGCCGGACCTTCCTCATCGCCGGTGATGATGAGGCTGATCGTGCCGGAAAGGTCCGGGGGCAGAGCGTGGAGGGCGGCGACGAAGCAGGCGATCGCGCCCTTCATGTCCACCGCGCCCCGGCCATAGAGCAGGTCGCCGCGAATTTCGGGGGCGAAGGGTTCGCTGGTCCAGCCGCCGCCGGGGGGGACCACGTCCAGATGCCCGGCGAAGGCGAAATGCGGCCCCGGCCCGGTGGTGCGATGGGCGAGCAGATTTTCGACCGGTCCGTCGGGCGCTTCGCCGGTCAGGAAACGCTCGACGGCGAAACCCAAGGGCGTCAGCATCGCCTCCAGCGCGTCGAACACCGCGCCGGTGGCCGGCGTGACCGAGGGGCAGGCCATCAGGCGCATGGCCAGCGCCACCGGATCGCTATCCGCGCTCGCGGGTTGAGGGGGCAGCGGGCCGTTCTGGGGGCTGGTCAAGGTCATGGGCTTGCGTTAGCGAATGGATGGTTCGTTGACCAGCAAGAGCGCAAGGCAGGAGGAATACGCCATGCCGAAGGTCGATCTGGGTTCCATTCCGCAGAGCAATGCGACGGGCTATCCCAGCCCTTATGCCGCCGCCGTGCAGGATCGCTGGTATCGCCGCGTGGGACAGGCGGCGGGCTTCGGCGACTTCGGCGCGAGCCATGTCGTGCTGAAACCGGGGGCGGCCTCCTCGCAGCGCCACTGGCATGAGGATGAGGATGAACTGGTCGTCATGCTGGCCGGCGAGGCGGTGCTGGTCGAGGAGGCGAGCCGGGTGCCGATGCGCCCCGGCGACATGGCGACCTTCGCCAAGGGCGAACCCAACGGGCATCAACTGGTCAATGAGAGTGACGCCGATTGCGTGTTCGTCGCGATCGGGCGGCCGTCGGCCAGCGACTGCCATTATCCCGATATCGACCTGCATCTGACGGGAGGCGTATATCGACGCAAGGACGGATCGGCCTTTTAGGCGTCAATCCCGCCCCGCGCGGATCGCCGCGCCGCCGGCGAAGGGCGTCAGCGCGACCAGCAGCAGCGATGCGGCGCCCAGCAATTTGAGCGCCGCGCCGCTGCCGTCGCCAAGGCTTCCCGCGCCGAAGATGAGCAGCGGCACCGCCAGCGGCAGCGCCAGCAGCCCGGCGAGCGCGCCGCTCGACCGCAGGCCCGCTGTCAGGCAGGCGACCAGCAGCGCCAGGGCCGCCAGCGCCGGCGTGCCGATCAGCAGGCCCGCCTCCAGCAGCGCGATCGTGCCGCCGTCCAGCTCCAGCAGCGCGGCGGCGGGCAGCGCCGCGATCATCAGCGGCGGGCCGAAGCCCAGCCAGTGCGCGATCAGCTTGGCGAGGACGATGCTTTCCTCTCCCACCCCGCGCACCGCCAACTGGTCGAGCGTCCCTGAGTCGCGGTCGGGCGCGATCAGCCGGTCGATCGGCAGCAGGCTGGCGAGCAGCGCCGCGATCCACAACATTCCCCCGCCGGTGCGGCCGAGCAGCGCCGCGTCGGGCCCGACCGCGAACGGATAGAGGCTGGCGACGAGCAGCAGGAAGGCGACTGGCAGCCACAGGCCCGAGGATGTCCATGCCGCGCGCAGGTCGCGGGCGATGAGCGGGCCGATGGCGCTCATGCCTCCACCGGGACATGGTCGGTCAGGTCGATGACGGCCCGCGCCGTGAGGGGCAGGGGCTGGTGGGACGCGGCCAGCACGATCCCCCCGGCCGCCAGATGGTCCGCCACTATCCTGCCCAGCAGCGCGACGGAGTCGCTGTCGAGGCCATTGGCCGGCTCGTCCAGCAGCCAGATCGGCGCGCCTGACGCCATCACCCGCGCCAGCATCGCCCGTTTGCGCTGCCCGGTCGAGAGCATCCGCACCGGCACCGCGCGCAAGGGAGCGAGGGCGAGGGAGTCGAGCGCCGCGTCGACCCTGCGCTCCCCGCCGTCCAGCGCCGCCCAGAACTTGAGGGCGTCTCCAAGCGCCCGGTCGATGTCGAGCGCCAGCCGCTCGTCAGCCATGGCGATGCCGCCGCTCCGCTCGACGCGGCCGGCAAAGGGCCGGAGCAGCCCCGCGCACAGGCGCATCAGGCTGGACTTGCCGATGCCGTTGGGTCCGGTCAGCAACGCGGCCTCGCCCGGTCCCAACGCCAGGTTCAGCCCCGCGAAGAGCAGCCGGCCGCCGCGCAGGCAGGCAAGGTCGGCAAGCGTCAGGGACGTGGCGGCGCTCACGGCGCGACCATGTCCTCCAGCACATGCATGTCGAGGTCGGAGAGGCCGAAATGATGGCCGACCTCATGCACCACGACATGCGTTATCAGCGCGTCGAGCGCCACCCCGGTCTCGACCCATTCGTCGAGCAGCGGGCGGCGGAACAGGTGGATGGTGGGCGGCAGGTCGCCGCTCTGCGCCTCCTGTCCCACGGGGCGGCCGGAATAGAGGCCGGTGAGGCCGAACGGATCGTCTATCTCCATCTCCGCCAATATGTCCGCGCTCGCGAAATCCTCGACCAGCAGGACAACATGGGCCAGATGCTCCGAAAAGGGCTCGGGCAGACGCGACAGCGCCTCCAGCGCCAGCGTCTCTATCTCCTGCGCCGTGGGCGCAAAGCGTAAGGGTTGACCGTTGGTGGGCATCGCTGCGACATAAGCGAATGTGCCGGTTGCACGAAGCGAAAAGATGGTGAAGGGACGCGCTCGATGGTCAGCAGGTTGACGGACGCCGAACGGGCGGAGGCGCTGGCCGGCCTGCCCCAATGGACCAGCCGCGCCGAGCCCGAGGGGATCGCGCGTAGCTTCACCTTCGTCGACTTCAACCAGGCGTTCGGCTTCATGGCCAGGGTCGCGCTGCTGGCGGAGAAGGCGGATCATCATCCCGAATGGTCGAACGTCTATAATCGCGTCGAAATCGTGCTGACCACGCATGACGCGGGCGGGCTGTCGCGGCGGGACGTGGACATGGCGTCGGCCATCGACGCGCTGGTCGCTTGAGGGCTGGCGGATCAATGCGGCCCGACGGCTTGAGTGTCGGGGGGACGACGACTAGATAGTCGGCATGGCCGTCACACCGATCAGCGAACTCAACGACCGCGCGCGGGACGTTTTTCGACTGGTGGTCGAAAGCTATCTGGGCACCGGGCTGCCGGTCGGGTCGCGCACCATATCTCGGCTGGCGACGCTCAGCCTGTCGCCCGCGTCGATCCGCAACGTCATGCAGGATCTGGAGGAGCTGGGACTGCTGGCCGCGCCGCACACCTCGGCGGGGCGGATGCCGACTGAGACCGGCCTGCGGCTGTTCGTCGACGGGATGATGCAGGCGGCCGAACCCTCGCCCGAGGAACGGCGCGCGATCGAGGCGGGGATCGGCGAGGCCGGGCTTGCCGAGGGCGGCCCGATCGAGGAGGCGCTGTCGGCGGCGACGGCGGCCCTGTCGGGCCTGTCGGCCTGCGCCGGGATCGTCATGGTGCCCAAGCGCGAGCCGCTGCTGCGCCAGTTCGGCTTCGTGCCCCTGAACGACCGGCAGGCGCTGGCGGTGCTGGTCGGGCAGGACGGGTCGGTCGAGAACAGGGTCGTGGACCTGCCGGGCGATGTCCTGCCATCGACATTGAACGAGGCCGCCAACTATATGTCGGCTCGCTTTGCCGGCATGACGCTGCGGGACGCGGGCGCGATGCTGCGGCGCGAGCTGGAGGCCGATCAATCTGCCCTTCAGGGCGCGGCGCGCGAGCTGGTGGAGCGCGGCATCGCCATCTGGTCGAGCGATGCGGAGAACCGCCCCGTGCTGATCGTGCGGGGGCAGGCGAACCTGATCGACGAAAGCGCGGCGGCGGACCTGGAGCGGGTGCGTAACCTGCTGGACGAGCTGGAGGGCAAGCAGGACATCGCCCGCCTGCTGGAGGGCGCGCTGGCGGGCAGCGCCACCAAAATCTTCATCGGTTCGGAAAACAAGCTCTTTTCCCTGTCGGGTTCTTCGGTCATAGCCGCCCCCTACCGTGGCGGGGACGGCCGCGTGGTCGGCGTGGTCGGCGTGATCGGCCCCACGCGCTTGAACTATGCCCGGGTGATCCCCATGGTGGACTTCACCGCACAGACGCTGTCGAGATTGATGAGATGAGCCAAGAAAACAGCAATATGGAAAATAGCGAAGTCGTGGACGAACTGCCCGAGGATTCCGCGCCCGAAAGTGCCGCGAGCGACGCGGGCGCCGCGCGCCTGGCCGCACTGGAAGAGGAGTTGGCGGCGGCGAAGCAGGATATTCTCTATGCCCATGCCGAAACCCAGAATGTGCGCCGCCGGCTGGAAAAGGAACTGGGCGACGCCCGCGCCTATTCGACGACAGCCTTCGCCCGCGACATGTTGTCGGTCGCCGATAATCTCGGCCGCGCCCTGTCGATGATCCCCGCCGATCTGCGTGAGGACGACAAGTGGAAGGGGCTGGTTACTGGCCTGGAGGCCACCGGCCGCGAGCTGGAAAGCGTGTTCCGCAAGAACGGCATCGAAAAGCTCGTAGCGGTCGGCGAGCCGCTTGATCCTAACAAGCATCAGGCGATGATGGAGCTTCCCTCCGCCGACGCGGAGCCGGGCACGGTACTGACCGAGATGCAGGCGGGCTACATGATTAAGGACCGGCTGCTGCGGCCGGCGCTGGTGGGCGTGGCGAAGAAGCCGGACTGACCGCCTCGGTCTTCGTTCCCGCCGTTTAGGCGTCTATCCGTCAGACAGGCCCTTCGACACGCCGGGGCCGAAGGGAGTTCCATGCGCCACGACGATAATCTCACCACCGACCGGCCGACCTTCGTCACCCATCTCGAATGTTCGCTGACGAGCGAACGCTATGAGGCGGACCGGCTGCATGGGCTCTCCAGCGCGGGCAAGCCGCTGCTGGTGCGCTATGATCTGGACGGCGTGCGCGCGGCGTTGACGAAGGAAGCGCTGGCGGCGCGGCCGATGGACTTGTGGCGCTGGCGCGAATTGCTGCCGGTGCGCCGGACCGCAGACATCGTCAGCCTGGGCGAGAATGCGACCCCGCTGATCCCGTTAACGCGCACCTTCGAACGGCTGGGCGGCGCGGGGTCGGGGGCCGGACGCCTGCTCGCCAAGGACGAGGGGCGCCTGCCCACCGGATCGTTCAAGGCGCGCGGGCTGGTGATGGCCGTGTCGATGGCGAAGGAGCTGGGCGTCACCCAGGTGGCGATGCCTACCAACGGCAATGCAGGCGCGGCGCTGGCCGCCTATGCGGCGGTCGCGGGCATGGAGGCGATCATCTTCTGTCCCGCCGACACGCCAGAGGTGAATGTGCGCGAGATCGCGGCGCAGGGCGCGCGCGTCTATCGCGTCAACGGCCTGATCGACGATTGCGGCGCGATCGTCGGGCAGGGCGCGAAGGAACGCGGCTGGTTCGACTTTTCGACGCTCAAGGAACCCTATCGGATCGAGGGCAAGAAGACCATGGGGCTGGAGCTGGCGGAGCAGCTCGGCTGGGAACTGCCCGACGCGATCTTCTATCCCACCGGCGGCGGCACGGGCCTGATCGGCATGTGGAAGGCGTTCGACGAGCTGGAGAAGATCGGCTTCATCGGCTCCAAGCGCCCGAGGATGTTCGCGGTGCAGGCCGAAGGCTGCGCGCCGATGGTCCGCGCGTTCGAGCAGGGCGTCGAGTTCGCCGAGCGCTGGGAGGACGCCCATACCATCGCGGCTGGCATCCGGGTGCCCCGCGCGGTGGGCGATTTCCTGATCCTGCGCGCGGTGCGGGAAAGCGGCGGCGCGGCGCTGGCGGTGCCGGACGCGGCGATCGCGGCGGCGGTGCGCGACGTGGCGCGCGACGACGGCCTGCTGCTCTGCCCGGAAGGCGGAGCGACGCTGGCCGCCTATCAACGGGCGCTGGAGGAAGGGCTGGTCGGGCGCGACGAGCGCGTCGTGCTGTTCAACTGCGCCACGGGGCTCAAATATCCGCTGGAAGACCAGTCGCGGACGCTGGACCGGCATGAAGCGATTGATTTTCGGCGTTGTGAGCGAGTTTGAGCTTCGTCTGGGAACGACCATTCGTTGCCGTCCAAAGGTCTTCGATCGTTCCTATAGCGGACCATGTTAAGCGCGAGTATATGAGGGCAATGCAAACCTATGAGAAACTCGATCCCGTAATCGACAAATGGGTCGCTATCCTCGGCACCAAATTATTCACCGAGTGGGCAGATCGACCGGCAAGGTTCTTTTATACTCCCGGCGATCCACCATTTGAATGTTTCCAGATTAGTGTAACCCCGCCAAAATGGGGTCGCGTAAAGGTTCATGCGCGGGCCGTCGATACCAACGATGATGTTGAGCGCGACCTAGAACAAAGTTGGAAGGGGTCGGTAGCAGACCTTGACGGCATGTTGGCGGCTGCTGTTGAAACGATCAACGCTTGGAAATCTCGAACTCGCAAGAGCCCCGATCCTCCGTCGCCGTGGTGAATGTCCAATGGCGTGCCGCTCCATACTCCGGGGTAAGGCCGCTTCCCTAAGAGGCACGCCCAAAGCTGCCAGTCCACTCCCCACCCCCAAAGGCCTAAGCCTCCCCGAACGGCAGCAACGCTTCATACACCGCGAGCGGCGGCCTGTCCGGCAGGGCCGCGCCTCGCCTGAGCAGAAAGGCGTGGCGGACGATCTCCGCCTGCTGCTCCAGCCCGTAGCGGCCGAAGGGCTTGTCCGGCAGAATGCTATAGTCATAGCGGCAGAAGGGATGGCGCATCAGCGGGAGATAATATTTCCCGCCGCGCTGCGCCTGCCAGGCATGAGTCATCTCATGAATGAACAGCCCCTGGAGGTGCAGGGGACTGGCGCAGAAATTGTCGCGATAGGCGCCGCCCCTTGGGTGGAACCACAGGTCGCCGTCCGGGGCCATCGTCGCCCGCCTGGGCTGTAGGGGCCACCATTTGCGGTTGTGGATATGCACCCGCTCATAGGCGATGGCGTCGCCGAAGACTAAGCGGGCGAGCGCGACTTCCCCCGGCGTGAGCGGACGTCCGGTCAATGGGCGGCCTGATCCTGCGTTTTGGACGCGCTGCCATCGGCGGCTTTGCCCGCCGTCGGCGCGGCCGCTCCGCCGCCGGCCTTCTGCACCACGGCGTCGACGATGATGCGGTCGCCGTTGGAGAAGAGGAAGGTCATCGGCATCTTGCCCTGGTCGATGGCGTCCTGGTTGACGCTCCAGAGCATCAGATGCTTGCCGCCGGGGGCGAAGGCGACCGTGCTCTTGGCGGGAATGTCGACGCTGTCGATCGGCTTCATCGACATGACGCCGTTCGGCCCCTTGGCGGTCTCGTGCATCTCGACCCGGATCGCCCGGTCGGTCAGCACGCCGCGCAGCGTGGTCGGGGCGTCGCCGCCATGGACGGTGAAATAGCCGGCCGACGGGCTGTCCTTGTTCGGGCTGACGCGCACCCAGGCCTGGTCGACATAGGTGGGCGACGGGTCGCCGCAGGCGGCAAGGGCCATTAGCCCGGCGAGGGCGGCGGTCGAGAGGAGGGCGCGCATGGATAAGCCTTTCGTCACTGTCCCGTTTCCGGTCGCGCCTATAGGTAATCGCCCCTGCTTCTTGTGCCAAGGAAAAGCGCGCCTATATCCCCCTTGCAAACGGCCTTGCCTTGGCGCTTTCGTGAGGTATGGGGCCATCAACCGCTGACATATTTTTGGGGTTAAAAGAGGACATAATGGCTAAAGTTATCGGTATCGACCTTGGCACCACCAACAGCTGCATCGCCGTGATGGACGGCGGCAAGCCGAAGGTCATCGAAAATGCGGAAGGCGCGCGCACGACGCCCTCCATCGTCGCCTTCACCAAGGACGGCGAGCGCCTGATCGGCCAGCCGGCCAAGCGTCAGGCCGTGACCAACCCGGACAACACCATCTTCGCGGTGAAGCGCCTGATCGGCCGCCGCTTCGACGATCCCATGACCAAGAAGGACATGGAGCTGGTGCCCTATTCGATCGCCAAGGGTCCGAACGGCGACGCGTGGGTCAAGGCCGGCGGTCAGGATTATTCGCCGTCTCAGGTGTCCGCCTTCATCCTCCAGAAGATGAAGGAAACCGCCGAGAGCTATCTGGGCGAGACCGTCACCCAGGCCGTCATCACCGTGCCCGCCTATTTCAACGACGCCCAGCGTCAGGCGACCAAGGACGCCGGGCAGATCGCCGGCCTTGAAGTGCTGCGCATCATCAACGAGCCGACCGCGGCCGCCCTCGCTTATGGCCTCGACAAGCAGGACGGCAAGACCATCGCCGTCTATGACCTCGGCGGCGGCACCTTCGACATCTCCATCCTGGAGATTGGCGACGGCGTGTTCGAGGTGAAGTCGACCAACGGCGACACTTTCCTGGGCGGCGAGGATTTCGACGCCAAGGTCGTTCAGTATTTGGCCGACGAGTTCAAGAAGGCTGAGGGTATCGACCTCACCAAGGACAAGCTGGCGCTTCAGCGGCTGAAGGAAGCGGCCGAAAAGGCGAAGATCGAGCTGTCTTCGGCTCAGTCGACCGAAGTCAACCTGCCCTTCATCACCGCCGACCAGAATGGTCCCAAGCATCTGGTGAAGACGATCACCCGCGCCGACCTTGAGAAGCTGGTCGCCGACCTCATCAAGCGGACGATGGAGCCCTGCAAGAAGGCGCTGGCCGACGCCGGCGTTTCGGCGAGCGACATCAGTGAAGTGGTGCTGGTGGGCGGCATGACTCGCATGCCCAAGGTGCGCGACGCCGTGAAGGATTTCTTCGGCAAGGAACCGCACACCGGCGTCAACCCGGACGAAGTCGTCGCCATGGGCGCGGCGATTCAGGCGGGCGTGCTCCAGGGCGACGTCAAGGACGTGCTGCTGCTGGACGTGACTCCGCTGAGCCTGGGCATCGAGACGCTGGGCGGCGTGTTCACCCGGATGATCGACCGCAACACCACCATCCCGGCCAAGAAGAGCCAAGTCTATTCGACGGCGGACGACAATCAGCAGGCGGTGACGATCCGCGTGTTCCAGGGCGAGCGCGAAATGGCGGCGGACAACAAGCTGCTGGGCCAGTTCGACCTGATCGGCATTCCGCCCGCGCCGCGCGGCGTGCCGCAGATCGAAGTGACGTTCGACATCGACGCCAACGGCTTGGTCAACGTGTCCGCCAAGGACAAGGGCACCGGCAAGGAGCAGCAGATCAAGATCCAGGCTTCGGGCGGCCTCAGCGACGCGGACATCGATCAGATGGTCAAGGATGCCGAGCGCTTCGCCGAGGAGGACAAGAAGCGCCGTGAGGGGGCCGAGGCGAAGAACAACGCCGAGAGCCTGATCCACACCACCGAAAAGCAGCTCGAAGAGCATGGCGACAAGGTGGACGCGGGCCTCAAGTCCGAGATCGAGACCGCGATCGCCGACGCCAAGGCGGCGGTCGAGGGCGGCGATGTCGAGGCCATGAAGAGCAAGGCGCAGGACCTCGCCACCGTCGCGATGAAGCTGGGCCAGGCGATTTACGAGAAGGAGCAGGCGGCCGCCGCCTCTCCCGACGCGGAAGCGCCGAAGGCCGATGACGATGTCGTCGATGCCGAATTCTCCGAAGTGGACGACAACAAGGCGTAAGGCGCGATGAAACGCCCCTCGACTTCCCTGCGATGCGGCCGCTATGGTGAGAACCAGGCAGGCGCGGTCGCGGGGAGGCCGGGGGGCGTGCGCGTGCCGGGGGCGATATGACCACCGAAATCGACTATTATGAACTGCTCGAAGTCGAGCGCACGGCCGACGCGGCGGCGATCAAGAGCGCCTATCGCAAATTGGCGATGAAATATCACCCGGATCGCACCGGGGGATGCAGCGACAGCGAAGCGAAGTTCAAGGCGGTGTCCGAGGCCTATGAGTGCCTGAAGGATCCGCAGAAGCGCGCTCTCTATGACCGTTTCGGCCATGCCGCCTTCCAGAATGGCGGACCCGGCGGCTTTGGCGGCGGACGCGGCGGCCAGGGCGGCTTTTCTGATCTGGGTGATATTTTCGAGACGATCTTCGGCCAGTCGGGCTCTGGCGGGGGCGGCGGGCGTCAGGCCCAGCGTCGCGGCGCCGACCTGCGCTATGACATGGAGATTACGCTCGACGACGCCTATCACGGCAAGGCGACGGAGATCGACATCGAGGTGTCGGCTCCTTGCGAGAGTTGCGACGGGTCGGGCGCGCAGCCGGGCACCGGGGTCAAGTCCTGCGGTACCTGCGGTGGCCATGGCCAGGTGCGCGCGCAACAGGGCTTTTTCGTGGTCGAGCGGACCTGCCCATCCTGCCAAGGCGCTGGTCAGGTCATCGAAAGTCCGTGCCGGACCTGCCGCGGGGACGGGCGCGTCGACAAGCGCAAGACGCTGTCGGTCAACATCCCCGCCGGCGTCGATGAAGGCACCCGCATCCGCTTGTCAGGCGAGGGCGAGGCAGGCGCGCGCGGCGCGCCTCCGGGCGACCTCTATATCTTCCTGCACGTTAAGCGCCATACGATTTTCGAACGGGACGGCTCGACGCTGTTCTGCCGCGCGCCGGTGAGCTTCACCACCGCCTCGCTGGGCGGCAGCATAGAGGTGCCGGGCCTCGACGGATCGCGGCAGGAAATCCGGATCCCGGCGGGCATCCAGTCGGGCAAGCAGCTCCGTCAGCGCGGGGCGGGCATGCCGGTCCTCAACGGACGCGGCCATGGCGACATGGTCGTGCAGATCGACGTCGAGACCCCGACCCGGCTGACGGCCAAGCAGCGCGAACTGCTGGAAGCCTTCCACGAGACCGAAACCGGCGAGGAATGTCCGCAGGCGAGCGGTTTCTTCTCCAAGCTGAAGGACATGTGGGCCGACATCAAGGATTGAGGGGAGGGGAGCAGCCTATGACCGGTCGATTGGCGAGCTTCGGCATGGACGCTCCAGCCTGAGCAGGGACCGGGTTTCCGGGATCGGCTATACTGCTTGAACTATTGTTGTTGCCGAAGCGTGTTTGCGCTGGAGAGATGAGCATGATCGCCCTTCTCTTCAGAAATTATTTGCCTTTTCTGATCATAGTGACGCCACTGTCGGATTTTCTTACAGAGCCTGTAAGGCGCAGGCCCTGACGGAAACTCTTCCGACAGAGGAGGCTCGCGCCCGTTGCGGGTCGGCAGGACGCGCGATGATCAGGCTGTTCAAACATTATGTGCCTCATGCCGTGCTGCTGCTCGGGCTGCTGGACTTCGTCCTGCTGCTGACTGCCGCCGAAGCGGGCTGGATAGTGCGCGCCCGCCAGATCGGCATGGATGTCGACTATATCCTCAACCGCACCGGACCGCTGCTGAGCTTCGCGCTGGCGATCCAGACGGCGATGATCGCGACCGGCGTTTATGGGACCGAAGCATTGCAGTCGATCCGCTTCGCCTTTGCGCGCCTGCTGGTTGCCATATCGCTGGGCGTCATCTTCCTGTCGGTCATGCATTTCCTGATGCCGGAAATGACTCTCTGGCGGTCCAACTCCCTCTACGCGATGAGCCTGGCGGTCCTGCTGCTGCTGGCCATGCGGCTGCTGCTCGGCTCCATGCTGGGCGGGGAGGCGTTCAAGCGCCGCCTGATCGTGCTGGGGGCGGGTCCGCGCGCCAATCGCATCCGCGACCTGGAGCAGCGTCGGGGCGCGGGGTTCCTGGTCGTTGGCTATATCGGCATGAACGACGGGCCGCAGGTCATCCCGGAATCGATCAATCGCGGCGCCATCTACAATCTGGCCGACTTCGTGGTGAAGCTGGGCGCGAGCGAGGTCGTGCTGGCGCTGGAGGAGCGGCGCAACGCGCTGCCCCTGTCCGATCTGCTGCGGATCAAGACCACCGGCGTCCATGTCAATGAGATGTCGACCTTTCTGGAGCGCGAGACCGGCCGAGTCGACCTCGACAGCGTGAACCCGAGTTGGCTTATCTTCTCGGACGGCTTTTCGGCGGGCCGGCGTCTGTCGAGCATCGCCAAGCGCCTGTTCGACATCGCCGCCAGCGCGCTGCTGCTGGCGCTGACCGGCCCCGTCATCCTGATCGCGGCGATCTTGGTGAAGCTGGACAGCAAGGGTCCCGCCTTTTACCGCCAGCAGCGCGTCGGCCTGTTCGGGCAGGAGTTCTGGATCGTCAAGCTGCGCACGATGCGGCAGGACGCCGAAGTGGCGGGCCAGGCGGTCTGGGCGGAAAAGGACGATCCGCGCATCACCCGTCTGGGCTATTGGCTGCGCAAGCTGCGCATCGACGAACTGCCCCAGACCTGGACCGTGCTGAAGGGCGAGATGAGCTTCGTCGGCCCGCGCCCCGAACGCCGCCAGTTCGTCGAGGATCTGGAACAGCAACTGCGCTATTATGCCGAGCGGCACATGGTGAAGCCGGGCATCACCGGCTGGGCGCAGATCAACTATCCCTATGGCGCCAGCCTGGAAGATTCGCGCAACAAGCTGGAATATGACCTTTATTACGCAAAGAACTACACGCCTTTCCTGGACCTGCTGATCCTCATCCAGACGGTGCGGGTCATCCTCTGGCCCGACGGCGCGCGCTGAAGGGGCGGGAAGCGGCATGGGCCCCCTGCTCCAGATCATTGGCGACGGCGGCCATGCGCTGGCGGCGGCCTTGTTCGCCGCGCTGGGCATCATCGTCCTGCGCCGGCGCGAGGGCGCGCTGCTGGCGACGGCGCTGCTGATGACCTCCTGCTGGGCGCTTTATATCTCGTTCGGCGGTGTCGCCCGTCCGCTGTCGGGGCTGGTCGAAAATATCCGCAACGCCGCTTGGCTGCTGATGATGTTCGTGATGCTGCGCCGGGGCGAGGGGCGTCAGCCGGGGCCGATGCTGGCGGTCGGCACTGTCTATGCGGCGGTCGCGGCCCTGATCGCGCTGCAATGTTTCGTCGACCTGTCCTGGCGGCAGGTGTCGCCCGACAGCGACCTCCACCTGCTGCTGGTCCAGGTATCCCTGGTCCTGCACATGATGACCGCGATCGGCGCGCTGGTGCTGGTGCATAATCTCTACAGCCTGGCCGCGCCCGCCGGCCGCGAGCGGATCGCGCTGCTGATGGGCGCGCTGGCCGCGATGTGGACCTACGACCTCAATCTCTATGCGATCGGCTATTTCGCGATCGAGCGGGCCACGGAGCTTTATGCGTTGCGCGGGCCTTTGATGGCGCTGCTCGCGCCGATCATGGCCATCGCCCTGTATCGCGGCGACGGCGGGCCGCTGCGCCTGTCGCGCACCGTCACCTTCCAGTCGCTCTCGATCGTCGCGGTGGGCCTCTATATCGTCGCGCTAGGCGCGCTGATCGCGCTCATAGAACTGGTGGCCGGGCCGATGGCTCGCCAAGTCGAGATTGGCGGCATGTTCATGAGCGTTGTCGTCGCCCTGCTGCTCCTGCCCTCCTCGCGGTTCCGGGCGCGGATCAAGATGCACGTCGCCCAGCATTTCTTCCAGCAC
The DNA here is from genome assembly GCA_033795485.1 of Sphingobium sp. GTDB lineage: Bacteria > Pseudomonadota > Alphaproteobacteria > Sphingomonadales > Sphingomonadaceae > Sphingobium. The sequence goes on from JARYGO010000010.1 coordinate 25,914, forward strand.
CGCTATGACTATCGCCTGGAATGGATGCGCTTCGGCGACACGATCGGCCGGCCGGGCGACCAGCCCGCGCCGCTGGGGGTGCGAGCGGTAAAGGCCGTCGCGGACATCACCCAGTCGCCCGGCGGCCTGCTGCTGCTGCGCGACGAGGCGGGGGGATTGAGCGTCGAGACGGGCTGGAACTGGCCGGAGGCGGCTTATCCCCACCCGGCGGTGCCCAGAGAAGCCGTGGCGGCGCTGGAAGCGGCGGCGTTGGTCGTGGATCTGGACCGGGTGCGCGGCGGAGACGCGCGGATCGCCTTGCCGGAATGGATGACGACCGACGAGCGCATCTGGGCGCTGGCGCCGCTCATCCATTTCGACCGGATGATCGGGGCGATCCTGCTGGCGCGGCCGCCGGTCGACCGGCGGCTCGACTGGGAGGATTTCGATATGCTGAGCGCCGCCGGGCGGCAGGTCGCGACCTATATCAGCGAAGCGCAGGGACAGCGGGCGCTGGACGACGCGCAGCGGTTCGACGAGTTCAACCGGCGCTTCGCCTTCATCATCCATGACGTCAAGAATCTGGTCAGCCAACTTTCCCTGCTGGCGCGCAACGCGCAGCGCCATGCCGACAATCCCGATTTCCGCGCCGACATGGTGCTGACGCTGCAGGAATCGGTCGGTAAGATGAACGATCTGCTCGCCCGCCTGTCGCACCATAGCAAGGCGCGGGCCGAGGAGCCTCGCGCCGTGCGGCTCGACGCGATCGTCGCGGCGATCGCCCGTGGCAGGGCGGGCCAGCACAGGATCGAGACGGCGGGCGCGGCGCCGGATGCGCTGGCCGACCCCGCGCGGGTCGAACAGATACTGACCCATCTTGTCCAGAACGCCATCGACGCCAGCGCGCCCGATAGTCCCGTGCGGTTGCGCCTGCGCCGGCAGGATGATTGGGCCATGGTCGACGTGATCGACCAGGGATGCGGGATGACCGCCGAATATATGCGCCGCGACCTCTTCAAGCCCTTTTCCTCCAGCAAGCCGGGCGGCTTCGGCATCGGCGCTTTCGAGGCGCGGGCGCTGGCGGAGGCGATGGGCGGGCGGATCGAGGTGGAAAGCCGCGTCGGCGTGGGCAGCCGTTTCACGCTGGTCCTGCCGACCGCCGGGACGATGCCCGGGATGCTGACGGGGAAGGCCGCCTGATGACCGACACCCGCCCCAAATTGCTGATCGTGGAGGATGATCCCGGCCTGCAACGCCAGCTCCGCTGGGCGTATGAGGATTATCAGCTTTTCATCGCCGGGGACCGGGAGGAGGCGATCGACCTGCTGCGGGCCGAGACGCCCCACGTGGTGACGCTGGACCTGGGCCTGCCGCCGGACCCGGACGGCACGAGCGAGGGCTTCGCGGTGTTGGCGGAGATGCTGCGGATCAAGCCCGATGCCAAGATCATCGTGGCGTCCGGCCATGGCGCGCGCGAAAGCGCCATGAGCGCGATCGCCGGCGGCGCCTATGATTTCTACCAGAAGCCGATCGACATCGACGAGCTGGGCCTGATCGTGCGCCGTGCCTTTCATGTTCATGCGCTGGAACGCGCCAACGCCCGGCTGGCGGAGACCGCCCCGGACGACGCGCGGGTGCTGGGGCGGGTGATTACCGCCGCGCCTGAAATGCTGAAGGTCGCCCGCACCGTCGAGCGGGTGGCGAGCGCGCAGGTGTCGGTGATGCTGCTGGGCGCGAGTGGCACGGGCAAGGAGTTGCTGGCGCGCGGCCTGCACGACGCCAGCCCCCAGCGCGAGGCACCGTTCGTCGCGATCAATTGCGCGGCCATTCCTGAAACCCTGCTGGAAGCGGAATTGTTCGGGCATGAAAAGGGCGCTTTCAGCGAGGCGGCGCGCGCCGTGCCCGGCAAGATTGAGCAGGCGCGGGGCGGCACCCTGTTCCTGGATGAGGTGAGCGACATTTCACCCCCGTTGCAGGTGAAGCTGCTCCGCTTCCTGGAAGAAGGGGTGGTCGAGCGGGTGGGCGGTCGACAGCCGATCGCCGTGGACGCACGGATCGTCTGCGCGACGCACCGGAATATGGAGAGCATGATCGCGGCCGGCGGCTTTCGCGACGACCTCTTCTACCGCCTCGCGGAAATCGTGATCCGCGTGCCCGCGCTGAAGGACCGTCCCGGCGACCCGGCGCTGCTCGCGCGGCATTTCCTAGCGCGTTTCGCGCGCGACATGGGGATGCCGGCGAAGGGGCTGGCGCCCGATGCGCTGGCGGCGCTCGACGGCTGGGAATGGCCCGGCAACGTGCGCGAGCTGGAAAACCGGATGAAGCGCGCGGCCATCATGGCCGACGGCAAGCTGGTGACGGCGGCCGACCTCGATCTCGACGGCGCGGGGCAGGATGGTGGCGCCCTCATCAACCTGAAGGCCGCGCGCGAGATGGCGGACCGCCGGGCGATCCGCCACGCGATCGCGCGGACGCAGGGCAATATCTCCGGCGCGGCGCGCATATTGGGCATCAGCCGCCCGACTCTCTATGATCTGCTCAAACATTATGAGTTGCAGCCTTGACGCGGCGCAGGCTGTTCCTGTTATTGGGGATCGCGGCGCTGTTGCTGGCGGGTGCGGGCGCATGGCAGGTTCATGGCGATCGGCGGGACGGCAAGGCCGCCTATGACCGTGGCATGGCCGCGCTCGCTCGGGGTGACGCGCGGACGGCCCGCATCGAACTGCTGAACGCGATCCGGGCGGAGCCGCGCTCGGTCGCGGTTCGGCTGGCGCAGGCGCGGGCGCTGGTGGAGCTGGAGGATGGCGCGGGCGCGCAGGCCGAGGTCGAACGGGCTCGTGCCTTAGGGGCGTCGGCGGCGGCGACGCGCGTGCCCTTGGCGCAAGCGTTGCTGTTGCAGGGCGATACGGACGCGGCGCTGGCGCAGGCGACGGCCGCCGATATAGACCCAGCTACCCAAGCACTGGCGAGCAGGATCGCCGGGCGGGCATGGCTCGCCAAGGGGGATTTGGCCGCTGCGTCGGCGGCGTTCGACAAGGCGCTGGCGCTAGCCCCGCGAGAAGGGGAGGGCTGGATCGACCTTGGCCGCTATCGCCTGGCGGCGGGGGACCAGGCGGGCGCGATCATGGCCGCCGACCGCGCCGTCGCGCTGGAGCCGCGATCGGCGAAGGCGATCGCCTTCCGGGGCGAAATGACGCGCGGCCAATACGGGCTGGCGGCGGCGCTGCCCTGGTTCGAGCGGGCGCTGGCCCTGGCGCCCGACAATGTGCCGACGCTGAGCGCCTATGCCGCCACCCTGGCTGACATGGGCGAGGCCGGACGGATGCTGAGCGTCACTCGCCATATACTGACGCTGGAGCCCGGCCATCCGCGCGCCTATCTGATGCAGGCGGTGATGGCCGCGCGCGCGGGAAATGATGGGCTGGCGCGCGTCCTGCTCAGGCGGACGCAAGGCGCGCTGGACGGCGAGCCGGCGACGATGCTGCTGCGCGGAGTCCTGCACTTGCAGGAGGGCAACCCGGTGCTTGCCGGCGACTCGCTGGGGGGGCTGGTGGCGATGCAGCCGGACAATCGGCAGGCGCGGATATTGCTGGCCCGCGCGCGGATGGAGGCGGGCGACTTGGCCGCAGCCGCGACGACGCTGGCGCCGCTGGTGGCGTTGGGCGACGCCGATCCCTATACGCTGACGCTGGCCGCGCGCGTGCAGGAGGGGCTGGGCGACCGCCCGATGGCCGAGGACATGCTGGGCCGGGCGGCTTGGCCGGTCCGTCCCGCAGCCGCCATTTTCGCGCATCAGGGCGACGCCGCGCTGCTGCACCAGGGCGGGCCGCCGAGCAGCGCGACGGCGCAGGACAATATCCCCTATATCCGCGCGCTGATGAATGGCGGACGGCTGGACGAAGCGGCCGATCGCGCGCGCCTGCTGGCCCGCGCCAATCCGGGCGCCCCCGACGCGTGGATAGTGTGGGGCGACGCGCTGGGCCGCGCCGGGCGCTGGGTGGAGGCCGCGCGCGCCTATGAGGCGGCTGCCAATATCCGCTTCTCGCAGAATGTGGCGCTGCGGCTGGCGAGCGCCTGGGCGCGGGCGGGCTACCCGACGCGGGCGCGGCAGGTGGTCACGCTGTTCCTCGCACAGAATCCCGCGAGCCTGGAGGGAAGGCGGCTGGCCGGTGCCATGGCGCTGGAGGCCGGCGACTGGCCGACGGCGCGGCGCTTGCTGGAGGCCGTGCGCGCGCAGACCGGCGACAATGACGCGCTGCTGATGGCCGGGCTGGCGCGCGCTTCGATGGAATTGGGCGATGGCGACAGGGCGCGAATCCTCGCCGGCCATGCCTATCGTCTGCTTCCCGGCAATCCGGTGACGGCGGACATTTATGGCTGGGTCCTGACCCGCAGCGGTGCGAAGGGTCCGGCGGCGGTCGACCTGCTGGAAAAGGCGGCGGCGCTCGCGCCCGGCCATCCGCTGATCCGCGCCCATCTGGCCGAGGCTCGTGGGATCGCCGGACGCGCGCGGGAGGCATCGGCGAGGCGGCGGGGGATTGCCTCAACCTAAGGTCCTCCAAAAATTGTAAGCGAAGTCGGGGTTCAGGCGTCCTGCGCCGTGGCCAGATCGTCGAGGCCGATGCCCAGCCTCTGCATCTGCGCCGCGACCGGAGGCCAGACATCCTGCATGAAGCGGGCGCGCTCATGCGCGCGCAGGCGGCGGGTCGCGCCCTCCGCGACGAACATGCCGACGCCGCGCTTGACCGTGACCAGGCCGTCATCTTGAAAGCTCTGATAGGCCTTCGCCACCGTCAGCGGGTTGGCGCCCTGCTGCGCGGCGAAGGCGCGCACCGACGGCAGGAGGTCGCCATCGCGGAACGCACCGTCCAATATTGAAGCGGCGATGATCTCACGCAGGCGAAGATAGACGGGCTTTGAGTCATCGGCCATGGTGCATCAGTGCCATAATACAGCGCGTCACGTCAAGCTCTTGGGGTTGCAAAAGCAGATGGAGTTTTCGCGACTATCCTTCCCAGCGGCTGACGACGGCGGCATAATCGGGCCGTGGCCGTTCCTCCAGCGGACGGGCGGGGGTGCCGATGAAAACGAAGCCGGCGATCTTCTCGCCGGCCGATCCGAACGCGTCGCGCACCTTCTCGCTATAGCTGGGCCAGCCCGTCAGCCATCCGCCGGCAAAGCCCATCGCATGGGCAGCGTGCAGCAGGTTCATGATCGCCGCGCCGACCGATAGATTCTGCTCCCAGACCGGGATCTTGCTGCCGACCACGGGGCTGGACAGGACGACGATCAGGGCCGGCGCCTGACGGGCGAACTGATGCGCGGCCTCGATCTCTAGCCTGCCCGCGTCCGGCTTTTCAGCGCGATAGGCGCTCTCCAGCAGGGCGGCGAGGGCGTCGCGCTGCGCGTCCGCGACGATGACGAAGCGCCATGGAGAGAGCTTGCCATGGTCGGGCGTGCGCAGCGCGATCTCCAGCATGCGCCGCAATTGCGCGTCGTCGGGGCCGGGCGCGCCCAGGTCGCGCGGCTTGCCCGACCGGCGGGTGGAAAGAAGGGTCAGCGGAGTCGTGGCGTCGTTGAACATCGCCGATGCAGATGGCGTCGGGGCCGCCCCGACGCAAGGGCTCCCCGCTCTTTGACAGCCGCGCAATTTTCTCTAGGCTAGGGGCAATTCCTCAAGCACGGTCGCCGCGGCGGCCCTTCCAGCATCTTGCGAGACCCGGCCCGATGGCAACCCCGCCGCAATTTTCCTCCCCCGTTGCGGCGCAATCGGGACGAACCTGGCTCGGCCATCCGCGCGGGCTGTTCCTGCTGTTCTTCGCGGAGATGTGGGAGCGTTTTTCCTATTATGGGATGCGCGCCATCCTGATCTTCTACCTCACCAAGCATTTCCTGTTCGCCGAGGATCGCGCCTATTTGCTCTACGGGGCCTATACCTCGCTGGTCTACATCACGCCGGTCATCGGCGGCTATCTGGCTGATCGTTTCTTGGGCGCGCGCAAGGCGGTGCTGGTGGGCGGCATCTTCATCGCCTTCGGCCATTTCCTGATCGCCGTGACGGAGGGGCCGGGGGGACAGGACCCCTTCTTCCTCAACGGCTTCTACCTGGCGCTGGCGTCGATCATCGTCGGCACCGGTTTCCTGAAGGCTAATATCTCGGTGCTGGTCGGGGAACTCTACCCCCGCGACGATGCGCGCCGGGACCCCGCTTTCTCGATCTTCTACATGGGGATCAACATGGGCGGGATGCTGGGGCCGATCATCTGCGGCGTGCTGGGGGAGACGGTGGGCTGGTCCTGGGGTTTCGGCGCGGCGGGCGTGGGCATGGTGCTGGGCCTGGTCGTGTTCGTCCTGTGCAGGCCCTGGCTGCTCGGCAAGGGCGAGCCGCCCGCGCCGGAGCGGTTGCGGGCGCGCGGCGCGGCGGGCGTGTCGCAGGAATGGACGATCTATATCGGCGGCGCGCTCGGCGTGGCGGCCGTGTGGATATTGATCCGCTTCGCCGACCTGTTGGGTTTCGCGCTGCTGGCCTTCGCCGCGATCACGATCGCCTATATCTTGTTCAGGGCGGTGTTCACCCTGCCGCGCGTTGACCGCGACCGGATCCTCGCGGCGCTGTTCCTGATCGCGCTCAATCCGCTCTTCTGGGGGCTGTTCGAGCAGACCGGATCGTCGCTCAACATCTTCACCGACCGCAATGTCGATCGCGTCATGCTGGGCTGGCAGGTGCCGGCGTCGGTCTTCCAGTCGGTCAACTCGATCTTCATCATCCTGCTGGCGCCGCTGTTCGCGCTGCTGTGGACCATCCTGGACAAGCGGCGGCTGGAGCCGTCCTCGCCCGCCAAGTTCGGCGTCGGCCTGATCCTGTGCGGCGCGGGTTTCCTGGTGCTGGTGGCGGGCGCGCTGGCGGCGGGCGAGAATCTGACGCCGGTGATCTTCGTCTTCCTCATCTACCTGCTGCATACCATGGCCGAACTCTGCTTCTCGCCGGTCGGCTTGTCGGCGATGACCCGGCTGTCGGTGCCCAGCATGGTGGGCCTGATCATGGGCACCTGGTTCCTGGCGATGGCGGCGGGCAACTTCATCGCCGGCCTGATCGCCCGCGCGACAGGCAGCGGGGAGAGCGCCGGGGTCGCCCAGGTGCTCGACATCTACAGCCGCATCGGCTGGTTCTCGGTCGCGGTGGGAGTGGTCGTGCTGCTGCTGTCGCCCTTCGTCACGCGGCTGATGCATCTCGATTCGATCGGCGAAGGCGAAACGGACAATCGCAAGAAAGGGAATAGCGTATGAAAGGCGGCTCGATCGCCCTGACCCTCGCGCTGCTGGCCTGCGCCAGCAGCCCGCTGGCGGCCAAGAAGAAGGATGAGGCGCCCCGGAGCAATCCGTCGGCGGAGCCGGACAATCCCTATCCCTCCACCTACCGGCCCTATCCCGGCGTCGCCACCGCCATTCGCGGCGCGACCATCTTCGATGGCGAAGGCGGGCGGATCGACAATGGCGTCGTCTTCCTGTCGGACGGCAAGGTCACGGCGGTCGGCGGGCCGGACACGCCGATCCCGGCCGATGTCGCGCTGGTCGAGGGCGCCGGCAAATATGTGACGCCCGGCGTCATCGACATCCACAGCCATCTGGGAGACTATCCCTCCCCCAGCGTCGCCGCCCTGTCCGACGGCAATGAGGCGACGGCCCCCGCCACGCCGCAAGTCTGGGCCGAACATTCGATCTGGCCGCAGGATGCAGGCTTCGGCCGGGCGCTCGCCAATGGCGGCGTCACCAGCCTTCAGGTCCTGCCCGGCTCCGCCAACCTGTTTGGCGGACGCGGCGTGACGCTGAAGAACGTCCCCGCGCGCACCGTGCAGGGGATGAAGTTCCCCGGCGCGCCGTCCAGCCTGAAGATGGCCTGCGGCGAAAATCCCAAGCGCGTCTACGGATCGAAGGGACGCGAGCCCAGCACCCGCATGGGCAATATGGCGGTCAATCGCCAGACCTGGATCAAGGCGCGCGAATATCAGAAGAAGCGCGCCGCCAGCCAGGCGCAGACCCGCGACCTGGGTATGGAGACGCTGGCGGACGTGCTGGAGGGCAAGATACTGGTCCACAACCACTGCTATCGCGCGGACGAAATGGCGCAGGTCATCGATATGTCGAAGGAGTTCGGCTATAAGGTCACCGCCTTCCATCACGCCGTCGAAAGCTACAAGATCGCCGATCTGCTGAAGGAAAACGGCATCTGCTCGGCGATGTGGGGCGACTGGTACGGCTTCAAGATGGAAGCCTATGACGGCATCAAGGAAAATATGCCGCTGGTCCATAACGCCGGGGCCTGCGCCATCGTCCATTCGGATGACGAGAACGGCATCCAGCGGCTGAACCAAGAAGCGGCCAAGGCGATCGGCGCGGGCCGGCGGATGGGCATCGACATTCCCGACGAGATCGCCTGGACCTGGCTGGCCATCAATCCGGCGCGGGCGATGGGCATCGCCGAGCAGACCGGCAGCCTGAAGGTCGGCAAGATGGCCGATGTCGTGTTGTGGAACGGCAATCCGTTCAGCACCTATACGCGCCCGGAGAAAGTGTGGATCGACGGCGCGCTGCTTTATGACGCGAACGACCCCAAGAGGCGGCCGGTGAGCGACTTCGAACTGGGCCAGATCGGCGCGGGAGACGTGAAATGAGCAAGACCCTCTCCCTGATGATCGCCACGGCGCTGAGCGGCCTTGGCGCCCCCGCGCTGGCGCAGACCATCGCCATCACCGGCGGCACGGTGGCGATCGGCGACGGAACCGAGCCGGTGCGCAACGGCACGGTCGTCATCGCCGGTGGCAAGGTGGTCGCGGCGGGCGCGGGCGTGGCCGTGCCCGCCGGCGCGAAGACCATCGACGCGAGCGGGAAGTGGGTGACGCCGGGCCTAGTCTCCGGCTTTTCCCGCGTCGGGCTGGTCGAGGTGCCGGGCGTGACGCAGACCAACGACTCGTCCGCGTCCAAATCGCCCTTCTCGGCGGCGATCGACGTCGAGCCGGCGATCAACCCGCTGGCCAACCCGGTCGCGATCAGCCGCACGGCGGGGGTAACGCGGGCGGTGGTGGTGCCCGCCGCGTCGGGCAACATCTTCGCCGGGCAGGGCGCGGTCGTGGATCTGGGTGCGGACATGAACCCGATCACCAAGGGCCGCGCCTTCCAATATGTCGAGATGGGCGAGGAAGGATCGCAGGAGGCGGGGGGTAGCCGCCCGGCCGCCCATCTGCTGTTCAGGGCGCTGCTGCGCGAGGCGCAGGATTTCGCGAAAAATCCGGCGGGCTATGACGGGCGGTCGAAGGACAGCCTGCTGCTGCGCGCCGACGCGGAGGCGCTGGCGCCGGTCGTGAGCGGGCAGATGCCGCTGATGGTCCATGTCGAATCGGCGCGCGACATATTGGCGGTGCTGGCGCTCAAGAAGGATTTTCCGGCGCTGCGCTTGATCCTGGCGGGAGCGACCGAAGGCTGGATGGTCGCGAGCCAGATCGCCGCCGCCAAGGTGCCGGTGATCGCCGGCGGCCTCGACGACCTGCCGTCGAGCTTCGAGAAGCTGGCCGCGACCCAGAGCAATGTCGGCCGGATGGTGAAGGCGGGCGTGGCCGTGTCGATGGGCCTGATGGACCGGGACGAGGGGTTGCAACTGCGCCTCGCTACCCAGCAGGCGGGCAATATGGTGGCGCTGAACAAGGTGCCGGGCGCGACCGGCCTTAGCTGGGGGCAGGCGCTCAGGACCATCAGCTCCGCGCCGGCCGAGGCGATGGGCCTTGGCGACCGGATCGGTTCGCTGAAGGCCGGAAGGGCGGGGGACGTCGTCGTGTGGGACGGCGATCCGCTGGAGATGGAATCGGCCCCGGTCGCGGTGTGGATCGACGGCGTGCAGCAGCCGATCGACAACCGCCAGACCAAGCTGCGGGACCGCTACGCGACGCCGCAGCCCGGCGCGCTGCCCAAGGCCTATGAATGGTGAAGCGGAATGGCGGCCCCGTGCGGGCCGCCATTATCCCGCCGCTACAGCCATCCCTTCATCCGATATGCGTCCGCCGTGGCTTTGAGGCCATCGGCGGTCGCGACCTTCGGCGTCCATAGCGAAGCGGGCACTTTCAGCAGCGGCACCGACACCCAGTCGGGGTGGCAGAAATAGCGGACACGATCGGGCGTCAGCTTGGCCTTGCGGCCGCGAAGCAGGCCATCGGCGCGGGCGGCGGCGTTCAGCAGCCAGGGCGGTGTCGCCATCGCGCGGACGCTCGCGCGCCCGACCGCCCGGCCCAGCGCCTCGCCGAAATCCTGATGGTCCCATCCCCCCGGCGTGCCGTCATCCACCTCGTAGAGTTGGGCGCGGCTGATGTCGCGCTCCGCTGCCAGGGTCAACAGCAGGTCGGCCAGGTCGCCAACCTCGATCACCGACAGGCGGCCGCCGGGCGGCAGCAGCAGCAGCCCGCGCTTTGCCATGCGGAACAGGTCCAGCATCTCCTTGTCGCGCGGCCCGTAGATGGCGGGCGGGCGGACGATCGTCCAATCAAGGCCGCTGGCCTTCACATGCCGCTCGGCCAGTTCCTTGGACCAGCCATAGTCGGACAGGTCCGCCTCGCGCGCGGCGAGCGAGGAGACGTGGACCAGGCGGCGAACGCCTTGACGGCGCATCGCGTCGATCACCGCGACGGTGCCGAGCGCGTTGCCAGCCTCGAACCCCGCGCGGTCCGGCGCGTTGACGGCTCCGGCGATATGGATGACGGCGTCCACGTCGCGGATCGTCCGGTCGAGCGCGCGCTTGTCCTCCAGCGATCCATGGACCCAGGTGAGCCGGGCGCGGGGCGGCTGGGCGCTGCGGGCCAGCGCCTTCACCGTGAAGCCGGCAGCCAGCGCGCGGTCGAGCGTTTCGGCGCCGACGAAACCCGTCGCGCCCGTCATGGCAATGGTCATCGTCATGTTGTCAGACCAGCGCCATATGATCGCGATGGACCAGCACCGACCGGGGCATGGTGCCGAGCAGCGCGGGAATATCCTCGCTGCGCCTGCCGGCGATCTTCGCCGCGTCCTCGCTGTCATATTCCGAAAGCCCGCGCGCGATCACGCGCCCGTCGGGGGCGAGGATGTCGATCACGTCGCCGCGCGCGAACACCCCCTCGACCAGCGCAACGCCGGCGGGCAGCAGGCTGTTGCCCCGGCCCAGCGCGCGTTCCGCCCCGGCGTCGACGGTGATGCGGCCGCGCACCGTCAGGCGGCCCGCCAGCCAGCCCTTGCGCGCGCGCGTGGGCGGCGCGGCGAGGAAGATCGAGCCGCGCCCGCCCTGTTCCCAGTGGCTGAGCGGCGCATCCACCTTGCCCGATATGATGGCGAGATGAGCGCCGGCGCCGGTCGCGATCCGGGCGGCCTCGATCTTGGAGGTCATGCCGCCCGACCCCATCCCCGACGCCGATCCCCCATCGGCCATCGCCACGATGCGGGCGTCTATCTTTGCTATTCTGTCGATGAACATCGCGTCCGCATCGGCGTGCGGATTGGCGGTGTAAAGCCCGTCCACGTCGGACAGCAGCACTACCGCGTCCGCCCGAGCGGCCTGGCCGATGCGGGCGGCGAGCCGGTCATTGTCGCCGAAACGGATTTCCGCCGTGGCGACGCTGTCATTCTCGTTCACCACCGGCACCACGCCCAGCGTCATCAGCCGGTCGAGCGTGGCGGAGGCGTTGAGGTAGCGGCGGCGATGCTCAAGGTCGTCAAGCGTGACGAGCATCTGCGCGGCGATGATCCCCTGGGCGTGCAGCAGGCTGGCCCAGCATTGGGAAAGCGCGATCTGCCCGGTGGCGGCGGCGGCCTGCGCATCCTCCAGGCTGCCGCGCCCGCCCTTGGGCAGATGTAGGCGGCGCGCGCCCAGTGCGATCGCGCCCGAGGAGACGATGATGATCTGCTGCTCCGCCGCCTTGCGCGCGGCGATGTCGGCGACCAGCGTGCGCAGCCAGTCCTCGCGCACCTGGCCGGCCGGGTCGACCAGCAGGGCGGACCCGATCTTCACGACCAGACGGCGGATGTGCGCAGGCGGGAAGCCAGCAAGAGAGGCAGGCATGACGAGCGCCATCAGCGGACGGGGATGAAAATAGCGCGGGCGGTCAGAGCGGCGACCATGGTTCGTCGTCCCCGCTCTTGCCCGCTTCCGCGTCCTCCGCCTTCTTCGCTTCGCCCAGCAGCGGGATGACGGCGTCCAGCATCTTTTCGACGCCCTCGCCGGTCGCGCCGGAGATGATGAAGATGTCCTCGACCCCCGCGTCGCGAAGCTGGGCAGCGATGTCGTCCATCAGCTCCTGCCCCAGCAAGTCGCCCTTGTTCAGCACTACCATCTGCGGCTTTTCGTCCAGGCCCGCGCCATAGGCGACCAGTTCGTCTTGGACGATCCGCCATGCCTCCACCGGATCGTCGCCGGTCGCGTCGATCAGGTGGAGCAGCACGCGGCAGCGTTCGATATGGCCGAGGAAACGGTCGCCGATTCCCGCGCCTTCCGCCGCGCCCTCTATCAGTCCCGGAATGTCTGCCAGCACGAACTCGCGCCCCTTGTGCAGCACGACGCCCAATTGCGGCTTAGTGGTGGTGAAGGCGTAGGCGCCGACCTTCGCCTTGGTATTGGTGACCTGGTTGATCAGGGTCGACTTGCCGGCGTTAGGCATGCCGACAAGGCCCACATCGGCCAACAGCTTCAGGCGCAGCCAGACCCAGCGCTCCTCGCCCGGCCAGCCGGTGCCGTGCTGGCGGGGCGCGCGGTTGGTGCTGGTCTTGTAGGACATGTTGCCCCGCCCGCCGTCGCCGCCGCGCAGGAAGACAATGCGCTGGCCGGGCTCGGTGAAGTCGGCCAGGACTTCCTGTTCCTCATATTCCGGAATGCCGTCCTCATCCTCGGTGCCCTCGATGGGCTGGGGATCGGACAATATCTGGGTGCCGACCGGAACCTGGATCACCAGATCCTCGCCGCCCGCGCCATAGCGATTCTTGCCCATGCCGGGCTGGCCGCGCTGCGCCTTGAAATGCTGGGTATAGCGAAAGTCGATCAGGGTGTTGAGGCCCGGCACCGCTTCGAAGATGATGTCGCCGCCCTTGCCACCATTGCCGCCGTCCGGGCCGCCATATTCGACATATTTTTCGCGGCGGAAGCTGACCGCGCCGGGACCGCCCCAGCCGGATTTGATAAAGATTTTTGCTTGGTCGAGAAAATGCATCGGCGGCCCATAGCCGCATATGCGGAAAAATTAAACCGTCCTGCTGTGATCCTTGGCCGTGGCCTCCGCGAGCAGCGCCGTGGTCAGCGCCCTCGTGGCGATTTCGCGCGCCCGTTCGCGCGGGACGGAGAGGGCGGCGGCCATCGGCGCGCCCAGTTGCGAATCGCCCAGAGCGATCAGGACCAGCATCAGCGTATTGTCGCGGATCGTCTCGGCAAGGCGGGGGGAGAGGGCCGTGGCGACGAGCTGATCGACCAGCGCATGGATCGCCTCAATCACCGGGTCGAGCGCATCCTCATTGCCCGACAGCAGCATCCAGCTCGCCAGCGCGCCCGCACCCTCGCGGTCGAACGCGTCGAAGGTCAGATCGACGATCGCGCGCGGCCGGACCTCGCCGCGCCGCGCCGCCTGCACCGCCGCGCCGATCGTCGCGGTGATCGCTTCGGCCAGCGTGGCGGCGAGCGCCTTTTGCAGCCCCGACGCCGATCCGAAATGGTGCAGCAGATTGGCGTGGGTGCGGCCGACTCGCGCCGCCACCGCTTTCAGCGTCACTGCCTGCGGCCCCGCCTCGATCAGGAGCGCGCGGGCGGCTTCCAGCGCGGCCGAACGGCTTTCGTCCGGGGTGAGGCGGGAGCGCTTTATTGACATGAATGTAAGTAACTCTTATTGACACTGATGTTAATGAGGCAGGACGGAGGCCCCGTGGATGCGAACGCCCGACGATTTGACTATCAACCCGCGCGATCGCCGGTTCGACCGTAGCGGCAGCGCGCGGCACTGGGTAGGGGGCGATCCGGTCGCGACCGCCTTCTTCAACGCGCTGTCGATCACCTTTCCGCGCGGCGAGGCCTATTTCATCGACAGCGTGCGCGCCTTCCGCGACGATGTGCCCCCGCGACTGGCTGGCGAGATCGCGGCCTTTACGAAGCAGGAAGTGCTGCATAGCCGCGAGCATCTGGCGTTCAACCGGCAGGTGACGGACCATGGCTATGACGTCGGCCTACTGGACGAGGATGTGACGCGGCTGCTGGATTTGGCGCGCTCGCGGCCGCCGATCGTTCGGCTGGCGGCGACCATGGCGCTCGAACATTTCACCGCGATTCTCGCGCATGAGCTGCTGCGCGATCCCCGGCATCTGGAGAGGGCGGACGCGGAGGCAGCGGCGCTGTGGCGCTGGCACGCGGTCGAGGAGATCGAGCATAAGGGCGTCGCCTATGACACATGGCTGCACGCGACGCGCGACTGGAGCCGGGGTAGGCGATGGCGGCTGAAGGCGCTGATGATGCTGATCGTGACGAAGAACTTCCTGCATCATCGCTCGCGCGGAATGCTGGAGCTGTTGCGGCAGGACGGCATCACCGGACTGCGCGCCGGGATGCGCCTGGCCGCCTATGCCTTGGTTCGGCCGGGGATGGTGCGCGCGGTGGCGCGTCCATGGCTCGCCTATTTCCTGCCGGGCTTTCACCCGTGGAAGGTGGATGACCGGCATCTGATCGACTTGCATGAAAGCGCCTATGTGGCCGCGCGCCTGCCGATAAACGCCGCCACGGCTTGACCGCGCGGGCGGAGCGCTCTCTTATCGGCCGATGATAAGCGGGCCCATGCTCCATACGGACCGGCTGGTCCTGCGCGCCCACGGGCCCGACGACCTTGCCGACTGTTGCGCTCTGTGGGGCGATCCGCAGGTGGTTCGCCATATCGGCGGCGCGGTGCAGGATCGTCAGGCGGTATGGTTCCGCATCCTGCGCTATGCCGGTATGTGGTCGCTGCTGGGCTATGGCATGTGGGTGGTTGAGGATCGGGCGACCGGCGCTTTTCTAGGCGAGGCGGGTCTGCTCAACGCTTGCCGGGGATTGCCGGAACTGGAGGGCGCGCCCGAGGCGGGGTGGGTGCTGTCGCCCGCCGCTTGGGGCCGGGGTATCGCCAGCGAAGCGGTGGGCGCGGTGCTGGCCTGGGCCGACGCCCATGTCGATGCGCCTTTGGTGCGCTGCATCATCGAGGCCGGCAATGACGGATCGGTGCGAGTCGCCGAAAAGCTTGGCTTCAAGCGGTTCGGCGATACCCGATTGCATGGCGCGGCGATCGCGCTTTTCGAAAGGATGAGGGGCGCGGGGTGAGTCGCGCCGCCTCCATCGCTCGGGCCGACAAGCCGAAGGACGCTGTTGGTCAGGCCGCGAGCGGATGCTCCACGGCCACGGTGTCGCCATAAAGTTCGAACGCCGGGTCATTGGCCACGGCATGTTCCTCGCCCTGCTCGAACAGCAGCGCATCCGCCTCCGCGCGGCGGCCGGGGCTATACATCGGCTCGACGCGGCCGGTGAAGCGGAAGCCCAGCTTGCGCAGGACGTTGCCGGAGGCGGGGTTGTCGACGAAATGCCGAGCGCGCAGGCCGGACAGTCCGGTGGCGCGGGCAATGCCCATGACGGCGCGCGCCGCTTCGGTGGCGAAGCCCAGGCCCCAATAGGGCCGCGCGATCCAATAGCCCAGTTCCAGCTCGCCGTCCGATTCGCGATGAATGGCGCAGCCGCCGATCAGGCGCGGAGCGCCCATCGTGCGGCTGAAGGCCAGCAGACGAGGGAGGCGAGGGTCCTGCGGCGCGGCCACAAACGCCTGTGCGTCGGCCAGGCCGTAGGGGGCGGGCGCGCGCGCCAGATTGCGGAGCACCGCTTCATGGCCGATGGCCTGGGCGAGCGCGGCCGCATCCTCGGACCAGCCGGGTCGCAGCAGCAGGCGGGGGGTTCTTGCGAACATGGCGATATTTTCCTCTCAGCGCGCCTTTGGCCCTTTTCTGTGACAGGCCGGCGACAATGATCTTTATGATTGCTCCCGCTCGTGTGACGTTTCAGACAGGCCGTTGTTCCAGAGATTTAACCGGATTTTTCAACAACCTAGAGCAAACGAAAACGGGACGCTCCCAATGGGGCGTCCCGTTTTCCTGCACCTTCTTGAACCTGTCGCCAGCGACGGGTTTCGGTGATCCAGTATCGCCCCAAAGGACGATCCATGGCCATGATCGTCCGATTATTCGGCCGCTTGGGCCACCATGTCGACCGACACATATTTGCGGCCGAGCTTGCCGTCGTGGAATACCACGCGGCCCTCGGTCAGCGCAAAGAGGGTGTGGTCCTTGCCCATGCCGACATTGCGGCCTGGGTAGACCCGGGTGCCGCGCTGACGGATGATGATGTTGCCGCCGATCACTTCCTGACCGCCGAACTTCTTGACGCCAAGGCGACGGCCGGCCGAATCGCGACCGTTGCGCGACGAACCGCCTGCTTTCTTATGTGCCATTGTCTAAACTCCTCGAATGCTCAGCGAAGCGATCAGGCTTCGGCGGTAGCGGCCGGGGCCGCTTCTTCGGTCTGGGCGGCGGCCTTCTTGGGCGCCTTCTTTTCCTCGTTGCCGATGGCGACGATGCGAAGAATGGTGTGGCGCTGGCGATGGCCGTTCTTGCGGCGATAATTGTGGCGGCGGCGCTTCTTGAAGACGATGACCTTCTCGCCCTTTGCCTGGGCGATGATCTCAGCCGCGACGGTCAGGCCCGCGGTGTCCTTGAGGTCGCCATTCTCACCGGCCAGCAGGACGTCGTCCAGCGTGACCTTGTCCCCGGCTTCACCGGCGAGCTTCTCGACGACGATCTTGTCTCCTGCGGCAACGCGATACTGCTTGCCGCCTGTGCGCACGATTGCGAACATGGC
The DNA here is from genome assembly GCA_033795485.1 of Sphingobium sp. GTDB lineage: Bacteria > Pseudomonadota > Alphaproteobacteria > Sphingomonadales > Sphingomonadaceae > Sphingobium. Next base: position 42,805 of record JARYGO010000010.1, read on the forward strand.
TTGTCTCTTCTCGTTCAAATCTGCTTTACGCCGACCATGAGGAACCTGTCGGTTCCGGCAGATCCGCGCGGGAAAGTGGCCCGGTAGGGGAAAGGGACCGCAATGTCAACGTCGCGCGCCCGATGGCGCCGCCGCAAACATCGCGATCCCGACCCGAACCGGGCCGATGATCGGCCGTCAGGCGCCGGCGACTTCCGCCACGTCCACCTTCACGCCCGGGCCCATCGAGGACGACAGGGCGATCTTGCGGACATATTTGCCCTTGGAGCCGGTCGGCTTGGCCTTGACGATCGCATCGACGAAGGCGTCGAAATTCTTGCGCAGATCTTCCTGCGCGAAGCTCGCCTTGCCCAAACCGGCGTGGATGATGCCGGCCTTTTCGACGCGGAATTCGATCTGGCCACCCTTGGCGGCCTTCACGGCTTCGGCGACGTTCGGCGTGACCGTGCCCAGCTTCGGGTTCGGCATCAGGCCCTTGGGACCCAGAACCTTGCCGAGGCGACCCACCAGGCCCATCATGTCGGGCGTGGCGATGACGCGCTGGAAGTCGATATTGCCGGCCTGGATGCTGTCCAGCAGATCCTCCGCGCCTACGATGTCGGCGCCCGCCGCGGTCGCGGCCTCGGCCTTGTCGCCGCGAGCGAACACGGCGACGCGCACGGTCTTGCCGGTGCCGGCGGGCAGGGTGACGACGCCACGGACCATCTGGTCGGCGTGACGGGGATCGACGCCCAGGTTGATCGCGACCTCGACGCTTTCGTCGAACTTCGCGGTCGCGTGGGTCTTGATCAGCGCCAGCGCCTCATCGACGCCGTGCAGCTTTTCCTTGTCGATGGCGGTGGCCAGGACCTTTGCCTTCTTGGTCAGCTTTGCCATGATCTTAACCCTCCACCACTTCGAGGCCCATCGCGCGGGCGGAGCCTTCGATGATCTTCGTCGCCGCGTCGATGTCGTTCGCGTTGAGATCGGCCATCTTGGCCTGCGCGATCTCGGCGAGCTGGGCGCGGGTGATCTTGCCGGCGACGACCTTGCCGGGCTCCTTGGAACCGGACTTCAGGTTCATCGCCTTCTTGATCAGATAGGTGGCCGGCGGCTGCTTCGTGGTGAAGGAAAAGCTGCGGTCCGCATAGACGGTGATGATGGTCGGCAGCGGCGTGCCCTTCTCCATCTTGTCCGTCGAGGCGTTGAACGCCTTGCAGAATTCCATGATGTTGACGCCGCGCTGACCCAAAGCAGGGCCGATCGGCGGCGAGGGGTTGGCGGCTCCAGCGGGCACCTGGAGCTTGATATAGCCCGTAATCTTCTTGGCCATCTTTACTCACTCTGTTGCTGGGCGGACCTCAGACAAGGCGCGCCCGGTTCAAGTTTAGCGGTTCATGCGGAAACCGAAGCCTCCTCCCGCGCTGTTTCCGGGCCGAAGCCCGAAAATTCTGTGGTCCGTCATCCTGACGAAAGTCAGGACCCATTGGCCTCACCGCCCGCGAGCCTGCGCGGCGCCGTTGCCCATGGATCCCGGATCAAGTCCGGGATGACGGCCTTAAAATACCCTCATTTCGACAGTTCGACCTGCTCGAAATCCAGTTCGACCGGAGTGGCGCGGCCGAAGATCGACACCGACACCTTGACCCGGTTCTTTTCGAAATCCAGTTCCTCGACCGTGCCGTTGAAGCTGGCGAAGGGGCCGTCCAGCACCTTGACCGCGTCGCCGATCTCATAGTCGATGTTGATCTTGTGCTTGGGCGCGGCGGCGGCTTCCTCCTTGGTGTTGAGGATGCGCGCGGCCTCCGCCTCGCTGATCGCCTGCGGCTTGCCGCTGGCGCCCAGGAAGCCGGTCACCTTGGGCGTGTTCTTGACCAGGTGATAGACATCGTCGTTCATCGCCAGCTTGGCGAGGACATAGCCGGGGAAGAATTTCCGCTCCGACTGGATCTTCTTGCCGCGCCGCACCTCGGTCACCGTCTCCACGGGAACCTCGACCGATTCGACCAGCTGGGAAAGGCCCATGCGCTCGGCCTCGGCCACGATCGAGTCGCGCACCTTGTTCTCGAAGCCCGAATAGGCGTGGATGATATACCAGCGCGCCATGTTACCGTTTCAAACTCCCAGAATGTTCAGGCCTGCCCGGCCGCCAGGCCAAGCAGCCATTTGACGATCGCGCCGAAGACCGTGTCGATGCCGAAGAAGAAAATCCCCAGCAGCGACGTCATCAGCACGACCATCACGGCGGTCATCACCGTTTCGCGGCTCGAGGGCCACACGATCTTCGACGCTTCCGTCCTTACCTGATTGACGAAATCGCCAGGGGATGTCTTGGCCATCTTTTCTGTTCAATCCAATAAAAACAAACGCCAAACCGCGAAGCAACAGTCCGCCCTCCGGGTCCCGCCCATCATCTGGCGTCCCGGGGTGCGGCCACCGCTTCGCGACCTATTCTTCGCTGGCCCCATAGCCCCAAGCCGGCTCCGGAGCAAGTCCGGGCGGAAAGAGACAGATGGCGCGCGTGGCAGGAGTGGAGGGACTCGAACCCCCGGCATTCGGTTTTGGAGACCGACGCTCTACCAACTGAGCTACACTCCTGTGCCAGGCGCGGCCTTTGGGACCACGCCGACGAAGGAGGGCGCTGTAGCGTGGGGCGCGGGGCAGGGCAAGGCCCTAGTGCGGCTATTGCGCCGCCGTCTCCGGGTCGTGATCGACCTGCGTGTCGGCGCTTGTCTGGCGCTCCGCCTCGGCATTGATCTGCGCGCCGAGTAGGACGACCAGGGCGGAGACGTAGAGCCATAATTCCAGCACGACGACCGCGCCCAGCGAGCCATAGGTCTTATTGTAATTGCCGAACTGCGCGACATAGACCGACATGCCGAGCGTGGCGGCGAGCCAGATCAGCGTCGCGGCGACCGACCCGGCGGTCAGCCATTGCCATCGCGCGTGCCGCCGGTGGGGACCGAAGCGATAGACGAGGGCGAAGATCAGGCTGGCGAAGCTGCCCGCCGCCAGCCAGGTAATCAGCTTCGCGGTGAAGATGGCGACAGGACCCCAGCCGCTGACGATATCTTGCAGGAAGCCGATGACGCTGGCGGTCAGCACGCCGCCGACCACGACCAGCACGGCCGAAAAGGTGATGCCCAGCGACACGCGGTAGAAGGCGATGATAGAGCGCTCCTCCTTCTGCTCATAGACGATGTTGAGCGCTTCTATAATGGCCGAAGCCGCGCGGGTGGCGCCATAGACGGCCAGCGCCAGGGCGATGACCAAGCCGATCCCTGCCTGGCCCTTGGCCGTGGTGACGACCGAAAGAAGCTGGTCGTTGATGAGCTTCGCGGCATCGGCCGGAACCACCGCGATGACCGACTGCATATGTTCGCTCACTAGCGCCGGATCGCCGACCAGGCCATAGGTCAGGACGACCGCCGCCAGCAGCGGCGCCAGGCTGAGAAAGGCGTAATAGGCGACGCCCGCCGCCAGCAGGCCCAGATGGTTGGAGGACATGGCGGCATAGACGCGCTTCAATATCTCCCACCAGGCGCGGGGCGGAATCTGCCACGGCGCATGGACATGCACCTGCTGTGCGACAGCCTCGGTCATGAAAATCCCCTGTTCCGCCCCGGCGATGCCTGTAGGGCAAAGGGCAAGCGCATGGAATTGGTTCCGGTTCCGGTAGGCAGGATGGAACAGGCAGATGGGGAGGGGTCTGCGGGGGCGCGGGCGGAACATTTCCTACCAGGAACGATTATCCGCTTTGTCCAACAGCCAAGAGGAGGACGTAGCAATGGCTGACTATCGGGAGCAACCGGCCCAGGCGACGCCGACCCATTCCACGACCGTCATCGAAAAGCGCGGCGGCGGCGGCATGACCCTGGCGATCCTGCTGCTGGTGATCGTGGTCGCGGTCGCGGCCTATTTCCTGGTCAGCAGCGAAAGCGCCAAGGACAATGCGGTGACCAGCGCGGCGGAGTCGGTCGGCTCGGCGGCCAAGGACGTGGGCGACGCGGCGAGCGGCGCGGCCAAGGACGCCGGCAACTGACATTTGCCTCCGGCACGAAAAAGGGCGCCCGATAAAGGCGCCCTTTTTCGTTTTCCCTTCAGGGGACCGGAGCGGTCAGGCCTCGGCCTTGTTATATTTGGGCGCGGCTTCGTTGAGGATGCGCAGGATCTTCTTGAGCGCGCTCGGCTCGTCCGTCTCCTCCATCGCCGCCAGCTCGCGAGCGAGGCGGCTGGATGCGGCTTCGAAGATCTGGCGCTCGGAATAGCTCTGCTCGGGCTGGTCGTCGGCCCGGAACAGGTCGCGCGTGACTTCCGCGATCGACACCAGGTCGCCCGAGTTGATCTTCGCCTCATATTCCTGCGCGCGGCGCGACCACATGGTGCGCTTGACCTTGGGCTTGCCCTTCAGGGTCTCCATCGCTTCTTCGAGGGTCTTGTTGGACGACAGCTTGCGCATGCCCACGCCCTCGGCCTTATTGGTGGGGACGCGGAGCGTCATGCGCTCCTTTTCGAAGCGGAGCACGTAAAGCTCCAGCTCCATGCCCGCGATCTGCTCCTTCTGAAGCTCGACCACACGGCCAACGCCATGCTTGGGGTAGACAACATAATCGCCAACGTCAAAGGACAGCGCCTTGGCAGCCATTTGATACCTTTCCAATTCAACCGGGGAACGGGTTCATCGCGGTGAACATGCGAAGGGGCCACATGCCGGGATTACCGCGGCGTCACCGTCATATCATGAAACGAAACCTCCAGGACGGGCGTAAAAGCCGTCCGTTGGAAGCCTCTTAGCAGATTCGTAACAAAATTGCCACCCCCGGACATAATTGCCCGGAAACGCGCGGAAACGATCGAACCTCAACCGCCGATCGTCCGCCCTTCAGTCGCCCTTGCCCGGTTCGGGGGAGAAATATTTCTCCAGCTTGTCGGGCACGCCCTTCATCTCGTCGGCGTCGGCGGGCGCCACGCCCTTGACGGTGATGTTGGGCCATTCGGCTGAGAAGCGGGTGTTCAGCTCAAGCCATTTTTCCAGGCCGTTCTCGGTATCGGGCAGGATCGCCTCGGCCGGGCATTCGGGCTCGCACACGCCGCAGTCGATGCACTCGCTGGGGTTGATGACCAGCATATTCTCGCCCTCGTAGAAGCAGTCGACGGGGCAGACTTCGACGCAGTCCATATATTTGCAGCGGATGCAGGCGTCGGTGACGACGTAGGTCATTATGCGGCACTCTTGAAAGTTCGGCTTGGCCGCGCCCTGCTATTCCTGGGGTTGGCGAAGGTCAATGAGGATATTGTTGGTCCGTCTAAAGCCCGACCTGCAGATCCTCATAGCAGCTTTGCGCCTCCGGAGCGGGGCCGCGCCGGCCGGGCAGCGCGATCACGCGGATCACGCGGACGCCGCCGCCATGGGGAAAGGTGATGAGGTCGCCGGCCCGGATCGCGGCGTGGGCGCGGTCGATGCGGCGGCCGTTGAGGCGGATATGGCCCTCTTCCGCGATTTTCTGGGCGATCGACCGGCTTTTCGCCAGGCGCGTGAACCACAGGAACTTGTCGATGCGCTGGGCCGGGCCGGCGCCCGGCTGCATGTCAGCCATTGCCGCCGAGCAAGTCGGCCAGACCAGCGAAGGCGTTGCCGGGACGCGGTTCGGATCGAGCGGGCGTCGACGCCGGCCGCGCCAGCCGCTGGTGGTTGCGGTCGTGCCCATTAGCCGCGCGCGGGCGCGGCGCGGCGCGAGGAGGGCGGGCCTTTTGCCGGCCACGGAACGCCCAGTTGACGGGGCTTTCCTCGCTTGGCTCGACCGGGCGGAAGCCGGCGAGCCGCATCAGCGCCAGAAAGGCGGGCTCATGAAGGCCGAGCGAGACGATCTGTGGGCTGAGCGGCGTGAAGGCCTCGCCCTTGGCGATCGCTTCGTGGGCCGCGCGGGCCATGCGCTCGGCCATATCGACGCGCAGCATCTGCGGGCCGAAGCCCCGGAAACCGGCCGCGCGCGCGCCCATCTGCGCGGTCCGATCCTCGGTCGCGAGCAGGGTGATGCCGGGAGTGGGAAGCGGCAGGCAGGGCTTGCCGATCCGGGCGGCGGCCAGCGCGGCGCGCCACCGCGCTCCGCCCGGCTTCAGCAGGCCGGGATGATAGATGTCGAGCACGCCGATATCTATGCCGGCGCGGCGCAGCAGATGGCGCTGGTCCTTATCGAGATGGGCGAGCGCGGAATCGAGATCGGTGCGCGCCACCACGCCCCCCTCGTCGGCGAGCTGGGCGAAGGCGGCCCGAACGACCGCGGGCACCTGCGGGTCCTGCGATGCCTCCACCATCTTGAGCAGCGGCGTCAGATGCTTGAGCTTCTGGCCGTCGAACCAGGCGGTAAGCCGGCTCAGCACCTGCTTCTGCACGTCCGGGCCAAGCGCCGACAGCGCGCGGTCGAGGCGAATCTCTGGAGACAGCAAGGTCGGACCCGCCAGCAGGGCGGCGACCGGCGCATCCTTCCATGCAATTCCCGGCAGGGCGCCGGGCGCGTCGGTCAGCGCGAAATCGCCATCCGGCGCGATCAGCAATTCGTCGGCCTTCACTCGCAATATCCTTCCCAAGCGTCGTTCCGCCGCCGCCAGCAGCATCTTGCGATCCTGCACTCGTGCATGCGGATCGACCGAGAAACGAAATCCGTCAAGCCGTCCGATCGCCTCGCCGTCAACGGTCACTTCGCCCGAAGGCTCGATCGCGACCGGAAGCGCCTCGATATTCTGGCCAATATCGCGAAGCAGGACCGAGGTGCGGCGGTCGACGAAACGCTGCGTCAGCGCCGCGTGCAGCGCGTCGGACAGCCGTTCCTCCAACACGCGGGTGCGCTCGGCCATCTCCAGCGGAAAGGCGAGCCAGTCGGGGCGATGGGCGATATAGGCCCAGGTGCGGGTGGCGGCGATCCGGCCCGACAAGGTGTCGATGTCGCCCTGCACCGAATCGAGCCGGGCGATCTGCTGCGCGAACCAGTCGCGCGGGATATGGCCGTCCCCTTCGGACAGGAAGCGCCAGATGCGCTGGACCAGGCGGGCATGATGGTCGGCGCCGAGCTTCTGGAAATCGGGAAGGCCGCAGGCCGCCCATAGCCGCGTCACCTGGCGCTTGCCCCGGACCCGCTCGATCACCAGCGGATCGTCGGCCAGCTTGCGCAGCACGGCAAGATCGACGGCTTCGGGCGCGGCGCGCAGTTCGGGGCGGTCGGGGCGTTCCTGAAGGTCGGCGAGCAGCACCTCCAGGCTGTCGCAGCGCGGCGCGCCGTCGCGCCAGTAAAGATGCTCGATCCGGGGGAAGCGGTGCGTCTCGATCGCGTCAATCTCTTCGGGCGTGAAGGCCGCGTCGCCTTCTTCATGGCCCAGACTGCCGAAGGTGCCGTCCTTGTGATGGCGGCCCGCGCGGCCGGCGATCTGCGCCATTTCCGCTATCGTCAACCGGCGGGTGCGATGGCCGTCAAATTTGCGCAGCGACGCGAAGGCCACATGGGCGACGTCGAGGTTCAGGCCCATGCCGATGGCATCGGTGGCGACCAGATAGTCGACATCGCCGTTCAGGAACATCTGGACCTGCGCGTTGCGGGTGCTGGGCGACAGCGCGCCCATGACCACGGCCGCGCCGCCCCGGAAACGCCGCAGCATCTCGGCCACCGCATAGACTTCCTCGGCCGAGAAGGCGACGATGGCGGAGCGGCGGGGCAGGCGGGACAGTTTCTTAGCGCCCGCATAGGAAAGGGTGGAGAAGCGTGGACGGCCGATGATCTCCACATCGGGCACGAGCGTCCTCACCAAGCCGGAGATATTAGCCGACCCCAGGATCATCGTCTCCTCGCGCCCGCGCGCGCGCAGCAGCCGATCGGTGAACACATGGCCGCGTTCCGGGTCCGCGCCGATCTGGGCTTCGTCGAGGCCGACGAACGCATAATCCCCCTCGACCGGCATGGATTCGGCCGTACAGAGAAAATAGCGGGCGTGGGGCGGGGCGATTTTTTCCTCGCCGGTGATGAGGGCGACCTGCTCCTTTCCCTTGATCGCCACCACCCTATCATAGACTTCGCGCGCCAGTAGCCGCAGGGGAAAGCCCATCATGCCGCTGGAATGGCCGCAGAGGCGCTCGACCGCCAGATGGGTCTTGCCGGTATTGGTGGGGCCAAGCACCGCGGTGACGGGGGATCGGGCAAAGAGCGCCATCGGCCCTATGTCGGGCAGGACGGCCCGTCTTGCAAGCGCACATCTCGTTAGTAGAAGAAGTTCCGCAGGCTGGCCTTGGACTCCCACGCTTCACCGCATCCGCTGCGATCAAGTACCGCATTAAATTGACTTTAACCCTGTAAGTTTACAAGCGAGGGGCCTGACGCACGGCGCGGGGGCCGTGCCGTCGCTCGCGCAAAAGCCGAAGATTTCCGGGGGGTTGCCGGTCTTGTTCCAGGAAAGCCAGTTTGGGGTCCATCAAGGCGGCGCGTCGCCGTCGCTGTGGATGACCGATTCGCTGCGCAATCCGCCCGCGCGCCCGACCCGGAACTGGCGTCAGCGGATCGAGGATTGGGCGCGGGACGCGGAACTGGTGCCCGACCTCGGCCAGCAGGTGGGCAGCGCCACCTGGTTTCGCGGCCTCGCCACCTGTTTCGGCCTCTGCGCCGCTGCGCTCTACCTCGCTCCGGATTTTCAGGCCATTCCCGGCCCGCCGACGCCGCTGATGGACGATGCGCGCTATGATGAAGTGCGCAGCCAGATGATCACGCCCCTGGCGCTGGGCGCGGACAGCGGCCGGCGCATGGGGTCAACCGATGCGGTCCAGCCGCTGCGCGAAACGCCCGAGCGCCCGCAGATCGCCCTCAACGCCCAGATCGGCAGCAGCGACAGCCTGTCGCGCGCCTTGTCGCGGGCCGGCGTGTCGGCCGCCGATGTGTCGGCGGTGGGCGGATTGGTGGCGGGCGACATCGGCGGCGGGATGCTGAAGCCCGGCACACGGCTCGACATCGTACTGGGCCGCCGCGCCAGCCGCGACCGCCCCCGCCCGCTCGACCGTCTGGCCTTCCGCGCGCGCCTCGACCTGTCGCTGGAACTGGCCCGCGCTGGCGGGCAATTGCAGGTGAAGCGGGTGCCGATCCGCGTCGACGACAGGCCGCTGCGGATTCAAGGCCTGGTAGGCGACAGCATCTATCGCTCCGCCCGCGCGTCGGGCGCGCCGCCCAAGGCGATCCAGGCGTTCCTGCGGGTCATTACCCAGCAGGTCGATCTGGGGTCGATCGGCGCGGGCGACCGCTACGACATCATCACCGGCTATCGCCGGGCCGAAACCGGCGGTGTGGAGGTGGGCGACCTGCTCTATGCCGGTTTCCGCCGCGCCGGCGGCAAGGCCGTCGACATGCTCAAATGGACGAGCGGCGGCCGCACCGAATGGTATGAGGCGTCCGGCGTCGGCGAGCGCAGGGGCGTGCTGTCCGCGCCGGTCGCCGGCCGCCGCTCCTCGGGCTATGGGATGCGGCGCCACCCGATCCTGGGCTATACCCGGATGCACGCGGGCATCGACTTCGCCGCCGCTTATGGCTCCCCCATCTATGCCGCGACCGACGGCGTCATCGCCTATGCCGGGCGGCATGGCGGCCACGGCAATTATGTCCGCATCCAGCATGGCGGCGGCCTTGCCACCGGCTATGCGCATATGAGCCGCATCGCGGCCTCAGTCGGCCAGCGAGTCCGTCGCGGTCAGGTGATCGGCTATGTCGGCTCCACCGGCCTGTCGACGGGACCGCATCTTCATTATGAACTCTATCGCGGCGGGCGGACCATCGACGCCAATTCGGTGAAGTTCACCGTCACCGCGCAACTGACCGGGCGCGACCTGGCCGCCTTCCGGGCGCGGCTGGCGCAGCTTAAGAGCCTGGCGGCTGGACCGCGCGGCGATGCGGTGGAGGCTGGCGCTTCGGTGCGGGTCAACTAAGCGGCTTTCTTCGGCGGGTGGGGCGCGCTAACGCGCGGCAATGGACCCTGCTTCGCCCTCCCAAGGCATCACCGCCATCCTGCTGGCCGGCAGCCGTCCCGGCGTCGATCCACTGGCCGCCGCCGCCGGCGTCACGCTCAAGACACTGATCCCCGTGGCGGGCGAGGCGATGATCAACCGTCCCGCGCGCGCTCTGCTCGATCATCCGGCGCTCGCGCGGCTGGTGATATTGACCCAGTCGTCCCAACCCTTTCTGGACGATCCAGCGACTCGCTGGCTGGGCGATCACCCGCGCGTCGTTTTCGAGGCGAGCGGGCAGGGCATAGCCTCCTCGCTGCTGCCGCTGCTGGAGCGGCCTGACATGCCGCTGCCCCTGCTGGTGACGACGGCGGACCATGTCCTGCTCGACGGCCCGATGATCGACCAGTTCATCGGCCAGGCGCGCGGAAGCGACCTGGCGGTGGCGATGGTGGAACGGGCGGTGCTAACGGCGCTCTACCCGCGATCGCGCCGGACGTGGCTCAAGTTCCGTGACGGCTGGTGGTCGGGCGCCAATCTTTTCTGGTTCGGCAGCGCGAAGGCGGCGCGCGTGATCGCTCTTTGGCGGGAGGTCGAGCAGGACCGCAAGAAAGGGTGGAAGATCATCGCGGCGTTCGGGCCGCTGGCGCTGCTCGGGGCGCTATTGCGAATCGCGTCGCTGCGCGACGGCATCATCCGCGCTGGCCGCCGCTTCGGCCTTGACGCGCGCCTCGTGGCGATGGACCAGGCGGAAGCCTGCATCGACGCCGACAAGCCCGACGACATCGCCCTGATCGAAGGCATATTGGCGACGCGGGAACGGATTTAGCCGAACAGTTCCTCCAGCAGGTCCACCATGGCCTTCCAGCTCCGCCGGTCGGCGTCGGCGCTGTAGGCTAGTCCCTTTTCGGGCATGTTGACGCCCTCATCGGTGAAGGCGTGGCCGGTATGGCCATAGGCATGAATCTGCCAGTCGCTGCCCATCGCGGTCAGTTCCTTCGCCAGCGCGACGGTGGCGTCGGGCGGGGCGATGGGATCATCCCAGCCGTGGCAGATCAGGAGCTTGCCGGAATAGGGGGCGACCGGCAGGTCGGGCGCGTCATAGACGCCGTGAAAGCTGACGCCGCCCGCTATGTCCGCGCCCGCCCGCGCCAAGTCCAGCACGCATTTGCCGCCGAAGCAGAAGCCGATGGCGGCGGTGCGCGACGACACCACCTCGGGCAGCGCCTTCAGCGCCGCATGGGCGGCCGTCACGCGATCGCGCATCAGCGCCCGGTCCGCGTTCAGTTCCGCCATATAGCGTCCCATCTCCGGGTCGGCGCGGGTGGTGCGTTTCCCCTGGCCATAGACATCGGCGACCAGCACGGCATAGCCGAGCGCGGCGACCTGCTCCGCCTTGGTGAAATCGGATTCCTTGGTTCCCAGCACATTGGGGAACAGCAGGATGCCGGGACGCGGGCCGGTGACGGCGTCGTCGACCACGGCCATATCCTCGAACGGACCGCCGGGTCCTTCATGCGTCACGATGCGGCGAATGATCGTCATGTCCTTGGGGTCCTTCCTGCGATTACCAGCTACCATAGCCCGGAGCCTCGCCGCGCGCATCGGCGGACCAGCGGCGCGGGCGCTTCCATCCGATCGCGGGCCGCTTGCGCAGGCGCAGCGTCGGCCAGTCGCCGCCGTCTATCCGGTCGGCGAGGCGCATGCCCTGGGCGCGATAGGCGGCCAGCACGGCGTCGGCCTGGTCGTTCAGCAGGCCCGCGAGGATGATCGTGCCGCCCTCCTCCACGCTGGCGCAGAGCGAGGGGGCGAGTTCGATCAGCGGCCCGGCCAGGATATTGGCGATCAGCAGGTCATAGGGCGCGCGGCGGGCGACGCCGGTGTGATCGACTCCGGCGGCGGCGAACAGGGTCAGGCGACCCGGCCCCATGCCCAGCGGCACGCCGTTCGCCAGCGCCTCCTTAGCGGTCACCTCGACCGACACTGGGTCGATGTCCGACGCGGTCGCATAGGCGCGCGGCCACAGATGCATCGCGGCGAAGGCGAGCAGTCCGGTGCCCGTGCCGATGTCGGCGATGTTGCCGAAGCGCATGCCAAGCGTCCGCATCCGGTCCAGCATGGTCAGGCAGCCCAGGGTCGTCTGGTGCTGTCCGGTGCCAAAGGCGCGCCCGGCCGCGATCAGCAGATTGTGGTGGCCGGGCTTTTCCGGATCGCTCTCTAGGTTGCGGACGTGGAAGCGGCCGGCCGTCACCGGCGCCAGTCCCTGCTGGCTCATCGTCACCCAATCCTGGTCGGGCAGCGCCTCGACCACGGGCTTGACCCCTTTGGCGCTGGGGACCAGCGCGCCCAGGAGGCGCAGCGCGGCCGCGCCGGGCTTGCCCTCGAAATAAGCGTCCAGCCGCCAAGCGCTGTCATCATCCTGTGCGGTTTCGCTGGTCATAAGGACCGGCGGATGATCGAGCAGCGCAAAGGCCGCGATGTCGCCGTCCAGCGCTTCGGCCTCCGCCCTGGTGCAGGGCAGGGTGACCTTCCAGCTTTGCAGGGAAGAAGGGGAGGCGCTCTGGTTCATGGCCGTGCCTTAGCGAAGGGCGCGCGGCGGGGGAAGAGGAGGGCAGGCAGCTTCCGATCCGTGGCTGGATGGTCATAAAATATCCATGCAATTGAAACTGGAATGTCATATTCGCCCGCGCACGCTGATCCCCTGGCATGCCGAAGGACCCGACGATGACCAGCCGAGCCAGATTTGCCGTTCCGATCCACCGGAGCGTTGCCCTGATGTCGGCGCTCGTACTGGCATGGACGCCGCTCCCCGTGGCGGCGCAGGCGATCAGCGCGGCGGAAGCCGCCGAGTTGCGCGCCCAGATCGCGGCCCTGAAAGCGCAGGTCGAGGCATTGGCGGCGCGGCTGGATGGCGCCGCGCCGGGTTCGGCGGAGCCGTTAAGCGCCCCCGAGTCCGCATCGTCGGCCGTCGCTTCGCCGTCCCCCACCGCGCCGGAACCTGAAACGTCCGTCGCCTGGAAGGGCGGGCCCGTCTTCAGCAGCGGGTCGGCCAGCTTCAAGGTCAAGGGTCGCATCCAATATGACGCGGGCGTGCTGATCGCCCCGGCCGGCCTTCGGGACGGGGCCAAGGGCTATAGCAATGAATTGCGCCGCCTGCGGCTGGGCGGCGAGGGCATGTTGGGCGGGGGCTTCGGCTATAAGCTGGAAACCGAATTGTCGGATAACCAGGTCAACCTGGTCGACACCTATATCAGCTACACCCATGGCAAATGGCTGCTGACACTGGGCAACCAGAATGGCTTTCAGTCGCTTGACGAACTGATCGGCGACACCAGCGGCACGGTCATGGAGCGCGCGGCCTTCACCGACGCCTTTAACTTCGAACGGCGGCTGGGCCTGTCGGCGCAATATCGGTCGGGCATGGTGCTGGCGCAGGCGGGCATCTTCTCCGACAGCGCCGATTCGCTGGTCAACGAGGCCGACGGCGCCGAGGGCGGGGACGAGAATGACAGCTATGCCCTGGACGCGCGGATCGTGGTCGCGCCCCGCTGGGGGAGCAGTCAGTGGCATTTCGGGGCGTCGGCGCACTGGCGTGACTTCAATCGCCTGTCATCCGTCGCGCAGCGTTATCGTCAGCGGCCGTTCTTTCACAGCGTCAACAGCCGTTTCCTTGCCCCGCCGCTGATCGCCGCCACCGCCGAAAGCCATTATGGCGTCGAACTAGCGGGCACGCGCGGGCCGCTCCACTGGGCGGGCGAGGCGCACTGGCTGCGGCCGTCGCGGCCCGGCTTCGTCGATCCGGTCTTCTTCGGCGGCTATGCGGAAGTCGGCTATTTCCTGACAGGCGAAACACGCGCCTACAGGAACGGCATCTTCGGGAGCACCCGGCCGTTGCGGCCAGTGGGCGGCGGCGGCCTTGGCGCGTGGCAGGTGACGTTGCGCTACGATTATCTGGACCTCAACGACAAGGATATCATTGGCGGGCGGCAGAATGGTGTGATCGCCGCGCTCATATGGACGCCGATCGAATATCTGCGCTTCAACTTCAATTACGCGCATCTGGCCTATAGGGACGCCGCCCTGCTGGCCGGAACGCGCGCCGATTATGGCGTCGACGTTATCGGCTGGCGGGTGGAATTGGATTTTTAGGGCCGCTGCTCATTTCTGCGTCGGAACGGGAACCGTTCCCTGGTGTTCGAGTCGCGAATGGCCGGCTCAGGCCACCTGCCGCCCGAAATCCGTCGAGGCGGCGCGCAGCGAGGCGAGCTTGCCCTCGACGCTGACGAATCCGCGCTCAAGCTGGTCGATCTCCGACGCCACGACTTCCGTATCCTGGCGGATCGCGGAGATGGTGGTGGACATCGAATCGGCGGCCAGCGCGGTCTCGTCGACGGCGGCGGTGATCATCGTCACCGTTTGGGCTTGCGCGTCCATCGCGTGGCGGATGCGCTCGGCGCTCTGCTGGACTTCGCCCACGGTCACGCGGATGCGCTCGTTGGTATCGACCGACTGGCGGGTCGACGCCTGAATATCCGCGATCTTGCTCGCGATCTCGTCGGTGGCGCGCGCGGTTTGGTTGGCCAAGCTCTTCACTTCCTGCGCGACGACCGCGAAGCCGCGCCCGGCGTCACCGGCGCGGGCGGCCTCGATCGTGGCGTTGAGCGCCAGCAGGTTGGTCTGTCCGGCGATGTCGCGGATCAGGCCCAGGATGGATTCGATCGACTTGGCGTGATCCGACAGGGTGGCGGACATGGTGACCGCGTCGCCCGATTGCTGGGCAGCGCGCTGGGCCACGTCGGCCGCGCCCTCCACTTCCGTGCGCGCGTCCTCGATCGCGCGGATGAGGCCGGCGGACGTCCGGGCCGCCTCGCGCATGGCGAGCGCCGACTGTTCGGCCGCGGCGGCGACTTCGGACGCCTTGCCCAGCATTCCGCGCGTGGCGGCGGACGCGTCCTTGGCCTGTTCGCGCAGCGATTCGCCCAGTTGCGACGCACCGTCGATCTCGCCCACGATCCGCTGCTCGAACATCATGCCGTAGCGCTGCCGTTCGTTGCGTTCCTCTTCGGCCAGGTCGTTGGCCAGCACGTTGCTCATTAGGCCCGCATCGATCATCGACACGCGCATCATCGCGCGGCCGAGGCGACGCGAGCGTTCGGTGTCGGCGGCGCAGCCCTCCCAGAGCATGTCGGTCAGTTTTTCATTGGCGGCCGATACCGCCGCCAGCACGTTATGGACCGGCACGCCATGCTTGCGCGCGTGGCGCACGCATTGGGCGGCGGACTGAGCCCATTCGCCCCGCCCATAGTCCAGCAATTTCTGCCGCACATAGCGGCGCGATTCGCTTTCGATCCCCTTGATCGCGTCCTCGCTCAGCTTCTCACGAAGCCTGGTGGTGCGCATATAGGCGGTGAAGAAAGCCTCCGCGACAGCTTCGCCCTGGTCGGGGAGCAGGTCATATATTTCGCGGGTTTCCTGCGCCAGCGTGTCGCCGCCGTCGAGTTCCAGCAAAGTGTCCAGTGTCGCATGTCCGAGTGACGCGGGAGAAGTCATGATAGGCAAGGCCCTTGCAACTGACATTGTGTCCCGGCCTTGATAGCGCGCCTTGGTTAATCAGTTCTTATGCGCCTCTTCCAAATGCGGGACTTTGCTGCGCTTGCTCTGTGGCGCTTTCGCACTTAAGGGGATCGGCATCAAAAAAAGACGCAGGGAACGGGTAAGATATGGCGCGATCCAACAGCCGGCCGCTTTCGCCGCATTTGTCGATCTGGAAATGGGGACCGGCCATGGCGATCTCCATCCTCCACCGGGTGACCGGCAACGGCATGGCCACGGTCGGCGCGATCGGCCTGGTCTGGTGGCTGATGGCCGCCGCCAGCGGACCCGAAGCCTACGCCACCTTCATCGCCTGCGCGACCTCGATCCCCGGCTATATCGTCCTATTCGGCCTTAGCTGGTTCTTCTTCCAGCATATGCTCTCGGGCCTGCGCCACTTCGTGCTCGACATCGGCTCGGGCTATGAATTGAACACCAACAAGAAATGGTCGGTCGCCATCCCCGTCCTTTCGACCATCATCACCCTGCTGATGTGGGGCTATATACTGGGAGGGACGCTCTGATGGGCAACGGAACGGGTATCGGCCGCGTTCGCGGTCTCGGGTCCGCTAGGCATGGCGCGCACCACTGGCTGGCGCAGCGCTACACGGCGGTCGGCAATCTACTGCTGGTGCTGTGGCTGCTCTTCAGCCTGCTCAGCCTGCCGGGCCTGGACTATGAGAGCGTCACCGGCTGGATCGCCCAGCCGCTGGTCGCGGTGCCGCTGATGCTGATGCTCGTCAGCATCTTCTGGCACCTGCGCCTGGGGATGCAGGTGATGCTGGAGGATTATGTCCACGACAAGGGCCTGACCTTCCTGTCCATCCTGCTACTGAACTTCTACGCCTTGGGCGGCGCGGCCGCCGGTATCTTCGCCGTCGCGAAGATCGCATTCATGGGGGCCGCTTCCTGATGTCGACCGACAGCTACAAGATCATCGACCATACATATGACACCGTCGTCGTCGGCGCGGGCGGTTCGGGCCTGCGCGCGACCATGGGCAGCGCCGAAGCGGGCCTGAAGACCGCCTGCATCACCAAGGTATTTCCGACCCGCTCGCACACCGTGGCGGCGCAGGGCGGCATCGCCGCGTCGCTGGGCAACAACAGCCCCGACCACTGGACCTGGCATATGTACGACACCGTCAAGGGGTCCGACTGGCTGGGCGATCAGGACGCGATCGAATATATGGTGCGCGAGGCGCCCGCCGCCGTCTATGAGCTGGAACATGCGGGCGTGCCGTTCAGCCGCAATGCGGAAGGGACCATCTATCAGCGGCCCTTCGGCGGCCATATGCAGAATATGGGAGCGGGCCCGCCGGTGCAGCGCACCTGCGCCGCCGCCGACCGCACCGGCCACGCCATGCTGCACGCGCTGTACCAGCAGAGCCTGAAATATGACGCTGACTTCTACATCGAATATTTCGCCATCGACCTGATCATGGAGAATGGCGAATGCCGGGGCGTCATCGCGCTCTGCATGGAGGACGGGTCGATCCACCGCTTCCGCAGCCATGCGGTGGTGCTGGCGACCGGCGGCTACGGTCGCGCCTATTTCTCCGCCACCTCGGCCCATACCTGCACCGGCGATGGCGGCGGCATGGTGCTGCGCGCCGGCCTGCCGCTCCAGGACCTGGAGTTCGTGCAGTTCCACCCGACCGGCATCTACGGCGCGGGCGTCCTCATCACCGAAGGCGCGCGGGGCGAGGGCGGCTACCTCACCAACTCGGAGGGGGAGCGCTTCATGGAGCGCTATGCGCCGTCCGCCAAGGACTTGGCCTCCCGCGACGTGGTCTCGCGCTCCATGGCGATGGAGATGCGCGAGGGCCGGGGCGTGGGCGCGCACAAGGACCATATATTCCTGCACCTCGATCATATCGATCCCAAGGTGCTGGCCGAGCGGCTTCCGGGCATCACCGAAAGCGGCAAGATCTTCGCGGGCGTCGACCTTACCCGCCAGCCGCTGCCGGTGACGCCGACCGTCCACTATAATATGGGCGGCGTTCCCTGCAATTATCATGGGCAGGTGGTGACCAAGGTCGGCGACGATCCCGAAGTGGTCGTGCCCGGCCTCTATGCGGTGGGCGAAGCGGCCTGCGTGTCGGTCCATGGCGCCAACCGCCTCGGCTCCAACTCGCTGATCGACCTTGTCGTGTTCGGGCGCGCGACCGGCCTGCACCTTAAGGAAACGATCAAGCCCAACAGCGCCCATCGCGCGCTGCCTAAGGACTCGGCCGATCTGGCGCTGGGCCGCCTCGACCATTTCCGCAATGCCAAGGGCGGCACCCCCACGGCGGAAATCCGCCTGGACATGCAGCGCACCATGCAGAAGCACGCCGCCGTGTTCCGCGACAGCGCCTTGCTGGCCGAAGGCGTCGAGCGGATGCAGGCGGTCAATAAGCGGTTGCAGGACGTCGCCGTCACCGACCGCTCGCTGATCTGGAACACCGACTTGGTCGAGACGCTAGAACTCGACAATCTGATGAGCCAGGCGATCTGCACGATGGAAGGCGCCCATGCGCGCAAGGAATCGCGCGGCGCCCACGCGCATGAGGATTTCCCCAACCGCGACGACGAGAATTGGATGAAGCACACCGTCAGCTGGTTCGAGGGCTGGGGCGGCTCGGGCGGCAAGGTGACGCTCGATTACCGGCCGGTGCACGACTATACGCTGACCGACGACGCCGAATATATCAAGCCGAAGGCGCGTGTTTACTAAAGCGCGCAAGGCTGAAAGCGGAAGAAGGGCGGGCCTTGCGGTCCGTCCTTTTCTATTGGAGCCGCTTTTGTCCGAAGCAGCGGGGGCCGTCAGTCAAATCCGCATTTCCTTCGCGGGTCCCGGCGATCTACCCCAAGGGAAAGCGCGCGTAGGGGCGGGCGGCTCATGACCGCCAAAGACGCCGCCCCTCACCATGCCGTCCATCATATCAACCGCGTCGGCTGGCTGCGGGCGGCGGTGCTGGGCGCGAATGACGGGATCGTCTCGACGGCCAGCCTGGTGGTCGGCGTCGCCGCCTCCCGCGCCGATCATGGGACGATCCTGCTGACTGGCTTTGCCGCGCTGATCGCGGGGGCGATGTCGATGGCGGCTGGCGAATATGTGTCGGTGAGCGCGCAGGCCGATACCGAGGCCGCCGATATCGCCAAGGAACGCGCCGCGATCGCCACCCAGCCCGAGGCGGAGCGGCGCGAGTTGCGCGACATCTATGTCGAGCGCGGGCTCGACCGAGCGCTGGCGGAGCAGGTCGCGGACCAGCTTATGGCGGCCGACGCGCTGACCGCCCACGCCCGTGACGAACTGGGCATTTCCGAGATGAGCAGCGCGCGGCCGGTGCAGGCGGCGCTGACGTCGGCGGCGACCTTCGCGACCGGCGCGGCGGCGCCGCTGGCGGCCGTCGCCGTCAGTCCGGCAGGCGCGATCATCCCAGTGGTGGGCATCGCCTCGCTGCTGTTCCTGGCGCTGCTCGGCTATCTGGGCGCGGTCGCGGGCGGCGGACGGCGCGCGCGTTCGGTCGTTCGCGTGACCTTCTGGGGCGCGATGGCGATGGCGATCACGGCAGGGGCGGGGCGGCTGTTCGGGGCGGTCGTCTAACCGGCGGGCATGGGCCGGCTTGACGGGGGGCGCGTCAACTCGTGATAACGACATCGCGCTCCCGCCTGAGGTGCCAGCCTGCGCTGACATGGCGTGCGGCGCATCGCTCTGGCTCTGACAATCAGGTCCGCCCGCGATTGCGCAACGCGGCGCTACCCGATAGCATCGCCCGACTTTCCCCGATCGGAGACTCCCCATGCCCACAGCGATCCAGTCCGTGCCGCTCAAGACCATCAAGGGCGAGGATGCCTCGCTTGCCGACTATGCGGGCAAGGTGGTGCTTGCGGTGAATGTCGCGTCCAAATGCGGGCTGACGCCGCAATATGAGGGGCTGGAAAAACTCTATGCCGACTATAGGGACAAGGGGCTGGTGGTCGCCGGCTTTCCGGCCAATGATTTCGGCGCGCAGGAACCGGGCGGCAATGACGAGATCGCAGCCTTCTGCACCACCAATTTCGGCGTGGATTTCCCGATGTTCGAGAAGATCGTGGTCACCGGACCGGACAAGCATCCGCTCTACGCCGCTCTGACCAGCGCGGCGCCGGAAGCCCAGGGCGAGGGCGACGCGTTCCGCGAGAAGCTCAAGGGCTATGGCATGACGCCCAATCCGGCGCCGGAAGTGCTGTGGAACTTCGAAAAATTCCTGATCGCCAAGGATGGCAGCGTCGCCGCGCGTTTCGCGCCGACGACCGCCCCCGACGATCCGGCGTTGGTCGCGGCGATCGAGGACGAACTGGCGAAATGAGGGCACGCCCGATTCTGCGCGGCATGATCGCGGCGCTCGCGCTGGCGTCGGCGGTTCCGGCTTCGGCGGCGCTCTCCCCGGCCGAGCGGACGATGGCGGCGGCGGTTGACGCCGATTACGAGCCGACGATCGCGCTGCTGGAGCGGCTGGTGAACCAGAATAGCGGGTCGATGAACCTGGCGGGCGTGAAGAAGATCGCCGACATGGTCCGGCCCGAGCTGGAGGCGCTGGGCTTTTCCGTCGCGTGGAAGCCGATGGACGCGGCCAAGCGCGCGGGCCATATCATCGCCACGCACACGGGCAGGGCGGGCACGACCCGGATGCTGCTGATCGGCCATCTCGATACGGTGTTCGAGGCGGATTCGCCGTTCCAGACCTTCCGGCGCGAGGGAGATCGGGCGACCGGGCCCGGTGTCGGCGACGACAAGGGCGGGGTGGCGATCATGCTGACCGCGCTTCGAGCCATGAAGGCGGCGGGAACGCTGAAGGACGCGAACATCGAAATCGTGCTGACCGGCGACGAGGAGGATGTGGGCGAGCCGAAGGACATCGCCCGCGCCGATCTGATCGCGGCGGGCAAACGCGCCGATGTGGCGCTCGACTTCGAAGGGCTGGCGCGCGAGGATGGCAAGGATATGGGGTCGATCGCGCGGCGATCCTCCAATAGCTGGACGCTGACCGCGACCGGCAAGTCGGGGCATAGTTCGGGCATATTTTCGGCGAGCGCGGGCGATGGCGCGATCTATGAACTGGCGCGCATCCTTGCCGCCTTCCGCAAGGAACTGCCCGAACCCAACCTCACCTTCAACGTCGGGCTGATCGGCGGCGGGCAGAGCGCGGAGGTCGACGCGGACGGCGTGCGCATCGCCGTCACCGGCAAGACCAATATCATCGCTCCGATCGCGGTGGCGAAGGGCGATTTCCGCACGCTCAGCCAGGAACAGACCGACAGGGTGATGGCCCGGATGAAGGCGATCGCGCAGAGCGGGCATCTGAGCGGCACGTCGGCGACCATCACGTTCGACCAGGGCTATCCCGCGATGGCGCCGACGCCGGGCAACAGCGCGCTGCTGGGCAAGCTGAACGCGGTTAATGCTGATCTGGGCCTGGCAGCGATGCCGCCGCTCGACCCCTTGAAGCGGGGAGCCGGCGACATCGCCTTCGTCGCCGCCGACACCGACGGGCTGGTGGGGCTGGGCATGGCGAGCAGCGGCGACCATTCGCCGGCCGAGGCCGCCGACCTTGCCAGCATCCGCCGGCAGGGCAAGCGCGCCGCCATCCTGATGAGCCGGCTGGCGCGCGAAAAGGCGCGATGATGCCCGCCGCGCGTGGCCGCTAGCAAAGGGTCGGCGAAAGTGCCGCTTCCAGCGCCCGATCTCCTGCCCCGCATCGGCGCCGTGCTGGAGACGCTGAGCATCGTCGGCACCTTTCTGTTCGCGGCGTCGGGCGCGCTGGCGGCGGCGCGGCTCCACCAGACGATCGTCACCTTCTGCTTCTTCGCGCTGGTGACGGGCGTGGGCGGCGGCACGCTGCGCGATCTGCTGATCGGCGCGCCGGTATTCTGGGTCGTCGACCCGGTGCCCGCGATCACCTGCCTCAACGCGGCGCTGATCGTCTGGCTGACGCCCCGCCGCTGGTGGAAGGACCGGGCGCTCGACTGGGCCGACGCGATCGGCCTAGCCGCCTTCGCCGTCTTCGGCGCGGCCAAGGCGGGGGCGTTCGGTATCAGCCCCTTCGTCGCGGCAATCATGGGGATCGTGACCGGCTGCGTCGGCGGCATCATGCGCGACTTGTTGGCGGGCGAGCCGTCGATCCTGTTGCGGCCCGAACTTTATGTGACGGCGGCGGCGGTGGCGGCGGGGCTGTTCGTGGCCCTGCACGCGGCTGGCGTCCCTCTTGCCTTGGCGGCGGTCGTGGCGACGCTGGCGGGTTTCGCGCTGCGCGCTGCCGCGATTCTGCGCGGCCTGGGGCTGCCCGGCTATGCCGGTAGCGGCGGCGAGGACAAAGCCTAGGACCGATCGACATTCAGCCCTGACGGCCTGCAAATGGCGATTTCCCGCGCTTCCGGTGCTCACGTACTTAAGTACGCTCCGCTCCGGGTCACGGAAAACCACCATTTTCGGCTCGTCATCTTCTGAATGTCGATCGGTCCTAGCCAGCCCCGTCGGGCAGCGCCGTCGCCGTCACCACCATGCGCTTCAGCAGGATCGGCCGGTCGAGGCCGATGATGACCGGCGCGGCCATCACCGTGGAAGCGGCCGACGAGGCGGATCGGTCGACCGCCATCAACGGCGCCGCCGTCGCCGCCATCGCCGCCAGCGCCACCCATATCTTCGTCATCGCCGCTCTCCTTCTTCCAGGTTGAAGAAGGGGGATAGCGGCCATGTGTCGCGGCAATGTGCCAATGGACGGGCGAGATTGTCGGAAAATGTAACCGTTAGACGCTGAACAACCCCTGTTCCCAAGCGTCTTTGATGTGGATCAAACTGGTCCTGTTTGGCTGGCGGATGCGTTGTGCTAACTCCTGGGACCGAATTGCAGAGGAACTACGGGAAAGCGCATGTCCGATCCGAATGATGTAGCTGCCCTTGTCGGTGTTCAGGGTCTGGACGATATTCTGGCCGGTGGCCTCGCCCGCGGAAGGCTGTTCCTGCTGGAAGGAAGCCCGGGAACCGGAAAGACGACCATCGCCACCCAGTTTCTGATCGAGGGCGCGGCGCGGGGCGAAAAATGCCTTTATGTCACGCTGTCGGAAACCGAGGACGAGATGCGGGACAGCGCCCGGTCGCATAATTGGGACCTTGGTGGCATCGACCTGTTCGAACTGGTGCCGCCGGAAAGCCTGCTGGACGAGGAACAGAACCAAAGCCTTCTCTATTCCTCGGACCTCGAACTGGGCGAGACCACGCGCCGCATTTTCGAGGCGTTCGAGCGGGTGAAGCCCGATCGGGTGGTGCTGGACAGCCTGTCGGAAATCCGACTGCTCGCGCAAAGCTCGCTTCGTTACCGCCGCCAGATATTGGCGCTTAAACATTATTTCTCCACCCAGGACGCGACCGTGCTGATGCTGGACGACATGACGGCCGATGTCGCCGACAAGACGGTCCATAGCGTGGCCCATGGCGTCGTGCGGCTGGAGGAACTGTCGCCTGACTATGGCCCTGAGCGGCGACGGCTGCGGATCGTCAAATATCGTGGCCGTCGCTTCAGGGGCGGCTATCATGACTTCGTCATCGATACCGGCGGCGTCCGCGTTTTTCCGCGGCTGGTTGCCGCCGAGCATAGGGCCGACTTCAGGCGCGACCTCGTCAAGAGCGATCTGGCCGAACTGGATGCGCTGCTGGGCGGCGGCATAGAAAGGGGGTCGAGCGTGCTGATGCTGGGCCCGGCGGGCACGGGCAAATCCCTGCTGACCTTGATCTTCATCGTGGCCGCCCTGGCGCGGGGCGAGCGCGCGGCGATGTTCGTGTTCGACGAAGAGCTCAGTCTGCTGTTCAACCGCGCCATTGGCCTCGGCATCGACATGCAGGCGATGGTCGATGCGGGAAATCTGGTCGTCGAACAAGTCGATGCGGCCGAAATGTCTCCCGGCGAGTTCTCTCAACGGGTGCGCAAATGTGTCGAGACGCATGGCGCGCGCACGATCATCATCGACAGCCTGAACGGTTATCAGGCGTCGATGCCGGAAGAGAAGGCGTTGATCCTGCACATGCACGAATTGCTGCAATATCTGAACCGCCGGGGCGCGACGACCTTCCTGACCGTCGCCCAGCATGGACTGGTCGGCGATATGAAGGCGCCGGTCGACGTCACCTACCTTGCCGACACGGTGATCCTGCTGCGCTATTTCGAGGCGCTCGGCCGCGTCCGCCGCGCCATCTCCATCATCAAGAAGCGCACCGGCATGCATGAGGACACGATCCGCGAATATCGCATCGGCAGCCAGGGCATCCGCCTGGGCGAGCCGCTCGTGAATTTTCAGGGCGTCCTGCGCGGCGTGCCGACATTTACCGATCCCGCCGGCGGACCCCCGCTGCTCGAAGACGAGTCCAGGTGATTCCTCACCTTTCCGAACGGGCGTTGATACTCGCCCCGCTCGGCCGGGACGCCCCGATCGCGGCGTCGATCCTTGCCGAGGCGGGGATGCGGTCGGTCGTCTGCGGCGCGCTGCCCGATTTAATAAAGGCTTTGCAGGAGGGCGCTGGATTCGCGCTCCTGACCGAAGAAGGGCTGCGCACGGCCAACCTCAATCCGCTGGCGCAATGGCTGCAGGATCAGCCCGAATGGTCGGACTTTCCCTTCGTCCTGCTGACGCGCAGGGGCGGCGGGATAGAGCGCAACCCGGCGGCCCGGCGGTTCCTGAACATGTTGGGCAACGTCACCTTTCTGGAGCGGCCCTTCCACCCCACGACGCTCATCAGCCTGGCGCAGTCGGCGCTGCGCGGCCGACGCCGGCAATATGAGGCGCGGTTCCGGCTGGAAGAGCTGCATCGCGGCGCGGACAAATACCGGTCCCTGTTCGAGTCCATCGACGCGGGTTTCTGCATCATCGAGATGCAGTATGACGCGGAGGGACACCCTGTCGACTATATCTTCATCGAAGCCAATCCCGCCTTCGAGCGGCAGACCGGGCTTGCCGGAGCGGCGGGCAAGTCGATGCGCGCGCTGGCGCCCGATCACGAGCCGCACTGGTTCGACATCTACGGCAAGGTGGCGGCCAGCGGCGAAAGCGTGCGGTTCGAGGATCACGCCAGCGCGCTGGGCGACATATGGTATGACGTTTATGCGTTCCGCGTCGGCAATCCGGATGCCCGCCAGGTAGCTGTCCTGTTCAACGACATCACCGCGCGCCGCCGCATGGAACTCGCGCTGCGGGAAAGCGAGGAGCGGCTCTTGCGGCTTAACGAGACGCTGGAGGAACGGGTCCAGGCGCGTTCGCGCGAACTGGAGCAGGCGCAGGACGCGCTGCGGCAATCGCAGAAGCTGGAGTCGATGGGGCAGTTGACCGGCGGCGTCGCGCATGACTTCAACAATCTGCTGACCCCGATCGTCGGCAGCCTGGACCTGCTGCTGCGGCGCGGCGTCGGCACCGAGCGCGAGCGCAAGCTGATCGAGGGCGCTGTTCAGTCGGCCGACCGCGCGCGCATGCTGGTGCAGCGCCTGCTGGCTTTCGCCCGGCGCCAGCCCTTGCAGCCGACTGCGATCGACATCGGCAATCTGGTGCGCGAAATGGCCGACCTGATCGCCAGCACCTGCGGCCCGCGCGTCAAGCTGGTGCTGGAGGTGGCGGACGACCTTCCCCCGGCGCGGGCCGACGCCAACCAGATCGAGATGGCGCTGCTCAACTTGGCGGTGAACGCGCGCGACGCCATGCCGGACGGCGGCGTGCTGACCATCGGCGCCGTCCGCGAAGGGGAGGAAATGGCAGCTGGGCGTAGCCTGCCGCCGGGAGAGTATATCCGTCTTTGCGTCGCCGATACAGGATTGGGCATGGACGAGGACACGCTGGCGAAGGCGATTGAACCCTTCTTCACGACCAAGGGGATCGGCCGGGGCACCGGGCTCGGCCTCTCGATGGTGCATGGGCTGGCCGCGCAGCTCGGCGGCGACCTCTCGATCGACAGCACGGTGGGAAAGGGAACGAGGGTCGATCTCTGGTTGCCCGTCAGCTATGCCCGGCCGGAAGAGACCGCCGCTCTGCCGGAGATTCCCGCCACGCAGCTCGATCGCGGCACCGCCCTGATCGTGGACGACGAGGATCTGGTCCGGGCTAGCACCGTCCATATGCTGGCGGAACTGGGCTATCGGGTGATCGAGGCGCGCTCCGCCGAGGAGGCGCTGGCGCTGCTGGGGCAGGGGGCCGATGTCGACGTGCTGGTCACCGATCATCTTATGCCCGGCCTTACCGGCACCGATCTGGCTGCGCAGGTGCGGGCGATCAAGCCGGGCATCCGCGTGCTCGTCATCTCGGGCTATGCGGACCTGCAGGGCATTTCTCCCGACCTGCCCCGCCTTACCAAGCCCTTCAAACAAAATGATCTTGCCGTCAGCCTGGCCCAGCTATGACCCCCCTTCACATGCCGCGGGCGCTGGTCTAGCTTTCGACCCCAGCAAGGGATTTCACATGCGTTTCACATCCTGTCTGGCGGCCGCCATGCTGTCGCTCGCGCCGATGGCGCTTCACGCTGCCGAGGGCGACAAGCCCGACAAAACGTCCGCCGAAGCGCCCTCCGAGGACAAGACGCCGCCGCCCATCGTCTCCGTCACCAGGCATAAGGGCGTCTTTGGTGGGCAGTCGATCGCCTATACGGCGACGACCGGCGAGACCTATCTGAAGGACAAGGACGGCAAGCCGCTCGCCGCGATCTTCGCCACATCCTATGTAAAGGATGGGGGCGACCGGAAGTCCCGGCCCGTCACCTTCCTCTATAATGGCGGCCCGGGATCGGGGTCGCTCTGGCTCCATATGGGCGCGTTTGGTCCAAAGCGCGTGGTCCTGCCCGACGCGCGGGACGATGGCGCGCCGCCCTATCCGATCGTCGACAATCCCGAATCGTTGCTTGATGTGACTGACCTCGTCTTCATCGACCCCGTCGGCACCGGCTTCGCGCGCGCGATCGGCAAGAAGGACCCGAAGGATTATTGGGGCGTGTCGGCGGACGCCAAGTCGATCGCGGAGTTCATCCGCACCTGGCTGGGGGAGAATGGCCGCTGGGCGTCGCCCAAATATATCGGCGGGGAAAGCTATGGCACCACGCGATCGGTCGCGCTGATCAACGAGTTGGAGGGAAGCTATAACGACGTCTCGATCAACGGCATCCTGCTGATCTCCACGGTGCTGGACTTTGGCGCCTCGGCCCAGGTGCAGGGCAATGAGATGCAATATGTGCTGACGCTGCCGTCGATGGCGGCGACCGCCTGGTATCATCGCAAGGTCGCCAATCCGCCGGCCACGGTGGCGGAGATCGCGCAGCAGGCGCGCGCCTTCGCGATCGGTCCCTATGCCGCCGCGCTGTTGAAGGGCAACGCGCTGGGCGCGCAGGAGCGCGCGAGCGTGCGCGCCGAACTCGCGCGGCTGACGGGCCTGTCCGAGCAATTTGTCGACAATGCGGACCTGCGCATCTCGCCCAGTCGCTTCTACAAGGAATTGCTGCGCGACCGGGGCCTTTCGATCGGTCGCCTCGATACCCGCTATACCGGCGTCGATTATGACCGGGCTGGGGAGGAGCCGGACAATGATCCCAGCTTCTACGCGATCGACGGGGCCTATAGCGCCGCGATCAACAGCTATTTGCGCGACGAGCTGAAGCTGGAGATCGACCGCCAATATGTGACGATCGGCGGGCTTAGCGGCTGGGACTGGAAGCTGGCGGGCCAGCGCGGCCGCGACGGAGATGTCTATGCCAGCGTCGCGCCTTATCTGGGCAAGGCGCTGCGCGAGAATAGCGGCCTTCGGGTCTTCGTCGGCCAGGGCTATTATGATTTCGCCACACCCTTCTTCGGCGCGGAATATGCGATGAGCCGGACGGGCTTCGACCCGGCGCGCATCCAGTTCCATTATTATGACGCGGGCCACATGATGTATGTCCGGCCGGAGGATCTGCGCAAGCTGAGCGCCGATATTCGCGGCTTCATCTCCGGGCCGTAGCGCGGCGGCCAGCGCTTACCGTTCAGCCACCAGCAGCTTGTCGATCTTGCGCCCGTCCATGTCGACGATCTCGAACCGCCAGCCCTGGTCGTCGACGAAGTCGCCGACCTCGGGCAGGCGCTTGAGCAGCCAGAGGGCGTGGCCGGCGACGGTCGCATAGTCGCGATCTTCGGGCAGGGCGATGTCGATATGGTCGGCCAGCAGGTCGATGGGCATCTGGCCGGAGACCAGCAGGCTGCCATCCTCGCGCTCGACCATGTCCGGTTCGTCATATTGGTCGCGGTCGGACGCGAAATGGCCGGCGATGGCCGACAGCAGGTCTGCGGGGGTCGCTATCCCCTCGAAATGCCCATATTCGTCATGGACCATGACCATGGGCACGTCGGCGCGGCGCAGCACCTCCAGCGCGTCCATCGCGTCGACCTGATCGGGCACGATCTCCGCCTTGCGCATCAGCGCGTGCAGGTCCAGCGGCTCGCCCCGGAACAGCGCCGTCATGATGTCGCGCGCCTGGACCACGCCGATGATGTCCTCGACCGACTTGCGCCCGACCGGCAGGCGCGTGTGCGGCGTTTCCAGCAGCCGGGCGCGGATCGTCTCCTCGTCGGCGTCGATATCGATCCAGTCGACATCCATCCGCTGCGTCATCACCTCGCGCACCGGGCGGTCGGCAAGGCGCACGACGCCGGAGATGATCGCGCGCTCGCTTTCCTCGATCACGCCGGACTTGCTCGCTTCGGCGACGATCAGGTGCAGTTCCTCAGCGGTGACGTGATTTTCGGACTCGCGGGTCATGCGCAGCAGGCGGAAGATGAGGGCGCTCGACCCGTCCAGCACCCAGACGATCGGCGCGGTGAGGCGGGCGAGCCACAGCATCGGCCCGGCCATAAGCACCGCGATCGGCTCGGGCGCGCGCAGGGCGAATTGCTTCGGCACCAGCTCGCCGATGATCAGCGACGCATAGGTGGTCAGGCCGATGACGATGGCGAAACCCAGCGTCTGCGCGGTTTCGGCCGAAAGCCCCAGCGGTTGCAGCCGCTGCCCGACCGGGCCGCCGAGGCTAGCGCCCGAATAGGCGCCCGCGACGATGCCGATCAGGGTGATGCCGATCTGCACGGTTGACAGGAACTTGCCCGGATCAGCGGCCAGCGCCAGCGCCGTCCGCGCGCCGCGCTTTCCCGCCTTCTCCATCGCCTGCAATCGCGGTTTGCGGGCGGACACGATCGCCAACTCCGACATGGCGAACAGGCCGTTCAAGGCGACGAGGGCGATGATGATGACCAAGTCCACCCAGGGGAAGGGACCGGGAGGAAGGGCGTGCGCTGTGGGGGGGAGGTTGGCCATGGTGGTCGCGACCCTCTTGCCCTGTTTCTTTCAGTTTCACAACCATCGCCTCATCCGCAATTCAGTTCGCCTGTGGAACAAAGTCGCCCCGGCGGCGCTTGAGGGACCGGCGCGCGGGAAAACAGGAAGACAGAAAACAGGAAGCAAGGGATTGGGATGATGAAGATTTCGCACAAGATCATCGGCGTCGCCGGCCTGGCCGCGATGCTCGCCACCACCGCCTGCACCACCGATCCGAACACCGGCGAACGGCGCGTGTCGAAGGCGGCGATCGGCGGCATCGGCGGGGCGCTCGGCGGCTATCTGCTGGGCGACCTGGTCGGCGGACGGCGGGACCGGACGGAAAAGATCGTCGGCGCGGGCATCGGCGCGGTCGCGGGCGCTGGCATCGGCGCCTATATGGACGCGCAGGAGCGCAAGCTGCGCGAGCAGACGGCGGGCAGCGGCGTGGATGTGATCCGCGACGGCGACAATCTGCTGCTGCGCATGCCGTCGGGCATCACCTTCGCCTATGACAGCGCGGCGGTGCAGCCCCAGTTCCAGCCGACGCTGAACGAGGTCGCATCGGTGCTGGCGCAATATCCCAAAACCTATATCGACGTGCTCGGCCATACCGACAGCGACGGATCGGATGCCTATAATCAGGGGCTGTCGGAACGGCGCGCGGCGGCCGTCGCCGACTATCTGTCCGGCCATGGCGTCCAGTCGGCGCGGATCGCCACGCGCGGCTATGGCGAGACCCAGCCGATCGCGTCCAACACGACCGAGGAAGGCAAGGCCTCCAACCGCCGGGTCGAAATCAAGATCGCGCCGGTGACCGAAAGCGACGTGCGCGGCTGAGGCGCCAACGGGCTGAGGGTTCAGAAGCTGGCCTTCAGCCCGTCGATCACGAATTGCGCGGCCAGCGCGGCCAGCAGCACGCCCAGCAGGCGAGTGATGACCGCCTCTATCTTCTTGCCCAGCAGCGCCATCAGCGGGCCGGACGCCAGCAGCGCAGCGAGCATCAGCGCCAGCGTCAACGCGACCGCGCCCAGCACCACGCCCCGTTCGGCCATGCCGTCCGCGCGCGACATCAGCAGCATGACGGTGGCGATCGAGCCGGGGCCCGCGATCATCGGCATCGCCATGGGAAAGACGGAGACGTCCTCCACCTCCGGCGTGTCGGCGATCTTCTGCGCCCGGTCCTCGCGCCGCTGGGTGCGTTTTTCGAACACCATGTCCATCGCGATCATGAACAGCATGATGCCGCCGGCGATCCTGAAACTGTCGAGCGCGATGCCCAGAACGCCCAGCAACTGCTTTCCCCACAGCGCGAAGACGAACAGGATGGCGGCCGCGATGCCGGTCGCGCGGATCGCCATCGCCCGGCGCTGGATCGCGCTCGCCCCCGTCGTTAGGCTGGCGTAGATGGGCGCGCAGCCGGGCGGGTCGATGACCACGAACAGGGTCACGAAGGCGGAGATGAACAGTTCGATCACGATGCGCCTTCCGGAGCGGGAGCCGCTACCTTGTCCTCGATCACGCGGTCATAGCCGCTGCCGTTCCACAGGCTGACCGCCACGGTGCGGCTGCCGTCCGCCGCGACATCGGCGCTCCAGAGCAGGCTGTCGTCAGGCGGCTCGGGCGGGCGCTCCCCCTTGGCCGCCGGGCCGGGGGCCATGTCGGCGCGGCGCTGCGGCCGCTTGCAGGTCGCGACCTTGCCGACCAGAAACTCGGGCGCGGGCCGGGGCGCCGCCAGCGTATCGCCATGATCGGCTATCCACCGCCAGCGTTCCTTCTTCGGATCGCGGCGCCAGATGGTGGTGAAATAGCCGACGCCGCCGTCCGGCCGCCGCCACGATCCGGTGCTGGCCGCCAGATTACCGTCGCAGGCGACATAGACCCGCTCGGGCGACCAGCGCACCGGGCGCGGCGGATCGGCCCGGCCCTTCAGCCACTCCTGCGCCAGCACGCGCTGCGGCACGAACATCACCGCATCCTTGGCGGCGGTCTCGCGAAAGGCCGTCCATTGGCCCTTTTCCTGCGCCAGCCGGTTGAACGCGATTTCGGCGGCGATGACCGCGCTGGGGTTGGGCTGGACGCGATCCGGCCCGCGCGCCGCGATCAGGCCGGCCGTCGCCAGGGCCAGCAGGGCAAGGCCGCGCCTCACAGCCCGGCGGGCGGGGCCAGCCCCGCGCGCGCATGGGCGGCGACCAGCGTGTTGCGCAGCAGCACGGCGATGGTCATCGGTCCAACCCCACCGGGCACCGGGGTGATGGCGCGGACATGGGGTATCGCTTCGGCCGTGGCGACATCGCCGACGATTCGCGCCTTGCCGTCCTCCGTATCCGCGATGCGGTTGATGCCTACGTCGATGACGGTCGCGCCGGGCTTGATCCAGTCGCCCTTCACCATCTCGGCCCGACCAACCGCCGCGACCACGACGTCCGCGCGGTGGACGACGGAGGCCAGGTCGCGGGTTCGGCTGTGCGCGATCGTCACCGTGCAATTTTCGGCGAGCAGCAACTGCGCCATCGGCTTGCCAACGATGTTGGAGCGGCCGACGACCACCGCCTCCAGCCCCGAAAGGTCGCCCAGTTCTTCCTTCAGCAGCATGATGCACCCCAGCGGCGTACAGGGCACCATCGCGCTTTGCCCGGTGGCGAGCCGGCCGGAATTGACGACGTGGAACCCGTCGACATCCTTGGCCGGATCGATCGCCGCGATCACCGCCGCCTCGTCGATATGGGCGGGGAGGGGAAGCTGGACCAATATGCCGTCGACCCGCTCGTCCTCGTTCAATTCCTCAATGAGATCGAGCAGATCCTCCTGGCCGATGGCGACGGGGCGCTTGAACTCGAAACTCTCCATGCCCACGGCGACGGTCATCTTGCCCTTGTTGCGGACATAGACGCTGCTCGCCGGGTCCTCGCCAACCAGCACGACCGCGAGGCCAGGCTTGCGCCCCTGCGCGGCGGTGAAGGCGGTCACGGCGTCGGCCACGCGTTCGCGCAGCGACAGCGCGAACGCCTTTCCGTCGATGATCTTTCCGTCGATGGGATTGCCCGGAGTCATGATGCGTCTGCCTCTGGTTTGAAAAGCGCGGTGATGCGATCGGTCGGCATCCTGTCCGCCCCGCCGATGATCCGCACACGCTTTAGCCGGTTGGTGTTGCCCGATTCCAGTGAAAACATGCTTTTGGGACAGCCCAGCCTGTCGGCCAGCAGGGCGATGAGCGCGACATTGGCCCTGCCTTTCTCGGGCGCCGCACGAACGCTGGCCGCCAGCCAGGCGTCGCCGCCGGCGTCGGTCCACAACCCGCCAAGCCGCTCGCGCTGGGCCCCGGGCGTCAGCCGCACCGACAGCAGCAGGTCGTCGCCATCCCGCCGCCAGCCCGAAGACGGAGGCGAATGCGTCAGACCGCCATCCGGGCGAGCAGCGCGAACAGGTTGGGCACGATCGCTTGTTGCAGGATCATGATGATCAGCAGCACGACCATGGGCGACAGGTCGAGCGCGCCCAGATCCGGCATGATCCGGCGGATCGGGCGATAGAGCGGCTCGGTGATCCGATCGAGCGCCATCAGCACGGTCCGCACGAAGTCGTTCGACAGGTTGATGATGTTGAACGCCACCAGCCAGGACAGGATTGCCTGGATGATGATGATCCAGGTCGCCGCCTGAAGCACGATGGAAATGATGCCGAACAGGGCCCTCAGCAACTCGATCAAATCCGTGTCTCCGGCAAATGGGTCATGGCTTCGCTTCTTACGCGAGCGGCTCGGGGCCGCCAAGCAGGCGCGCGGCTTTTTCGATTTTCGGGCGGCTCAACGGTGGACCAGCGTGCCCGCGCCCTGCCGGGTGAAGATTTCCAGCAGCATCGCGTGCGGCACCCGCCCGTCCAGGATGACGGCGGCGTCCACTCCGCCTTCGACCGCCATGACGCAGGTCTCCAGCTTCGGGATCATGCCGCCTGAAATCGTGCCGTCGCCCTGCAAAGCCTCGATCCGCGTAGGGTCCAGGTCGGTCATAAGCTCGCCGCCCTTGTCCAGCACGCCCGGCACGTCGGTCAGCAGGAACAGGCGCGACGCGCCCATCGCCGCCGCCACCGCGCCCGCCATCGTGTCGGCGTTGATATTATAGGTCTGGCCGTCCGCGCCCACGCCGATCGGGGCGATCACGGGGATCATTCCGGCCGCGCTGATCGTGTCGAGGATGGTGCGGTCGACGCTCGACGGCTCACCGACGAAGCCCAGGTCGACCACCTGCTCGATATTGCTGCCGGGGTCCTTCCGCGTCCGCTGCACCTTGGT
The DNA here is from genome assembly GCA_033795485.1 of Sphingobium sp. Taxonomy (GTDB): domain Bacteria; phylum Pseudomonadota; class Alphaproteobacteria; order Sphingomonadales; family Sphingomonadaceae; genus Sphingobium. Next base: position 75,965 of record JARYGO010000010.1, read on the forward strand.
CGCGGTGACGAAGCCGCCATCCTTGCCCGAAATGCCGACCGCGCGCCCCCCGGCCTGGGCGATCCAGGTCACCAGTTCCTTGTTGATCGCGCCCGACAGGACCATTTCCGCGACCTTGGCGGTCTCCGCGTCGGTGACTCGCAGGCCGTCGACGAAGCGGCTTTCGACACCCAGCTTCTTCAGCATCGACCCGATCTGCGGGCCGCCGCCATGGACGACGACGGGGTTGATGCCGACCGCCTTCATCAGCACGACATCCTCGGCGAAATCGCGCGCCAGCTCCGGGTCGCCCATCGCGTGGCCGCCATATTTCACGACGAAGGTCTTGCCCGCATAGCGCTGCATATAGGGCAGCGCCTCGGTCAGCGTTTCGGCCTTGGCGAGCAGGGCGGGGGCGGGATCATGCTTGCTGGTCATGCGCGGGCGCATAGGGCCAATGGCGCGCGGGGGCAAGCTGCTCGCCGCGACGGGCGCGTCAGCGATCCAGCCGCCGCCCGAGCGCGACCACCAGCGAAATGAGCGGGGGCACCAGGATGATCGACAGCACGACCTTGGTGATCATCTGGCCGACCATCAGTTCCACGATCGGCCGCTCGCCATAGAAGGAGATGGTGATGAACAGCACCGTGTCGACGATCTGCGAAATGACGCTGGCGATCATCCCGCGCAGCCACACCAGCCTGCCCTCGCCCCGCGACAGCTTGGCGAAGATGAGGACGTTGAGGCTTTGCGAGATGCCGTAGGAGACGAGCCCCGCCAGCATCATCCGCGCGCCCTGGCCGACGACCACCGGAAAGGCGTCGATTGCCGGAGGATACATACCCGGATCATGGGGCAGGGCAATGACGATCCGGATGAGCGCGGCGGATACCAGCAGCGGCACGAAGCCCAGGCGAACGAGCGTGGTCGCGACCCTTTGCCCATGCAACTCCGCCACCGCGCTCGACAGGATCACCAGCAGCAGGAAGGCGAAGATGCCCGCCTCGACCGCCAGCGGCCCCAGCGCCACCTGCTTGACGCCCAGCACGCCGGCGATGCACACCATGCCCCCGTAGAGAACCGAAAAGACGAAGAGGGAGCGGGAGAGCGGCGGCGAGGGCGTGCTTGTCATCCGCGATGCGTAGCGAACATTGCCGGGCCGGGGAAGATGGACCGGGCAGAAGATTTTCCGCCGGCCCCGCGCCTTTCCTTTGCCTTGGGCCGTCCCCATTATATGACGCAGCCATGACCGACTCCCCCACGCCTTCCGTCGCCGCCATCGAGATCAGGGACCTGACCAAGGTCTATAAGGGCGGGAAGCGCGCGCTCGACAATGTCTCGCTCTCCATTCCGCGCGGGCAAATCTATGGGCTGCTGGGTCCCAACGGGGCGGGCAAGTCGACGACGATCAACATATTGGCGGGCCTGGTCAACAAGACCTCCGGCTCCGCCAGCATCTGGGGCTTCGATATCGACGCCCATCCGCGCAATGCCCGTAACTCGATCGGCATCGTCCCGCAGGAGATCGTGTTCGACCCCTTCTTCACACCATTCGAGACGCTGGAGAACCAGGCGGGCTTCTATGGCGTGCCGAAGGACAGGCGGCGCTCGATGGAGCTGCTGCGCGCGGTCCATCTGGACGATAAGGCGAACGCCTATGCCCGCACGCTGTCGGGCGGCATGAAGCGCCGCCTGCTGGTGGCGAAGGCGATGGTCCATTCGCCGCCGATCCTGGTGCTGGACGAGCCGACCGCCGGCGTCGACGTCCAGCTCCGCCAGCAGCTATGGGCCTATGTGAAGGAACTGAACGCGCTCGGGGTCACCATCGTCCTCACTACTCATTATCTGGAGGAGGCCGAGGAACTGTGCGATCGGATCGCCATCATCAACCATGGCCGGGTGATCGCCGACAAGCCGACCCGCGAGCTGCTGGACATGGCGCAGGAAAAGGTCGTGATGGTGACCGTGGACCGCGACGTCACCGTCGCGCCCACTGCCCCCTGTTTCGAAAAGGTGGAACTGACCGGCGAGCGCACGCTGACGATCACCTATATGAAGGATCGCGCCAATGCCGGGCAGGTGTTGAGCGCGGTGCAGGCCGGGGGCCTCGCCATCGTCGATGTCGTGACGCGCGACCCGGACCTTGAGGATGTCTTCCTCAACCTGACCGCGGCGGCCTGAGTCTACCGTCCCCTCATGGATAGGGGCGGACAGGGAAAGCACAAGATAAGAGAGACGGATGCCCATAACCTACGACGTTGTCATCATCGGCTCCGGCGCGGCCGGCCTTACCGCCGCCATCAACCTGGCGCAGGACAAGAAAGTGCTCGTGCTGGCGAAGGGCGCGCTCGACGGCGGCTCGACCAACTGGGCGCAGGGCGGGATCGCCGCCGTGCTTGACGCAGGCGACAGTTTCGACGCGCATGTCGAGGATACGATGATCGCGGGCGCGGGGCTCAACGACCGGGCGACCGTGGAGTTCGTCGTGTCCAACGCCCCGGTCGCGATCGAGCGGCTCGCAGAACTCGGCGTCCCCTTCAATGCGGGGGAGGATTTCGGCGAACGCTGGCACCTGACGCGCGAGGGCGGCCACAGCCATCGCCGCATCGTCCATGTCGACGACGCCACCGGCCATGCGGTGCAGGTGGCGCTGCTGAAGGCGGCGCGCGCCAATCCGAACATCACGCTGCGCGAGGATGTGGTGGCGATCGACCTCATCACCAGCCGCCATGGCGAGAGATATTCGGGCGATGGCCATGTGTGGGGCGTCTATGCGTTCAACAAGCGAACGAAGCGCGTCGACGCGCTGCTCGGCCGCGCGACGATCCTCTGCACCGGCGGGGCCGGGCGCACCTATCTATTCTCCACCGCGCCGCGGGGCGCGACCGGGGACGGCATCGCCATGGCTTGGCGCGCGGGCTGCCGCGTGTCCAACATGGAGATGAACCAGTTCCATCCGACATGCCTCTATAATCTGGAGGTCAAGAATTTCCTGATTACCGAGGCCGTTCGCGGCGAGGGCGGGCAGCTGAAGCTGCCCCCCGGCGTGCCTGGCGGCGGGGAGCGTTTCATGGACCGGTTCGACAAGCGCGGCGAACTCGCGCCGCGCGACGTGGTGGCCCGCGCGATCGACCATGAGATCAAGCGGCTGGGCCTCGACTATGTCCATCTCGACATCAGCCATCTGCCGCCCGAGTTCGTCAAGCATCATTTCCCGACCATATATGCGCGGCTGCTGGACCTGGACATCGACATCACCAGGGAGCCGATCCCGGTGGTCCCGGCGCAGCATTATACGTGCGGCGGGGTGGTCATCGACCTGGATGGACGCACCGACCTGCCCGGTCTCTACGCGGCGGGCGAAGTGACCGAAAGCGGCCTGCACGGCGCCAATCGCCTGGCGTCCAACTCGCTGCTGGAATGTTTCGTGTTCGGCGAGGCCGCCGCGCGGCATATCCGGGCACATTGGGACAGCCTGCCGCCGCCGCCGCCGATCCGCGCCTGGGACGAAAGCCGCGTGACCGACAGCGACGAGGAAGTGATCGTTCAGCATAATTGGCGCGAAATCCGCCGGTTCATGTGGGACTATGTCGGCATCGTGCGCACGACCAAGCGGCTGGAGCGCGCCCAGCACCGCATCGCCCTGCTGGCGCAGGAGGTGGACGAATATTACGGCAATTTCCGCGTCACGCCCGACCTTATCGAGCTGCGCAACCTGCTGGAGGTCGGCCGCCTGATCGTCCGTTCCGCCCTCCACCGCAAGGAGAGCCGGGGCCTGCACTATACGCTCGATTATCCGGAAACGCTGCCCGAAGCCATGGATACGGTCCTCGCGCCCTAACCCCTCAAGAACGTCCGCAGCACGGCCGTGAAGCGAGCGGGCTGGTCCGCCATGACGACGTGGCCGCTGGGGCCGATGGGAGTCAGCACGGCGTTCTTCTTTGCCGCATAGGCCGCGCGGAAGCGGCGGCTGATCTCGGCCGCCTGCTCGGCCTGCGCGCCGACCGCATAGACGACGTGCAGCGGGGCGTTCATCCGGGCGAGTTGGGGGCCGAGATCGGTGTTGGCAAGCTCGCGCAGGGCGTTGGCGATGACGTCGGGATCGCTGCCCTTCGCGCCGGGGGCCTGGGCCACGATCTGCGCCAGATAGGCGCGGCCCGCCCTGGTTCCGGTGAAATAGCCGCTGAGCTGGTCGGCCAGATAGCCCATGCCCTGCGCGGTGCCGCCGATCATGCCCGCGCCCGAAGGGAGCATGTCGACCACCATCACCCGGCCGGCGACGCCGCGCAGGCCCAGCATCATCGCCAGCGTGCCGCCCATCGAATGTCCGACGATCGCGGGGCGGCGCAGCCCGGCGACCGCGGCGTAGCGGGCGATCTCCTCGACCAGCGGCGTGAGCAGAGCGCCGCGTGCATTGGCCTCCGGGGCCAATCCGGCAAAGCCGCGCACCTGCACCAGATGATAGCGATAGCCCGGAAGGCCGTTGATCTGCGCGTTCCAGACGCCCGGTCCACTGGCGAGGCCGGGGATCAGCAGCACGTCCGGTCCGCTCCCCCGCACGGTGACCGCTATACGGCGCGACACGAACGGGGCGGCCAGCGCCGCTACCGGGGAAAGCATCAGGCCGGCCGCCATGGCTCCGCCGCCCCGGATCAGGGCGCGCCGGTGAATTATGATCTTCTTGTCGTTCATCGGGGACACTTGCGGGATTTTCGCTGAACCGGCAATGACCGTCTGCGCCTGGCCGATGGTTCCGCCGGTTGGACTCCTTATATCGCAAATCGAGAATCATTCGTCGCATCTGGGTTGCGAAAGAGTGCCGAAAACATGTCCTATGGTGCCGTTATTGCGGGGATATGATGCGTTTGAAGCGAGGGGGACGGAAGGCGCGTCCCGATAAAGGGGCCATGGCCCGGTTGGTTCTGCTGATCGTCGCGCTGTCGGCCTGCGTCAGCGCGCCGCAGCCGCCGCAGGGGAGCGCGATGGCCGCCAGTCCCCGGCCCAGCCGCGTTCAGCCCACCACGTCCACCTGGCCGATCAAGCCGGTCGCCAATCCGCCGATGCCCTTTCAGGACATCGACCCGGAGGAAGCGCCGCCGCCCGCGCTGGTCAGCATCGTCCAGTCGCTCGGCCGGAGCTTCAATGGCAAGGTCGGCATCGCCGTGCGCCGGATCGGCGCCGGCTGGACCGTCGCCTATAATGGCAATGCGCTGTTCCCGCAGCAGAGCGTGTCGAAGCTCTGGGTGGCGATGACTTTCCTCGACGCGGTGGATCGCGGCAAGCTCAGCCTCACCGGCTCCACAACGATCACCAGAAGCGATCTGACCTTGTTCCACCAGCCGAGCGCCGCCAATGTGGGGGCCATGGGGTGGACCACCACCTATAGCGACCTGATGCGCCGGGCGATGACGCAGAGCGACAATACGGCGAACGACGCGCTGCTGCGCGCGGCCGGCGGGCCGGAGGCGGTTCGCGGCTTCCTCGCCCGGCGAATGGTGCGGGACATCCGCTTCGGTCCCGGCGAGCGCCTTCTGCAATCGGCGACCGCCGGGCTCGACTGGCGGCAGGATTATTCGATCGGCCGCAATTTCTACGCGGCGCGAGCGAAGCTGCCGATGGCAGTCCGCGAAAGGGCGCTCAACAATTATCTCGCCAGCCCGCCCGACGGCGCGGCCCCTTCGTCGATTGTCGCCGCGCTCGCCAAGCTGAAGCAGGGCAAGATGCTGTCGCCCCAATCCACCCGGCTGCTGCTGTCGGTGATGGAGGAGGCGAAGACAGGGCCGCAGCGGATCAAGGGCGGCGTGCCGCATAGCTGGCGCTATCTGCACAAGACCGGCACCGGCCAGGAACTGGGCGCGCGCTCGACCGGCTTCAACGACATCGGCATCATGACCGCGCCCGACGGCACCAGCTATGCCGTGGCGGTGATGATCGGCAGCACGACCGTGCCGATCCCCACGCGATGGGATCTGATGCAGGCGGTGGCGAAGGCGGTCGCGGCGAACCACGAACTGCGCTGAAGGCGGAGCCGCGATCTAGAAGCGGCGGCTCAGCACCCGATGGCCGGTCCCCGTCACGCGGTTTCAGATCTTCCGGCGGATCGAAGCCGGCGCGCGACGGCGATGCTGGAGCGCGGGCGCGCAACGCGCTATTCGCCGGAGCCATGACCCAGAATCACCTCTATCTCGTCGACGGCAGCGGTTATATCTTCCGCGCCTATCACCAGCTCCCGCCGCTGACGAATCGGCACGGCCAGCCGGTCGGCGCGGTCTATGGCTATACGACGATGTTGTGGAAGCTGGCCGAGGAACTGGGAAAGGCGGAGGGGCCGACCCATATGGCGGTGGTGCTGGACAAGGGCAGCCACACGTTCCGCAACGACATGTATGACCAGTATAAGGCGCATCGCCCGCCGCCACCCGAGGATCTGGTCCCTCAATTTCCGATGATCCGCGATGCGACCCGTGCCTTCTCCCTCCCTTGTATCGAGGAGGCGGGCTTTGAGGCGGACGACCTCATCGCCACCTATACGAAGGCGGCGGTGGCGGCGGGCTGGCATGTCACCATCGTCAGTTCCGACAAGGATCTGATGCAGCTGATCCAGCCGGGCGTCGACATGTACGACACCATGAAGAATGAGCGGCGCGGGCCGGACTATGTCTTCGGCAAGTTCGGCGTCGGCCCCGCGCAACTCGGCGACGTGCTGGCGCTGATGGGCGACAGCGTCGACAATGTGCCGGGCGTGCCGGGCATCGGCCCCAAGACGGCGTCGAAGCTGATTTCCGAATATGGCGACCTGGAAAATGTGCTGGCCGCCGCGCCCGCCATGAAGAAATCGAAATTGCAGGAAAATCTGATCGCCCATGCCGACATGGCGCGGCTTTCCCGGCGGCTGGTCACGCTGCACGACGCGATGGAACTGCCCGAGCCGCTGGACGACCTGTCGTTGAAGGGCATTCCGCCCGAACCGCTCCAGGCGTTTCTCGAGCATCATGGCTTCAAGTCGCTGCTGACGCGGCTGGGCGTCGCCAGCGCGGCGGTGGCGGTCGCCGCGACCGCTGCGGCCATGACCGACGCCATGGCGACGCCCGCCGCTCCGGAGATGGAAGAGGCGCCGCCGATCGACCGCAGCCTGTATGAGACCGTGGTGACGGAGGATGCGCTCGACCGCTGGGTCGTCGCCGCGCGGGCGGAGGGCGTGGTCGCGGTCGATACCGAAACCGATCAGCTCGACTGCGTGTCCTGCGCGCTCGTCGGCCTCAGCTTGGCGGTCGGGCCGAACCGCGCCTGCTATATCCCGGTCGGCCATGGCGGCAAGGACATGTTCGCGGAAAAGCCCGACCAGCTTCCGCTCGACCTGGTCCTCGCCCGGCTGAAGCCGTTGCTGGAGGAGGAGGGTGTCCTCAAGGTTGGCCATAATCTCAAATATGACATGACCGTGCTGGCGCGGCACGGCGTCGCCATCGCGCCGTTCGACGACACGATCGTCATGAGCTTCGACCTGGACGCCGGCCAGTCGCTCGCCGGCCATGGCATGGACGAGGCGGCGAAGACTCATCTTGGCCACACATGCATCAGCTTCAAGGATGTGGTCGGCACGGGCAAGAACCAGCTCAGCTTCGCCGAGGTGCCGCTCGACAAGGCGACCGAATATGCGGCCGAGGACGCCGACGTCACCCTGCGCCTGTGGCGGCTCTACAAGTCGCGTGTCGCGGCGGAGGGCGCGACCCGCGTCTACGAACTGGTCGACCGCCCGCTTGTGCCCGTGATCGCAGGCATGGAATATGCGGGGATCAAGGTCGACCGGGAGCAGCTTTCACGCCTGTCGGCCGAGTTCACCGCCGGCATCGCCGCGCTGGAGACGGAGATTCATGATCTGGCCGGCCAGCCTTTCGCCATCGGATCGACCCAGCAGCTGGGCGCGATCCTGTTCGACAAGATGGGCTATAAGGGGGGCAGGAAGGGGAAGTCCGGCGCCTATTCCACCGACGTGACGATCCTGGAGCAATTGAAGGCGCAGGGCGCGGAGATCGCGGGCAAGATCCTCGACTGGCGGCAATTGTCGAAGCTCAAATCCACCTATACCGACGCGCTCCAGGGTCAGATCAACGGCGATTCCGGCCGGGTCCACACCAGCTATTCGCTGTCGGGCGCGCAGACCGGGCGTTTGTCCTCGACCGATCCCAACCTTCAGAACATCCCCATCCGCACGGAGGTCGGCCGCCAGATCCGCCACGCCTTCGTCGCCGAGCCGGGGCATGTCATACTGGCGGCGGACTATAGCCAGATCGAACTACGGCTGGCCGCCCACATCGCCGACGTGCCGGCGCTGCGCGAGGCTTTTCTGGCGGGCGAGGATATTCACGCCGCCACGGCCAAGGAGCTATTCGGAGAGGTCAATCGCGACACGCGCGGCCGCGCCAAGACCATCAATTTCGCCATCCTCTACGGCATCAGCCGCTGGGGCCTTGCCGGGCGGCTGGAGATCGGCGCGGACGAGGCGCAGGACATGATTAGCCGCTATTATGAGCGCTTCCCCGGCATCAGCGTCTATATCAGCGAGACCCTGGAGAAGGCCCGCGCCACTGGCTATACGGAGACGCTGTTCGGGCGCAAGACCTGGTTCCCGCGCATCAGGGCCCCCATCCAGCATGAACGGCAGGGCGCGGAGCGCGCCGCGATCAACGCGCCGATCCAGGGCACCAGCGCCGACATCATCAAGCGGGCGATGGTCCGCATGGGACCGGCGCTGGCGCGAGAGGGCCTGCCGGGTGTACGGATGCTGCTCCAGGTCCATGACGAACTGGTGTTCGAGGTGCCGGAAAGCGATGTCGAGGCCGCAAGCGCGGTGATCCGCCACGTGATGGAGGGAGCGGCGGAACCGATGGTCAAACTGTCGGTGCCGCTGGGCGTGGAGATCGGCACCGGGCCGAGCTGGGGCGCGGCGCACTGAGCCACCGCGCCGGGTTTTGCCTGTTCAGTCGGGAGCCGTGTTCCTGCGAAGGCTGGGACCCTAAATGGCTATCTCACCGCCAATTTGCCATATGGGCGGAGACTGGCGCGGCAGCTTTCGGTAACTGGGGCAGGAAATGACCGCCGACGTTCGCTCGTCCGGAGTGGGTATCATCGGCTTCAGTGAAACCCCTGCTCCATTACGCGCTCACGATAGTGTTGCAGAACAGGCGCTGCGCCCTCCGGCGAAAATACAGCGTTCAATCCTTGCGTCGCACCCTCCGCCGCCACCTTGGCACGTGCCGTCATCGCTTGCTCGAACGCGGCGATCGCCGCCCAGTCGTCACCTGAGGTCAGCGCATCAGCCAGGCCGGCGGCGTCGGCGAGCGCAAGGTTCACGCCCTCGCCTGAAAAGGGCGACATCAGGTGCGCGGCGTCGCCGAGCAATGTCAGCCCCGGCCGGTTCGACCAGCGGTGGCCGATCGGCAAGGCATAGAAGGGGCGGACACCGATGATTTCACCGCTTTCGATCACCTCCGTCAGCGACGACGCCCAGCCGGCGAACGCTTCTGCTACTACGGTGCGCACCTGCTCGGCGGGCAGGGCCAGCCACTCTCGCGCAGTCTCCTCGGGCACGCGCATACCAGCATAGGCCCGGATATGGCCGCGTCCGTTCCTTTGGGTGATCAGCGCGCGATTGTCGCCGACGGCGAACATCTTGCCCGCGCCCGTCAGGGCGTCGATTCTCGGATGGCGGCTCGCGTCGAAGCCCAGTTCGAGCGCCGTCACGCCTTCATAGCCCGATTTGGCGTCACTGATCAGCGGTCGGACGCGCGACCATGCGCCATCGGCGCCAACCACCAGCTCGAACCGCTCGCGCCAGCCATCGCCGATCACCGCATATCCCTCGCCATCGGGCGCGATCCCGCTGATCCGGCTGCCCCAGCGAATGGTTCCGGGCGCAAGCGAATCCAGCAGGATCCGGCGGAGCGCGGTGCGATCGATCTCCGGGCGGTCGTGGCCGCTCCCGTCATGGTCAAAGAGCAGTGCGCCTTGGGGATCATATAGTCGGTCGCCTTGGTCTTCGGGCCGGGCTGCCGCGGCGAACTCGGCTTCGAGCCCGGCCAGTTCGAGCGCCCGCTGCCCGGTCTCGCTATGGAGGTCGAGCGATCCGCCTTGCGGCCGCTCATCGGCCTGCGCATCGCGCTCGAACACCACGGGAGAAAGCCCGCGCAATTGCAGCAGCCGCGCCAGCATCAGCCCGGCGGGACCACCACCGACGACCGCGATACTATCCATTGTCATTTCCTTCGGCTCCGAATACATAGGAGCCTATATAAATAAACATAGGAGCCTATGCAATGGCCGATGACAAATGGGACCCGCTGAGCCATCCGGGTCACTATTTCAGCCGCATAGCGCGGGGCCTGACCCGAGTGAGCGACGCCCGTCTGCGCAAACTTGACTTCGCCATGGCGCATCTCCCGGTGCTGACCGCGCTCAAGGACGGCGCGCGCCTTTCGCAAACAGAACTCGCGCGCTGGACCAAGGTTGAGCAGCCGACCATGGCGCAGATGATCGCACGGATGGAACGCGATGGCCTCGTTCGGCGCGAGCCTGATCCGCGAGACAAACGCTCGAGCCTTGTTTCGCTAACCGACAAGGCGCTCGATCGGCTGCCTGCCGGCCGCGCAATATTGCGCCAAGGCAATGCCGACATGACCCGGGGCTTGTCGCCTGAGGAGGTCGACACGCTCGTGTCGCTGCTGCGCCGGGTGCTTGCCAATATCGAGACGCTCGAAGCCTGAAGCCGCCTGATGCCGGCATATCGTTTTCCAAACGGTGGGCTTGGCTTACAGCGACAATCGGCGCAACGCCAGCGAAGGCAGCAGCCCGTTCCGGCGTTCGAGCTGGGCTCCTGCCTTCGCAGGAGCGCATTACGCTTCCATCCATCATCAGGACGATCTTGGACTGATCGACGTTCAGCGCCGACGGCTTCCAATGGCGCTTTACAACATCATCGGAATGTCGATCGGACTCAGGCCGTCATTGCCTAGGCCTCTCGCTGCCGCTGGGGGCGGGCCGCGCCTGCGGAGCATCGGCGGGCATTTTCGCCCGCTTGCCGCGCAGCGCGTCGATTTCCGACTGGCGCGTGCGCAGATATTCATTCTTGACGGCCGTGTAGGGATCAACGTCGCCTTCGCGTATCGCCCGGATTTCCTCGTCGGCCTCGGCCCGTTCGTCCAGCAGCCGCACGACGGTGGTCGGAATGGCGTAGGCCGGCTGACTGAGCGGCTTGCCGACGGCGAAAGGCAATACCGACAGGTCGACGATGCGTCCCGTGACATCGCGCAGGGTCGTCGGTCCGACCAGCGGGAGATAGAGATAGGGGCCCGGCTTCACGCCATAATAGCCCAGCGTATAGCCGAAACCGTTCCTGCGGCGCGGCAGGTGGAAGGGCTTCTTCTTCGCCGTGTCGAACAGGCCGAACAGCCCGAGCGAGCTGTTGATGCCGAACCGGCCCACCGTCTCGGCCGCCTTGCCTGGCTTGAGCTGCAACAGATAGTTGAGGAAGACGATGGGTTCCTGCAAATTGCTGAGGAAGTTGCGCAGGCCGCTGCGCAGCGGCCCCGGCACGGACTTCTTATATTCCATCGCGACCGGGCCGGTGATAGCCTTGTCGACCGACTGGACGGCGTCGAACGCCTCGACATTGACCGATTCGAGTGGATCGACCCGTTTGGAACGATCCCCGGCCGTCACCACGATCGGGTCGTTGCCCGAAGCCGGGGGCGTCGGCGCGGCCTGTCCGTTCGGCGCGGTCGTTCCGGTGGTGGTCGCGCTGGCGGGGGGCGTCAGCGGAAGCGTCGGCACGACGATTGGTGGCGCTTCGTCCCCCACGATGGTTGGGGCGGTCGTTGCCTGCATGCCGGTCAGCAGCAGGGGAAGGGCGAATGCCGGAATAGTCAATCGTGCGAACCTTCTGTCAATCGGCCGATGGCATGTTTCATGATCGTAACCAGCATATAGGAAGGCCCCGATCGGAAAACCATGCCCTGCTGATCGTGGAAGATCAGGTCCTTGGCCGCGCCTGACGGTAGCTGCCCAGCAGGCGGACCCACTTCGAATGGAACTCCAGTTCGGCGAGCGCGCGGTCGACCGCCGCGTCGCCCGGCATCCCTTCAATATCGCAATAAAATTGCGTCGCGGCGAAGCTCGCGCCGCGCTGATAGCTTTCCAGCTTGGTCATGTTGACCCCGTTCGTCGCGAAGCCGCCCATCGCTTTATACAGCGCCGCGGGCACATTCTTCACCTCGAACAGGAAAGTCGTCATGACCGGGCCGACCCCCGCCGCCGGCGTCTGCCCGTCGCGCGCAAGCACGACGAAGCGCGTCATATTGTCGTCGCTATCCTCGATATTCTCCGCGATCAGGCGCAGCCCGTACAGTTCCGCCGCCAGATAGGGGGCGATCGCGCCGGCGCCGGGCTCGCGCGTTTGCGCGACCAGCGCCGCCGCGCCCGCTGTGTCGGCATAGCTGACCGGCTGGATGCCGCGCTCGCGCAGATAATGGCGGCATTGGCCCAGCGCTTGCGGATGGCTGATCGCGCTTGTCACCGGGCCTTCGCCGGTCGCCATCAGGCAGTGGCGGACGCGCAGGAAATATTCGTCGACGATGTGCAGCCCCGATTCGGGCAGCAGGAAGTGCATGTCGGCAACGCGGCCGTGCAGGCTGTTTTCGATCGGGATGATCGCGCGCGCCGCCAGGCCATTGCGCACGGCGTCGATCGCATCCTCGAACGCGAAGCAGGGCAGGGGCAGGCAATCGGGCGCGTAGCCGAGCGCGGCCAGGTGCGAATTGGCGCCCGGCGCGCCTTGATAAGAAATGGCGCGCGCCGGATCGGCCGCCGCCTTTTCCGACATTTGCGTCACCAGCGTGAGCGCGGGGAGGGGATAGTTTTCCATGGGCGTCTGGGCGCTTAAGGGGTGGGCGGACGTCACGCAAGCGCAGCGACGCAAAAGCACGCGCCGCCCCCGCCTCCATGCTTGCGCGTTCGCGTTTGCGCCATTATGGCAGCGCGCTAAAGGGGGCGCGAAAAACAAGCCTTCAGACCAGAAATTCAAGGGAAACCGAGCGAAATGGGCGATCGTTTCAACACCGTTGCAGGCTGGGCGTTGTTTGCGGGGATCATCGCGCTCGGCGGCGGGATCGTCAGCTCCAAATATTTCCACGAGGAACGGCCGGAGAAGATGGGCTACGCCATCGAGGGCGTGGAGGCGGAGGGCGAAGGCGGCGGCGACAGCGGTCCCGGCCTCAACACCCTGCTCGCCAGCGCCGATGTCGCGGCGGGTGAAAAGGTCTTCGCCAAATGCGCCGCCTGCCATACCGCCAATTCGGGCGGCGCGAACGGCATCGGTCCCAACCTGTTCGGCACCGTCGGCGAGCCGATCGGCCAGGGCAAGGGTGGCTTTCCCTTCTCCGACGCGCTCAAGAGCAAGGGCGGCAACTGGACCTTCGAAAATCTCGACCATTGGCTGAAGAGTCCGCGCGAATTCGCGCCCGGCACGAAGATGACCTTCGCCGGCCTTGGCAATCCGGCCGATCGCGCGAACCTGATCGCCTGGCTGAACACTCAGGGGTCGAACCTGCCGCTGCCCGCCGCCGACGCGGCCCCGGCCGACAACAGCGCCACGCCCGAAGGCGCGGCGACCAACGCCACCAATGCGGCGGAGAGCGTAGCCGGCAAGGCGCCGTCCAACGCCGCCCCCGCGACCGGCCCGGCGGCTGCGGGCCAGTAAACGCCGGCGATCGGCCAGGGTGCCGATCCGGAAGGTGACTTGTTGAACTGGCGCTGCTCGCCTGAGGCGTCGGACGTGCTGGCGGGGTCCGACCGACGCTTACTGCTTTAGCGAAAGCGGATCGTGACCCCTGCGCCGACGGATACGGGTGAGCTTCCCCGATCCGCCCTTCCCTTGACAGCGGGAACTGCCCATTTAAGGGGAAGGCGCTTTATTCCGGCGCCGCGCCGACAATCCAGGAAAGCGATACCCCGTGTCCGCCATGCTCAAGATCACCCTGCCCGACGGTTCCGTGCGCGAAGTCGCGCCCGGCACTACCCCGGCGGACATCGCGGCGGCGATCGGGCCGGGGCTTGCCAAGGCGGCAATAGCCGCGCGCGTTGACGGCGAGCTGCGCGACATATCGCGCCCGCTGGAGACCGACGCCCATCTGGCGCTGGTGACGGCGAAGGACGAGGCGGATGCGCTGGAGTTGGCGCGCCACGATTTCGCCCATGTGCTGGCCGAGGCCGTGCAGGCGCTGTTCCCCGGCACGCAGATCACCTTCGGCCCGTCGACCGACGACGGCTTCTATTATGATTTCGCGCCGAGCCCCGACCACGGCCCCTTCACCGACGAGGACCTGCCCGCGATCGAGGAGGCGATGCGCGCGATCATCGCCGCCGACAAGCCGTTGCGGCGCGAGGTGTGGGACCGCGAGGCCCTGATCGCGCGCTGGCGGGAGCAGGGGGAGACGTTCAAGGCCGAATGGGCGGCCGAACTGCCGGGCGACGAGCCGCTCACCGTCTATTGGTCGGGCGGCGAGTGGCTCGACATGTGCCGGGGACCGCATCTGGCCTCCACCGGCCGGCTCGATCCGCAGGCGTTCAAGCTGACGCGCGTGTCGGGCGCTTATTGGCGCGGCGATCAGAAGAACGCGATGCTCTCGCGCATCTACGGCACCGGCTGGCTCAACAAGAAGCAGTTGAACGAGCATCTGACGCGGCTGGAGGAAGCGGCCAAGCGCGACCATCGCAAGATCGGCCAGGAGATGGACCTGTTCCACCTCCAGCCCGAGGCGCAGGGATCAGTATTCTGGCATCCCAAGGGCTATCTGATCTGGCGGCAGCTCGAAGCCTATATGCGCCGCCGCCTGGACGCGGCGGGCTATGAGGAGGTCAAGACGCCGCAATTGATGGACGCCCGGCAATGGGAACAGTCCGGCCACTGGGGCAAATATCGCGAGAATATGTTCGTGGTGCCGGACGAGGTCCCCAATACCGAGGATGAAGGCCCGGTGCTGTCGGGCGAGGCGGACATGATGGCGCTCAAGCCCATGAACTGCCCGGCCCATGTGCTGATCTTCCGCCAGGGCATCAAATCCTATCGCGACCTGCCGCTGCGCCTCGCCGAGTTCGGCTGCTGCCACCGCAACGAGGCGCATGGCGCGCTCCACGGCATCATGCGCGTGCGCCAGTTCACGCAGGACGACGCCCATATCTTCGTGCGCGCCGACCAGTTGGTGGAGGAGGTGAAGGCCTTTTGCGACCTGCTGGACGTGGTCTACAAGGATCTAGGTTTCGACAGCTATGCGATCAAGCTCGCCCTGCGCCCCGAAAAGCGCTTCGGCACCGACGAGATGTGGGACTGGTCCGAGCAGTCGCTGCGGGACGCGGTTGCGCAGGCGGGCCGGGCGACAGCGGACTATGGCTGGGAGGAGCTTGAGAGCGAGGGCGCCTTCTATGCGCCCAAGCTGGAGTTCCACTTGACCGACGCGATCGGCCGGACCTGGCAATGCGGCACACTCCAGACCGACACGGTGCTGCCCGAGCGACTCGACGCCAGCTATGTCGGCGAGGATGGCGAGCGGCACCGCCCGATCATGCTCCACCGCGCGATCCTGGGCACGTTCGAGCGGTTCCTGGGCATATTGATCGAACATCATGCTGGACGCTTCCCCCTCTGGCTCGCGCCGGTGCAGGCGGTGGTCGCGACCATCGTGTCGGACGCGGACGACTATGCGCATGACGTGCTCGAAAAGCTGAAGGCTGCGGGAATCCGGGCCGAAGCGGACGTGCGGAACGAGAAGATCAACTATAAGGTGCGTGAACATAGTTTGGCGAAGGTGCCCAACCTGCTGGTCGTCGGACGGCGCGAGGCGGAAGAGGGCACGGTCGCCTTGCGCGCGCTCGGCAGGGAGGGGCAGGCGATGCTGTCGGTGGATGAGGTCATTTCGCGCCTTGCAAATGAGGCGCTGCCGCCCGATATGCGTTGAGGCAGCAATGCCACAGGGTCGGCGATTCCGTTACGGCGGGTCCCCGACCCCTTTCGGCTTTGTGCGAAAGCCGCTAAGAGCCCCTTGTTTGAACGACCACAGGAGAGTCTGCTATACGTCCCCCGATGATGCGCCGCCCGCTGGCGCCGCCGCCGAAATCCGGCCCTCGCTACAATGAGTTCATCACCGTGCCCAAGGTCCGCGTGATCGATGAGGAAGGCGAAAATCTGGGCGTGATGTTTACGCAGGAAGCGATCGAGCAGGCGGCCGATGTCGGGCTGGACTTGGTCGAAGTGTCTCCCAACGCCGATCCGCCGGTCTGCAAGTTCCTGGACATCGGCAAGTTCAAGTACGAAGCCCAGAAAAAGGCGAATATCGCCCGCAAGACTCAGCGGACGCAGGAACTCAAAGAAATCAAGATGCGCCCGAACATCGACGATCATGACTATGATACGAAGATGAAGAAGGTCCATGATTTCATCGGTGAGGGCGACAAGGTGAAGATCACCCTGCGCTTTCGCGGCCGCGAACTCAGTCACCAGCAACTCGGCATGGCCCTGCTCCAGCGGGTGGCGGAGAATGTGGCGGAAATCGCCAAGGTCGAAGCCTATCCGCGCATGGAAGGCCGCCAGATGCTGATGGTGCTCGCGCCCAAATAAGCGTGACGGACATCGCGTTTCATCGGGCGGGGTCTGGATGCAGGCTCCGCCCGATGGCGTTTATACCCCTCGCCTTGAAATCCGTTCGTGTCGAGCGAAGCTGAGGCGAGGCGCGGACATGGCTCGACTTCGCGCGACACGAGCGTTGGGGCGCCTTGTCGGCGGTCCGTCGATCCCCACTGGCAATGGCCGCCGGATTTGCCTAGAGCCTCATCCAGCATGGAAGAGGCCGCACCACCCCCCGCACCCTCCGATACCGCCTATCGCCTCCGCCGCCGGGCCGGGGGTGTCGGGGCGCTGTTCGCGGATCTCTGGCAACGACGTCTGTTTCGCTGGGGCGCGATCGCCCTTGGCGGGCTGCTGGTCGCCTTCTTCCTCTTCTGGCTGATCTTCGCGCGCGGGCTGCCCGACGCGGCGACCCTGCTGGAATATGAGCCGCCGCTGCCGACTATCGTGCGCGACGTCAACGGCCAGCCGGTGCACAGCTATGCCCGCGAGCGGCGGGTGCAGCTCCAATATAGCGACTATCCGCCGCTGCTGATCCGCGCTTATCTGGCGGCGGAGGACAAGACCTTCTTCGATCATCATGGCGTCGATATTCCGGGCTTCGCGGGCGCGGTGATCGACTATGCGAGCAAGCTGGGATCGGGCGAGCGCGCGCGTGGTGGTTCCACCATCACCCAGCAGGTCGCCAAGAATCTGCTGATCGGCGACGCCTATTCGCCGACCCGCAAGGTGAAGGAGATGATCCTCGCCTATCGCATGGAAAATGTGCTGTCGAAGCAGCAGATACTCGAACTCTACCTGAACCAGATCTTCCTCGGCCGGAACGCCTATGGCGTGCAGGCGGCGGCGCGGGCCTATTTCGACAAGGACGTGGCCGACCTGACCCTGCCTGAAATGGCCTATATGGCGATCCTGCCCAAGGGGCCCGCCAATTACCGGCCGGAAAACCCGCGCGGCCATGAACGCGCTCTCGAACGGCGCAACTGGGCGCTGGGGGAGATGTATGCCAATGGCTGGATCACCGCCGCCCAGCGGGACCAGGCGCGCGCCATGCCGCTCGGCACCGTGGCGGCGCACGGGTCGCCGTTCGGCACGGCGGGCGGCTATTATATGGAGGAAGTCCGCCGCCGCCTGATCGAGCGCTTCGGCGAAAAGGCGCAGGACGGCCCCAACAGCGTCTATGCGGGCGGCCTCTGGGTCCGCAGTCCCTATGATCCGGTCATTCAGGAGAGCGCGGCGACCGCGCTGCGCAATGGCCTGCTGCGCTTCGACGCGGGCAAGGGATGGGCGGGGCCGGTCGGGAAGATCGACATGGGAAATGACTGGCGGCGCGAATTGGCGGCCAGCTATATCGGCGTCGATTATGCCGGGTGGAAGGTCGCGGCGGTCATCGCCAAGGACGGCGGGGGCGCGCAGATCGGCTTCGTCGACGGCGCGACCGGCACGCTGCCGGCCTCTTCCGCGCAGCTTCCCTATCGCAAGCAGGGCGTGCCCGCCTTCGTCGCGATGCAGCCCGGCGACCTGATCGTCGTCGCGCCAAACGGAACGAGCTGGGCGCTGCGCAACATACCCGAAGTGTCGGGCGGCATGGTGGTCGAGGAAACCCATTCAGGGCGAATCCACGCGCTTCAGGGCGGCTTTGACTCGCGCCTATCCTCCTATAATCGCGCGACCCAGGCGCAGCGGCAGCCCGGCTCCACGATCAAGCCCTTCGTCTATGCCGCCGCGCTCGACAATGGCATGACCCCGGCGTCGATCATCGTCGACGGGCCGCTCTGCGTCTATCAGTCGGCCAGCCTCGGCCAGAAATGCTTCCGCAACTTTTCGGGCGGCGGCGCGGGGCCGCAGACGATGCGCTGGGGCGTCGAGCAGTCGCGCAACCTGATGACGGTCCGCGCCGCCAGCCAGACCGGCATGGAACGCGTGGTGCGGACCATCAAGGCGATGGGGATCGGCGATTACCAGCCCTATCTGTCCTTCGCGCTGGGCGCGGGCGAAACGACGGTCGAGAAGATGGTCAACGCCTATGCCGCGCTGGTCAATCATGGTCGCCTGCTGGCGCCCAGGGTCATGGACTATGTGCAGGACCGGCGGGGCAAGGTGATCTGGCCGGAACGGTGGCGGCCGTGCGATGGCTGCAACATGGCGAACTGGGACGGCAAGTCGATGCCGCGCTTCGGGTTCGAGGGGAAGCAGGCCATGAACCCCATGACCGCCTATCAGGTCGTCCACATCACTGAGGGCGTAATCCAGCGCGGCACCGCGACCGTGCTGGCGGACTTGAAACGCCCGCTGTTCGGCAAGACGGGCACGACCAACGGCCCCACTAATGTCTGGTTCGTCGGTGGATCGCCCGACCTAGTCGCCGGGGTCTATATTGGCTACGACCAGCCGCGCAGCCTGGGCGGCTGGGCGCAGGGCGGCCGGATCGCCGCGCCGATCTGGAAAGCGGCGATGGCGCCGATCCTGGAGAAAATGCCCAAGACGCCGTTCATCGCGCCGGCGGGCATCCGCATGGTGACGATCGACCGCCGGTCGGGCAAGCGCGTCTATGGCGCCTGGCCGACGGACGAGCCGAAGGCGGCGGTCATCTGGGAAGCGTTCAAGCCCGAATCCGAACCGCGCCGCTCGATCCGCAAGGAAGAGGCGGAGGCGCAGGCCAAGGTCGCCGAGCGCCGCGCGGCGAGCGTGCGCCCGCGCAACGACAACGACTTCCTTCAGGACCAGGGCGGCATATATTGACCCCTGGACGACGGATCGGGGGCCGCGCTTGCCGCGCGCCCGCGATGCCCTAAAAGAACGGCCTTTCGCGCGGCTGTCGACCGACCGCCGCCAAGCAGATTTGGAGAAGAGACATGCGCGCCGAAGCGCAGGCCTATATTGACCGTATCGACGCCGCGCTGGACCTGTTGCGGCGTTTCCTGGACTGGGACCGCGCGCTGCGCCGGCTGGACGAACTCAACGCGCGGGTCGAGGACCCGACGCTGTGGGACAATCAGAAGGCCGCGCAGGAGGTGATGCGCGAGCGGACGCGGCTCGACAGTGCGATCGGCGCGACCCGTGCGATCGAGAGCGAAAAGACCGACACGGCCGAACTCATCGAGATGGCCGAGGCCGAAGGGGACGAGGCGATGGTCGGCGAGGCGATCGCGTCCCTGAAGGCGCTGGCCGAGCGCGCCGACGAGGACAAGATCAAGGCGCTGCTGGCGGGCGAGGCCGACGCCAGCGACACCTATCTGGAAATCCATGCCGGCGCGGGCGGGACCGAAAGCCAGGACTGGGCGGAAATCCTCTCCCGCATGTATCGCCG
The DNA here is from genome assembly GCA_033795485.1 of Sphingobium sp. Classification (GTDB taxonomy): domain Bacteria; phylum Pseudomonadota; class Alphaproteobacteria; order Sphingomonadales; family Sphingomonadaceae; genus Sphingobium. The sequence goes on from JARYGO010000010.1 coordinate 95,923, forward strand.
CTGGGCGGAGCGACGCGGCTACAAGGTCGAACTGGTCGACTATCAGGCGGGCGACCAGGCGGGCATCAAGTCGGTGACGCTGCTGCTGAAGGGCGAGAACGCCTATGGCTATGCCAAGACCGAGAGCGGCGTCCACCGGCTGGTCCGCATCAGCCCCTATGACAGCGCGGCGCGCCGGCACACCAGCTTCTCCTCGGTCTGGGTCTATCCGGTGATCGACGACGACATCGACATCGACATCAAGGAATCCGACCTAAAGATCGACACCTATCGCGCGTCGGGCGCGGGTGGGCAGCATGTCAACACCACCGACTCCGCCGTCCGCATCACTCATGTCCCTTCGGGCATCATCGTCGCGTCGCAGAACGATAGGTCGCAGCACAAGAACCGGGCCACGGCGATGAACATGCTGAAGGCGCGGCTCTACGAAGCTGAACTGCGCAAGCGGGAAGAAGCGGCGTCGGGCGAATATCAGGCGAAGACGGAGATCGGCTGGGGCCACCAGATCCGCTCCTACGTCCTTCAGCCCTATCAGCTCGTGAAGGACCTGCGCACCGGCGTCACCTCCACCGCGCCGGACGACGTGCTGGACGGCGCGCTCGACCCCTTCATGGCCGCGGCGCTGAGCCAAAAGGTGACGGGCGAGAAGGTCGACGTGGAGGATGTCGACTGATGATGCGCGCCGGGTCGGCGGCGGGGCTGGGCGGCGCTCTCCTCCTGCTGGCGGCCTGCAACCCCGTCGATCCCGGCAGTGGCGCCGAGCGCGCCGCCGACCTCGCCGACTTCCCTCATGCGGATCGCCCGATCGCGCCGATCGTATCGACCCGCTGGTCGACCGAGGAAGCGCGCGACCGAGTGAACGAGGCGGAGGACATCATGAACCGCGCGGGCATCCGCCCCGGCATGACGGTCGCCGACATCGGCGCGGGCGAGGGCTATTATACGGTGCGCCTCGCCAGGCGGGTCGGCCCCGAAGGCCGGGTTCTGGCGGAAGACATCATGCCCGAAGTGATCGAAGCGCTGGGCCGGCGCATCACGCGCGAGGATTGGAGGAATGTGAGCGTCAAGCTCGGCACCCCGGCTGACCCCAAATTGCCCGCGGGCAGTTTCGACCGCATCCTGATGGTCCATATGTATCATGAGATCAGCGAGCCCTACGCCTTCCTCTGGCATCTGAGCCCGGCGCTGAAACCCGATGGCGAGGTGATCGTGGTGGATGCCGATCGCCCGACGGACCAGCATGGCACGCCGCCCCGCCTGCTCGCCTGCGAGTTCGCGGCGATGGGCTTTCGGCTGGAGCAAATGGTGCCAAAGCCCACGGCGGGCGGTTATCTCGCCCGGTTCCGGCGCGCTACGGCGCGTCCCGATCCCGCGTATATCCGGCCCTGCGCGCTGGCGTCCTGACGCTTCGTCGCGATAATCGATGTTAAGCGTTTGTTGACCACGAATTGGGGGAACGCGCCGCGACGAAGCGGGTTAGCGTAGGCGTCGAGGGGAGTATATGATGGACCAGCATCGCGCGCCCGTGCCCCGGGCGCAGGAAAATCGCCGGGCCACCGCGCGCCTTAAATTGTTCGAGCCCGTCACCCTGCGGATCGACGGCGTGTCGATGCGCGGCCATCTTCTCGATCTGTCGCGCTCCGGCGCGCTGGCCCATGCCGACGCCAACGTCATGCCCGGCGCGCGGGTGGAGATGGAGGGCATCGGCATTCTCACCCCCGCCCGCGTCGTGTGGGTGCGCGATCGCAGGTTCGGCCTGCGCTTCGACCACTGGCTGTCGGAGCCGCTGGTGGGGATGATCGTCGAGGGGCTGGGCGCCTTTACGGATCAGGCGGCCATCGCCGGCGCGGCAAGGGCCGTCATCGACCCCCGCGCCACTTCCGGAAGGCCGTGAGCCCTGCCAGGCCGCAGCCGACGGCGCCGGCGATCACGCCGCCCGCCGCCAGCAGCGCCCAGGCCCCGGCCGCGAGCAGGCCGGTCAGGAAATCGACGATGATGAGGGTCAGGTGGATCATATCGGGGATGGACGAGCGCCGGCGGCGCTATCGCCCCAATTCCCTTGCTTCCTGATATTTGAGTTCCAGAAACCGGTTCTGGGTGGCCAGCTTGTCGAGGTCGCCCGAGGCGAGTTGCTCGGTCATCCGGTCGATCTCCGCGTCGATGACGCCCAACCCTTCCACAAGCTGCTTTTCGGGCACTCGGCCATTACGCTCCTCGCGGCGCAGGGGCGCGGGGATGGATTGATATCCGGTGACGAGTTCGGGCAGATGATCGGCCAGCAGCCGGCGGATATCCTGCGCCGCCGGTTCCTGGGGATCGAGCCGCTGGAGCTGCGGCGCCAGCGTCTCCAGCTTCACGCCGATGCTGTCGACCAGGGTGACGGCGGGGGCGGGCAGCGCCTTGCGTTGGCCTTCCAGCCAGATTTCGGTCTGGAGAGGCAGCGCGGCCAAATCCGCCTGCCCCAGATTTTCCGTCCTGACCGCGCGCTCGCCCGGCAGGACCATGATCAGCAGCACGGCGGCGATCATCACGCCGAGCGCGATCATGACGCCGGTGGTGCCGAGCGGCATGACGAAACCCGCGACCGCGCTGGCGATCGCCACCGCCAGCACCGCGCCTATCGCATATTTGAGCTTGCGGACCAGCACGGCGTTGCGCCGCTGCCGCGCGCGGGAGGACAGGCTCTGCCCGCGCTCGCTATGGCGGCGCAGCACCGCCTCGGCATCGGCAAGGACGCGGTCGGAGCGAGTCACGGTGCCACTCCAGAGAAATCCGTTCGGTTCGAGCTTGTCGAGAACTCCGCGCGTGCCGTTCTCGACAGGTTCGAACTGAACGGATGCGGGGAGGGGAGGGGAAGGAAAGCCCGCACCGTCACGCTTCGATCGCACTCAGCAGCGGATTGCTCGCCGGCCCGGTGGCGGCCGCCTGCGCCTGTCCCTCGGCGCGGGCGATATAGCCCTTGGACCTCTCCACCTCGTTCGACAGCGTGTTCACCGTCGTCTTCATATTCTCCAGGGCTTTCAGCTTGAAGGCGTCGATATTGTCCATCGTGTCGTAGATATTCTGGAAGGCGCGCTGGAGCGTTTCGATCGGGATGGTGCTGGACGCAGCCTGTTCGTGGATCTGCGCGGTCTGGCTTTTCAGCAGTTCGCCCGTTGAATCGATCATGTTGGCAGTGGTGGTGTTGAGCGCGCTGATCTGCTCCAGCACCAGCCGCTGCCCGACCAGCGCCTGCGCCACGGTCACCGCCGTGCGCAGCGCCGCGACCGTGGTGGTGGAGGCGCGGTCGACGCCCTTCACCAGCTCCACATTATTCTTCTTGACGAGATCGAGTGCCAGATAGCCCTGTACCGTCACCGCCATCTGCGTCAGCAGGTCCTGCGTCCGCTGGCGGATGTAGAACAGCGCGCTTTCGCGGATCGCCTTCGCCTTGGCCGGGTCGGTGGCGTCCAGTTCCAGCGCCTTGGCCTCCAGCCGGGCGTCCATCGTCTTGCTGATGTGGATCATCTGTTCCAGGCGGCCCATGGTCGCCCACATATTCTGCCGCTCCACGTCGATCGCGGCATTATCCTTTATCAACACGTCCTTGCCGCTCGCCAGGCTGCCCAGGATCGCGTTGATATGGCTCTGCGCGCTTTTATAGCTGTCGAAATAATTGCGCATCGAATTGCCGAAGGGGATAATGCCGAACAGCTTCTTGCGGCTGGTCAGCTTCCCGCTCTTGGCCGGATCGAGGTCCTCGACCGTGCGGCGCAGTTCGGCGAGATCCGCGCCGACCTTGTTGTCGCTGTCCATCGCCCGCACCGGCCGGTCGAGGAAGCGGTTGCTGTGCCCGGCCGCCTCCGCGATCTCCTTGCGGCCCATATTGGTGAGCTGATCGACCCGCGCGCCGAATTCCGGGCTGGCGGCGTCCTGCGCCACAAGATCGGCGATGAAGGCATCGACCTTCTCGTCCAGCTTGGACCTTTTTTCCTCGTCGATCGGCACCAGCCCGGCCGCCTTTTCCGGCGCGACCGGCGGCACCGGGTCCGGCGGCGTCAGGCTGAGCGGATCGGCGGTAGCGGTCGTGGTGGGCGCGGTGCTGGCCATGTCGTCTCCTTACCGGTGCTATATTGTTATAGAACACCTGACATCAAGTCCCGGCGCAGGATGCGGGATCGGGCTTCCTTCGTCCAGCCCGACATTCGCGTCGGCTGCGCTTGCCCGCAATAGGCACAGCGCCCCCGTTCATCGTCACCAGCGCCATGCCCTTGCCGCATCGCGTCAATTCCTGTAGGGGCGCGCCCATACCCCGGCCTGGCGTCGTGCCACCGGGCATCCCGTCCCAAAGGCAAGATATGTCCCTGCGTAATATCGCGATCATCGCGCACGTCGACCATGGCAAGACCACCCTCGTCGACCAGCTTTTCCGCCAGTCCGGCACCTTCCGCGACAATCAGCGCGTCGAGGAGCGCGCGATGGACAGCAACGACCTGGAAAAGGAGCGGGGCATCACCATCCTGGCCAAGCCCACGTCGATCGAGTGGGAAGGCACACGGATCAACATCGTCGACACGCCGGGCCACGCCGATTTCGGCGGCGAGGTGGAGCGCATCCTCTCGATGGTCGACGGCGTCATCCTGCTGGTCGATTCGTCCGAAGGGGCGATGCCGCAGACCAAGTTCGTGACCGGCAAGGCGCTGGCGCTGGGCCTGAAGCCCATCGTCGTCGTCAACAAGGTCGACCGTCCCGACGAGCGCATCCAGGAAGTGCTGGACGAGGTGTTCGACCTGTTCGTCAGCCTTGAGGCCAGCGACGAGCAGCTCGACTTCCCCGTTCTCTACGCCTCGGGCCGCAACGGCTATGCGAGCGAGGACCCCTCGGCGCGCTCGGGCACGCTGACGCCCATGTTCCAGAAGATCGTCGATCATGTGCCGCCGCCCGCGCTCGACGTCGACGCGCCCTTCACCTTCCTGGTGACGCTGCTTGACCGCGACAATTTCCTTGGCCGCGTGCTGACCGGCCGGGTCACGTCCGGCACCGTCCGGGTGAACCAGGCGATCCACGCGCTCGACATGGACGGCAAGGTGATCGAGACCGGCCGCGCGTCGAAGATCATGTCCTTCCGGGGCCTCGACCGCGTGCCGGTGGACGAGGCGCGCGCGGGCGACATCATCAGCCTCGCGGGCTTGGCCGTCGCGACCGTCGCCAACACCATCGCCGACACCTCGGTCACCGAGCCGATCCAGGCCCAGCCGATCGACCCGCCTACGCTGTCGATGCGCTTTGCCGTCAATGATTCGCCGATGGCCGGCCGCGAGGGCAGCAAGGTGACGAGCCGCATGATCCGCGACCGCCTGGAGCGCGAGGCCGAATCGAACGTCGCCATCAAGGTGACCGAGAGCGACGATAAGGACAGTTTCGAAGTCGCCGGCCGCGGCGAACTCCAGCTCGGCGTGCTCATCGAGACGATGCGTCGCGAAGGCTTTGAACTGAGCATCAGCCGTCCGCGCGTGCTGTTCGGCACCGACGAGGAGGGCAACAAGACCGAGCCCTATGAAACCGTCATGATCGACGTCGACGACGAGTTTTCCGGCACGGTCGTCGAGAAGATGAACCTACGCAAGGCCGAGATGACCGACATGCGCCCGTCGGGCGGCGGCAAGACCCGCATCACCTTCTCCGCGCCGTCGCGCGGCCTGATCGGCTATCATGGCGAGTTCCTGTCCGACACCCGCGGCACCGGCATCATGAACCGGCTGTTCGAGAAATATGGCGCCCACAAGGGCAAGATCGAGGGCCGCAAGAACGGCGTCCTCATCTCCAACGGTTCGGGCGAGGCCAACGCCTATGCGCTGGGTCCGCTCGAGGAGCGCGGCGTGCTGATGGTCGGCGTGGGCGAGGCGCTCTACGAAGGCATGATCATCGGCGAGAATGCCAAGACCGAGGATCTGGAAGTCAACCCGATGAAGTCGAAGGCGCTGACCAATTTCCGCGCTTCGGGCAAGGACGACACGGTGCGCCTGACGCCGCCGTGGAAGATGACGCTGGAACAGGCCATCGCCTATATCGACGATGACGAGTTGGTCGAGGTGACGCCCAAGACCATCCGCCTGCGCAAGCGCTATCTCGACCCGAACGAGCGCAAGCGCATGAGCCGCGCCAAGGCGGCCTGAAGTTCGAAAGGGCCGGTGTCGACGACACCGGCCCTTTCCTTTTCCATGCCTTGCATCCTGTCCGCCAGCGGCTAAAGCGGCAGCGCGCTTGGAGGGGCATGATGGACATCGGAAAGATATTTTTCCTGCCGCTGATGGGCCTCGCCTTTCCCGCTTTCGCCCAAGGGCCTGGAACTAAGCCCTCGGCGGAGCAGGACGCCGCGCCGATCATCGTCACGGGCGCGGGACTGCCGCTGCCGCCGGGAACCCCGGCCTATGGCGCGGTGCTGATCGACCGCGATCGGATCGCCAACAGCGCGTCAGGCCGCATCGAAAGCGTACTGGGCGACGTCGCGGGTTTCCAGCAATTCCGCCGTTCCGACAGCCGATCCGCTAATCCCTCGGCCCAGGGCGCTACGCTGCGCGCGCTGGGCGGCAATGCGTCGAGCCGCACGCTCGTCCTGCTCGACGGCGTGCCGATGGCCGATCCCTTCTTCGGCTATATCCCCTTCAGCGCATTGGTGCCCGATCGGCTGGCGCTGATCCGGGTCACGCGGGGCGGGGGCAGCGGCGCCTTTGGCGCGGGCGCAGTGGCGGGCACGATCGAGCTGGCGAGCGCGACCCGCGACCAGCTGCCGCTGGTCAGTGGCAGCGTTTTCTACGGCAGCCGGGACGCGACCGAGCTTTCGGCCAGCCTTTCGCCCGACCTGGGCGGCGGTTACGTCACCCTGTCTGGCCGCTGGGACCGGGGCGATGGGTTTCAGACCACGCCGCGCGACCAGCGCGTCGCCGCCACCGTACCCGCCGCCTATGACGGCTGGTCGGCCAATCTGCGCGCGGTCGCGCCGGTCTTCGCCACGGCGGAGGTCCAGTTCCGCGCGACCCTGTTCAGGGACGACCGCACCCTGCGCTTCGCCGGGGCGGACAGCATGAGCCAGGGCCAGGACGCCAGCATCAGGCTTGTCTCAAGGGGACCGTGGAAGGTCGATGCGCTGGCCTATATCCAGGCCCGCAACTTCGCCAATATCGTCATTTCCTCCTCGACCTTCCGCAAGTCGCTCGACCAGCGCAACACGCCCTCCACCGGCATCGGCGGCAAGATCGAACTGCGCCCGCCAGGGGGCGACGCCCATGTTCTGCGCGTTGGCGCCGACACGCGGTTCGCGACCGGCGACATGTTCGAGGACGGCTATAACGCCAATATCGCGGCCAATCCGGTCACCGCGCGCCGCCATGCCGGGGGTGATCAGGTGACGGCGGGCCTCTTTGCCGAGGATGACTGGACTCTGGGCCGGCTGGTCCTGACCGGCGGCGTCCGCGCCGACCGCTGGTCGATCACCAACGGCTTCTTCAATGAGGTGAGCGGGGCGGGCGCGCCCGTCCAGGCCAGCCGCTTCGCCGATCGGTCGGACTGGGAGGTGACGGGCAGGGCGGGCATCCTGTTCCGCCTGTCCGACGGGCTTGCCCTGCGTGGGGCGGGCTATAGCGGCTATCGGCTGCCGACGCTCAACGAACTCTACCGGCCCTTCGTCGTCTTCCCCATCAGGACGGAGGCCAATGCCGCGCTGACCCCGGAGAAGCTCAAAGGCGTGGAGGCCGGCATCGACCTGACCCCTGCGCAGGGCGTCGACCTCGGCGTCACCGCTTTCTACAACCGGCTCGACGACGCCATCGCCAATGTCACGATCGGCACCAATGTGCGTCGGCGCGGCAATGTCGACGCGGTCGTCGCCAAGGGAGTCGAACTGACCGCGAGCGCGCGTCGCGGCCCCTGGGCCCTGTCGGCCAGCTATGCCTATAGCCATGCCGAGGTGCGCGCGCCGGGCATGGCGTTCGATGGCCTCGCCCCATCGCAAAGCCCGCGCCATGCGGCGAGCGGCACGTTGAGCTGGTCGGCCGCGTCTGGACCCGCGCTTTCGGCCACGCTCCGTTATGTGTCCAGCCAATATGAGGACGACCTGCAAAGCGACATACTGCCCGATGCCTTGACGCTGGACGCGGTAGCGCGCCTGCCGCTCGGGAAGGACATCAGTTTGGTTGCGCGGGGCGAAAATCTGTTCGACGAAACGGTCGTCACCCGCAACGCCGGCGGGTCGATGGACCTGGGCACGCCGCGCACTCTATGGATCGGCATCCGTTTCGCGCAATAGGAGAGGACATCATGGCTGACGACTATTTCCCGGTTCCGGATCAATGGGCGAAGACCGCGCTGATGGACCGGGACGGCCGTGCCGCCGATTATGCGCGCTCGATCGAGGATGCCGACGCCTATTGGCTGGAACGCGCCCGGCGGCTCGACTGGATCACCCCGCCGACCCGCGCCAATGAAAGCAGTTTCGACGAAGCCGATTTCGGCGTCCAATGGTTCGCGGACGGCGTCCTCAACGTCAGCGCCAACTGCATCGACCGGCATCTGGCGGACAGGGGCGACCAAGTGGCGATAATCTGGGAACCGGACTCGCCCGATGCGCCCTCGCGCAGCTTCACCTACCGCCAGGTGCATGAAGAGGTCTGCCGCTTCGCCAATGTGCTGAAGGCGGCGGGCGCAAGGAAGGGCGACCGGATCACCATCTACCTGCCGATGATCCCGGAGGCCGCCTTCGCGCTGCTCGCCTGCGCGCGGATCGGTGCGATCCACAGCGTCGTCTTCGCCGGCTTTTCGCCCGAAGCGCTGGCGGGCCGCATCACCGATTGCGACTCCACCCTGGTCATCACCGCCGACGAGGGGTGTCGTGGCGGCAAGGCCGTTCCGCTGAAGGCCAATGTCGACGCCGCGATGAAGCTGTGCCGGGGCGTGCGCCATGTCGTGGTCGTGCGCGCCACAGGCGGCGCGGTCACGATGGAGGAGGGGCGCGACCTGTGGCTGCACGAGGAGGCCGCGAAGGCGTCCGCCGATTGCGCGCCCGAGCCGATGAATGCGGAGGACCCGCTGTTCGTCCTCTACACTTCCGGTTCGACCGGAAAGCCCAAGGGCGTGCTGCACAGCGGCGGCGGCTATCTGCTCTGGGCGGCGCTCACCCATGAACTTTGCTTCGACTACAGGCCCGGCGACATCTATTGGTGCGCGGCCGACATCGGCTGGGTCACGGGCCACAGCTATATCGTCTACGGCCCGCTGGCGAACGGCGCGACCACGCTGATGTTTGAGGGTGTGCCCAACTGGCCGACTCCCAGCCGCATCTGGGAGGTCGTGGACAAGCACAAGGTCCAGACGATCTTCACCGCCCCCACGGCGCTGCGCGCGCTGATGAAGGAGGGTGACGATCATGTGACCGCCACCGACCGATCGAGCCTGCGCCTGCTCGGCACGGTGGGCGAGCCGATCAACCCGGAGGCCTGGCGCTGGTATCATGGCGTGGTGGGGGAAGGGCGCTGCCCGATCATCGACACCTGGTGGCAGACGGAGACGGGCGCGGCGATGATCGCGCCGATGCCCGGCGCGACCGACCTGAAGCCCGGTTCCGCCACCCTGCCGCTGCCCGGCGTCATTCCCCAGATCGTCGATGGCGAGGGCCATGTGCTGGAGGGCGCGGTCGAGGGCAATCTGGTGATCGCGGCCTCCTGGCCCGGTCAGATGCGCACGGTCTATGGCGATCATGCGCGATTCTTCCAGACCTATTTCACGACCTTTCCCGGCAAATATACCACGGGCGACGGCGCGCGTCGCGACGAGGACGGCTATTATTGGATCACCGGGCGCGTCGACGACGTCATCAACGTGTCGGGCCACCGCATGGGAACCGCCGAGGTCGAAAGCGCGCTCGTCCTGCACGAAGCGGTGGCCGAGGCGGCCGTCGTCGGCTTTCCCCACGATATCAAGGGGCAGGGCATATACGCCTATGTCACGTTGAACGCGGGCATCGAGGGCGACGACGACCTGCGCAAGGACCTCGTCAAATGGGTGCGCGCCGAGATCGGTCCGATCGCCACGCCCGACGCTATCCAGTTCGCGCCCGGCCTGCCCAAGACCCGGTCGGGCAAGATCATGCGGCGCATCCTGCGCAAGATCGCGGAAGGCGACACGTCGCCGCAGGCTCTAGGCGACACCAGCACGCTGGCGGACCCCGGCGTAGTGGACAATCTGGTCGCCAATCGACAGGGTTGATCGGCGGTCGGGCCGGTGCCTTTCAGAAACTGGCGGTCAGGTTGAAGGAGGCGTAGCGCGTCGCGGCGCCATCGGTGGCGTTGGGCGCCCGGCGCAGGAAGCCGCGCTTCGCCAGCAGCACCCCGTCATATTCGAACCGCAGCTTTTCCGGCACCAGCCAGTAGCGCAGGCGGACGTCGGCCTGATGGCCGGCGAAGCTGCCCGAGCGCCCGGCCGGGTCGCGGACGCCGGTGGTGGAAAAGCTGTCGCTGTCGGACGCCAGCCACATCGCGCGATAAGTGACGAACCAGTCGAGCCTCTTGCTCGGCGTCGCCTCCAGCCGGACGCCCGGCGTGGCGATATTGGCGCGGCCGATGGCGTTGTAGAGGCCGGCCGGCGCAAGGTCGGCGCGGCGCATTCCGAACAGCGTGTCGAACCGGCCATAGCGCCCGCCCGGCTTGTCGCCGCTCGCCCGGTCGAACTCCACCGACAGCCGGGGTTTCCAGGCGCCGCCGAAACTATAGCCGACATCCGCATGCACGAAATAGGCGGCGACCGATTGCCGCGCGGCGCCGGTGGCGGCGCTGCGGCTGATATGGCCGCCTTGCCAGATCGCCTCCACCTCATAATCGACCGCGCCCGGCGCGGGCTCGGTCATGACGCGGACGCCGGCGGTGTCGAGCGAGCGGTCGCGAGTCGGACGGCCCGGCCTGTCCCGCTCGCCTAGGTGGAAATAGGATAGTTCTACCATGGCCGGGCCGATCGTCTTCGCGCGGCTGATCAGGCCGCCCCACAGGACAAGGTCGAACCCTTCCCGATCGACTGCTACATGATGATCGCGCAGCCCGGCCTGATCGTCGGGCCTGCGCCCTTGCGGCAGGGTATAGACGATCGTCGCCTTGATCCCGGAGGGCGCGGAGAGGTCGGCGCGCACGCCAGTATAGCCGTTGGTGGTGTTGCGATAATCGTCCGCCGCCACCAGCCGCCGCGACCCGAGATTGAGCGTGAAGCGCCCCGCCATCAGCGACAGTTTCGATCCCGCACCGACCGGGTTCGCCACGTCCGCCGCGACATAGGCCTGGACTAGTTCGAGCGTATTCACCTCGCCGGTCGAAAGCGGCGTCCCCGGATCGGCGCCCCAGGCGCGGCTGTCGAACAGTTCCGCGCCGAAGCGGACCGCGCCGGCATCATATTCGGCGGCCAGTTGCGTGCGTATGTTCGCCAGGCCGTCCTTGCTGTCGAAACCCGTCCGCGCCTGGCCGGCGATGCTTTCGTAGCGAAGGCGGACCGACCCGCCGAGCGACAGGCGGTCGGCGTCGTCCTTCGCATGAGCGAGCGCTGGAAAGAGCAAGGCGAGGCAGGGAAGGCAGGCAAATCGAATAGACATGACGCGTCCTTTGGCAAAGACGCGATTCTTGGGCGGATGCCTGAAGGGGAGATCGCGATCCCCGCGCCGCCGTTAACGGGCGAGGCGGGCGGATGTCAATCCCCCGCCTCGCGCCTCTATTCCTGCCGGTCAATAATCCTTGGAATAGCGCAGGTTGGCCGATGATCCGGTATTGCCTCCCGTCTGGGACAACAGGCTCAGCGCCTTGGACAGCGACACCTCGAGCTGCGTCGCGGTGAAGCCGCGGGCGTCGGTGATGATCTCCACATAGACATTGTTGGAGATATGCTGGCCGACCGCCAGCGCCGTGCCCCGGCCGCTCGCCTTGTCGCCGCCCAGGATGCGCAGGCGATCGACTCCCGACGCGTTCTGGAGCTTGCCCAGCGGGTTGAGCCCGCCACCGCCGCCGCGCAGCCCGTTGAGCGCGACCGCGAGCTGGATCGCTTGCGTCGCCGACAGGTTGGCGACGTTGGACCCGAACAGGATGCGCGAGAGGATTTCGTCCTGCGGCAGGCTGGGCGTCGAGCTGAAGGCGATGTCGGGCTGCTGCGCGGTGCCGCCTACGACGATGGCGGCGGTGACGCTGTCGATCGTCGTCTCGGCCCGGATGTTGAGGGTTGGATTGGTAAGCTGGGCGCCGTTGAAGCTGATGATCCCGCGCTCCAGCTCGAACCGGCGGCCCGAGAAGCTATAGGTGCCGCGAATAACCTCCAGCCTGCCCACCACGCGCGGGGCCAGCGTGGTGCCGGTGACGCGCATGTCGGTCTTCCATTCGGATTCCAGGCCCATGCCGGTCACGTAGATTTCATTGTCGGCGCGCACCCGGATATCGAGCTTCCAGTTGGAAAGGCCGGCCTGCGCCTGGCGCGCGGCGAGTTGCTGGTCGGCGATGTCCAGCCGCTCGCCCTTGCGGCGCACGCCCTGCAACTGGCGGATGTCCGCGCCGCCGGGGAAGGCGATCTGGTATCGCAGTTCCGGAAGGCGCAGGTCGCCCTTGACCAGGCCGCCCGCGGACGGGCTGTTGGTGATCGCCATCGTGCCGCTGACCACGGTGCCCAATTGCTCGCTGCGGGCGAGGCGGGCGCGATCCATCGTCACGTTGATGTTCATCGGGAAGCCGCTGGCCGCCGCCAGCCCGACCGTGCCGCGCGCCTGCACCGTGCCGTCGCCGGCCCGGCCGGAGAAGTCGCGTATCTCCAGCCGGTCGTTTGTGAAGCGCCCGTCGAGCCGCATCTGCGTGACGCGGGTGCCGAACGTGTCGTTGGTGTAGGTCAGCGCATTGGCGCGGACGAGGCCATTGAGGCGGGGCGCGTTCAGGCGCCCGCTGAAATCGGCGGCCACCGCGATCGGCCCGGACAATTGCTGGTCCGCCTGACCCGCGAAGGAGAAGAGGACGTCCGCCGGTCCGCTGTAGCGGATGCCGCCGCCCAGCGGCGCGGCCATCAACTGCTCCGACCAGCTTCCGCCCGGTCCCGGCGGCGCTAGCGTGGCGATGAAGCGGCCAAGGTCGCTGTTGCCCCGGCGGATCGCTCCGCGCAGGTCGCCGCCCGCCGCGCTCAGCTTGCCCTCTATCCGCATGGCGACGGGATCGGACACGGCGCTGAGGCTCGACCGGCGGAAGTCGCTGATCGCCAGGCGGGTGGTGGCGGTCGGGAAAGCCGCGCCCGTCTGCGCGAAATCGAGCGTGCCGGTCGCCCTGCCGCCGATCCCCAGGCCAGGATTGGCGAGGTTGGCGATGGCGAGGTCGAAATCCTTGAACCGCGCCTGCACCGCCGTCCGATCGCCGAAGCGGCCGGCGAGATCAACCCGGCCCTGCGGCAGCACCAGCGCGACCGGCTCCAGGCGATAGCCGCCCGGCTCTGCGCGGATGATCGCGGGCTTCGCCAGGCGGAAGTCGATGCTGCTCGCCTTGCCCTGCAACGCCACGGCGTAGAGGTTCGGGCGCAGCGCGGCGTTAACGGCGACGCTGAACGGCACGCCGCTGCTGCCGTCGGCTACGACCTGCGCCTGGCCGCGCCCGCCGCGATAGGCGACCTTCGCCCGCGCCTGCCGCACGACCGTGGCGCCATAGGCGGCGTTGGCCAGCCGCACGTCGGCGACGACCTGCGGCTGGTCGTAGAGGACGATGGACGCGTCCACAACCGCCCGGCCAATGACGATATCGGCGTCGCCGGGCAGCTTTGCATTGGCGGCGGTCGCGTCGATATCTATCCCCTGCGCCTTGCCGACGCCGGCGAGCTGGACCGCGCCGTTGATGCCGGACCCGTTCATCGTCAACCGCCCGGCGAACGGCCCGGCCGGGGTCTGCCGCACAGTGCCGGCGAAATCCACGCCGGCGAAACGCGCCTTGGCGATGTCGATGGTGAGCGGGCCTTTGGCGGTGCGGATCAGCACATCGGCGAAGAAGGGGCCGTAGGGCGATCCGCCGGTCGCGTTCAGCCTATATCCGTTCGCCTCGCCGTTCAGCCGGGCGACGACGTTGGTCAATTGCACCCCGACATTGGGTCGGGCGGCGCGCAGCACCGCCTGCGGCCGCTCCACCGTGCCACGTACAGAGAGGCTCAAGGGGCCATATTGTTTCGAGCTGGCCGCCGCGTCGAAGGCGATGCCGCCGTCGGTCTCATAGCGGCCCGATCCCGACAAGATCGTGAAGTTGGGCGCGGCCCCCTTCAATTGCGCCAGCGTGAACACGCCTTCGGGCGTCATGCCGATCCGCCCGGTGACCAGCGCGTTGCCGCCGAGGAAATCGCGCACCGACGCATTGTCCCAGCGCGCCGTCCGCACGCCGAACCTTCCCGACAGGCCGAAGCCGCCCCTGGGGCCCGGCACCAGTTCCACATCGGTCGTCAGATTGACGATGCCGACGCCGTCGATGCGATAATCATTGACTCGCCCTTTTAGCGCGCCGCGATAGAGGCCATTGGGGATGTCGGCGATTACGATGGCGGTGGCGTCGACATTGTTGCTGTCGATCTTCAGATTGTCGCTGATGAGCTTGCCGGCGGCATAGGCGAAGTCGCCCTTCACTCGCAGATTTTTCATCAGCCCGCCCGCCGCCGCGTTGAGGCCGGTCACGCGCCGCGCGGTGGCGTTCACCGGGATGCGGATGCGGTCGCTGTCGATCACCGCTCGGCCGCTGGCCTTCAATCCCTCGATCCCGGTCGCGTCGAAGGCGATCTGCGCCGCGCTGATGTCATAGTCGATGAAGGGCGTCGCCATCGGTCCGTCGAGAATGACGGAGGCGCGCACGTCGCGCCCGCGCACCTTGTCCATGATCGCGCCCGGCGTTAGCAAGGCCGCGTCGATCCTGAGCGCGCTGAACTTGCTTGTGCCGAGGTCTATCAGCCCCTGCGCCTGCGCGGCCAGCGCGGTCGACCGCAGCGTGCCCTTGAGGTTCACGCGCCGCTCGTTGAGGCCGGCGAACAGGTCGACGGTCAGCGCCGGCGCCGTCAGCCGCTCCACCGGCCCGCTCAGGACAAGTCCGGGGTGGGTCGGCCCCTTGACGGTGAAATTGCCGTCCCGCGCCGCCAGCGCCAGGTTCGCCAGCTCGCCCTTTGGCGAGGTCGCGACCAGCCGCCCGTTCCAGGCCTGCCAGCTTCCCCTGCCTTCCAGCGTCGCGGTCATGCCGTCGCTCAGCCCCGCCATGGCGGCGATCACGCCGCCCCTGGGCGCATCCAGCCGGCCCTTCATCGCCAGCCTATTCTGTTCGGGAACCGCGTCCAGCGTTGCTTGCAGCCGATCGCCGCTGTCCACCACCGCCAGCGCGGAAAGCTGCGCGCGGCCGTCGGCGATGTGGGTCGAACCGTCGATCGCGATCTCCCGCTTCTGCCCGATCACCGGCCGCGCCAGCACGAAGCGGTCGATCTTCATGCGGTCGACGTCGATATCCAAGTCCGGCAGAATCGGCGCGTTCGGATCGCTCTGCGTCACGTTGAACTGCGGGCTTCGCGCGAGCACGACCAGCGGCGATTCCAGGCGGCTGACCGAAATATGCTTGTTGATGTAGCGGAAGGGACGCCACTGGACGCGAACCTGGGGGCTGACCGCGAAAATACCCTTGGGATCGCGCAGGACGAGGTCGTGGATGACCATGTCGCTGTAGATCGACCCGTCGATCCGCCCCACCTCTATCGCCATCCCCGATTCTAGCTTGAGCGCGGCGATCTGGCCGATCAGGAATCGCTTGCCCGGCTGGGTGTTGAGCCCCAGCAGCAGGATCAGGACCAGCACGGCCAGCGCCGCGACGATGCCCGCGATCCACAGCGCGATGCGCACGGGCAGGGGGCGCTTGCGGACGACGAGGGCGTCTTCGGAGGGGGCAGTTTCCTCGGCCATCAGAAGGATTGCCCTATGCCGATATAGAGGGCGAATTTGGATTCGCCCGGCTGCCGGTTGATCGGCATGGCGATGTCCGCGCGGAACGGTCCGAAATTGGTGTAGAAGCGCCCGCCGACGCCGACCCCATAACGAATGTCGCTAAACTTGGGGATGGTGCTTTCATAGACCTGCCCCGCGTCGACGAAGGCGACGACGCCGTAATTGCCGAAGCGATACCGCCCCTCGACCGCGAACTCGTTGACCGACCGCCCGCCGATCGGGTCCGCGTCGGCGTCCTTGGGCCCCAGTTCCTGATAGCCATAGCCGCGTACCGATCCGCCGCCGCCGGCATAGACGCGGCGTGACGGCGCCACCTCGTCGCGAGACACGCCGCTGATCGTGCCGATCCGCGTGCGCGCGGCGATGACGATGGAATCGCCGACCGGATAATAGCCCGACAGGTCGAAGGTCGCGCGAACATAGGGGGACAGATTGCCCTGCAACGACGCCTCCGGCGACACGCGCAGATTGGCGCGGAAACCGCTGGTGGGATTGAGCAGGTCGTCCGACCGGTCATAGCCAAGCTGCGTCGGCAGCGCGCCGATGAAATAGGTCAGCCGCTTGCTGTCCCCGGTCGTCTCGTTGAGCGTGGTCTCGTTCGACGCCAAGATTTCGACGCCATAGCTGTAGGTCCAGCGCTTCTGGAAGATCGGCGTCGAAGCGCGCGATCGGGTCGCGGACAGGCCCAGCGTGAAGGCCTCATAGGCGTCGTAATTCTGGTGGTTGATGGCGGCGGCGGCCTGGAAAGTGCGGTCGCGCTTGCCGGCGTTCGACCGGCGGAAGGTGCCCGACAGCCCCTGTTCCTGCGTGCCCGCGATGATCTGGGCGATCACCGCGCCTTCGGGCGGGAACAGGTTGCGATGGGTCCATGTCCCCTCCGCGCGGAAGCCCTGGCCGGTGCCATAGCCGAGTTCACCCGCCAGCGTGCGCGGCGGCCCGGCCTCCTGCTCGACATGCAGGTCGACATATTCGGTGCTCTCGGGCGCGGCGTCGCCGGTCCGCACCGGATCGACGCCGACGCTGGAGAAGAGGCCGGTCGCCACCAGCGCCTTGCGCAGATCGTCGACCTTGCGGCTGTCGTATATCTCGCCTTCGCGGAAGCGGCTGATGACTTTGATATGCGCCGCGTCGAACGCCTGCTTGCCGCTGGTGGTGATGCCCCGGAAGCGTCCGCGCGGCCCGGTGTCCACCGGCAACGTATAGTCGCCGGTAGCGGTCGCGGGGTCGAGCAGAATGTCGCGCTCGCCGATCTTGGCGAAGGCATAGCCGTTTTCGGGCAGCTTCAGCGCGACATTGGCCTCCGCCCCCTCGACATCGGCGGCGACGATCGGGTCGCCGGTCTTGAGCGGCAAGCTGTCGCGGATCAGGCCCGGCGGCACGGTCGGTCCCGCCTGGATGACGATGGCCCCCAGATTGTAGCGCTTGCCCGTCGTCACGGAGATCACCGCCGTCAGCGGCCCTTCGCCGCCGGCGGGCTGATCGAGCGAGGCGAGGGCGGTCGCGTCATAATAGCCCTCGGAATAAAGCAGGCGCACGGCCAGCGCCTTGTCCTCCTCCGCCCGCGCCTGCACCATCGCGGCCGTGTCGGCCCGGCCATCGCCATCGGCCAGCGCGGAAGATTCGCGGAACTTGTCCTCCAGCCCCGTTTTGCCGAACCCCTCTACCCTGAAGGCGTAGCGGACCTGCGGCAGCTTTTCGTCCGGGGCCGCCTCCTCCGCGACCTGCGCCGGCACGGTCACGCTGTCGAGCGGCGGCAATGGCCGCGCCAGCGCGGTATCGGCGGCGGGCTCGCTCGCGGGCGGCAGTTCGGCGGCGGCCGGAGCCTGCGGCATCTGCTGGTCGACATAGGCGTCGATCGAGGGAAGGGCGGCGTCATCACTGGCTGCCTTGGCCCCTTCCTCCCCGACTTGCGGCAGTCGGGCGTTGAACTGCTCGTCGGGCAGGATCGGCTCTTCGCCCTCCGGCGGCGTGGTTGCGGGGGAAGATGGGGCCGAGGGCTGCGTCTGGCCGATCGCCGGGACGGGGACAGTCAAAAGTGCCAAGGCGAAGAGGGCCGAGACGTGTGGGTGCAAGACGGGGGGCTGGTCAACGCATGTCGTCGGCCGCAAACACATGAAAATCCCGGACCCCCCTCTTCGCCGCGCCTGAAACGCGCCGGAACGCCCTTTACGCATGAGGGGTTGCGCTGGTTCCCTGCATCATGCGGCCGCTTGCCGCTTTTCTCTGCCCTCCGCGCAAGCTAGAGCATCGGCATGACCATCGCCCTCAACATCGCCCGCTCTATCCTGGGGCAGCCATGGCGCTGGCGCGGAGCGGGCGCTGACGGGCGCGAGCCGAGCTATCGGCCCGACGATCTGGTCACGCAGTTGCTGATGGCGCGCGGCTGCGCGCGGGAGGCGGTGGAGCCGCACCGCAACCCCACCATCCGCCATTTCATGCCCGATCCCAGCATCTTCCGCGACATGGACGCCGCCGCCGACCGGCTGGCCGACGCGGTCCAGCGTGGCGAAGATGTGCGCGTCTTCGGCGATTATGACGTGGACGGCGCGACCAGCGCCGCGCTGCTGATCCGCCTGCTCGCCGATCTTGGCCTTCACGCGCGCCCCTATATTCCGGACCGGCTGATGGAGGGCTATGGCCCTTCGGGCGAGGCGCTGGTGCGTCTGGCGGGGGAGGGCGCTAGCCTGATCGTCACAGTCGACTGCGGGGCGCAGGCGTTCGAGGCGCTGGAGATGGCGCGCGAGGCCAAGGTCGATGTCGTCGTGGTCGATCATCATAAATGCGCCGCCGCGCTGCCCTTCGCCCACGCCCTGGTCAACCCCAACCGGCTGGACGAAAGCGCGGAAGGGGCGACCCATGGCCATCTGGCCGCCGTCGGCGTGGCTTTCCTGCTGGGCGCGGCGCTGGTGCGGACGCTGCGCGCGCGCGGCTGGTTCGCGGCTCGCGCCGAACCCCGGCTGATGGACCTGCTCGACATCGTCGCGCTGGGCACCGTCGCGGATGTCGCGCAGCTCAAGGGGTTGAACCGCGCCTTCGTCGCGCAGGGGCTGAAGGTCATGGCGGCGCGCCGCAATATCGGCCTGTCCGCCCTGATCGACGCCAGCCGCCTGACGCGCGCGCCGCTTTGCCACGATCTGGGCTTTGCCCTCGGCCCGCGCATCAACGCGGGCGGGCGCGTGGGCAAGGCGGACCTGGGCGTGCGGCTGCTGACGACTCACGACCCTGCCGAAGCCGCGCAAATCGCCGCCGAACTCGACCGGCTGAACGAGGAGCGGCGCGCGATAGAAGCGGGCGTTCAGGAGGAGGCGGAGGGGTTGCTCGCCGCCCAGGGCAACCGTGCGGTTGCGCTCGTCGCCGGGCCGGGATGGCATCCGGGCGTCATCGGCATCGTCGCCGGTCGGATCAAGGAAAAGGCGGCGCGCCCGGCGATCGTCATCGCCATGGACGATTCGGGCGTGGGCAAGGGGTCCGGCCGCTCGATCGCGGGCGTGGACCTGGGCGCGGCGGTGCTGGCGGCGAAGGACAGCGGCCTGCTGGTCGCGGGCGGCGGCCATGCGATGGCGGCGGGACTGACGGTCGCCGCCGACAAGGTCGAGGCGTTGCGCGATTTCCTGGACGAGCGCCTGGCGGCGGCCGTGGCGCGCGCGCGCGACGACCGCGCGCTGCTGATCGACGCGGTGCTCGCGCCATCGGGCGTCAACCCGGACTTCATCGCCGCCATCGAGCAGGGCGGCCCCTATGGCACCGGCTGGCCCGCTCCGCGCATCGCCGCCGGCCCGATGCGCGTCGTCAAGGCGGACGTGGTCGGCAACGGCCATCTGCGCGCGATCATGGCCGGCGACGACGGCCGGTCGATCAAGACCATCGCCTTCCGCCAAGCCGAAAGCAACCTTGGCCAGGCCATTCTCGGCGCGCCGCGCGACCGCCGCCTGTGGGTCGCCGGCCGGGCCAAGCTGGACGAATGGGGATCGCGCCCGGCCGCCGAACTGCATCTGGACGACGCCGCCTGGGCTGACTGAGCGGCAGGGCCCGGGACGCGCAATTTCCTGCTGGCGGGGGCTTGACCCGCAAACCGTCCCCTCCTAATGCCGCCTTCGCTTCGCAGCGACGCCCCTTGGCGGCGCGCGCTTCGTGGCCCCTTCGTCTAGCGGTTAGGACGCGGCCCTTTCACGGCTGAAACACGGGTTCGATTCC
>JARYGO010000011.1:0-113433 GCA_033795485.1 Sphingobium sp.
GATGGCGCTCGAACTGTTCAAGCCGTTCATCTACGCCCGCCTCGACGCCAAGGGTCTGTCCATGACCTTGAAGCAGGCGAAGAAGTGGGTCGAGAAGGAGCGCAAGGAAGTCTGGGACATCTTGGACGAGGTGATCCGCGAGCATCCGGTCATGCTGAACCGCGCGCCGACGCTCCACCGCCTGGGCATCCAGGCGTTCGAGCCGGTGCTGATCGAGGGCAAGGCGATCCAGCTTCACCCGCTGGTCTGCTCGGCCTTCAACGCCGACTTCGACGGCGACCAGATGGCCGTCCACGTGCCGCTGAGCCTGGAAGCCCAGCTTGAAGCCCGTGTGCTGATGATGTCGACCAACAACATCCTCTCGCCCGCCAACGGCAAGCCGATCATCGTGCCGTCGCAGGACATGGTGCTGGGCATCTATTATCTGTCGATGGAGCGCGAGGGCGAGCCGGGCGAGGGCATGTTGCTGAGCGACATGCAGGAGGTCCACCAAGCCCTCTTCACCAAGTCGGTGACGCTCCATTCGAAGATCGTCAGCCGCGTTCCCCAGACGGACGAGGGCGGCAATCAATATATGAAGCGCTATGAGACCACGCCGGGCCGCATGCTGCTGGGCGAATGCCTGCCGCAGTCGCACCGCGTGCCGTTCGATGTCGTCAACCGCCTGCTGACCAAGAAGGAAATCGGCGACGTCATCGACCAGGTCTATCGCCATACGGGCCAGAAGGACACAGTGCTGTTCGCCGACGCCATCATGGCGCTGGGCTTCCGCCACGCGTTCCAGGCCGGCATCTCGTTCGGCAAGGACGATATGGTGATCCCCGACTCCAAGGTCGGCACCGTGGACGAGACCAAGGCGCTGGTGGCCGATTATGAGCAGCAATATCAGGACGGCCTGATCACCCAGCAGGAAAAGTACAACAAGGTGATCGACGCCTGGAGCCGTTGCGGCGATCAGGTCGCGAACGCCATGATGGACGAGATCCGCGCCCAGCCCAAGGATCCGCAGACCGGCCGTCTAGCCCCGATCAACTCCATCTACATGATGGCCCACTCGGGCGCTCGTGGCTCGCAGGCCCAGATGAAGCAGCTTGCCGGCATGCGCGGCCTGATGGCCAAGCCGTCGGGCGAGATCATCGAAACGCCGATCATCTCGAACTTCAAGGAAGGCCTGACCGTCCTTGAATATTTCAACTCCACCCACGGCGCTCGCAAGGGTCTGGCCGACACCGCGCTCAAGACGGCGAACTCGGGCTACCTGACCCGCCGCCTGGTCGACGTCAGCCAGGACTGCACGATCGTCGAGGAGGATTGCGGCACCGACAAGGCGCTGGAGATGAAGGCGATCGTCCAGGGCGGATCGGTCATCGCGTCGCTCGGCGAGCGCATCCTGGGCCGCACCACGGCCGAGGACATCGTCGACACCAAGGACAACAGTGTGCTGATCCCGATCGGCACCCTGCTGGACGAGGCGATGATCGCGAAGATCGAGGCGATCGGCACCCAGGCGGTCAAGATTCGCAGCCCGCTGATCTGCGAGAGCACGATGGGCGTGTGCGGCAAATGCTATGGCCGCGACCTCGCGCGCGGCACGCCGGTCAATATCGGCGAGGCGGTCGGCGTCATCGCGGCGCAGTCGATCGGCGAGCCGGGCACCCAGCTAACGATGCGGACCTTCCACATCGGCGGCGCGGCCCAGCTCAACGAGACGTCGAACCTGGAAGCGGTGTCCGACGGCACGCTGGAGCTGCGCGACATGCCGACGATCACGGACAGCCGTGGCCGCCGCCTGTCGCTCGCCCGCAACGGCGAACTGGCGATTATCGACAGCGAGGGCCGCGAGCGCGCGGTTCATCGCCTGCCCTATGGCGCCACCATCCTGTTCGAGGATGGCGCGCCAGTGAAGCAGGGCGACCGGATCGCCGAGTGGGACCCGTTCACCATGCCGGTCATCACCGAGAAGCCGGGCATCGTCAAATATGTCGACCTGATCGACGGCAAGACGCTGGCCGAGCAGACCGACGAAGCGACGGGCATCGCCCAGCGCGTCGTCACCGAGCATCGCGGCGCCGCCCGCACCAAGGAGGATCTGCGTCCGCGCCTGACCCTGCTGGACGACGGTTCGGGCGAGGCGGCCCGCTACATGCTGGCGGTCGGCGCGACCCTGTCGGTCGAGGACGGGCAGCAGGTCAATGCCGGTGACGTGCTGGCGCGTGTCAGCCGCGAAGCGGCCAAGACCCGCGACATCACCGGCGGTCTGCCGCGCGTCGCCGAACTGTTCGAGGCCCGCAAGCCCAAGGACAACGCCATCATCGCCAAGGTGTCGGGCCGCGTCCAGTTCCTCAAGGATTACAAGGCGAAGCGCAAGATCGCCATCAATCCCGAGGATGGCGGCGAGCCGGTCGAATATCTGATCCCCAAGAGCAAGGTGATCGACGTTCAGGAAGGCGACTTCGTCAAGCGCGGCGACAATCTGATCGGCGGTTCGCCCGATCCGCACGATATTCTCGAGGTGCTCGGCATCGAGCCGCTCGCCGAATATCTGGTCGCGGAAATCCAGGAAGTCTATCGCTTGCAGGGCGTGAAGATCAACGACAAGCATATCGAGACGATCGTTCGTCAGATGCTGCAAAAGGTCGAGATCACCGTGTCGGGCGATACCACCTTGCTGGTGGGCGAGCAGATCGACCGCGAGGAGATGAACGAGATCAACGCCAAGCTGGCGGCGGGCGAACAGCCGGCCGAAGGCAAGCCGGTGCTGCTCGGCATCACCAAGGCGTCGCTCCAGACCCGCTCGTTCATCTCGGCGGCGTCCTTCCAGGAAACCACCCGCGTCCTCACCGAGGCAGCGGTCCAGGGCAAGAAGGACACGCTCGTTGGCCTGAAGGAGAATGTCATCGTCGGTCGTCTGATCCCGGCGGGCACGGGCGCCGGCATGAACCGCCTGCGCGTCGCCGCCTCGTCGCGCGACGCGGCGCTGCGGGCCGCTCTGCGCGCCTCCAGCCAGGTGGACCTGATCGCTCCCCAGACGGCGGCGGCGGAACATGCGGCCGAACTGGCCCAGGGTCCCGAAGCGGCCATCGGCGACGATCCGCTGGGCGTGGTGCAGGGTGAAGACTTCACCACGCAGGACATGGACTGAGGTTAGCGGCCGGCGGGTGGGATTTCTCGCCTCCGGCCGATAACGGGCAAAGAGGGCCGCTGGATCGCATGATCCGGCGGCCCTTTGCTTGTCCAGTCAGGCTTTCGCCTGTGGGCTGTCCTGATGACTTCGCTCGATATGAACGGGAGTTGGTTCAATCCGAACGATATAGAGTCCAGATGCAGCGTGCTCCTGCGGAGGCAGGAGCCCATTCGAACACCGGGTTATTTCCTATCTTCAAGGGAACACGGCTTCCAACCTGTGGTGGCCGAAAGGGAGACTGGCCCGTCTGGCCCAGCCTCAGGAATGGGGTGGCAATCCGCAATCCCGTAACGCGCGATCCAGATAGCGCTCAAAGGCGCGCGTCCTCACCGGCATGCGCGCGCGGAGCCAGGCCAGCGCGACCACCGGCCGCCACGCGGCGAGCGCCTCTTCGTCCACATCTCGGATTCCAAGGGCCAGATAGTGGCGCACATAGAAGCGGGCGGCCCAGTCGCGCCAGATATTGGTCAGCATGTCGCTAGGCCCCATGCCGAAGCGCAGCAGCATTTCCGTTCGCACGACATCGGCGGCGACGGCTCCCCGCGCCGCCTTGGCCCAGTCGATCACATGCATGTCGTCGCCCACCAGCATGACATTGCCGATATGATAATCGCCATGCAGCAGCCGGTCGCCATCGGCCAGATCGCGGAGATAGGCCGTCGCCCTCTGTTTAAGGGCCGCGCCAGCCGGGCCATAGGCGATATCGGTTTCCAGCACCTGCTTGACCGGACGCAGGTCGGCGGGCGCGCTGCATTGATGAACCCGGCCGTGCAGCGCGGCCATGCGCGAAAGCAGCGCCTTGGCTTCCGGCCATCGCGCCCGCAGCACCGATTGCAGGCTGCGCCCGTCGAGCAACGGGTAGACGGTTGCGCGTTCCCCCTCCCCCATTCTCTGTTCCAGCGGCCGCGCGACGGGCAGGCCCCGGTCATGGGCGAAGGCGGCGGCCTCTGCCTCCCGCTTTATCATCTCGTCCGACACGCTGGGATCGAACAGCTTGACGATGCGGCCGTCGCCCAAATCGAAGATGCGCGAACTCGCGCCGCTCGCGATCAGTCGCCGCTCATCCTGTTCCTGCCCGGTCACGCGCAAGCATTTCCCCAGACGCCGGCCGATTACAAGCTGCGATGCGCGCCAGCGGTCGCTAAGGCAATCATCCTCATCCCGGCACGCGATACCAGTCCGCCACCCGGTCGAGCGCCAGGGTCAGCACCAGCTTGCCCGAGCGCGTCGGCCAGCCCAGCGCCTTTTCCGCCGCCGCCAGCCCCTCCCCGGCGCAGGCGACGCGCCACAGTATATCGGAAAGGCCCGGTCCGGCCGCCCGCAGCGCGCCATCGAACCTTTCGCGCGCGGAAAGCTGCGCGACGGTGGGGTCGGGCGCGCGCGGCGTCCGGCGTCCGCCGCTTGGCGGCGCGGCGTCCCAGCGCATGGTGACGCGGGGGCCAAGCCCAGCCTTCTCCCAGTCCCGACGCAACAGGTCGCCCGCGACATAGCGCCGCTCGCTAAGCTTGCCCCGCGCGTGCAGCCAGCCGAGCGGCGATTCGCCCAGATTGACGACCACCGACCGCCTAAGGCCAGAGGGGTCCTCTACCTCCCGTTCGACATGCTGTGCGTTCCTCGTCATATAGCGCCGCCTCTGCCTGATGTTGGAAACGAAGCCTTGTCATTCCGGTAAAGCTGTAGGACAGCGAAAAACCATATCGGTTAAGGATGTGATCGATGATTACCCATATTCGCGATGTGCGCCGCGCCAGGGGACTGACGCTGGAACAGGTCGGCGCGCTGTGCGATCCGCCGACGACGGCCCAGACGATCGGCCGGCTGGAGACGGGCACGCGCACCGTTTCGGTCAAGTGGCTGAACCGCATCGCCGCCGCGCTGGATGTCACCGCCGCCGATCTGGTCGACCTGCCGGGACAGGAAATGGTTCCGGTCGCGGCGCTCATCGGCCCGGACGGCGCGCGCGCGCCGACCCGGCCGCTCGGCTTCACGCCGCCCCCGCCGCAGGGCGATCTTGTCGGCGTGCGGGTGACGGGCAGCGTCGGCGACTATCGCAGCGGCGACGAGATCTGGTGCCGCCGGATATTTCCCGCCGACTTCGGCCAGGCGCTGAACCGCGACCTGCTGCTGCCCCGATCCACGGGCCGTTTCCTGTTCGGGCGGCTGATCGGACGCGAGGCGGGTCGCCTGCTGGTCCTTCCCGGCCGCGGCGCGCGTCAGCAGGTCCTCAGCGATCCGCCCTGGGGCGCGGTCGCGGTGCGATTGGTGCGCTCGCTATAAGCAGGCACAGCCACGCAATCGGGGGATAACGCTGCGTTAAGGATAGCGTTATAGACAGGCCCGATGGCGCTGAAGGTCCTCATGCTCTCCACCTTGTTCCCGGACATGAGCCGTCCCAATTTCGGCGTGTTCGTCGAACGGCAGGCGCGGGAACTGGCGAGCCGGCCGGAGGCGCATGTCACCGTGGTCGCGCCGGTCGGCATCCCGCCCTGGCCCCTGTCCCGCACCGCCCCCTATGATGCGCTCGCGGCGCTGCCCCGGCAGGAACGGTGGAAGGACCTGATCGTCCATCGCCCGCGCTTCACTGTCATCCCAAAGATCGGCGGGCGGCTGAACGTCGGCGCGATGACCCGCGCTATCCTGCCGCTGGTGCGCCGCCTGCATGGTGAACGGCCGTTCGACGTTATCGACGCTAGCTTCTTCTATCCCGACGGCCCGGTCGCCCAGCGCCTCTCACGGGCGATCGGCGTACCCTATTCGGTCAAGGCGCGCGGCGCCGACATTCACTATTGGGGCAAGCGGGCCGACACGCGCCGGGCGGTGCTGCGCGCAGGCGAAGGGGCCGGGCGGCTACTCGCCGTTTCAGCGGCGATGCGCCGGTCGATGATCGGCCTGGGTATGGACGGCGACAAGATCGACGTTCACTATACCGGCGTCGACCTCGATCGGTTCGCCATCGCCGACCGGGGCGAGGCTAAGGCGGCGCTGGGCTTTTCGGGCCCTGTCATCCTGTCGGTCGGCGCGCTGATCCCGCGCAAGGGGCAGGATCTGCTGATCCGCGCCCTGCCTTCCATCCCTCACGCCATGCTGCTGCTCGCCGGGCAGGGGCCGGAACGGGCCGCGCTGGAAGCGCTGGCGACCGAAACAGGCGTCGCGGAACGGGTCGGCTTCCTGGGAGGGGTGCCGCACGACCAGCTTCCCCGCCTGCTCGCCGCCGCCGACGTGATGGCGCTGCCGTCCGCTTCGGAGGGGTTGGCCAACGCCTGGGTCGAGGCGCTGGCCTGCGGCACGCCGGTCGTCATCAGCGACGTCGGCGGCGCGCGCGAGCTGATGGACCGGCCCGAAGCCGGCCGTATCGTCGCGCGCGAGCCGGAGGCGATCGCCGGGGCCGTCCGCGCGATCCTGGCCAACCCGCCCGCGCGCGAGGCCGTGCGCGAAACCGTCTATCGCTTCACCTGGGCGGCCAACGGCGACATGCTGCTGGCGCATCTGATGCGCGTCGCCGCGACTGCCGGCTGACGCGCTATCAAAGCGGGCGCGCCAAGCGCCGCTCCTATTTCTGACAGGCCACGATCGCCGCGATCACCGCCAGCGTTTCCTGCGGATCGCGGACCCGCACGGTGTCGAGGCCTAGTTCCTTGGCCGGATAGTCGTTGCCGCCGGGGAAGATGGCGTCGCCGATGAACATCATCGCGTCGAGCGCGATGCCGCTCGCGTCGCGTAGCTTCTTGAGGCCATAGGCCTTGTCCACGCCCTCCCGTGTGATGTCGATGGACGTCGCGCCGCCCATATTGATGGACAGGCCCGGCAGCCGCGTGCGCAGGTCCGCCTGGATGATCTTGCGCTTGGCGAAATCGGGGTCCCAATGTTCCTTGGCGTCGATCGGCGCCTGCTGGCCCAGCGCCGAAAAGGTGATCTGGCTGCCCCGATCCTCGATCCGCTCGCCCCAGGTCTGTTCGGGCACGAAGCCGGTCGCTTCCAGGGCTTCGTCAAAGGCCGTCAGGATCGCCTGCTTCTGCGCATCGTCGAACAATTCCGCGTAAACTGGGGTCCAAGCCCCGGCCTGATGCGTGTAGAGCTTGGTGCCCGTGGTCGGCATCAGCCATAATTTCGACAGGTCGGCGCGGGCCGGCAGGCGGCTCGCCACCTGCTTGTCGAACTGCGGCCAGTCCCCGCCGGAAATCACCGCGACATGCGCGACGGTCAGCAGATCGGCCAGCGCCTCCTGCATCGGTTCCTGCAAGGGCTGCTTGCTTTCGGCCAGGGTGCCGTCAAGGTCGAAGGCGACGAGTTGTTTCATGGATACTCCGGCAAAGGAAGCTCGGCCCCACTTCGCGGGAAAGCGAGGCGCGCGATTTATGCTTTGGCCTTGGGTAAAAGACAAGCTTCTTCATGCTGCGGTGCAACCAACGCGACGCCGCGCGGCGCGGCCGGTTGGTCATTGAATTACGCGCGGCGGCGATGCACCTTGGCCGCATGACAATGATCCTTCGCTTGATCCTCGCCTTTGCCATGTTGATGACGGGCCAAGCGTCCGTGCTTGCCGCACCCGCGAAGCCGCCCCTCGTCCTTGCCGCCGCCAGCATGCAGGAGTCGCTGAACGCCGCCGCCGACGCCTGGGCCGCGACGGGCCATCCACGTCCGACCCTTTCCTTCGCCGCTTCCTCGGCGCTCGCGCGGCAGATCGGCGCGGGCGCACCCGCCGATCTCTTCATCTCCGCGGATGAGGAATGGATGGACGATGTCCAGCGGCGCGGACTGCTTGCCCCGCGCAGCCGAGCGACGTTGGCGGGCAACAGGCTGGTCCTGATCGCGCCCAGGGAAGGCAGCGTGCAATTGGCCATCCGCGCCAATATGCCGCTCGCCCGCGCACTTGGCGCATCGCGCCTGGCGATGGCCGATCCCGACAGCGTGCCGGCGGGCAAATATGGTAAGGCCGCGCTCACCGCCTTGGGCGTGTGGCCCTCGGTAGCCGCCAAGGTCGCGCGGGCGGAGAATGTGCGCGCCGCCCTGGCGCTGGTGGAGCGGGGCGAGGCGGCGCTGGGCATCGTCTATGCGACGGACGCGCGCGCATCGCCCAGGGTGCGGGTCGTCGGCGTCTTTCCACCATCGATGCATCCGCCGATCCGCTATCCGATCGCCCGGCTGGCGCAGAGCCGCGATCCGGAGGCCGAGGGGTTCCGGCGCTTCCTGCTGTCGCCTCGCGGCAAGGGCATATTGACGCGATTCGGCTTCGTCACGCATTGAGCATGATCGCGCTGACGCCGGACGAGTGGGGCATAGTGTCGCTGTCGTTGAAGATTGGCCTGGTGGCGGTCGGGGCGATGCTGCCGATCGCGTTCGCCATCGCCTATATGCTGGCGCGCGGCCGTTTTCCCGGCAAGCTGCTGGTCGACGCGCTGGTCCACCTGCCGCTGGTCGTGCCGCCGGTCGTCACCGGCTGGCTGCTGCTGCTGGCCTTCGGCACGCAGGGGCCGGTGGGGCGGTGGCTGAACGACTGGTTCGGCGTCACCGTCATGTTCCGCTGGACCGGCGCTGCGATCGCCGCCGCGATCATGGCGATGCCGCTGATGATCCGGGCGATGCGCCTGTCGATCGAGGCGGTGGACCGGCGGCTGGAGGCTGCGGCGGCGACGCTGGGCGCGGGCCGGTGGCGGACCTTCGCCACGATCACCCTGCCGCTGTCGCTCCCCGGCATAATGGCCGGACTGGTGCTGGGCTTCGCGCGGTCGATCGGCGAGTTCGGGGCGACCATCACCTTCGTCTCCAATATTCCCGGCGAGACGCAGACCCTGCCGATCGCCATCTATTCGGCCTTGCAGCTGCCCGGCGGCGAAGCGGCGGTGCTGCGCCTGTCGATCCTGTCGATCCTGCTGTCGCTCGGCGCGCTGATCGCCTCCGAACTGCTGGCGCGCCGCTCCGGCGCGAAGGTCGCCGTCCATGGCGTTTGAAGTGGATGTCTCTAGGCGGCTCGGCAGCGGCCCGGACGAGAGACGGGTAGCCTTGGCGTTCAAGGCGGGTCCGGGCATCACCGCGCTGTGCGGTCCGTCGGGCGCGGGCAAGAGCAGCGTGCTCAACATGATCGCTGGACTGCTGAAGCCGGACCGGGGCTATATCGCCGTCGGCGACAGGCTGTTGTTCGACAGCGCGGCGCAGGTCGATGTCCCTGCTCATAGGCGGGGCGTCGGCTATGTGTTCCAGGATGTCCGGCTGTTCCCGCACCAGCGAGTGCGCGCCAATCTGCGCTATGGCGGGGCGAGCGGCGCGAAGATCGAGGAAATGGCCGCCTTTCTGGGCATCGACCATCTGCTGGACCGCTGGCCGGCCACGCTGTCTGGCGGCGAGGCGCAGCGGGTGGCGATCGGCCGGGCGCTGCTGCGCGAGCCCAGGCTGCTGCTGCTGGATGAGCCCCTGTCGGCGCTGGACAGGGCCAGGCGGAACGAGATATTGGGGCTGATCGAAAGGATGCGCGATACGGTGCGACTGCCGATCCTCTATGTCACCCATGACCGGGCGGAGGCGGATCGGCTGGCCGACCGCATCGTCGAAATGCCGGAGAGCGTGAGAAATTGAGACGGCGCCAGCCTTAACCGTCGCCCGCTCGTCCCGCTTCGTCCATCAGCGTCAGGATCGAGGCCGCATGACGCCGCGCCACCGCCAGCCGGTCATGCCCATATCCGCCGCCCAGCGCACTGGCGAGCGTGATGGAACGCGACTTGGCCGCCCGCATTACGAACCGATCCCGCGCGGCCAATCCTTCGTCCGACAGCGCCAGCCGGCCCAGCCGGTCATCGCGATGCGGGTCGACGCCGGCCTGATAAAGAATGAGGTCGGGCGCGAAGCGGTCCAGAACGCCGGGCAGCGCCGCCGCCAGCGCGGCCAGATAGGCATCATCCTCCGTCCCGTCGGCCAGCGCCACGTCCAGCGAGGATACCGCCTTGCGCGCCGGGAAATTGCGCTCGGCATGGATCGAGAGGGTGAAAACATCGGCGCGGCCCGCCATCAGCGCGGCGGTGCCGTCGCCCTGATGCACGTCGAGGTCCAGGATCAGGATGCGGCGCGCATCGCCCTCCGCGATCAGCCGGGCGGCGGCGATGGCCAAGTCGTTGAAGACGCAATAGCCCGCGCCCGTGTCGTGGAGCGCATGGTGGCTGCCACCCGCGCTGTTCGCCGCATAGCCGTCGACCAGCGCCCGCTTCGCCGCCATCCATGTGCCGCCGGGCGATAGCTGCGCGCGGCGGGCGACCCGCGCCGTGACGGGGAAGCCGATGCGCCGCTCTTTCTCGCGCGGGACCGACAGCGACAGGACCTGTTCGACATAGGCGGGGTCGTGCACCGCCTCCAGCCAGACGCGCGGCATCGGCTCGGGCGCTCGCACGTCGAAGGCGGCGCCGCTTTCCCGCAGAATCCGCATCACCAGGCCATATTTGTCGAAGGCATGGGGGCTTTCGGGCGGGGGCGGCGCGATATAGTCGGGATGGTGAACGATGGTGAACATGGGATCAGGCACAGTATCCGCATTTGAACCGGCGGCATATTGCGCTATCTGGTCGTCATGTCCTCATCTTCCAAAAGTTCATGCCGCGCGGTCGCGCTGGCATTGGCCCTCGCGCCGCTCCTGCCCGCCGCCTCTGGACCAGCCATGGCCCAGACGCCCCCCGTCGTCCGCCCGACGCTGGCTCCCCCCGTTGCGCCACCAACCACGCCTTCGCCGATCGCGCCGCCCGCCGTCGTGACGCCGCCGCCGGTGCCGATCCCGCCCCTGTCACACGCCCAGGCGGCATGGCTGTCCGACTGGTTGAAGCAGGGCGCGGCGCAGGGGCTGAGCGCACGGAACATCGGCATGGCGGCCTTGACTGGCGACGCGCTCGTCAACGCCGTGCTCGATCGCGCCCGCGCCTTGTATCGCGGCCGGGTCGACACCGCCGATTTCATCGAAGTTTGGGGCGTGCGCCCGCCCGCCTTCGATCCGCGCCCCTCGCTGGCCGCCGCCATCAGCGCCGACCGCCTGCCGCAATGGGCCGCCGGCCTTACTCCGCCCTATGCGGGCTATGACGGGCTGCGCAAGGGCTTGGCCACTTATGAGAAGATTCGCGACGCTGGCGGCTGGCCGACCCTGTCGGCGCAATCGGCCCCGCCCGCCGTCCGCAAGCGGCTGGCCATCGAGGACAGGAGCGTCAGCGAGGACGAGCCGCTGACGGCGGCGCTTCAGCGGGCGCAGCGCCGCTACGGCCTCAACCCCACCGGCCTGCTCGACGCGCGCACCCTGGCCGCGCTCAACGTGCCGGTCGACGACCGCATCGCCGCGATCATGGCGAATATGGAGCGCTGGCGCTGGATGCCGCGCGAATTGCCGGTCAACCGCGTGCAGGTGAATATCGCCGCCGCCGTGCTGACGGTGTTCGAGGGCGACGCGCCGGTCAAGTCAATGCGCGCGGTGACCGGCAGCCCGTCCAACGCGACGCCGATGCTGGTGTCCAGCATCCATTCGATCGTCATCAATCCGCCCTGGAACGTGCCCACCTCCATCGCCAAGCGGGAGCTGTGGCCTAAGGGTCGGGGCACACTGCTCAAGCAGGGTTATAAGATCCTCAAGACCCCCGAAGGCGGCGAGCGGATCGTCCAGCCAGCCGGCCCCAACAGCGCGCTTGGTCGGCTGAAGTTCGACTTCGCCAATAATTTCGCCGTCTATCTCCATGACACGCCGCTCCGGGGCAAGTTTTCGAGCTATGACCGGCTGGCGAGCCACGGCTGCGTCCGCTTGGAAAAACCCGTCCCGCTCGCCGAGCTGATGGTCAGGGGCGACCCGACGCTGGAGGGCAATATCCAGGCGCTGATCGACGAGGGCAGGACGCAGCGCGTGTCCCTGCCAAAGGAGGTCGCCGTCTATCTGCTCTACTGGACCGCCTTTGCCGGCAATGACGGCACGATCGCCTTCCGCGCCGATCCCTATGGCTGGGACAAGCTGCTGGCCGAAAAGATAGAAGCGTCGAGCCGCCGGGCCGCCGCCGCCACAACCCTAGCTTCCAAGGACTGAACCCCATGCGTAAATTCGCCCTGCTCGCGCTCGCCGGCGCGCTTGCCCTGTCCGCCTGCGGCAAGAAGGAGGAAGCGCCCGATGTCGAGCCGACCAACAATCTGGTCGCGCCGCCCGACGACAGCGTGATGAACGCCGACCAGGCCGAGCCGGAGCCGGAGGTTACGAACAATGTCGCGCAGCCCGCGCCGCCGCCGGAGATCAGCGAGGATCAGCAGATGCTGGACGACGCGGCGGCAAGCGGGATGACCGCGCGCCTGCGCGAAGGCGGCGATGGCGAACCCGTCGAGGAAAAAGGCGAGGCGAACCAGAACGACGCCGCCTCGCAAATGGCCACCGACCCCAGCTAAGCGCGCCGGTTCTATCGCTTCATGCCCGTGGAGTAGTCGCCCCGCCGCACCATTGACGGGCAGGGGACTTGGAGCGGCGTGCCGATCTTGCTATAAAGGGCTCATGGATCGCCGCCAATTTACGAAGCTGGCGTTGACGGGCATGGGCTTGGCGCTCTTCCCGGAAACGCTTGGGCGGGCCGCCGTGCCCGCGACCGCCTCCCCCTTCCCCACCCCTCCGGGCGCAGCATCGCTCGCGCGCAAGCCCTATGCGCCGTTGCTGGAGCGGGCGAAAGCCGCGCTCGACCGGCATAGCGCCGCCTTCGAGCTGCGCGATCGGGTGGCGCTCGCCGATTTCAGCGTGGCGTCGAAGGAATTGCGCTTCCATATCGTCGACCTGATCGGCGGCCAGACCAGTTCCTATCTGGTGTCGCACGGGCGCGGCTCCGACCCCGATCATTCAGGCTGGTTGCAGCGTTTCTCCAATGTCCCGGATTCGCTGGCCAGCTCGCATGGCGCATACAAGACCGGCGAGATTTACGACGGGCAGCATGGCCGCGCCATGCGGCTCGCCGGGCTGGACCCGGAAAACAACAATGCCGAAGCGCGCGCCATCGTCATCCATGGCGCCGACTATGTAAGCGAGAATCACATCGCGACCTGGGGCAAGATCGGCCGCAGCGAAGGCTGCTTCGCGGTCGCGCAGCACATGCTGCCGCAATTGCTGGGGCTGCTGGGTCCGGGACGGATGCTCTACGCGGACAAGCTGAGCGCCTGAGCGTCTCCCCGCCCAATTGGGGCAGGGAGACACGCATCTTCACCCGGCCGCCTTTGTTCCGGTCAGAGCCTCGACCGAAGGCTTGTTGACGGCGTCGACCGAGCCGTCGGCCAGCATGGCTTTGCCCATGGTCACCGCTTCCTCCTTGACCTTCGGGTCGGCGCTGGTCTGGCTCTGGCCGATCAGCGCGCCCAGCAACAGGTTCTTGGCCGCCGCGTCGCCCGGCTTTTCCGCGACCGACTTGCGGGCCAGCGTCACCGCCTCGGCATAGAAGGCGTCGGCGGCGGGCTTGTCCTGCGCAACCAGCTTCTGGTTGCCGAGCTGGGTGAGGACTCCTGCGAAAATGTCGCGGCTGGTGGCGTCCGTGGGCTTCGCCGTCACCACCTTGCGCCAGTGCGGCACCGATTCGTTGAACAGAGCGATCACCTGATCGGCCTTGCCCAGCGCGCTCTGTGCGGCGGCATCGGCATAAAGGGCGTTGGCGAGGAAGTTGACGTTATCGATTTTGTCGGGCTGCACCTCCACCGCCTTGCGGATGGCGGGCAGCGCCGCTTCATATTTGGCGACGGCGGTCGCGTTGTCGCC
Source organism: Sphingobium sp. (assembly GCA_033795485.1). GTDB lineage: Bacteria > Pseudomonadota > Alphaproteobacteria > Sphingomonadales > Sphingomonadaceae > Sphingobium. The sequence goes on from JARYGO010000011.1 coordinate 13,911, forward strand.
GCCCTGCTGCGCGGTCTGCCCGGCGGTGAAATCGGTCACCGCCTTGTTGAAGGCGGCGATCTGTTCGGGCGTCATTTCCCCGGCCGCTGTCGAAGCCGCGGGCGCTGCGGCCGGGCTTGCCGGTGCGGGGGCCTGCGCCTGCGCCAGGGCGGGCGCGGACAGAGCCATCGGTGCGGCAAATGTCAGGAAGCTGGCGAAAGCGGCTTTATACAAGGTCAGGGTTCCTTCGATCGTTAAAGACGACGGGTGAACAGCCGACAAGCGCAAGCGCCGCCTGCCAACATCTTAAATGAACGAAGAAGCGCGGCGGTTCCCAGCCCGTCAGAGGCAAACCATCGCGCAAAACGCGCAGTTCATAGAAAAGTCATGGGCGCGGCGCGCCGAACGGGCGGCGGCCTCCGCGTCCTCGCCCCATTTTTCCACTTGCCAGGCTTCGTCGATCTCCGCCGCCTGCCAGATCGTGGGGGGGGTATATCCGCCCTCGACCACCGCCAGCCCGCAGATCAGCGATCCGCCGAGCGTCACCAGTCCCGAAAGCCCCGCCAGCAGGAAGGGATCGAAGGCGCCGACCACCGCCTCCAGCCGCGCCAGCGTCTCAGGCGGCTGGGCAACGTGCATGATCCCATGCGTCACCCGGAACGCCACGTCATAGCGCGACCGCGCCCAATCGAGCAGCGGGTCCCAGGTAGCGGCTTGCCGCGCCGCCAATGCCGCCGGGGCGTCCGCGCGATAGCAGAGCAGGTCGCTTTGCGCATAGGCGGCGATCCCCGCCGCGAAAGATGCGTGCGCCGGCGCCACCTGGTCGATCGCGCCGTTGGAAAGGCCGGTGAAAGGCATGTCCTGCGGCCGTATCTCGTCGCCCTGGGCGCGCCACTCCTGCGCGACCGCCTCCGCCAGCGCGGGAGTGGGCAAGGCGAGCAGCGCGCGGGCAGGCGTGCGGACCGGGCGGCCGTCCAGCTCGATCTGCCAGCCTTCGTCCGTCGCCACTGTCGCGACGTCGCCATAGAAGCGCTTCATTGCGGCGGCCGCCGGAACAGCGCCAGCATCAGGCGGGGCACGGCGATGAACTGGAACAACCCGACCACCACGAAGATCGCGCCCATTGCCTTCGCCTTGTTCCCCTGCACCCAGGAAAAGCGCTGCATCAGTATCAGGAAGCCGAACATGACGATGAACGCGCCCGACAGGCGGAACAGGCCGATGGCGAAATGACGCTGGCGCGCCAGCTTTTCAGGGTCGGTTTGAGGATCGCTCATGGCGCGCCGATATGGCGGCGCAATTCCGCGCTGTCCATCGCCACCGCCAGCGCGCCCGCGTCCATCAGCGCGCGCGGCCGGTGATAGCCCCAGCCGACGCCGATCGCCCGCGCGCCTGCCGCTATCCCCATGTCGATGTCGAAATGGGTGTCGCCGATCATCACCGTGGTTCCGGGCGCGGCGCCCGCCTCCGCCATCGCCGCCAGCAGCATGGCGGGATGCGGTTTCGATGGGTGACGGTCAGCGGTCTGGAGCGTCACGAAACGGTCGGCCAGCCCATGATGGGCAAGGCAGAGGCCGAGCCCCCGGTCCGACTTGCCGGTGGCCACGCCCAGCAGCCATCCGGCCGCGTCCAGCTCCCCGATCAGTTCCGCCATGCCGGGATAGAGCGGTTCCGACACCGCGCCCCGGCCCCGCATGGCGTGAAAGGCCTGTTTATAGCGCTCCGTCAGATGGTCGTGGAAATCGGGCTCCGCCTCGGGAAGCAGCCGCGCCATCGCGTGTGGCAGCGACAGGCCGACGATCGCCAGGATGGCGGCGCGTTCGGGCGGGACCAAGCGGGCATCGTCGAACGCCTGCGCCATCGCCGCGCAGATGCTATGCTGGCTGTCGACCAGCGTGCCGTCGCAATCGAACACGACCAGCGGATTAGGGCGTGAAAGGCCGCTCATCCCCCTTCCACCCGCATCAGCGCAGCGATGGCGGCATCGCCCGCCGCCTCCATCCCGTCCGCCGCCGCCATTCGCGCGGCCAGCGACTTGTTCTGGCCGAGCTTGCGCGTGCCCCGCCACTCGGCCACCTGCATGACATGGCCTGTGATCGCGCCCATCATGCTGTCGAACAGACCGTCGCGCATCTTGTCGCGGGTCCAGGCGGGCTTGGGCGCAAGACGGTCCTCGCTGTCCCGCGACAGCGCGTCGATCAGCGCGGGAAGATCGGCCCGGTCGATCGCCGTCACCATGCCTTCCAACTCCACCGCCACATAATTCCAGGTCGGCACCTGATCGTCCAGGCCGTACCAGTCGGGACTGACATAGCCGTGCGGCCCGTCAACCAGGAACAGCGCGCGCCCGCCGTCCAGATGGGGCGACACCCTGTTGCCGCGCGACAGGTGGAAGCCGATGCGGTCGCCGTCGAGCCAGACCACGGGCACATGAGCGACGGCGGGACCGTCGGGCGTTTGCGCGAACAGCGCGCCAAAGCGCCGGTCGGCCACGAAGGCGCGCATCGCGTCGCGGTCTTTCCAGTGGAACTGGCGATCGGGATGCACGATCTATCCCTGGCGAGCGCCGCGCCCGCGCCGCTCACCGCGCCGTTCCTTGCGAACCGACTTGGCGTGGGCGCGCGCGAACTTCTTTTCGTCCTCGCGGGTCGGCGTCCGGTCGATCTCGTCGTCCAGCGGCATGTCGCCCAGCGTCAGGTCGAAGCCCAGATCGGCCAGGCTGGAGGCGAAATGGGCGGGCAGGTCCGCCGTCACGTCGATGCGGCCGCCGTCGGGATGATCGACCCGGATGCGCCGGGCATGCAAGTGCATCTTGCGGCTGATCGTGCCCGACAGGAAGGAGTCCTTGCCGCCATATTTGCCATCGCCGACGATGGGGTGGCCGATCGCCGCCAGATGCACGCGCAACTGATGGGTGCGGCCGGTATAGGGCTGCAGCTCGACCCAGGCGGCGCGGTTGCCCGCGCGCTCGATCACGCGATAGCGGGTGCGGGCGGGCAGCCCCTCCTTCTCGTCCACATGCATCTTCTCGCCGCCCGTGCCGGGCTGCTTGGCGAGAGGAAGCTCGATCATCCCGTCATTGATCGACGGCACGCCGATGACCAGCGCCCAATAGACCTTGCGCGCGGTGCGGCTGGAAAAGGCCTTGGCGAAGGAAGCCGCCGACCGCGACGTGCGGGCCAGCAGCAGCGCGCCTGACGTATCCTTGTCCAGCCGGTGGACTAGCTTGGGCCGCTGGTCGAGGTCGAACATCAGTCCGTCGAGCAGCCGGTCGACATGCTCGTCGGTCTTGGTCCCGCCCTGGGTCGCGAGGCCCGGCGGCTTGTTGATGACGATCGCCTGCGGATCGCGGTGGATCACCATCTCCTGCGCATAGGCCATCTCGTCCGGTGTCAGGTCGATGACGCGCACCCGCTTCGGCTTATCGGGCGCGGGCGCCTTCGCCTCGGCGGGGGGGACGCGGATCGTCTGACCCTCAGCGATGCGGTCGCCGGGCGCGGCCCGCGCGCCGTCGACGCGAAGCTGGCCCGTGCGCGACCAGCGCGACACGATGTTGAAGCCGACATCGGGCAGATGCCGCTGGAACCAGCGGTCGAGCCGGATGCCGTCATCTTCGGCCGCCACCCGGAACTGGCGCACGTCCAGCGTGACGCCCTGCGCCGCGACGGGCTTTTTCGCCACGGGCTGAGCAACGGGCTTCTGGGCGGCCGGTTTCTGGGCGGCCGGTTTCTGGGTCGCTGGTTTCCGCGCATCGGGCTTGCGCGCCTGCGCCGCCTTCACGGGCCCGCGCGCGCGACCCTCCGGCTTGCCCTTGGCGAAGGACTTCGCCCCGCTCTTGCCGTTGCCGCCCTTATCGCCCTTATCGCCCTTATCGCTCTTGTCGCCGAAACGCCCTCCAGCGGATTTGCCGCCACGCGGATCGGCCGGTCCCTTGCCCTTCATGCGACGCTCCTCACCGCGAGCAGGCCCAGCGCCAGCGCGCCGATCGCCCCCGCCACGGAGACGAGGATATAGAGGAGCGCGGCGCCGAATTGCCCCCGCTCAATCATCATCATGCTTTCCAGGCTGAAGGCGGAGAAGGTGGTGAAGCCGCCGAGCATCCCGACGCCCAGCAGCAACCGCCAGGGCTCGGCCTGCGCCGCCGGCAGGCGCGCGAGCCAGCCCGCCAGCAGCCCCATGGCGAAGCCGCCGAGCAGATTGGCGAGCAGCGTCCCCCAGGGCATCGCCGATCCCCATGCGGACGCCGTCATGCGGCCAAGCTGATAGCGCAGCGCGGCCCCCACGGCGCCGCCGGCCATCACGAAAAACATAGTGGTCATGGCTTTCGCCCTAGAGCGAATCGCGCCGCAGGGAAAGCGCGGCCTTTCGCGCCTTTCGAGGTCCTGCGTTCAGCGTCCCGCGTCGGCGACGATGTCGACCGCCGTCTTGCCGCCCGGCGCATCGGAGAGCAGGATCAGATAGGCCGCCTTGTCGCTGGCCCGCGTGCCCCCCAGCACATGCCCGGCCTCGGTCAGCCGGTGCTCGCCATCATAGCCGGCCCGCCGCGCGAGGGTGTAGTAGAAGTCGAGCACGCTCTGCCGGGGCGCGGCCGTCACGAAGCTGGCGGCGCGCAACGTGCAGCCGTCCTGATCGGCGCCCGCCGCCTCCATCAACTGCGCGCCGGGATAGAGGCCGAACGCCTGGGGCATCCGGCTCGCCCATTGCGCGCCATAGGCGAGCTTCGCCTTGCAATCGACGCCGGTGCGATAGCCCTGCTCGCGGGCCAGCGCGCCCAACGTCGCGCGAGTCTCCATGGGCTCTCCCCGCACGGGCGCGGGCGCGCTCAGCAATTTGCCGCCGACGATCCGCTGCGCCTCGGCGGCCGCGCGCTTCGCATCGCCCGACAACACGGGCAGCGCCGCGTCGGCCGGCCGGTCGGCGGGGCGGACGGCGTTGCGGTTCGATGGGCCGGCCAGTTGCGGATCGACGACTATCTGGTCGGCGAGCGCCGATTTCAGCGCCGGGTCCACGGCATTGTTGGTCAGCTGCGCGTCCAGCGCGGCGAGATCGGCGTTCTTATTGTCGCGATCGCAAGCCGGCAGGACCAGGCATAGGGAGCCTGTCGCCACCGTCAGCAGAAATCGATCGAAAACCGCCATCATGCCTACTCCCTCGATTCCCGATTCCTCGCCGCTTCGGGTTAATTTTCCGTTAGGGATCAGGGTAAATGGTAAATAATGTGCTAACGGTCCGGCGACACGCGACCGGCCCTTGCCTCCATCGCGCGCAGAGGCCATCTCTCCCTCCATGCTCAACATCCTTTCCGCCCTCATCGGTGTCGTCACCCTGATCCTGATGATCCCGGCGGTCTTTCCGCTGCTCGGCGCGCTCAACTGGATATTGGTGCCGGTGGCGCTGCTCGGGGCGTTCATCGGCATGATGTCCTCGAAAAATGGCGGTCGCAATTTCTGCCTGATCGTCGCCGCCTTCGGCGCGTTGCGGCTGTTCATGGGCGGCGGCCTCATCTGACCCAGGATAGCGACGGGCAGGCTGGCGGCGAAGGGCTCGACCGGCGGGGGATCAGCGCGGCCGTGACGGCCTATGGGCTGTGGGGCCTGCTGCCCATCTATTTCAAATGGCTGCATGATGTCCCGCCGGTGGAAATCGTGGCCCAGCGCATCCTCTGGTCGCTCCTGTTGGTGGTCATCGTCATCCTCGCGCGGACCGGGCCGGGTCCGCTGCTGGCCGTGCTGCGCGCGCCACGGCTGATGCTGGCGCTGGCGACATCGGCGCTGCTGATCGGAACGAACTGGATCAGCTATATATGGGCTGTGCACCAGGGCCATGTCGTCGCCGCCAGCCTCGGCTATTTCCTCAATCCGCTGGTCAGCGTCGCACTGGGCGTCGTCGTTCTCAAGGAGCGTCTGCGGCGCGGGCAGGTGGCGGCGCTTATCGTCGCCGCGCTCGGCGTGGCCCTTTTGGGGACGGCCGCGCTGGACACGCTATGGATCAGCGTGGTGCTGGCGCTGTCCTTCGCGCTTTACGGCCTGGTACGCAAGCTGACCCCGGTGCCGCCGATGCCGGGCCTTGGCGCGGAAACGCTGCTGCTGGCGCCGCTGGCGCTCGGCTGGCTGGCATTCAGCAGCATGGAAGGCACAGTCGCTTTCGGCGGCGATGGCCTGACCACGGCCCTGTTGATCGGATCGGGCCTGGTCACGACCGTGCCGCTGCTGCTATTCGCGGTGGCGGCCCGGCGGCTGCCGATGGCGATGCTGGGCCTGCTGCAATATCTCGCGCCGACCATGCAGTTCCTCTGCGGCGTCCTGCTGTTCGGCGAAACGCTGAACCGAGGGCAGCTGATCAGCTTCTGCCTGGTCTGGCTGGGCCTAATCCTGTTCGCCGTCGACAGCTTGAGGGCGGCACGGCGGAACAGGGCACCGCCGGCGGCATGATCCCTGGGGCGCTTGCCGGCCTCAAGCGATAGTGGCGACCAGAACCGCGCTATCGGCCTCGGCCACCAACCGGGCTCCGCCCTCGACCAGCCAGCATTCGCTGCCTCGCCAGGCCTGATCGTCTATCCGGCCGGCGCCGGACACGGGTATGAACCAGGCCGTTTCTGCGCCCAACGTCACGTCCCGGCCGGCCGGCCAGCTTTCCATCCGCAGCGCGAAGGGCTGGGTCGCGCCGTCCACCAGAAGCTCGTCGCTCCCCATCGGCACGAGCCGGTCCGCCAGCGGATAGGGCCGCGCCTTGCTGACGGCCACGCCCTCGTCCAGATGCAGCTCCCTCGGCCGCCCATAGTCATAGAGGCGATAGGTCACGTCGTTATTCTGCTGCACCTCGATGACGGTGACGCCGCCGCCGATGGCGTGAACCGTCCCCGCCTCGATATAGAAGAAGCTGCCGGGCGAGACCGGCTTCCAATCCATCAGCGCCTCGATTTCGCCGTTCAGCGACGCCGCGCGCAATTCCTCGCCGACCAGCGGCCGGGTCGTGCCGATGCCGAGCCGGGCGTCCCCCTGCGCTTCCAGCACATACCAGCATTCGGACTTGCCGCCGCTCAGGCCCCGCTCGCGCGCCTCGGCGTCATTGGGATGGACCTGGATCGACAGTTTCTCGCTGGTGAAGAGATATTTCACCAGCAGCGGCGGATGGCGGCCCTCTGGCCCATCGAACCAGATTTCCCCGATCCTGCGCCCGCCGGTGTCGCCGAAAACCGGCGGCAGGTCGGTTCTTCCCCAGGGCTTCTCGACATATTTGGTATGGAGGCGGATGGCGCTCATCTCTCCCTCACTTCCGCTTGAGGGCTTCGGTGATGCTGCGCACCTTCTGCGAATCGCCGCGGCGCAGGATCATGATGTCGCCATGGGTCGCGACGACGATCAGGTCGTCGACATCGACCAGGGCGATTCGCGGGCCGTCGCTATGCACCAGGCACCCTTTGGTGCCGAGCGCCAGGATGTTGCCCCGCAGGACATTGCCGTCATCGTCCTTGACGCTGATGTCGTGCAGCGAATCCCAGCTGCCGACATCGGACCATCCCATCGTCACCGGAACGCAGGCGACCCTCTCCGCCCGCTCCATCACGGCATAGTCGATCGAATCCGACGGGCTGTCGGCAAAGCAATCCGGGTCAGGCCGGATGATATTGTCCTGCCGCAGGGCCTTGTCCATGCAGGTCCGCACCGCCCGGAGCATGTCCGGCTGAAAGCGTTCGAGCGCGCCGAGATAGGCATCGGCGCGGAAAGCAAAGATGCCGGCATTCCAGGCATAGCCGCCCTCGGCCAGCATCGCTTCCGCGCGCGCGGCGTCGGGCTTTTCAACAAAGGCGTCGACGGCATGAACGCCGGCCGCCTGATCCGCACCCAGCCTGATATAGCCATAGCCGGTCTCCGGGCCGTCCGGCTGGATGCCGAAAGTCACCAGCCATCCGTCGGCCACCAGCGGAGCGGCGCGGAAGATCGCGTCGTGGAAGGCCTGGAGGTCGGTAATCACATGGTCGCTAGGCATGACGAGCAGGATCGCCGAAGGATCGGCGGCCACCGCGGCGAGCGCGATCGCGGGGGCGGTGTTGCGCCCGAACGGCTCCAAAATGATGTGGGGACTTTCAACGCCCACCGCCGCCAGCTGCTCGACGATGATTTCGGCATGATCGGCGTTCGCGACGACGAACGGCGCGTCGAACAGAGCGTCGTCGGCGGCGCGCAGGGCCGTGAGCTGCAACATCGTCCTCTCTTCGGTCAAAGAGAGCAATTGCTTTGGTTTTTCCTGACGCGACATGGGCCAGAGGCGAGTCCCGGAACCGCCGGAAAGAATGACCGGCGTAATTTTGGACTGCGATTTATCCATTATTTCAGCGCTCCATGGGTCATCGGCTGGACGAGTAACCGGAATGGCGAATGCCGGGTCCGGGCGACCATATCAACGGCGCAAAGCGGCTGATACCCGGATTTTGTTGCAGAGCTGTGCCGCATCGGTTCAACGCGGATCAACACCTCCCGAACGCCGTTGCTTCGAAGCGGACGGGCTCGCCCGTCGCTTGGTCCGCCAGCGCATCCTCCCACATGACGCGATTGCCGCGAACGATCGTGCCGATCGCCTTGCCGGTCAGCTCCAGCCCCTCGAACGGCGACCATCCGCAGCGCGACGCCAGCCAGTCGCTGCCGACGGTCCAGCGCTTCTTCAGGTCCACCACCGTGAAGTCGGCGTCATAGCCGATCGCGATCCGGCCCTTCCCCACCAGCCCGAACACGCGCTGCGGCCCCGACGAGGTCAGTTCGATGAAGCGGCGCAGCGTCAGCCGCCCGGCTGCGACGTGGTCGAGGAGCAGCGGCACGAGCGTCTGGACGCCGGGCATCCCGCTGGGGCTGGCGGGATAGGGTTTCGCCTTTTCCTCAATCGTGTGCGGCGCATGGTCGCTGCCCAGCACATCGGGCACCCCCTGGTTAAGCCAGCGCCACAGCCCGTCGCGATGCGCCGCCGATCGGATCGGCGGGTTCATCTGGGCATGGCTGCCCAGCCGGGGATAGGCATCCTCGGCCGCCAGGGTCAGGTGCTGGGGCGTCACTTCGCACGTGGCGATGTCCTTGTGACCGCCGATATAGTCCAGTTCGGCCGGCGTGGTGACGTGCAGGATGTGAATGCGCCGGCCCGCCTCCCGCGCGAGGCCGATGATCCGCCTGGTGGCGATCATCGCGCTTTCATCGTCGCGCCAGACGGGGTGAGAGGATGGATCGCCCTCGACCCGAAAATCCTTGCGCGCGTTCATCCGCGCCTCGTCCTCGGCATGGATGGCGACGCGGCGCGTCCCGCTCGCCAGCACGCGCGACAGCGCCCCGTCATCGTCGACCAGCAGGCTGCCGGTCGACGCGCCCATGAATATCTTGACCCCGGCGGTGCCCGGCATCCGCTCCAGTTCGCCAAGCTGTTCGGCATTGTCGGCCGTCGCGCCGACATAGAAGGCATGGTCACACCACATGCGATGGCGTGCGCGCGCCAGCTTGTCGGCGATCCGATCCGCGCTGTCGGTATTGGGGTTGGTGTTGGGCATCTCGAACACCGCCGTCACCCCACCCAGCACGGCCGCGCGGCTGCCCGATTCCAGATCCTCCTTATGCTCCAGCCCTGGCTCGCGGAAATGGACCTGGCTGTCGATGACGCCGGGCAGCACGTCCAGCCCCGTGCAGTCGATCGTCTCGCCCCCATCGCCCAGGGACGTGCCGATGGCGGCGATCTTTCCCGCACGCACACCCACGTCCACCGTCTCCATGCCGCCCGGCGTGTGGACGGCGCCATTCTTCAGGATCAGGTCGAAGCTCTGGGACATGGGTTTCTCGCCGCTTGGATATTGCCGATGGCTGTCCTACCTAATGCCGATGACCGGCACCACCCTTCGCGACCGCGCGCTCCTCAGAATCTCCGGTGAAGAGGCGCGGCCCTTTCTTCAGGGGCTCGTCACCCGCGACGTGCTGGGGCTCGCGCCTGGCGCGCCGCGATGGTCCGGACTGCTGAGCCCGCAAGGCAAGGCGCTGTTCGACTTCATCCTGTGGGACGAGGGCGGCGACGTGCTGGTCGATTGCGAAGACGCGCAGGCCGATGCGCTGGCGCGGCGGCTGACGCTGTACCGGCTGCGGCGCAAGGTGACGATCGCCCGCGACCCGACGCTGGCCGTGCACTGGGCGCTGGAGGCGGACGGCAGGCCGCGCGATCCCCGCCTGCCCGCGCTCGGCCATCGCTGGATCGCGCCCCCGGCCGACGGCGACGCCTCGGCCGCCTTCCGCGCCCACCGACTAGCGCTCGGCATATTCGAGGGCGCGGCGGAACTGGGACAGGACCAGACGCTGTGGCTGGAAACCAACGCTGACGAACTGGGCGGGGTCGATTATGACAAGGGCTGCTATATCGGGCAGGAAAATACCGCCCGAATGCATTATCGGCAGAAGGTGAATCGGCGGCTGGTCGCCGTGCCGCTGGACCAAGCGGAGGAAAAGCGCCAGCGCGCGGCCCTGCCCGATATGGGCCTGTCGATCGAGCTGCGAAGGGTCGAGGATATCGACCCCACCGCCCTGCCCGGCTGGCTCGTCCCCGCGATCGCCGGTCAAGCGGCGGAATGACCAGTCCTCTTGGCGGCGCGCTTCGCGGGCTGGCGCTGCTGCTCGTCGCCCTCGCCGCCCCCGCTCCAGCCGACACGCCATGGACGCTCGTCAATTCCTATCCGCACGACCCTAGCGCCTTTACCGAGGGGCTGTTCTTCCACGACGGCGCTCTGTTCGAAAGCACCGGTCTGGAGGGACGGTCCGACATCCGCAAGGTGCGCTTGGCCGACGGCAAGGTGATCGCGCGCCGTGTGCTGGACTCGCGCTATTTCGGCGAAGGGATCGTCAACTGGAAGGACCGGATCGTCAGCCTGACCTGGCGGCACCGGCAGGGCTTCGTCTGGTCGCTCTCCGACTTCGCGCCCAAGGGCGATTTCCGCTACGAAGGCGAAGGCTGGGGCCTGACCCAGGACGGCCGGCACATATTGATGAGCGACGGCACGCCGCAAATCCGCTTCCTCGACCCCGACACGCTCGCCGAAACCCGCCGCATCACCGTCACCTGGAACGGCCGGGCAGTCGAGCGGATCAATGAGCTGGAATGGGTGAAGGGCCAGATATTCGCTAATATCTGGTATGACCGGAAGATTGCCCGGATCGACCCCGCCACCGGCTCTGTGATCGACTGGATCGACATCGGCCCGCTCCTGAAGGCCGCCGGCGTCACCGACAGCGAGGCGGTAGCCAACGGCATCGCCTATGACGCGGCGAAGGACCGTTTGTTCGTGACCGGAAAATATTGGCCCCGGCTGTTCGAGATCAAGCTTGCGAAATAGGCGCTATCGCCGCCAGCGCGCCCATATGGCGGTCGGCAGCAGCAGCCCCCGCGCCTCTTCCCGCACGACCAGTTCGCCCGCCTCCACCCGCCCCGGCAGATCGGCGAAGGCCTGGGCCAACAGTTCCCCGATGGCCAGCGCCGACATCCGCACCGCATAAACGGTGAGGAACAGGAAGCGGCTGTCGGCGTCGAGCAATCGGCGGCAATCGGCGATCAGGCCCGGCAAATCCTCTTCCAGCCGCCAGACCTCGCCATCGGGACCGCGGCCATATTTGGGCGGATCGAGCAATATGCCGTCATAGCGGCGTCCGCGCCGCACCTCGCGCGCGACGAACTTGGCGGCGTCGTCGACGATCCAGCGGACCGGCCTGTCCTCCATCCCCGACAGCGCGGCGTTGGCGCGGGCCTGCGCGACCGACTTTTTCGACGCGTCGACATGCACCATCTGCACGCCGGACGCCGCCATGGCGAGCGTGCCGACGCCGGTATAGCCGAACAGGTTCATGACGCTGGCGTCGGGCTTGTCCGCCGTCCTTTCGCGCATCCAGTCCCACACCGGGGCCATGTCCGGAAAGAAGCCGAGATGGCGGAAGGGGGTGCAGCTCGACTGAAACGTCACCTCTTTCCAGGTAAGCGGCCAGCCGTCGGCGGGCACCGGGCGATCGTAAAACCAGCGGCCGCCGCCTTCCTCGTCTGATCCGGGCACGAACTCGCCGTCCGCGTTCCAATCGGCGCCGGCGGGCGCCCACATCGCCTGCGGCTCCGGACGGATGAAGCGATAGCGGCCGTACCGCTCCAGCTTGCGCCCGCCGCCGCTGTCGATCAGGCCATAATCGGGCCAGGGTTCGCCGATGAGGGTCTGGAGGTCCATGCCGCCTGACGTTCAGGCGCGCGGCGTCGCGCGCTCCGCGACGAAAGCGGTCACGGCCTCGAACGTGCCGGGTAGCCTGGCATAGCTTTCCTCGCGCGCGAACAGGTCGCCCACGCGCGCGGGCAGCGGCGGCCGGGTGCCGGTGGCCCGCTCCACCGCGTCGCGGAACTTGGCCGGATGCGCGGTGGCCAGCGTCACCACGGGAATGGCGGGGTCAAGATCGATTTCCCGCGCCGCCGCAAGCCCGATCGCGCTGTGCGGGTCGAGTATCTGGCCCGCCGAGTCCCAGGCCCAGCGCATCGCCATCGTCATCCCGTCCGCGTCGATCCGGGCGGAGGTGAATAGAGGGACGGTGCCGTCCCGCTGCGCGTTGGTCAGGCGCATCGCCCGCGTCCCCTCGAACCCGCGCATCTGTTCGGCCAGGGCCGGGCCGTCGCGACCGCCGGCGTCGAACAGCAACCGCTCGAAATTGGAGCTGACCTGGATGTCCATGCTGGGCGTCGCCGTGGGCATTACTTGCCCCTGGCTGTAATCGCCTTCGCTGAGCGCGCGGTGGAGGATGTCGTTGACATTGGTCGCGACCACCAGTCTGGCGACCGGCAGACCCATCTTCGCCGCGACATAGCCCGCGAACACATCGCCGAAATTGCCGGTGGGCACGGAAAAGGCGATCGGTCGGTCGGGCGCGCCCAAGCGCACGGCGGCGTAGAAATAATAGACGACCTGCGCCATCAGCCGCGCCCAGTTGATACTGTTGACGGCCGACAGGTTGAAGCGGGTCGAAAAATCGGCGTCGTTGAACATGCGCTTCACCAGCGCCTGCGCGTCGTCGAAACTGCCCTCGATCGCGATATTGTGGACGTTGGGGGCGCGCACCGTCGTCATCTGCCGGCGCTGCACGTCCGACACGCGGCCGTCGGGATGCAGCATGAAGATGTCGACCTTCTCGCGCCCCGCCACCGCGTCGATCGCCGCCGACCCGGTGTCGCCCGATGTCGCGCCCACGATCGTCAGATGATCGTCGCGCCGTGAGAGGAACCGCTCGAACAATTGGCCGAGCAGTTGCAGGGCCACATCCTTGAAGGCCAGCGTGGGCCCGTGAAACAGTTCCAGCAGCCAATGCCGATGATCGAGTTGCACCAGCGGCGTCACCGCGTCATGGCTGAAGCGCGCATAGGCCGCCGCGCACAGGTCGCGCAGTTCGTCCTCGCTGAGCGACCCCGCGACAAAGGGCGCCATGACCCGGACCGCCGTTTCGACATAGGAGAGGCCCGCCAGCGCCGCGATGTTGGCGTGCGGGAAGGCGGGCCAGCTTTCGGGCAGGTAGAGACCGCCGTCCGATGCGAGCCCGGCAAGCGTCACATCCTCGAACCCGAGCGTCGGCGCGCTCCCTCTGGTGCTGACATAGTGCATGGTGGAACGCGCGGTAGCGATGCGCGGTGCCGGGTGCAACTATTTAGGTTCGGCGGGGCCGGTGACGCGGGCGCGCTTGCGCAGGGCGAGCAGGTATATGACCGCGGCTATGCCGGCGAACAGGAACCATTGCACCGCATAGGCCAAATGATTGTCGGGGATGTCGGCGGCCGTTGGCGGCGCGGCGGGGCGCAGGCCGGGCGCGGGCTGCGCCGCGATCAGCATGGGGCGCAGCGGCGCGGTCTTGCCGGTCAGCCGGGCGATCAGCGAGCGATGGTCGGGCTCCTCCGACAGCCAGCCGCGCACCTGCCCGCCGGTCCAGGCCGGCTTCGCGTCCGGACGCTCGCTCACCCCCATCACGACCAGCGCGCCGGGGCCTTCCGCGCCGGTCGCGCATTCGGCGATGTGCCGATATCCGGTCTTGCCGTCGACGGCCCGCCCTGCCTCGACCCGCCAGCCCGTGACGCGCAGGCAATGGACGGAGGACGGACGGAACAGCAGTTCGCGCGGCACGGGCGGAAAGGCCGGAAAGCTGGTGGCGGGCTTGCGGGGATTGGTTTCTATCATCGCCAGCACCGCCGCCTTCTCCGCCCGACGCTGCAATTGCCAGACGCCCAGACCGATCATCACCGCGACCGCGATCACGACCAGCAGCGTGGGCAGGAACAGGGCGCGCGGCATCGTCATAGTCCCACTCCCATGATGCGCCCGCTCCGGGCCCGGCGACGGTAGTCCAGTGTCACCAACGCGCCGGCCACGAACAGCGCGATCAGGAGATGCAGCCGGAGCGGTAGGCCGGCCAGCCCTTCAAGCGTCAGCGCAAGCGCGGCCATGACAACGACTATACCCAGCGCTAGGAGGGGCGCGAGATCATCACCGGCACCAGCCCGGCGGGAATCGAGCGCACGAACGCGACGGGAGGATGCCAAGCCCGCTGCTGCCTCTGAAAACATTGGTGCGGGACAGCGGGGGCGCAGGCCACACTCGCCGGCAAGGAGCGGAGACGGCCGTGGCGCGGCCGGCGCTTCCGCTAGAAGGCCGGGCGACGGCGGGTCGGGCGATCGGTCTTGCGACATCAGCCAACCCATAGCGGTGGTCCACTCAAAAGGGAACGGCCCGAACGATGGACCCTCTCCAAAACGCGAACGGCCGGAGCATCCGCCCCGGCCATCCGTCTCTTCTTACAGCTAATCGAGATCAGCCGCCGTGGATCGGCGCGCCCCAGCCGCCCCATACATAGATGGCGACGAACAGGAACAGCCAGACGACGTCGACGAAATGCCAGTACCAGGCCGCCGCCTCGAACCCGAAATGCTGGCGCGGGGTGAAGTGCCCCTTATAGGCGCGGATGAGGTTCACGATCAGGAAGATGGTGCCTACGAGCACGTGGAAACCGTGGAAGCCGGTCGCCATGTAGAAGGCCGAGCTATAGGGATTGCCGCCAAAATCGAAGGGCGCATGGGCATATTCATAGGCCTGGATGCAGGAGAAGACCGCGCCCAGGATGATCGTGCACCACAGCCCCTTGATGAGCCCGTCGCGATCGCCATGGATCAGCGCATGATGCGCCCAGGTGACCGTGGTCCCGGAGCAGAGCAGGATCAGCGTGTTGAGCAGCGGCAACTCGAACGCGTTCATGACCTCGACGCCCTTGGACGGGAACAGGCCCTCGATCGGCGCGAGCGTGCTCGGGAACAGCGAGAAGTCGAAAAAGGCCCAGAACCAGCCGACGAAGAACATCACCTCGGACGCGATGAACAGGATCATGCCGTAGCGTAGATGCAATTGCACGACCGGCGTGTGGTCGCCCGCATGGGCTTCGGCGATGACATGGGCCCACCAGCTATACATGGTGAACAACACGCCGGCCAAGCCCAGGAAGAAGACCCAGCCGCCACCGGCCGGCATGGAGTCCGGATGCATCCACATGATCCCGCCGAAAGCCATCACCAGCGCCGACATTGACCCGAAAAAGGGCCAGATGCTGGGCGGAAGAATATGATAATCGTGGTTCTTGGCGCCGGCCATGAGCGTGTCTTCCCTGTTCGCGTTCGCGTTATCGTGCCTGCCTTAGCTTGGCTTCTTGTCCTGCTCAACAGGGTAGAAGGTGTAGCTCAAGGTAATTTGCTGCGTGTCCTTATTGTCGGGATCGTCCAATATCTTGGGATCGACATAGAAGAGCACGGGCATCCGCACCTCCTGCCCCGGCTGCAACGTCTGCTCGGTGAAGCAAAAACACTGGATCTTGGTGAAATAGGCGCCCGCCTGAATCGGCGTGACGTTGAAGGCGGCGGTGCCGGTGACCGGCCGGTCCGACATGTTCTTCGCGATGAAGATCGCCATGTCCTTCGCGCCGATCGTCACCGTGTCGGTGCGATGCTCGGGGTAGAATTGCCAGGGCATACCCGGCTGGACATTGGAATCGAAGCGGATGGACATGCTGTGTCCCGTCGCTTCCCTGACCGACACCGTGGCTTCCGCCCGCTTGGTCGTGCCGCCGAACCCCGTCTGCTCGCAGAAGATGCGGTAGAGCGGCACCGACGCGAAGCCCAGCCCCAGCATCGCCAGGCCAACGCCCGCCATCGCCGCCAGTGTCCGACGATTGCGCCTGTCGCGATCGAAGGGGGATGGAGGCAGCGTCGCCATCAGATCGCGTGGCTGCCGCTGATCTTGGCGATGGTGATGCCATAGAAAAGAATGACGAGGGCGACCAGCAGCAGGCCGGTGATGATCGCGCGCGATTTCTGCCGGGCGCGAACCTGCCGTTCCTCCTCGGGCGTCATGCGAGCAGCCAGCGGTCGACGACCACCGCTCCGAACATCACGAACAGGTAGAGGATCGAATATGCGAACAACCGCTTTTCCGGGGCCATGCGCGCGGGATCACTCTCGCGCCGCCGCGCCACCTGGAAGGCGAACAAGGCGAACAGCGCGGTGGCCAGCAGCGCGGTCGTGCCATAGACGACGCCGGTCAGGCGCAGCAGCACCGGCGCCATGGCGGCGGCGGCCATGATCGCGGTGTAGAACCAGATCTGCCGGCGGGTCGCGACCTCGCCGGACACGACCGGAAGCATCGGGATGCCGGCCGCCGCATAGTCGGTCTTCACGAACAGCGCGAGCGCCCAGAAATGGGGGGGCGTCCAGAAAAAGATCAGCATGAACAGCGCGACGGGCAGCGCGGTCACGTCGCCGGTCGCCGCCGCCCAGCCGATCACCGGCGGAAAGGCCCCGGCCGCGCCGCCGATGACGATATTCTGCGCCGTCCGGGGCTTGAGCCAGATGGTATAGATGAAAACGTAGAAGAGGATCGAGACGGCCAGGATCGCGGCGGCGAGCCAATTGGTCGCCACGCCCATCAGCAGGACCGAGAAGAAGGACAGGCCGACGCCGAAATGCAGCGCCGACTGCCGGTCCATTCGTCCGGCGGGCAGCGGGCGGTCGGCGGTCCGCTTCATCTTGGCGTCGACATCGGCCTCATACCATTGGTTCAGCGCCGCCGCCCCGCCCGCGCCCAGGGCGATGCACAATATGGCGGTGAAGCCGAGGATCGGGTGAAGCGTGGCGGGCGCCGCCAGCAGGCCGCAAAGGCCGGTGAACACGACCAGCGTCATGACCCTGGGCTTGGTCAGCGCCAGGAAGTCGCGCCAGTGCGCGGGCATGTGCCGAGTATCGAAAGTAGCCGTGCTCATAATCATTCCTGCGCCCTATGTCCGGTCAGCCGAACCGTCGAGGGGCGAAAGCCGGGGACGGCGCCAATGCCCGCCCCCGGCCCGATGGGCAGTTTAGTGATGCGCGGCCTCTTCGATGACCGGCAGCGTCTCGAACTGGTGGAAGGGCGGCGGGCTGGACAGCGTCCATTCCAGCGTCGTCGCGCCTTCGCCCCAAGGATTGCCCTCCGCCTTCTTGCCGGCGGCCAGCGACCAGATAAGGTTGACGAAGAAGATCAGCATGCCGGCGGCCATCACTTCATAGCCATGGCTGGCCAGTTCGTTCCACTTCTCGAAAGCGACCGGATAATCGGGGTAGCGGCGCGGCATGCCCGAGAGGCCCAGGAAGTGCATGGGGAAGAACAGCATGTTCACGCCGACGAAGAACACCCAGAAATGGAGTTGGCCGAGGAACTCGTTGTACATCTTGCCCGACATTTTCGGGAACCAGTAATAGAAGCCGGCGAACAGGCCGAACACCGCGCCCAGCGAAAGCACATAGTGGAAGTGCGCCACGACATAATAGGTGTCGTGCAGTACGTCATCGACGCCGCCGTTCGCCAGCACGACGCCGGTGACGCCGCCCACGGTGAACATGAAGATGAAGCCCAGGCTCCAGACCATCGGCGTCTTATAGCTCATTGAGCCGCCCCACATGGTGGCGATCCACGAGAAGATCTTGATGCCGGTCGGCACCGCGATCACCATCGTCGCGGCGGTGAAATACATCTTCACGTTCACCGACATGCCGGTGGTGAACATGTGATGCGCCCACACCACGAAGCCGACGACGCCGATCGCGACCATGGCGTAGGCCATGCCGAGATAACCGAAGATCGGCTTGCGGCTGAAGGTCGAGATGATCTGGCTGACGATGCCGAAGCCCGGCAGGATCATGATATAGACTTCGGGATGGCCGAAGAACCAGAAGAGATGCTGGTAGAGTTCGGGATCGCCGCCGCCGGCCGCGTCGTAGAAGGTGGTGCCGAAATTGCGGTCGGTCAGCAGCATGGTGATCGCGGCCGCCAGAACCGGCAGGGCGAGCAGCAGCAGGAAGGCGGTGACCAGCACCGACCAGACGAACAGCGGCATCTTGTGCAGGGTCATGCCCGGCGCGCGCATGTTGAGGATGGTGGTGATGAAGTTGACCGCGCCCAGGATGGAACTGGCACCCGCGATATGGAGCGACAGGATCGCCATGTCGACGGCCGGCCCGGCGGACCCGCTGGTCGACAGCGGCGCATAGACCGTCCAACCGGTGCCCGCGCCATAGCCGGTGCCGCCGGGCACGAAGGCGGAGCCCAGCAGCAGCGCGAAGGCGGGGATCAGCAGCCAGAAGCTGATATTGTTCATGCGTGGGAAGGCCATGTCGGGCGCGCCGATCATGATCGGCACGAACCAGTTGCCGAAGCCGCCGATCATCGCGGGCATGACCATGAAGAAGACCATGATGAGGCCGTGGGCAGTGATCAGCGCGTTCCACAGATGATAGGCCTGGTCCAGCGTGGCCGGCTCGACGCCCATCAGATCATGCTGCATGTTCGCCCAGGTCTGAAGATACTGGATGCCCGGGTGCGCCAACTCGGCCCGCATCAGGCCGGAGATCGCACCGCCGATGATGCCGGCGATGATCGCGAAGATCAGATAGAGGGTGCCGATGTCCTTGTGGTTGGTGGACATGAACCAGCGCTGGAAGAAGGCCGGCTTGTGATCGGCGTCATGATGGTCGTGGGCTCCGTGATCGGAAGCGCCGCCGTGATGGTCTGCGGTGATGGTCGTCATGGCTGTCTGCCCTTACTTCAAAGCTTCACGGAGGCGGCGCCTGCCTTTTCGGCGGGCGGGCCGGGCAGGATGCTGCCCTTTTGCGGACCCATCTGGCCGGCGGGCGCGGCGGTGCCGCCGGGCAGCTTGCCACCCTGCGACAACACCCACTGGTCGAACTGGGCGGGGGGCAGCGCCTCGATCGCGATCGGCATGAACGCGTGGCGCGCGCCGCACAGTTCCGAACATTGGCCATAATAGACGCCGGGCTTCTCGATCATGAAGCTCTTTTCATTGAGGCGGCCTGGCACCGCGTCCATCTTCACCCACAGCGAGGGCACGGCGAAGCTGTGGATCACGTCGGCGCCGGTGATGATCAGCTTGATCGGGCGGCCGGCGGGAAGGACCAGGCGGTTGTCGGCGGCCAGCAAATGCGGCTCGCCATTTTCCAGCGCCTTGTCGGCCGGCAGCATGTTCGATACGAACTCGGGTATGCCCGCGTCGGGATATTCATAGCCCCAATACCATTGATACCCGGTGACCTTGACGGTCAGCGCGTCCTTGGGAGCGGGCTTATACTGGTCGGCAAGCAGGCCGATCGAAGGCACCGCGATCACCAGCAGGATCACCACAGGGATGACGGTCCACAACACCTCGATCAGCGTGTTGTGCGCGGTCTTGGACGGGATCGGGTTGGCGCCCCGGCGGAACTTGACGATCGCATAGATCATCAGCGCCAGCACCAGGATCGAAATGGCGAAGCAGATCGGCACCAGCATCTTGTCATGCAGCCAGCGGCCGGTGTGGCCGGTCGGGCTGAACTGTTCCTGGAGCGTGAATTCACCCGGGCGCGGCATGCCGATGCCTTCGGTCGGCCGCATGCGCGCGGGCGCGGCCACCTTGGCGGCCGGGGCGGCGGCGGCGTTGGCGACATTGGCGTCGGCCGAGTCGGCGGGCGCGCCCATGTCGGAGGAACGGGGGTCGGCGTCGACCGGGCTCGCCGACGCGGCGGCATTGTCCTGCGCCAGCGCCTGGCCAGTCAGCGCGACGGTCGGGGCGAAAGCCAGCAACCCGGCGAGAACAAGCGATTTCACCATCTTCATAAGCGTCTCGATACCCCGTAACCCCTTGGCGCCGTTATGACGAAGGGCGCGCTGTCGCGCGTCTCCCCCGCCCGGTCGGTCTGCCGCGGCTTATAGGCATGGTTTTTTAATGCCTCAAGCATGCTGGAGCAGATTTTCTTCGCTGTTGCAACGCGCCTATGCCCCGCCTATCTCGCTGTCCGCGCACAGGGGCGCTTCGGGTGAACGGCAGGGTGATGACGGACGAAGAGGTATTGGCGGAGTTTCGGGCGGCGGGGGCGCTGCTCGAAGGACATTTCATCCTCTCGTCCGGGCGGCGCAGCGGCAATTATCTGCAATGCGCGCGGGTGCTGATGAACGCCGATCGCGCGGGCAGGCTGGCGCGCGCCGTGGTGCAGAAGCTACCGCGCGAGCTGCGGGCGGAGATCGACCTGGTGGTCTCGCCGGCCATGGGCGGCCTTATCATCGGTCATGAAGTCGGCCGCGCGCTGGAGAAGGACGCGGTGTTCCTGGAGCGGCCCGAGGGCGTGTTCGAGTTGCGCCGGGGCTTCACTATCGCGCCGGGGCAGAAGGTGCTGATGGTCGAGGACGTGGTGACCACCGGCCTCTCCTCCCGCCAGGCGATAGCGGCCGTCACGGATGCGGGCGGCGTGGTGATAGCGGAAGTCGCGCTGGTCGACAGGTCGGCGGGCGAAGTGGAGCTCGGCGTGCCCTTCTATCCGCTCGTCAGCATCAACTTCCCCGTCTATGACGCCGACGCGCTGCCGCCCGAACTAGCGGCGATCCCGGCGATGAAGCCGGGCAGCCGCAAGGTCTGACGCCATGGACATGCATCTGCGCCTGGGGGTCAATATCGACCATGTCGCGACGATCCGCAACGCGCGGGGCGGCGCGCATCCCGATCCGGTCAAGGCGGCGCTGCTCGCGGCCAAGGCGGGCGCCGACGGCATAACCGCCCATCTGCGCGAGGATCGCCGCCACATCCGGGACGAGGATATCGCCACGCTGATGGCGGCGCTGACCGTGCCGCTCAACCTGGAGATGGCGGCGACGCGGGAGATGCTGGACATCGCGCTGCGCTACCGCCCCCATGCCGCCTGCATCGTGCCTGAAAAGCGCGAGGAGCGCACGACCGAGGGCGGCCTGGACGCCGCCGGGCAGATCGACGCGCTGCGCCCGATCGTCGCCGCGCTGGGCGAGGCCGGCATCCGCGTCAGCCTGTTCATCGAACCCGACCCCACCCA
Source organism: Sphingobium sp. (assembly GCA_033795485.1). Taxonomy (GTDB): domain Bacteria; phylum Pseudomonadota; class Alphaproteobacteria; order Sphingomonadales; family Sphingomonadaceae; genus Sphingobium. The sequence continues at coordinate 35,319 of JARYGO010000011.1, forward strand.
GATCGAGGCGGCGATGCGGCTCGGCGCGCCGGTGGTCGAGTTCCACACCGGACGCTACGCCCATCTGGCGGGCGAAGAGCGCGCGGGCGAGTTGCGCCGCATCGCCAACGCCGCCGCGCTGGCGGCCAAGAACGGGATCGAGCCTCATGCCGGCCACGGCCTCACCTTCGACAATGTCGCGCCGATCGCAGCCATCCCGCAGGTGGCGGAACTCAATATCGGCCATTTCCTGATCGGCGAGGCGATCTTCGCCGGCCTGGAATCGAGCATTCGCGAGATGCGGCGGCAGATGGATCTGGCCCGTTGATCATCGGCCTGGGCTCCGACCTCTGCAATATTGAGCGGGTCCAGGCCTCCCTCGACCGTTTCGGCGAACGGTTTGAAAAGCGGGTGTTCACCGATGTCGAGCGGGCCAAGGCGGCGCGCCGCCCGTTCACGAAGGCGGGGACTCTGGCCAAGCGGTTCGCCGCCAAGGAGGCCTTTTCCAAGGCGGTCGGCACGGGGTTCCGCCATGGCGTGTTCATGCGCGACATCGGCGTCGTCAACGCGCCGTCGGGCGCGCCGACCCTGGCGCTGACCGGCGGAGCGCTTGAGCGGCTGAACGCGATGGTTCCCACCGGGCACCGGCCCGTCATCCACCTGACCCTGACCGACGATCATCCTTGGGCGCAGGCATTTGTCATCATCGAGATTCTGCCCCAATAAGGGCGGACCCGCCAAACGAGCCTTTCCAACCATGATGGCAGCCGACATGACCGAGCCTACCCCAGCGCCAGACGACGGCGCGGCCGACAGCGCCCGAGCGGAAAAGGCGCCGCCGGTCAACTGGTGGCATGAGCTGAAAAGCATCGCGCTGCTGATCCTGGCGGTGCTGGCGTTCCACAGCTTCGTCGCCAAGCCCTTCTACATCCCATCGGAATCGATGATGCCGGTGCTGCTGAAGGGTGACCGGCTGGTGGTCAGCAAATTCCCCTTCGGCTGGTCCTATGTCTCGCCCAGTTTCCACCCCCTGCCCTTCCTGAAGGGCCGGCTGTTCGGGCGGCTTCCGGCGCGCGGCGACATCGTCATCGTCTCCCCGCAGAACCGGCGGGAGGATTATATCAAGCGCGTCATCGGCCTGCCCGGCGACATAGTGGAGGTACGCGGCGGCCAAGTGATCCTGAACGGCGTGCCGGTGCGGCAGAAGGCGCTAAGGCCCATCCGCTTGCCCGTCGACGCCAACGCCCCCTGCCCCCCCTCGCAATTTCCCGGCGCGCTGATCGAGACCGCCGACCGCAGGCAATATTGCGAGCTGCCCGTGCGGCAGGAGATATTGCCCAACGGCAAGACCTATCTGACCATCGACGTCGGCCCCAGCGCGCTCGACTGGTATGGGCCGGTGCGGGTGCCTGCCGATCATGTCTTCCTGATGGGCGACAATCGCGACAACAGCGCGGACAGCCGCGCGCCGCTGGAGGAGAACGGCCTGGGCGGCCCGGTGCCCTGGGAGGCGATCGGCGGGCGGGCCGAGTTCATCACCTTCTCGCTCGACGGCGAGGCGGGCTGGAACCCTCTGGGCTGGCTGCACGCGCTGCGCGGCGGGCGAGCCGGGAACAGCCTGCGCCCGGCGAGCGTTACAGGGGCGAAATAAGGCAGCGACATAAGGCAGCGATAGGGGGCCAGGTTGGACGACGAGCGCGGCAAGGACGTCCATGTCGAGGCACCTGGCCCCAGCGAGATGCGCAGCCCTCTGGTCCAGCATGAGCTGAAGCGGGCCGGCGTCTGGTTCGCTCTGGGCATCGCCATCGCGCTGCTGGTGCTGCTCGCCCAGCCGCTGATGCTGGTGATGGGCGCGCTGGTGCTGGCGACGATGATGGATGGGGGAACGCGGCTGCTGGGCCGGGCGCTTCCCATCGGACGGGGTTGGCGGCTGACGATCGTGCTGCTGGGCGCGGTCGCCTTCATGGCCTATATCTTCTACCTGACCGGCTCCAGCCTGGCGGCGCAGGCGCAGGCGATGCGCACGATCGTCGAGGCGCAGATCACGCGCATCGGCGGCTGGATGCAGCAGCTGGGCATCTCCACCACGCCCGACGATTTCAAGAGCCTCGCCAGCCAGGCGCTCAGTTCCATGGGCCGGGTGACGGCGGCCGTGGGCACGGCGGTCGGCGCGATCACCAGCGGCGTGATGATGCTGGTGCTGGCGATCTTCATCGCGGTCGAGCCCAAGCTCTACGAGCGCGGGGTCGCCTGGATGCTGCCGATGGACAAGCGCACCAACTTCTACACGATCGCCGACAGGATGGGATGGACGCTCCGCCGCCTGATGTTCGGGCGGCTGATCGGCATGAGCGTCGAGGGCGTGGGCACATGGGTGCTGCTATGGGCGGGCGGCGTGCCGATGGCGGGGTTGCTGGGCATATTGACGGGCCTGTTCGCCTTCCTTCCCAATATCGGGTCGATCGTTTCGGGCGTGCTCATCATTCTTGTCGGCTTCTCGGCGGGGCCGGACACTGGCCTCTACGCCTTTTTCGTCTATCTGGCGGTTCAGGTGGTCGACGGCTATCTGATCGTGCCGATGGTCGCCAAGCGCGCGACCGACCTCGCCCCCGCCCTGGTCCTGGCAGCCCAGATCCTGTTCGGCGCGCTGTTCGGGATCATGGGCCTGTTCCTGGCCGACCCGATCGTCGCCATGATCAAGGTCTATCTAGAGGAACGATCGAAAAGGCTGGATGCACAGACCGACAATCGCGGCATCATTCTGAAGGCGTAGGCGGATCGCCGGACAACCGCGAGAATAGCGGATAAACAACAAAAGGGCCCCGACTGGCGTGGGGCCCTTTTTGCTTTTCCGTCAGATGGGGTGGATTTACTGCCCCGGCATCTGGGGCATCGCCCCGCCCTGCTGTTGCTGCATCATCTGCTGCATCCGCATGATTTCGGCCTTGGACTTGAAGTCATGCAGCGTGACGTCGAACACCAGCACCGAGTTGGCCGGAATGGGCCCGCTCGCCTGCTCGCCATAGCCGAGCTGCGGCGGAATCCACAGGCGGTATTTGCCGCCCTTCTTCATCTTCTGAAGGCCTTCGGAAAAGCCGGGGACCACGCCGTCCACCGGCATGGGCGCCTGCGGATTCTCGTCGAACACCGTGCCGTCCAGCAGCGTGCCCTTATAGCCGACCAGCGCGACGTCCTGCGCGGTCGGGCTGGAACCCGTCCCTTCCTCGATCACCTTATATTGCAAGCCCGACGGCGTCGTCACCACGCCTTCCTCCCCGGCATTGGCCGCGAGATAGGAAGCGGGCGTCTCCGCCACGCCGCGCTGCCCCGCCCAGGCGAGGCCGCCGGCCACCAGCACCACCGCGGCGACGCCGATCCACAGGCGAGTCAACGACCCCTTGGCGATGGGGCGAAGGGGGACGGCCGTCGTGGACATGGCTTATAGCCTCGTAGCTGAGAAGGTATCGGGACGAGTCAGCAAGGCGGCAGGTCGGCCGCCCCGTGAAGAGGCAAGGCGCCTTACTTCGCGCCGTCGCGCTCGGCGCGCTTGCGCTCCAGCTTGCGGGCGCGGCGGACAGCGGCGGCCTTTTCACGGGCGCGCTTTTCCGACGGCTTCTCGTAATGACGACGCAGCTTCATCTCGCGATACACGCCTTCGCGCTGCAGCTTCTTCTTGAGCGCGCGCAAGGCCTGATCGACATTGTTGTCGCGAACGATGATTTGCATAAGCCAGTCAGTCTCCAGTCGAAAACGGGCGGTTCGCCGGGACGATGATCCTTCCCGACGGGCCGGCCGAAAGCAAAAAGCAATGAGCCGCCGCAAGTCACCCTGCGCCGTGTGGGTCGCGCCCTACCAGCAGAGTCGCGAAAACTCAACCCAAAAGCCGACAGGCTCGACAGATGCGACGGACGGAGGGATAAGAGGGGCAATCAAAGCATAAGGAGGATCGCCATGGCCACCGCCATCGACAGCCGCCCGACGACCGACGCGGAGTGGGAAGCGCGCCAGCAACTGGCCGCCTGCTACCGCATCTTCGACCATATGGGCTGGTCGGAACTCATCTATAACCATATCACGCTGAAGGTGCCGGGCGAGGACGGCGCGTTTCTCATCAACCCGTTCGGCCTGCTTTATTCGGAAATCCGCGCGTCGAACCTCGTGAAGATCGACATCGACGGCAATGTGCTGGACGGCAGCCCCCATCCGGTCAATCGCGCCGGTTTCACCCAACACAGCGTCTTCCACCGCCACCTGCCCGACGCCCATTGCGTCATCCATACCCATACTACGGCGGGCATGGCCGTGAGTTCGTGCGCGGAAGGGCTGACGCCGACCAATTTCTACGCCGCCGCCTTCATCGGCCGGATCGCCTATCACGGGTTCGAGGGGGTTACGATCCGACCCGAGGAGGGCGAGCGGCTGATCGAGAATCTGGAGGACAAGCGAATCATGATGCTGCGCAATCATGGCACGCTGGTCATGGCCGACAGCCTGCCCAAGGCGTTCCTGACTCACTGGAGCCTCCAGCGCGCCTGCGAGATTCAGGTGGCGACCGGCGCGGCCGGCACGCCGGTCGAGATCCCGGCGGAGGTGATCGCGGTCCATCAGCGCGATCTGGCCGGCGTCACGCTGCCCGTCGGTCCCGGCGTGCCGGATTTCCAGGCGATGGTGCGGCTAATCGACCGGCAAGACAAGAGCTGGCGCGAATAGCCGGATCGCGCCCCGGTTGCGCGCCGGCCAGGCGCAAGCCAGAGTTCAGTCGCGCAGCGTCACCCAGGCCGGCGCATGGTCGCTGGCCTTTTCGCGGCCGCGAAAATCCTTGTCGACCTGCGCGTCGACCAGCCGGTCGGCGGCGGCGGGGCTGAGCAGCAGATGGTCGATGCGGAAGCCCGCGTCGCGGGGCCAGGCGTTCATCTGATAATCCCAATAAGTCCACACGCCCCCGGCAGGATGGCGGGTCGCGAGCGCGTCGGTCCAGCCGTCCCCCAGCATGGCGCGATAGGCGGCGCGGCTTTCGGGCTGCATCAGCGCGTCGGACGCCATCGCCTTCACGGAATAGACGTCGCGGTCGAAGGGGATGACATTATAATCGCCGGCCAGCACCGCCGGCACTTCCTCCGCCCAGATTTCGGCCGCCCGCGCGCGCAGCCGCCTCATCCAGCGCAGCTTGTAGTCGAATTTGGGCCCCGGCTGCGGATTGCCGTTGGGAAGGTAGATGCTGGCGACCCGGACGCCGTTCACATCGGCTTCGATATAGCGGCTATGCTCGTCCTCCGGCTCGCCTTCCAGCCCGCGCCGGACTTCTTCGGGACTCTGGCCCCGCGCCAGGATGGCTACGCCGTTGAACCCCTTCTGGCCGTGCCAGATCGCGCCATAGCCCGCCGCCTCGATCTCCTTTTCCGGAAAGGTCTCGTCGGACGTCTTGATCTCCTGGAGGCAGGCGATATCGGGGCGCGTCTCGTCCAGCCATTCGATCAGGCGCGGCAGCCGCGCCTTGATGCCGTTGATGTTGAAGGTGGCTATGCGCATGGCCGCTCCGTTGATCGCCTTCCCCGCCACGACACCAGCGGCCGGGCAAAGTCAATCAGATCGAGAAGCTGGAACCGCAGCCGCATCCCGCCGTGGCGTTGGGATTGGTCACCTTGAACGCCGCGCCGCCCAGGTCCGACACGAAATCCACCGCCGAGCCGCGCACCAGGTCCAGGCTGATGTCGTCGACGATCAGCGTGACGCCGTCGCGCTCGACGGCGACATCCTCTGTCTCCACCTGTTCGGCCAGGCCGAAGCGATATTGGAAGCCGGAACAGCCCCCGCCTTCCACAGCAAGGCGCAGGATCGCGGGCTTGCCCTGCTTGGCGGCGATCGCGGCCACCCGGGCGGCGGCTGAGGGGGTAAGGTCAATGTCGGCCATGGCGCCTAGATAGGATCAAGCGAAAGGCCCGACAAGCGCTATGCTGCCGGGCCTTTGGCGAATGGGGTAAAGAAAGCGCGACGGGATCAGTCGGCGGCCTTCTCGTCCGCCTTGGTCGGGCCGCCCATGGCGACCGGGGGCTTGGTGTTCATCGCGATCAGATAATCGGGGCCGGCGACGAAGGGAATGGGGTTGATGGCCGCGCCGTCGACGCGGACCTCATAATGGAGATGGCTGCCGGTCGAGCGGCCGGTCGAGCCCATCAGGCCGATGATCTGGCCACGCCGCACATAGCTGTTGGGCGCGACGATCAGCTTCGACATATGGCCGTAGCGCGTCTCCATGCCGTTGCCGTGCGAGATCTGGACCAGATTGCCATAGCCGCTGGCCCAGCCCGCGCGGCTGACGATGCCGTCGGCCGTCGCATAGATGGGGGTGCCGACGGGGCCGGGAATGTCGACGCCCTTGTGCATGCGGGCGCCGCCGTTGAAGGGGTCGGAGCGGACGCCGAAGTTGGAGGTCAGGGAGAGCTTGGCGACGGGGCGGCCGGAAGGGATATAGGCCGCCGACTTGGCCGCACCGTCGAGGCGCTGGAGGCTGGCGAAAAGATTGGAGAAACCGGCGTCGCCCTGACCCAGCGCGCTGGCGCTGGCTTCGCTGACGTCGCCATAGGGATCATCATCGTCAGCGGCATGAGCCGGGGCGGCGGCGCATAATGTGGCGGCCAGACCGGCCACGGCGATTAATTTCGCTTTTTCGGAGATTCGTTGGAACCAAAGAAAAACACGGTCGTTGGCAATAATGGAAATCGACATGCAGACCCCGACTTATCCACCCGGGGCCTCAAGGCTTCCCGTGGTGATCCCGATTATTAAAAAGCAGTATTAACTGCCCCCGCGGCCACAGTGCCCATCGCGGATCAGGTTGCAAGCGCGGCGTAAAAATCATGGGTCAGACCGGCCTCATGACGCGCCGAGTCGTTGAACGGTGGCTTCAGCCCGCCGCGAAAATGGCGTTTTACAAGGATTTGGTAATAGTTTGCTGGGTCGAGCCCCCTTCGGTTCGCCGTCCAAATGAACCATGTCGTGCCCGCCCGGACATGCCGAATCTCGTCCGCCATGATGCGGCGCAACATGGCCGCCGAGCTGTGATCGCCCGCGCCCTCGAACCGGATGATGGTGGAAGGCGTGATGTCCAGCGCGCCGGCCTCCAGCACCATGGGGACGATGGCCAGTCGCGCATCGCCATCTCCGGCCGTCTCCTCCGCCGCCTGCCATAGTCCATCATGGGCTGGCAGCGCGCCATAATGGCTGCCCAGGTGCCGCAGACGCCGGTCGAGCAGCGCGAAATGCATCGCCTCGTCCGCCCCGACCCGCATCCAGTCGTCGACGAAGGCGCGGGGATAATCGGCGCCGAACCGCCCGATCAGATCGAAGGCGAGATCGATCGCCACGAACTCGATATGCGCGAGCGCATGGAGCATGGCGATCCGCGCACGATCCGACCCGCCCTTGCCGCGACGAGGCATGTGGTGCGGCGGCAACAGTTCCGGCGCGGCCGGACGAGCGGGACGGTCCGGCATGGCGGCGTCGAACCGATGCGCCAGCCGCCCCAGCTGCCAGTCGCGCGCCGCCGCCCGCGCCGCCATCAGCTTAGCGCGCGGATCGGACGTCGTCAGCACCGCGTGGCAGGCGTACGCGACGGAAGGACGGGCGGCAGGATCAGCGATCATGGCTCGATCAACGGGCTTTCACCGCCGCCAGCACCTCCTCCGCATGGCCCTTCACCTTCACCTTGGGCCAGACGCGCGCGATGACGCCTTCCGCGTCGATCAGGAAGGTGCAGCGCTCGATCCCCATATATTTGCGGCCATAGAGGCTTTTTTCGACCCAGGTGCCGAACGCCTCACAAAAGCCGCCTTCCTCGTCGGAGGCGAGGATGACCGACAGGCCATATTTGTCGGCGAACTTGCGCAGCTTGGTGGGCTTATCCTTCGACACACCGATGACGGGAACGCCCAACTCGGCGAAATCAGGGCCGAGCGCGGTGAAATCCCGCGCCTCGTTGGTGCAGCCGGGCGTGTCCGCCTTGGGATAGAAATAGAGGATCAGCGGCGCGCCGCGATAATGGTCGAGCGTGAAGGCCACGCCGTCCATGTCCTTAAGCGCGGCGTCGGGCGCGCGGTCGCCTTCCTTCAGCATCATTCGGCCTCCTTGAAGCGGGCGACGATCGCCTGCCATTGCTGGCCGACGCTCTGCCGCGCCGCGCCATAGCTTGCAAGCAGCGCGGGCCAGTCGGCCTGTCCGCAGGCGCGCGCGACCAGCGGCCGGGTCGCCTCCGGCGGCTCGGTCGAGCGCGGGGATACGAGCCGGGAGACGATCAGGAAACGGGTGATGAGATCATGCGCGGGAACGAGATTGGCGGGCAGATGCCCGGCCGCGACCAGCGCCCGCAGCGCCCCGCCCAGATCGGGGTCGAAGGCCACGCGGTGGCGGAATTGGGTGACATGGATCAGAAACTCCAGGTCGACGAGGCCGCCGGGCGCGAGCTTGACGTCGAGATCGCCGGCGGGCGGCTTGTGGATCGCGATGTCGCGGCGCATCTTCACCGCCTGCGCCGCCAATTCGTCGGCGTCGCGCGGCCGCTCCAGGGTCTGCGCGAGAATGGCGGCCAGCGCCGCGCGGGCCTCGCCCGACCCGAAGACGGGCCGGGCGCGGGTCAGCGCCAGATGCTCCCACGCCCAGGCATCCTCCCGCTGGTAGCGCGCGAAACTGTCGAGGCTGACCGCCAGCAGGCCCTGCGCGCCCGAGGGCCGGAGCCGCGTATCGACTTCATAGAGCGGGCCGGACGCAGTCGCCACCGACAGGGCGTTGGTAATCCGCTGGGCGAGGCGGTTGAAATATTGAGTCGCGCCCAATGGTTTGGACCCATCCGACTCGGCCTGGAAATCGCCGGTGAACAGATAGACGAGGTCGAGGTCCGACGCATGGGTCAGCATGCCCCCGCCCAGCCGACCCAGCGCCAGGACCAGCAATTCGCCGCCCGGCACGCGGCCATGCGCGTCCTCGAACGCGTCGATCGTGCCCCGCGCCAGCGCCCCGATCGCGCCCTCCGCGACGCGGGCATAGGCGCGGCCCGCCTCCAGCGGATCGCCGCCGCGAATGATCTGCGCGCCGATCGCGAAACGGCGGTCGCCCACCCGCTGCCGTACGCGGTCGAGCAGCGCCTGGTAATCCTCGCCCGGCTCCAGCGCGCCGAACTGCGCGGCGAGCGTCTCCACGTCGGGCGGCGGGTCGAAGGCGGACGCGTCGATCAGCCCGTCCAGCAATTCCGCCCGCCGGCCCAGCGCGTCGGCGAGCGCGGGCGCGTGGCTCAATATCTCGGCCAGCAGCGCGACCAAGCCAGGACGCGCGGCCAGCAGCTTCATGAAATTGATCGCGCTCGGCAGGCGGCCGATCATGTCGTCCAGCCGGTTGAGCGCCCGATCCGGGTCCGGGGCGGCGGCGAGCGCGCGCATCAGGTCGGGCAGCAACTGCTCCAGCGCGCCCAGCGCCGGGGCGCTGCGCAGCGCGCGCACCTTGCCCGCGCGCCAATGGGCGATCCGCGCCAGCGGCGTCCGCGGATCGGCGAAGCCCAGTTCGACGAGCTGCGCCTTCAGCCGTTCCTCGTCCAGCGACAGCGGGTCGCCCGCGCGCGGCGGGGTCAGACGATCGTAATTGCGGCCCACCCATTCGACCGGCGGGCGCAGCAGGTCCAGCAGCGCCTCTCCGTCCGCCAGCCCGTGCAGCCTCGCGACATTATCGAGAGCGGGCGCGCTTACCGGCAGTTCGTGGGTCTGGCGGTCCTCGACCATCTGCAACCGATGCTCGACCGTGCGGAAGAGGATATAGGTGGCGTCCAGCCGCGCCGCGACATCCCCCTCCACCACCCCCGCCGCCGCCAGCGCGGCCAGCGCCTGCCGCGTCGCGCCAACGCGCAGCGACGGATCGCGCCCGCCATGGATCAGTTGATGGACCTGCGCGAAAAACTCCACCTCGCGAATGCCGCCGCGTCCGCGCTTCAGGTCATAGCCGGGGCCGAAGGCCTGGCCCTGCGCATAATGGTCGCGGATGCGGCGGGAAATGTCGGTAATGGCGTCGATCGCGCCGAAATCCAGGCTGCGCCGCCAGACGAAGGGGCGGATAGCGCGCAGGAAATAATCGCCCAGTTCCCGGTCCCCCGCCGCCGCGCGGGCGCGGATGAAGGCGGCCTGTTCCCAGCCGACCGCCATGGACTCATAATAGCCGATCGCCGCCTCCACCGGCAGCGCGATTGGCGTCGCCTCCGGCGAGGGACGCAGGCGCAGATCGACGCGGAACACATAGCCGTCGCCATCGCGGGCCGAGAGCAACTCGCTGACTCGCCGCCCTATCCGCACCGCCGCGTCGGCCACATCCTCCCGCTCGTTATGAGGCAAGGTCTTGGGATCATAGAGCAATATCGGGTCTATGTCGGAACTGTAGTTGAGCTCGCGGCTGCCGTGCTTGCCGAGCGCCAGCACGGCGAAGCCCCGCACGGGCGCACCGGGATAGCGCTCCGCGAACGCGGCCGCGATCGCCTCGTCGAGCGCGGTGTCCGCGAACTCTGACAGCGTGCGCGTCACCCGGTCCATGTCCCATGCGCCGCCAAGGTCCGCCACCGCGGTCGTCAGCGCCAGCGCGCTCCGGCGGCGGCGCAGCGACTGGGCGACGCCCGACGCCCCCTCCCCCGCGCGGCCCGCCAGCGCCAGCGCGCCGTCCGGGTCGCCCTGCTCCAGCCGCTCCACCAACGCGGGGTGGCGATCCATCAACCGCGACAGAAAGGGCGAGTGGGCCCTGGCCCGCGCCAGAGTGTCGAGCCAGTCGGGGCCGCCGCCTAAGGTCATGTCCGCTCCTTTTCTGGACGGCTATGGCGGTCACTGACGAATTGCCAGAAACTTTTGCACGATCGGGCCGTTCTTATCGTCATGGACATGCAGCGGAAATGGAACAGCCGGTCGGCAACGGGACGCGAAGGCGCCACGCGCCATCTCGTGACCGTCGATCTGCCGTCTCCTTATGAGGGGATCGGCAATGCGCTGCGCTCCAGCTATCGGCCGTCACGAGGCTCGCTTCCCGACGACATGATGGCTTTGCTCGGCAAGCTCGACCGCGTGTAAGGGAGCCCATAAGCTTTCGTTAACTTGCGGCCTATAGAATCCTGTCGATAACAGCATCAAAAGCCGGTCGCCGTCATGATCTACAAGGGTTTCGCCCTGTCCGTGCTGATTGGCGCGCCGCTCGTCGTCGTGGCCGTCCAGACCCTTCTGCCCGCGCCGCAGCCGGTGGCGGCTAACCAGGCCGAAGCGGCTCCGCAAACCGGCGCGCCGATGGTAGCGCCCGTGCCCCAGACACCCGCCTATGCGCCGCCGCCAGCGCCCGACGCCATCGTGCCGGCGGGGCAGCCCATGGCGGGCGCGGGGCAGCCCATGTTGACGCCCGGCTCCACGCCGCCAGCCGCGCCGCCGGCGGCCGCGACTCCGACACCGGCCGCGCCGGCCGCCGCGCCTTCGGAACCGATGAACTTTTAAAAACGAAGCCCGCCTTCAGCGCTGCGGCAGCACCATGATCGTCGACGTGCCGTGCGCCAGCAGGCGACCTTCCCTGTCGGTCAGCATCGCGTCGGTGGTGATGATCTGCCGGCCGGGGGAGAGCACCCGGCCCGCGCAGCGCACGACGCCGCTGTCCGGCAGGATGGCGCGGGTGAAGTTCACCTTGGTCTCGACGCTGGTGTAGCCGACCCCTGCCGGCAGGATGGTGAAGGCCGCGCAGCCGCAAGCCGAATCGATCAGGGTCAGCGCCCAGCCGCCATGCACCGTGCCCAGCGGATTGAGCAGGTCGGCGCTCGGCTCCCCGTCGAAGACGGCGACGCCTTCGGACGCTTCCACCAGGGTGAAGTCCAGCGTACGGTTCATCGGCGGGACCGGCAGGCGCCCGGCCAGCCATCCCTGCATGATCTCCAGCCCGGTCATGCTGGCGATGGCGGCGCGGTCGAGCGGCCCGACCGCCTCGTCGGGCAAGTCCTTCAGCGTCAACTCGCGGTCCCGAACGTATCGCATTGCGCCGGATCGCCGCTTTGCAGTCCCTTGCGCAGCCATTGCATCCGCTCGGCGCTGGTGCCGTGGGTGAAGCTGTCGGGCACCGGGCGGCGGCCTGCCTCCCGTTGCAGCGTATCGTCGCCGATCGCCTCGGCCGCGCGCATCCCTTCCTCCAGGTCGCCCGGCTCCATGAGGTTGGTGTCCCGCGCCGCCCAGACGCCGGCATAGCAGTCCGCCTGCAATTCCATCTTCACTTGCAGGGCGTTGCCCTCCGCCTCCGACGCGCGCTGCTGCGCCGCGCGGATCCGGTTAGCCTCTCCGGTGATCGTCTGGATATGATGGCCGACCTCATGCGCGATGATATAGCCGATCGGGAAATCGCCCGGCGCGTTGAAGCGGGTTTCCATTTCCCGGAAGAAATCGGTGTCCAGATAGATGCGGTTGTCGGCCGGGCAGTAGAAAGGCCCCATGGCCGACTGCGCCGCGCCGCAGCCGGACTGGCCCGCCTGGCTGTAGAAGACGAGCGTCGGCGGCGGATAGGCCTGTCCCTGCGCCTTGAAGATATCGGCCCAGCGCCTTTCCGTCGATCCCAGCACCTTGAGCGAGGTGCGCTGCATGTCCGTCAGTTCCTGAGTACCGGGCTGGCGGGTTTCGACCTGCGGATTGCCGCCGCCTCCGCCGCCCAGCATGCTCAAGGGGTTCATGCCCATCACCACCATGATGATGAGCACCACGACGATGCCGCCGCAGCCGAAGCGGCTGCCGATCAACGGCAGCAGCATGCCAAGGCCGCCGCCCAGGCCCCCGCCGCCAAAACCGCCGCCCCGGCCGTCCTGAACCTCGTAATGGGAGCTTTCCTGTTCGTCATCCAGCCGCATGGCGTCGTCGCTCCCTTTGATGCCGTCCTGTTTGTTCCATAGACCGCGCTTGCGAAACGGACAATCGCCGTTGCCCGAAACGCAGCGTGCCGGTCCTACGACAATCTGTTGGAATGGTTCCGCCGAACACTATATTGCACTGCATCATGGCCGACAGCGACCCCCCCGAAAAGCCCCGTCGCCGGGCGGCGACCCCCCTCCCCCTGCCGCGCCAGGTAGCGCTGCTGCTCCAGGGCGGCGGCGCGCTCGGCTCTTTTCAGGCGGGGGTGTTCGAGCGGCTGGATGAGTTGTCCATCGACATTCACTGGGTCGCGGGCATCTCGATCGGGGCGGCCAACGCCGCCATCATCGCTGGCAATCCGCCGCACAAGCGGATGAGCCGCCTGCGCCGCTTCTGGCGGACCCTGTCGGGCGGCATGCCCAACATGATCCTGCCCGAAATAGACCGCATCCGCGAAGTCGCCCATCTGGCGGCGGCGGGCACCGTCGCCACCTTCGGCGTGCCGGGCATGTTCCGCCCGCGCCTCTGGCCCGCGCCGCTGATGCCCGCCGGATCCGCAGGCGCGATCAGCTTCTACGACAGCGGGCCGCTGATGGACACGCTGAACAGCCTGATCGACTGGGACCTGCTGAACGACGGTCCGGTGCGGCTGTCGATCGGCGCGGTCGATGTCGAAAGCGGCAATTTCGCTTATTGGGACACGCGCGGGCCAGGCGGCAACACCCGCATCGACGCGCGGCACATCATGGCGTCGGGCGCGCTGCCGCCGGGCCTGCCGCCGGTCGAGATCGACGGGCGCTGGTATTGGGACGGGGGCATCGTGTCCAACACGCCGCTGGCCCACGTCCTCGACCATCAGTCCGACGACATGCTGATATTCCAGGTGGACCTGTTCCCCGCCGAAGGGCCGATGCCCCGGCAGATGACCGACGTCTATTCGCGAACCAAGGACATTCAATATTCCAGCCGCACGCGCCAGGTGACCGACCAGTATCTGCGCCTGCGCCGCGAGCATAAGGCGATCGACGCGCTGCTGAAGAAACTGCCGCCCGAGATGCACGACGATCCCGACGTGCGGCAGCTGCGCGACTATGTCGACGTGGGGTCGGTCAATATCGTCCACCTCATCTACCGCACGCGCGCTTGGGAAAGCGGCGCGCGCGATTTCGAATTTTCGCGTTCGACCATGCTCGACCATTGGGCGCAGGGCCGCGACGCGGTGGAGGAAGTGATGCACAAGGGCGACCTCATCGCCCGCAACATCCTGGACGGAAAGAGCGCGACCTTCGACCTCGATTCGCCCGACCATCTGAAGGAGAAGAAGGCATGACTGGTTCGCTCCCGGAAGAATCCCCGGCCGGAAAGACCCTGACCGGCAAGACCGCCCTCATCACCGGGTCGACCTCCGGCATCGGCCTTGCCTATGCGAAGGCGCTTGCCGTAGCGGGCGCGAACATCGTCATCAACGGCTTCGGCGACCCGCAGGCGATCGAGCAGGAGCGCGCCGCGCTGGAGGCGGCGAGCGGCGCGAAGGCGATCTATAGCGGCCATGACCTGACCAAGGTCGACCAGATCGAGGCGATGATGAAGGACGCCGCCGACGCTTTCGGCGGGGTCGACATCCTCATCAACAATGCCGGCATGCAGCATGTCGCGCCAGTCGAGGAGTTCCCGCTCGATAAATGGGACCTCATCATCGCGCTCAACCTCAACAGCGCGTTTCACACGACGCGGCTGGCGCTGCCCTGGATGAAAAGCCGGAAATGGGGCCGGCTGATCCAGACGGCGTCGGCCCATTCGCTGGTCGCGTCGCCCTTCAAGTCCGCCTATGTGACCGCCAAGCACGGCCTCGCTGGCTTCACCAAGACGGTGGCGCTGGAGGTGGCGACCGACGGCATCACCGCCAACTGCATCTCGCCCGGCTATGTCTGGACCCCCCTGGTCGAAAGCCAGATCCCCGACACGATGAAGGCGCGCGGCCTGACGCGCGAGCAGGTGATGAACGACGTGCTGCTGGCGGGCCAGCCGACCAAGCAGTTCGTCACCGCCGAGCAGGTGGCGGCGACCATGATGTTCCTGGTCAGCGACGCGGCGGCCAATATCACCGGCGCGAACCTGTCGGTCGACGGCGGCTGGACGGCGCAGTAGCGCTGATGCGATCCCGCCGCGAGGCGGCTTTGGAAGGCACTGCCTCATCCCCCTGGCAAGCCACGAAAATCTCCCTATGCTGGTGTCAGCAAGGGAGATTTTCGATGCGTCACATGCTGACGGTCATGCTGGCCGCCACCTGCCTTTCGTCCGCCGCGCGGGCCCAGATTCCGCCGGCCCCCGCGCCCTCCACTATCGAGGCGGCGCCGGCAGCCGTCCCCGCGCCCCTCAACCCGATCGCGGCGGCGGTCGCGAAGGACATGCCCGGCCTGCTGACGCTCTATCGCGACCTGCACGCCCATCCCGAATTGTCGGAGCAGGAGGTCGACACCGCCGCCAAGCTCGCCAGGCGCCTCAAGGCGCTGAAGTTCGACGTGACCGAGAAGGTCGGCGGCACCGGCGTCGTCGCGGTGATGAAGAATGGCGGCGGCCCGGTGGTGCTGATCCGGGCCGACATGGACGGCCTGCCGGTGGTTGAGCAGACCGGCCTAGAGTTCGCGTCCAAAGTGAAGGCCAAGACCTCCGAAGGCGTCGAGACCGGGGTCATGCACGCCTGCGGCCACGACACCCATATGACCGCCTTCATCGAGACCGCCAAGCTGCTGGCGTCGATGAAGGATCAGTGGAAGGGTACGCTGGTCATGATCCTGCAACCGGCCGAAGAGGTGGGGCGCGGCGCGCGGCTGATGCTGGAGGATGGCCTCTACACGCGTTTCCCGCGCCCCACCCACGCCCTCGCCTTCCACGATTCGGCCAGTCTGGAGGCGGGGAAGATCGGCTATACGCCGGGCTATGCGCTGGCCAATGTCGACAGCGTCGACGTCATCGTGCGCGGCGTCGGCGGCCATGGCGCTTATCCGCAGACGACCAGGGACCCGATCGTGGTCGCGTCGCGGATCGTCGGCACGCTCCAGACGCTGGTGAGCCGCGAGCAGGACCCGCAGGACCCGGCCGTGGTGACCGTCGGCAGTTTCCTGGCCGGGGCCAAGCATAATATCATCCCGGACGAAGCGAAGCTGCTGCTGACCGTGCGCAGCTATTCGGATGAGACGCGCGCCAAGCTCATCAAGGGGATCGAGCGGATCGCGCGGGGCGAGGCGATGGCGGCGGGCATGCCCGACGACCGCCTGCCCGTGGTGACGGTGAAGGACGAATTCACCCCCTCCACCTTCAACCCGCCCGCCTTCGCCGAGCAGATGGCAGGCGTGCTGAAGGGGCATTTCCCCATCGACCGGGTGGTCCAGACCCCGGCGGTCATGGGCGGCGAGGATTTCGGCCGCTTCTACCGCGCGGACAAGTCGATCAACAGCTTCATCTTCTGGGTCGGCGGCGTTCCCGCCGACCGGATCGCCAGGACGGCGGCGGACCAGACGTCCTTGCCCTCGCTCCACAGCCCCTTTTGGGCGCCCGACGCGGAAAAGGTGATCGGCACGGCGAGCGAGGCGATGACGGTGCTGGCGATGGACATATTGAAGCGGGACTGAGGCGGTCACCTCCGGTCGCGCGGTGGACTCGGCCTGCCCCGCTGCCGTTGCGCCCCTCCCTTCCGCTGCGTAGTCCCGCCCCTTCGGTAGAAGGAGGGGACGATATGCATCGGGTGAGGATGGCGGCGCTCGCGCTGGCGATGATCGGCGACTGGAGCGCCCCGGCCCTAGCACAGGGCCTGGGCGTCGAGGGCGGCTATGCCCGGGCGGACGGCCATTGGGGCACGGAACTGGGCGCGGGCTATGCGTTCGGCGCGGCCGGATTTCGCCTGACGCCGGGTGGCGGCCTATTCCTGGCCGATGGCGAGACCAAGGTCTACGGGCGGGTCGAGGGCAGCTATACATTGCCCGCTTCGCTGACGATCGGCGCGGGCGTTCGGGCGAGCAGCGACAATATCCGCCCTTATGCGACGGTCGCGATGCCGGTCATCCCGCTGCTGCGATTGAAGGGTAATATCGCGCCCAAATATTATGGGCTGGGCCTGACGTTTGGCTACTAGGCGGACGCGATCAGGCCGGGCGATGGCCCTTGCGCCACTTGGTCCACAAATGCCGGGCCAGCATCATCGGCGGCATGCGCAGCCAGTGGGAGCGCACGAAGAAAGCGAAGCGAAGCAGCTTGCGGCTTTCCCGTCCCCACGCGTCGCGGGCCAGCAGGCGGCGGATGAAGAGATGGTCGATGGCGGACAAGCGCGCCGTTCCGCTTCCATAGAGATGGTCGGCCAGGCGCTGCGCCCGCCGGACATGGGGCAGCAAGCCATGACGAGCCGCCCGCGCCTCCAGCATCGCTCGGTCAGGCAGTTCCCCAAACAGGCAATGTATGTCCCACAGGTTGCGCAGGCCGCCGGCCAGATCGCCGTCCGCCAGCATATGGGCCGCGGCATGGCAGATGCGATCCTCGGGCGAAAGAATGGAAAGCCCGTCCTCCAGCGGCACCGCATCCGCGATCAACAGGGCCGCGTCGGGAGTTTGGCGTGCAGTCAGGGGCAGGATCGTGTGGTGGACGTCGATCATCCGATCGCGCGTCCGATGGATCATCGGCGGCAGTTCGTGCATCCACTGGCGATAATAGGCGTCGTCATAGGGGTCGGGCTTCACCCATTCCCAGCCAGCCGCGATCAGCGCCGCCTCCACCGCATCCAGATCGGCGCGGGGCACCAATATGTCGAGGTCGCCGATGAAGCGCCCCTCCTCCGCCCGCAACCCGGCGGCGGCATAGGCGGTCCCCTTCAGCAGCACGACCGGCACGTTCAGCGCGGCAAGGGCCTCGCGGGCGCGGTCGGCCTCCCACAACGCCTGCCGCTTTTCCCGCTCCGCCTCCGCCAGCGCGTCTGTGACGATCGGCCGGACATCGCCCGGCAGCGCGCGGTCGGTGATCCGCGCCGCCAGCGTGCCGATCAGCCGCTCGGCCCGCGCCATGGCGATTAGCGCGTTCCACCGCGCGGCGTCCAGCCGCTCGACGGTCGCCGGATCGCGCAGCGCCTCGACCAATAACCGCGCGGTCATGGCAGCGCCGCCCAAAGCTGATCGACCAGTTCGATCGCCGCCTCGCCCGAGGGAAAGTCGATCGCCTGCGCGGGGGTCTCTGCGACGAAGCGGGTCAACGCGGCGAAGCCCGGCTCCCCCAGCGCCACATAATTGGTGGAGGCCTGGGTCAACCGCATGAACGCCTCCCCCTGCCCGACCGGACGCAGGGCGAGATCATGGCCGAAACGCGGGAAGAGCAGCAGCGCCGGGGCCGCTCCCTCGCCCATCCGCGCGACCGCGTCGGCGCGGGGGACGAGGTGGCGGATGTCGCCCTTGGCCGTGGCGCGCATCGGCGGACCCATGCGGGCAGGGTCGACCTCCGCCTCCATGACGCCGATCGCGCTGTTCTTCAGCGAAACCAGGCGGGGAAAGGGAAAGACATGGCCGGTGAAAAGGTCGAGCAACGCGAACTCGTCGCCCATCAGCCGCCAGCCCCGTTCCCCCAGTTGCGCCGCCAGCGTCGATTTTCCCGAGCCCGATTCGCCAGTCATCACCAGCGCGCGCCCGTCCTTCTCCACGCTGGAGGCGTGGAGCAGCAGGTGCCGCCGCCAGCCGAGCGCCATTTGCAGGTTCATGCCCATCTCCGCCGCGAGCAGGCCGTGCGGCAGGCTCATCGGCGCGGCGTCGGCCAGGCCATGATCGCCGGTGATGAAGATGGACGGCCGCAGCCAGCGGCGCAGCGGCCCGGCGGGATCGAGGCGGACGGTAAAATCGGCGATCCGCCCCTCCGCATTCGGATAGCCGGCGTAGAGGCGAGCGAGCTGGTCGATCGGCCGTCGCCACGCCGATCCGATGCGGAAGGTCGCGGGCCCGATCCGCAAGGTCAGGCGGTGGGTCGGCGCCACGATCATGCGCGACGGACGAGTCCGAGCGCCGCCATCTCGTCCAGATGCGCGGCGATCGCGGCGCGCATATCCTCCTCCGCCTCATCCAGCTCGTAGGACAGCGCCAGCCGCTCGCGCACCAGGTCGGCGTCCATCACGACGGCGGGGTCCATCGCCGCCCAGATTTCCGGCACCGGGCTGACGACCATATGGGTCTGGCCGGACGGACGATGGTAGATAAGGGTGATATCGTCGAGCGGACGCACGACGACCGCGTCGTCCGGCGCGCGCCGATAGCCTGTCTGCTTGCTCATCGACCGATCCGCCTCCCTGCCGCCACGCCCTCCTAGCGCAAGGAGGTTAACGCCGCGCCAAGCGCCGGTCAGCGCGGCATTTGCAGCGAGGCGTAGCAGGTGAAGCCGCTGGTGCCCGACTGGAGCCGGCGGATATAGTTGATATAGGCCTGATTCTGTTCGTAACCGGCGCCGGGCAGGCGTCCGCCGCGCAGCGCCTGCTTGACCTCCTCGCCGGTGAAGGGGCGGCCCGGGCCCGGAAAGGCGCCCTGGGTGCCGGGCGGCACCAACTGGCCGTCGGACGCGACATAGGCGCTGCCCCGGCCGGGATCGGGCACGGGAATCTGGCAGTTGAGGACCGAGGCGGCAGTGCTGGCGAGCGCGGGCCGGATCGACACGATCGCCGACGCCACGACCGCGCCGCCCATCAGCAACTGGCGGCGCGAAGGGACCGCGCCGTCCTTCGCTGGCTCGTCCGCCGATCGCGGCTCCTGTGCGGGCGTCTGGTCGCTCATGCTGCGATGATCCGATTACATCCTTGCCAAAGCGTGAACTACGCCCCCATCTAGCGCCGCTTGTTGCAGCAACGCGGCCAATAATCCAGCGCGGTAACCATGAATCGACTGAATACGGCTCAAATCACCTGGTCCCTCGCCTTGCTGCTGCTGGGCACGGGGGGCGCGCTGTTCCTGGGCGCGGCGGCCCACGACATCGTCCTGCCCCTGCTGTCGGCGCTGGGCGTGCTGGCGATCGTCGCCTTTGGCGGGGAGCCGGAGGAGAGCGCCGCCCCGCCCCCCCCACCCGAGCCGGCTGACGTCCTTCAGGACCCCGTCTTCACCACCATGCTGGAAGGCATCGCCGACCCGCTGCTGTTCATCGAGCGCGGCCGGATCATGCGCGCCAATCCGGCGGCGCTGCGCCTGCTGGGCGCGCATATCGTGGGGGAGGACGCGCGGATCGCCATCCGCCACCCCGCCGCCGCCGAGCGCTTGGCGAACAACAGCCCGATGGCGGAGCCCGACGCGATCGAGCTGGTGGGCCTGGGCACGCGCGACCAGCGCTGGCGGATGCGCATCGCGCCGTTGCCGTCGGCGGAACCGGGCGCGGCCCGACGGATGGTGCATCTGATCAACCGGTCGAGCGCCTATGCCACGGAAAAGATGCGGGTGGATTTCGTCGCCAACGCCAGCCATGAGCTGCGCACGCCGCTGGCGGGCATATTGGGCTTCATCGAAACGCTGACCGATCCGGAACTCGGCAAGGACGCGGAGACGCGCAACCGCTTCCTGGCGATCATGGACGGCGAGGCCCGGCGGATGCAGCGGCTGGTCGACGACCTTATGTCCCTGTCGCGCATCGAGGCGGAGAAATATCGCGTACCCGACAGCGCGGTCGACCTGTCGGAATTGGTGGCCGAGGTCGTCGGCGTATTCCGGTCCAGCCATGGCGAGCGCGGCCGCGACGTGCGGATGGAGATCGCGCCCGACCTGCCGACCGTGCAGGGCGACCGCGCGCAGCTTTCGCAGCTGCTGCACAATCTGATCGGCAATTCGGCCAAATATGGCCGCCCTGGCACGCCCATAGATGTGCGCCTGACCACCGGGCCCAGCGGCATGGCCCGGCTGGCGGTCGCGGACGAGGGGGAAGGCATTGGCCCCGATCACCTGCCGCGCCTCACCGAGCGTTTCTATCGCGTGGACTCCGGGCGCAGCCGGGCCATGGGCGGCACGGGCCTGGGCCTCGCCATCGTCAAGCATATCGTCGAGCGGCACCGCGGGCGGCTGGACATCGCCAGCACGCTGGGCAAGGGCACGACGATCACCGTGCTGGTGCCGCTGGCCCAGCCCCTGGATTCGGAGGAAGCGGCGAGCGGATGACATTCCCGCGAAAAGGCTGCCCGGACCTCATGTCATCAAATTGAAACCCGAGTGTCACAAAGGCGCGGCGAAGCATGGCTAGAGCGCTTGCCCCAGGGGGCCGTCGAACGCGAATCGCCGCCATGTCCATATGGAGGAATCCGTGAAGCAGTTCGCCGCCCTGGCCGTATCGACCCTCGCCCTCATGTCCCTGGCCGCGTGCAAGGACGAGGCGGGCGGCGCGGCGGGCGGCACCCGCGACCAAATCCGGGCGGTCGGGTCGTCCACCGTCTATCCCTTCGCCACGGCGGCGGCTGAATTGTTCGTGCAGGGCAATCCGGGCATGAAGTCGCCGATCATCGAATCGACGGGCACCGGCGGTGGCGTCAAACTGTTCTGCGCCGGGGTCGGCGCCCAGCATCCCGATATCGCCAACGCCTCGCGACGGATGAAGAAGGCGGAGTTCGAGCAGTGCGCCGCCAACGGCGTCAAGGACATCATCGAGGTGCAGGTCGGCGTCGACGGCCTGGCTTTCGCCGAGGCGAAGAACGGGCCCGGCTACAGGCTGACGCCCAAGATCGTCTATGAAGCGCTGGCCGCCAACCCCTATGGCAAGGGTCCTAACAAGGCCCAAACCTGGAAGGATGTGGACCCCAGCCTGCCCGCCATCGCTATCTCCGTCTTCGGCCCGCCCTCCACCAGCGGCACGCGCGATTCGCTGGCGGAACTGATCCTGGAGAAAGGCTGCCAGTCCGATCCGGCGATGCAGGCGCTCAAAGAGAAGAATGAGGACGAATATAAGGCGACCTGCACCCGCGTCCGCGAGGACGGCAAATATGTGGACTCCGGCGAAAACGACAATCTGATCGTCCAGAAGCTGGGCGCCAACCCCAATGCGATCGGCATCTTCGGCTACAGCTTCCTGGAGGAAAATCTGGACAGCCTGAAGGATATTCCGCTGGACGGCATCCAGGCGACGTATGAGACCGTGTCGAAGGGCGAATATCCCGGCGCCCGGCCGCTCTATATCTATGTGAAGAAGGCCCATCTGGCCGCCATTCCGGGCCTGCGCAATTATATGAACGCCTTCGCCGCCAACTGGGGGCCAGGCGGCGTTTTGAGCAAGCGGGGCATGGTCGCGGCCCCGGACGAGGTCCGCAGGAAGAGCGCGGAGACGGTCAAGTCGCTGGCCGTGCTCGACGGCTCGGCGCTGAAGTAAGCCAGCGCCATGACCGGACCCGCCATCCTTCTGCTGCTCGCCGGCCTGGGCGCGATCGCCTGGGTCAGCGCCCGCACCCGTGCCCTGCGCCTGAAGGCTGCCGTCCAGGCCTCCGGCCGGCGCGACCCGCTGCACAGCCTTCCGGGCTATCATGGCGCCTATGTGGCGCTGTGGACCGTCATACCCGCGCTTATTTTCCTGGCGGTCTGGGCCAATGTCTCGCCGGGCCTCGTGACGCAGGCGGTGCTCGACACCCCGGCGGCGCGGGTCCTGCCCGCCGACGCCTTTTCGCGCAGCGCCATGCTGGCCGATGCGCGGGCGGTGGCGCGCGGCGAGCAGGCGGGCGTGTTCAATCCGCTGGCGCAGGGGCTGGTCGAGCCCTATCGCGCGGCCGCGACCCGCTACGGGCTGGCGGGCGCGGCGCTGGCGATCATCCTCGCCTTTGCCGGCGGCGCCTATGCCTTCACCCGCATCCGTCCCGATTTCCGCGCACGGACCCGGGTCGAGCGGCTAGTGATGGCGGCGCTGCTGATCGCCTCCCTTATCGCGATTATCACGACGCTGGGCATCGTCGCGTCGCTGCTGTGGGAGTCGCTGCGCTTCTTCTCGATGGTCAACCCCATCGACTTCCTGTTCGGCACCAAATGGAGCCCGCAATCGGCGGCCATGGGCTATGGCAACAAGGATGCGTTCGGCGCGGTGCCGCTGTTCTGGGGCACGATCTTCATCGGCGCGATCATCGCCATGATCGTCGCCATTCCGCTGGGCCTGATGAGTGCCATCTACCTGACCCAATATGCCGCGCCCGCCGTACGCAAATGGATGAAGCCGCTGCTGGAGGTGCTGGCCGGCGTGCCCACGGTCGTCTACGGCTATTTCGCGGCGCTCACCATCGCGCCCGCGCTGCGTGACTTCGCGGTCGCGATCGGCATCCACAGCGCCAGCTCCGAAAGCGCGCTGGCCGCTGGCCTCGTCATGGGGGTGATGATCATCCCCTTCGTCTCCTCCATGGCCGACGACAGCATCGCCGCCGTGCCCCAATCGATGCGCGACGGCAGCCTAGCGATGGGCGCGACCACCA
Organism: Sphingobium sp.; assembly: GCA_033795485.1. Lineage (GTDB taxonomy): Bacteria > Pseudomonadota > Alphaproteobacteria > Sphingomonadales > Sphingomonadaceae > Sphingobium. The sequence continues at coordinate 58,614 of JARYGO010000011.1, forward strand.
GCGAGACGATCAGCCGCGTGCTGATCCCCGCCGCCCTGCCCGGCGTGGTCGGCGGCGTGCTGCTGGCCGTCAGCCGCGCGATCGGCGAGACGATGATCGTGGTGATGGCCGCCGGTCTCGCCGCCAACCTGACGCTCAATCCCTTCGCCAGCGTGACCACGGTCACCACCCAGATCGTCCAGCTGCTGACCGGCGACCAGGAGTTCGACAGCGCCAAGACGCTGGCGGCCTTCGCGCTGGGGCTGGTGCTGTTCATCGTCACGCTGCTGCTCAACATCGTGGCCCTGCGGGTCGTGAAGAAATATCGCGAGGCTTACGAATGACGAGCGCATTTTCGCGGGAGAATGAGGAGGCGCGGATATGACCGTGGCCCTGTCCTCGCCCGAACGCATTCCCACCGACTGGAAATCGGACGCCATGCAGAGGCGCATCGCGCGCCGCTATGGCGCGGAGCGCCGGTTCAAGGCGTTCGGCCTCGCCGCCGTGCTGCTTTCCGCCGCCTTCCTCGCCTTCCTGCTGTTCACGATGATCGGCAACGGCATCAACGGATTCACGCGGACCGAGATCGCCCTGAAGGTCGATTTTCCCGCGTCGCCGATCATGCTGGACCCCGCTGCGATCACCGACCAGGCGCTGGCCGACGCCAATCTGCCGACGGTGACGAGCGATGCGGCGCGCAAGATGCTGGGCAAGGAAGCCGACGCGCTGCTGTCGCCCAACGCCTGGACGGCGGTGCGCGACGCGATCAAGGCCGACCCGGCCATTCTGAAGCGCGTGGAAACCATCGACGTGCCGGCCTCCACCGGCCTCGACCTCGCGGCCAAGACCGACGGCGCGCCCGAAATGGAGGCCGCCTATCAGCGCCTGAAGGCGGCGGGGGTCGTGTCCACCGGCTTCAACACCAGCTTCCTGTCGGCCAGCGACGGCACCGATCCGACCCAGGTCGGCATCTGGGGCGCGTTCAAGGGGTCGCTGCTCACCATGCTGGTGACGCTGGTGCTGAGCTTCCCCGTCGGCGTCGCCACCGCCCTCTATCTGGAGGAATATGCGCGCAAGAACTGGATGACCGACATTATCGAAGTGTCGATCAACAATCTGGCGGCCGTCCCCTCGATCATCTTCGGCCTGCTGGGCCTGTCGATCTTCCTCAACCTGCTGCACCTGCCGCGATCGGCGGCGCTGGTCGGCGGGCTAACGCTGGCGCTGATGACCATGCCGGTGATCGTCATCGCCGGGCGCAACGCGATCAAGGCCGTGCCGCCCAGCATCCGCGACGCGGCGCTTGGCATCGGCGCGTCCCAGGTGCAGGTGGTGTTTCATCACGTGCTGCCGCTGGCCCTGCCCGGCATCCTGACCGGCACGATCATCGGCATGGCCCGCGCGCTGGGCGAAACCGCGCCGCTGCTGATGATCGGCATGCGCGCTTTCATCGCCACCCCGCCCGGCGGCGTGACCGATCCCGCGACCGTGCTGCCGGTGCAGATCTACCTTTGGTCCGACGAGGTTTCGAAGGGCTTCGTCGAGAAGACGTCGGCCGCGATCATCGTGCTGCTGGTCTTCCTGCTCGCGATGAACGGCATCGCCATCTATCTGCGCAACAAGTTTGAAAAACGGTGGTAAACGCGCCCATGACCGAAGATCAGAAAAGCCTGATGCCCGCCAACCCGAAGATGACCGCGCGCGACGTGCATGTCTTCTACGGGGCGAAGGAAGCGATCAAGGGCGTGTCGATCGACGTCGACATGGACAATGTCACCGCCTTCATCGGCCCGTCGGGCTGCGGCAAGTCGACCTTCCTGCGCACGTTGAACCGCATGAACGACACGGTCGCGAGCGCCCGGGTGACGGGCGACATCACGCTCGATGGCGAGAATATCTACGCCGCTTCGATGGACGTGGTGCAGTTGCGTGCGCGGGTGGGCATGGTGTTCCAGAAGCCCAATCCCTTCCCCAAGTCGATCTATGAGAATATCGCCTACGGGCCGCGCATTCACGGCCTTGCCCACGCAAAGGCCGATCTGGACGTGATCGTCGAGAAATCGCTGCGCCGCGCCGGATTGTGGGACGAAGTCAAGGACCGGCTGCACGACAGCGGCACCGCTTTGTCGGGCGGGCAGCAGCAGCGGCTGTGCATCGGCCGCGCGATCGCCGTGGAGCCCGAGGTGATCCTGATGGATGAGCCCTGCTCGGCGCTGGACCCGATCGCCACCGCCAAGATCGAGGAGCTGATCCACGAGTTGCGCGGGCGCTACGCCATCGTCATCGTCACCCATAATATGCAGCAGGCGGCCCGCGTGTCGCAGCGCACGGCCTTTTTCCACCTGGGGGATCTGGTCGAATATGGGGTGACGTCCGACATATTCACCAACCCGCGGCAGGAGCGGACCAAGGATTATATCACCGGGCGCTACGGCTGATCCGGGGGAGAGACGACATGGCTGAACATACGATCAAGGCTTTCGACGACGAGATCGACACGCTGCGCGGGTTGATCGCGGAAATGGGCGGCCGCGCGGAGGAGGCGATAGAAGGAGCGATGACCGCGCTCCAGCGGCAGGATCGCACGCTGGCGGCCGAAGTCATCGCCGGCGACAAGCGCATCGACGCGATCGAGGCGGAGGTCGAGAAGCTGGTCGTGCAGATCATCGCCCTGCGCGCGCCGATGGCGAACGACCTGCGCGACGTGATCGCCGCGCTGAAGATCGTCGGCGTGGTCGAGCGGATCGGCGATTATGCCAAGAATATTGCCAAGCGCGTGCCGCTGGTGTCCAGCAGCAGGAAAATGCTGGAGCCCGTCTCGCTGCTGCCGTCGATGGGCCAGGTCGCGGGCGAGATGGTGCATGACGCGCTGAACGCCTTCGCCGCGCGCGACGCCGACCTGGCGCTGGCGGTGGTCGAACGCGACACGGTGGTCGACGATTTCTACAACAGCATCTTCCGGACGCTGGTGACCTTCATGGTCGAAAATCCCAAGGTCATCAGCGAGTGCGCGCACCTGCTGTTCATCGCCAAGAATATCGAGCGGATCGGCGACCATGCGACCAATGTCGCTGAGATGGTCTATTATGCCGCGACCGGCGAAACCCTGCCCGACCGCGAACGCGGCGGCAACATCCAAGAGGACTGATCCCATGAACAGGGCCAAGATGTTGCTGGTCGAGGACGACGCGGCGCTCGCCGAACTGCTGATCTGGCATTTCAAGCGCGAGGATTTCGATGTCACTCACACCGTGGACGGGGAGGAGGCGCTGCTGCTGGCGCAGGAAAACGTGCCCGACATCGTCCTGCTCGACTGGATGGTCGAAAGCCTGTCGGGGATCGAGGTGTGCCGCCGCCTGCGCCGCATGAACGGCACCGCCAACGTGCCGATCATAATGCTGACGGCGCGCGGCGAGGAAGAGGATCGGGTGCGCGGCCTGGAGACCGGGGCCGACGATTATGTGACCAAGCCCTTTTCCCCGCGCGAGCTGGTGGCGCGGGTGGGCGCGGTGCTACGGCGCGTGCGCCCGGCGCTGGCCGGGGAGACGCTGTCCTTCGCCGATGTCGAGATGGACACGGTCGGGCACAAGGTCCGCCGCAGCGGCCAGGTGATCCCGCTGGGGCCGACCGAATTCCGGCTGCTCAAGCATTTCCTGGAGCATCCCGGCTGGGTCTTCTCCCGCGAACGGCTGCTCGACAGCGTGTGGGGGCAGGACAGCGACATCGAACTGCGCACCGTCGACGTGCATATCCGCCGGCTGCGCAAGGCGATCAACGCGGACGGTCGCCACGCCGACATCATCCGCACGGTCCGCTCGGCAGGCTACGCGCTGGACACCGACGGGGTCAGCTGAGCCGCGGTCGCCGGACCACGATCAGCCATTATAGCGTGCGGCCGTCTCGCGGATCAGGGCGATCATGTTGGGGATGCCCTGAGTGCGATTGGAACTGAGCTGGTTGCGGAGGTCGAAGGGCGCCAGCGCGCCTTCGACATCGGCGGCGGCGATTTGGGCGGGCGCGCGGTCCTGCACGGTCAGCAGCACCAGCGCGATGATCCCCTTGGTGATGGCGGCGTTGCTGTCCGCCAGAAAATGCAGGCGGCCATCGTCGCGCACCGTCGGATAGACCCACACCGCCGCCGAACAGCCGCGCACCAGCGTCGCATCAGTCTTGAGCGCGTCCGGCATCGGCTCCAGCGCCCGCCCTAGGTCGATCAACAGGCGATAGCGGTCGTCCGCGTCGAGGAAGCCATATTCTTCCTGAAGCTCGGCTAGGTCGGGCATGTCCGTCATGCCCGCCGATATAGGGGAAAATGGTCCGGGCGAAAGGCCAAGTTGGCCGATGGGCATGATCCGTGCCGCCGACCGCCTGTTGCGTCATCGGAACAGATCGAGCGGGATGGCGTCGGCCATGGCGCGATAGCCTTTGGGCGACAGGTGAATATGATCGCCCTTGTCATGGTCGGCGCGCAGCCGGTCGGGCCGTGCGGGATCGCGGACCACCGCGTCGAAGTCTATCACCCCATCGAACTTGCCGGGCGTTCGTATCCAGCGATTGACGGCCTGCCGATCCGCCTCGTTCGACGCGTCGGGATGATAATAGTCGAACCCCATAAAGGGCATGATCGTCGCGCCGATCACCTTCACCCCCCGTGCGTGGGCGCGCTCGACGATCTGGCGATAAGCGCCGATGATCCGGGCGACATGGGCGGCGTGGGCATCCGCGCCGACCGGCGCCTCGCGGGTGAGCGTGCCGAGGTCATTCACCCCCTCCAGCACGATCAGATAGCGCACGCCCGGCTGGACCAGCACGTCGCGATCGAGCCGCGCCAGCGCGTTGGGGCCGAGGCCGTCGTCCAGCAGGCGGTTGCCGCCGATGCCCTGGTTGACGACCGACAGGTGGCGCAGGCGCGGATCGGCCTGGAGCCGCTCGGCCAGCCGGTCGGTCCAGCGGTCGTTGCCGTTGGTCGTGGTGCCGTTGCCGTCGGTGATCGAATCGCCCAGGGCGACGATCGCGGCGGCGGGCGCTTTCACCGTGACGCAGCGCTCGACCTCCAGCCCTGAAAGCTGGAACCAATGTTCGGTCTGGGTCGCGCCGGGCATGTCGGACGCCCGCAGGCCGTCGCCCCGGATGATCCAGGAGGTGGCGCGCGAGCCGGGATGCGATGTCTGCCCCGCCGGCTCCACGCCATAATGAACACTGACCGCCAGGGATTCGAGCGCGGTAGTGGGCAAGTCCACGGGGTCCGAAAGATAGTCCGCGCCGGCCGGCACGATCACATCGGCCTTGCCGTCGAACGTTACGGCGCGAAGCGTGTCCGCGTAGATCGCCGGCGACCCAGCGTTGCGCGCGCGGGCCAGCGTGACGCCGCGCAGATGCAGCGGCTGCGTCCCCATCAGGTTCGACAGGCGAAGGCGAAGGCGGCGGCCATCGACCGACGGGCGGATCAACTGGCGCAGCGTCGCGTCCTTCAGCACGCCGTCGGCCAGCCGGTTTTCGCCGGTCGGAGCCATCTGCGACGCTCCCCAGGCGGCGACCCAGGCGGGCCGGCAGGTCGCGGCCTCGATCGAAGCGGGCAGCGTCAGCGCAAGCGCGGTCAACAGAAGGCGAGCGAGACGATATGGGTGAGCCATGATCGATCCTTTAAAAAAAAAAGGCCAGTTTTGATACTGGCCCTTTCGAGTTTTTCCTTTGGGGGAGGATTAGAAGTTGGCGCGGATGCCCGCCAGTATCTGACGCCCCGGATAATAGATATTATAGGGCGCGTTATCATATTCGAAGGTGGTGCGGAGCGGCTCGTTGGTGATGTTCAGCACATCGACCGTCAGGCGCAGCGCCTTGTTGAAGAAGGGCAGCTGATAGCCGGCCGACATATCGAGCTGACCGCGCGCATCATTACGCAGAGCGGCATCGCTGATGCCGTTCTGCGGCCCATTGGCGGCGATCGACTTATCGTTCCAGACATAGTTCACGCTGACAGACAGGCCATTATTTTCATAGAAGCCTTGAAGATTGTAAGACCACTTCGAAACGCCGGTCGCGACCAAGCCCGAAGGTGAAGACTGCTTGATATAAGTGCCGTTGGCCGAGAAGCCGAGGCCCTTCACCAGGAAGTCGAGCGGCTGCACCCAGGTCGCTTCGACGCCCTTGATCTTCAGCACGTCCAGATTGACCGGACGGTTCACCGTGATCGGCAGGTCGGCAATCGCAACGCCCGTCGCCGCCGACCGGGCACGCAGTGCATCCTGCTGGGTCTGGATCAGACCTTCAAACGGGATGTTGAGCGAACCGAAGGTCACGGTCGGCGACAAGGTGGTGGTGAAGCCCTGGATATTCTTCGCGAAGGCCGACACGCCGACATAACCGATGCCGCCGGTGTAGAATTCGCCGCCCAGATCAAAATTATCCGAAGTATAGGGTTTGAGGCCCGGGTTGCCCGCACTGGCGGTCAGCGCCGAAGGATCGGTAAAGGTGACGCCCGGCAGGATCGAGCCGGCGTCCGGGCGGGTCATCGTCCGCGAGGCGGATGCACGCACCTTCACATTATCGGCGATGTCATAGGTCAGGTTGATCGACGGCAGGAAATTCTCATAGCTCGACTTCGCTACGATATCGACGATGCTCGTCCCGACCTGGCTCGGCCCGACCACCAACTGGCCCGTATGAGCATAGCGCATGCCGGCATTCACATGCACGTCGCGCCCCGCGATCTGAGTGACGCCATTGATCTCGAAATAGGCGCCCCAGACCTTTTCATCCATGTCGCCGGTCGCGCCGCCCGTCACCGCGCCGCGCGTTTCAGGCGCGCTGTCGCGATAGCTGTAATAATCGGTCGCATCCTTGATGGCGCCGAAATCCGGCACGATGAAAGCATTGTAGCCGATATCCTGGCCGATCAGATGTCCGAAATTATTGATCGGCATCGGCATCAGATATTGCGGAATGGAGCCGGTGGGGATCGAGCCGGTGACGCCCGTGCAGCCGTTGCCGCAGACCGAAAGCTGATAGGCCGGGCTGTTATCATAAGCGCGGATCGTGCGGGTCGCCCGATCATAGGCCGCGCCGACCTTCACATTGAACAGTTCATCACCCAGCATGACATCGAGGTGCGCGCCCTTGGTTTCGGTCGTGCGGCGAACCAGAGAGACATTCTGGCGATACCACTGCCACCCTATATTGGGATCGTTCAGATCGACATTGGTCGTGACCGACGGATAATAGCCTTCCGTATTGTCGTAATAGACATCAACGCCAGAGTTCGGCGTGGTCTGGAAGGCCCAGGTCGGCTGCTCGCGGAAGAAGCGGCTCTTCGAATAGTTGCCGCTGAGGCTGACCTTGAGCGTTTCGGTCGGTTGCCAGCTCACGCTCGGGCTGATGTTCCAGAACTTCGTGGTCTGCTTGAACTCGCTTGCTTCGAGGAAGAAGGACGAGTTGGCGAAGGTGCCGGAGGTGACGACGCCGTTGTCGTCCACGGTGAGGTCGATCGGAACCATGCCGCCGGTCGACTGAGCGCTGGTGCCCGGACCCGAGTTGCGGACCTGCCAGTTCATGTTGAGACGCGAATAATCCCGCTTCGACTTGGCCCAGATGCCGTCGATGGCGAAGTGCAACGCGTCGCTGGGACGCCATTCGAACGAGGCCAGCGCCGAAATGCGCGAGCGGTCGCCGTCGGTCAGCGTATTGCGAGCGAGGCGCGGCAGGAGCGCGGTACTGAGCTGGTCGCGGGTCAGGCCGGAAGTGGCAACGACGTCGACCGGCTGACCGGCGACGAGACCATGGCCGGCGTTCGCGGGAACGACCGAAGCCCAGGAGAAGTTGTTGCCGCCCGGATCGCCCGCGCCCAGATTCCCGTCGGTCCAGCCGATTGAGTCGAAACTGTCAATGCGGGTCTTGGTCTTCACGCCGGCGACACCCACCAGAACACCGAAGGTATCGGTGGTGTGGCTGGCGACGATGGCGCCACGCGGGCTGAACTTCTCATTGCTGTCGGTGTACTGGCCCTGCGCCACGACGGTGACATGCGTGCCCGGCTTGTCGAAGGGGCGCGCGTTGCGCAGGTTGACGGTGCCGGCGATGCCGCCTTCGATCGTCGAGGGCGACGGGCTCTTGGCGAGGTCGAGGCGGGTGAAGAGTTCCGACGGAAAGAAGTCCAGGTCGACTTCGCGGTTGCCACCGCCCGTGCCGTTCGTGCCGCCGTCCGACGCCACGCCGATTTGCGCGCCGTTGAGCAGGACTTTGGAGAAGCTGGGCCCCAGGCCGCGGATCGCGACCTGCGTGCCTTCGCCGCTGATGTCGCGGTTGAGGCGCACGCCGGGCATGCGGTTCAGCGTCTCGGCAAGGTTGGTCGCGGGCAGCTTGCCGATATCCTCGGCGAAGATCGAATCACCGAATGCGACCGCCTCCTTCTTCGCGTTGGTGGCGCTTGCAAGGCTGGCGCGGATGCCGGTGACGACGATGTCCTGCACACCCTCCTGCTGGGCCTGGTCGGGCGCCGGCGGCTGGGCGCCCGCGTCGGCAGGTGCCTGCGCAAACGCGACCTGCGCGGCCATGACCGATCCGAGGGCGGAGGCCAGCAGCAGGGCTGAACGGAAAATGGGGGTATTGATGGTATTCATAGTCCCTCTCCCTAGAGCGCCGCTTCCGCGTGTGGCGGTAAGCAAACTGGTAGCGCTATCAAAATTCGCTGTTAATTTGGCCAGACCGGGCTGTCAAGCCAATCTATCGGCTTGGCCGTCAGCCATAACGGTAAAGCTTGACCTTCTGAATCTGGAACTTGCCCGGCGCCAGCTGGATATGCCGTCCCTGATGGGTCTGGTCGCCGTTCCGCAGCCGCTGCCAGTGAGGGGCCATATAGGCGGCGCTCGACGCGCTCGAATTGCCCAGTTCTCCCGCGATCAGCAGCATCGGCTTACCCTGCCGAACGAGGCGCGGCGCATCGGCCAGCGCCGGGGTGGCGAGCGCCAGAAGCGACAGGGTTACGGCTAGGCGGCGAAGAGGGAATGTCATGTCGATCTTCCTCATGCCCTTGCGAGTGCGGCCAGCGCGCCTTCTTCTTCCAATATCGTGAGCCAGCCGGTCAGCGCGGCGCGCAGCGCCACATCGTCGCGCAGGGCTGCTGGGAATATGGCGTCGATCGACAGCAGCGCGTCGACGCGCTCGGCCGCGCTCTGGCGGCCGGTCAGCCGCGCGGCGGTGACATCGGCCATCGGGTCGTCGACGGCGAAGGGCGCGCCGCTGTCGTCGACACCGCCCTGCCAGCGCATCCACGCCGCGACGGCGAGGGCGAGCATCGCGACCTCCTGCCGCCGCGCACGCCGCGCGACAATGGCTGCGACCAGGCGCTGGGGCAGCTTCTGCGATCCGTCCATCGCGATCTGGCGGGTGCGATGCTGGAGCGCGCCATTGTCGAAACGCGCCATCAACGCGCGGCGATAGGCGGCGATATCCAGTTCTGGCGGCGGCGACAGGGTGGTCTCCGCCTCGTCCCACAGCCCCTCGACGAAGCGACGGGCATCGAGATTTTTGAGGAACTGGTCGACATGCTCGATGCCGGCAAGCCCGCCCAGATAGGCGATGCCGCTATGCGCGCCGTTGAGCAGGCGCAGCTTCGCTTCCTCCCAGGGGGCCACCGCTTGCGTGATCTGGACGCCGGGGCCGAAATCCGGCCGCGGGCCGCAGAAGCGATCCTCGATCACCCATTGGGTGAAGGGCTCGGTCTTGACCATCGCCCGGTCCTCGACCCCGATCCGCTCGGCCAGCGCGGCGATGTCGGCGTCCGTGGTGGCGGGGACGATGCGATCGACCATGGTTTCGGGAAAGGCGCCCTCCTCCGCGATCCAGGCGGCGAGCGCGGGGTCGTGCCGCCCGGCGAGATCCAGCACGGCGCTGCGCAGGCGCGCGCCGTTATGCGGCAGGTTGTCGCAGGATATGGCGGTGAAGGGGGCAAGGCCCACCGCCCTGCGCGCCGCCAGCGCCGCGACCAGATAGCCGGGCGCGGTCCGTGGCGCGGCGAGGCTGGCGATGTCGGCGGCGACCTGCGGGTCGTCCACCAACAGCGCGCCTGTCGCCGGATCGAGCCTATAGCCTTTTTCGGTGATGGTGAGGGTCACGATGTGCGTGTCCGGGCTGGCCAGCACGGCGATCAGGGCGGCGGGATCGTCCGGGGCGACCAGCACCTCGCAAACCGCGCCGACGATGCGGGCGCGCTGGTCCGATCCGTCGCGGACGAGCACGGCATAGAGGCCATCCTGCGGGTTCATCTGCTCGGCCACGGCGGGCGAACGAAGCGAGGCGGCGGTGATGCCCCAGCGAAGGTCGCCCGCGTTCAGGCAATCATCGAAGAAAACCGCCTGATGCGCCCGATGAAAAGCGCCGATGCCCAGATGGACGACGCCGCGCCGAACCGCCGCGCGGTCATAGCGCGGGCGCTCGACCGCTGTCGGCAGCCCGTCGAGCGTTGCCGTCGACAGGCGGCTCACAGCTTATAGGCCTGCTTGGCGAGATCATAGGCGAGCGCGCGGGCGACCTCATGCGCTTCATCCTCCTCGATCCGGTGCTCGGCGACGAGCTGGGCCAGGAAGACGCAGTCCATCCGCCGAGCGACATCATGGCGCGCGGGGATCGACAGGAAGGCGCGGGTGTCGTCGTTGAACCCGACCATATTGTAGAAGCCGGCCGTCTCGGTCGTCTGCTCGCGGAAGCGGCGCATCCCCTCGGGACTGTCGTTGAACCACCAGGGCGGGCCCAGCCGCAGCACCGGATAGTGGCCGGCGAGCGGCGCGAGTTCGCGGCTGTAGCTGGTCTCGTCGAGCGTGAAGAGGATGATGCTGAGGCGCGGATCGGTGCCGAACGCGTCGAGCAGCGGGCGCAGCGCGTCGACATAGCTGGTGGCGTGCGGGATGTCCGCGCCCTTGTCGCGGCCAAAGCGCGCCAGGACCCCCGCATTATGGTTGCGCGAAACCCCCGGATGGATTTGCAGCACCATCCCGTCCTCTATGCTCATGCGCGCCATCTCGGTCAGCATCTGGGCGCGGAACAGCTCGGCCTCGGCCGGGATAACGGGCCCTGAAAGGACTTTGGCGTAAAGGGCTTCGGCCTCGACGCGCGACAGGTTGGCGGTGGCGGCGCTGGGATGGCCGTGATCGGTCGATGTGGCTCCAGCCGCCCGGAACCAGGCGCGGCGATTCTCATGAGCGCGCAGATAGCCGGTCCAGGTCGATACATCCTCGCCGCTGACTTCGCCGAAGCGGATGAGGTTGGCGGCGAAGCCATGATGCTCCGGATCGACCACCGGGTCGGGGCGGTAGGCGGTGACGACTCGGCCGCTCCAGCCGCTTTCCCGGATCGCGCGATGATGGTCGAGCGGATCGAGCGGGCCTTCGGTGGTGGCGATCACCTCGATATTGAACTGCTCGAACAAGGCGCGCGGGCGGAAGGCGGGCGTCGCGAGGGCCGCGTTGATGGCGTCGTAGTAAAGATCGGCGGTGGCGGCGTCGAGCCGGACGTCGAGGCCGAATGTCTCCGCGAACACCCAGTCGAGCCACATGCGCGATGGGGTGCCGCGGAACAGATGATAATGTTCGGCGAACAGCCGCCAGATCGCGCGCGGATCGGTGGCCGTCGGGCTGCCGTCGACGGTCGGGATGCCGAGCTGCTCCAGCGGCACCCCCTGGCTGTAGAGCATGCGGAAGACATAATGGTCGGGGACGATCAGCAGCTCCGCGGGATTGGCGAAGGGCTGGTCATAGGCGAACCAGGCCGGATCGGTATGCCCGTGCGGGCTGATGATCGGCAGGTCCTTGATGGACGTATAGAGCGCGCGCGCGATCGACCGGACCGCCGGATCGGACGGGAAGAGGCGGTCGGGATGCAGGCGGAGAGGCTTGGTCATGCTTGAGTCCCATCGAGGCCGGGGTCAGCCTCTTCATAACGCGGTATGATGAGGTGAATTGTGCAGAGGGCGACCAGATAGGCGCAGGAGGCGACGGCGAAGATCGGGCCGTAGCTGCCGACGGTTTCCAGGATGACGCCGGCGAACTTGGCCATCAGCATCCCCCCGACCGCGCCGGAAAGGCCGCCCAGGCCCACCACCGATCCCGCCATCCAGCGCGGAAAGACATCACCGGGCAGCGCGTAGAGATTCGCAGAGAAGCCCTGATGCCCGGCGCAGGCGAGGCCGATCAGGCCGACCGCGATCCACATGGAGGGGGCGTGGATGGCGAAGGCGATCGGCACGGCGCATAGCGCGCACAGCAGCATCGCGGTCTTGCGCGCGCGATTGACGGTCCAGCCCCGGCCCATCAGGCGCGAGGAGGTCCAGCCCCCCGCGACCGACCCGACATCGGCCATCAGATAGACGGCGACCAGCGGCGGACCGAAATCCAGCATCTTGACGCCATATTGCTTGTTGAAGAAGTCCGGCAGCCAGAAGAGGAAGGTCCACCAGACCGGATCGATCAGGAAGCGGCCCAGCATATAGGCCCAGGTCTGGCGATAGCGGAACAGCGTCGCCCAGCGGACGGTGCGCCGCGGCTCCTGCGGGTCCGCCTCGATCCAGGCGAGTTCCTCCCGGCTAAGAGACGCCTTCTGGCGCGGGCTGCGGTAGAAGCCGAGCCAGGCGACCAGCCAGAAGATGGTGAGCAGGCCGGTCAGGATGAAGGCCCAGCGCCAGCCCATCGTCACGGCGATGATCGGCACCACCAGCGGCGTGACGATCGCGCCGACATTGGACCCGGCGTTGAAGATGCCGATGGCGAGCGCCCGCTCGCGCTTGGGGAACCATTCGTTGGTCGCGGCGATGGCGGCGGGAAAGGTCCCCGCCTCCCCCATCGCCAGCGGGATGCGGGCCAGCAGCATTCCCGCCGTCGAGGTGAAGGCGATATGCAAGATATGGCCGACGGTCCAGAGCGCTACCGCCAGCGCATAGCCCGCGCGCGCGCCGAGCCTGTCGATGATCTGCCCGAAGGCGACATAGGCGATGCCATAGGCGGCCTGAAACCAGATGGCGAGATTGGCGTAGCCGGTCTCGCTCCAGCCATAGCGCGCCTCAAGGTCAGGCTTGAGCGTGGGCAGGACCAGCCGGTCGACATAGGACAGCACGACCGCCGCGAACAGCAGGCCGCACACGATCCAGCGGACGCGGCCGGACGGCTTGGGAACGGGACTTTCCACGCCCAGGGCCCCGCTCACCAGCTGAACATCGTGCCGTCCTCCAGCCGGTTCACCGGCAGGAAGGCGCGCTTATATTCATATTTGGCGGCCAGTTCCTCATCGATATCGACGCCCAGGCCCGGCTGGTCGCCCGGATGCATCATGCCGTTCGCGAACGTATAGCCATGGGGGAATACCGCGTCAGTCTCCTCCGTGTGCCGCATATATTCCTGAACGCCGAAATTGGGAACCGACAGGTCGAAATGCAGCGCCGCGGCCATGCAGACCGGTGACAGGTCGGTCGCGCCATGGCAGCCGGTGCGGACCTGATAGAGATCGGCGAGGTTGGCGATCCTGCGCAGATGGCTGATCCCGCCCGCATGGACGACCGTGGCGCGGATATAGTCGACGAGCTGGTTCTGGATCAGTTCGCGGCAGTCGTGGATGGAATTGAATATCTCGCCGACCGCCAGCGGCGTGGTGGTGTGCTGGCGGATCAGGCGGAAGGCCTCCTGATTTTCCGCCGGGGTCGCGTCCTCCAGCCAGAAGGGGCGATATTGCTCCAGATCCTTGCCCAGCCGCCCGGCCTCGATCGGGGTCAGGCGGTGGTGGATGTCGTGCAGCAGATGCACGTCCCAGCCCAGCGCCTCGCGCGCGGCCTTGAACAGTTCGGGCACGACGCGCAGATATTTGGATGTGTTCCAGACATTTTCGGTCGGCAGGTCGGCGTCGGCGGGTTCGTAGAAATATTTGTCCTTCGACACGCCATAGGTCGACGCCATGCCGGGTACGCCGCATTGGATGCGAATCGCCCTATAACCCTGCGCCTGATATTCCCGCGCGACCTGGATCGTATCCTCTATGGTTGTGCCGTTGGCATGGCCATAGACCATGACGCTCTCGCGGCTCGCGCCGCCCAGCAGTTGATAGACCGGCAGGCCGGCAACCTTGCCCTTGATGTCCCACAGGGCGGTGTCGACGGCCGCGATCGCGCTCATCGTCACCGGCCCGCGCCGCCAATAGGCGCCTTTGTAGAGATACTGCCAGATATCCTCGATCCGGTGCGCGTCGCGGCCGATAAGGCAGGGGATGACATGATCGGTCAGATAGCTGGCGACCGCCAGCTCCCGCCCGTTGAGCGTCGCGTCGCCCAGGCCGTATATGCCTTCATCCGTCTCGATCTTCAGCGTCACGAAGTTGCGGCCGGGGCAGGTGATGATGACTTTGGCGCCGGTGATCCTGGGCATTGGGGCGAGTCCTGTTGGTTAGACGATGGTAAGGGCGATGGACTGGATGTCGCGGCTGTTGGGGCCGGTCATGATGTCGTAAAGGCCCGGCTCCACCACTTCCTCCATCGCGTCGTTCCACAGCGCGAAGGCGTCGAGTCCCAGCGTCAGGCGGACGGTGCGGCTCTCGCCGGGCTTCAGCGTCACGCGCTCGAACCCCTTGAGCGCCTTGATCGGCCGGGTGACGCTGGCGGCGCGCTGGTGGACGTAGAGCTGGACGACTTCGTCCCCCTCGCGCGCGCCGCTGTTGCGGACGTCAACCTCGACCGTCACCGTGCCGCCGGGGCCGATGCGCGGGGCGGACAGGCGCGGCGCGCTCATCTCGAACGTCGTATAGCTGAGGCCGAAGCCGAAGGGGAATAGAGGCTCGATCTCCTCGAACACATAGCCGCGCCGGGCCGAGGGCTTGCGGTTGTAGAAGATGGGAATCTGCCCCACGTCGCGCGCGACCGTGACCGGCAGCTTCGCGCCGGGATTGACCGCGCCGAAGAGGATGTCGGCCATCGCGGTTCCGCCCTCCTGCCCCGGATACCAGCATTGGAGGAAAGCGTTCGCCTGCCCGGCCACCGCCGGATAGCTGGGCGGACGGCCGTTGATCGCGCAGACGATGACCGGCTTGCCGGTCGCCTTGATCG
The DNA here is from genome assembly GCA_033795485.1 of Sphingobium sp. Taxonomy (GTDB): domain Bacteria; phylum Pseudomonadota; class Alphaproteobacteria; order Sphingomonadales; family Sphingomonadaceae; genus Sphingobium. The sequence goes on from JARYGO010000011.1 coordinate 73,663, forward strand.
CGGCGAACAGGTCATTCTGCTCGCCGACAAGGTCCAGGCTGGTGCGGTCGCCGAGATGGTTTTTCGCAAAGCCCTCGCGGCTGGTCTGTTCGGTGTCGCCGATGGCGAGGATGACGATGTCCGCGCCGTTCGCCACGTCGACCGCCTCGGCGATCAACTGCCGGTTCCGGGCGGGATCGGCGAGCAGCACCTCGTCGGCCGAACGGTCCTCGCTCTGCGTGATGAACACGCCCTGCGCATGGACGACCTCGGCCCTCCCCTCCAGCTTCGCCCGCACGCCGTCGAGCAGGGAAATCGCCTGGCGCGGGATGCTCGAATAGCCGCCCAGGCGAGCGACGGCGGCGTTGGGGCCGATCACGGCCACGCGCTTGTGCTGGCCGGGAACGATCGGGAGGATGCCATCATTGCTCAGCAGCGCGATCGACCTGTGCGCGGCCTTCAGAGCCAGCGCACGCGCCTCCGCATTGCCGGTCAGCCGGTCATAGTCCTTCTGCGGCCAGGGATTTTCAAACAGGCCCGCGCGGAACTTGAGCGTCAGCATCCGGGCGCAGGCGGTATCGACCGCCTCGACCGGGACGGTTCCGGCGCGGACCTGTTCGACGAGCGTGCGATAGCCAAGGCCATCGGGCAGCTCGCAATCCACCCCGGCCCGCAACGCCGCGCGTGCAGATGCGGCAAGGTCGGGCTGGACATGGTGGATGGTGTCGAGTTCGGGGACGGCGCCATAATCGCTTACCACCGCGCCGTCGAAATGCCATTCGCCGCGCAATATGTCGCCGAGCAGCCAGCGGTTCATATGGCTGGGCACGCCGTCGATCTCGTTATAGCTGGGCATGACGGCGGCGATGCCGGTGCGGCGCACGACCTCGCGGAAGGGGGGGAAGAAATAGTCGCGCAGCTCGCGCTCGGCGATCGGCGCCGGAGCGACATTCTCGCCGCTTTCCGGCTGGCCATGGCCGGTCATATGCTTGAGCGTGGCCATGACCTTGCCGGGTCCAAGCGTCTTGCCCGGCCCCTGGAGCCCGGTGACCGCCGCCACGCCCATTTCGGCGCACAGATAGGGATCTTCGCCGAACGTCTCCTCGATCCGGCCCCAGCGGGGGTCGCGGGCGATATCGACCACCGGGGACAAGGCGAGGTGGACGCCGCGCGCGCGGACCTCCCGCGCGGTGACGGATTGCACCTCCTCCATCAGCCCCCGGTCGAAGCTGCCCGCCAATCCGATCGCCATCGGGAACATGGTGGCGTCGGTCGCCATATAGCCGTGCAGCGACTCCTCATGGAAAAGGACCGGAATGCCCAGGCGAGTGCGCTGCGTCGCCCAGTTCTGGACGGCGGTGATGAAGGCGACGGTATCGGCGGGGGTGCGCCAGCGCGCGCCGGTGCCGCCGGCCTGGGTCGATCCGGCTAGCGCGCCGCGCCGGTCGGACGGGCGGGTGATCTGGCCGAAGCCAGCGGGATAGGCCGCGCTCGCCTTCGCCGGGGAGAAGGTCAGATCGTCCATGATATCGGCCTTGGTCGCCCAAAGCGCGATGATCTGGCCCACCTTCTCCTCCAGCGTCATGCGCGCGAGCAGATCGCGCACGCGCAGGTCGACGGGGGCCGAAGCATCCTTGTAGAGGGGACCGCCGACCTTCTTCGCGGCGGCGGCCACGGGCGCGAACATGGCGGTCGAGGCCAGCAGGCCGATCGCCTGACGGCGGGCGAAGGCGGGCGCGCTCACGGCGTCACCGTCAGGGTCGCTGTCTTCAGGTCGACCGAATTGGGTCCGGTCATGATGGCGAACTCGCCCGGCTCGACGACGCGCTCCATCCGATCATTCCACATCTGGAGCGCTTCGGGCTCGACCTTGAAGCTGACGGTGCGCGTTTCTCCGGGCTTCAGCGTGACGCGTTGGAAACCCTTCAGTTCCTTGACCGGGCGAGTGACCGAACTGACCTTGTCTCGGATATAGAGCTGGACGGTCTCGTCGCCTTCCCTGGCGCCCGTGTTGCGCACGTCGACGGATACGGTGACGGTCGCGCCCTTCCCCATGCTGGCGGCGGACAGACGCGGAGCCGACAGGTCGAAGCTGGTGTAGCTGAGGCCATAGCCGAACGGATAGAGCGGCGCGGTGGTGTCGAACAGATAGCCGCGCCGGGCCGATGGCTTGGCATTGTAGAACATTGGCAACTGGCCGACCGAGCGCGGAATCGTGACGGGCAGCTTGCCGCCTGGGTTGACGTCGCCGAACAAGATGTCGGCCATGGCGTTGCCGCCCTGCTCGCCCAGATACCAGCCCTCGACCAGCGCATTGGCTTCCTCCGAAATCTTTACGGTGGAGGCGGGCCGGCCGTTGATGAGGACGACCGTGATCGGTTTGCCCAGCGCCTTCAGCGCGTCGAACAATTCCTGCTGCTCGCCGACGAGGTCCAGGCTGGGGCGATCGCCCAGATGCGAGTCGGCCCACCCCTCCCGGCTCGACTGTTCGGTGTCGCCCAGCGTCAGGACGATGCGGTCCACGCCCTTGGCCGCCTCGACCGCCTCCGCGATCAGCCGGCGGTTGGCGGCGGGATCGGACTTGACGACCTTGTCTTCCCACCAGTCGTCATTCTCGGTGATCTTGACCCCTTGCGCGAAGACGATCCTGGCGCGATTTCCGACCTTCGCCTTGATGCCGTCGAGGATGGAGACGCTGTGGGGTGGCTGGCCATAATAGCCGCCCAACCGCGCGACCGCCGCGCTGGGGCCAAAGACGCCGATCGTCCCTTCCGCCTTCAACGGCAGCATCCCGTCATTCTTGAGCAGGGTGACGGACCGTTGCGCGGCCTTCAGCGCCAGCGCGCGAGCGTCGGCATTGTTGGTGATCGCGACCGACCGCGCCGCATCGGCATAGGGATTTTCAAACAGGCCGGCGCGGAACTTCAGCTCCAGCATCCGGCGCACGGCAAGGTCGATCTTCGATTCCGCGACGCGCCCCTCGCGCACAGCCTTGGTCAGCGTGGCGTAGGACAGGCCCTCGGGCAGATCGGCGTCCACCCCCGCGTCCAGCGCCCGGATCGCCGCGCCCTCCAGGTCGGGCGCGATATGGTGGATGCTCATCAGCTGGTCGATGGCCGAATAGTCGCTGACCACCGCGCCGCGAAAGCCCCATTCCTCGCGCAGCACATCCTCCAGAAGCCATCGGTTGGCGTGGCTGGGGACGCCGTCGATCTCGTTATAGGAGGCCATGACCGCCTCGATCCCCGTGCGCTTCACCACCTGTTCAAAAGGCGGAAAGAAATTCTCGCGCAGTTCGCGGCGGGAAATGGGCGCGGGGCCGACATTGGTGCCGCTTTCGGGCTGGCCGTGGCCGGTCAGATGCTTGAGCGTGGCGAATACCTTGCCGGGCGCCAGCGTGCGGCTGCGCCCCGGCCCCTGCAACCCCTCGACGGCGGCGACGCCCATCTCGCCGACCAGATAGGGGTCCTCGCCGAAGGTTTCCTCGATACGGCCCCAACGCGGATCGCGGGCGATGTCGACCACCGGCGAAAGGACCAGGCTAACCCCGCGCGATCGGATTTCGCGGGCGATGACCTTGTTCACGTCCCGGACCAGATCGGGGTCGAAGGAGGAAGCCATGGCGATCGACTGGGGAAAGCTGGTCGCGCCGATCGCGGCATAGCCGTGCAGCCCCTCCTCATGGAAGAGGATGGGGATGCCGAGGCGCGTCTGCGTCGTCGCCCATTTCTGAAGCGCGTTCACCAGCGCGACGGTCTGGCGCGGGTCGCGGCCCTTGACGACTCGGGGGCTGACGGCCCCCTTGGCGTCGGAGGGGCGAGTGAAGTGCCCGAGGCCGTTGGGGAAGGCGGCGGGAAGCTTGGCGGGGTCGAGTTGCAGGTCGGCGTCGAAAATCTTGACCTTATTCTCCCAGACCGTGGTGATCTGGGCGATTTTTTCCTCCAGCGTCATGCGGGCGATCAGGTCGTCGACACGCGCCTCGACCGACGCGCTCGCATCCTTGTAGACCGGCTTTTGCGCCGCGCTGGCGGATGCACGGGGCGCGGCGACCGCCATGGGCGCGCACGCGATCATCGCCAGAGCCGAAACCGCGCCGATGAACTGATAGGACCGCAACAAGACATCCTCCCTTTTCAGAAAATCATTCGCCGACATTATGACTTGCCGTCGCGTATTTGATAGCGTTACCATTGACCCGAGGCCTGGAAGTTGTCAATCCCGTTTAGTGGATTGGCCTGACCAGTCCAGGGAGAGGTTAGACAATGATGCTGCGCCGGCTTTGCACCCTAATATCGACCATATTGGCCCTTCTGACGCTCCCCGCAATTGCCCGGGCCGAGGACGGCTATGACTTGTGGCTGCGCTATGCGCGGATGGCGGAGGTGCGGAACACGGCGTCGAGTATCGTCGCGCCCGGCCGCTCACCGACCGTGCGCGCGGCCGTGGACGAATTGACGCGTGGCCTTGGCGGCATCACCGGGCGCGCGCCCACGGCGGCGACGACGGTGCAGGACGGCGCGCTCTGGCTGACGACCAGCGGCGATTCGCCGGAGGTGGCGCGGCTGGTCCCCGGCCTGGCGGCGCTGGGCGCGGAGGGCTATGCGATCCGGGCGGTGACGGTTGCGGGCAAGGCGGTGACGCTGATCGCCGCGAACGAGGACCGGGGGCTGCTTTATGGCGCCTTCCACTATCTGCGCTTGGCAGGCAGCGGCGCGCCAATCACGAATCTGGACCTACGCGAGACGCCCCGGATCGGGCTGCGCCTGCTCAACCATTGGGACAATCTGAATGGCTCCGTCGAGCGCGGCTATGCCGGCGAGTCGATATGGGACTGGTGGACGCTGCCGGAGTATAAGGGGCCGCGTTATGTCGATTATGCCCGCGCCAACGCATCGATCGGCATCAACGGCACTGTGCTCAACAATGTGAACGCCAAATCGGACAGCCTGACCGCGCCCTATATCGCGAGAGCGGCGGCGCTGGCCGACATCTTCCGCCCCTATGGGATCAAGGTCTATCTGTCGGTCAAATGGACCGCGCCGATGGAATTGGACGCGTTGAAGACCGCCGATCCGCTCGACCCGCAGGTCGCGGCCTGGTGGAAGGCCAAGGCTGATGAAATCTACGCAGCGATTCCCGACTTCGGCGGCTTCCTGGTGAAGGCCAATAGTGAGGGGCAGCCGGGACCACAGGATTACAAGCGCACCCATGCCGACGGCGCGAACATGCTGGCCGCGGCGGTCAAGCCCCATGGCGGCATCGTCATGTGGCGCGCCTTCGTCTATGCCCATGACAATCCCGACGATCGCGCCAAACAGGCCTATGCCGATTTCAAGCCGCTGGACGGGCAGTTCGCCGACAATGTCATGGTCCAGGTGAAGAACGGCGCGATTGACTTCCAGCCCCGCGAGCCCTTCCATCCCCTGTTCGGCGCGATGCCCCGAACGCCGCTGATGATGGAGTTCCAGATCACCAAGGAATATCTGGGACAGCAGACCCATCTGACCTATCTGGGCCCGCTGTTCCAGGAGACCTTGCAGAGCGACACGCTGGCCAAGGGCAAGGGGTCGACGGTGGCGAAGGTGATCGACGGATCGCTGGAGGGGCATCGGCTGACCGGCATCGCCGGCGTCGCCAATATCGGCGCGGACCGCGACTGGAGCGGGTCCGTCTTCAACCAGGCGGACTGGTATGCGTTCGGACGCATGTCCTGGAACCCGGACCTGAAGGCGGAGGCGGTCGCGCGCGAATGGGCGGCGCTGACCTTCTCGCCCGCGCCCGCACTCGTCGATCCGATGGTGAAGATGATGATGGGATCGCGCGAGGCGGCGGTCGACTATATGACCCCGCTGGGCCTGGCCCACATCATGGGTACCGGCCATCATTACGGCCCCGCGCCCTGGGTGTCGGAACTGGCGCGGCCGGAATGGAACCCGGTCTATTATCATCGCGCCGACGCGGCCGGCATCGGGTTCGACCGGACGAAGAGCGGCAGCGACGCGGTAAGCCAATATGCGCCAGCCCTGGCGCGCAAGCTGGCCAGCCTCAGGACCACGCCCGAACGCGACCTGCTGTGGTTCCACCATGTCGGCTGGGACTATCGCCTGGCGTCGGGGGATACGCTGTGGGACGCGCTGGTCCGCCATTATGACGCGGGCGTCGCCTATGTCGCGGGGATGCAGGCGACGTGGGAGACGCTGCGGCCCCAGGTCGACGCGGAGCGCTTCGCGCAGACGCAGGCCTTCCTCGCGATCCAGAAGCGCGACGCGACGCTGTGGCGGGACGCCTGCATCGCCTATTTCCAATCCATCTCCAAGCGTCCCCTGCCCGCCGGCGCCGCGCCGCCAGCCCATCCGCTGGACTGGTACAAGGCGCAGAGCTTTCCCTACGCCCCGGGTAATCCGTGAGACGACGCCGTCATGCGGAGCATGACCACGGCTCCGCCATTTTGGCGTGGTTTTTGTTTCGGCCGTCGTTACCATCAAGACGATGACATCCACGGCGGAAGGTGCAATGAATTGGCGCAATGACGGATAATCGAAGCTCCCGCCGCCAGCGCAATGCGCCCACGATCAATGATGTCGCCAAACATGCCGGCGTGTCGCCGATGACCGTATCGCGCGTCATCAACGGCGAGCAGATCGTGCGCGCCGCGACGCGGGAGAAGGTGCAGAAATCCATCGCCGCGCTCAACTATGCGCCAAGCGCCGCCGCGCGCAGCCTTGCCGGGGGCGAGGAGACGCGGATCGGGCTGCTCTATTCCAACCCCTCCTCCTCCTATCTGTCCGAGTTCCTGATGGGCAGCCTGGACCAGGCGAGCCGCAGCAACGTCCATCTGGTGGTGGAGAAGTTCGGCGACGACATGGCCGTGCCGACGGTCGTGGCCCATCTTCAGCGCGGGCGGATCGACGGGATCATCCTGCCGCCGCCGCTTTGCGATTCACAGGAGATGCTGGACGCGCTGGCGGCGGCGGACATACCGGCGGTGGCGGTGGCCACCGGCCGCGCGCCCAGCGACATGCTGGCGGTCAGCATCGACGATCTTCACGCCGCCTATGAAATGACTCGCCACCTGATCGCGCTGGGACATCAGCGCATCGGCTTCATCCGGGGCAATCCCAATCTCAGCGCCAGCGACCGGCGGTTCGAGGGCTATCGGGCGGCGCTGGCCGAGGCCGGGCTGCCCGACGACCCGGCGCTGGCCGTCCAGGGCTATTTCACCTACCGCTCCGGCCTGGACGCGGCGGAGGCGATATTGGACCTGGACACGCCCCCGACTGCGATCTTCGCCAGCAACGACGACATGGCCGCGGCGACGGTGGCGGTGGCGCACCGGCGCGGCCTCGACGTTCCGGGCGACCTCACCGTCTGCGGCTTCGACGACACGCCGCTCGCCACGACAATCTGGCCGGAACTGACGACCATCCATCAGCCGATCAGCGACATGTCGCGCGCCGCCGTGGACCTGCTGGTGCGGGAACTGCGCGGACGGACGGCGAAGGCGGGATCGGACGCGGCGGCCAGCCATCTGGTGCTGGACTATCAGCTCGTGCGGCGGCAGTCGGACGCCGCGCCAAGGCGGCGGCCCCGGCAGGGATAAACAACCCGGCCGGATAAGAAAAGGGCGCGAGGATTTCTCCCCGCGCCCTTCCCATGCCGTTTATCGCGGAAATCAGCCCTGCATGTCCTCCAGCTCGCGCCCCTTTGTCTCGTGCACCAGCGCGCGCACGAAGAAAAAGCTGATGAGCGCGAATACCGCATAGCCGGTATAGGTGATCGCCAGGCCCGGCGACACGGCGAGCGCGGGGAAGCTGACCGATATGGCGGCGTTGGCGATCCACTGGGCGAAACCCGATACGGCAAGGCCGGACCCGCGTATCTGGTTCGGGAACATCTCCCCCAGCATGACCCACATGATCGGGCCCCAGGAAAGATTGAAGAAGATGACATAGAGGTTGGCCGCGACCAGGGCGATCAGGCCGTTGCCGCCGGGCAGGCTGACCGCCCCGTCCGCGCCGGTGACGGCCGTGGAGAAGGCCCAGGCGACCACCGCCAGCGTCGCCGCCATGCCCGCCGATCCGACCAGCAGCAGCGGCTTGCGGCCGACGCGATCGACCAGCGCCATGGTGGCGAGGCAAGCGCCGATCGACAAGGCGCCCGAAAGAATGTTGATCTGGAGCGCGTTGTCCTCGGAAAAACCGACCGCCTCCCACAGCGTCGCGCCATAATAGAATACGACGTTGATGCCGACGAGCTGCTGGAATATGGCAAGGCCGATGCCGGTCCAGACGATCGGGCGGACCTTGCCGCTGGCCCGGTCGATCAGGTCCGACAATTTGGGCCGGTGATGGTCGGCGGACAGGCTAGCGCGGATCTCCGCCACCTTGCGCACGGCCTCCCGCGGGCCGAAAAGGCGGGTCAGCACCGCCTCCGCCTGCGCATCGCGACCGCGCGCGACAAGGTAGCGGGGGCTTTCGGGAATGACGAGCAGGGCGAGGAAATAGATGGCGGCCGGTATCGCCTGAAGCCAGAACATCCAGCGCCACGCCTCATAGCCGAGCCACAGCGGCGCGGTCGACCCGCCCGCGTAGCGCGCGAGCGTGAAGTTGGCGACGAACGCGCCGGTAAGGCCGCTGATGATCATCACCTGCTGGACGCTGGACAGGCGGCCGCGCACGGCGGCGGGGGTGACTTCGGAGATATAGACGGGCGATATGACGCTGGCCGCGCCCACGCCCAGGCCGCCGACGATGCGGGCGAAGATGAAGATCGCCGAAGAACCGGCGGCGCCCGCCAGCAGCGCGCTCAGAAGGAAGAGGATGGCGGCGAGCATCATCACGCCGCGACGGCCGATCATGTCGGCCATCCGCCCGGCGCCGAACGCGCCGATGGACGATCCGACCAGGATCGCGCCGACATTGACGCCGATGCCCAGCTTGCCGAGGGCGAAGGCCGCCTCCAGCCCCTTCTGCGTGCCGTTGATGACCCCCGAATCATAGCCGAACATGAAGCCGCCGATGGTGGCGACGGCCACGATCGCGGCGATGAAGGCCATGTTGACCTTTTCCACGCTCCCCTCCTGCTGCATCCTTCTTGTCCTTCCAGTGCTTATTTATAGTCTTGCGAGCGTGCCCGGCAGGCCGCGTGCGCCGGGGTCGAAGGCGAACAGGTCGCCCGCGAGCGGCTGCGCGCGCCGTTCGGACGGCGACAGGCCCTTGGCGGCCGTGGTGGCGTAAGCGGTCGCCAGATCCTCTCCGCCAAAGGCGATCTTGGTGACATTTGCCACGGGAAAGGCGATGCTGTCCATCAATCGCCCATCGGGATCGTAGCGCCGCGCGGCCCAGCCGCCGAACAGGCCGGTCCACACGCAGCCTTCCGCATCGACCGTCGGGCCATCGGGATAGCCCGCGCCCTCCTCAATCCGGGCGAAGACGCGCGTGTCCGACAGCCTGCCGTCCCCCTCGACCCGACTTTGCCAGATCGTGCGGCCCAGCGTATCGGTATGATAGAGGATGTCGCCGGCGGGCGACAGCGCCGGGCCATTGGTGATGCAGACCGGATCGAGACCGGCATGGACGCACCCTTCGCGATCCATGCGGTAGATATAGCCGCTATCGACCTGTTCCGCGTCGTCCATCGACCCGAACCACAGCGCGCCCGAAGGATCGACGGCGGCATCGTTCAGGCGGTTACCGGGAAGATGCGGTTCGGGCGCATGGAGCGGCGTGAAGCGGCCGTTCGCGGGATTGAAGCGATGGATGCCGCTCTGGAGCCCGGCGAGGAACAGCCCGTCGGCGGCGGGCAGAATCCAGCCGGCCTGCGCGGGCGCGGTCCAGCTTCGCACGCTATCCAGCGCCGGATCGAACCGGTGGATGGCCGGCGCCTTGATGTCCACGAACCACAGAGCGGCGTCGCGCGCGACCCACACCGGCCCCTCCCCCAGCGTCGCACCGAGGCTGAGCACGCTGCGGGGCGCGCGAGTCACGCCGTCAGCGCCAGCCGGCATCGACGAAATAATCATGGCCGCTGCACATCCGGGCGTCGTCGGAAGCCAGGAACAGCGCCAGCGCGGCGACATCAGCCGGGGCGATGCGCCCGTCCAGGCACTGGGCGGCGACGATCTCCGCCTCCCCTTCCGGCGTGTACCATTTTTCCTGGCGCGGGGTCTTCACATTACCGGGGACGATGGTGTTGACGCGGATATTGTCGCGGCCAAGATCGCGGGCCAGCGCGCGGGTCAGCCCCTCTATCCCGGCCTTGGCCGTCTGGTAAAGAACCAGGTCGGGCAGGCCCAGATGCCAGCTGATCGACCCGAAATTGAGGATGACGCCGCCCCCCGCGCGCTGCAGCGCCGGAACGACCGCCTGCGCGGCGAAGAACAGGTGGCGCAGGTTCACCGCCATCCGTTCCTCCCAATAGTCGGGCGTGACATCGGCGATGGCATGGCGGTCGTCATTGGCGGCGTTGTTGACGAGCACGTCGATGCCGCCGAGCGCGCTTTCCGCATCGGCCAGCATCGCCTGCACGGCGGGAATGTCCCGCAGGTCGCACGGATAGAAGATCGGGGTGTGGGCGGCACCGGGCGCGAGGCGCTCGACCACGGCGTTGCCCGCGTCGGCCATGATATCGCAGAAGGCGACCCGCGCGCCCTGCGCGACGAAGCCTTCGACCAAGCCTTCGCCGATGCCGCTGCCGCCGCCGCTGATGAACACCCGCTTGCCCGCAAGGCTGGGATAGATGGCGCGGCCGCTCATGCGCTCTGTCCTTCCAGCAGACCGCGCTGCGCCAGGTTGCGCATGAAATCGGCGATCCCGCTGTCCCAGGGCGGCGCATCCTTCGATGTGATGACCCGGTTGGTCAGGCGGCCGAGGCAGGGGGTGGAGATGGTCACGACGTCGCCGACCTTGTGCGTGAAGCCCCGGCCCGGCTCGTCCCGGTCCTGCACGGGGGCGAAGAGCGTGCCCAGGAACAGGGCGAAGCCGTCGGGATATTGATGCTCGCTCAGCGTCTGGCGGACGAGGTCGAGCGGATCGCGGCTGATCTGGTTCATGCTGCTCGTGCCTTCGAGGCGATAGCCTTCCGGACCGTCGATGGTCAGCTCGACCTCCGCGCCGCGGACATCATCGATGGTGAAGCCGTCATCGAACAGGCGGATCAGCGGGCCGAGCGCGCAGGAGGCGTTATTGTCCTTCGCCTTGCCGAGCAGCAGGGCCGATCGCCCTTCGAAATCGCGCAGGTTGACGTCGTTGCCCAACGTCGCCCCGACCGCCTGGCCCTGCGGATCGACGATCAGCACGATTTCCGGCTCCGGATTGTTCCAGGTCGAATCGGAACGGACGCCGATCGGCGCCCCGGCCCCAACCGTCGAAAGCACAGGCGCCTTGGTGAAAACCTCCGCATCCGGGCCGATCGCGACCTCCAGATATTGCGACCATAGGCCATCCTCGATCAGCGCGGCCTTCAACGCGGCGGCTTCGGCCGAGCCGGGAACGACAGCGCGGATGGAGCCGCCGACCCGCTCTTCCAGGCGGCCGCGAATGTCGGCGGCGGCGGCGGCATCGCCCCTTGCGCGCTCCTCGATCACCCGCTCGATCGCCGATAGGGCGAAGGTCACGCCGCACGCCTTCACGCATTGCAGGTCGATGGGGCTGAGCAGCGGCAGGTCCAGCGAGTCGAGCGGGCCAAGGACGGCGCCATCGGCGGGATCGAGCGGCAGGCGGTCCATCAGCAGCGACACGGTGGGCGCGACGCGAGCCATGTCATGGGCGACGCCATCGACCACCAATATGGGGCTGGGGCCCTGCGCCGCCTGGACGCGGCCCACGAACCGTCCGGCCCGCCAGTCCGACGGCAGAAGCTCGCCCAACGAAAAATCCCCCGGCATCATCAACTCCTACTCGACATGTCTCTTTGATAGCGCTACCAACACACAAGGCAGCGCGCTGTCAAGAGGGTCACGAGAAGCGATCCACTAGAAACCAGGAGAAGATCGGTTGCACAAGGATCATGGTCGACGACCAAGCGGGAACGATCCTCCCGAGCCGCGCAACGATCCGATCCGCCGATAGGGTGCGGCGATGCGCCGGGCTTCCCATATTGATGCTGGCGACCGCATCCGCACCAACATATTTTCCTTACAGAGACAGGTGACGACATGATCAATGGCGCAATCCTCATCGGCGCGCGCGAGGCGCAAAGCGATACCCGTTTCGACGCAATCGACCCTTCGACCGGCAAGGCCGTCGAGCCCAGCTTCAGCAGCGCCGGCGCGGCCCAGGTCGAGGAGGCCTGCGCCCTCGCGGACGCGGCCGCCATTCCCTTCGCCGACCTGTCGCCCGACGCGCGCGCCACCTTCCTGGAGACGATCGCCGACGAGATCGTGGCGATCGGCGACGATCTGATCGTGCGCGCCATGACCGAAAGCGGCCTGCCCCGCCCCCGGCTGGAAGGCGAGCGCGGCCGCACCGTGGGCCAGCTCAAGCTGTTCGCGTCCGTGCTGCGCGAAGGAAGCTGGGCCGCGCGCACCATCGACCCCGCGATGCCCGACCGCGGGCCCCTGCCCCGGCCGGACATCCGGCTGCGCAACATCGCCGTCGGCCCGGTGGCGGTGTTCGGCGCCAGCAATTTCCCGCTCGCCTTCTCGGTCGCGGGCGGCGACACCGCGTCGGCGCTCGCCGCCGGCTGCCCAGTGGTGGTGAAAGGCCATCCCGCGCATCCGGGCACCGGCGAACTGGTCGCCCGCGCCGTCGGGCGCGCGGTCGCGGCCTGCGGCCTGCCCGAGGGCGTCTTTTCCTATCTCCCGGGCGTAGGCAACGAACTAGGGAGCGCGCTGGTCGCCGATCCGCGCATCCAGGCGGTCGGCTTCACCGGCTCGCGTGGCGGCGGCCTGGCGCTGATGAGGATCGCCGCCTCGCGTCCCCTGCCGATCCCGGTCTATGCCGAGATGAGCAGCATTAATCCGGTGATCCTGTTCCCGGCCGCTCTGAAGGCGCGCGGAGCCGCGCTCGCCCCCGCCTTCATCGCGTCGCTGACGATGGGCGCGGGCCAGTTCTGCACCAATCCCGGCCTGCTGATCGCCATCGACGGCCCGGACCTCGACGCATTCCTGGCGGCGGCGGGCGAGGCGCTGATGAGCAGCGCCCCCGCGCAGATGCTGACCCCCGGCATCCATCAGGCGTTCGAGCAGGGCGTCGCCGCCCTGGCGAGCCATGCGGCGGTGACGCAGGTCGCCCGCGGCCTGGTGGGCGAAGGCGTGAACCAGGCGCAGGGCGCGCTGTTCAAGACCAGCGCCGCGCAGTTCCTGGCCGACAAGGCGCTGGGACATGAGGTGTTCGGATCTTCCTCGATCGTCGTCACCGTCAAGGATATGGACGAGGCCAGGAGCGTGATCGCCGCGCTGGAGGGCCAGTTGACCGCGACGCTGCTGATGGATGCCGAGGACGAGCCGCTGGCCGCGCAGATCCTGCCGGTGCTGGAGCGCAAGGTCGGCCGCATCCTCGCCAATGGCTGGCCCACCGGCGTCGAGGTATGCCATGCGATGGTCCATGGCGGGCCTTTTCCTGCGACGTCGGACGGGCGCACCACCTCGGTCGGCGCCAAGGCGATCGAGCGCTTCCTGCGTCCGGTCAGCTATCAGGCGCTGCCCGCCTCCCTGCTGCCCCCCGCCATTGCCGAGGGCAATCCCTGGAACCTGCCCGAGCGCGTCGAAGGCGTGCTGAAGCTCGCCTGACGGAGGCTAAGATGACGGACGCCCCCACCCCGCCCGCCGGCCGCCGCTTCCGGTCGCAGGACTGGTTCGCCGATCCCGCCCGGTCAGACATGGTAGCGCTCTATCTGGAGCGCTTCATGAATTACGGCATCACCCCGGCGGAACTGCGGTCGGGGCGGCCGATCATCGGCATCGCCCAGACCGGCAGCGACCTGTCGCCGTGCAACCGCATCCACATCGACCTCGCCAAGCGGGTGCGCGAGGGCATCCGCGACGCGGGCGGGATCGCGATGGAGTTTCCGGTCCATCCGATCTTCGAGAATTGCCGTCGGCCGACCGCCGCGCTGGACCGCAACCTCGCTTATCTCGGCCTCGTCGAACTACTCTACGGCTATCCGATCGACGCGGTGGTGCTGACCACCGGCTGCGACAAGACCACGCCCTCGGGGATCATGGCCGCCTGCACCGTCGACATCCCCGCCATCGTGCTGTCGGGCGGGCCGATGCTCGACGGATGGCATGAGGGCGAACTGGTGGGATCGGGCACGGTCATCTGGCGCAGCCGCCGCAAGCTGGCGGCGGGCGAGATCAGCGAAGAGGAGTTTCTGGAGCGCGCCTGCGACAGCGCGCCGTCGGCGGGCCATTGCAACACCATGGGCACGGCGTCGACGATGAACGCGGTGGCCGAGGCGCTGGGCCTGTCGCTGCCTGGCTGCGCCGCCATCCCCGCGCCCTATCGGGAGCGCGGCCAGATGGCCTATGAGACCGGCCGCCGGATCGTGGAGATGGCGCGCGAGGATCTGCGCCCCTCACGCATCCTGACGCGCGAGAGCTTCCTCAACGCCATCCGCGTCATCAGCGCGATCGGCGGGTCCAGCAACGCCCAGCCGCATGTGATGGCGATGGCGCGCCACGCGGGCGTGGAGGTGTTGGCGTCGGACTGGACGACTCATGGCCATGACCTGCCGCTGATCGTCGACATGCAGCCCGCCGGCCGCTTCCTGGGCGAGCGTTTCCACCGCGCGGGCGGGGTGCCGGCTGTGATGTGGGAATTGATGCAGGCGGGCGTTCTGGAGGCCGGCTGCCTGACCGTCACCGGGCAGACGCTGGCCGAGACCCTCGCCGGCCGCGAGGCGAAGGATCGCGAAGTGATCCGCCCCTTCGCCGCGCCGCTACGGGAAAAGGCGGGATTCTTGGTGCTGTCGGGCAATCTGTTCGACTTCGGCATCATGAAGACGTCGGTCATCAGCGCCGAGTTCGCCGAGCGCTATCTGTCCCGGCCCGGCGCGGAAGGCATATTCGAGGCGCGGGCGATCGTTTTCGAGGGCGGCGATGATTATCATCACCGGATCAACGACCCGTCCCTCGCCATCGACGAGAATTGCATATTGGTGATGCGCGGCGCCGGGCCGATCGGCTGGCCGGGATCGGCCGAGGTCGTCAACATGCAGCCGCCCGACGCGCTGATCCGGCGCGGCATCCAGTGGCTGCCCACTCTGGGCGACGGCCGGCAGTCGGGCACGTCCGACAGCCCCTCCATCCTCAACTGCTCGCCCGAAAGCGCGGCGGGAGGCGGCCTTTCCTGGCTGCGGACCGGCGACATGATCCGTATCGACGTCAATCGCGGCACGTGCGACGCGCTGGTCGACCCGGACGAGATCGCGCGGCGACAGGCGGAGACGCCGGTGGCGGCGCCCGTCAGCAACACGCCCTGGGAGGAGCTGTTCCGCGAAAAGACCGGGCAGATGGCCGACGGCGCGGTGCTGGAGATGGCGGTCAAATATCGCGGCATCGCCCAGCGGACGCCCCGACATAATCATTGAAGTGGCGGGGCGGCCGGAAAGCCCCGCCTAGTCCCTGAACACCACCGTCTTGCCGCCGTTTATCAGCACCCGTTCCTGAAGATGGAAGAGCACGGCGCGGGCAAGGACGCGCTGCTCGATATTGCGGCCCTTGCGGATCAGGTCTTCGGGCGAATCGGCGTGGCTGATCGCTTCGACATCCTGATGGATGATCGGGCCTTCATCGAGGTCGCTGGTGACATAATGGGCCGTCGCGCCGATCATCTTGACGCCGCGCGCATGGGCCTGATGATAGGGTTTGGCGCCCTTAAACCCCGGTAGGAAGCTGTGGTGGATGTTGATGCAGCGGCCCGACAGGAAGGCGGCGAGGTCGTCCGAGAGTATCTGCATATAGCGGGCGAGGATGACGAGATCGGCTCCGCTGTCCGCCACCAGCGCCTTGATCCGCGCCTCCTGCGCCGCTTTCGTATCGGCTGTGACCGGCAGATAGTGGAACGCCGCGTCGCCGATCAGGCCGGGATTGTGGGCGGTCAGCGGATGGTTCGACACGATGCCGACCACGTCCATGGCCAGTTCGCCGATCCGGGCGCGATAGAGCAGGTCGCCCAGGCAATGGTCGAACTTCGACACCAATATCAGCACCTTCTGCCGCGCGTCGGCGGCGCGCAGGCGCACGGTCATGCCATGTCGAACCGCCAGGGCGTCGATCGCCGCCTGAAGCGCCACTGGGTCGGCGGCGGTATCGAACAGCAGCCGCATGAAGAAGAGGCCGGTCTCGCGGTCGTCGAACTGCTGCGCCTCTAGGATGTTGCCGCCCTGGGCGAACAGCAGCGCGCTGACCGCGGCGACTAGGCCAGGACGGTCCTCGCAGGACAGGGTGAGGATATAGCTGTGCGTCATCGGTTGGTTCGGTAGTGGCACGGGGCGGCTCGCTCAAGCCCGCGCTTGCCCTTCCCCACCGCTCTTGCCACTGAAGGCGTGAAGAAAGGGAGAAAGCGTGGCCATGACGATCGAGACCTTATCCGAAGCCTCGGCCCATGGCGGCGTGCAGGGCGTCTATCGGCATCGGTCGGGCGCGGCGGGCACCGACATGACCTTCTCCCTGTTTCTGCCGTCCCAGGCGCGGGAACGGCCGGTTCCGCTGATCTGGTATCTGTCGGGCCTTACCTGCACCCACGCCAATGTGACGGAAAAGGGCGAGTTTCGCGCCGCCTGCGCGGAGCTGGGGCTGGCCTTTATCGCGCCAGACACGTCCCCGCGCGGCGATGGGGTGCCCGACGATCCGGACGGCGCCTATGATTTCGGGCTGGGCGCGGGCTTCTATGTCGATGCGACCCAGCCGCCCTTCGAGCGGCATTATCGCATGTGGAGCTACGTAACGCGGGAATTGCCCGAACTGGTCGCGGGGGCCTTTCCCGTGGACATGGATCGTCAGTCGATCATGGGCCACTCGATGGGCGGCCATGGCGCGCTGACGATCGGCCTGCGCTTTCCCGATCGCTACAGGGCGGTGTCGGCTTTCGCGCCGATCGTCGCGGCGGGGCTCGTGCCGTGGGGGCAGAAGGCGCTGGGGGGCTATCTGGGCGCGGATCGGGCGGCATGGCGCGCCCATGACGCGGTCGCGCTGATCGAGGATGGCGCGCGGCTGCCCGCCCTGCTGGTCGACCAGGGCGGGGCCGACGCCTTTCTGGAGCAGCAGTTGCGGCCCGAGCTGCTGGAAGCGGCCTGCCGGGACGCCGGGATAGACCTGACGCTGCGCATCCAGCCGGGCTATGACCATAGCTATTATTTCATCTCCACCTTCATGGCCGATCATCTGCGCTGGCACGCGGCGCGGCTTTAGACGCTTGCCCGGCGAAGGGGAGCGCGCCAAAAGAGTCCCATGAAAACCAGCCTGATCGCGCTCGCCGCCTGCTTCCTCGCTCCTGCCCTCCTGGTCCTGCCGGCCCACGCCCAAACCCGCGCGCCCGATCCCGCGCGGCTCAAGACGACGGTCGAGAAGCTCGTCGGCTTCGGCACGCGGCACACCGCTTCCTCGGCCACCGATCCCCGGCGCGGGATCGGCGCCGCGCGGCGCTGGGGCGCGGCGGAGTTCGAGAAGATCGGCAAGGCCTGCGGCAACTGCCTGAAGGTCGAGACCGTTGCGGAGCGCTTCACCGGCCCGCGCGCGCCGCAGGGGGTGGAGGTGGTCGACGTGCTGGCGATCCAGCGCGGGACCGGCGATCCCAGCCAGGTGGTGATCGTCGCCGGCCATATCGACAGCCGGGTCAGCGACGTGATGGACACGACCAGCGACGCGCCTGGAGCCAACGACAATGCGTCGGGCACCGCGCTGGTGATCGAGGCGGCGCGCGTGCTGGCCGGCGAAAAGTTCGACGGCACGATCGTCTATGCGCTGCTGTCGGGCGAGGAGCAGGGGCTTTGGGGCGGCAAGCTGCTCGCCGCGACAGCCAAGACGCGCGGCTGGAACGTGCGGGGGATGCTGAACAACGACATCGTCGGCAACACGCTGGGGCAGAATGGCCAGGTGGTCGCCGATCGGGTGCGCGTCTTTTCCGAAGGCGCGCGGGCGTCTGAGGATGCGAAGGCGGCGCTCACCCGCCGGGCGATCGGCGGTGAGGACGACGGGCCGAGCCGCGCGCTCGCCAAGAAGGTCGATGCCGTGGCGGAGGCCAATCCCCAGATCGGCCTGGACGTGTTCGCGGTCCGCCGCCCGGACCGTTTCGGGCGCGGCGGCGACCATTCGCCCTTTCTAGACCTGGGCTTTCCGGCCGTGCGCTTTTCCGTCGGCATAGAGAATTACGATCGCCAGCATCAGGACCTTCGCACGGAAAATGGCCGCGTCTATGGCGACACGGTAGAGGCGATGGACTTTCCCTATCTGGCGAAGGTGACGGCGCTCAACGTCGCGGCCCTGCGCGACCTCGCCAGCGCCCCCGCCGCGCCCGCCACGGTGATGCTGGACGGCGCGCTGTCGATGGACACGAAGGTTAGCTGGGACGCGGTGCCGGGCGCGCGCGCCTACCGCATTAGCTGGCGGCGGGCCGACGCGCGGGACTGGACCGACAGCCGGGTGGTGACCGGCGCGACCGAGACGCTGCTGAAGGACGTGGTGGTCGACGACCATTTCATCGGTGTCGCCGCGATCGGCGCGGACGGCGCGGAAAGCCTGGTGACGTTCGGCGGCATGGCGCCCCGGCGGTAGCGGCTCAGCCCTGCGGCGGGCTGGTCTCGCCGATCTCGTCGCTGTCCAGCTTGTCGCCCAGGTCGAGGCCGTGGCGCATCAGCATCGGCACGTTCGCGGCGGCGAACAGAACCGACACGATGGTCACGCCCCATACCTTGACCGCCAGCCATGTATCGAAGCTCAGCGTCGCGCGCATCACCTCATTGACGATCGCCATGAAGATGAAGAAGACGGCCCAGTTGCGCGAAAGCTTGCGCCACCCCTCTTCCGACAGGCCGTCATAGGCGGCCTGGAGCAGATATTTGAGCAGCGGCTTGCCGCGCAGCAATCCGCCCAGCAGCATCAGCGCGAAGAAGATGTAGATGATCGTCGGCTTGATCTGGATGAACTTTTGGTCCCGGAAATAGATGGTGAGGCCGCCGAAGAACAGCACCAGCAGCGCCGAGAGCCACAGCATCGGCGACACCTTGCCCAGCTTCACCTTCGACACGATCACCGCCACGGCGATGCTGGCCATGAAAATGGCCGTGCCGGCGATGACGCCCGCGAATTTATAGGCAAGGAAAAAGGCCAGCAACGGCCCGAAGTCGAGCGCGAGGCTGAGCGTGCCGCCATGGGCGGGCGCGGGCTTTGACAGGGGCGCGGTCATGGCCTTCCCTCCCTATCCCGGTCAAAAGCCGGCGACCCGCCCGCACGTCTAGCGCGCATAGGCGGTTCCGGCGATCGCGCGGGCCATGTCGCGCGCGTCGAAAGGACGCAGATCCTCGATCTTCTCGCCGACCCCGATCGCGTGGATCGGCAAGCGATATTTGTCCGCCGCCGCGACCAAGACGCCGCCGCGCGCGGTGCCGTCCAGCTTGGTCATGACGAGGCCAGTGACCTGCGCGACTTCCTTGAAGACTTCGATCTGGCTCAACGCATTCTGTCCCGTGGTGGCATCCAGCACCAGCACAACGTCGTGGGGGGCCGCCGGGTTCAACCGGCCCAGAACGCGGCGGATCTTCGCCAGCTCGTCCATGAGCTCGGTCTTGTTCTGGAGCCGCCCGGCGGTGTCGACGATCAGCACGTCGATGCCCGTCGCCGTCGCCTGCTTGACCGCGTCGAACACGATCCCCGCCGCGTCGCCGCCCTCCTTGCCCGCGACGATGGGAACGCCCAGGCGCTCGGCCCATATCCTCAATTGCCCGATAGCGGCCGCGCGGAAAGTGTCGCCCGCCGCCAGCATCACGCAATAATCTTGCTCCAGATAGAGGTTGGCGAGCTTGGCGATGGTGGTGGTCTTGCCGGACCCGTTGACGCCGATGACCAGAATCACCTGCGGCCGGGGAAAGGCCTCAATCTCCAGCGGGCGCGCCACGGGGACCAGCACCTTCTCAATTTCCTCCGCGATGATCTCGCGCAGATATTCCTCGGTCAGTTCGCGGTTGAAACGTCCCTCGGCCAGCCGCTCGCGCACGCGGCTCGCCATTGCGGGGCCGAGGTCGCTGACGATCAGCGCCTCCTCGATCTCGTCCAGCGTCTGATCGTCCAGCGCGGCCTTGGTGAAGAGGCCGGTCAGATTTTCGCCGAGCTTATCGGATGTGCGCTTCAGCCCGCCGAACAGGCGATCGCGCCAGGATGGTTCAGTCATGGGAAAGTCCTTGCGCGATCAGCATGCCATTCTCAAGCGCCGCGATGGTCGCAGTCACGATCCGGCCGGGCGGCTGCGGGACGTTGAAGCGGACCGGCGCGAAATTTTCGGCATGGCCGGTAAGACCGTCGCGCTCGACCAGCACCGACTGACGCGAGCCGATGAGGCCGCGCAGCCAAGCCTCGCGCCCGGCGGCGCAGGCGGCGCGCAGGCGGGCCGCGCGCGCCTTCACCACCGCGCGCTCGACCTGCGGCATCCGCGCCGCCGGCGTGCCCGCGCGCGGCGAATAGGGAAAGATATGGCCGTGGACGATCCCGCAATCCTCGACCAGCGCCAGGCTGTTTTCGAACATCGCCTCATCCTCGGTCGGAAAGCCGGCGATGATGTCCGCGCCGATGCTGATGTCGGGGCGCGCGGCCCTCAGCCGATCGACGATGGCGATGGCGTCCGCGCGCGCATGACGCCGCTTCATGCGCTTCAGGATCAGGTCGTCGCCCGACTGGAGCGAAAGGTGCAGATGCGGCATCATCCGCGGCTCATGCGCGATCAGGTCGAACAGCCGCTCGTCAATCTCCACGCTGTCGATCGAGGAGAGGCGCAGGCGGGGAAGATCCGGCACCGCGCGCAGCAGGCGTTCGACCAGCAGCCCCAGCGACGGCGCACCCGGCAGGTCCGGGCCATAGCTGGTGACGTCGACGCCGGTCAGAACGATCTCGCCATAGCCCGCGTCCACCAGTTCGCGCGCCTTGTCGATCACCGCCCCGGCCGGGACCGACCGGCTGTTGCCCCGGCCATGGGGAATGACGCAGAAGGTGCAGCGATGGTCGCAGCCATTCTGCACCTCCAGAAAGGCGCGGGCATGGTCGGCGAAGGCGCTCGCCATATGCGGCGCGGTGTCGCGCACGGTCATGATGTCGGATACCCGGACGCGGGCTTCCCCAACCTCGTCAGCGTTGGGAAGGATGGAGGCATAGGAGCCCGCATCCAGCTTCTCCCGATTGCCCAGCACCAGCGCCACTTCGGGCATGGCCGCGAACATCGCCGGGTCGGTCTGGGCCGCGCATCCGGTCACCACGATCCGCGCCCCCGGGCGAGCGCGGGCGGCGCGGCGGATCGCCTGCCGGGTTTGGCGCACCGCCTCGCCAGTGACGGCGCAGCTATTGACGACGACCAACTGGTCCTGTCCCAGCGTCAGTTCGCGAATCGCCTCGCTCTCCGCGATGTTGAGGCGGCAGCCGAGTGTGATGATGTCGGGGCCGGCCATAGCCCTAAAAACAGTCCCAGTCGGCCTCGCCGTCGAAGACATGGGTGGCGGGACCGGTCATGCGGATGCTGCCGCCCGGCGTCCAGTCGATGACCAGATCGCCGCCCGGCAGGCTGACCGTCACCGGCCCGGTCGCGAGGCCCCGCCGGATGGCCGCCACGGCGGTGGCGCAGGCGCCGGTGCCGCAGGCGCGCGTCAGGCCCGCGCCGCGTTCCCAGACGATCAGGCGGATCTGATCGCCGCCCAAATCCTGCGCGAAATTGACGTTCACGCGCGCGGGGAACAGCGGATCATGCTCGATCAGCGCGCCCAGGCGCGCGACGTCCACGGCGTCCAGATCGTCGCAGAAGAAGACGACATGGGGATTGCCGACATTGACGACGACCGGCGTGGGCAGGTCCTCCCATCCGACTGGCATGGTCAGCGTGTCCATCGCCCAGGCAAGCGGAATGCGGTCCCAGTCGAATTGGGGCGCGCCCATGTCGACGCTGACCCCGCCGTCGACCGTCCGGGCGTCGAGCAGCCCCGCCTTCGTCTCGATCCGCACGTCGCGGCCGACGAACAGCGGCACGCAGCGGGTGGCGTTGCCGCAGGCTTCGACTTCCGATCCGTCCGCGTTGAATATCCGCATGGAGACATCGGCCTTAACCGACGCACCGATCAGGATCAGCTGATCGCAGCCGATGCCCGCATGACGATCGGCGATCGCCTGGGCGCGGGCGGCGGTGATCGGCACGGCGGCCTCGCGCGCGTCGATGACGACGAAATCGTTGCCCAACCCGTGCATCTTGGAAAAGCGGCCCTTCATGGCGGCCATGTAGGCGCTGCGCCGGGAAAAGGCCAGCGTCGCGGCGCGGGACTCCGCCGGCACGGTCAGGCGCGAGCGGTCGCCCTGTGCCGGCCATAGAAAAAATAGACAGCAAGGCCGATAAGGTTCCATATCCCGCAGGCGAGGATCGTCTTCATCGGCAGGCTGATGAACAGATTGGCGCAGCCCGCCATCGCCCCGACGCCGACCAGCCAGCCCACCGGCGTGCGGAAGGGCCGCTTCATGTCCGGCGCGCGGCGGCGCATGATGAGCAGGCAGGCGCCCACGGCGGTGAAGGCGATCAGCGTGCCGGCATTGGCGAGCGCCGCGATCTCGTCGATCGGCAGCAGCCCGGCGACGATCGCCACCAGCACGGCCGTGACCGCCGTGATCCGCGCGGGCGTGCCGCGCGCCGAAATGCGGGCGAGCGACTGCGGCAGGAAACCGTCGCGGGCCATGACCAGGAAGATGCGGCTCTGCCCGTAAAGAAAGCCCAGCAGCACGGTGGGCAGCGCCACCACGGCCGCGATGGCGACGATCCGCGCGACCGTCCCCCGCCCCATCTCGCGCAGGATCAGCGCCAGCGGCTCCGGGCTGTCGGCGAAGCGGGTGAAGGGCATCGCCCCCACGGCGGCGACCGCGACCAGCACATAGATGAGCGTGCAGATGAGCAGCGAGCCGACGATGCCGATGGCGAGGTCGCGTTCCGGATTCTTCGCTTCCTCCGCGGCGGTCGAGATCGCGTCGAAACCGTAGAAGGCGAAGAAGATGATCGCGGCGGCCGCCATCACCCCGCGCTGAACCCCATCCGGCCCGACATGGGTGGCGAAGCCATAGGGCATGAAGGGCGTCAGATTGTCCGCCCTGAACGCTTGGAGCGCGAAGAAGACGAACAGCGCCAGCGTCGCGATCTTGATCAGCACCAGCAGGCTGTTGAGCCGCGCGCTTTCGCGCGTGCCCAGCATCAGCAGCCCGGCGACGAGCGCGATGATGAAGATCGCCGGCAGGTTGACGAGGCCGCCGAGCGCCGGCCCCTTCATGAGCGCCTCGGGCACGCCGACGCCGGCCAGCAACGGCGCGGCATAGCCCGACCAGCCGACCGCCACGGTTGAGACCACCAGCGAATATTCGAGGATCAGGCTCCATCCCACGATCCACGCCACGCCCTCCCCGATGACAACATAGCTGTAGCTGTAGGCGCTGCCGGCGGCCGGCATCATCGTCGCCATTTCCGCATAGGCGAGCGCCGCGCAGGCGCAAATCGCGCCCGCTATGGCGAAGGACAGGAGCACGGCCGGCCCTGCCCGGTCGGCGCCGACGCCGATCAGCGTCAATATGCCCGTGCCCACGATCGCCCCGACGCCGAGCGCCAGCAGATGGGGCCAGGACAGCGTCTTGGCGAGCGCCGGCCCTTCCCCCCGATGGCCCATCGCCTCGATCGGCTTGCGGCGGTTCCATGTCATGGCGGCGCGTCCCCCTGCTTTTCCATCTTCGCCGACCATCTTGCCGGACATTGACGGACAAGCAAAGGGCCGGCCCCAAGCAAAGGACCGGCGATGTCGGCTCCATCCAATACGAGGGACGCCCAAAACCGTATTGTGCCGGCCCGAACAAGGGGCTTCGGACATGGCGACAGCGGCAGAGGGCATGAGGGCGACGGGCGCGCGCGCGCCCTATCAGCGCGAGGCGGCCTTTTTCACCATCATGGCCGTGGCGATCGCCGTCACGGTGATCGGGGGCTTCGGCTCCTTCGCGATGCGCGGGCTGGCCGATGCGGCGCGCGCGCCGGTCTGGGTGCATCTGCACGGCGCGGTCTTCATGGCCTGGACGCTGCTGTTCGTGGCGCAGAATGCCCTTGTCGCGCGCGGCTCGCTGGCGCTGCACCGGCGCATGGGCTGGACGGCGGTCGGCCTTGCCTGCGCGATGGTGCCGCTGGGCGCGCTGACGGCGGTTATGGCTGTGCGGATGGCGCGAGTTCCCCCCTTCTTCACCGGCCCCATCTTCCTCTCGCTGAGCGCGCTGGAACTGCTGGCCTTTACCGGGCTGCTGATCGCGGCCATCCGGCTGCGGTGGCGGACGCAGTGGCATAGCCGATTGATGCTCTACGCCATGATCGCGCTCATCGGTCCGGCGTTCGGCCGCATCCTGCCGATGCCGCTGCTGGGGGACAAGGGCGGGCTGGCGGTGCTGGGATGCCAGCTGCTGTTCGTGGCGGCGGCGCTGTGCCATGATCTGGTCACGCTGCGGCGGCCGCATCCGGCCTCGATATGGGGAACCGGCGTCATCATCGTCGAGGGGCTGGCGGTGCCGCTGCTGGCGGCCACGCGGCCCTTCATCGCCCTTGCGGCCGCCCTGGCGCCCTGACGCGCCGCCGCCGCTTGCATCGGCGCGCCTTTTGCTTTAGGGGCGCCCCTGCATCCGGCGGCCTCGGCCTGTCGGAAACCTGAAAGACTCCAGGACGCGCATGGGGCGCATCGAATGGACGCTGGCCGGCGAGGTTTCGCCCGCCGGCGATTTTGTCGTTCGGGGGTGCGTGATTCTGGGGCTTTGCGGCCCGGTTTTGAGGTGATGATGTTCGATTCGCTGAGCGATCGTCTGGGTGGAGTGTTCGACAAGCTGCGTGGGCGCGGTGCGCTGACGGAGGATGACGTCCGCGCCGCCATGCGCGAGGTGCGGGTCGCGCTGCTGGAGGCCGATGTCGCCCTGCCGGTGGTGCGCCAGTTCGTCGACGACGTGACCGAACAGGCGGTCGGCCAGAATGTGCTGCGGTCGGTGACGCCTGGCCAGCAGGTCGTCAAGATCGTCAGCGACGCGCTGACGGCCGTGCTCGGCTCCGAAACCGCCGACCTGCTGATCGACGTCACCCCGCCCGTCGTCATCATGATGGTCGGCCTTCAAGGGTCGGGCAAAACGACGACGACGGCGAAGCTCGCCAAGCGCCTGAAGGAAAAGGACCGCAAGAAGGTGCTGATGGCGTCGCTCGACGTCCAGCGCCCGGCCGCGCAGGAGCAGCTCGCCGTGCTCGGCGCGCAGACCGACGTCGCGACCCTGCCGATCGTCGCCGGCCAGCAGCCGGTCGACATCGCCCGCCGCGCGCTTCAGTCGGCCAGGCTCCAGGGCTTCGACGTGGTGATGCTCGACACCGCCGGGCGGCTGCATGTCGACCAGGCGCTGATGGACGAGATGAAGGCGGTCGCCGACGCCTCCAGCCCCGCCGAAATCCTGCTGGTGGTCGATTCGCTGACCGGCCAGGACGCGGTGAACGTCGCGCAGAGCTTCACCGCGCAGGTGCCGCTGACCGGCGTGGTGCTGACCCGGATGGACGGCGACGCGCGCGGCGGCGCGGCGCTGTCGATGCGCGCCGTCACCGGCCGCCCGATCAAGTTCGCGGGCACCGGCGAGAAGCTCGACGCGATCGAGCCTTTTCACCCGCAACGCGTCGCGCAGCGCATCCTGGGCATGGGCGACGTCGTGTCGCTGGTCGAGAAGGCGGCGGAATCGATCGACGCCGAGGAAGCCGACAAGCTCGCCAAGAAGATGGCCAAGGGTCAGTTCGACATGAACGACCTGCGCGCCCAATTGGCGCAGATGCGCCGCATGGGGGGCCTGGGCGCGCTCGCCGGCATGATCCCCGGCCTCAAGAAGGCGCAGGCGGCGATGGCCAGCAGCGGCGCGAACGACAAGACGCTGATCCATCTGGACGCGATGATCGGATCCATGACCCCCAAGGAGCGCGAGCGCCCGGCGATCATCAACGCCAAGCGCAAGATCCGCATCGCCAAGGGTTCGGGCACCACGGTGCAGGAGGTGAACCGCCTGCTCAAGATGCACCAGGAGATGGAAACGGCGATGAAGAAGATCCGCAAGATGGGCGGATTGAAAGGCTTGGCCAAGATGTTCGGCGGCGCGGGCGGAATGGGCGGCGGCGGCGCTGGGGGCCTTGGCGGGCTGCTCGGCGGCGGCGGCGGGATGCCCGGCCTTCCAGGCGGCGACATGCCCGCGCTGCCCCCCGGCTTCGACAAGTTCATGAAAAAATAAGTGTTTTCAGATAGTTATATTGATACAGAAAGGTAGAATTTAGATGGCAACTTCCATTCGTCTGTCGCGCGGCGGCTCCAAGAAGCGTCCCTATTACAAGATCGTCGTCGCCGACAGCCGCTCGCCCCGCGACGGCGCGTTCATTGAGCGTCTGGGTAGCTACAACCCGCTGCTCGCCAAGGATGACGAGAAGCGCATCGTCCTGGACATCGAGCGCGCCAAGCATTGGGTGAGCGTCGGCGCGCAACCGACCGACCGCGTCGCCCGCTTCCTGGACGCCCTGGGCGTCAAGGAGCGCGCCGCCCGCAACAATCCGAAGAAGGCGGAGATGGGCGAGAAGGCCAAGGAGCGCGCCGAGGAGCGCGCGGCCAAGATCGCCGAGGCCGAGGAAGCCAGGAAGGCCGCCGAGGAAGCCGCCGCCGAGGCCGCGCAGGCGGAGACCGTAGAGGTCGTCGCCGAAGCCGTCGAGGAAGCGACCCCCGAGGAAGCGCCGGCCGCCGAAGCGACCGAGCAGGCCGAAGAAAAGGCCGAGGGCTAAGCCTTGTCCGACAAGCCCGTCACGCTCGCGGCGATCATCGGCGCGCACGGCGTGACGGGCGAGGTTCGCTTGAAGCTGTTCGGCGAGGGGCCGGACAGCCTGAAGGCCTATGCCGGGTTCGATGCGGGGGACAGGCGGCTGACGCTGAAGTCCATCCGCCCCGGCCCGCAGGGCGCGGTGGCGCGCTTCGCCGAGGTCAAGGACCGCGGCGAGGCGGAGGCGCTGCGCGGGGCCGCCCTCACCGTCCCGCGATCCGCCCTGCCGCCGCTGGGCGAGGGCGAATATTATCATGTCGACCTGATCGACTTGCCCTGCGTCGGCGAGGCTGGCGAGCCGCTGGGCCGCGTGGTCGCGGTCGATAATTTCGGCGCGGGCGACATATTGGACATCGAGCGCCCGGCCGACCCCGATGGCAAGCCGGGCAAGCGCTTCATGATCCCCATCCACGCCGCCCGTATCGAAAGCGACCGCGCCGTGATCGACCCGGCCTTCGTGGAATGAACGGCGGGGCGAACGCGCCTTGATCGCCAGTCAGCGGCGCATACACCGTCCACTTATCGAGAACGGGACCCTGTGATGAGCGCCAAGCTGCTGCCTGCCCTCTACCTGCTGGCGATGCTGGCGGCGGGCTGGCGGCTGTTTGGAATAGGATGGTCGCGGGGCCTGCGGGCCGGCGCGGCCGTCATGCTGATCTGCCCCGTCCCGCTGCTTTTCCTGCTGCCCGGCCTGTTCCGCCCCGATCGGCCCTTCGCCGACATGCTCGTGCGCATCGGTCTCGCGCTGCTCGTCTGCGGCGCGCTCTGCATGGGCGGCGGCTGGACCGGGGCGTGGTTGCGGGCGCGGCGGGCATGAGCTTCACCGCGCAGATCGTCACCCTGTATCCGGAAATGTTCCCCGGCCCCCTGAGCATATCGCTGGCGGGGCGGGCGCTGGCGGAGGGGAAATGGGCCTGCGATCCCATCCAGCTTCGCGATTTCGCCACCGACCGCCACCGCACCGTGGACGACACGCCCGCCGGCGGGGGCGCGGGCATGGTGCTGCGCGCGGACATAGTCGCGCGCGCGATCGACGCCGCGCTGGAGCGCCGCCCCGACCTGCCCCTTATCGCCATGACCCCGCGCGGCGCGCCGATCACCCAGGCGCGCGTGCGGGCGCTGGCGGAGGGTCCCGGCGCAACGATCCTGTGCGGCCGGTTCGAGGGGTTCGACGAGCGGATTTTCGAAGGCCGGCCGATCGAACAGGTCAGCATGGGCGACATCATCCTGTCCGGCGGGGAAATGGGCGCGCTGATGCTGCTGGACGCTTGCGTTCGGTTGCTTCCCGGTGTAATGGGCGCGCCTTCCAGTGGGGACGAGGAAAGCTTCGAAAGCGGCCTCCTCGAATATCCGCACTATACCCGGCCCGTCGAATGGGAAGGGCGCACGATCCCGCAGGTGTTGCGATCGGGGGATCATGCGAAGATCGCCGCCTGGCGGAAACAAAGGGCGGAGGATGATACACGGCTAAGGCGGCCGGACCTTTGGGAGCGTCACAGGGACGTTCGGGACCAGTCGCCCTCTGGCGCGCAACGCGAAGAATAAGGACCCGAGGACATGAACCTCATCCAGCAGATCGAGGCGGAGAACATCGCCGCTCTCGCCAAGGACATTCCCGATTTCCGCCCCGGCGACACGCTGCGCGTCGGCGTGAAGGTGGTCGAGGGCGAGCGCAGCCGCGTCCAGAATTATGAAGGCGTGTGCATCGCCCGCTCCAACAAGGGCATGGGCAGCAACTTCACCGTCCGCAAGATTTCGTTCGGCGAAGGCGTGGAGCGCGTCTTCCCGCTCTATTCGCCCAACATCGATTCGATCACGGTCGTCCGTCGCGGCGTAGTGCGTCGCGCCAAGCTCTATTATCTGCGCGGCCGCACCGGCAAGCGCGCGCGTATCGCCGAACGCCGCGACGTGCGCAGCGAGGGCTGATCGTCCACTCTTGACAGTTGCAGAAAAGAGACAGGCGCTGGGGGTCAATCCTGGCGCCTTTTTCTTTTTGTTGTAATAATTTAACCATTTTTCGTGTCCCCGTTGCAGCCCGCCCTCTCTTGAGATTTTGTGTTGCAGCGCAAAATCATTTTGGCATGTGGCGGTTTTATGTCAGCCTTCCGTTTCCAGTTATTGCCGATGTTTTCGCGTCGAAGCCCTAGGGTTTCGGCTCTGGGCAAGCTTTGCCCGGAGCATCGGCAAGAAAAGAAACGACCGGGAAGGACGCAGGAAAGGCCTCTAATAAGATAATTTGGGGGCTTTTCGAATGAGATATCAGACTCTGGTTTCCCGCAGCGCCATGGTCGCTGCGCTCTGCGCCGCCCTGCCCGCCTTCGCCCAGGACCAGGCGCCGCAGGCCGCCGATCCGGGATCGTCCGACATGATCATCGTGACGGGCACCCGCACCACCGGCATGAAGGCGGCGGACAGCCCGGCGCCTATCCAGTTGCTGGGCGCCGACGCGATCCAGCGCACCGGATCGCCCGATCTGCTCCAGAGCCTGGCGCAGCAACTGCCGTCGATCCAGGCGCAGTCGTTCGGCAGCGACCTTCAGGCGCATACGCTTCAGATGAAGCTGCGCGGCCTAAGCCCCAACCACACGCTGATCCTGGTCAACGGCAAGCGCCGCCACGGCACCGCCAACGTCTCCGTCGCCGGCGGTCCCTATGGCGGCAGCGCCGCGCCGGACATCAGCTTCATCCTGCCCGAATCGATCGAACGCGTCGAAGTGCTTCAGGACGGCGCGGCCGCGCAATATGGCACGGACGCGATTGCGGGCGTCATCAACTTCATCCAGAAAAAGGCCGATCATGGCGGCACGTTCAGCGCCACCGGCGGCGAATATATGGACCAGGGCGGCAAGACCTACGCGATCGGCGGCAATATCGGCCTAGCCCCGTTCGAGGGCGCCTATCTGAACATCGCCGCCCAGAAAAAGCATAAGGGCTTCAGCTTCCGGGGCGACATCAACCCGCAAGCCGTCGCGATGGTGGAGGACTTTCCCGAAATCGCCAACCTGCCCGGCTATCCCTATACGAATCGGATCATCGGCGACCCGCATATCGACCAGACGGTCGTCAGCTATAATGCCGGCTATGAATTCGACCTGTTCGAAGTCTACAGCTTCGGCAGCTACGGCCACAAGAAAGCCGCCGCCTACGAAAATACCCGTCCGCCCACGACCGTCGTCAGCGCAGCGGGCGTCCCCTATTATCCGGGCGGATTCCAGCCGCAGGAGCGGATCGAAGAGACCGACTACAGCTTCACCGGCGGCTTCCGGGGCGACATCGGCAACACGACCTTCGACATCGCCTCGACCTATGGCAAGGATGTCGTGAAGGTCTATGTCTATCATTCGGCCAATGCGCAGCTCTACGCCGACACCGGCTTCACGCCCCAGACCTTCCACAATGGCGACTTCTTCAACACCCAGTGGACGAACACGCTGGACCTGACCCATGCGTTCGATGCCGGCCTCTCCTCGCCGATCAACGTCGCGGCGGGTCTGGAATTCCGGCACGAAACCTACGGCATCCGCGCGGGCGACCCGGCATCCTATTATGGCGGCGGCGCGCAGTCCTTCTTCGGCTACAGCCCCAACGACGCCGGCACCTACAAGCGGGACAATTTCTCGCAATATCTGGACGTCAGCTTCAATCCGGTCGAAAACTGGCTGGTCGACGGCGCGGTGCGGCACGAACATTATAGCGACTTCGGCGACACGACCGTTTTCAAACTGACGACCCGCTACGACTTCTCCGACGCCTTCGGGTTGCGCGGCACGGCCAGCACCGGCTTCCGCGCGCCGACGCTGGCGGAGGGCGGCTATTCGGGCCTGAACGTGGGTCCGGGCTTCATCGGCGGCGTTCTGCCGCCCTCGTCCGCCGCGGCCGCGGCCCTCGGCTTCGGCGGCCTTGGCCCGGAAAAGTCGACCAACTTCAGCCTGGGCGCGGTGTTCAACCCCACGCCCAGCTTCACCGTCACGCTCGACGCCTACCAGATCACCATCAAGAACCGCATCATGACCTCGTCGGGCTTCTCGGGCTTCACCGGCAATCGCTGCCCAGAGGGTTATGCCGGCGGCAACGCGTCTGCCTGCCTTCCCTTCAACGCGGACCTCTACGCCATCTATAATCAGCTGGCGGTGCTGGGCGCGGTCAACGGCGCATTGGGCGGCGCGTCCAACGTCAACTCGCTCGCCGAAGCGACGGCGATCCCGGGCTATGTCGTCCTGGCGGAAAATGGCGTCGACCGGAACACCGACGGCGGCATCTCTGTCCAGAGCTTCGTCAACGGCGTGAAGATGCGCACCCGGGGCATCGACCTGGTCGCGAACTATACGACCCAACTGGGAGACATGGGTAAGCTCGACCTGACCTACACGGCCAACTACAACCAGAACAAGGTACTGGACATCAATCCGCTGCCCTCGGCCCTCTACACCAGTTCGATCAATCCTGGCCTGACCGCGCTGATCGACACGGGCAGCGTCGTCGAGCTGGAGCACAGCACGCCGCGCTTCCGGGCGACGTTGAACGCCTTCTGGACCTGGGGCAAGTTCAGCGCCAACCTGCGTGAGAGCTATTATTCGGAAGTCTATGCGTTCGAAACCGCGCGCCTGGGCCCGAATGCCGGCAATCTCATCAAGGTGCCGGTGAAGCAATCCTTCCTCACCGACCTGGAGCTGGGCTACCAGATCGCCACGCCGATCAAGATTTCGATCGGCGCCAACAATCTGTTCAACAAATATCCGACCGAGCGGACCAAGGCCTTGATCCGCAACGCGGAACTGGCGAACGACGAGCGTGGCTATTCGACCAGCAAATATCCGACCATCTCGCCCTTCGGCATCAATGGCGGCTATTATTATGCGCGCGTGAACCTGACCTTCTAAACCAGGGTTAAATGGAGAGGCGGTGGTGGGCTCTCGGGTCCTCCGCCGCCTTTTTCGTTTCAGGACCTGTCATGCCCCTTGCCCACCGCCTCGCCACGCCATCCGATGAAGCCGCGCTGCGGGAGGTGATGACGCTGGCGATCGACCGATTGCAGCGCGACTTCCTGACGCCCGATCAGGTCGCGGCCAGCCATGCCTTCATGGGGCTGGACAGCCGCCTGATCGCCGACGGCACTTATTTCGTCATCATGGACGGCGACGCCATTGCCGGATGCGGCGGGTGGAGCCGCCGGGCCACGCCCTATGGCGGCGACCATAGCGAGGGACGCGACGACCGGCTGCTCGACCCAGCGAGCGAAGCCGCCAGGGTCCGCGCCATGTACACCCATCCCGACCATGTCCGCAAAGGCGTCGGCCGCCTGATCCTGGCCCTGTGCGAACGGGCCGCGCGCGCCGAGGGCTTCACCGCGCTCGAACTGTCGGGAACGATGGCCGGGGTGCCGCTCTATCGCGCCTGCGGCTTCGTC
Organism: Sphingobium sp.; assembly: GCA_033795485.1. Classification (GTDB taxonomy): domain Bacteria; phylum Pseudomonadota; class Alphaproteobacteria; order Sphingomonadales; family Sphingomonadaceae; genus Sphingobium. The sequence goes on from JARYGO010000011.1 coordinate 106,058, forward strand.
GGCGTCCGACCGTTCGAGGACCACGGCGTGCCGCTGCTGCTGATGCGCAAGCCTATCGCCTAGCATTTTCCTGCGGGAAAATGCGAAATTATGCTCTTAGGGATGCGCGGCTGGTGAACCACAGGCCGACAATGCTGAGCGCCGCCGCCACCGACATATAGAGGCCGACCAGCTCGACGCCGCGAATCGCGATCAGCCAGGTCGCGACGATCGGCGCGAGCGCGCCGCCGATGATCCCGCCCAGGTTGAAGGAGAAGGACGCGCCGGTATAGCGAAGCTGCGTCGGGAACAGCGCGGGCAGATAGGCGCCCAGGGGCCCATAGACGAAACCCATCAGGAACAAGGCCAAGGCCAGGATCAGGAAGATTGGCGGCAAGGCCCCGCTGCCCATCGCCGCGCCGAAGATCAGCCCCATCGGGATCGTCCCGACGCAGCCGGCGACCAGCACCCGCGTCGGCGTCGTCCGGTCCGCCCACCAGCCCGCCAGGATGATGCCGGCCGCCATGAACAGGATGGCGGCGAGCTGCACGGCCAGGAATACCTCCCGGTCAATGCCCAGCGTCGTCGTGCCATAGCCAAGGGCGAAGGCGGTCGCGATGTAGAAGACGGCGAAGCAGGCGACCACCGCGAAGGTCCCGGCAATCGCCGGCCCCAGATGGCCGGCGAACAGGGTCGCTAGCGGCACGGCGGGCGGCGGCGCTTCGGCCCGCGCGGCGGCGAACTCGGGCGTTTCGGTCAGCTTCAGGCGAATCCACAGGCCCAATATCACCAGGACCGCGCTGGCGAGGAAGGGGATGCGCCAGCCCCAGGCGAAGAACTCCGCCTCGCTGAGCAGCGCGCCTAGGATCAGGAACAAGCCGTTGGCGGCTAGGAAGCCGACCGGCGCGCCCAGTTGCGGGAACATGCCGAAACGCGCGCGCCATCCGGGGGGCGCGTTCTCCACCGCCAGCAGCGCCGCCCCGCCCCATTCGCCCCCCAGGCCAAAGCCCTGCCCGAACCGCAACAGGCACAGGATGAAGGGCGCCCACCAGCCGATAGACTGGTAGGTCGGCAGGAAGGCGATGGCGAGGGTGGAGCCGCCCATCAGCATCAGCGACGTGACGAGCGTCGCCTTGCGCCCGACCCGATCGCCATAATGGCCGAACACCGCCGCCCCCAGCGGCCGGGCGAGAAAGGCAAGCGCCAGGCTGCCATAGGAGGCCATCAACTGCGCCGTGGGCGAGGAGGATGGAAAGAAGAGGGAGGGAAATACCAGGCTGGCGGCGGTGGCGTAGATGTAGAAATCGTAAAACTCGACCGCCGTGCCGATCAGGCTCGCGGCCAGCACCCGCTTGTGGCGCCACATCGCGCCCATGCCCCCCGGTCCCGCCATCCGCTTATCCCTTCCGTCTTTTTTGGTTCAGCAGCTCATAGGCCATGACCGCCGTGGCCACCGCCGCGTTCAGGCTGTCGGCCTTGCCCAGCATCGGCATTTTCACCAGCAGGTCGCACTGCGCCTCATAGTCGGCGGGCAGGCCCTGCGCCTCGTTGCCGACCAGCAGGAAGGCGGGGCTGGCATAATGCGGCTCCTGATAGTCGGCCGTGGCCTTCAGGCTGGTGCCGATAAGCTGCCCGTCGCCGGCGCGGAGCCAGGCGAGGAAATCGTCCCAGCGCGCCTGGCTGATCGACTGGGTGAAAAGCGCGCCCATCGACGCGCGCACCGATTCGACGGAGAAGGGATCGACGCAATCGTCGACTAGGATCAGCCCCCCGGCCCCCACCGCGTCGCCAGTGCGCAAGATGGTGCCAAGGTTGCCGGGATCGCGCAGCGACTGGGCGACGATCCAGATGTCCGCCTTTGCCCGGTCGATCTGGGCCAGCGGCACCAGCCGGTCGCGATACACGCCGACCACCGCCTGCGGATTATCCTTGCCGGAGATTTTCGCGAGGATGTCGGGCGTGGTTTCGATGACCTCATGGCCCGCCGCCTCGCCGCCCGCCACCTCCATCGCCGCGATCAGGTCGCGGGCCAGCACATGGTCGGTCCCGGCGTGGAACAGCATGTGCGGCAGCACGCCTTCCTCGCGCGCTTCGGTCAGGATGCGTAAGCCTTCGGCCAGGAACAGCCCCTCCGCCTTGCGGTGCTTCTTCTCGCGCAAGCTGCGCACGCGCTTCACCAGCGGGTTGGAAAATCCGGTGATTTCGCGTGCCACGGGGTCGGTTCCTCTGCTGCCGCGCGCGAAGGCGGCCGAAAACGGCATCTAGCGGCAGCGCGGGCGAAAGAGAAGCGCCGTGAAGGGCGCGCGGAACCCGCCGGTCGTTACGCCTGTGCCCGATTGATATTTCCATCGGGGCCGACAAGGATTATTGGATGGCCCACGACGCCCTATCCCTGCTAGGGGCGTTGGACCATCAGGCCGTGCCATCGGTAGCGCGGCCGCCCCATCACGAACCCGAGGAGTTCCGACATGGCCTTTGTTCTGCCCGACCTTCCCTATGCGAAGGACGCCTTTGGCGACATTCTTTCATCCGAGACCTTCGACTATCATCATGGCAAGCATCACAATGCCTATGTGACCAAGGCCAACGAACTGATCGCCGCCGATCCCGCGCTCCAGGGCAGGTCGCTGGTTGACCTCATCAAGACGTCGCAGGGCACGCTGTTCAACCAGGTCGGGCAGGTCTGGAACCACAGCTTCTACTGGCAGTGCCTGTCGCCGGAGAAGAAGGCGCCCAGCGGCGCGCTGCTCGACCTCATCAACGAAGGCTTCGGATCGGTCGACGCGCTGATCGACAAGATCAAGGCGGAGGCCGTGGGCCATTTCGCCAGCGGCTGGGCCGCGCTCAACCTCAAGGACGGCGCGCTGGAGGTGACCTCCTATCACGACGCCGACACGCCGGTCGCGCATGATGCGACGCCGCTGCTGATTTTCGACGTGTGGGAACATGCCTATTATATCGACTATCGCAACCTGCGCCCCAATTATGCCGACAAGGTGCTGAAGGAGGCGATCGACTGGGATTTCGTCGCCCTCAACTTGGACGGCCAGGGCGTCAGCCGCGCCGACCAGCCGGGCTGATCCGCGCGCCCAGCATGACATGAAAAGCGCCCGCCCCTGCCCGTAACGGTAAGGGCGGGCGCTTTCGTTTTCAGGCGAGGAACGGGGCCGTGTGGCGAGCGCCCCGGCTCAAGCCTCGCGCTTTGCCGTGATGCCCAATTCTCCCGCCAGCAGGTCGAGATCCGCGCCGGGCCGCACCAGCAGCCAATCACGGCTGGCGCGGCCGTTGACCACCGTGACCGCGCCTTTCGGGCAGATGCCAAGGCAACTCACCTCGACGATCCCGGCCACCGCCTTGCGCCCCTTCTTCAGCGTCAGATGCCGGCGCAGCGCTTTGCTCAACCGCTGGTCGCCGTCTGGGCCGAAGCCGCCGTCGAGCTTCTTTTCGCATTTGCGGCAGATAAGGACGGCATTGTCCCAGTTGGAGCGGACATGATCCTTCAAGCGCGCGCCTTCACTCCGTCGCCCCGGCCGGCTTCCAAGTCCGGCGCTCCTCGGCGGAGCGCAGCACCTCATAGGCGGCCTGGATCGTCTGGAAGCGCACGGCTGCCTGCGCGTCGCCGGGCTTCACGTCCGGATGATATTCCTTGGCCAAGCGCCGCCAGCTCTTCTTCACATCCTCGAACCCGGCGTCATCCTCCAGATCGAGCGCCTTCAGCGCATTGAGTTCGTCGCGCGACCGGCTGCCGTCGCCCGGCCCGCCCCAGCCGTAGAAGCCGCTATTCTGAAAGCCGCCGGCGTCGCGCCGCTCATTGGCCTCGCGCCGCGCCCGCTCCTCTGCGTCCAGCCCCTGAAAATAGTCCCAGTTGCGATTATATTCGCCCGCATGTTCGGTGCAGAAATACCAGCGCTCCGGGCTGTTGGGGGATTTGGGCGCGGGACATTCCCCCGGCCGGTCGCAGCCGAAACGGTCACACATGCGCAGCTGCTGCGCCTCGCGCGTCGCGCCATAGCTGCGCCAGCGGGGAAATCCCCAGTCGTTGGATCGGCTGTTTCTTGCCATCGGACCAATGTAGCGACGGCCCCGCCCCAAAGAAAGCGGCGGGACGCTTTTTTAGGTGAAGATCGGCGCGCTTCCGGCCTATCCGGTGAGCCGGCGCCGCGTTCCGCCAAGCGCCCGCAAAAAAAGCCAGAGGGTCTGTAAGCCGGGTTCTGTCCACCCCGTTGCCGGGGATGGGCGACCATTCCTCTAGGGGACGGATTGCTCCGCCCCTCAAGCAACCAACCCGGGCGGTCTCGGCCGAAACAGGCCTAGCAGCCACGAAGGCCGCGCGCCGCCCCTATTCGGTCTTGCTCCCGGTGGGGTTTACCGTGCCGTCCGCCGTTGCCGGGGACGCGGTGCGCTCTTACCGCACCCTTTCAATTTCGCATGGCCAAGGCCGTTGCGACCTGCTTTCTGTTGCACTATCCCTTGGATCACTCCAGCCGGCCGTTAGCCGGCACCGTCATTTCGTGGAGCCCGGACTTTCCTCGCCGTGGAAGTTACCCGCCACGCCGCGGTCGCCCGACCCTCTGGCATGGCGGCCTCTACAGGGTTTGGGCGCGCCCGTCATCCCCTAAGCCAGTCACCCGCTAATCGTCACCCCTGGGCTTGGGCAGCAGCAGCGCCAGCAGGATCGCGCGGCATTCCCCGTCGATGACGCCGTCGATCAACTCCGGCCGGAAGCGTCGCTGAAAGGCGACGACCGCCGCCTGTGGATCGGTGATGTCATAGCCGAAGCGTTCCAGCGCCAGCATGAAGCCGCCGTCGGTCCAGTGCGGGTCCATCAGATTCTTGGTGGGACGCGGCAGCGCCAGGCGCAGGCGGGCGAGTTGCCCCCAGGGGAAAAGCTCGCCGGGGTCCTGCTTGCGCGCGGGGGCGATGTCGCTGTGGCCGACGATATTGCCGCGCGTGATGCGGTGGCGCTGGACGATGTCGTGGACCAGCGGAATGAGCGCGCTCATCTGGGTCTCGGGGAACGGGCGATAGCCCCACTCATGGCCGGGATTGACGATCTCTATGCCGATGCTGGCGGAATTGACGTCGGAAACGCCGCGCCAATGCGACCGGCCCGCGTGCCAGGCGCGCTTGTCCTCCGCGACCATGCGGATCACCTGCCCGTCCTCGGTCACGACATAATGGGCGGACACTTTCGATTCGGGATTGGCCAGCCAGTTGATCGCGCTCGCGGCATCCGGCATGCCCGTATAGTGCAGCACCAGCATCGTCACCGGCGCGGCGCGCTCGTCGAAATTGGGAGACGGCGTTTCGATCAGCGGGCTGTAGGTCATCGGGCGATCACAGTCGTTTCAACCTTCGCGGGAGGAAGCCGGGCGTCAAGGGGCGGGTTCATCCAGGATCAGCTCTTTCCCCGCGCCGCGCAAGGTCAGGATCGCGGCCCCCGCCATCACCACCACCCCGCCCAACAGCATCAGCCCCGTCACCCGCGTCCCGAACATCACCGCCGCGACAATGGCGGAGAGCACCGGCGCGATCAAGCTATTGGGCATGACCGTCGCCACCGGGTACCGCTGAAGCAGCCAGGCCAGCCCGCCATGGCCAATCATTGATGAACCAAGCGCGGAGAAGGCGACCGCCCCGGAACCACGCGCAGGAAAGACAGGTAGCGAGCGCGATCATCGCGTGGCGCAGAAAGGCGGCGGAACGGCGCGATGACGTCCACGGAGAGCTTCACGAAAATTAGGTTGAGCCCAGACCAGCATCATGACCGTCAGCACGAACCAGTCACGCCTGTCGAGACCGGCCTGATCTGCGGAGTGGGAACCATCGCATGCCCCGTCCCTAAAGCAGGGGCATGCGATGGCCAGCGCGAAAAATCAGCCGGCGCGGCGCGTCCCGGCGACATGGCCCGCCTGGGCGGCGGGGCGATGGGCATAGACGCCGCGGAACAAGGGATGGGTGATGAAATCGTCGCTCTGGCCGATCACGGTCTCCCCCGCGCCCAGCACCAGGACCGAATGGTCATGCGCGTGGCGCGCGAGCAGGTCGAAGACGCGGCGGCGGCGTTCCGCCGTGAAATAGAGCAGCACGTTGCGGCACAGGATCAGGTCATATTCGCCCTTCGCCGCGCCGGGCTGAAACAGATTGTCAGTCCGGAAATCGACCATCCGGCGCAGTTCGTCGCTGATCTTCCAATCGTCGCCCACCGGCTCGAACCACTTGAGCAGGTCGCCGATGGCCAGGCCGCGCTGAACGTCGATCTGCGAGAATATGCCGGATTTGGCGCGGGCGATCGCGGCCGTGGAAATGTCGCTCGCCAGCAGCTCGATCCGCCAGCCCTGCCAGCGGTCGGCATTCCTGCGGAGCTGCATGGCGATTGAATAGGCCTCTTGCCCGGTCGAGCAGCCCGCGCTCCAGATCCGCAGCGTCCGGTCGGACTTCCGTTCGTGAATATGCGGCAGAATGTCTCGCTGGAGCATGTCGAATACCTGGAGATCGCGAAAGAAGCTGCTCTCATTGTTGAGCAGGGCGTTCACCACCTCCTCTTCCAGCTTCGCGTCGCGCGTCGATACCAATCGCCCGGCCAGCGACTCGATGTCCGGGGCGCCATGAGCGCGCATGACCGGCTTCAGCGCGGTCTCCACGCGCCACAAGCGGTTTTCCGACAGTACCTGGCCGGTGCGGGTCTCCAGCAGGGTGGACAGGATACGCGTCGCCCCAGCGACCGGCCGATGGTGCGGCGGCGAAGCCGAGGCCGGCGGTATGATAGACATTAATTCAATCCCTTTGAGCGCTGGGTCACGAACGGCATGATCGCGCTGGGCTCCAGCACCGCGCAGCACAGCCCGGCGTCGGCCACCGAACCCGGCATGCCCCATACGACGCTGCTTGCCTCATCCTGGGCCACGATCCAGCCGCCGCTCGCCATGATGGCGCGCGCGCCCTGCGTGCCGTCGCGGCCCATGCCGGTCAGCACGATGCCCGCCGCGCCCGGGCCATAGGCCTTGGCCATCGACGTGAACATCGGATCGACGCCGGGCAAATTGCCCGTCGGCGTCCGCTCCGGATCGAGCATAGCGACCACGCGGCCGTGCAAGCCCCGCCTGCACCGAAGATTGGCGTCCCCGGGCGCGATATAGACGATGTCGGGCAACAGCGGCTCTCCCTGTTCGGCGACCTTGACCCGCAGGCGCGTCATGCGCCCGAGCTGCTGCGCGAAATAGACGGTGAAGCTGAGCGGCAGATGCTGCGTCACCAGGATCGGCACGCCCAGCGGCGCGGCCAGGCCGTTGAAAAGCTGGCCCAGCGCATGGATGCCCCCCGTCGACGCGCCGATGCCCAGGCAGCCGAGCGGCGCGATCGCCCGCGCCGGCGCGGGCGGCACGACGGGCGGCGCG
>JARYGO010000012.1:0-110218 GCA_033795485.1 Sphingobium sp.
GGCGTCGAACACTTCCTGGAACAGATCCTTGAAGCGGCCGTCATAGGCCTTGAGAATGGTGTTCTTGGTCGACAGGTAGAGCGGCCATCCGCGATCGAGCGCATAGTTCATGCTGGCCTTGGCGAAATCGCGGATGGAGTCGTCGAGATTGTACATGCCCATGGCGACGCCGGCGCCCGGGAAGTCGAACACCTCGCGGTCGATGACCTGTCCGTCCTCGCCCTCGAACACCAGGCGCAGCTTGCCGGGGCCGGGGACGCGGAAATCGGTGGCGCGATACTGGTCGCCGAACGCGTGACGGCCGACGACGATCGGGTCGGTCCAGCCCGGAACCAGCCGGGGCACGTTGCGGATGACGATCGGCTCGCGGAAGACGACGCCGCCCAATATGTTGCGGATCGTGCCGTTGGGCGACTTCCACATCGACTTGAGGTTGAACTCCTCGACCCGCTGCTCGTCAGGGGTGATGGTGGCGCACTTCACGCCGACGCCATGTTCCTTGATCGCGTTGGCGGAATCGATCGTGATCTGGTCGTTCGTCTCGTCGCGCTTCTGGACGCTCAAGTCATAATATTTCAGGTCGATGTCGAGATAGGGAAGGATCAGCCGCTCGCGGATCCATTCCCAGATGATCCGGGTCATTTCGTCGCCGTCGATTTCCACGACGGGGTTCTTCACCTTGATCTTCGCCATGCGCCTGGTTCGCTTTCTCTGCTGTGCTTCGGATGGATGGGCAACCCACTAGGCAAAGCGCCGCCAATGTTCAACCGGATATGGGCGGGAACAGCGCGGCCAATGGGCGCAGGGAGCCTTCCTCCGGGATCGGTCGTTGTCACGGGGACGGTCTCTCCCTAAAGGCGGTGGGCATGGAAAATAACGAGATCACGATTGCCGCTGGCGGCAATGTCAAATGGCGCTTTCCGTCCGTCCATCGCGAAGGCGTGAAGTTCGCGGCAATCGCGGCGGCGATCACCGGCCTGTTCTTCATCCTGGGATGGGAAGTTGTGGGATGGCTGATGCTGATCGTCACCGGATGGGTGCTGACCTTCTTCCGCGACCCCGTGCGCGCCGTGCCGCAGGACGAGAATGCGATCATCGCCCCCGCCGACGGCCTCATCACGCTGATCCAGAGGGTGCCGCCGCCCAGGGAAATGGCCGGAGCGGCGGGCCTTGGCGACCAGCCGATGATCCGCGTATCGATCTTCATGAGCGTGTTCGACGTGCATATCAACCGCACCCCGATCGGCGGCACGGTGAAGGCGGTCGTCTATATTTCGGGCAAGTTCCTTAACGCCGATCTCGACAAGGCGAGCGAGGATAACGAGCGCCAGCATATATTGGTCGAGCGTCATGACGGCGTGCGAATCGGCTTCACTCAGATCGCCGGCTTGGTGGCGCGCCGCATCGTGCCGTTCGTGAAGCCCGGCGACATGGTGGCGGCCGGGCAGCGCATCGGCCTCATCCGCTTCGGCAGCCGCGTTGACGTCTATCTGCCCGCCGGGACCGCGCCGCGCGTCGTCCTGGGCCAGCGCACGGTGGCCGGCGAGACCATCCTCGCCCAGATCGGTGACCGGCGCGTGCTGGCCGGGATTCAGCAATGAGGCAGCGGCGCGCCGTGCCAAAGGGGCTGCGCCGGGGAATCACCCTGCGGATGGTGGCGCCCAACGCGGTCACGGCGATGGCGCTCTGCTCGGGCCTGACCGGCATTCGCTATGGCGTCAGCGCCATTCAGGGGCGCGAGGATCATTGGCAGTTCGCGGTGCTGTGCGTGCTGATCGCGGGCGTGCTCGATGGGCTGGACGGGCGCATCGCGCGGATGCTGCGGGGCGAAAGCCGTTTCGGCGCGGAACTGGATTCGCTCTCCGACTCCATCGCCTTCGGCGTCGCCCCCGCCCTCATCCTCTATCTCTGGTCGCTTCACGCGATGCCCAAGTTCGGATGGATATTCGCGCTGGCCCATGCGCTGTCCTGCGCGCTGCGCCTCGCACGGTTCAACGCCAATATCGACGCGGGACAGCAGCCGCACAAGTCGGCGGGCTTCCTGACCGGGGTGCCCGCGCCCGCCGGAGCGGGGCTGGCCTTCGTGCCGCTCTATCTATGGCTGGTGACGGGGCTCGACATCTTCCGCCAATGGTATGTGGTGGCCCCCTGGGCCGCCTTCGTCGCCTTCCTGATGATCTCCAGCATCGCCACCTATAGCTGGTCGGCGCTGCGGCTGCGCAAGCGGATAAGGCTGGAGGCGATCGCCTTGGCGGGTCTGCTCGCCGCGCTGCTGATCACCGATCCCTGGCTGACGCTGCTGGGTATCTGCCTGGTCTATATCGCGCTGCTGCCCTTCGGAATCGCGAGCTATGCCAAGGTGCGGCGACAGCAATCAGCGGTGGCGACCCCGGTCGTTCCCCGATCCAGCGCCGAATAGAGGTTCAGGCGGCGGCGAGGCGGGGAGCGGTCGGACGAACCGCCTGACGCTCGGCTGCGTCCATGCGGGCGCGGCGGATGCGCAACTGATAGACGGGCGGATTTTGCGGGATCGGCTCGAACAGCAGCGCCGCCACCATCTTGTCATGATAAAGCATCAGCATCGCGCCAATGGTGCCGATCGCCAGCAGAAAGGCGATGGAAAAAACAAGACCTGCAACGATTGCGAACATGGCCGGACTTTCTATCTTGCCGTTTGCACGGCTTGTCTCACTACGACGGAATTAACTTGAAATACCCATTTCGGTTCCGCTTGTTCCCTATATGTTCTAAAAGAGGGCGCGGTCAAGCCCTTGCGCAAATTTTATCAGTCCGCTAAAGGGCCGCCCATTCCACATGGGAATCGACATATCCGGTGGCGAGCCGGGCCTTTAAGGCCGCGTCGCGCTTCCTGATTCCCAGAGGTCAAACCGGAAGGAGAAAGACTATGGCGGCTCCTGTCGTCACCATGCAGCAATTGATCGAGGCTGGCGCCCATTTCGGCCACCAGACCCATCGCTGGAACCCGCGCATGAAGCCGTATATCTTCGGCGAGCGCAACGGCATCCACATTCTCGACCTGTCGCAGACCGTGCCCCTGATGGCGCGCGCGCTCGATTTCGTCAGCAGCACCGTCGCCGCCGGCGGCAAGGTGCTGTTCGTCGGCACCAAGCGCCAGGCGCAGGAGCCGATCGCCGACGCGGCGCGCCAGTCGGGCCAGCATTTCGTCAACCACCGCTGGCTTGGCGGCATGCTGACCAACTGGAAGACCATTTCCGGCTCGATCAAGCGCCTGAAGACCCTGGAGGAGAAGCTGTCGGGCGACACCCACGGCCTCACCAAGAAGGAAGTGCTTCAGATGACTCGCGAGCGCGAGAAGCTGGAGATGTCGCTCGGCGGCATCCGCGACATGGGCGGCATTCCCGACGTCATGTTCGTGATCGACGCCAACAAGGAAGAACTGGCGATCAAGGAAGCCAATACGCTGGGCATTCCGGTCGTCGCCGTGCTCGATTCGAACGTCTCGCCGGACGGCATCGCCTTCCCGGTTCCCGCCAATGACGACGCCAGCCGCGCCATCCGCCTCTATTGCGACGCGATCGCCGCCGCCGCGACCAAGGGCAACCATGGCGCGCAGCAGGCGTCCGGCGTCGATCTGGGCGCGCTGGACGAGCCGATGGCCGAAGAGGCCGCCGCCGCCGAAGCGTAAGTTTCGCAAAACTGCAAAGCTGATCGGGCAGGGCGCTTTTTGAGAACCAAGAAGCGCCCTGCCGCATATTGGAAACACTGAACCTTTTAGGAGCCGAAACATGGCCGAGATTACCGCTGCCGCCGTCAAGGAACTGCGCGACCGTTCGGGCGCCGGCATGATGGATTGCAAGAAGGCCCTGACCGAAGCCAATGGCGATCTGGAGGCCGCGACCGACTGGCTGCGCGCCAAGGGCCTGGCCGCCGCCCAGAAGAAGTCGAGCCGCACCGCCGCTGAAGGCCTGGTCGGCGTTGCCGTCGCGGGCACCAAGGGCGTGGCCGTCGAAGTGAACAGCGAAACCGATTTCGTCGCCAAGAACGACCAGTTCCAGGATTTCGTCCGCACCGTGTCCGACATCGCGCTGAAGTCCGGCGCTACTGATGCAGAGGCGCTTTCGGGCCAGGCCTATCCGTCGGGCGGCACCGTCGCTGAGAAGCTGGTCGCCAATATCGCCACCATCGGCGAGAACCAGAATCTGCGCCGCGTCGGCCATGTCGAGGTGAGCCAGGGCGTCGTCGTGCCCTATGTCCACAACGCCGCCGCGCCGGGCCTGGGCAAGATCGGCGTGCTGGTCGCGCTGGAGGGCGATGCGCCCACAGATGTGCTGGAGCCGCTGGGCAAGCAGATCGCGATGCACATCGCCGCCGCCTTCCCGCTGGCGCTGTCCGCCGCCGATATCGACCCCGCGCTGCTGGAGCGCGAGCGCGCGATCGCCGCTGAAAAGGCTGCCGAATCTGGCAAGCCGGCCGAGATCGTCGCCAAGATGGTTGACGGTTCGGTCGCCAAGTTCGCCAAGGAAAACGCGCTGCTGTCGCAGCTTTTCGTGATGGACAACAAGACCCCCGTCGCCGATGTCGTCGCCAAGGCGGCGAAGGAAGCGGGCAAGTCGATCACGCTCAAGGATTATGTCCGTTTTCAGTTGGGCGAGGGCATCGAGAAGGAAGTGAGCGACTTCGCGGCCGAGGTCGCGGCTGCGGCCGGCGTCTGATCCGATCGGGCATGGCTGTCGGGCCGCCGGGTCGAACCGAAACGGCCCGGCATAAATGCCAAAAGCCCGCTTCCCATAATGGCGCGCACTGCCTAAGGTGCGCGCCATTTCCTTGCCCGCAGATATGGATACCCAGACCCGCATGACCCGGCCTGCCTATAAGCGCATATTGCTGAAACTGTCCGGCGAAGTGCTGATGGGGGAGGGCGGTCTGGCGATCGATCCGGCCGTCACCGCGCGCGTCGCCGGCGAAATCGCCGACGCGAAGGCGCAGGGGTTCGAGCTGTGCGTGGTCGTGGGCGGCGGCAATATCTTCCGGGGCCTGGCCGCGGCCGCCAAGGGTTTCGAACGGGCGACCGCCGACTATATGGGGATGCTGGCGACCGTGATGAACGCGCTCGCGGTGCAGAACGCGCTGGAGCAGATCGGCATCGACACGCGCGTCCAGTCCGCCATTCCCATGGCGTCGGTGTGCGAACCCTTCATCCGCCGGCGCGCCGAGCGCCATCTGGAAAAGGGCCGCGTGGTCATCTTCGCGGCGGGCGTGGGCAGTCCCTTCTTCACGACCGACAGCGGGGCCGCGCTTCGCGCCGCCGAAATGAAGTGCGATGCGCTGTTCAAGGGCACGTCGGTCGATGGCGTCTATAATGCCGATCCCAAGAAGGTTACCGGTGCCGTCCGTTATGAAACAGTCAGTTACAGCACAGTGCTGGCTGACGATCTGAAGGTCATGGACGCCAGCGCCATCGCGCTGTGCCGTGACAGCAATATTCCCATCGTCGTCTTTAATATCCGTGAGCAGGGCAATCTGGCCAAGGTGCTCGCCGGTCGGGGCGTGGCGACGGTCGTGCACAGTCAGGAGAGCTGAATATGCCGCAATATAACAAGGCCGATCTGGAGCGCCGCATGGCCGGCGCGGTGGAATCGCTGAAAGGCGATCTTAGCGGCCTGCGCACCGGCCGCGCCAATGTCTCGCTGCTCGATCCCGTGACGGTCGAGGTCTATGGCGCGCACATGCCGCTCAACCAGGTCGCGACCGTGTCCGCGCCCGAGCCGCGGATGCTGTCGGTACAGGTATGGGACAAGAGCAATGTCGGCCCCACCGACAAGGCGATCCGATCGGCGGGCCTCGGCCTCAATCCCATCGTCGACGGGCAGACGCTGCGCCTGCCGATCCCCGACCTGACCGAGGAGCGCCGCAAGGAACTGGCGAAGCTGGCGGGCCAATATGCGGAAAAGGCGCGCGTGGCCGTGCGCAACGTCCGCCGCGACGGCATGGACAGCCTGAAAGCCGACGAAAAGAAGGGCGAGATCAGCGAGGACGAACGCAAGCGCGCGGAGACGGAGGTCCAGAAGCTGACCGACGCCACCATAGCCGATCTGGATGCGGCCGCGGCGGCCAAGGAGAAGGAGATTCTCGGCCAATAGGCCGGGAACGCCCCTATGACCCGCGCGCCCGGACATTGACGTGGCCAGCCAGATCCAGCCGAGCGAACCCCTGATGGCGCCGGAGCATGGCGCGCGCCATGTCGCCATCATCATGGACGGCAATGGCCGCTGGGCCAAGAAGCGCTTTCTGCCACGGATCGCCGGGCACCGCGCCGGGGTGGAGGCGGTGCGCCGCGTCGCCCGCGCCGCCCGTGAGCTGGGGCTGGAATGCCTGACCCTCTACGCTTTTTCCTCGGAGAACTGGAAGCGGCCGGCATCAGAGGTCGCCGACCTGATGGGCCTGCTGCGCCATTTCATCGAGGCGGACCTAGAGGAGTTCCACGCGAACGGCGTCCGCCTGCGGGTCATCGGCAATTATCGCGCGCTCGATGCGTCGCTGGTGGAACTGATCGACGGCGCGGTCGCGCGAACCGCCGGCAATAGCGGGCCGGTGATCGCTATCGCCCTCAACTATGGCGCGCAGGACGAGCTTGTACGGGTGGTCCGGGAACTGGCGCAACGGGCCGCCGACGGCGCCATCGCCGCGCGCGACATCGACATCGCGGAGATCGACTCCTGCCTGGATACCGCCGACCTGCCGCCGCTCGACCTGCTGATCCGCACCTCGGGCGAACAGCGGCTCAGCAACTTCATGCTCTGGCAGGCCGCCTATGCCGAACTCTATTTCACCGACATGCTCTGGCCCGACTTCGACCATAAGGCGCTGTCCGCGGCGCTGGACGCCTTCAAATTGAGGGACCGCCGCTTCGGCGGCCTTTGAAGGTGCCGATGTCGAGCGAATTGCGCACCCGGACGACCGTTGGCCTCGCCCTCATCCTCGTCGCGCTGGGCGCTTTGCTGGCGGGCGGGTTTCTCTTCTGGCTGCTGCTGGTGGTCGCGGGCGTGCTGATGATAGGGGAGTGGGCCGATCTGGCCGCCGCTCCCGCCGAAGCCAGGCGGCTGGCGATGTTCGCCGTGTCCGTGCCGCTGGCGATCCTGTGCCCGCTAGCGGCGGGCGTGTCCTGGCTCGCCTTCGGCCTGATGATGGCCGCGCTTTTCTTCATCCTCATCATCAGCCGGTCGGTGCGGCTGGCGCTCGGCATCCCCTATGTCTGCCTGCCGGTGATGGCGCTGCTGTTCCTGCGCGGGCAGCCGCCGCATGTCCATGGCCTGCTGCTCGCCTTCTGGGCGCTGGGCCTGGTATGGGCGACCGACATCGGCGCCTATTTCGCCGGAAGGTCGATCGGCGGCCCGAAACTGGCGCCGCGCGTGAGCCCGTCCAAGACTTGGTCGGGCCTGGGCGGCGGGGTGGTCGCGGCGCTCGCGCTGGGCTTCGTGCTGCATCTTGCGGCCGGGCTGCCGATCCAGCTGGCGGCGGCTAGCGGCCTGCTGGCTGTAGCCGCGCAACTGGGCGACCTGCTGGAAAGCTGGATGAAGCGGCGTGCCGGGGTGAAGGACAGCGGCACCTTGCTGCCCGGCCATGGCGGCATCATGGACCGGCTGGACGGCGTGGTCACCGCCGCGCCGATCGCGGCGCTGCTCTATGCCGCGCTGATCGGCGGAGCCTTGTGACTCGCCGCGTTTCGATCTTCGGCGCGACCGGCTCGGTCGGCATGTCGACGCTCGACCTGATCGGGCGAGAGCCGGACCGTTATGAAGTCGTAGCGCTGACCGCCCATGGCGACGTGGCGGGACTGGCGCAGGCGGCGCGCGCCCATCATGCGCGGATAGCGGTAATCGGCGACGCCGCGCGCTATGCCGAATTGCGCGACACGCTCGCCGGATCGGGCATAGAAGCGGCGGCGGGGCCGCAGGCGCTGGTCGACGCGGCCGGGGCGGGGGCGGACTGGACGATGGCGGCGATCGTCGGCTGCGCGGGCCTGTCACCCACAATCGCGGCGTTGCGCACCGGCGGGACGGTGGCGCTGGCCAACAAGGAATCGCTGGTGTCGGCCGGCGCGCTGATGATGCAGGCGGCGGCCGCCTCCGGCGCGACGCTGCTGCCGGTCGACAGCGAGCATAATGCGATATTTCAGTGTCTTGCCGGCAGCCGCTTCGAAGACGTGGCAAGGATCACACTGACCGCTAGCGGCGGGCCGTTCCGCACGTCCAGCCGCGCCGACATGCGCGCGATCACCCCGGCTCAGGCGGTCGCCCACCCCAATTGGTCGATGGGCGCGAAGATCAGCGTCGACAGCGCGACAATGATGAACAAGGGGCTGGAACTGATAGAGGCGGCGCACCTCTTCCCCGTGGGGCTCGACCGGATCGAGATCCTTGTCCATCCCCAGTCGGTCATCCATTCGATGGTGGAGTTTCGCGACCGCTCCACCCTGGCGCAGCTCGGATCGCCCGACATGCGCATACCCATCGCTCACGCGCTGGCATGGCCCGAGCGGATCGCGACGCCCTGCCAGCCGCTGGACCTGACACGGATCGGCAGGCTCGATTTCGAAGCGCCTGATCCGCAAAGATTTCCCTCGCTGCGGCTGGCGCGGGACGCCGCCGCCGCCGGGGCCGCCGCCCCCGCGATCCTGAGCGCGGCCAACGAGGTCGCGGTCGCCGCCTTCCTGGCTGGCGCGATCGGCTTCCTTGATATCGCCGCGATTGTGGAGGATGTATTGAACCGCTATAGCGCGAGCACGCCCATGTCGATGGACGACGTGCTGGCGGCCGACGCCGGGGCGCGCGCCACCGCCCGGCTAGTGATGGAAAGAATGACGGCTTGATCCAAAATCCCGGTCTCCTGCTGACCGCTCTCGCTTTCGTCGCGGTCATCGGTCCGCTCGTTTTCGTGCATGAGCTGGGCCATTATCTGGTCGGGCGCTGGTGCGGCGTGAAGGCGGAAGCCTTCTCCATCGGCTTCGGCCCGGAAATCGCGGCCTGGGTCGACAGGCGCGGCACGCGCTGGCGCCTCGCCGCGCTGCCGCTGGGCGGCTATGTGAAGTTCAAGGGCGACATGAACCCCGCCAGCCAGACCGATCCGGCCTGGCTGCAACTGCCGGCGGCCGAGCGGGCGGAGAGCTTTCCGGCCAAGCCCGTGTGGCAGCGGGCGGCGATCGTCGCGGCCGGGCCCGCTATCAATTTCCTGTTCGCGATCCTGATCCTGGGCAGCTTCGCCTTTCTCTATGGCGAAAGCCGCACGCCCCCCGTGGCGGGTATCGTTCAGCCGGGCAGCGCGGCGCAGGCGGCGGGCATAAGGGTGGGTGACCGGATCGTCTCGCTCGGCGGGCGGCCGATGGACACCTATGCCGACATGGTGATGTATACCCGCATCCGTCCGGGCGAGGCCGTGGACGTGGTGATCGAGCGGGACGGGGATCGTATCGCGCTGGACGCCACCATCGGGTCGGTGATGGAAGGCGACGGGTTCGGCAACCGCTTTCGCGTCGGCCGCCTGGGGATCGGCGCGGGCAAGCCGGTGATAGAGCCCGTGCCGCTGTGGCGCGCGCCGATCGTGGCGGTCGACCGGGTCGGCGATATCGTCCAGACCATGGTGGAGACGCTGGGACAGGTGATCGGCGGCGCGCGATCGGTCAAGGAACTGGGCGGGCCGCTGAAGATCGCCGAGGTTTCGGGGCAAGCCGCGTCGATGGGGCCGGAGAGCTTTATCTTCTTCATCGCGCTCATCTCGATTAACTTGGGGTTCATCAACCTGTTGCCAATCCCAATGCTGGATGGCGGACATCTGCTTTTCTACGGGATAGAGGCGGTTCAACGGCGGCCGGTCAGCCCGCAGGTCCAGGAATGGGCCTACAGGTCAGGGCTGGCGGTGCTGTTGGCGATGATGATGCTTGTGACTTTCAACGATTTGTCGTCTTTCGGACTGTGGAAAAGCCTGTCCGGCTTGATCGGTTGATCCGCATCGGGCAGGGAAGCGCGACTTCCTGGCGTCTTCGCCAATAGAGTATGATTTTCTTTCGAGGGTGAGCGGGTGACAGCGATGAAGAGCAGCATGCGACAGCGTCCGGTTGTCGCGGCCATGTTGGCCAGCACGGTTATCGCCGGCCTGGTTGCCGCGCCCGCGCTCGCCCAGAGCGCGCCCGCGTCCGGCCCCGCCGCCGCGCCCGCATCCGCGCCGGCCGCCGTCGTAGCGCCGCAGGGCACGATCCGCTCGATCGCGGTCACCGGCCAGCAGCGGCTGGAGCCGGACACGATATTGTCCTACACCAAATTGCGCATCGGCCAGCCCTTCACCCAGGAAAGCCTGGACCAGGCGCTGCGCGACCTGTTCGAGACCGAATTATTCGCCGACGTCCAGATCCGCAACGACGCGGGCGCCCTGACGATCGAGATCAAGGAGAATCCGGTCGTCAACCGCATCGTGCTGGAGGGCAACAAGCGGCTGAAGGAAGACAAGATCCGGCCCGAGATCAAGCTCGCCCCACGCCAGATCTATACTCGGTCGAAGGTGCGCGCCGACGTCGCGCGGATCATCGAACTGTATCGCCGCCAGGGCCGCTTCGCCGCCTCGGTCGAGCCGAAGATGGTCCAGCTCGACCAGAACCGCGTCGACATCGTGTTCGAGATTTCGGAAGGCCCCAAGTCCAAGGTCCGCCAGATCAACATCATCGGCAACGAGAAGTTCAGCGACGGCGACCTGCGCAGCCAGATGGTGACCAAGCAGTCGCGCTGGTTCCGCCTCTTTTCCTCCGGCACCAGCTACGATCCCGATCGCCTGGCCTATGACCAGCAGAAGCTGCGCCAATATTATCTGACCGAGGGCTATGCCGATTTCCGCGTGATCTCGGCCGTGGCGGAGCTGACCCCCGACAAGCAGGACTTCATCATCACCTATGTGGTGGAAGAGGGCGACCGCTACAAGTTCGGCGACGTGAAGGTCGAAAGCGATATTCGCGACCTGTCGGGCGAGGGCCTGACCAAGATGCTGCCGATGAAGAAGGGCGACTGGTACAACGCCAAGCAGGTCGAGGACACGGTCGACACGCTGAGCGAGACGGCGGGCCTGTTCGGCTATGCCTTCGCCGACGTATCGCCGGACTTCAACCGGTCGAAGGAAGACCTGACGATGGGGATCAATTTCCGCATCGCCAACGCGCCGCGCGTCTATGTCGAGCGGGTCGACATCAACGGCAATACGCTGACGCAGGACAAGGTCGTGCGCCGCGAGTTCCGCCTGGCGGAAGGGGACGCCTTCAACAGCTTCCTCGTCAAGCGATCGAAGGACCGCATCAACTCGCTCGGCTTCTTCCAGGAAAAGCTGGACATCGAGCAGAAGCCGGGCTCCGCGCCCGACCGCATCGTGCTGGAAACCAACGTCCAGGAAAAATCGACCGGCGAATTGTCGCTGTCGGCGGGCTTCTCCTCGCTGGAACGCTTCATCGTCTCGGCCTCGATCACGCAGCGCAACTTCCGGGGCAAGGGGCAGGAACTGCGGACCTCGGTCAACTATTCAGCCTATAGCAAGTCGGTCGAGCTGGGCTTTACCGAACCCTATTTCATGGACAAGAATATCGCGCTGGGCGGCGACATCTACCGCCGCGATCTCAACAGCTTCCGCTATCTTAACAATAACGATCGCGACACGACCTACGAACAGACGACGACGGGTTTCCAGATCCGCGCGGGCGTGCCGATCACCGAATATATGTCGCTGGCTCTGCGCTACACGCTGAACTTCGACGACGTGTCGCTGGACAAGGATGTCTATTATTCCGACCCCGACGGCACGGGGCCGCTGGCTACGCAGTGCGACCCGATCCTGGCGGGCCGTTACCTGTGCGACGCGATCGGCAAGCGCACGACCTCTTCGCTGGGCTATTCGCTGATCTTCGACAATCGCGACAACCGCATCCGGCCGACGCGCGGGCATAATATCGTGCTGAGCCAGGATTTCGCGGGACTGGGCGGCAGCGTCAAATATATCCGCACGCGCCTCAACGCGGGCAAATTCTTCGCGCTGGGCGGCGGCTTCATCTTCGCGGTGACCGGCGAAGGCGGCTATATCCACAGCCTGGAAAAAGATCGGTTCGACGCGGCGGGCAACGCGGTCGATACCGTCCGCCTGACCGACCGCTTCTTCCTGGGCGAGCCGCAGATGCGCGGTTTCGACATTCGCGGCATCGGCCCGCGCGTCAAGCGCTTCTATCTGACGCAGGACGAAAACGGCAATTATGTCCGTGACGCTTCCAACAACAACAATATCGCCGACGACGCGCTGGGCGGCAAAATCTATTATATGGCGCGCGCCGAACTGGAGATTCCGCTGGGCTCGGGCGCGCGCGAAATGGGCCTGCGTCCGTCCATCTATGTGGACGCAGGCGCGGTCGCGGGGCTGAAGGACCCCGGGCTGGTCAACGGCAACGGCGTGTTCGCAGGCTATTGCACCGACGCGGCGGGCACCGGGACCGTGCGGGCGACCGCGCCCGGCACCTGCCCCACCGGCATCAGCAACGACAATTATCTGGACGGCACCGGCTTTGAGGAAGTCTATCAGGGCGACACCCTCAAGCCGCGCGTCTCCGTGGGCTTCGGCGTCAACTGGAACTCGCCCTTCGGCCCGTTCCGCATCGACATCGCCAAGGCTCTGCTGAAGGAACCAGGGGACGACGACAAGCTCATCACTTTCAACGTAGGGACTCAATTCTGATGAAGATGATTATCAAGGCGCTGGCCCTCGGCCTCGCTCCCATGACCGCCATCGTGCTGGCCGCTGCGCCCGCCGCCGCCCAGTCGAAGACCGGCATCGCGGTCGCCGACCTGCAACGCGCCGTCGGCACCAGCGCCGCCTACACCACCGCGCGCGCGCAGATGCAGACCACCTACAAGCCGCAGATCGACGCCTTCAACGCGCGCAAGACCACCATCGACGCCGACCTCAAGACCAAGGGCGACGCCATCCAGGCCGCGCTCCGGGCCGCGGGCAACAAGCCCACGCCCGCGATCGAGACCCAGTATCAGCAGTTCCAGCAGTCGCAGCAGACCGCGCAAGCCGAATTGCAGCGCCTGGGCCAGCCGATCGGCCTCGCCAACGCCTATGTCGAGGAACAGATTACCGCCAAGCTGTCGGACGCGCTGAAGGCGGCGATGGCCAAGGCGAAGGTCGACCTGGTCCTGTCGCCCGAGGCGACCGTGTCCTATCAGCCGACCGTCGACATCACCCAGTCGGTCGTGACCGAACTCAATGCGCTGGTGCCGAGCGTCGGAATCACGCCGCCCGCCGGCTGGCAGCCGGGCCGCCAGGGCCAGGCCGCGCCCGCCGCCGCGCCCTCCAGCCCTGCCCAGCAGCCACAGTCGCGCTGATCCGGCCATGGCCGAGCAGGATGACATGACGCAGGAGCGCGAGGCGCAGGCGCAGGAAAGCCGTGGCCCCATCGATATTCGTGGGGTCATGGCGGCGCTGCCGCATCGCTATCCGATGCTGCTGGTGGATCGCGTGCTGTCGGTGACGCCCGGCAGCAGCATCCATGCAGTCAAGGCGGTGTCGATCAACGAATCCTTCTTCCAGGGCCATTTCCCCACCCGCCCGATCATGCCGGGCGTGCTGATCGTCGAAGCGATGGCGCAGGCCGCCGGCGTGCTGACGGTGGAGACGCTGGCGCTGCGGGATTCGGGCAAGCTCGTCTATTTCATGAGCATCGACGGAGCCAAGTTCCGCTCGCCGGTCGAGCCGGGCTGCCTGCTCGACCTGCATGTCGATCTGGTCCAGATACGCGGGCCGGTCTGCAAGTTCGTCGGCAAGGCGATGGTGGATGGCAGGGTCGCGGCCGAGGCCAATTTCGTCGCCATGATCGCCGATCCGCCAAAGGACTGAACCGCGCGCGAAGATCGACAAGGGGTGGGGCGCGGAACGGCGCGCCCCACCCCTTGCCTTTGCCGGGGAAACCCTGTAACGGCGCGCCTTCGCGAGATTTTCCCGCATCCCCGGCCGGTCGGAAACCGGCCATTATCGGAGCACGGACCCATGAAGGCCAATCTTCACCCCGACTATCACATGATTACCATTCAGATGACCGACGGCACGACTTTCCAGACCCGCTCGACCTGGGGCAAGGAAGGCGACACGATGGCCCTCGACATCGACCCCAAGTCCCACCCGGCGTGGATCGGCGGCCAGCGCCAGTTGGATCAGGGCGGCCAGGTGGCGCGCTTCAACAAGCGCTTCGGCGGCCTGACGCTGAAGAAGTAATCGGTCCTTTCGGTAGGACGGAAAGGGCGCCAGCGGGCGCCCTTTTCTTTTGGACGACTTTTCTTTTGGAGGACTGGGCCGCTAGGATGGCCCCATGTCCCTGCTCCTGTCCGAACGCCGCGACGGCGTGCTCATCCTGACCCTCAACGATACCGGCCGCCGCAACATATTATCGGCGGAATTGAGCGGGATGCTGACCGAGGCCGTGCTGGCCGCCGGCGACGACCTCCGCGTCAAGGCGCTGATCGTGACGGGGGCCGGCTCCGCTTTTTGCGCGGGCGCGCGACTCAATGATCTGGAAGCGGCGGCGGCAGGGGACGATTCGGCGGTGCAGGCGGTGTATCGCGCCTTCCTGACCGTCGCCGACTGCCCCTTGCCGACGATCGCGGCGGTTAATGGCCCTGCGGTGGGCGCGGGGCTGAACCTGGCGCTTGCCTGCGACATGCGTGTCGCCGTGCCCGACGCGCCCTTCGACACGCGCTTCCTTCAGATCGGCCTGCATCCCGGTGGCGGTCACGGCTGGATGCTGCTTCGCGCGGTCGGATGGGCGATGGCGTCGCGAATGCTGCTGGGGCAGCAGGTGCTGCGCGGAGAAGCGGCGCTCGCCGCCCGGCTGGTGGAGCAACTATGCGCGCCGGAGGATCTGTTGGCCACGGCCCTGGCCATCGCGGCGCCTATGGCGGCGAGCCCGCGCGACCTGCTGCTGCGGACCAAGGCCTCGCTGCGCCACGCGGCCTGCCACGATCATGCGGCCGCCTTCGCGCATGAGACGGCGGAGCAGGCATGGTCGCTGGGCCAGCCCGCTTTCCGGGAACTGGTCGAAGGCCTGCGCGCCAAGATCGCGGAGCGGTAGGATTCGCCACGGAACCCAAGATAGTCTCGACCGATGGCTTGCCGCTCATCCACCCGCCGCGGCCGCGAAGCCGCAGCTGCGCCGCCGCCTGTTGGGTTCCTGCCGCCTGCGTCGCACTGAGCAATGCCAGGCCGGGTTGTTACAGTCGCTGAGCGCGCGCTCGACCGCTTGGGGTTACGCTCTACTGGTGGGCTGCGGCGGGAGCGCCCGTAACGCCTATTCCGCCGCCGGGCGCGCGCTGGTCCTCCAGGAAGCCGCTGATCGCCTGGCCGCTGGCGTTGAGCAGGGGGTAGGTGCGCGAATCGGTCAGCCAGTCGGGCCGCCGCGCGCCGCTGCCGTAGAAAGTGTCATAGACCAGGCTGAAGGCGAGGAAGATCAGGGTCGCGCCGATCAGCCCCTTGACCGCGCCGAAGCCGCCGCCCAGCACCCGGTCGATCGGCCCCAGGATGGATTGCCGCGTCCGCGCGCCGATCGACCGGGCGAGCAGCTTGCCCGCGCCGAAGGTCAGGCCGAAGACCAATAGGAAGGAGAGGATGCCCGCGCCGCTCGTCTTGCCGACGAAGGGCGTCAGCAGTTCGGCGACCGACGCGTGGAACAGCCGCACGGCGAAGATGCCCAGCACCCAGGCGATCAGCGAGAGCGTTTCCATCACGAAGCCGCGCAGCAGCCCGAACAGGGCGCAACCGCCGATCAACAGCAGGACCAGGATGTCGATGGCGTTCATGCAGCCTGAGGCGCTATCCCCGCCCGATCATCTGGTCAACCAGTTGGGCGAGCGTGCGATAGCCGCTGATCGCGATTCCCGGCACGCCGTCGGCCAGCGATCCGGGCACCAGCGCCCGGTCGAAGCCCAGCTTTGCCGCCTCGCGCAGCCGCAGAGGGGCGTGGGCGACGGGGCGGATTTCGCCCGACAGCGCGACTTCGCCGAACAGAACGACGTCGGCGGGCACCGGCCGTTCCGACAGCGCGGAGATCAGCGCCGCCGCCACCGCCAGGTCGGCGGCCGGATCGGACACGCGATAGCCGCCCGCGATATTCAGATAGACTTCGCAGGTCGAGAAGCTGAGGCCGCAGCGCGCCTCCAGCACGGCCAGGATCATCGCCAGCCGCCCGCTGTCCCACCCCACCACCGCCCGGCGCGGCGTCGCCCCGCTAGCTAGGCGCACGACCAGCGCCTGGATCTCGACCAGCACCGGCCGCGTGCCCTCCAGCGCCGGGAATACGGTCGCGCCGGTCACGCTTTCGTCCCTGTGGGTCAGGAACAGGGCGGAAGGGTTGGCGACTTCCTCCAGCCCTTCGGCGACCATCGCGAACACGCCGATCTCGTCAGTGCCGCCGAAGCGGTTCTTGATCGCGCGCAGGATGCGATATTGATGGCTGCGCTCGCCTTCGAAGCTCAGCACCGTGTCGACCATATGTTCGAGCACGCGGGGACCGGCGATGGTGCCGTCCTTCGTCACATGGCCGACCAGCACCAGCGCGGTGCCGCGCGACTTGGCGAAGCGGATCAGTTCCTGCGCCGAGGCCCGCACCTGGCTGACGGTGCCCGGCGCGCCCTCGATTTGGTCGCTGTGCATCGTCTGGATCGAATCGATCACCAGCAGGGCCGGGGGAGGGCCGTCGCCCAGCGTCGTCAGGATGTCGCGCACGGACGTGGCGCTCGCGAGCTTCACTGGGGAATCGCCAAGCCCCAGCCGCTGCGCGCGCAGCCGCACCTGGTCGGCCGCTTCTTCGCCGCTGATATAGACGACCGCCGGCCCGCGCGAGGCGATCCGCGCCGCCGCCTGCAACAACAGCGTCGACTTGCCGATGCCCGGATCGCCGCCGATCAGCGTGGCGGAGCCGGGGACCAGCCCGCCGCCCAGCGCCCGGTCGAACTCCGCAACGCCGGTGGACGCGCGCGGCGGCAGGGCGATGTCGGCGTCCAGGCCCACCAGCTGCACGGCGCGGCCGCCCGTTTGCAGGTCGTGCTTGGCCGAAAAGACGGTTTCCGCCGCCTCCTCGAGCAGGCTGTTCCACTCGCCGCAATCCTCGCACTGCCCCTGCCAGCGGCTAGTGACGGAGCCGCATTGCTGACAGACATATTTCCGCTTTGCCTTCGCCATGCGTCGTGCATATCAGAACATATGCGGAACACCAGCCAAAGTTCAGGGTCACACTGGAAACTCCCGCCCGGCTGGAGCATTGCCCTCCCATGAAGAGCTTTCGCGTCGCCAGCTACAATATCCGCAAGGCCATAGGCACCGACCGCCGCCGCAGTCCCGAACGGGTGCTGGAAGTGCTGGCCGAACTGGACGCGGACCTGATCGCGTTGCAGGAGGCCGACCGCCGGTTCGGCGTCCGGTCGGCCGCCATCCCGCCGCGCCTGATGGAAAGCCACAGCGCCTATAAGCCGGTTCCGCTGAACGTGCAGGTCGATTCGATGGGCTGGCACGGCAACGCGATATTGGTGCGCAAGGAGGCGAAGATCGACGCGCACGACGTGCTGCACCTGCCCTGTCTGGAGCCGCGCGGCGCGACGATGGCCGAAGTCTCGATGAACGGCATGGCGTTGCGCGCCTTCGGCATGCATCTCGACCTGTCGGGCCTGTGGCGGCGGCGGCAAGCGGCGGCGGTCATCAACATCGCCGCCCAGGCCGCGGCCATGCCCACGGTGCTGATGGGCGACCTCAACGAATGGAGCGCCGATCGCGGCTGCCTGGCCGACTTCGCGCGCCATTACAGCTTCGCGCCGTGCGGGCGCAGCTTCCATGCGCGACGTCCGGTCGCCCGGCTCGACCGCATCATGTATTGCGGGCGGCTGCGGCTGGTCGATTGCGGCGTCCATGACAGTGCGGCGGCGCGCAAGGCGTCGGACCATCTGCCGATCTGGGCGGAACTCGCGCCGGCGTGAGCGACAGCCAGCCTCTCTCGACTAGCGGCCAACCCTCCGCGACTTCGGCGCCATGAGGGAGAAGGAGCTTCGGCTGGCGCTGGTCTGCTATGGCGGGATCAGCCTCGCCATCTACATGCATGGCATCACCAAGGAGATCTGGCGGCTCGCCCGCGCCAGCCGCGCCTTCCATGACGGGAAGCCCGCTTCGCCGGGCGTGCAGGCCGTCTATCAGCAATTGCTGGAAGAGATGGAGCGGGCGAGCGGCATGCGCCTGCGCATCCTGCCCGATATCATCGCCGGGGCCAGCGCGGGCGGCATCAACGGCATATTCCTGGCCCAGGCGATCGAGACCGGCCAATCGCTGGAGCCGCTGACCAGCCTGTGGCTCGACAATGCGGATGTCGAAAGGCTGCTGGACCCCGACGCGCGGCCGGCGCGGCAACTGACGAAATTCTGGGCGACGCCGATCGTCTGGATGGCGGCGCGCCGCCCCGGCGATACGGTCGAGCGCACGGTCGCGCCCGACACGCGGGAGGAAGTGCGCCGCAAATTGTCCCATTTCGTCCGATCCCGCTGGTTCGAGCCGCCTTTCGGCGGAGAGGGATTTTCGACGATGCTGCTCGACGCCTTCGACGCCATGGCCGCCAGCGGGCCGGGCCCTTCGCTGCTGCCCGACGGTCACCCCCTCGACCTGTTCGTCACCGTCACCGATTTCGAGGGCCACGCCCAGAGCCTGACCCTCAACAGCCCGCCGCAGGTGGTGGAGACCGAGCATCGGCTGTCGATCGGGTTTCGTGCGCGGCGGCGGGGCGGGACGGACTTCGCCGATGCGGCCGAACTGGTGTTCGCCGCGCGCGCGACGGCCAGCTTCCCCGGCGCTTTCCCGCCCTTCACCGTGCGCGAACTGGACCGCGTGCTGAAGCGCCGTCATCGCGCGTGGCCCGGCCGGGACGCGTTCCTGGCGCGCGTGCTGCCGCGCCACGCGGCGCGGGGTCATGCCGAGGACGCGGTGCTGATCGACGGTTCGGTGCTGGCCAACGCGCCTTTCGTCCAAGCCATCGGCGCGCTCGCCAACCGGCCTTCGCGACGCGAGGTCGACCGGCGGTTCGTCTATATCGACCCCAAGCCGGGCCACCGCAGCATCCGCCTCAATCGCGGCGGCGAGCCGCTGGACGAGTTGGAGGGAGGCGCGGAGGGGACCGGAACGCCGCTCCCCGGATTTTTCCGCACCATCTTCGGCGCGCTTAGCGACATTCCCCGCGAACAGCCGATCCGCGACAATCTGGAGGCGATCGCCCGCCATTCGGCGCAGGTCCGCCGCACCGGCCGAATCCTCGCCGCCCTGCGCCCGCAGATCGAGGCGGAGGTGGAGGGTGCGGTCGGCGGCATGCTGTTCCTCGACCGGCCGACGCCCCAGCGGCTGTCGGTCTGGCGCGCCAAGGTTCAGCATCGCGCGGCCAACGCCGCGGGCTTCACCTATCCGGCCTATGGCCACTTGAAGCTGTCGGGCATTGTCGAGGATGTCGCGGCCCTGCTCTTTCGCTTGAGCGGCGAGGAGGGCGCGATGATGCGCGAAAGCTTCCGCCGGGCGCTGTGGAGCCATGTCCGGGCGGCGGAGATCGACCAGCTCGGCAACGTGTCGAACGCCAGGTCGGCGCCGGTCCGCTTCTTCCGTGCGCATGACATCGGCTTTCGCGTCCGCCGCCTGCGCTTCATGGCCAGGCGGCTGACTCAGACGACGGAGGGGGAGGGGAGCGTCGACGAGGCGGCGGTGGAGGCGATGCGCGACGCCATCTATCGGGGCCTCGCTGACTATGCCGAATGCGATGCGGGGGACTTTTACCGGGAGCCTGTCCGCGCCGCCGCGCGCGATACGTTGGCGCAGCCCGCCGCCGCGCTCGCCGCGCTCGCCGAGGCCCGGGGGCTGGGAGAACGCGACGCCGCCGTCGAGATGCGGCTGTCCGAGGCCTTGTCGGGGCTGCCCAAGGCGGAGCGGCGGACCATGTTGCTCGCCTATCTGGGCTTTCCTTTCTACGATATCGCCACCCTGCCCCTGCTTCAGGGTGACGCGGCCGAGGAACATGACCCGATCAAGGTCGACCGGATTTCCCCGGAGGATTGCCATGCGATCCGGTCGGGCGGCGCGGAGGCGACCCTCAAGGGCATCGAGTTCAACAATTTCGGCGCTTTCTTCAGCCGCGCCTATCGGGAGAATGATTATCTCTGGGGACGGCTGCACGGGGTGGAGCGGCTTCTGGATATCGTGATTTCTGCCATGCCCATGGCAAGCCGGCTTTCGGCGGAGGCGGTCGCTCGCTATAGGCGGGCGGCATTTCTGGCGGTGCTGGAGGAGGAAGAGGAACGGCTGCCGCTGGTGGCCGACCTGATCGCCGGGCTGCGGAAGGAGATTGGATGAGCATGCGCTTTGCCTGTCTGTCGTTTCTGGCGCCGCTGGCGCTCGCGAGCGGCTGCGCGCCTTCCTCCGGCGAGAGCGCGGGGACGGCCGATGCCTCTGGTCCCGGCGGGGCCGTCGCTTCGGCCGATCCGGTCTTGCCGGAGGGCAATGGCGCGAGTCCCGACAATCAGGTGGCGGAGGTCGCGCCGCGACCCGCGCGGGTGGACGCGCCCGCGCCCGCGTCCGCCGCGCTCGACCTGCCCGCGTCCAACGCCGCCGCGCCGGCGTCCGCCTTTCCGGCGGAGGTCACCAGCTTCATGGTCGACCGCGACGGATGCGACCATTTCCGGGGCGAAGAACCCTATGACCCCGAACGCGCCGCCTATCTGGAGGAGAATATCCGCGAGCTATGCACCGGCACGGACGTGAAGCTCGCGCTGTTGCGCCAGCGCTATGCCGCCGATCCGGACGTGCTGGCGGCGCTGGGCAATTATGAGGATGGGGTCGAGCAGCCGCAGTGAACGCGCGCCCGGTCATTCTGTCCCAGATGACATCAGCCGGGGAACGCGCTACAACCGATCGGCATTCAGCTTTGGCGGCCTGCAAATGGCGATTTCCCGCGCTTCCGGTGCTCACCTACTTTTAGTAGGCTGCGCTCCGAGTCGCGCAAAATCACCATTTTCGCCACGCCATCATCTGAATGTCGATTGGTTGTAGGGCAGGCGCATGATGAGGGGCATCAGACAGAGCGACGGCGCTCGCGGCCTGCTGGCGGTGCTCGCCCTGTTCGTCCTCGTCCTGCAACTGGTCGCGCCGTCGGGCTTCATGCCCGTTCGCACGGATAAGGGCGTTGTCGTGACGCTTTGCACGGGCCAGGGGGCGGTCAATGTCGTCGTTCATCGCGACGCCGCGCCGGGCAAGCCGATGCCCGCTTCCGACGATCGCTTCATGCAGCATTGCGCCTTCGCGGGCGGCGCGGCCCAGCCTTTTCTGTCGCCGCTCCCGCCTCTGGAGACGTTGCTGCCGATCTGGCAGGGCGGCTTCGGCGTCATCGCCTTCGCCGTCAAGACCGGCTGGATCGCGCGCCTGGCCGCGCCGCCGCCGCCTTCATCGGGGCCCCCTGCGACCTTCTGAAAAACGCCGTCCTTCTTCTCCCAGGCCGCCTTCGCGTCCGGGCGCTTCGTTTTTTCGCAAGGTTCTCTCCCCATGTCCTTCAACGCCCTTTTGCGCGGCGGGTCGCTCTGTGCGCTCGTCCTTGCCTTTCGCTCTTTCCCTGCCCAGGCGGAGGAGGCGCCCGACCGCGCCAGCATCATCGTCACCGCCAGCCCGGCGATCGAGGAGGCGGCGACCCGGATAGCGCGCACGCCCGGCGGCGTCGATATCGTCCCGGCGGCGGATTTCCGCGATCGCTTGGCCGTTTCTCTGCGCGACGCGCTTGGCTTTTCGCCCGGCGTCTATACCCAGCCGCGCTTCGGGCAGGAGGTGCGGTTGTCGATCAGGGGCTCCGGCATCAGCCGCGGCTTTCACATGCGCGGGATCACGCTGCTTCAGGACGGCATCCCGATCAATCTTGCGGACGATAATGGCGATTTCCAGGAATTCGACCCGCAGATATTCCAGCATCTGGAGGTCTATCGCGGCGGCAACGCGTTGCGGCTGGGCGGATCGACGCTGGGCGGCGCGATCAATGCGGTGACGCCGACCGGCCGCACCGCGCCCGGCATCGGCCTGTCGATCGACGGCGGCGCGTTCGACACCGTGCGCGGCAAGGTGGAGGCCGGCTATGCCGACGATCGGGCCGACGCCTGGGCAGCGATCACCGCCGATCGGTCGGACGGCGACCGCGATCGTGCGCGTCGGCGCTCGCTGCGCTTCAACGGCAATATCGGGCTGCGCCTGTCGGATGCGGCCGAAACGCGCTTCTACGCCAGCGCCCATTCGATCCGCCAGAAGCTGCCCGGCGCGCTGACCGAGCAGGATGTTCTGACGCAGCCGAGCAAGGGCAGCTTTGCCGGCAACCAGGCCCGCGACATCGATTCCATCCGCTTGCAGAACCGGACGACGCTGAACGTCGGCGCGGACACGCTGGAGGGCGGTCTGTTCTTGAACGTCAAGACGCTGTTTCACCCGATCTTCCAGGTCGTCGACCAGCAATCGACCGATTATGGCCTATTCGGCCGATATGAAGTGCGATCCGGCCCGGTCGGGCTGACATTGGGCGCGACCGGGCGGTTTGGCGAAATTCAGTCGCGCCGCTTCCTCAATCTGAACGGCGACCGCCAGCCGGGGGCGGCCCCGACCATGCTCGCGCAGCAGCGAGCCCACACGATCAACGCCTATGGCGAGTTGCGCTACAGCCCGGCCGAGCGGCTGAGCCTGATCGCGGGGGGCATCTTTACCGACGCGCGCCGGGTGCAGGATCAGTCGATCCCGGCGGCCGTGCGCGGCGAAGTGAATTACGACGCCTTCGCGCCCAAGTTCGGGCTGTTGTTCGAGCCCACAGCGACGACGCAGTTCTACGCCAATTACAGCCGATCGGTCGAAATGCCGGGTTTCGGCGAAGTCGCGCAAGTCGCCGCCTTCGTTCCCGTCCGCCCGCAAAAGGCATGGACGGTGGAGATGGGTTCGCGCGGCCGCGCCGGGATCGCCGCCTGGGACATCAGCCTCTACCGCGCCGACATCCGGGGAGAGATGCTGCAATATAGTGTTTCCGCGGACATTCCCGCCGCCACCTTCAACGCGGGGCACACCCGGCATCAGGGCGTGGAGGCGGGTCTGGACCTGAGCTTCGCACCATGGCTGATGCTGCGGTCGGTCTATCAATATAGCGACTTCCGCTTTCGCGGCGACGCGCAATATGGCGATAACAGGCTACCCGTGGTCCCGCGCCACATGGTCCGCGCGCAGGTGCGGATCGGGGGCGAGACGCTGTCGGTGACGCCGTCGGTGGAATGGGTGCCGCAGGGGGCGTGGGCCGATTATGCCAATAGCGAGCGGGTCGGCGGCTATGCGATGCTGGGCCTTGGCGCGTCGGCCGAGGCGTGGGAGGGCGCCATGCTGTTTCTCGACGCCCGCAACCTCACCAACGAAAGAGCGGTCGGCGACATCAGCGCGGTCGTGGACTATGCCGCCTTGCCCGCCGCCTCCCGCGCGATCTTCTACCCCGTGGAGCGCCGGGCGGTCTATGGCGGCGTCAGGGCGCGATTCTGATGCGCGGGAGAAGGGACATGCGGCCTGGGTCGGAGCGCGACGGCTTCTACCGCGCGATGTGGCGCTGGCATTTCTATGCCGGCCTGATCGTGCTGCCCATCCTGGCGCTGATGGCGGTGACGGGCGCGCTCTATCTCTACAAGGCGGAGATCGAGCGTATCATCTATCGCGGCTGGATCGTGACGCAGGGGAGCGGACCGACGCTGCCGCCCTCGCGCCTCATCGCCGCAGTGGAGGCGCGCGCCGCGCGGCCCGTCAGTCAGATCAGCCGCCCCGCCGCGCCGGATGAAAGCTGGCGGCTGACGGTGCGGAACGGCGAGGGACCCGCGACCGTCTGGTTCGTCGATCCGCATGACGGCCGGCTGCTTGGGAGCATGGAAGGCGGCGGCCTGATGCAGACGATCAAAAATCTCCACAGCCTGGCGCTGGCTGGTCCGGTCGGCAACCGGCTGGTGGAGGTCGTCGCGGGCTGGGCCGTGCTGCTCTGCGTCACGGGCCTTTATCTGCGCTGGCCGCGCGCGGGCAACCGGGCGTTGGCGCTGCGGGGAAGGCCGGCGGGCAGGCTGTTCTGGCGCGACCTGCACGGCAGCCTGGGCTTCCTCGCCGCTGCGGTGATCCTGTTCCTGGCCGTCACCGGCATGCCGTGGACCGATGTGTGGGGTGGGGGGCTGCGCCAGGTGGTGGCGGCCAATAATTTCGGCCGGCCGAAACTGCCGACCTTGCCTTGGGTGGCCCCGGCCAGGGAGGCGCTGCCCTGGTCCTTGCGCGAAGGCGGCGCGCCAGCGGCCGGCCCCGGCGACATCGGCCCCGATGAGGCGATGCGCGTCGCCGCCCGGCGCGGCGTCACCGGCGGCGCCAGCCTGGTCCTGCCCTCATCCCCCGCCGCGCCTTATCTGGTCGTCACCAATGTCGTGCGGGCGCAGGACGCGCGCGCGATCACCATTGACGCCGGATCGGGCGCGGTGGTTCAGGATATCGACTGGCGGCATTTCGGTAACGGCGCGAAGGCGGTCGAATGGGGCATCGCCACCCATCAGGGGCAGCAATATGGGGAAGCCAATCGGCTGCTGATGCTGGCGGGCTGCGTCGTCCTGCTGCTGCTCTGCGCGACCGGGCCGATCCTGTGGTGGAAGCGGCGGCGCGAGGGCCGGTTGGCTTCGCCACCCGCTCCACCGCCGGGAGCGGCGCGAACGGTCGCCGGGCTGATGATCCTGCTGGGCGCGCTGTTTCCGCTGACGGGACTCAGCATGGTGGCGGCGCTGGCCGGGGAGTGGCTGGCGCGGCGAGTGCGGGGCTATCGCGCCAGCGCCCCCACGTCGTCCCAATAATAGCGGACTTCGGGGGCAACCCGGCCATCGGGCGCGATCCGGTCGCTTTCCTCGACCACGCGCCCGCCCATCCGCTCGTAAAAGCCGCGCGCCGCGACGTTCCGCGCATAGCAGAAAAGATGCAGCCCATCGTCGGGAAAGGCCAGTCCCGACCATCTGGCCGCCGCGCGCAGCAGCATCGCGCCGATGCCGCCGCCCTTCGCGTTCGGCAGGACATGCAGATTGTCGACTAGCGTGCCCCAATGTGCGTCACGCGCGCCCATCGCGCAGACGAAGCCCAGCGCCGCGCCGTCGGCCTGCGCGATCAGCAAATGGAGATCGGGGGCGGGCGCGGGGCTGTCCAGCCGCGCGCGCCACACGGCGCGGCGGTCGGCCTCCACTTCATCGGCCAGCCAGGCCGGGTCCAATATATGGGCGTAGGCGCTGCGCCAGCTCGCTACATGCAAGGCCGCGACTAGCGCGCTGTCCGCGCCGGTCGCCTGCCGCAGTGTGACGCCGCCCGTTCGCGGTCCGCTCAGTTGGCCTTGCCGCCCACGCGATGCTCGCCCTTCACCCAGCGCACGGTGCCGGTGCTGGCGCGCATCACGACGCTCTCGGTCGTCAGCTTGTCGCCGGGCAGCCGCTTGACGCCCGCCAGCAGCGATCCGTCGGTGACGCCGGTCGCCGCGAAGATGCAGTCGCCCTTGGCCAGTTCCTTCAGGTCATAGACCTTGTCGAGATCGGTGATACCCCATTTATAGGCGCGCTGCTTCTCATCCTCGTTGCGGAACAGCAGGCGGCCCTTGAACTGACCGCCGACGCAGCGCAGCGCCGCGCAGGCCAGCACGCCCTCGGGCGCGCCGCCCGATCCCATGTAGATGTCGATGGTGGTTTCGGGGTCGGTGGTCGCGATCACGCCCGCAACGTCGCCGTCCGGGATCAGCATGATGCCGCAACCGATCGCGCGCAGCTCGCCGATCAGCTTTTCGTGGCGCGGACGATCGAGGACGCAGACGATGATCTCGCCCGGCTCCACCCCCTTGGCCTTGGCGACCGCCTCGACATTCTCCTTCACCGACTTGTTGAGGTCGATGATGCCCTCGGGATAGCCCGGCCCGACGGCCAGCTTTTCCATATAGACGTCGGGCGCGTTCAGCAGGCCGCCTTCCTCGGAGATCGCCAGCACGGCAAGGGCGTTCGGCCCGGCCTTGGCGGTGATGGTCGTGCCTTCCAGCGGATCGAGCGCGATGTCGATCCTGGGACCCGTGCCGATCGCGTTGCCGACCTTCTCGCCGATATAGAGCATCGGGGCTTCGTCGCGCTCGCCTTCGCCGATGACGACGGTGCCATCCATATAGAGGTCGTTGAAGGCGAGGCGCATCGCTTCCACGGCGGCGGCGTCGGCGGCCTTCTCGTCGCCCCGGCCGACCAGCTTGGCGGCGGCGATGGCGGCGGCTTCGGTCACCCGGACCATTTCGAGCACCAGTACGCGGTCGAGAATCGAACTAGCCTGCACCATGATTTTCCCTCTTGTGGCCCCACTGTCGGGATAGGGCGATAGGATGTCCCCCAGCGCTTGTCGAGAAGCCGCGTCGGCTTTCGCGCGCTTTTCGACGCTTGGCTGCAACGGATCGCATCACGCGGCGTTGCGCATGCAATCCCCACGGATAAAAGGAGCGAGGGGAAAAGGGAGCCATGATGATCGCAGCGCTGATCGCCGCCGCCAGCCTGACCGCGCCACCGGCCGCGACCGCTTACCCGACCACGCGCGTCATCGCCCACCGGATTCGCGCTCGCCCCAGCGCGGCTCCCTGCCAGGCGGTTCCGTCCCTCTGCAACGACAGGACGGCGCTGGAGGTGGAGGAGCCCCGCCTGTTCAGCGACGGCATCCGGCGCGACAGCGGCAAGATGGACGCCTATCGCTATGACGCGCGGCCCTGCCGGATCGTCGGCAACATGGATTGCCCCAAGCGCGCCCGCCGCCAGATTTTCCGGCTGGGCGAGCCGCTGCGCGATACGCTGGCTCGCAGCTTCCACCTGCGCTGACAGGTGGCGTGACAGCGCGCGTCGTCATTCCGCCACAATATCATGCTGCCATGCGACCATGCGGTCCCGGCGCTTCTTCCTCCTGTCCATGGCGCTGGCGGCGGCCCCGGCCCCGGCGGGCGCGCAGCAGCCACAATCCTCCGATGATCCGCTGATGGTCGCCTATCGCGCCAGGACGCAGGTGGTGAAGCCGTGCGATCGATCCGGCGGCGCGATCATTGTATGTGGTAGCCGCGCCGAGCGCAACGCGCGCGAACGGCTGCCGCTGCCCCGCGATCCGGTGGACGGCGCGCCGCCGGTGCGGGGCGAAATCCAGCGGGCGTCCGCCGCGGCGGTAAAGCAGGGGAGTTGCGGCGTCGTCGGCGGCCAGGGCACGGGATGCGTCGGCGGTCTGCCGATCCTGGGCATGGTGGGTCTGATAGGAAAGGCGGCGCAAGGCCTGATCGATCCCGACGCCGACCTGTCGCCTCCGCCGCCCTTGCCCGAGCGGTTCAGGGGCGCGGGCGGGCACTGAGCGGCGGCGATCCCGCCGCCCGCTCAGTCCAGTATGTGCATCACCATCGGCGTCTGCAACAGACTGTCCGATCCGGCCAGCCGGTCCAGTGTGTCCAGCACGCAGCGCTCCTCGCCCGCATGGGTGACGATCGCCACCAGCACGCCGTCAGTCTGGTTGGTCCCCCGCTGGATCATGCTTTCGATCGACACGCCGGCGTCACGCGTGGCGGCCGCGATCTCCGCAAGGACGCCGGGGCGGTCCTGCACTTTGAAGCGCAGATAGGCCCGGCCGATCCGCTTGCCGGCGTCGGCTGGCTTTTGCGGCGTCAGGGCGGCGACCGGCATGGCGAAGGCGTCGCCATATTCGTCGCGCGCGACGTCGATCAGGTCGGCGACCACGGCGGACGCGGTCGGCCCGTCGCCCGCGCCCCGGCCCTGGAAGAACAGCCGGCCGACGAAATTGCCCTCTGCCACCACGGCGTTCAGCGACCCGTCGACATGCGCCAGCGGGTGGTCCAGCGGCACCAGCATCGGATGGACGCGCTGGAACAGGCCATCGGGACCATTCTCGCTCATGCCCACCAGGCGGATGCGAAAGCCCAGCGCCGCCGCTTCGGCGATGTCGGCGGCGATGACGTGGCGAATGCCGGTGGTGGCCACGCTCGCGAAATCCAGTTCGGTGCCGAAGGCGAGGCTGGCGAGGATGGTCAGCTTGTGCGCCGCGTCCACCCCGTCGATATCGAAGCTGGGGTCCGCCTCCGCATAGCCCAGTTCCTGCGCCTCCTTCAGTACCTCGTCGAAGCCGCGACCCTCCTTTTCCATGGTCGTCAGGATATAGTTGCAGGTGCCGTTGAGGATGCCATAGACGCGGGCGATCTCGTTCGCCGCCGCGCCTTCGCGCATTCCCTTGATGACCGGGATGCCGCCCGCGACCGCCGCTTCATATTTAAGGGCGATGCCCGCCTTTTCCGCGATCGCCGCCAGCGACAGGCCATGATGCGCGAGCATCGCCTTGTTGGCGGTGACGAAGGGCTTGCCCGCCGCCAGGCATTGGCGCGCCAGGGTCAGCGCCGGGCCGTCCGATCCGCCGATCAGCTCCACCACGACATCGACGTCGTCGCGCGTCGCCAGCGTCGTCATGTCGTCCACCCATTCGTAGCGCGACAGGTCGACGCCCCGGTCCTTGGTCCGGTCGCGGGCGGAAATGGCGACGATCTGGATCGGGCACCCGGCGCGCCGGGCGATCAGGGCGCCGTTGGTCTCCAGCAGGCGGATGACCCCGCCGCCCACCGTGCCGAGGCCGACGAGCGCCACCCGCAGCGGGGCGTGGCGATGGAGGTTGGTCATGCGCTTGGGTTCCTTGTCCTGACCTTGTGCCCTGGGCGCCATGGCGCGCGGGCGCTGATAGCGGCCAAAGCGCCGCTGTCCAAGCAAAAGGGACCGGCAGGTCTGGGCTGCCGACCATGCGCCTGGCTCAGCGCGTTCGCGCGCAGGGGCCCAGCGCCTGCACCACGACCTGATAGTCGGCGCGCGCCGACTCCGCGTCCCGCACGGACAAGGTCCGCACCGATCGCGCGGGCAGGGCGGGGGGCAGGCTGCACGCCAGCCGATACCAGAGCAGGCTTCCGGGCTGCGGCGCCCTGGCCGCCTCGTCGACGATCTCACCCAGGGCCACGGCCCAGGAGGGCGGCTGACCGGGCCGGCGGAGGATGGACAGGGATACCGGCTCGCCCGTGTCGGTGCGCAGGAATATCTGCGTCTCGCCCTCGCCCGCGACGGTGCCCGCGACATGGAAGGCGTCGCCAAGGCCGTTGATCCGGGGCGGCGCGCCATTGGCGACCAAGTCGGCCAGCACGGTCTTGATCGTGGTCAGCAGAGCGGGAGTGGAGGGGACCTGCGCGTCGGGCGCGACGAGCTGCACCTCGCCGGGCCGCGTCCCCTTGCGCGCGAACAGGATGACCTGCGCCTTCTTGAGCTTGGGGACGCGGCCCCTGGCGTCGAGCGGCGCGTCGAACAAATAGGTCACTACAGGGTTGATGCCTCCTTCACCGCGAATCAACCCGGTCACCTGCGCTTCGACATAAAGGCGCTTGAAACCCGGCCGCACGCCGATCGCCTGTTCCGGGGGGACTACGATGGTGCGTGTGATCCGTGCACTGGCCACCAGAGCCGCCGCGTCCGCCAAGTCCACTATGTCGGCATAGGACAGGGGAGCGGGAGCAGCCGAGGCGGTGCTGCCGGGCGGCTGAGTTTGTGATAGCGCTCCCGGAATCCACACGGTTGCGGCGAAAATGAGGCATCCCGCCGCGATAAAGCTCCTAGGGGTGGTGGATTCCATATCGTCCTTCGTCCTGCTGTTCGGGCCCGTGGCAATCATGTCACAGGCAAGTCATTCCCGCGTGTGATGGTAAACGCATATCGCCTGTTCGATAAAGCGTTTGCGTCGCACGATATGCCGCGATAGGAGTTGCGAGGATAAGAAAACGAACGGACAGGGGCCAAAGTTGCTCGGGAGATCGTCTCGGCACCTTCTGGCCGTTTTTGGCTGATTTGTACAACCAACTGGTAAGCTGAGTTAAGGAGTGTCGTTGCTGAATGGCCTATGCTGACCACTCGGAAGGGTCGAGTCGTACCGTCTCGATCATCATCGTTGCCCTGATTCACGCTGTTCTTGGCTATGCCTTCGTCTCTGGTCTTGGCATGAAATATGTCAAAAAAGCGGCAGAACAGCTGAACGTTGTCGACGTGAAGGAAGAACCGCCGCCGCCCGACGAGGAGCCGCCGCCGCCGCCGCCAGATCAGCCGGTCGAGCCGCCGCCGGTCGTCGCTCCGCCGCCGATCGTGCAGACGCCTGCGCCCGCGCCGCCGATCCAGACGGTTCGGACGCCGCCGCCGGTCGTCATCCAGACGCCCGTCGCCGCGCCTCCGCCGCCGCCCCCGCCGCCCGCTCCCAAGCAGGCCGCGCAGAAGGCCGCGCCGCGTGGTTCGCCAGGCAGCTGGGTCACCGACGCCGACTATCCCAGCCGCGCTCAGCGCGAGGAACGGTCGGGCACGACCGGCTTCCGCCTGGAGATCGGCCCTGACGGTCGCGTCACGAGCTGCACGGTGACCTCGTCGAGCGGCAGCCCCGATCTCGATGCGGAAACCTGCCGCCTGCTGCCCCGTCGCGCTCGCTTCAAGCCGGCCGTCGGAACGGACGGTCAGCCGATGGCCGACACTTTCAGCAGCCGTATCGTCTGGCGCCTGCCGGAATAAGTTTGGGCCGAACAACTGCTTTGGGAAGGTCGGTCGCGACCCGCGCGGCCTTCCCCGTTTCTTGATCCAATTGAGAGGGAAGTCTTGAACATGTTGATGTCTATCGCAGCAGCCGCCGCCCCCAAGGCCGCGGCCTCCAATCCCTACGGTCTCATGGAAGCCCTTGAGCAGGGCGGCGTCATCGCCTGGACCGTGTTCATCATCCTGGTCGGCATGTCGGTCGGCACCTTCTACGTGCTGTTCACGAAGCTGATCGAACAGCAGAAGGTCATCAACCAGTATAAGAAGGTCCGCACGACCTTCTGGCGTTCGGCCAACCTGAAGGAAGGCTCGGCCAAGCTGGAGAAGAACAGCGCCTACAAGCAGCTGGTCGACGACGGCATCGCCGCTCAGGAACAGCACGCCAAGCTGACCGATCCGGTCGAGGCGCATGACTGGCTGCACGGCTCGCTCGCGCGCTCGGAAAACGCGATCAACTGGAAGCTCGGCGGCGGTCTCGCCTTCCTCGCGACCGTTGGTTCGACCTCGCCGTTCGTCGGTCTGTTCGGTACGGTTATCGGCATCTATCGCGCGCTCATCAAGATCGGCGCGTCGGGTCAGGCCTCGATCGACGCGGTCGCCGGTCCCGTCGGTGAGGCGCTGATCATGACCGCTCTGGGTCTGGTCGTCGCGGTTCCCGCCGTGCTCGCCTACAACTTCCTGCAGCGCCGCAACAAGGCGATCGCCGAGAATCTCTCTTCCTTCTCGACCGATCTGCTGGGCTACATGGTCTCCAACGGCGCGGTGCGCCCGACTGTCGGCGCGACTGCCCCCGCCCAGGTCGGCAAGCCGGTTCCCGCGGCGCCCGTAAAGCCCTGATCACGGAAAGGGAGAGCCGGCGTGGGGCGAGCTGCGACCCACCCGGCTCCCCGACCGTACCCGGAACGGGGCGGTCGAAAATGACAGACATGTTAGGATACTGATCAATGGCAATGAGCGTTGGTGGCTCCGGCGAAGAAAAGCCGATCACAGATATCAACACGACGCCGCTCGTCGACGTCATGCTGGTTCTTCTCATCATCTTCCTGATCGCCGTTCCCGTCGTGTTGCAGACGATCGACCTTCAGCTTCCCAAGGTCCGGTTCGAACCGACCACGACGAAGCCGGAGAACGTCTCGCTCTCCATCACAACTGATGGCAATGGCGGCTGCGCGGTCTATTGGAACCTGACCAAGGTCGGTTCGGAAGACCTGCTCAACCGGGCCGTCGCGAAGCTGGAGGCCGACATCAAGAAGGCGGGCGGCGTCGAGAATTTGACCCCGGAGGATCTGCCCGAAGTGCACATCCGCGGCGACATCAACACGCCCTACCGGTGCATCGGCGGCACGATCTACACCATGCAGCGCGCGGGCTTCCCGAAGGTGGGCTTCATTTCCGAGCCGGAACCCGGCCAGGGCACCGTCCGCCTGTAAAGAGCATTTCTAGGAGTATCGCCCCATGGCAATGAGCGCCGGACAAGACGATGGCGAACCGATGATGGAAATGAACACGACGCCGTTGATCGACGTCATGCTCGTGCTCCTCATCATGTTCATCATCACCATTCCGATCCAGACCCACGCGGTCAAGATCGACCTGCCGCAGAACGCGCCGCCGACCGATAGCGTCGTCGACCCGATCAAGAACAAGGTGTCGATCGACGCCGCCGGCGTGATCGCCTGGAACGGATCGCCGATCGACCTTCTGACCCTGCGCCAGTATCTGCAGCAGTCGCTGCGGCTGCCGGTCGAGCCTGAACTCCAGTTCCAGCCCAACCCCCAGACCCGCTATGTGGTCGTCGACGAGGTGCTGGCGGAGATCAAGCGCGCCCAGGTGACGAAGCTGGGTTTCGTCGGCAACGAACAATATGGTAATTTCTGACGAATCGTTCTTTCAACCGTCGCCCGCCGGGTGATGACTTCCCGTCCCGACGGGGCAGGTTGATAGGCGCGATGCCAGCTTAGACGCCAGATGGATCAGGGGTCGCTTCGGCGGCCCCTTTTTTGTCTTGAACTCAAGTCCCGCGCGCAGCAGCCCGCTGGCGATCGGCGAGAGCGCCCGTTGCCGCTCCATCCTATCGGCCAGCCATTCGCGCCGCCGCAGGGTCAGGCGCTCGTCGGGGATCGCGGACAGGGATGGCTTCGCAGCGCCCGCGCCGGCGGGCTTGCGGGGAATGGGCGCGGCCGGATCGAACCCGACCTGCCGCAGTGCCCTCTGCATCCGCACCGTGTCCGCCCCGGTGGAAAAGGCTATGGGCTGGGGGCGTTGGCCGCGAACACCGGGGCGGGGCGCCTTGCTGCCCTCGGTTATGGAATGCTCGTTTAACCGGCCCCGGTAATCGGCCTTTTTGACCGCGGCATGTCGATTGATGACGTCCGCATGACACTGCATCAGGTGCGTGTGAGGACGCTCAGGCCGGCTCGGCCACGTCCGCCACCCGCGTCCTGCCCTGTGCCCGGCCCAGCAGCACGCCGCCCAGCGCCAGCGCGAAGCCGGCGAGTTGCACGGGGGTCAGCCGCTCGCCGAACAGCGCCCACGCCTCTATGGCGGCGAGCGGCGGGACCAACAGCAACAGCATCGACATGCGGGTCGCGCCCTGATGCCGCACCAGCCAGACCAGCAGCGACAGGCCGCCCGCCGAGAGCCCCAGCACCGACCAGCCAAGCGAAAGCCAGGCCACCGGCGCCCCATCCCAGCGCAGGTCGCCGACGATCAGGGTGGCGGTGATCGCCACCAGCGCGCCGCCGATATTCTGGACCGCGCCCGACACCAGGATCGCGTCCCCGGCCACGGAGCCTCGCTGGATCATCGTGCCTGCCGTCATGCCGATGACCGCGACGATGGCGGCCGCCACTGGCACGACGCCGATGCCGCCCACGCCCGATCGCTCGATCGCCGGCATCAGTACGCAGCACACGCCCGTTATGGCGATCGCCAGCCCGGCCCAGGCGCGTGCCGGCAGCCGCTCGCCCAGCAGCGCGACGCTCGCGACCGCGACCATCAGCGGCTGGACCGACCCCAGCAGCGACATGACCCCGGCTGGCATCCCGCGATGCACAGCCCACCAGCTGACCGTCAGATAGACGCCGTGCAGCATCGCGCCGGCCAGCAGGTGCAGCCGCAATCGCCGTCCCCTCGGCCACGCCTGCCCCGCTCGCATCGCGACCGCGCCCAGCAGCAGGGCGGTCAGGCTGAGGCGGATCGCCAGGAACAGCTCGGGGCCGGCATGGGGCACCACGGCGCGCGCGACGATGAAGCCGGTGGACCAGATCAGGACGAAGGACAAAGCGGCGAGGGCGGCGATCATGCCGCCGCCTTTGGCGCAGCCGCACGGGCATGTCGAGCGCTGGCACGGATCATGCGCGATTATGGCGCGGGCGCGGCGGCCTTCTCCCCGTCCAGCGCCGCGATCGTCGCGCCGCCGACCGGCTCCGCCCGCATCGAGGCGGCGACCTTTTCTGCCGCAGCCATGACGCGCAGGATATTCTCGCCCGCCAGCTTGGCGATGTCAGCGTCGCTCCAGCCGCGCCGCATCAGTTCCGCGAGCAGCGCGGGATAGGTGTCGACCCCACCCAGTCCTCCGGCATCCGGCCGACGCCGTCATAATCGCCGCCCAGGCCGACATGGTCGATCCCGGCCACCCTGGCGATATGGTCGACATGATCGGCGACCTGGGCCAGCGTCGCCAGCGGTTCGGGATTCGCCTTCTCCCACGCCGCCAGAGCGGCCTTCGCGCCCTCGGGATTGCCGATATAGAGGCCGCCAAAGGGCGGCGCGTTGTAGCGCGCCATCTCCGCGCTGCGGGCCGCGCCCCACACGCGCCGCGCCTCGCTGACATAGGCGGGCGCATAATTGACCATGACGATCCCGCCGTTCGCCGCGACCTTGCGCAGCACCGCGTCCGACACGTTGCGGGGCGAATCGCACAGCGCCCGCGCGCTGGAATGGGAAAAGATGACCGGCGCCTTCGTCACCGCTAGCGCGTCCAGCATCACCACCTCGCTGACATGGCTGAGGTCGACCAGCATCCCCAGCCGGTTGAGTTCATGCACCACCGCCTCGCCGAATCGCGTCAGGCCGTCATGCCGGGGATTGTCGGTGGCGCTGTCGGCCCAGGCGATCGTCTTGGCGTGGGTCAGCGTCAGATAGCCCGCGCCCAGGTCATGATAGGCGCGCAGCACCGCCAGGCTTTCGTCGATCTGGCCGCCGCCCTCGACCCCGATCATCGACGCGATCCGGCCCGCCCGATGCGCGGCCCGCGCCTGCGCCACCGTGGTCGCCAGCTGGAACACGGCCGGATAGCGTTCCGCCAGGCTGCGGACGAGCGCGATCTGTTCGACCGTATTCTTGACCTGCTGCAATTGCGGCAGATCCGCCGATACCCAGACCGACCAGAACTGTCCGCCGACCCGGCCGGCGCGCAGCCTCTCTATGTCGGTATTGTAGGATTTCGGGTCCAGCCGGTCGAGCGCGTTGGTCCAGCGATCGTCCTTCGCATGGGCGGCCAGCGCCTCTGCCCAGTCATTATGCCCGTCGATCAGCGGCGTGCGCTTCAGCACCCGATCCACCCGCGCGGCATAGGGATCGGCGGCGCGATCCGGCGCGGCATGGGCGGGAAGGGGCAGGGCGGCGAGCAGCAGGGCTGCGAAGGTAAGGCGCTTCATGGGACGGCAGCTTAGGGCATCGAGCGTTAAATCAGAACCGTTCGTTTCGAGCGGAGGTTAGAGCCTGTCGAAAACCGAAGTCGAGAAATCGGCGCTTCGCTCGCGTTCTCGATACGCCTTCTCGACAGGCTCGAAGGCTACTCGAACCGAACGGGCGTTGTTCTCATTTAACGCTTACTCCAGGAAGGCGCGGCGGCGCGTCAACCTGTCCGCCGGGGCTGGCCTCTCCACCCGCGTCTGCTAGTCTGCCCGCGATGACCATCGACCCCATGCTGCTGTTACAGGCCTATGCCATCGGCGTCTTTCCGATGTCCGACGACCGCCAGGCACAGGACGTCTATTGGGTCGAACCGAAGAAGCGGGCGGTGCTGCCGCTCGACGGCTTCCATCTGTCCCGGTCGCTGGCCAGGACCATCCGGCGCGAGCGTTTCCGCGTCACCGCCAACCGCGATTTCGCGGGTATCGTCGCCTTGTGCGCCGAGGCGGCGGAGGACCGCCCCTCGACCTGGATCAACGGCCAGATCGAGGCCGCCTATCGTCATCTCCACGACCTCGGCTTCGCG
Source organism: Sphingobium sp. (assembly GCA_033795485.1). Classification (GTDB taxonomy): domain Bacteria; phylum Pseudomonadota; class Alphaproteobacteria; order Sphingomonadales; family Sphingomonadaceae; genus Sphingobium. The sequence continues at coordinate 35,953 of JARYGO010000012.1, forward strand.
CATTCGATCGAATGCTGGGAGGGGGAGGAGCTGGTCGGCGGCCTTTATGGCGTGGCGCTCGGCCGCGCCTTTTTCGGCGAAAGCATGGTGTCGCGCCGCGCCGACGCGTCGAAGGTGGCGATCGCCTGGCTGGTGGCGCGGATGCGCGCCGGGGGCTTCACCCTACTCGACTGCCAGTTCATGACCGACCATCTCCGCTCGCTTGGGGCGGTGGAGATCGGCCAGGCCGATTATCTTCAGTTGCTGGGGGAGGCGGTGGACGGCGTGCCGCTGGGCGCGGGGCGGGGCGTGCTGGCGGCGGGTTCGGGCGCGGCTGCCTCCGCCGCGTTCGATCCGCTGGCCGGCGCTCTGCGGGAAGATCCGCGCGACGGCTCGCCCTTGTCGCCCAGCTTGACCGTGGCCGGGCCGGTCTCGGGCCATTCCATTGTGCAGCTCTTAACCCAGACGTCGTAGACCGGGTGCTGCACGATATTGCGGTCGGGCCGGTTGCGGAACAGCCAGCCGGAAAAATTGCGCCGCCACTTGCCGTCGGCGGTGGACCGCACGTCCAGTTGCACGAAAGCGCCGGTCTCCTGGAGATTTTCCCAAGGCGCGGTCGTCTCGCAGGCTTGCAGCCGCACGATCGCGTCGCCCGCGCGCAGCGCCTCGCCCGGCTTCATGCGCAGGTCGCGGGTCAGGCCGTTGCGCTTGTTGAGCAGGCCGATCACCGCCACTCGGTCGCGCATCGGCGTGCCGGGCAGCGAGGCTGCGTCGCCATTGCCGATCTTGCTGCCCTCGATCTTCACCGGCCCGCTCTGGTTCGCGGTCGGCATGTCGCCGCCGTCACAGGCCGCCAGCGCTAGAAGGAACGCGGGCGACAGCGCCGACGCGCGGGCCAGGATCGACGGGATGCGCCCCGCCGGACGCGGGATCATGACAGGTCGGGGCTCCACGCCTCGTAATCGCCAGTCGCCTTCTGGCGCAGGCCGCCCTTTTCCAGCGCGCCCGACGGGCGATAGGCCTCTGGCGTACCGGTGGCGTTGGGGGTGAAATCCTTTTCCCAGATGCGCGGCGGCGGCAGGAAGCTTTCGGGCGTGCCCTCGATCGAATGATGCAGCCAGCCATGCCATTCGGCCGGCACGCGGCTCGCGTCGTTCGGGCCGTTATAGATGACCCACCGGCGCGGGCGGCCGTCGATGCCCTTGCCCCCCTCATAATAGACATTGCCCTGATGGTCTTCGCCGACCTTGCTGCCCTTGCGGGCGCTGAACAGCGCGGTGCCGATGGTCGCGCCATCCCACCAGGTGAAGATCTTGCCGAGGAGTCCCATGGGCCAAGCGCTTAGCCGCTCGGGCGGGGGATTGGCAAGGGCGCTGTTGCGATGCGGGCCGGGTTCGGGACGATCAGGAGGCGGGACAGAAGTTGAGCCGGGCCCAGGCGGGATCGGGACGGACGCCGGGCGTCGTGCACGCTCCCCAGCTTACCCGGTCCCCCTCCGCGATCCCCAGCGCTGCCGCACGCCCTCCCGCCAGTTCCAGCACCGCCGCCACCGGGATGCCGGCGGACACCGGGACCTTGGAATAGGGCTCGGCATTGGCGCCGATGAAGGCGATGGTGCCGTCGGTCCGCACGAACAGCATGTCGAGCGGGATGAGCGTGTTCTTCATCCAGAAGCTCGCGATGCGCGGCGGGTCCATCGGGAACAGCATCCCCTTGCCGGGGTCGAGCGACTTGCGGAACATCAGCCCCTGTTCCTGCTGCGCCGGGGTCATCGCCACCTCGACATCGAAGCGGTGGCTCGCCTTTGCGGTGCGGATGACCAGCGGCATCAGGGCGGTCGTGGCCTGCGCGGCGGCGGCGGCTCGCTCCCCTTCGCTAGTCTTGGTAGGCGCGCAGGCGGCGAGCAGCGCTAGGGTCAGCAGCGGGAGGAGGCGGGTCATGCCCCACCTCCTAGCGCGCTTCGCCGGCGGATTGAACCGCTCTTCGCTTACGCGTCCTCCCTCTCCGGGACGTCCCCCGGCGCGGCGTCGGCCCAGCGGCGCGCCATGGCGACATCGTGTCCGGCGCGCAGGAATGCCGCGATCCATTTCTGTCGAAGCGCCGGATCGGCGGGGCCGGCCGCATAGGGGCCGATCCGCTTGCGCCGGGCGAAGCGGTCCGCCGCCTCCCAGCGCCCGTCCGCCATCTGCGCCTCGGCGGCGGCGCGGTCGTCCTCTGCTATGCCCGCGCCGCGCAGCGCCTCGCCGACCCGGCGCGCGCCATAGCCGCGCCGGGTCATGGCCGCGCTTTTCATGGCCGCGAAACCGGCGTCGTCGACATAGCCCAGTTCCGCCATTCGATCGACCAGCGCGTCGACCTCCGGCCCCTCCTCGCCGTCCCAGCCGCGCTCGCGCAGCTTGCGGTCCAGATAGGCGCGCAGCTTCCCCCGGCTAGTCGCGAAGCGCCCGACATAATGGAGCGCCAGGTCGCGCAGAGTGTCGGCGGTCAGCGGCGGGCGGGGCTTGCGGGGCGTCATCAGGAGGATACTGCCCCAAGCGCCATTTTTATGCCACAGTCGGGCCGGATTTTGAACGCGCCTTGTGGGGTAGAAGGCAAGGCTGGAATGCAACTGTCCGTGCAAGTGGCTCGCAAAAATGCTAGCGCCCGCCGGATCGCGCAAAAATATGACATTGGGTGACGCCAATATGACGGGTTCGCACAGCATGATGACTTCGCACGGCTTGACGCCGACGCCGACCACCGACGACCTGCCGCGCAGGCTGTCCGACTTCGCGACGTTGGGCGAGGCGCTGGACTATGCGGCGACCGGCCGGCGCGGCCTCAACTTCCACGACGCGCGCGGCAATCTGGCGCGGCCCTACCCCTTCTCCGAACTGCGCGCGGACGCGATCGCCTGCGCCCGCCGCCTGATCGCCCATGGCGTCAGGCCGACCGACCGGATCGCGCTGGTCGCGGAGACCGGCGTGGAGTTCGCCCAGCTTTTCTTCGGCATCGTCTATGCGGGCGCGTGGCCGGTGCCGCTGCCGCTGCCGACCAGCTTCGGCGGCAAGGAAAGCTATATCGACCAGCTCGTGGTCCAGCTGTCGAGCTGCGATCCCTCGCTGTTCCTCTTTCCGGCCGAGCTGGCGGAGATGGCGGGCGAGGCCGGCCGCCTGCGCTCGGTCGAGGGCATCACGTTCGAGGATTTCATCGCCCGGAACGCACCGCCCTGCGCGCTGCCGCAGGCGAAGACGGACGAGATCGCCTATCTGCAATATAGCAGCGGATCGACCCGCTTCCCCCATGGCGTGGCGGTCACGCACCACGCCCTGCTCAGCAACCTGTCGGCGCACAGCCACGGAATGCAGGTGCAGGACAGCGACCGCTGCATCAGCTGGCTGCCCTGGTATCATGACATGGGCCTGGTCGGCTGCTTCCTGTCGGTCGTCGCCAACCAGGTGTCGACCGACTATATGAAGACGGAGGATTTCGCCCGCCGTCCGCTGGCCTGGCTCGACCTCATCAGCCGCAACGAAGGCACCTCGATCAGCTATTCGCCGACCTTCGGCTACGACATCTGCGCGCGCCGCATGTCCAGCCAGACCAAGGCCGCCGACCGTTTCGACCTGTCGCGCTGGCGGCTGGCGGGGAATGGCGCGGACATGATCCGCCCGGACGTGATGCAAAGCTTCGTCGACGCCTATGCCGACGCGGGCTTTTCGCCCAACGCCTTCCTGCCCAGCTACGGCCTGGCCGAAGCGACGCTGGCCGTCACGATCATGCCGCCGGGTGAGGGGATCGTCGTCGAGCTGGTGGCGGAGACCGACCTGTCGGGCGCGGACGATGGCGAAGGCCGCCCGCAGCGGTTCCGCTCGATCGTCAATTGCGGCAAGCCCGCCAAGGACATGACCGTCGAAATCCGCGACGAGGACGGCAATCCGATCGGCGAACGCCAGATCGGCAAGGTATGGACCACCGGGCCCAGCCTGATGGTCGGCTATTTCCGCGATCCGGAGGCGACCGCCGCCTGCATGGCCGACGGCTGGCTGGACACCGGCGACATGGGCTATCTGAGCGACGGCTATCTCTACATTGTCGGCCGCGCCAAGGACATGATCATCATCAACGGCAAGAATCACTGGCCGCAGGATATCGAATGGGCGGTCGAGCAGTTGCCCGGCTTCAAGCAGGGCGACATCGCCGCCTTCGCGATCACCACGCCGGGCGGCGAGGAGACGCCGGCGGTGCTGGTCCATTGCCGCACGTCGGACAATGAGGAACGCTCGCGCCTGCGCGACCAGATCCGCGAGCGGGTCCGGGCGATCACCGGCATGAACTGCGTGGTCGAACTGGTGCCCCCGCGCACGCTGCCGCGCACCAGTTCGGGCAAGCTCAGCCGGTCGAAGGCGCGCAACCTCTATCTGGCCGGCGAAATCCGCCCTTACGATATCGCCGCCTGACGGGCGACGGGCTTTGTCCTGTTCGGATTAAGCCGACAGAGGCAGATTGTTTATTCAATACCGCTAAATCAGACCGTTCGTTTCGAGCGCAGGTTCGAGCCTGTCGAGAACCGAAGTCGAGAAATCAGCGCTTGCTCAACTTCTCGATACGCCTTCTCGACAAGCTCGAAAGCTACTCGAACCGAACGGCTGTGGTTCTGATGTAACGCTCGACGCTCTAGCTCCGGCCGCCCGCGCCGTTCAGCGCGCCGCCAACTGCCGCTCGACCAGCGTCCACAGGCCAGCGAACGCCTGCGCCGGGGGCGAGGAGGGGGCGAAGGCGCCGAGCGGCTTCCTGCGCACCGTCATCTGCTCGATCGCGCTCGCCATCGGGATCGCGGCCCACTCCGGCTGCTCCTCGGTCGCCTTGCGGTGCAGGCTGCGGCGGCGATCGACCATCGAATAGACCGGCAGGATCGGCGCGTGGCTGCCGCCGCGCTGCACCAGATAGCGCGCCACCTCGCCCATCGCCCGCTGCGACAGGGGAGAGGGGATGACGGGGATGACGATCAGGTCGGCGGCGCGCAGCACTTGCTCGCTGGTTTCGGTAAGGCCCGGCGGGCAGTCGAGGATGATCCGGTCATAGTCGCGCCCCAGGCTCTCGATCAGCCTGGCCAGCCGCTTCTTCTTGTCCATCTCGCGGAACAGATGGTCGAGGCCGCGCAGCGACGTGTCGGCTGCGATCAGGTCGAGGCCGGCGACGGTCGAAGGCTGGATCAGCTTGCGGACGTCGACATCCTTGCTGAAGATCGCCTGCGCCGCGTCACGGCTTGTCCGGTCGGTGGACAGCAGCCAACTCGACGCCGCCTGGGGATCGAGATCCCAGAGCAGGGTGCGCCGTTTCGATATGCTGGCCGACGCCCATGCGAGATTGATCGCGAAGGTCGTCTTCCCCACGCCGCCTTTCAAGCTGTAAACGGCGATGGTCGCCAATGCCGGGTCCTTGCTCATGGGACAAGGCTAAGTCCTTGTGCGCCCCAATGGCAAGCCTTCAATCATGCGACTGTTACGCGGCGTTTACGGTCGTCCGCGCCTAAAGCACGTCCCGCGCGCGTTCCGGCGGCCGCGCGATCACCGCACCCTTGTCGGTCGCGACGATGGGCCTCTCGATCAGGATCGGGTGCGCGGCCATCGCGTCGAGGATCGCGGCGTCGTCCGTAATGTCGAGTCCGATTTCCTTGACCGCCGCCTCGCCCTTGCGAAGCGCCTCATGCGGCGCGACGCCCGCCTTCGCCAGCACGGCCTCGATCGCCGCGCGGCCCGGCGCAGCCTTCAGATAGTCAAAGATCTTGATCTCGACGCCGGGCGTCTCTTCCAGGATCACCAGCGCCGCGCGCGATTTGGAGCAGCGTGGATTATGCCAGATCGTGGCTTTCATGCCTGCCCGCCCCGCTCCAGCCATTCCTCCAGCCATTTGATCGTATAGGCGCCGTCCAGGAACTCCGGGTCCTTCAGCAGCTTTTGGTGGAGCGGGATCGTGGTCTTCATACCCTCGATCACATATTCCTCCAGCGCCCGCCGCAGCCGCATGATCGCGCCCTCGCGGGTGCGGCCATAGACGATCAGCTTCCCGATCATGGAGTCGTAATAGGGCGGCACCTTATAGCCCTGATAAAGCCCGCTATCGACGCGCACATGCATGCCGCCCGGCACATGATAGCTGGACACCGTGCCCGGCGAGGGCGCGAAGGTGCGGGGGTCTTCCGCGTTGATCCGGCATTCGATGGCATGGCCGCTGAACACCAGCTCGTCCTGTTCGACCGACAGCGGCTTGCCCTCGGCGACGCGGATTTGTTCGCGGACCAGGTCGACGCCGGTGATCATCTCGGTCACCGGATGCTCGACCTGGAGCCGGGTGTTCATTTCGATGAAGTAGAACTCGCCATCCTCGTAAAGAAACTCGATCGTGCCCGCGCCGCGATAGCCCATGTCGGCCATCGCCTTCGCGACGATGCCGCCCATCCGGTCGCGTTCGGCGGAGGAGAGGATCGGGGAGGGCGCTTCCTCCAGCACCTTCTGGTGGCGGCGCTGCAACGAACAGTCGCGCTCGCCCAGATGGATCGCCTTGCCCTTGCCGTCGCCGAATATCTGGAACTCGATATGCCGGGGATTGCCCAGATATTTTTCCATGTAGACGGTCGCGTCGCCGAAGGCGGCCTTCGCCTCGCTGCCCGCCTGGCTCATCAGCGTTTCGAGCTGGTCCTCGGAAGGCACGACCTTCATGCCGCGCCCGCCGCCGCCGCTCGCCGCCTTGATGAGCACGGGATAGCCGATGCGGGCGGCGATTTCCTTGGCCTCCTCGACGCTCTCGATCGCGCCGTCCGACCCCGGCACCAGCGGCAGACCCAGCGCGCCGGCGGTGCGCTTGGCCTCCACCTTGTCGCCCATGATGCGGATATGATCGGGCTTGGGGCCGACGAAGGCGATGCCGTGCGCTTCGACTATCTCGGCGAACTGCGCGTTTTCGGACAGGAAGCCATAGCCCGGATGGATAGCGTCCGCCCCGCTGATCTCCGCCGCGGAGATGATCGCCGCGATATTCAGATAGCTGTCCCTGGCGGCCGGCGGCCCGATGCAGATCGCCTCGTCGGCTAGGCGCACATGCATGGCGTCGGCGTCGGCGGTCGAATGGACCGCCACCGTCTTGATCCCCATCTCATGGCAGGCGCGATGGATGCGCAGCGCGATCTCGCCGCGATTGGCGATCAGCAGTTTTTCGATGCTCATGCGCGGCGCGGCCTTATTCGATGACGATCAGCGGCTGGTCATATTCGACCGGCTGGCCGTTATCGACCAGAACGGTCTTGACCGTGCCGGAGGCGGGCGCGGCGATGGCGTTCATCACCTTCATCGCCTCGACGATCAGCAGCGTCTCGCCCGCCGCGACCTGCGCGCCGACGCGCGCGAAGGGCGCAGCGCCCGGCTCGGCGGAAAGATAGGCGGTGCCCACGATCGGGGAGCGCACGACCGTGCCCGAAGGGATCGCGGCATCCGCGCTCGGCACCGGAGCGGGCGCGGCGGGCGCCGCCGGGGCTGGAGCGGGCGCGGGCGCATAGACGGGCGCGCCGCCGCCGGCCTTGCGGGCCACGCGGATCTTGCGGTCGCCATCCTCGACCTCGATCTCGGTCAAATGAGTGTCGTCCAGCAGGGCGGCCAGTTCGCGTACCAGGGCGACGTCCACCTGCATCGCGGCCTTGTCTTGCTTATCGTTCATCGTTGACCCTTGTTTCGCGCGATAATTGCTACTGGCGGCCAGCGACTATGCCGGTTTGCGGCAAAGCGCAACCTGTCGCGGCCCTAGTCCCTAGAGTTCCAGCGCCGCTTCCAGCGCGAGCATGTAGGACATCGGGCCAAAGCCGGCGATCGTTCCCTTGGCCGCCATGCCGACGAAGCTCCTGTGGCGGAAGGCTTCGCGGGCATGGGGATTGGACAGGTGGATTTCGATCACCGGCACCGTGATGCTCTTGATCGCGTCGTGCAGCGCGACCGAGGTGTGGGTCAGGCCGCCGGGGTTGAGGATCACCGCATGGGCGCTCTGCGCGTGCGCCTCGTGCAGCCAGTCGATCAGAAGGCCTTCATGATTGGACTGGCGGAAATCCACCTCGACATGGGCGCGCCGGGCGGCGTCCTCCATCCGCTCGGCGATCTCGTCCAGCGTGTCATAGCCGTAAATCTCCGGCTCGCGCGTGCCCAGCAGGTTGAGGTTCGGGCCGTTCAGCACGAATATTTTGCGGGCGTCGGCCATCGTGGCGGTCCTTGTCTGTTGCGGGGCGGGGCGCGACGACCCTATATGCGGCCAGCGGCGCGTTCCCCCTGGGTTCTTCTTAGCCGCTGGTCCTCGCCCAAGTCGAGGCATGTTTGAGGCAGAGCAAGAGCGTCGCCGACAGGGCGCGCGGACGGGACGGATCAAGTGAGCGTTGACGGCACCATCTCCATCCACATCAATGGCGAGCATCGCCGCGTGCGCGCGGGGATCATGCTGGCGGAGCTGGCGAGCGAGCTGGGCTTCGTGCCCGAAAAGGTGGCGGTGGAGCGCAATCTGGAGGTCGTGCCCCGCTCGACGCTGGCGCAGGTGGCGTTGGAGGACGGCGATGAGCTGGAGATCGTCCATTTCGTGGGCGGGGGCGATGTCGCCCCCACGGTGGCGGACGATAGCTGGACGGTCGCCGGTCGCACCTTCCGCTCACGCCTGATCGTGGGCACCGGCAAATATAAATCGTTCGAGCAGAATGCCGCCGCGCTGGCGGCGTCGGGGGCGGAGATCGTCACCGTGGCGGTCCGGCGCGTCAACGTGTCCGATCCGAACGCGCCGATGCTGACCGACTATATCGACCCCCGGAAGATCACTTACCTGCCCAATACGGCTGGCTGCTTCACCGGGGAAGAGGCGATCCGCACGCTTCGACTGGCGCGCGAGGCGGGCGGATGGGACCTGGTCAAGCTGGAGGTGCTGGGGGAGGCGCGGACGCTCTATCCCGACATGGTCGAAACCCTGCGCGCGACCGAGATATTGGCCAAGGAAGGCTTCAAGCCGATGGTCTATTGCGTCGACGATCCGATCGCGGCCAAGCGGCTGGAGGATGCCGGCGCGGTCGCGATCATGCCGCTGGGCGCGCCAATCGGGTCGGGCCTGGGCATCCAGAACCGCGTCACCATCCGCCTGATCGTCGAGGGCACGACCCTGCCGGTGCTGGTCGACGCGGGCGTGGGCACCGCGTCGGAAGCCGCGCAGGCGATGGAGCTGGGCTGCACCGGCGTCCTCATGAACACCGCCATCGCCGAGGCGAAGGACCCGGTGCTGATGGCGGCGGCGATGAAGGCGGGGGTGGAGGCGGGCCGCATGGCCTATCGCGCCGGGCGGATGGGCAAGCGGATGTACGCCGATCCATCGAGTCCGCTCGCGGGCCTCATCTGACGACTTTTCGACGTAGCGGAAATTGACCGGCGATGGCCTAGTCCTTATGGCCTGCGCCGATGTGAGGAGGAGGACGATCCATGGTGAACAAGCTCTACCCCGATGCCGCGAGCGCGCTGGACGGGCTCCTCTTCGACGGCATGCACCTGTGCGCGGGCGGGTTCGGCCTGTGCGGCATCCCCGAGCGGCTGATCGACGCGATCCGCGACGCGGGGGTGAAGGACCTGACCATCGCCTCCAACAATGCCGGAATCGATGGCGAGGGGCTGGGCAAGCTGCTGCGCACGCGCCAGGTCAAAAAGATGATCTCCTCCTATGTCGGCGAGAACAAGGAGTTCGAGCGGCAATATCTGGCCGGCGAACTGGAGGTGGAGTTCTGCCCGCAGGGGACACTGGCCGAGCGCTGCCGGGCGGGCGGCGCGGGCATCCCCGGCTTCTACACCAAGACCGGCGTCGGCACCGAGGTGGCGAACGGCAAGGAAGTGAAGAATTTCGACGGGCAGGACTATATACTGGAGCGTGGCATCTTCGCCGACCTCGCCATCATCAAGGGGTGGAAGGCCGACGAGAGCGGCAACCTCATCTTCCGCAAGACCGCGCGCAACTTCAACCAGCCGATGGCGACCGCCGCGAAGATCTGCGTCGCCGAGGTGGAAGAAGTGGTGCCGACCGGCAGCCTCGATCCCGACGCCATCCACTTGCCCGGCATCTATGTGAAGCGCCTGATCGTCGGCGCGCCCTACGACAAGAAGATCGAGTTCCGCACCGTCCGGCAACGGGAAGCGGCGTGACTTTCCTTTCACCCCTCCCCTTCAGGGGAGGGGCCGGGGGTGGGGGCTCGCCCCGCGCAGTTCCGACCGGCCCCATCCCAACCTTTCAAATGAGTCACGTGCCTCGTTTGAACCTGAAGGGGAGGGGCTTTTCCGTGGTCGCGCTCATGGCGGCCCTTTCCGCCTGCGCCACCGTGCCCGAGCCGGCGACGGCGCCCGCCAATCCCCCCGCGACGATGCAATATCTCTACGGGTCAGGCGAAGCCGCCGCGCTGTCGGCGCAGGCCTTTGCCGCACTGCTCGACCATGCCGCCGCGCGCGTGAAATCCCGCCCCGCCGACAGCGTGGTGCTGGCCGCCGACGCGACGCTGGACGCGCCTCGCTTCGTCCCCTGCGGCGGCAAGCCCCTGGCCGCCATCTTCGACGTGGACGAGACGCTGCTGCTCAACCTGGGTTTCGAATATCATGACGCGCGCACCGGCAGGGGCTATGACGCCGCCGCCTGGGATGCATGGGAACGGACCGGCATCGGTCAGGTCGAGCCCGTGCCGGGCGCGGCGCAAGCGGTTCGCGGCCTGCGCGCGCTGGGCGTCGCAGTCATCTTCAACAGCAATCGCGCCGCCGCCAATGCCGACGCGACCATCCGGGCGATAAGGGGCGCGGGGCTGGGCGAGGCCGTTCACGGGCGGACGCTGTTCCTGAAGGGCGACGACGCCGAGGGCTCGAAGAAGGACGGTCGCCGCGCGACAATCGCCGCCCGCTATTGCGTGATCGCCATGGGCGGCGACCAGCTCGGCGACTTTTCCGACCTGTTCAATGCCGGCCAGAGCCCATCCGCGCGCCGGGCGGCGACTCTTGGCTCGTCGGTGGCGGGCCTGTGGGGCCGTGGCTGGTTCGTGCTGCCCAATCCCGTCTATGGAACCGGCCTTGCCGGTGGGTTCGACGATATTTTCCCGATGGACAAAAGGTGGGAGATGCCCGCCGTGAAGGAGACGACTGATGCCCTGGACTCGTGACGAGATGGCGGCGCGCGCCGCGAAGGAATTGCAGGACGGCTTCTACGTGAACCTTGGCATCGGCATCCCGACGCTGGTCGCCAATCACATCCCGCCGGGCGTGGAGGTGACGCTCCAGTCGGAAAATGGGATGCTCGGCATCGGCCCCTTCCCCTATGAGGGCGAGGAGGACGCCGACCTCATCAACGCGGGCAAGCAGACGATCAGCGAGCTGCCCCAGACCGCCTATTTCTCCAGCGCCGACAGTTTCGCGATGATCCGGGGCGGCCATATCGACCTTACCGTGCTGGGCGCGATGGAGGTCGCGGAAAATGGCGACATCGCCAACTGGATGATCCCCGGCAAGATGATCAAGGGCATGGGCGGCGCGATGGACCTGGTCGCGGGCGTCAAGAAGATCATCGTCGTCATGGAGCATAACAGCAAGGATGGCTTTCCCAAATTCATCCCGGCCTGCACTCTGCCGCTGACTGGCAAGAATGTGGTCGACATGATCGTCACCGACCTCGCCGTCTTTCAGCGGCCCGATCATGACAGTCCGTTCAAGCTGGTCGAAATGGCCCCCGGCGTCACGGCGGAGGATATCGCGGCCAAGACCACCGCCCATTATATTGCCTGAGGGAAGAGTTCGATGAGCCTTGAAGGCAGCTATGATCCGGCCAATCCCTTCGCCCGCATCATCGACGGGACGATCCCTTCGACCAGGCTCTATGAGGATGACGATACACTCGCATTTCTGGACATTCAGCCGCAGAGCCGGGGGCATTCCCTCGTCATCTCCAAATGGTCGAAGGGCCGCAACATATTGGAGATCGAGCCGGAGGCGCTGGCCCAGGTGACGGCGACGGTGCAGAAGGTCGCGCGCGCGCTGCACGCCGCGCTGGCCCCCGACGGCTTGCAGATCGCCCAGTTCAACGGCGCGCCGGCCGGGCAGACGGTGTTCCACCTGCATGTCCATATCGTGCCGCGCTGGGCGGGAGAGGGGGCGGCGTTCGTGCCGCACGGGCAGGGTGGTTTCGCTGATCCGGCGGAACTGGAGGCGCTCGCCGCGCAGATTCGCATCCATCTATAGGGGCGCGCGGTCGCTTCGCCCTTCCGGTTTACAAGGCTCTCGCCTTGGTCCAGACACGGGCGTTACGGGGCGGCGGCCCCGCAGCATGCCATGTCAGGTCGATCCTTGCCGTTGAAGCCGTTTCGCGCCCCAGGCGCCCGTTTTTCCCTCCGGTACAAGCCGGCCAATCCCATGCTCGACGCCGGCCGGGGGGGGGCGGAGGTGATATTGGACCTGTCGCGGCTGCTGTCGCGCTGCTTCCATCCCACGCCGACCGGCATAGACCGGGTCGAATATGTCTATGCCCGCGAACTGCTGGAGCGGATGCCCGATCGCCTGTCCTTCGCCGCCGTGCATCCGGCGGGCGGCTATTATGGCCGCCTGAATCCGGGGGCGGTGCGCCAGTTCCTGGCATTCACGGCCGCGCGCTGGCGCACGCGCGGCGCGAACGAGGAAAAGAGCCGGGCGACGATCATCCGCCACCTCATCGCCCTGCGGCCCCGCCCCGTGCCCCGCGCGGCCGGTCCGCGCGTCTATCTTCAGGTCTCGCCCCATCATCTGGACGATCATGAACAGGTCGGCGCGATCCTGCGGGCGGAGGGCGCGCGTTTCGTCACGCTGGTGCACGACGTCATCCCGCTGACGCATCCGGAGTTCGCCCGGCCGCAGGGCGCGCTCGAACATCGCAAGCGGGTGCGCACGATCGACCGCTACGCGCACGGCATCATCGGCAACAGCCAGGCGACGATCGACGCGCTGGCCCCCCATATGCCGCGCGGGCTGGCGGGGCGGTCGGTTCGGGTCGCCCATTTTGGCGCGGACGCGCCCGATCCGTTCAACGCGTCGGCCCATGCCGCGCCGGAGCGCCCCTATTTCGTCTATATCGCAACCATCGAGCCGCGAAAAAACCATCTGCTGCTGCTGAACCTGTGGCGGCGGCTGATCGAGCGCGATGGCGAGGCCGCGCCGAGGCTGGTGCTGGTCGGCCGGCGCGGGTGGGAGAATGAGAATGTGATCGACATCCTCGAACGGGCGGACGCTCTGAAGGGCCATGTGGTCGAGGCGGGCGAACTGTCCGACCGGCAGATGGACGAACTGGTCGCGGGCGCGCGGGCGATGCTGATGCCCTCGTTCGAGGAAGGGTTCGGCATGCCCGTGGTGGAGGCGCTGTCGGCCGGGGTGCCGGTCATCTGCAGCGACATAGCGGCGCATCGCGAGGTCGGGGGGGCGGTGCCCGATTATCTCGATCCGCTCGACGGGCTGGGTTGGCTGTCGATCATCGACGAATATCGCCGGGCGGACTCCCCGCGCCGCGCCGCGCAGCTTGAGCGGCTCTCGACCTGGCGGCCACCGACCTGGCCACATTATTTCGACATCGTGACCGATATGCTGGACGAGGTCGCGGCGGGGCCGGCGCTCCCATAGCCGGCGCGACTTCGCCCTCGACAGGGGCATGAAGGCAGGGCATAGCGGGGGTGGGTCGAATGCACATGACGGGGTTCCTCCGGAACCGAAAGAAACGGATGATCGACGGACCCTCGCGCTTTTCAGACGTTCGCCGGGCCCTTGGTTCGCCCCGCCGGTCCGCATGAGCCGCCCTCCCTTCCTCCGATCGCCGCCCTTTCCCGTGGCGGGCGCGCAGGCGGCGGTCAGCGCCGCGGGTCCGCCGGACAAGGCCGTCGACGTCGCGCTGCTCGACGATGTCGCCCGCGCCCGTGTCGGGGGCAGCTTCTGGGGCGAGCGGGTCGAAGGCTTGGCCATCATCGTGCGCCGTGGCGTCGACGTGCCCGCCGTCATGCTGGAGGGGGTCGCGCCAGACGCGATCGGCGTTCTGCCCGGTAACCCCCAGTCGCCATTGCCAATGGCTGGGGCGCGGCTGTTGCCCGGCGACTGCGATCCCTGGGCGCTCGTCGCCGGGGCGCGTGCCGTGCATGCGTCGGCGACGGACGAGGTGGCCATCGTCGCCGGGCTGGCGGGGGTGCCGGTGTTCGGATCGGACGGGCGCCCGATCGCCGCGCCGGCGCTGCGCACGGCCGCGCTCGACGCGCTCGCCGCCGCTCATTATCGCGACTGTTTTTCCGGCCGGCCGATCGACGCCGGCCGCGCCATCGCCATCCTGGCCGACTGGCGGCGGCAGACCGACGGCAATCGGGGCCTGGCGGCGGCGTCGGGCATGGCCTTCTGGAAGCGGCGGGCGATCGCCGACATGCTGTGGGACGGGCGGCGCAGTCCCCCCTTCCTCAAACCGGAGGCCGGCCTTCGCCGGGCGGCGGCGGAGGGGAAGGCGCTCGCCATCTGGCCTTCGCGCGTGCCCCCGGACCTGAAGGCCCGCGCGGCCGCGCAAGGGGTGCCGATCGCGCAGGTCGAGGACGGCTTCCTGCGCTCTCGCGGGCTCGGCGCGGCGCTGGTGCCGCCCAGTTCCGTCGTCGTCGATCGCAGCGGCATCTATTATGACGCGACCCGGCCCAGCGACCTGGAAAAGCTGCTCGCGACCCATGACTTCCCGGACGATCTCATCGCCCGCGCCCGCGCCCTGCGCGCCAAGGTGCGCGACAGCGGCGTCGGCAAATATGGCGCTTCGGCGGGTATGGGCGTCGACCTTCCCGCCGGCCGGCGCACGATCCTGGCCGTCGGTCAGGTGGAGGACGATCTCTCGGTCGCGCTGGGCGGCGGCGGGATCGCCGGCAATCTCGACTTTCTGGCGCGAGTGCGCGCGGCTGAGCCGGACGGCTGGATCATCTATCGCCCGCACCCCGATGTCCGCGCCGGGCATCGCAAGGGTCATGTCAGTGACGCGGCTGCGCTCCGCCTGGTCAACAAAATCGATGAGGGATCGCCGCTGATGGGACTGGTTTGCGGCGTCGACTCCGTCCATGTCCTGTCGTCGCTGACCGGGTTCGAGGCGTTGATGCGCGACAGGGAGGTGGTTGTGCATGGAATGCCCTTCTTCGCCGGCTGGGGCCTGACCCGCGATCTGGCGCCGGTGCCCGCGCGGCGCGGGCGGCGGCTGACGATCGATCAGCTGGTCGCCGCAACCCTGATCCTCTATCCGCGTTATAGCGATCCGGTCACTCGACTGCCCTGCGGTCCGGAGCTATTGATCGACCGGATGGTGGAAGGTGCGATGCCCCGCAGAACGTCTCTCGTCAGGTTACGGGAATTGCAAGGAAAGTTGCGACGTTTTATGACCCTGGGTGCAGAGTTCCTCCATGACTGACCGCGCGATCCGAACCTTCCTTTTCCTCCAGGGTCCCCACGGCCCCTATTTCGCCATGCTGGCGGAGGAGTTGCGGGCGCGGGGCCATGTCGCGCTGCGGATCAACATCAACGGCGGCGACAAGCTCGACTGGCCGGGCGAGGGCGCGACCGACTATGGCGGCACCTTTCGGGCATGGCCGCTGTTCTTCGACGATTTTATCGCCGGCCATGGCGTCACCGACCTCATCCTCTATGGCGATTGCCGGCCCTATCACGCGTCGGCGCATGGCATGGCCCGGCTGCGCAATATCCGCGTCCATGTGGTCGAGGAAGGCTATATTCGCCCGGACTTCCTGACGCTTCAGGAGGATGGGGTGAACGGCAATTCCACCCTGCCGCTCGACCCGCAATGGTATCTGGACCAGGCGCGCGGCCTGCCCGACATCGACCCCGGCTTGCCGCCCGTGCCCTCCACCTTTCGCCAGCGCGCGCGCAACACGATGCGCAACGGCGCGGCTTCGGCGCTGTTCCGGCCGCTTTTTCCCTTCTACCGCACGCACCGCCCCAATAGTTTCGCGATCGAATCGATTGGCTGGTGCCGCAAGCTGCTGATGCGCGATCATGACTGCCAGCGCTCTGCGGCCGAGTGGGAGCGGGTGAAGGGAAAGCCCTATTTCACTCTGCCGCTACAGCTTAATTCCGACTATCAGATCCGCGTCCATTCGCCCTTCGGCGACATGCGCGCGGCGCTCCGCTTCGTGGTCAAGAGCTTCGCCGATCATGCTCCGGCCCATGTCTCGCTGGTCGTGAAGCGCCATCCGCTGGACCCCGGCCTCATCGGCTGGGAACGGCTGACCCGGCGTCTGGCGGCGCGCTACGGCATCGCCGACAGGGTCTTCTACCTTGCCGATCGCGATATCGTCGAAGTGGTGGAGAATGCGCTGGGCGTCGTCACCGTCAACAGCACCGTCGGCACGCTGGCGCTCAACAGCGGCAAGCCGGTGACCGTGCTGGGCCATTCGGTCTATAAGGTGCCCGGCATCGTCCACCACACGCCGCTCGACAATTTCTGGAGCGCGCCGCGTAATCCCGATGTCGCGCTCTATGCGGCGTTCCGCAAGGTGCTGGTTGACAAATGCCTGATCCGGGGCGGCCTGTTGAGCGAGGAGGGGCTGCAAATGCTGGTCGACAATGCGGTCGAGCGGCTGCTCCGCAAGCAGGAGGCGATGCCTCGCAACGTGACCCCGCTGCCCGCCCGCCGCCGCCCGGCGCTTACCGGGGCCGTTTGAGGCGTTTCATTCCGTGCGGGAATTAGCCCTCTATCGTGACGGTCGAGGGATGATGGCGGTCGAGATGTTTGCGGATGATCCGCAGATTCTTGCTGTTCGACTTGTAGAAAAAATCGAACAGGTCGCCCGCGAAGGGAATGGCGCCGACCAGCGTGTCGACGCCGACGTTGGCGGCCATGCGCGTCAACTGCCATTTGGACATGCCCAGGTTCCGCGCCTCCCACACCATCCACGCGCCCATGCCCGCCGTCACCAGATCACCGACGACTGGGATCAGCCCGACCAGGCTGTCGATTCCCACGCGGCGCTGCGTGCCGGGAATGACGAACAATCCCTCCAGCATCGCCTCCATCGCCTCCACCCGGCGGCGGACCGAGGCGGGGTCGCGGCCGAAACCGGGCAGGTCGCGGGCGATGCGATCGAACTGGTCCTGCGATATGGCCATGGATTTTGGCTCCTCCTGCCCCTTTAATTGGGGCGGCGCAGCAGCAGGTTCAATGGGTGGCGGGCGCGGGGAGACGGCGTGAAGCCCTCCAGCCGCCGCGACACGAGCGACCAGCGGACCGGCTGGCCGAGCGGGACATAGCCATTATGGGCGACGGTCATCGCCTCCGCCTCCGCCAGCCGGGCGGCGCGGTCCTCCGGGGTGGAGGCAAGGCTGGCTTCCTGTAGCTTGGCTTCCGCCGCCGCGTCGCAATGCACTTTCCGCGCGCAGCCGATGCGGCCCAGATACCAGATCGCGCTGTCATAGGCGGCGACTTCGTCCACCAGCCGCAGGTCGGCGTTGGCCGCCATCGGCACGCGCCGCGCGGCCAGGCCGATGGCGCGAAGGTCCGCCGCGATCATCCCGAACAGCAGGGTAGATCCCGCGCCGGGGGGCAGGGCGACGCGCAGCACCGGAGGGGCCCCGCCGCCCGCGCCGCGCCAGCGGTCGATCGCCGCGCGCGCCTCGACCCGCCGGCTTTCCATGTCCAGCTCCGTCCAGCGCGCCGGGGTGGGCGCGCGCGGCAGGTCCAGTTGCTGCGGCACCAGTTGGTCGCCGACCGCCCAGCGGCCAAGGCCGAAGGCTTCGGGCAAGGCGGATCGGTCGATCGCCATGCTGATCGCCTCGCGCACCGCCGCGTCGTCGAAGAAGTCGCCGGTGCCGGTAATCGCCAGGCCCAGCAGTCCCTGCACCGGATCGATGCGGATATCGTCCTGGTCGATCCTCGCGCGCAACAGCATCGGCAGATCGCTGTAGCGGCCGCCCAGCACCAGCGCCGTCCCGCCCTCGCGGAAGCGCACGATCGCCAGCGCCGCCCTCTCCGCGCGCAGCAGGCGGGTGTCGCGCGGGGGCACGGGCAGCGGATCGCCATTTTCGTCGGTATGGATGTCGGCCGGGGTGAGCAGCGTCGCGGCGCCCCAGCGCCCGGCGCGATACGGGCCGGTGCCGCCGTCCCGCGACAGGATCGCCATCTGCGGCTGGGCCAGCATCTGGAGCAGCATCGGCCGGGCGGCGGCGAGGCGGATCTCGATCACTTCGCCGGTCATCGGCACGACCGCCTCCACCGTGTCGAGCGGCCCCTCCGGATCGAGGCGGCGCAGCGTCTCAATTCGCGCCTCCAATATGCGCGCCACTTCCTTCGACGTCACGCGCTCGCCCCCCGGCCAGGTCGCGCGGCGCAGGCGGAAGATATAGCTGCGCCCGTCATCCTCGACGATCCAGCGCTGCGCGAGCGCGGGCAATATCTCGCCCGACGCGTCGAAGGCGACCAGTCCCTGCGCGGTGGCCTCCAGGATCAGCTTCGCGCCGGGGTCGGGCAGGTTGGGCAAGGGCTTCGTCAGATCCTCGCGATCCCCGATGACGCTGACCGCCACCGCGCCGCTGTCCTGATCCGAGCAGGCGCCAAGCGCGAGGAGCGCGGCGGCGGCAAGGAGGAGATGGAGGGCGCGCATCGTTCCACCGGCTTACCGCGCGGGGACGCCTTCGCCAACCGCGATCAGGAGCGGCGAGCGCTAAATCAAAACCACATCACGTTCGGTTCGAGTAGCCTTCGAGCTTGTCGAGAAGGCGTATCGAGAACATGAGCGAAGCCCCGATTTCTCGACTTCGGTTCTCGACGGGCTCGAACCTCCGCTCGAAGCGAACGGTTCTGATTTAACGCTCGACATTCTGTGCGAGAGGTCGAGCCAATGGGTCCTGACTTTCGTCAGGATGACGGCGCTGGCGGGAGGGAGTGGCGACTACTCTTAGCCCCGTGAAGCCCCGCGCCGCGATTTTCAGTCGGGGCGCGGGACGAGGGCCCTGGTGCCGGCAGCAGCGGGCGGCGGCATCAACTCCTTGATCACGCCCCAATAGCCCCGCGTGATGTGCGCGTCCGCTGCATAGACCGGATCGGTCATCAGATGCGCGTGCAGCCGGCGCAGGTTGGTCCAGGGCACCGACGGGAACAGGTGATGTTCCAGGTGATAGCTCACGTTGAACGGCGCGATCAGGAACCGATCGAGCAGGGTGGGGATGACGGTGCGCGTGCCGTTAAGCTCCCGCTCGTCGGCGACGCCATTATGCTCGGCCATCGCCCGAAGCCGATTGAAGACGTTCGCCCAGATGAACTGCGGGATCATGAACAGGCCCAATATCTGCCAGCGCCAGGGCGACCACAGGATCAGGCCGTAAACCAGCACGGCCCACGCCACGTAGCGAAGCCGCAGCGCCAGGCGATAATCGAAGCCGAAGCGCCCGGGATTGTGAAAATTGGCGAAGGGCGCCCAGACCCGGGCCGCCCGCGCCGCGCGATAATAATTAAGGCCGGTCACGCTGCGGACCAGCAGCCAGGCCATGGCGGCGCCGCTTTTCGGGAAATGCTGGTCGCGGTCCTTCCGCTGGACGCGATAGTCATAATCGCGAACGGTGTTGGTGTAGCGGTGGTGCTGCATGTGGTTCGCGCGATAGAGATGGATGCTCATGAGCAGCGGATAGGCGACGAAGATGTCGCCGATCAGATCGTTGACGCGGCGATTGCTGAACAACATCCCGTGACACGCATCGTGCATCATCACCGCCAGGCATTGAATGCGGGATCCGATGACGAAGCCGGCAACCAGATAAACCGGGACGCGATCGACGTGGATGGCGATCGCGCCGGCCGAGATCATGATCGCCCACTGTAGCGCGAGCAGCAGCGCGTTACGGCGGTCGTCGATGACGGAAAGCCGCCGGATCAGCGGCAACATGCCACGCCGCGAATATCGATATCCGGGGGCACGCTCCTCGGCGATATTGTCCATGGGAGTCGGGCCTCCAGATGCCGCACCAGCTTGCGGCGGATGGTAAGATTGGCGCGAAACGGCGTCAAGCGCTGCTCCCTGATGGACGCGGGGAATCGATGGCGCGTCTCCGCCGCAATACCCTGTAGCCGCGTCCCACGGCACTGCGCTCCTGGAGGTGCGCAGGGGCGGCATGTCGGCTTTAATAACGGCAAGGTCATGGAAGCCGCTGTCCGCGACCGCACGCGACCAAAGTCGGACGTTCAAGATGATTGGAGCGATTCCCGATTGCGGACATTCGCGCGTCGGATAAAAGCGAGAGATGACAGAGCATCCCCCTTCCGCTTTTGGTCGTTTTGTCGAACAACTAGCGAGCAGGATCGCTGTCGTAGGGGCGATTTGTATTTCGGTGGCGCTTGTTTCAGTGCCACTAGGTTTGGCGCACAGCATACCGCTCTATATAGCTGCGGGAGCGATGTTTCTCATCGCCCAGCTTTTCATTGTGCGGTGGATGTTCGGTAAGGGAATGAGATCGACCACGGATTTAGGTTTCGGTTCGAACAGGCAGGCCTTAAAATATGGGCTATTCATGAAAGGCCTAGATTGGCGTCTTTCTGCGGTAGCTGTTTACGGGCTGCTTGCTTCTCTCGTCCTTGGCTTTCTTGGCATGGGGCAATTTGTATCGGGAGCAATGCTGCTTTCATTTGCGACTTTTGGGGCAGTTACCCAAGCAATGCGTCTCAACCGCTTTTGGCCAGCGGATGCCAACACCTGACGGTCCGCAAACCACCCGTCTCAGCAATTCATCATCGAACACCGATGCAACGCTGGTTGCGGGTCATAGCCCCCACAACGGTGCCTTTTTGTTTCGCACATTGATTTGCGCTGTTGATTTTCCAGATCACGCCGCCTGCAAAAACCAACAAGCAGATAATGGCCAGAAGTAGCAAAAACATGCGCCTCATACCCCGGTCTTTTCTACTGTGGCTCCGATTACGTCAATGCCAGCTAATCTCGCTTCTTGTGCCGAAGCCAACTGTCGCCAATCCACCCAAATCCGCCGCTGAGGCGCAACGAAAAAGGGCGGCGCCTCGCGGCACCGCCCTCTTGTCTTTTCCAGCGAACCGCCGGCAAGAAGCTTACTTGAGTTCGACGGTCGCGCCGGCTTCCTCGAGCTGCTTCTTGACCTTCTCGGCCTCGTCCTTGCTGACGCCTTCCTTGATCGCCTTCGGAGCCGATTCCACCAGGGTCTTGGCTTCGGTGAGGCCAAGGCCGGTGAGGGCGCGGACTTCCTTGATGACGTTGATCTTCTTGCCGCCGTCGCCGGTCAGGATCACGTCGAATTCGGTCTGCTCTTCAACGGCCGGAGCGGCGGCAGCGGCGGCCGGGCCGGCGACGGCGACGGCAGCGGCGGCGGAAACGCCCCACTTCTCTTCAAGAGCCTTGGAAAGCTCGGCGGCTTCGAGGACGGTCAGGGCCGAAAGCTGATCGACCAGTGCATTGATGTCTGCCATGATATATTCCCTTCTGGGCGGGGCGCATGCCCCATGAGATTAACGATTAACGAACGTCGGTTCAGGCGGCCGCTCAGGCGGCTTCCTTCTCCGCATAGGCGTTGAAGACCCGTGCGAGCTGCGCGGCCGGCGCCTGGGTGACGGTCGCGAGCTTGGTCGCGGGCGCGACCAGCAGCCCGACGAGCTTCGCCCGCAGTTCATCCAGCGACGGCATCGACGCCAGCGCTTTCACGCCTTCCGCATCGAGCAGCGTAGCGCCCATCGCCCCGCCAACGATCTCAAGCTTGTCGTTGGTCTTGGCGAAATCGATCGCGACCTTGGCGGCGGCGACCGGATCGGCCGAGGTGGCCAGCGCAACCGGACCGGTCAGCATGTCGCTGATCTGTTCGTACTGCGTGCCCATCAGCGCGATCTTGGCGAGACGGTTCTTCGTAACCTTGAAGGACGCGCCGGCATCCCGCATCTTCTGCCGCAGGTCCGTCGATTGCGCGACGGTCATGCCCAGGTTGCGCGTCACCACGACAACCCCGAGATCGGCGAAAGTAGCGTTCAGCGTGGTCACGACCTCAGATTTCTGATTACGATCCATGCCATTCTCCACTTCATCCCTGCCGGACCATCCGACGGGGAAAACCCGTGACTCGACGCGAGCGCCGAAGCACGGGGCATTGGTCCGAAGGGGAGAGATCGACTGGCCGCGTTCGTTTCGCCGAACAGGGCAGACCCGGCAAATGACGCTAACCGCGTCGTCCGGTAAAGAACTTTTCCCCGTCTAGGCTGGAGATTAAGAAGGGCATATTCCCTTCGCCAACTGTCTCGGACGGTGGACCCCGAAGGGTCCGGTGGCGCGCCGATAGCGGATTCGCAGCCGCTTGTCACCTGATTTTCGTAGTGCCCGCAACTGGCGGAGGGAAGATGGCCGGGCGGCATTGCGCGGGACGCCGCCTGCCCCTAGATGCTTTGCCTGTCATGTTCACCCGCCGTTTCATCCCCACCATCGCCCTGCTGCTGACGGGCTGCGCCAGCGCGCCGGGCGGCTACCCCTCGCTCGCGCGGCGGGCGATCGAAACGGCCCCCATGGCGGACGCCGCCCCCTCCACATCGACGCCAGCGCCCGCGCCAGCCCCGGATCCCGCGCTGGAGCGGGAGATTGCGGCCCTGAAGGCGCAGGCGGACAAGGGCGCGGCGGCGTTCGAAAGCGCCTATGCCACGGCCGAACGGCTGACGCGCGCGGCGGCGGACGCGGCGGTGTCGAGCGACCCGTGGGTCGCGGCGCAGCAGGCGATCAGCAACGTCGAATCGGCCCGCAACGACAGCGTGTCCGCGCTCGCCAGCCTCGACACCCTTTACGTCCGGCGCGCTGACGCGGTGGCCGGCGGCCAGGCGCAGGGCGGGATGGAGGCGATCGACGCGGCTCGCGCGGCGGTGCTTGCGTCGGTGGACAGCCAGAATGATCGGGTCGACGCGCTGAAGGGGCGGCTGAAACAGCCCTGACGCGGAGGTTCAGCCCAGGGCCGCCTTGACAGCGCCCTTATGCGCCTTTCCGTTATGGACATAATGATCGACGCCCTCGCGCATATCGATCAGTGCCGCGTCGGTCAGGTCGCGCATAAATTTGGCCGGGCGGCCCGCCCAGAGCTGGCGATGGGTGACGGTCTTGCCCGGCGAGAGCAGCGCGCCGGCCGCCAGCATCGCGTCGCTCTCCACCGTGGCCCCGCTCATCACGATCGCGCCCAGCCCGACGAACGCCCGATCGTGCAGCACGCAGCCATGGATCATCGCCAGATGGCCGATCAGCACATCCTCGCCGATGATCGTCGGCCAGCCTTCGGAGGGGCGGGTCGCGCTGCCGTCGTCGGGGCTGTCGCAATGGATGATGCTGCCGTCCTGCACATTGGTGCGCGCGCCGATGCGGACATGGTTCACGTCGGCCCGGATCACGCAATTATACCAGATGGAGACGTCCGCGCCGATCTCCACGTCGCCGATGATCCGGCAACCCGGCGCGATGAAGGCGCTGGGGTGGATGACGGGCGCCTTGCCGTTCAGCGGGATGATCGAGGCGCCGGGATGGTCCGTGGCTGGGGAATGATCGCTCAATCGAAAATCCTCCTAAAATTTCAGGATCGGCAGGATGCTGGCATGGTCGTCGGTCCAGGCGGAGAAGCCGGGGCGATGGTCCGGGTCCTGCCATTTGTCGCGGCCGCTGATCTCGACCAGCCGGTCGAGCCGGGCGGGATCGCGCGACAGGGCGACCCATACCGACGCGGAATAGTTGCGGTCGGCGTCGCGCCGGTCGGGCTTGTAATAGCGCATCCGCGCGTCCCAGCCGCCCGCGCGCGCCGCCGCCGCGATCACCGGCTCCAGGTCCAGATAGCGATTGGAGATGTGGACCATCAACAGGCCGCCCGGCGACAGGTGCCGGGCATAGACGGCCATCGCCTCGCGCGTCAGCAGGTGCATGGGAATGGCGTCGGAGGAAAAGGCGTCGATCACCAGCAGGTCGGCGCTGCCCGCCGGCTCGCGCGCCAGCACCAGGCGCGCGTCGCCCAGCGCTATGGCGGCGTCCGGCAGGCAGCGCGACAGGAAGGTGAAGTCGGCCGGGTTGCGGGCGATGCCGACCATCGCCGGGTCGATCTCGTAGAAGCGCCAGCGCTCGCCCGGCCGGGCGTAGCAGGCGAGCGTGCCAGACCCCAGGCCGACGACGCCGATCCGCGCGCGGGGCCCGAACAGCGCGGGCGCGGCGCGCATCGCCATGCCAACCCCCGATTCGGGCGCATAATAGCTGGTGGGATCGGCCTCCCGCCCCTGACGGCGGTTCTGGATGCCGTGGACGGTGGTGCCATGGACCAGCAGCCGCTGGTCCGGGCCATTGTCGCGGACCATATAGACGCCGAAATAGCTGCGGGTGAGCGCGCCCGGCGTGACCGACAGCGCCAGCTTTCCCCAGCCGCCCAGGCACAGCATCAGATAGACGACGCACCCGGCGAAGGCGACGCGCCGGCCGACCGCGACCACGCCCATCAGGATGATGAGAGTGAAGCACACGGCCTTGACCGCGTCGGACTTCATCTCCGGCAGCAGCACGCCCTCGCCGATCAGCGACAGGATCAGGCCGGCGACCAGCATCGCGGCGGTCAGCCATGTGCGGCGGTCGGCGGACGCCCACAGCCGCTCGACCCACGGGAACAGGGGGCCGCGCGTCATCAACAGCGCGGCCAGGCCGAGCAGGATCGGATGCTCGTAGGTCCAGTTGAACAGCAGCGGCGCAGCGAGCGCGCAGAACAGCCCGCCCAACATCCCGCCGATCGACAAGGCGAGGTAGAAGCGCGTCAGATGCTCGGGCGCGGGCCGCAAATCGTAGAGCCGGGCATGGAGCGCGGTCGCGACCACGAACAGCACCAGCAGCGTGGAGGCGGCGACGAGGATTGGGAAGCCGGTCGAATCGATGAAGGCGGTGCAGGCCCCGATCATCAGAAGCAGCGGCGCGATCACGGTCATCGCCTCGGCCAGGCTGCGCCCGGCGGCGAAGGCGACCGAGAAGCTCAGCAGATAGAGGCCGAGCGGCATCACCCACAGCAGCGGCATCGCGACGATGTCGGTGGTGAGGTGCAGGCTGGTCGACAGCATCAGGCCCGACGGGATGGCGGCGATCGCGATCCAGCGCAGCATTTGGCGGCCCGATGGCGTGGGCGTGACGGGCTGGTCCGCCGATGCTTCCGCTTCCGCGTCTGAGGTCACGGGCGGAAGCAGGCGGGCGCAGGCATAGACGAGCCAGAACAGCAGCCCATAGCCCACCGACCAGAGCAGGCTCTGCGCCCGCAGCGGCATCAAAGGCTCGACCAGCAGCGGATAGGCGATGAGGCCGGCGAAGCTGCCGAGGTTGGAGGCCGCGTAGAGCGGATAGGGGTCGCCCGCGCCCGCGGCCGTGAACCAGCGCTGCATCAGCGGCGCCTGCGCCGCGACCATGAAGAAGAGGGGGCCGATCGACCCGGCCAGCAGCCATAAGATCCATAGCGCCGGGTCGATGGTCGCGGGCGGATCGTCGCGCATCAGCCCGATCGGCAGGAAGGCGGCGGCCAGCAGGAATAGCCCCAGATGGATCATCGCCTGTCGGCGGACGGACAGCCGCCCCAGCCAATGGGCATAGGCATAACCGCCCAGCAGCAGCGCCTGATAGACCAGCATGGCCGAGTTCCACACCGATGGCGCGCCGCCTAAGCGTGGCAGGGCCATGCGCGCGATCATCGGCTGGACCAGGAACAGCAGGAACGACCCCGCGCAGATCGTCGCGACGAAGCGCGCGCGGGTTCCCGTCACCCCGGCTCAGCCATTCAGCAGGCGCGCGGCGTGCAGCGCGTGATAGGTGAGGACGCCCGAGCAGCCCGCCCGCTTGAACGCCATCAGCGTTTCGAGGACCAGCGCGTCGCGGTCCCCCGCGCCCGCCGCGGCGGCATGTTCGATCATCGCATATTCGCCCGAAACCTGATAGGCGAAGACGGGGACGGCGAACGCGTCCTTCACCCGGGCGATGATGTCCAGATAGGGAAGGCCGGGCTTCACCATGACGCTGTCGGCCCCTTCGGCCAAGTCCAGCGCGACCTCGCGTAGCGCCTCCTCGCTGTTCGCCGGGTCCATCTGATAATTTTTCTTGTCGCCCTTCAGCAGCCCGCGCGATCCCACCGCGTCGCGGAACGGGCCGTAGAAGGCGCTCGCATATTTGGCGGCATAGGCCATGATCTGCACATTGGCGTGGCCTTCCTCCTCCAGCGCCTCGCGGATGGCGCCGACGCGGCCGTCCATCATGTCGCTGGGCGCGATGATGTCCGCGCCCGCCGCCGCCTGGTTCAGCGACTGGCCGATCAGCACCTCTATCGTCGCGTCGTTGACGACATAGCCGCTCTCGTCGAGCAGCCCGTCCTGCCCGTGCGCGGTATAGGGGTCGAGCGCCACGTCGGTCAGCACGCCGATGTCGGGCACGGCGTCCTTGATCGCGCGGATCGCCCGGCACATGAGATTGTCGGGATTGAGCGCTTCGGCCCCGTCGTCGCTGCGCCGGTCGGCCTGGGTATTGGGGAAAAGGGCGAGGCAGGGGATGCCCGCGTCCCTCGCCTCCCGCGCGCGCGCGATGATGCCGTCCACCGACCAGCGAGACACTCCGGGCAGCGCGCCGATAGGTTCCTCCACGCCGGTCCCCTCGGTCACGAACAATGGCCAGAGGAAATCGGACGGGGCAAGGCGGTTTTCCGCGTGCATCGCCCGGCTCCAGGCGGCGGCGCGGGTGCGGCGCAGGCGGAGCGCGGGATAGGGGGCGTGGGTCATGGCTAGCGGTTTAGGCGGCGGGGGACGGGGGATCAAGCGCGGCGGGTGATGGAGGGGTGAAAGGCCCCTGGTCTATCCTGATGTGACGGAAACATAATGTGCTCCTGCGGAGGCAGGAGCCAACTCGAACGCGGGAACACGGCCTCACCTAAACAGGACAAGGTCCAGCGCGGCCCCCACAGCTATTGCGCGAACCGCTTGAAGAAACTGTCGGCGTTCCATTGCGGCCGGGCTGGCGCGTCAGCGACGCGCATCGTCAGCGCCGCGACATAATCGTTCAGCTTCACCGCCTCCGCCGTCATTACGGGCTGCTTGGCGTCGTCGGCGGGCGAGTGGTAAATATTGGCGCGCCACGCTTTTTCGACCTCAGCCTCCGGCGTGCCCGCCTTGAACCCATATTTGAAGAAGAGCGACGGGATGCCTTCGCGAATGAAGGCATATTGATCCGACCGGATGAAGGCGTTGCGGTCCGGGAAAGGATCGGGCGCGATCGGCAGGCCCATCGTCGCGCCGACGCTTCGCGCATCCTCGCCCAGCGTGCTCTGGTCATAGCCGAGCGGAGTCACGCTGGTCAGCGGGAAGATCGGCAGGGCCATGTCGAAATTGAGGTCGGCGACGATCGCCTTGGCCGGCACGGTCGGGCGCTTGGCGAAATAACGCGCGCCCAGCAGCCCTTTTTCCTCCGCCGTCACCACCGCGAACAATATCGAGCGCCTGGGTTTCGCCTTGTCGGCCCGCAGCTTCTTCGCGATCTCGATCAGGCTGGCGACGCCCGAGGCGTTGTCGAGCGCGCCGTTGTAGATGGCGTCGTCCTTGATCGGCGTGCCGACGCCATAGCCGTCGAGATGGGCGGAAAGGGCGACATATTCGCCTTTGAGCTTCGGGTCGCTGCCCGGCATCACCGCGACGATGTTCGGCGAGCCGAGGGTCGAGCGCCTGGCCGCGATCCGCGCCTTCAGCCGGAAGGGCAGATCGAAGCCCTTGATCGGGGCCGAGGCGTCGGCGGCGGCGGCGATCGCGGCGAAATCCCGTCCCGACCCCTCGAACAGCATCTGCGATTTTGCGGGGTCGAGCTGCGCGCCGAGGAAGGGCCGGCTGGTTTCGCGCAGGGCCGCGTCGGTGAAATACATGGCCGGCTGCGGCGCCAGCGCGACGCGGCGGCCCCAGGGTATCTCCACCTGCTTGGGCGTGACGAGCGCGATCATGCCGACCGCGCCCTGCGCCTCCAGCCATTTGGCGCGCTCTGACCGGGCGTGGGACTTGAGCGCGCCCGCTATGTCGGCGGGGCCGCCGGAGACGACCACGACGATCTTGCCCTTGAGGTCGAGGCCGGCGAAATCGTCATGCCCCGCTTCGGGCAGATGCAGGCCATAGCCGGCAAAGACCAGCGGCGCGTCGACGGCGTCGGGCGCGGGCGCGCCGCCCAGGATGAGGTCGGCGGGCACCGCGAGCGGCTTCTCGCCGCCGGGCCCGACCAGCACGGCGCTCGACTGGTCGGACTGGATGACCTGCTCGGTCAGCGCCACCGGCTGGCGATAGCCCTCGACGCCGGCGGGCTTCAGGCCCAGCGCCTTGAACTGGGCGATCACATAGTCCGCGGCCTTCTCATGGCCCCGCGACCCGGCGGCGCGCCCTTCCAGATCGTCGCTCGCCAGATAGGCGACATGCGCCCACCAGGCGTCGCCGCGCGTGCCCTGCGCCGTCAGCGGCGCGGCCAGGGTCAGGGAAACGGTCAGGGGAAGGAGCGAGAGGCTGGCGAGGCGGGCGCGCATGATGTCGGGCACTCCTGAAAGTCCGGTGGGTGGATGTCGCTTGTCGCCGGGCGATGGCGGCTTGTCGAGAGGAACGAACGAGCGGGCTTGGAACCGCCGTGCATCTGTATTATCAAGGCAATACAGTCAGGGAGAAGATCATGCGCCACTATTCCTTTGCCGCCGGCCTAGCCATCCTTGCCGCGCTGACGGGCGCCGCCGCCTGTTCGGAGCGATCCGAAAGCCGGGCGGACGAGGGGCGCGGGGACGACCAGCCCGCGTCCTGGGCGAGCAGCCCGCAGGACTGGGGCGGGCTCAAGGGTTTCAGCGCGATCGAGGTGGCTGGCCCCGACAACGTCGTCGTGACCCAGGGCGACTTCGCGGTCAGGGTGGAGGGCGATCCCAAGGTGATCGAGCGGCTGGAGATCGGGGTCAGCGGCGATCGGCTGAAGATCGGGCGCAAGCGGCAATGGGGCATGAACTGGAACGGCGACGACAAGGGCGCGACCATCCGCGTGTCGCTGCCCGCGCTGGCGGCGGTGTCGCTGACGGGATCGGGCGACGTGTCGGTCGACAAAGCGGCCGGCGACGCGCTGGACCTGTCGCTGACCGGGTCGGGCGACTTGTCGGTCGCGGCGATCGCCGTCCGGCGGCTGAAGGCCGACATCACGGGATCGGGCGGCATCAGGGCGGGGGGCAGCGCCGACACGGCCAAGCTGTCCGCGACCGGCTCCGGCGATTTCGAGGGCGAGGGGCTGAAACTGGGATCGGCGGACGTGTCGGTGCTGGGGTCCGGCAATATCGGCTTTGCCTCCGACGGCGCGGTCGATATTGACCTGATGGGATCAGGCGACGTGACGGTGAAGGGCAGGGCGCGGTGCGAGAAATCGGTCATGGGATCGGGCGAAGTGCGCTGCGGCTGAGCCCGGCGGCCCTGTTGCTGGTCCCGCTGCTGGCGCTGATGCCCGGCGCGGCGCTGGCGGCCGAGGGGCGGACTTATACGATCTCCAGCTTCGACAGCCTGCGGGTGGAGGCGCCGGTCTCCGTCCTGCTGACCACCGGCCGGGGGTCCTCGGCCAGGGCGGAGGGGCCGCGCGGGACGCTCGATCGGCTGAAGGTCGAACTGTCGGGGCGGGTGCTGAAGATCGGCCTGATCGCTGCGCCCGATGGCGGCCGCTCGGCGGGCCCTGCGCGGCTGATCCTGTCGACCGGCGACCTGCGCCGGGTGATGCTGACTGGCGGCGGATCGGTGACGATCGACCGGATGAAGGGTCTGGCCGGCGACATCGTGCTGGGCGGCAATGGCGACGTGACGGTGGGCGCCGCGGACCTGGACAGGTTGACGGTGATGCTGGCGGGCGGCGGCCGGGTGACGCTGGCCGGGCGCGCGGGCGTCGCCAATCTCAGCCTGTCGGGGCCCGGCAGCATCGCCGCCGACGCGCTGACCGCGCGGCAGGCGAAGCTGGTCGCCGACGGGCCGGGGGCGATCGCGCTGACCGCCAGCGTGTCGGCCGATGTCCGGGCGAGCGGATCGGGCGACGTGACGGTGTCAGGCAAGGCCGCCTGCACCGTCAGCAATCAGGGCACCGGGCGGATCGCCTGCGGCGGCAAGTCCTATTAGCGGCTAGACCCGGTCCGCCTGCACCACGATGTCCAGCGCGCGCAGCGCCGACACTATACGCATCAGATGGGCGGCGTCCGCCACCTCCAGGTCGATGATGTCGGTGTGGAACGGGCCTTCGCGGTTCACCAGTTGCAGGTTGAGGATGTTCGCCTTGGTCGCGCCGAAGATGTTGGCGACGGCAGCGAGCGCGCCCGGCTGGTTCTTGACGATGACCTGGAGCCGCGCGGTCCCGCCTTTCGACCCGCTGTCCCACGACAGGTCGACCCAGTCGGCGTCCTGCCCGGTCTCCAGCGACTTGCAGTCGATCGTATGGACCTCGATCGGCTCGCCCGTTCGGCGCAGCCCTACGATCCGGTCGCCCGGCACCGGATGGCAGCAATCGCCCAGCCGATAGGCGATGCCCGGCGTCAGGCCGCGGATCGACACCGGCGCGTGCTGGCGCGGGTGCGCTTCCTCCATCTCCGCTCCACTGGTCGATCCGGGGACCAGCGCCTCCATCACCTCGGCATCGAGCAGCCGATGGGTGGCGATGGCGATCATCAGCGCCGCGCGATCCTCCAGCCGCAGCCGCTTGAGCGCCGCCTTCAGCGCCTTTTCGCCCAGCTCCGCCCCCAGGTCGGCGGGGAAGCGGCCGATGATCTCCTCATAGAGTTTTTCACCGAGCGCGATCGTCTCGCCCCGCTGCTTGTGGCGGATATAGCGGCGGATGGCGGCCCGGGCCTTGCCGGTGACGGCGAAGGACAGCCAGCCGGGCTGCGGCTCCTGCCCGTCGGATTTCAGTATCTCGACCTGATCGCCATTGTCGAGGCTGGTGCGCAGCGGCACGACCCGGCCGTTGACCTTCGCCCCCACCGTCTGGTTGCCGAGCGAGGTATGGACGGCATAGGCGAAGTCGACCGGCGTCGATCCCTTGGGAAGCTGATGCAGTTCGCCCTTGGGGGAAAAGGCGAAGATCCGATCCTGATACATGGCCATGCGGGTATGTTCGAGCAACTCGTCCGCGTCCTGGCTCTGCTCCAATATTTCGACCAGGTCCCGCAGCCACGGGGCGGTCTGCTCGCGCGCGTCCGCCTTCCGCCCGTCGCCCTTCTGCTTGTAGGTCCAGTGAGCGGCCAGGCCGAACTCGCTGTCATGATGCATCTCGCGGCTGCGGATCTGCACCTCTATGCGGGCATTCTCGTTGTGGATGACGGTGGTGTGCAGCGACTGGTAGCCGTTGCGCTTGGGCGTGGAGATATAATCCTTGAACCGGCCCGGCACCATCTTGAAGGTCTGGTGGATGACGCCCAGCGCGCGATAGCAATCCTCGGCATTGTCGGTGATGACGCGAAAGGCGATGACGTCGGTAAGCTGCTCGAAGCTGATATGGCGCTCCTGCATCTTCTTCCAGATGGAATAGGGATGCTTCTCCCGCCCCGACACGGTGACCGACAGGCCGGCGCTGCCCAGCAGCAGTTGCAGTTGCGCGCCGATCCGGTCGACCTTGTCATGGCCCCCCTCCTTCAGCCGCTCCAGCCGCCGGGTGATGCTGTCATAGGCTTCGGGCTCCAGCTCGCGAAAGGCCAACAACTGCATCTCGCGCATGAAATCGTACATGCCGATCCGCTCCGCGAGCGGGGCGTAGATGTCCATCGTCTCCTTTGCGATCCGCCGCCTTTTCCCCTCATTCTTGATGAAGTGCAGCGTGCGCATATTGTGCAGCCGATCGGCCAGCTTCACGATCAGCACGCGGATGTCGTCGGACATGGCGAGCAGGAACTTGCGCAGATTCTCCGCCGCGCGCTCATTCTCGGATTGCGCCTCGATCTTGCTCAATTTCGTGACGCCGTCGACCAGCCGCGCGACCTCGTCGCCGAACGCGCCCTCTATCTCGTCATAGGTGACCAGCGTATCCTCGATCGTGTCGTGGAGCAGCGCGGTCACGATCGTGCGGTCGTCGAGATAGAGGTCGGTCAATATGCCCGCCACCTCGATCGGGTGGCTGAAATAAGGGTCCCCGCTGGCGCGCTTCTGGCTGCCATGTTTCTGGACGGAAAAGACATAGGCGCGGTTAATCATCGCCTCGTCCGCTTGCGGATCGTAGCTCTTGACGCGCTCGACTAGTTCATATTGGCGTAACATCGTGCTTGCGACTTTGGGGCAAGCGCCTTGCGGTGCAACCAAAAAATCCCGTTTTCTGTAATCGCGCAATGATCGGCGCGGGGGCTGTTGCCGCTTTACACTCAGTATTTTGCAAGCAGCCCCGCTTTGCGCTATATGTCCGTAAGATGACCCAGATTGCCGCCCAGGATCTTGAGCTTTGTCCCCTGCCCAGCGCCCTGGAGGCGATGGGGGAACGATGGTCGTTCCTGATCCTGCGCGGGGCGATGTCGGGCATTCGCCATTTCGAGGATTTTCAGTCGGTGCTGGGCATCGCCCGGAACATCCTGGCCAACCGGCTCGCGCGGCTGGTCGAAAACGGCATCATGCTGCGCCAGCCGATGCAGTGCGACCGGCGCAAGGTCGAATATCTGCTGACGGAAAAGGGGGACGACCTCGCCCCGGTGATGATCGCCCTGCGGCAATGGGGTGAACGCTGGGGCACGGCGGAGGCCTGCACCCAGATATTGGCGGACCGCCGTGACGGGCAGCCGATCCAGCCGATCCGCATATTGGCGCATGACGGCCGCGTGCTGAAGCAGCAGGATCTGATGTGGATCTGCGCGGGCGATACGGCGCGCACCGATGACGAGGCGGTCGCGGCCTGACGCGCGCGGCGGCTTCACCCTTTCGCCAAAATCGCCTAGGCTGATGCCGATGGCACCTCCCCGTTTTCAGCCGCAGCCTTTTTTCGCGGACAAGAATCGCGCTTTCTGGAACCTCCAGTCTCTTGGCTGGGGTGGCGCGTTCCTGCTGCGCGCTTCCTCCACCATAGCCAACGGCCAGCCGCTCTCGACCTTGATCCCGGTCATCATCTCGACCGTGACCGGCTATTCGGTGACGCTGCTGATCGCCGTCATGTTCCGCTGGCTCCAGCGTCAGCGGCCCATCGTCACCTGGGGCGCGTCGATCGTCATGGTCGTGGCGGCCGCGGCGCTGTGCGCCTTCATCGACGCCTGGGTCTTTTCCACCCAGAATCGCAGCAGCGAGACGGCGGGGCTGCAACTGTTCCTGGGCGCCTTCTACCTCAACATGACGCTGCTCGGCGCCTGGTCGGCGCTCTATTATGCGATCAACTTCTACCTGACGGTGGAGGAGCAGGCGGACCAATTGCTCCATCTGGAAAACCAGGCGTCGAGCGCGCAGCTCGCGATGCTGCGCTACCAGCTCAATCCCCATTTCCTGTTCAACACGCTGAACAGCATTTCGACGCTCGTGCTGCTGAAACAGACCGACAGGGCGAACGCGATGCTCTCGCGCCTGTCCTCCTTCCTGCGCTATACGCTGATTAACGAGCCGACCGCGCAAGTGACGCTGGAGCAGGAGGTGGAGACGCTGAAGCTCTATCTGGAGATAGAGAAGATGCGGTTCGAGGAGCGGCTGCGCCCGGTGTTCAATATCGACCCCGCCGTCGCGCATGCGCGCCTGCCCTCGCTGCTGCTCCAGCCGCTGGTCGAGAATGCGATCAAATATGCGGTGACGCCCAAGGAGGAGGGGGCCGAAATCTCCGTCACGGCGCAGCCTGCCGGTGAAAAGGTCCGGATCGTCGTATCCGATACGGGTCCGGGATTGAACGAGACGCTGGTCAGGCCGCACACATCCACGGGTGTGGGATTGCCGAACATCCGCGACCGCCTGTTCCAGGCGTTCGGGGAACGACAGAGCTTCGACGCGCGTTCCACACCGGGCGGTTTTTCGGTCTCGATCGAAATCCCCCTGACTATGGATGAATCATCGAAAGTGGCCGCATGACAATCAGAACAATCCTCGTCGACGACGAAAGCCTGGCCATCCAGGGCCTCAAGCTGCGTCTCGAAGCGCATGAGGATGTTGAAATCGTCGAAACCTGCAACAATGGCCGCGAAGCCATCCGCGCCATTAAGACGCACAAACCCGACCTTGTGTTCCTCGACATCCAGATGCCGGGCTTCGACGGCTTTTCGGTCGTCCAGGGCATGATGGAGATTGAGCCGCCCCTGTTCATCTTCGTCACCGCCTATAGCGACCATGCGATCCGCGCGTTCGAGGCGCAGGCGGTCGACTATCTGATGAAGCCGGTGGAGGAAGGGCGGCTGGCCGACGCGCTCGACCGCGTGCGCCAGCGACTGGGCGAAAAGCGCCAGGTGCAGGAGGCGGAAAAGCTGCGCGAGGTGCTGGCGGAGGTCGCGCCGCAGGCGATGCACGACTTCGTGTCGGACGACGACGCGCCCGCGTCCAATCGTTTCGAAAAACTCATCAACATCAAGGATCGCGGGCAGATTTTCCGCGTCGACGTGGATTCGATCGAGCGGATCGACGCCGCCGGCGACTATATGTGCATCTACACGGCCGACAACAGCCTGATCCTGCGCGAGACGATGAAGGACCTGGAAAAGCGGCTGGACCCGCGCAATTTCCAGCGCGTGCACCGCTCCACCATCGTCAATCTGAGCCAGGTGCGCCAGGTCAAGCCGCACACCAATGGCGAATGTTTCCTAGTGCTGGAAAGCGGCGCGCAGGTGAAGGTCAGCCGATCCTATCGCGATGTGGTCGCCCGCTTCGTGCATTGACCTTATAGCCCCTCCCCCTCAGGGGAGGGGTTGGGGTGGGCAGTCGCGCTATCGAGAACCCCAGCCCATAACAGTGGCCTCTGCTCGATCTGAAGCGGAATGCCCTATTCGCCTATCTGAACACCCACCGCCTGTTGAGCCCGAACACCACCGCCGGGGTCACGAATATCATGGCCGGGATGGGCGACCATTCCGGCCAGCCCATGACCGAGACGCACAGGCCGACCCACAGCGCGTT
Source organism: Sphingobium sp. (assembly GCA_033795485.1). Lineage (GTDB taxonomy): Bacteria > Pseudomonadota > Alphaproteobacteria > Sphingomonadales > Sphingomonadaceae > Sphingobium. Next base: position 71,032 of record JARYGO010000012.1, read on the forward strand.
CAATCCATAACTCACCAGTGATACGGTGACGAAGCGGACGCCGCGCGCCGCGTGGCCGCCGTCCGCTCCTTGTCCACGAAAGGTGAAGAGGCTGTGCGACACATAGCCGATCGCCACCGCGGCCAGATAGCCGACGCCGTTCGCGACCTGCGGATGCAGCTCGGCGAGCGCGGCGAGGCTCCAGTAGATCGCCGCTTGGCAGGCGGTGACGAACAGGCCGGTCAGGCCGTAGCGGACCAGTTGCCAGAATAGCGCCCGATGCTCGGTGGATAGGCGTTCGGTGATTTTCATGCGGCCCCGTTGCGCTTTGTCCCGGAGCGTCTAATCGACGGGCATGAACTTGCAAAGCGGCCATCCCCTGCGCGCGCGCGCGACCGCCCTGGCGACCAGCCTGTCCCGCTATGCCGATCGCCACTGGCAATGGCTGACCTTCCTGGCCTGGGTCGCCATAGTCGTCTGGCTCCTGGTGGTCCGCTGGCCCGCGATCCAGTGGCTGGTGCTGTCGGACACCGACGACAATATCCGCTATGTGCAGGTCAAGGACTGGCTGGCGGGTCAGGGCTGGTTCGACCTGCGCCAATATCGGCTGGACCCGCCGAGCGGCGCCAATATCCATTGGTCGCGGCTGGTCGACCTGCCGATCGCGGGGCTGATCCTGTTGTTCCGCGCCTTCGTCGACACCGGGCAGGCGGACCGGCTGGCCTGCGCGATAGCGCCGCTGCTGCCGTTGCTGTTGCTGATGCTGAGCCTGGGGTTCATCGCCCGCCGGCTGGCGGACGGCATGGGGCGGCGGCTGGGCTGGATCGTCGCCATCCTGCTGCCGCTGGCCGCGCAGATGGGCCTTGGCATGTATGCGCCGATGCGGATCGACCATCATGGCTGGCAGCTGGCGCTGGCGGTGACGATGCTGGCGGGCCTGGTCGACGACGACTGGCTGCGCGGCGGCGTGATCGCCGGGGTCAGCAGCGCGCTGTCGATCGCGATCGGCATGGAGATGGTCGTCTATCTGGCGGCGGGCGGGGCGCTGATCGCGCTGCGCTGGGTGTTCCGCGACAGGGCCGGGCGGCGGATGATGCCCTATGCGCTGAGCCTGGGCGGCGCGACCTCGATCCTGTTCCTGCTGTTCGCCAGCAACGACAACCGGCTGATGATGTGCGACGCGCTCTCGCCGGTCTGGGTCGCGATCTTCGGCGCGGCGTCGGCGGGCATGGTGCTGCTGGCGCTGCTGCCCGCGCGCGTCGGCGGGATGAGCGGCTGGCCTATGCGGCTCCTCGCGGGCCTGCTGGTGGGGGCGGCGGTGGCGGGCTTCGCTTGGGCGAACTGGCCCCAATGCCTCAGCGGCCCCTATCAGATTTCGCCGGAGCTGGAGCGGCTGTGGCTCGCCAATATACGGGAGGCGAAGCCGATCACCGCGCAAGCGCGCAACGTCGCCGTGCCGCTGCTGGCGCTGCCGCTGGCGGGGCTGCTCAGCCTGATCGCCGCGCTGTGGGCGGGGCGGCGGGACAGCGAGCGGCTGTGGGCCTGGGCCACGGTCGGGCTGATGATGCTCTTTGCGAGCGCGCTGCTGTTCTGGCAGCTTCGCGCCGGGCCGGCGGCGCAATTGCTGGCGATTCCGGCGGCGGCGTGGGGCCTTTACGCTGCGCTGCGGATGCTGGCGACGGCGCGGCCCGCCCTGCGGATCGCCGCCGGGCTGGCGCTGGCGCTGCTGGGGGCGGCGCTGTTCGCCTATCCGCTCTATCCGCAGGCCAACCAGCTATGGGCGCGCGCGACGGGCGAGAATGCGGCGGCCAAGCCTGCCGCCAAATCGGGGGCCGCCGCCGCGCCGACGCGGCAGGAACGTATCCGCAGGGCCAATGGCCGGTGCCGGACCCTGCCCGCCTTGCAGGTGCTGGACCAGTTGCCGCCGGCCACCATCTTCACCATGGTCGACCTGGGGCCGCGCCTGATCGCGGTCACCCATCATAGCGCGATCGCCGGCCCCTATCATCGTAACGGCGCGGCGATCCTGGACCTGCACCGGGGCTTTGACGGCGCGGCGCGCGATTTCCGCGCCATAGCCGCAAGGCACCATGCGACCTATTTGCTGGTCTGCCCCGATTTCCCGGAGGGCACCGTCTATCAGGCGCGCAGCCCTGGCGGCTTCTATGCGCGGCTGATGCGTGGCGAGGTGCCGGTCTGGCTGAAGCCGGTGACGCTGAGGACCGGCCTGACCCTTCCCTATATCCTCTACCGGATCGACTATGGCGCGGGCGGCGTCAGCGCCGCGCCGCGAAGAACCCCTTGAGCAGGGTCGCGGACTCCCCCTCCGCCAGCCCGCCATAGACATCGGGGCGGTGCAGGCACTGGGGCTGAGCGAAGACCCGCGCGCCCTGTTCGACCGCGCCGCCCTTCGGGTCCGATAGCGCATAATAGAGGCGGGCGATGCGGGCGTGGGAGATGGCCCCGGCGCACATGGCGCACGGTTCCAGCGTGACCCATAGGTCGCAGCCGGTCAGGCGGAAGTCGTCCAGATGCGCGGCCGCCGCGCGAATGGCGACGATTTCGGCATGGGCGGTGGGATCATTGTCGCGGCGGTTGCGGTTTTCGCCCTCGCCGATGATGCGGCCCTCACGCGTGACGACCGCGCCGATCGGCACCTCGCCCGCCCGCTCCGCCGCCTGGGCGAGCGCCAGCGCGCGGCGCATCGGATCGGGCAGGGGGAAGGGGGGGGCCATGGGGCCGTCCCCTACACGATCGTGCGGAAGGAAGAAATCAGGGTTTGGCGACGTCCACCGTGGGCAGCTCGACCGTTTCGTTGCGGGTGCCGACTTCTATCTTCGCGACGTCGGCCTTGTAGGCGGGCAGGGCGCCCTTCTTGATAGCCACCTCCGGCAGCCGCGCGTCGCGCGTCTGTTCCAGGCTGATGAAGCCGAAGGCGAAGGCCACGGCGACGATGACGAGACCGATGACCAGCAGGCCGCCGATGAATTTGAACATGGATGTCCTCCAGCTGATGCGCCATAGGTTGAACGTGCGCGGCGACCGATGGTTGCGCTTGCGCACCGATTGGCGGCGGCTGGGTCGGGCTGGAGGAGACCTCCGGCGGATGGACGACTCCGGGTTGACGGATCGGGCGATTGCCGCTATCCGCGCCGCTTTCCGATCGAACCCGTATTACAAGGTTGATAGACTATGTCGCGCATCTGCGAGCTGACCGGCAAGAGCCGCCAGGTGGGTCACAATGTGTCCCACGCCAACAACAAGACCAAGCGTGTCTTCCTGCCCAACCTGCAGAATGTCACGCTGATCTCGGAATCGCTGGAAAAGGGCGTGAAACTGCGGGTTTCGACCCACGGCCTGCGGTCGGTCGAGCATAATGGCGGCCTGGACAACTGGCTGCTGAAGACCGGCGACGACAAGCTGTCGTTGAAGGCGCGCCGCCTGAAGCGCGAGATCGCCAAGAAGCAGGCCGCGACCGCCGCCGCCTGATTCGGGCTTTCATTGCCGACGACATGATGGGGCGGCCCGGCGGGGGCGCCCCTTTGTCGTGCCACGCGCTTTTCTATCGCGCCAGATCGTCCGGCAGCGCGAAGCGCAGCAGCAGGGTGCGCTGGAAGGATTGATGGTTATCGTCGGACACGATCCAGAGCTGCGTCCGGCCGCCGGCGCGGCTGATCGCCATCCCCTCGAAATTGTCGGCCAGCAGCGGCGGCGCTAGCCGCGCCAGCGTGTAGGCCTGGATGCGGGTGCCGGGCGCGGGATCGGCGGGCAGCTCGATAACCGCGATCGTGGCGGTGAACAGCTCCTGCAAGGTCAGGCGGCGGTTGAGGACCAGCAGCCGCCGGTTATCGAGCGCCACCAAGTCGGTCGGGCGATAGCCCTGTGGCGGGGCGTAGCGCAGATGGATGGGGTGGGCCGTCGCCGGATCGGCGGGGTCGCTCGGAAACAGCAGCATGTCGTGATAGCCGTCGCTGGTCATGCCCATCTCCGCGATTGCGGCGAAGCGGCCATCGGGCAGGCGGGCGAGCGATTCGATCGAGCCGGTGGTGGGCCAGGCGTCGACCTCCGGCCAGACGCGGCAGGCTTCGACACGCGCGAAGCCGGGGGAATAGCGGCATATGCGCTGTTGCAGTTCGATCCCCGCCCAGGAACGGCCGGTGGCGGGATCGCTGGTCAGGCTTTCCGTGTCCCACATCCACCAGGACTTGTCCCGCTCGTCGGGCTTGACCGGCAGCGGGGCGATGAACGGGCGGTGGCGGCTGTCGCCCGGCGAGAGGGAGAAACCCATCAGCGTGCCGGAATCGCTGAGCGCCAGCAGGCGTCCGTCGGGGTCGACGCGCAACGCGGAAATCCCGCCGAAGCCCGGATTGTCGCTGGTCAGTTCCCATCCGCCCAGAAAGGCGAGCGCGCCAGCGGCATCCGGCGGCGGCGCGCCCGGTCCCAGCGGCAGCGGACGGGTATGAACCAGCAGCGCGCCGATCCGAAGCTGCATCGGCTTATGCGTATCGGGACCTTGCAACAGCAGGACCGCCAGGGCGAGGATGACGAGGATTCGGCACATCGGATCGGCGATAGGCGATTTGCGGTCGCAGCGCAGCCCATCGGATGAACGGGAGCTAACTGAACGGGCGCTGTCACCCCCATTCAGGGTCGGCTCAAACCGAATCGCGTATAAGAGTGTTATGGATAGGGAATCCAGCCGGCTCGCCACCAGGCGCGGCCGACACAGTTTGAAGAGGAGCAACGCCATGAAGACCAAATTTCTGATCAATATGGGTGCCGCGCTCGCGATGGGCGTTGCATCCTTGGCCGTCACCGCCACCCCCGCCATGGCACGCGACGGCTATCAACGCGGTTACGATCGGGGCGATTATTATCGCGGCGGCCAAGGTTATCGCGGCTATCGCGGCGATTATAACCGGGGCGACCGCTATTATCGCGGCGGCGGCCGTTATTACAGCAACAATGGCTATCGCGGGTATCGCGGCGGCTATCGCTGCCGGGACAATGGCACGGGCGGCACCATCATCGGCGCGATCGCTGGCGGGCTGCTCGGCAATGAAGTCGGCAGGGGCAGCGGCCGCTACGGTCGTGGCGACGGCACCACGGGCGCCATCGTCGGCGCGGGCGTGGGCGCGCTGGCCGGCCGGGCGATCGACCGCAACTGCTGATCGCCTGGAACGGTTATCCAGCAGGAAGAAAGGAGGGGCCGGTCCGCAAGGATCGGTCCCTTTTCTCGTTTATGGCGCGTCGGATTGCGCCGCCGCCCGCCTGTCCCGTGCGGCCTGCGCCGCGGGGTTCAGCGCGCCATCAACCTGCCTTGCCTGCGCCGACTGCGCATCCAGCGTCGCGGCGGCGCGATTGAGCGCCTCCGCCTCGCTGGCGGTGACGCCGCCCACGCCCGCGTCCGGCCCGCAGCCGCCGAGCGGCAACAGCATGGCGATAAGCGGCGTCAGGCGCCGGAGCGTCATGACAGGGGCCTTCGCGATCATGATGCGCGCCTCCAGCAAGGCAAATCCGCCCCTCAAGCAAAAGGGGCCGCCCCGTCGCCGGAGCGGCCCCTTTATAAATCCCGGCCCCTTCGACGGGGGCCGTACGGATTACATCGCGTTGGCGGCGCTGTTGGCGGCGTTGTCCGAGGCGTTCTCGACCGCGTTGCCGGCATTGTCGGCGGCGTTCAGCGCGGCGTTCATGGCGTTGTCGGCGGCGTTCGAGGCGTTCTCGGCCGAATTGGCGGCGGCGTTGGCGGTGTTTTCCGCGCCGCTGGTGCAAGCGGCGAGGCCGAGCGAAGCGGCGAGAACGAGCGAAAGAGCAATCGACTTGGACATGGGTAAACCCCTCTCTGAGAATAAAACAATTGCAGACCACTCTCGGAGAAAAGCTCACCCCCCATTGCGCCTGCGAACAGGATTTCTAATGCGTTGCCAAAGCCAAGGCAATCCCATTCCTGCGTAATGCGCCAAAACGCGGCCGTGAACGAAACGATCCGTCACGCTTCGATTGAGATGCGCTTATGGATTGACGTATATAAAGGTTTCTTTATATTGCATGGTCATGACGGCGATGCTCGACATTTTTCGCGCTCTGGGGGACCCGACCCGGCTGCGCATATTCTGCCTGCTGCGCGCGATGGAGCTCGCCGTGGGAGAGATCGCGCAGGTCGTGGGGCAAAGCCAGCCGCGTGTGTCGCGCCATGTCCGCATCCTGGCCGAGGCCGGGCTGGTGGAGCGGCGCAAGGAAGGCAATTGGGTGTTCCTGCGTATCGCCGCCGATGCGTCGGCGGCGCCGTTGCTGGCGCTGTTCGACCGCATGACGCCGTCGGAAAGCGAGCTTTTGTGGCAGCGCGCGGACCTCGCCCGGCTGGCGGCGGTGCGCAACGACCGCTCGCGCGCGGCGGAGGCCTACTTCGCTGAACATGCGGAGGAATGGGACGCGATCCGGTCGCTCCATGTCGCCGAAACCGATGTCGAGGCGCGGATGCGCGCGCTGCTGGAGGGCGAGCCGGTCGGGCGGCTGCTGGACATCGGCACCGGCACGGGACGGATGATCGAGCTGTTCGGACCCGAAGCCAGCGCCGTGGTGGCGATCGACCGCAGCCCTGACATGCTGCGGCTGGCGCGGGCGAAGCTGCCGGAGGATGGGCCTGGCAAATATGCGCTGCTGATCGGCGATTTCGCCGCCCTGCCGCTGGAGGCGGGCAGCGTCGACACGATCCTGCTGCACCAGGTGCTTCATTATGCGCAGGCGCCCGAACAGGTGATTGCCGAGGCGGCGCGGGTTGCCGACGCCGACGCGCGCATCCTGATCGCCGACTTCGCGCCCCATCAGCGCGAGGAATTGCGGGTGCGCGACCAGCATGCGCGGCTGGGCTTTTCCGACGCGCAGGTCGAAGAGTGGTTCGCCCACGCCGGGCTGGCTTTGGAGCGGGTCGAGACATTGCCGGGCCAGGAACTGACCGTGAAATTATGGATGGGACGCCGCAGGGGCGCGCGCATCCTGCCAATCGAGGGACGTGGTATATCATGACGATTGTTTCGGCGCCGCAGGATGTCGCGACCGCGCTCGCCGCGCCGCTCTACGCGGACTTAGCCGGCGACCTGAAGGTCAGCTTCGAATTTTTCCCGCCCAAGACCGAGAAGATGGAGGCCCAGCTCTGGTCGGCGATCGAGACGCTGACGCCGCTGGCGCCGCAATTCGTGTCGGTCACTTATGGCGCGGGCGGATCGACGCGCGAGCGTACACATAATACGGTCGCGCGGATAGCGCGGGAAACGCCGCTGACCGCCGCCGCGCACCTGACCTGCGTGGCCGCCGACAGGCAGGAGATCGCCGATGTCGCCGACGCCTATTGGGAGGCCGGCGTGCGCCATATCGTCGCGCTGCGCGGCGATCCGCCCGAAGCGGGCGCGCGGTTCGAGCCTCATGCCGAAGGCTATGCCGGCGCGGCCGAACTGGTCGAGGGACTGATGAAGCGCCATCCGTTCGAGATTTCGGTCGCGGCCTATCCCGAAATCCATCCTGACGCCGCCAGCGCACAGAGCGACATCGACAATCTGAAGCGCAAGATCGACGCCGGGGCGACCCGCGCGATCACGCAATTCTTCTTCACGCCGGACGCCTTTTTCCGCTTCCGCGACACGGTGGCGGCGGCGGGGATCGACGCGCCGATCATCCCCGGCATCATGCCGGTCAGCAATTTCGCGGCCGTTCAGCGCATGTCCGCGATGTGTAATACGCAGGTTCCCACCTGGATGGGTCGGCTGTTCGAAGGATTGGACGACCATCCGGCCGCGCGGCAACTGGTGTCCGCGACGCTGGCGGCGGAACTGTGCCGCAAACTCTATGCCGGCGGCGTGCGCGACTTTCATTTCTACACGCTCAACCGGGCGGAACTCAGCTACGCCATCTGCCATCTGCTGGGGTTGCGGCCCAAGGTGACGGCGCCCGAACCCGCCTGACTGCAAGACTGCCCCGAACGGGGAGAGGGACCAACATGACTGCCGAACAACAACTGCGCGACCTGGCCGCAAGGAAGATCCTGATCTTCGATGGCGGCTATGGCACGTCGATCCAGAAATATGGCCTGTCGGAAGCCGATTATCGCGGCGACCTGGACCTGCCCAGGGACCAGAAGGGCAATAACGACCTGCTCTGCTTGACGCGGCCGGACATCGTCGCGGCGATCCACACCGCCTATCTGGAGGCGGGCGCGGACATGATCGAGACCAACACGTTCAGCTCCACCCAGATCGCGCTCGCCGATTACGGCGCGGAGCATCTGGTGCGCGACCTGAACGTCGCCGCCGCCCGGATCGCCCGCCAGTGCTGCGACGCGGCCAGCGCGAAGGACGGCCAGCCGCGCTTCGTCGCCGGGTCGATCGGGCCGACGAACAAGACGCTATCCATCTCGCCCGACGTCAACGACCCGGCCTATCGCGAGGTGGATTATGATACGCTGAAGGGCCATTATCGCGAGCAATGCGACGCGCTGATCGAAGGCGGCGTGGACTTCCTGCTGGTCGAAACCTGTTTCGACACGCTGAACGCGAAGGCGGCCGGCATGGCCGCGCGCGAAGCGGAGGCTGCGGCCGGGCGGCCCGTGCCGCTGATGCTGAGCTTCACCATCACCGACATGTCCGGGCGCAACCTGTCGGGGCACACGGTCAACGCCTTCTGGTATTCGCTGCGGCACCTGAAGCCGCTGACCATCGGCGTCAATTGCGCCTTTGGGGCGGACCTGCTGCGGCCTTATCTGAGCGAACTCGCCAAAAACGCCGACACGCTGATCCTGGCCTATCCCAATGCCGGGCTGCCGAACGAGCTGGGCCAATATGACGAGCTGCCCGAAACCACCGCGTCGCTGATCCGGCAGTGGGTGGACGAGGGGCTGGTCAACATGGTCGGCGGCTGCTGCGGCACGACGCCCGCCCATATCGGCGCGGTCGCGAAGGTGTTGAGCGGACAGCCGCCGCGCGTGGTGCCGGAACTGCCGGTCATGACCCGGCTCGCTGGCCTTGAACCCATGCATATCGCTGCCTAGTCCCCCTCCCGCTGGCGGGAGGGATCAGGGGAGGGCTTGTTATGCCACCCCGCACAGGCCCTCCCCCAACCCCTCCCGCCAGCGGAGGGGAGAAAGACAAAGATGACCCAGACCTCCACCGCCACTTTCGTCAATATCGGCGAGCGCACCAACGTCACCGGCTCCGCCCGGTTCAAGAAGCTCGTCATGGCGGGCGACTATGCCGCCGCGATCGAGGTCGCGCGCGAGCAGGTGGAGAATGGCGCGCAGATCGTCGACGTCAACATGGACGAGGGGCTGCTGGACGCGGTCGAGGCGATGACCACTTTCCTCAAGCTGATGACGGCCGAACCCGACATCAGCCGCGTGCCCGTGATGATCGACAGCTCGAAATGGGAGGTGATCGAGGCGGGCCTCAAATGCGTGTCGGGCAAGCCCGTGGTCAATTCGATCAGCATGAAGGAAGGCGAGGAGGCGTTCCTTTTCCATGCGCGCAAGGTCATGGCCTATGGCGCGGCCGTCGTCGTCATGGCCTTCGACGAGACGGGGCAGGCGGACACGAAAGAGCGCAAGGTCGAGATTTGCGCGCGCGCCTACAAGCTGCTGATGGGCATCGGCTTCCCGCCAGAGGACATCATCTTCGACCCCAATATCTTCGCGGTGGCGACGGGGATCGAGGAGCATGACAATTATGGCGTCGATTTCATCGAGGCCTGCCGCGAGATCAAGGCGCGCTGCCCCCATGTCCATATATCGGGCGGCCTGTCGAACCTCAGCTTCTCCTTCCGCGGCAACGAGCCGGTGCGCCGGGCGATGCATTCGGTGTTCCTCTATCACGCCATTCCCGCTGGCCTGGACATGGCGATCGTCAACGCCGGGCAGCTCGACGTCTATGACACGATCGACCCGGAGCTGAGGACCGCGTGCGAGGATGTGGTGCTGAACCGCGATCCCGGCGCTGGCGAGCGGCTGGTCGCGCTGGCCGAGAAATATCGCGGCACCGACGCGGCCGCCGACAAGGCGGCGGAGGAATGGCGCGGCTGGCCGGTCGCGAAGCGCCTGGAACATGCGCTGGTCAAGGGCATCGACCTTTACGTGGTCGACGATACGGAAGAAGCGCGGCTGACCGCCGACAAGCCGATCCATGTGATCGAAGGGCCGCTGATGGACGGGATGAACGTCGTCGGCGACCTGTTCGGCGCGGGCAAGATGTTCCTGCCGCAGGTCGTCAAGTCGGCGCGCGTGATGAAGAAGGCGGTCGCCCACCTGCTGCCCTTCATCGAGGCGGCGAAGGAGCCCGGCGCCAAGGGCAAGGGCAAGATCATCATGGCGACGGTCAAGGGCGACGTCCACGACATCGGCAAGAACATCGTCGGCGTCGTGCTCCAGTGCAACGGGTTCGAGGTGATCGACATGGGCGTGATGGTGCCCTGGCAGGACATCATCAAGGCCGCGAACGAGAATGACGCCGACATGATCGGCTTGTCCGGCCTCATCACCCCATCGCTCGACGAGATGGTGACGGTGGCGCAGGAAATGCAGCGGGCGAACATGACGATGCCGCTGTTGATCGGCGGCGCGACCACGTCGAAAGTGCATACCGCCTTGCGCATCGACCCGGCCTTTACAGGGCCGGTCGTCCATGTGCTGGACGCCAGCCGCGCGGTCGGCGTGGCCACGGCGCTGGTGTCGGAAACGCAGAAGGCCGATTTCGTCACCCGCACCAAGGATGAGTATGAGCATGTCCGCGTCGCCCGCGCCAATAAAGGGCAAAGCGCGCTGGTGCCGATCGAGGATGCGCGCGCCAACGGCTTCGAGATTGACGAGAGCCTGAAGGCGCCGCGCCCTCGCCTGCCCGGCACCCATCGCTTTCCCGACTGGGACCTCAAGGATCTCGTGCAGTATATCGACTGGACGCCCTTCTTCCGCGCCTGGGAGCTGGCGGGCAATTATCCCGCGATCCTGGAGGATGAGGTGGTCGGCGAAAGCGCCCGCAGCCTGTTCGCCGACGCGCGGAAGATGCTGGACCGGATCGTCGAGGAAAAATGGCTGACGGCGCGCGGCGTCGCTGGCCTGTGGCCCTGCCGCCGCGAGGGTGACGACATCGTCGTCCATGTCGAGGACGAGACTCATTACCGCTTGCCGATGCTGCGCCAGCAGATCCAGAAGCGCGAGGGGCGGGCCAATATGTGCCTGGCCGACTTCATCAGCCATGACGGCGACTGGATGGGCGGCTTCGCCGTGTCGATCCACGGCATCGAGCCGCATCTGGCCCGCTTCAAGGCGGCGATCGACGATTATTCGGACATACTGCTGAAGGCGCTGGCGGACCGGCTGGCCGAAGCCTTCGCCGAGCGGCTGCACCATTATGTCCGAACTGCCCTCTGGGGCTATGCGGAGGGAGAGCAACTCACGAACGAGGCGCTGATCCGCGAGCAATATCGCGGCATCCGCCCCGCGCCCGGCTATCCGGCCTGCCCGGAGCACAGCCTGAAGCCGATCCTGTTCAAGATGCTGGACGCGCATCACGCGACCGGCATTACGCTGACCGAAAGTTTCGCGATGCTGCCGACGGCGGCGGTCAGCGGCTTCTATTTCGGCCATCCGCAGGCGGAATATTTCGGCGTCGCGCGGGTCGGCCGCGACCAACTGGAGGATTATGCCGCCCGGCGCGGCATCGACCTGGAAACGGCGGAGCGCTATCTGCGGCCCAATCTGGATTAAGGGATTTCTGTCCCATCGCGGGGCGGTCGGCCATTAACTATCTGTTCGCATTGGCCTTTGGATGGCGGGGCGATACAGCACCGCCATGCGCGTCCTGTCCATCACCTTGCTGCTGAGCGCGGCGATCGCCGCCACCGCCTTCGCCCAGGGCGCGGGCGCGGGTTTCACGGTCGAGGCGAGCGGGCGAAGCCATGCTCGCCTGTCGGATGCGCTGGCGGAGATTGGGGACGGGAAGGGCACGATACTGATCGCGCCGGGCACCTATCGCCAATGCGCGGTCCAGCAGGGCGGCGAGGTGACGATCCGCGCGGCGAGCGCGGGCACCGCAATCTTCGACGGTATCGCCTGCGAGGACAAGGCGGCGCTGGTGCTGCGCGGCCGGTCGAGCCGGATCGAAGGCATCGTCTTTCAGAATCTGCGCGTGCCCGATGGCAATGGGGCGGGCATCAGGCTAGAAAGCGGCGACCTGGATGTCGTCAACAGCCTGTTCCGCAACAGCGAGGAAGGCATATTGACCGGGGACGCGCCGGGCAACGCCGTCCGCATCGACCGTTCGACCTTCCGTCATCTGGGCCGCTGCGACCGCGACCTGTCCTGCGCCCACAGCCTCTATATCGGCCATTATGGCAGCCTGAGCGTGACTCGCTCGCGCTTCGACAGCGGCGATGGCGGCCATTATGTCAAGGCCCGCGCAGCCCGCGTCTCCATCCTCGACAATAGTTTCGACGACAGCGCGGGGCGGACGACCAATTATATGATCGACTTGTCCAACGGCGCTAAGGGGGAGATTCGCGGCAACGAGATGGTGCAGGGCCGGTACAAGGAAAATTGGAGCGCCTTCATCACCGTCGCGCCCGAGGGCCGGGAAAATGACAGCACGGGCCTTATCATCGACGGCAACAGCGCTTCCTTCGTCCCCGGCCTGTCGCGCCAGAGCAGCTTCGTCGCCAATTTCACCGACGACCGGGTAGCGATCGGCCCGGCCAACAAGCTGGCGAGCGGCATAAAGACGTCCGACCGCCGCTGAAGGCTTGCGCGCCCGCGCGGCGCGATGGAAAAGCGCGGCCATGCGATCCACCTATGACAGCGCCACCGTCCGCCTCTATCATTTGAGCGACGCGCAGGAGGGCGGCGCGGCCTCCACCCTCTTCTACGGCCCGCTGGCCGAGGCGATGCGGATCGCCGGGCAGCAGCCGCAGGAGGTTCAGGACGGGCTGTTCCTGGCGACCGACAATGACGTGGTCGCCTATCTGGACTTGGTGGAAGAGTAGGGCGCGGCCGACTGGCTGGCGAGGGTGGCGGGATCGTCGTCCAACGGTCCCCGCCCGAAGATGTTGCCCGCCGGAAAATAGCGGCACACCAGATAATCCTTGTCCGGACCCTCGGCCAGCGCGCAGCCGAGGCGGCGAGTGCCGCGCCAGATGAGTTGGCTGTAGTGGCCGACATCCTGCCAGCGCCCCGACCGGCTGAGATCGGGCAGGCGCGCGCCGGGGCGGAGCAGCGGGCGTTCGTCCAGGAAGGTGCCCAGCATCGCGCCATAGTCATGGAGGCCGCGCGGCCCCGCCCACAGATTTTCGCCGCTGGGCGTCGCGCGCTCGCTCCGCGCGGAGTGGCGAAAGATGCCCGAGCCGGCCATGGCGGTGGCATAGCGGGCGGCCTCGCCGGCCAGCGTCTCGTCCCAGGCGAGCGGCGGCAGCCCCAGGGCGGCGCGTTCGGCATTATGGCCGTCCAGCATGACGCCGCGTAGCAACGCGGCGCCGCGCGGCGCTTCGGGCAAGCCATAATAGGCGGCGGGGCGGGACGGCTGCGCCGGCGCGCCGGCCGCGATGAGCAGCAGCGCGAGCGCCAGTAGCCGGCGCGCCATTTTGCGTATAGGGAAGCCCCCATTCATGCCGATCTTGTCCCCGCGCGTCCCATCGGCCACCGCCGATCCAATGGCCTTATATATCCATTGGCCCTTTTGCGTATCCAAATGTCCTTATTGCGATTTTAACAGCCATGTGCGCGAGCGGGTGGACATGGAGCAATGGCGCGCGGCGCTGCTGCGCGACATGACCCATGAGGCGGAACTGACGCCGGGGCGGCCGATCGCATCGATCTTCTTCGGCGGGGGCACGCCCTCGCTGATGCCGCCCTCGATCGTGGCGGACCTGATCGCGGCGGCGGAGCGGCACTGGAGCCTTGCACCCGATGTCGAGATCACGCTGGAGGCCAATCCCAACTCGGTCGAGGCGGCGCGGTTCGGCGACATCGCGGCGGCGGGGGTGAACCGCGTGTCGCTGGGCTTGCAGGCGCTGGACGGGGAGGCGCTGCGCTTCCTGGGCCGGGCGCATGGCGTGGAGGAGGGGCTGGCCGCGCTCGACGTGGCGCAGCGGTCGTTCGGCCGGGTGAGCTTCGACCTCATCTATGCGCGGCCGGGGCAATCGGCGCAGGCATGGGACGCGGAGCTGGCGCGGGCGCTGGCGTTCGGCACCGGGCATCTCTCTCTCTATCAACTGACGATCGAGCCGGGGACGCGTTTCGCGACCCTGGCGGCGCAGGGCGCGCTAACGCCCGCCGACCCCGACCATGCCGCCGACCTGTACGAACTGACGCAGGCGCGCACGGCGGCGGCGGGCATCCCCGCCTATGAGATCAGCAACCATGCCCGTCCGGGGCAGGAGAGCCGCCATAACCTCACTTATTGGCGCTATGGCGATTATCTGGGCGTCGGGCCTGGCGCGCATGGGCGGCGCGGGGGCCATGCGACGCAGCGGCACAGGAAGCCGGAAAACTGGCTGGGGGCGCTGGCGCGCAACGGCCATGGCGTGCAGTCGGAGGATCTGCTGGCGCCCGAGGATCGCGCGCGCGAGGCGCTGCTGATGGGGCTGCGGCTGGGCGAAGGGGTGGACCTTGAGCGGATCGCGCGGGCAAGCGGCATCGCGGCGGACGCGCTGATCGATCGCGCGGCGGCGTCGCGGCTGACGGCGCTGGGGCTGCTGTCCCTGCAGCGGGAGAGGCTGCGGGTCACGGCGGCGGGCATGTTGCTGCTGGACGCGATATTGCCGGAGGTGGTGGCGGTTTAGGGCGGCGGGCGTTAGATCAGAACGACAGCCGTTCGGTTCGAATAGCCTTCGAGCTTGCCGAGCGAAGCGCTGATTCCTCGACTTCGGTTCTCGACAGGCTCGAACCTCCGCTCAAAATGAACGGTTCTGATTTAAAGCTCCACGTTCTGGATTTTGCCCAGATGGGAAGGAAGCGTGGTGTGCCGGTTCCTGCCTGCGAGGGAACAGGGCTTCCGTCTAAGCAGTGGAGAGTCCAGGGGAGCGCAAAAAGCGCGTCATGCCAGCGGAGGCTGGCATCTCGGGCGGCAGCGCGCCATGGTTATATCAATATCAGGCTGGCGCGATATTACAGAACTCACCCTATGACCGCCCAAGACCCCAGCCTTCGCTGGGGTGACGAAGGAGGGTGGGCTTCCCCCTCAACCCTGTTCCCGGTTCAGAGGCGGCTCTTCATCCGTGCGATGGCCTTGTCCATGTTCCGCAGCGCCTCCGCGCGGGCGGCGGCGGGGATGCTGTGGTCGCGGGCCATGTCGGCGCGAGCGGCGATGATCTCGGCCATCGCCTCCTGCCGGTCGGCATGGGCTTCGGCCAGGGCGGCGGCGCGTTCGATGCGGGCCTCGGCCAGTGCTTCCTCCCGCTCCGCCCGCGCTTCCGCCAGCGCCGCCTCGTGCTCGGCGTGGGCGGCCGCCCGTTCCGCCGACGCCTGCTGATGGCTCGTGCGGGCGATGGCGGCGTTGCAGATTCGGACCCTGATCTTCTGCCGTCCGTCGGAGAGCGTCATGGTGCGCTGGCTGACCGGCTGCTGCGGATCGCCCTCGCAGCCGTCGCGCACGTCGACCACCGGCACCATGCGGCGCAACTCGGCGGCGGAAGGCACCATGCGGCGCACATCGGCGGCGGAGGGGATCGCATGGACTTCCCTGCGCCCGTCCGCGTGGCGGATGGTGATCCGGCCATCGCCGCGCGACAGGATGACGGGCGGAGCCGGCGGGACCGGGGGCACCATGTCGGCCGCGGGCGCTGGCGGAGCCGGAGGGGCGGGCGGCACGGCGTCATGATGGTCGATGCGGGCGGGAACGGCCGGCGCCTCCGGCACGGTCGGCGCGACGGCCGCGATGGGCATCAGCGGCTCGGGCGGCGCGTCGGCCACCAGGCTGGCGAGGCGGGCCATGCTGGCGTCCTGCACATGCTCGGTGATCGCCGACATCTCCCGCGCGGCGCGGCTGCCCGATGCGGTGAGCGCGAGGCCGGCGGCGGTGACCAGGGCGACGGCGGCCATGCCCCAGCTGATGCGGTGCAGCGAATCCGTGTGGGTCGAGAGCATCTTCAGTCTCCCTTTCAGGGTGTCGAGGCGATTGAGATGACAGGCCGCCGCCACCCGCCGGCCGCTCGCGGCCTTCAATATGGCGCGGCCATAGGCGTGGGCGTTGTCCCGGCCGTGGCGGGCGAGGACGCGAGCGTCGCAGGCCAGTTCCTGGTCGGCGCGATAGCTGTTCCAGGCGATCCAGGCGATGGGATTGCACCAGTGCAGCGCCAGCATGCCGAGCGCGATCATGTTGGCGAGAAGATCGCCGCGCTGATGATGGGCGCATTCATGGGCGAGCGCCATCGCTCGCTCCTGGGCATCGAAGCGAGCCTCGAAATCGAGCGGCACGGCGACATGGGGATGCAGCACGCCGAAGGCGAGCGGGCCGGTCGCCTTCGGACTGGCGACGATGCTGATGCGCCCCTCGCGCCCCATCGGGATCGCGTCGCGCAGGATCAGGCGGCGGAACCGGATATAGGCGAACAGGTGGAAGGCGATGAAAAGCCCGACCCCCAGCATCCATGCGCCGATCGCCAGTTCGACCCAGGGAAAGGCGGTCGCGGCGCCGACGGCGGGCGCGGTCGCGGCGGGCAGGGTCAGCACCGTGGCGAGGCCGCTCTGGTCGACCGCCGCCTGGAGCGGGGTGGCGGGCGCGACCCCGCGCGGCAGCGGCGGCAAGGCGAGGCGCGCGAGCGGCAGCGCCCAGAGCATATAGGCCGCGCCCGCGCCCAGCCAGCGCGTGACCGGGCGGCGAAGCAGCATCACCAGCGCCATCAGCAGGGTGGAGGCGAGCAGGGTTTCGGCGATCCAGACGCTCATGCCTTCAACTCCTTCAGCAGCGCTTCCAGTTCGGCGATATCCTCCTCGCTGAGCTGGTCCTGCTGGGCGAGATGCGCGACGAGGGGAGAGATACGGCCGCCGAACAGGCGGTTGACGAGGCGTCCGGATTCGCTGGCGACATAATCGTCGCGCGGCACGAGCGGGCGATAGAGGAAGCGGCGACCATCCTGGTCGGCGGCGATCACGTCCTTGGCCATCAAGCGGGAAAGCAGGGTCTTGACGGTCTGGACGCTCCAATTGCGGTCCTGCGCCACGCGATCGGACACTTCGGCGGCGGTCAGCGGCGCACGTTCCCACAACGCCTCCATCACGCTATATTCCGCATCGCTGATCTTTTCGACCATCGGCCGTCCCACCTTTTCAGACTCGGTCATCTACAACCGTAATCGCCTCGATTACAGATGTAGTCAAACGCCTTAACGGCGGATGAACGAGAAAAGGCCGCCCCGAACTGGACGGCCTTTGACTATTCAGAGAAAAGCGAAGGGTTGACGCGCAGCGGTCAGGCCGCCGCGGCGACGCCTTTGTCAGCCATCAGCTGGGACAGCTCGCCCGCCTCGAACATCTCCATCATGATGTCGCTGCCCCCGACGAACTCGCCCTTCACATAAAGCTGGGGGATGGTCGGCCAGTCGGAATATTCCTTGATGCCCTGGCGGACGCCCTGGTCCTGAAGCACGTCGACGCTGTCATAGGCGACGTTCAGATGCTCCAATATGGCGATGGCGCGGCTTGAAAAGCCGCATTGCGGGAAGAGGGGGGTGCCCTTCATGAACAGCACAACGTCGCTGGCGTTCACGATATCGGCGATCCGCTGCTGCACGGCGTCGGTCATTGGTCGGGGTCCATTCCTGTGGGGCGCGCCGCCCGTGCGGCGAGCGCGCGATTGCTCATGATCGGTTAGTTGGGAACCGCCGTGGTCAGTTGCAAGGCGTGGAGCACGCCGCCCATGCGCCCGCCGAGCGCGGCGTAGACCGCGCGTTGCTGGGCGACGCGGCTCATGCCCCGGAAACTTTCGGCCACCACGCGCGCCGCATAATGGTCGCCGTCCCCGGCAAGGTCGGTGATCTCCACCTGCGCGTCGGGAATGGCGTCGCGGATCATCGCGGCGATGTCGTCGGCGGCCATCGGCATCGGCGCGGCCTTACTGGGCTTCGATGAACATGCGGCGCGCGATGACCGCCTGTTCTTCCAGCGCCGCGCGCACGCCCGGCTCGTCGATGTCGATGCCGGCGGAGGTCATGTCGCCGACCAGCTTGCGGATGACGTCCTCGTCCCCCGCTTCCTCGAAATCGGCCTGCACGACCGACTTGGCATAGGCATCGGTCTCGGCCGGGGTCAGGCCCATCTTCGCCGCAGCCCATTCGCCCAGCAGGCGGTTGCGGCGGGCCTGGATGCGGAACTGCATTTCCTGGTCATGCGCGAACATATTCTCGAACGCGCGTTCCCGGTCGTCAAAAGTCGTCATGCGGATACCCTATATGGTGTGCCAGCCCGTCGCCCTCAGCGATATTATGATATCGCCGATTACGCAACGGCGGGCGTGGGCACGATCCAGGGACGGTCGGCCGCGACCTTCGCTTCATAAACGTCGATCGCGCCCGCGCCGTCCAGCGTCAGGCCGATCTCGTCGAGCCCGCCCAGCAGGCAATGTTTGCGGAACGGGTCGATGTCGAAGGTGAAGCGGTCCTGGAACCGCGTCGTCACCGTCTGCTGCTCCAGGTCGACATGGATCGGGTCGCCCGCCTTTGCGACCTCCATCAGCCGGTCGACCGCCGCCTGTGGCAGCACGACGGTCAAGATGCCGTTCTTGAAGGCGTTGCCGGAGAATATGTCGGAAAAGCTGGGCGCGATCACGACCTTCACGCCAATGTCGTCCAGCGCCCAGGCCGCATGTTCGCGGCTGGACCCGCAGCCGAAATTGTCGCCCGCGATCAGGATCGGGCTGCCCGCATAGGCGGGGTCGTCGAACACGTTGCCCGGTTCCTGGCGCATCGCCTCGAACGCGCCTTTGCCCAGGCCCGCGCGCGAGATCGTCTTCAGCCATTTGGCCGCGATGATCATGTCGGTATCGACATTCTTGACGCCCAGCGGATAGGCCCGGCCGTCGATGGTCGTGACCTTGTCCATCAGCGCGCCCGCTTCGCCTCCGAGACGGGCGTGTCCTCGGCGCGGCCGAGCCCCGCGGCCATCGCCGCGCTCGCCAGCGCGCCCAGCGCCAGCACCCAGAAAATCTTCCTCATGCGACCATGTCCCTTTTTTGCCCCATCATCAGTTCGCGCACGTCGGTCAGGCGGCCCGTCAGCGCGGCGGCGGCGGCCATGGCGGGAGAGACGAGGTGCGTGCGCGCGCCCGGCCCCTGGCGGCCCATGAAATTGCGGTTGCTGGTCGACGCGCAGCGCTCGCCGGCCGGCACCTTGTCCGGGTTCATGCCCAGGCAGGCCGAGCAGCCCGGCTCGCGCCACTCGAAGCCGGCGGCCAGGAAGACGCGGTCCAGCCCCTCCGCCTCCGCCTGGCGCTTGACCAGGCCGGAGCCCGGCACCACCAGCGCCTGCTTGACGCCCGGCGCGACATGGCGGTCGCCGATCACGGCGGCGGCGGCGCGCAGATCCTCGATCCGGCTGTTGGTACAACTGCCGATGAAGATATGCTCGACGGCGATATCCTCGATCCGCTGGCCGCTGCTGAGGCCCATATAGTCGAGTGCACGGGCGGCGGCGGCGCGCTTGGAAGCGTCGGCGAAACTGTCGGGATCGGGGACCGCGCCGGTGACCGCGACGACATCCTCCGGACTGGTGCCCCAGGTGACGTTGGGCGCGATGTCGGCGGCGTCGATGACGACGCTCTTGTCGAAGGTCGCGCCTTCATCGGTGGCGAGCTTTCTCCACCAGGCGACGGCCGTGTCCCAAGCCGCGCCCCTGGGCGCCATCGGGCGGCCCTTCAGATAGGCGAAGGTCTTTTCGTCCGGCGCGAACAGGCCGGATCGCGCGCCCGCCTCGATCGCCATGTTGGCGACGGTCAGGCGGCCCTCGATCGACATCGCCTCGAACACCGACCCGCGATATTCCATGACATAGCCGGTGCCGCCGGCCGTGCCGATGCGTCCGCAGATGGCGAGCGCGACATCCTTTGGACTGACGCCGAAGCCCAGTTCGCCGTCGATGCGGACTTCCATCGTCCCCGACTGTTTCAGCAGCAGCGTCTGGGTGGCGAGCACATGCTCGACCTCGCTAGTGCCGATGCCGAAGGCCAGCGCGCCCAGCGCCCCGTGCGAGCTGGTATGGCTGTCGCCGCACACCAGGGTCGTGCCGGGCAGGGTGAAGCCCTGTTCCGGGCCGATGACATGGACGATACCCTGTTCCGGGTCCGCGTCGCCGATCAGACGGACGCCGAACGCGGGCGCGTTGCGCTCCAGTGCGGCAAGCTGCTCAGCCCCTTCCGGATCGGCGATGGGGATGCGGTTGCCGGCGGCGTCGCGGCGCGCGGTGGTAGGCAGGTTATGGTCCGGCACCGCCAGGGTCAGGTCGGGCCGCCGCACCTTGCGCCCGGCGAGGCGCAGCCCCTCGAACGCCTGCGGGCTCGTCACTTCATGGACGAGGTGGCGGTCGATATAAAGAAGGCAGGTGCCGTCCGGGCGGCGCTCGACGACGTGCGCGTCCCAGATTTTTTCGTAAAGGGTGCGGGGCTTAACCATGGTGGTTTTCCCCTAGACCCGGATTGACCGAGATTAAAGGGGAAAAGCCGTGTCAGGCCTCATGGGCGTCCGCGCGGCTACACCGCCCTGTAGTCGGCGAGGATGCGGCCCGCCGCGCCCACTTCGGCTTCATGGCTTTCCTCCCGCCAGGTCTCCGCGAGCGCGGCTTCCTCCCATTCGCGCATCGCGGGCAGCGCCAGCATATGATCGACCCAGCCTTGCGCCGCCGGCCCCACGTCCAGGCCGTAAGTGCGCACGCGAAAGGCGACCGGGGCGAAGAAGGCATCGATAGCGGTGAAGGCCGTTCCGGCGAGGAAGGGGCCGCCGAAGCGCGACAGGCCCTCGGTCCATAATTCGGTCAGGCGAGCGATGTCCCGGCGCAGCGCCGGCGAGGGCAGGGCGATCTCCACCCGCACGCCGACATTCATCGTGCAGTCGTTTCGCAGGGTGGCGAAGCCGCCATGCATTTCCGCCACCGCGCATTGCGCGAAGGCGCGGGCGGCTTCGTCGGCTGGCCAGACGGCGGGAAAGCGGTCGGCGAGATAGAGGGCGATGCCGAGCGAATCCCAGACCGTGCGATCTCCGTCAAGCAGCACCGGCACCTGTCCGGTCGGCGAGAAGGCGTGGAAGGCGGCATAGTTGCTGCTGGCGGCGAAGGGCTCGATCCGATCGGCGAACGGGATGCCGAGCGCCCTCATCAGCACCCAGGGGCGAAGCGACCAGCTTGAATAATTACGGTTCGCGGTGATGAGCGTGAAGGCCATGGATAGTCCCCTTTCCGGCGTCGCCCCTTAACGCAAGGACGACGGTCGGAACAGGCGGCTTGATGGGGGCTTATATAAGCTGGCCTTGTGAATATGGCCACGGGCGACCGGGCGCGCGGTGCGCCCCGCACTAGCCAAGCCGTTGCTTTCGCGCCAGAAGGGTGCGCATCCGGACGGCCACACCGTCCTTTCCTGCCAAGCCGACGGAGCTTCCCCTTGGACCGACGCCAATTTCTGACCACCACCGCCGCCGGCGCCGTCACGGCCCTGACCGCCTCGCGCGCTCTCGCCGCGCCCGGCGGGCAGGACGCGCGGTTGCGAGCGATGCTCGACGGCTTTTTCTACGAACGGCTGAACGAATCGCCCGAACAGGCGACGCGGCTCGGTCTCGACACCGGGGAGCGCGCGGCGCTGCGCGGCAGGCTGTCGGACGTGTCGGCGGCGGGCGTGGCGCGCGACCTGGCGCGCAGCAAGGCGCAGGCCGCGCAGCTCAAGAGCATCGACCGGGCGCAGCTCAGCCCGGCGGCGCGGATCGACTATGATGTCGTGGGCTATCAACTGAGCCGCGCGATCGGCGGCGAGCGCTTTGGCTATGGCGAGACGGCAGGCCGCTATGCCCCCTATGTCATCAGCCAGCTCACGGGCAGCTATCGCGAGCTGCCCGACTTCCTCGATTCGCAGCATCGGGTGAAGGACGCCGCCGACGCCGACGCCTATCTTTCCCGGCTGCAGGCATTCCCCAAGGCGCTCGACGATGAGGCGGCGCGGCAGAGGGCGGACGCGGCCAAGGGCGTGTTCGCCCCCGACTATATTCTCGACACGACGCTGAAGCTGCTGGCGGCGCTGCGGGACCAGCCCGCCGCGCAGACGGTGCCGGTCGCCTCCTTCGCGAAGAAGCTGACCGCCGCCAACCTGCCGCCAGAGCGCGCGACGCAGGCTGAGAGGATCATGAGCGATGCGGTCTTCCCGGCGCTCGACCGCCAGCGCGCGCTGGTGCGAGAATTGCGGGCGAAGGCGAGCCATGACGCGGGCGTATGGCGGCTGCCGGACGGGGAGGCGTTTTATGCCGCGGCCGCCGAGGCGGCGACGACCACGAAGCTGACGGGCGACGAAATCCACAAGCTGGGGCTGGAGCAGGTGGCTGAGATCGGCGCGCGGATCGATACGATCCTAAAAGGACAGGGCATGACCCAGGGCACGGTCGGCGACCGGCTGGTGGCGTTGAACCAGCGGCCGGACCAGCTTTTCCCCAACACCGATCCGGGCCGCGAGGCGCTGCTGGCGCAGCTCAACGTCCAGATCAGGGCGATGCAGGCGCGGCTGGGGGAGGCGTTCAACACGCTGCCCAAAGCGCCGGTCGAGGTGCGGCGGGTGCCGCCGTCGATCCAGGCGGGCGCGCCCGGCGGCTATTATCAGAACGCCTCGCTCGACGGGTCGCGGCCCGCCATCTATTTCATCAACCTGCGCGACACGTTCGACCGGCCCAAATTCGGCCTGGCGACGCTCACCCATCATGAGGCGGTGCCGGGCCATCATCTCCAGGTGTCGGTGGCGCTGGAATCGGACGCAATCCCGCTGATAAGGCGGCGCGGGGGCTATAGCGGCTATAGCGAGGGCTGGGCGCTCTATGCCGAGCAGCTCGCCGACGAGATGGGGATGTTTAAGGGCGATCCGCTGGGCCGGGTCGGCTATCTCCAGTCGCTGCTGTTCCGCGCGACCCGGCTGGTGGTGGATTCGGGGATGCACGCCAAGCGGTGGAGCCGGGAAAAGGCGACCGATTATCTGATCGCCACGACCGGCATCGCGCGCGGGCGCAGCCAGGGGGAGATAGACCGCTATACCGTCTGGCCGGGCCAGGCGTGCAGCTACAAGATCGGCCATACCGTCTGGAACGAACTGCGCGAGGAAGTGAAGGCGGCGCAGGGCGCCAGGTTCGACCTCAAGGCCTTCCATGACGTGCTGAGCCTGGGGGCGATGCCGCTCGACATATTGAAGAAGACGGTGCGGGAGCGGATGAAGATCGCTTGAGGGGATAAGCGTCCGTCCGGGAACAAAGAAACGGCCCGGCGAGATGCCGGGCCGTTCGAGTTTTCCATCCTGCACGCAGGGAATGCCCCCGCGGACAGCCTTTCTGCGGGTACGCGGCCCGCAAACTGTGAAGGATGACAGCCCCCGCTAGAGGTGGGCCGTCATCCCAGCGGCTTTATGCCGCGAACTGGTTCATCGTGTTGTGCGCGCCGCCGGCCTTCAGGGCCGCCTCGCCGGCGAAATAATCCTTGTGATCGTCGCCGATGTCGCTGCCCGACATGTTCTGATGCTTGACGCAGGCGATGCCCTGGCGGATTTCCTTGCGCTGGACGCCCTCGACATAGCCGAGCATTCCCGCCTCGCCGAAATATTCCTTCGCCAGATTGTCGGTCGACAGCGCGGCGGTGTGATAGGTCGGCAGGGTGATGAGGTGGTGGAATATGCCCGCCCGCGCGGCCGCGTCCTTCTGGAAGGTGCGGATGCGCTCGTCCGCCTCGCGGCCAAGCTCGGTCGCGTCATAATCGGCGCTCATCAGCTTAGCCCGGTCATAGGCGCTGACATCCTTGCCCGCCTCGACATAGCTGTCGAACACCTGCTGGCGGAAGTTCAGCGTCCAGTTGAAGCTGGGCGAATTGTTGTAGACCAGCTTGGCGTTGGGAACGACTTCGCGGATGCGGTCGACCATGCCGGCGATCTGTTCGATATGGGGCTTTTCCGTCTCGATCCACAGCAGGTCCGCGCCATTCTGAAGCGAGGTGATGCAGTCGAGGACGCAGCGGTCCGCGCCCGTGCCCTCGCGGAACTGGAACAGGTTGCTCGGCAGGCGCTTGGGTCGCAGCAGCTTGCCGTCGCGGTTGAGGATGACATCGCCGTTCCGCGCGGTCGCCGGGTCGATCTCCTCGCAGTCGAGGAAGCTGTTATACTGGTCGCCGATGTCGCCCGGTTCCTTGCTGACGGCGATCTGCTTGGTGAGGCCGGCGCCCAGCGAATCGGTGCGGGTGACGATGACGCCGTCGTCGACGCCCAACTCCAGGAAGGCGTAGCGGCAGGCGCGAACCTTCGCCAGGAAATCCTCGTGCGGGACGGTGACCTTGCCGTCCTGGTGGCCGCACTGCTTCTCGTCGCTGACCTGGTTCTCGATCTGGAGCGCGCAGGCGCCCGCTTCGATCATCTTCCTGGCGAGGAGGTAGGTCGCCTCCGCATTGCCGAAGCCCGCGTCGATGTCCGCGATGATGGGCACGACATGGGTTTCATAATTGTCGATGGCGTGGGTCAGGCGCTGGGCCTCGACCTGGTTGCCGGTCTCGCGCGCCTTGTCGAGCTCGCGGAACATCAGGCCCAGCTCGCGGGCGTCGGCTTGCTTGAGGAAAGTGTAGAGTTCCTCGATCAGCGCGGGAACGCTGGTCTTCTCATGCATCGACTGGTCGGGCAGCGGCCCGAACTCGCTGCGCAGCGCGGCGACCATCCAGCCGGACAGATACAGATATTTGCCCTTCGTCGTGCCGAAATGCTTCTTGATCGCGATCAGCTTCTGCTGGCCGATGAAGCCGTGCCAGCAGCCGAGCGACTGGGTATAGTTGGCCGGATCGGCGTCATAGGCGGCCATGTCGCGGCGCATGATCGCGGCGGTGTAGCGGGCGATGTCGAGGCCCGTGTTGAAGCGGTTCTGAAGTTTCATGCGGGCGACCGATTCGGCGTCGATCCCGTCCCACGTGCCGTTCTGGCTGCCGATCAACTGCTTTGCCTGCGCGATTTGCTCCATGTAGGACATGGCCTGCTCCCTTGAAGAAGATGAATGACGAGGCGGCGATAGAGGCGCTTGTAGCGGCGCGGCAGGGCTCGCGCGGTGAAGTTGTCGATCTTTACAAGAAGCTGCTGTAAAGTTGTGCAGTGCTGCACATCAGCCTCTAAGGGAATCGCGCATGGCCAACGAACGTCCGGTCTATATGGGGCCCAGGCTGCGGCAGTTGCGCCGCGAGCTTGGCCTGACCCAAAGCGACATGGCCGCCGACCTCGAAATTTCGGCAAGCTATGTCGCTTTGCTGGAGCGCAACCAGCGTCCGCTGACCGCCGACATGCTGCTGCGCCTCGCGCGCACCTATCGCATGGACATGAGCGAGCTTGCGGGCGACGGGGGGGCGGAGCAGACCGCGCGGCTGCAAGCGGTGCTGAAGGACCCGATGTTCGGGGACATCGACTTGCCGGCGCTCGCCAGCGCCGACGTCGCGGTCAACTATCCCGGCATCACCGAAGCGCTGCTGCGCGTCTATACCGCCTATCGGGAGGAGCATTTGGCGCTCGCGGACCGGGGCGCGGCCGGAGCGGCGTTGGAGGATGCGGCTGACCCGGTAGCAGATTCGCGGCGCTTCCTGGCCGCGCGGCGCAACAGCTTCCCGGCGCTGGACGAGGCGGCGGAGGCGCTGGCTGCCAGGGTGGCCGAGGCGGGCGGCGCGGCCGGCTGGCTGAAGGCGGCGCACGGGCTGCGCGTCCGCCGCCTGCCCTCCGACGTGATGGCGGGGTCGATGCGGCGGCTGGACAAGCATCGAGACGCCGTGCTGCTGGACGAGGGGCTCGACGGAGCGGGGCAGGCGTTCCAGCTCGCGCTCCAGATCGTCTATCTGGAGCTGCGCCGGCCGATCGACCTGCTGCTAAGGGACGGGCAATTTTCCGGCCCGGAAGGGGAGCGGCTGACGCGGCGGGCGCTGGCGGGCTATGCGGCGGCCGCGCTGCTGATGCCCTATGGCGCGTTCGCCAAGGCGGTCGAGGCCAAGCGCTATGACATAGAGGCGCTGGGGCGGCAGTTCGGCGCGAGTTTCGAGCAGGTCGCGCACCGGCTGACCACGCTGCAAAAGCCGGGGCAGGAGCGGGTGCCCTTCTTTTTCCTGCGCGTCGACCAGGCGGGCAATGTCAGCAAGCGGCTGGATGGGGCGGGTTTTCCCTTCGCCCGCCATGGCGGCTCCTGCCCGCTGTGGAGCGTGCACCGCGTGTTCGAGACGCCCCGGCGGATCGTCACCCAGTGGCTGGAACTGCCCGACGGCCAGCGCTTCTTCTCAATCGCGCGGACGGTGACGGCGGGGGGCGGGGCCTGGGGCGCGGCCAGGGTGGAGCGGGCGATCGCGCTCGCCTGCGCCGCCGAACATGCAGGGCGGCTGGTCTATGCGCAGGGCGGAGAAGAGGCGCGGACACCCACGCCGATCGGCGTCACCTGCCGCCTCTGCCATCGCAGCGCCTGCATGGCGCGATCGGCCCCGCCGATCGGGCGGTCGATGCTGCCCGACGACGTCCGCCGGACTCATGCGCCGTTCGGCTTCGCCGATCAGTGAGGCGGGATTCAACGATCGGTAAGGACTGTTCGACAGAATGGCGGGCATGTACGAGATCGCTTTCCGGCACGACATCGACCTGCTCGATATCAAGTGGCTTTCCCTGTTCACCAGCGACGCGGTGGCCGATTACGCCCGCGACCTGAAGGTGCGGTTCGTGGCGGAGGGGTTCAGGCCCGGCTATCTGCTGCGGATGGACATGAGCGCCAGCGCCGTGCAGCCGCGCGCGGCCCTGTCCGCCTTTCGCGAGCATCTCGGTGATTTTCCCAAGGCGCGGCGGATCGCCATCGTTACCCCCAGCGCGATCGCCCGGATGCAGGTGCGCCGGATCATGACCCAGCCTTATCTGCAAATATTCGATGCGCCCGACCCGGCGCTCGACTGGCTGACCGCCGGCTGAACCGGCTACCGAAGGATCATTCGGGCGCACGTGCGACCAAGCGACGCGCGTGTGCGCCGAAATGTTTCGGGTTCGAAAGGTCCGTTAAGGATTTGGTTAGGAAGATTGCCATAATCCTAACGCATGGGCTCAAATCGCAAGTCACGGGGCGTCCAAAGGGCGCAGGGAAAAGTTTGGCCTGGCGTCTTGGCGACGCTGGGCGCTCTGGCGTCGCCCGCCTGGGCCGTGCCGCCCACCGCGTCGGAGCCGGCGGTGGAGACCATCCTCGTCGCCAATCAGACGCAGGCGCCGCTCGCCTGCCGGATGCGCGGGGAAGCGTCGGACTGGACGGCCTATCAAACGATCGCCCCAGAGTTCGCCCTGTCCGTGCCGGCGGAGGTCGGCGGCACATCCTATCTGGAGTGCAAGGCCCCGGTCAGCCCCACCATCTATGCGATGGCGGCAGGGCAGAAATATGTGCTGATACGCGAAAAGGCGGGCGAGCCGGTCGAGCTGCGCTCCGCGCCCGCGCCCGCATCGAAGAATTAGCGGAACGGCGCGTTAGAGCATGATCCGCTCGGATCGAAGCAGATCCTAGCGGGGAAGGCGGCGCGCGGTGGCGCGGTGATGGGCATGGGTGATGGCGACCGCCAGCGCGTCGGCGGCGTCCGGCCCGGCGATGGCGACGCCGGGCAGCAGGCGGGTGACCATCGCATGAACCTGATCCTTCGACGCATTGCCCACGCCGACGACCGATTTCTTGACGAGGCGGGCGGCATATTCGCCGACATCCATCCCCGAACGCGCCGCGTTCAGCAGCACGACCCCGCGCGCCTGGCCGAGCTTCAGGGTCGATTGCGGATTGGCGTTGACGAACACTTCCTCGACCGCCGCCGCGTCGGGGCGATGGAGCAGGATGAGGTCGGTGAGCGCGGCGTCGAGCGCCAGCAGCCGGGCGGCGAGCGGCTGCGCCGCGTCGGTCTTCACCTGACCGTTGGCGATATGGCTCAGCCGGTTGCCGTCGGCCGAAACGAGGCCCCAGCCGGTCGTGCCAAGGCCAGGGTCGAGGCCCAGGATCAGCATGGCGCCCGCCCGCCCGCAAGGGGAGCGACGGGTGGATGAGGCGGAGGCGCGACAAGCCCTTCCCCGACCCCTCCCGCGAGCGGGAGGGGAGAAGGCTGGGTCAACCCAGCTTCTCCATCACCTCGTCGGAGACTTCATAATTGCCCCACACGGTCTGGACGTCGTCATCCTCCTCCAGCGTGTCCACCAGCTTCATCAGGGTCGCGGCGTTGGCCTCGTCGACCTCGACGGTGGTCTGCGGCTTCCAGGCGAGCTTGGCGCTGTCGGCCGGGCCAAGGCTCGTTTCCAGCGCCCTGGCGACTTCATGGAGCGCGTCCATCGCCGTCCAGATTTCATGCTCATCCTCGCTGGAGGACACGTCGTCGGCACCCGCTTCCAGCGCCGCCTCGAAGATCGCCTCGGCGTCGCCCGCGGCGGCGGGGTAGGTGATCAGGCCCATGCGGTCGAAGCCATGGGCGACCGCGCCGCTCGCGCCCAGATTGCCGCCATTCTTGGAAAAGGCGGTGCGCACGTTGGTGGCGGTGCGGTTGCGGTTGTCGGTCAGCGCCTCGACGATGATCGCGACGCCGCCGGGGCCATAGCCCTCATAGCGGATCTCTTCATAATTATCGGTGTCGCCGCCGATCGCCTTGTCGATCGCGCGCTGGATATTGTCCTTGGGCATCGACTGGGCCTTGGCCGCGTTGACCGCCAGGCGCAGGCGCGGGTTCATGTCCGGATCGGGCATGCCCATCTTGGCCGCGACGGTGATTTCGCGGGAAAGCTTGGAGAACATGGAGGAGCGCTTCTTGTCCTGCGCGCCCTTGCGATGCATGATGTTCTTGAATTTGCTATGGCCGGCCACGGCCTGCTCCTGACATTATCGGATGGGAAGGGCGCTCTCTAGCGAGCGCGCCCCCATTGCGCAACTAGACGGGATAGTCGTTAGATAAGGATCGCCGTGCCCGACGCCGACACCATCAGCATCGAGCCGTTGGAGCCCAGCACCTCATAGTCCAGGTCGACGCCGACCACGGCGTTGGCCCCCAGCGTCGCGGCGCGCATCCGCATCTCGCCGATCGCCTGCTCGCGGGCGCGCTGGAGCACGTCCTCATAAGCGCCCGAACGGCCGCCGACGATGTCGCGGACGCTGGCGAAGAGATCGCGGAACAGGTTGGCGCCCACGATCACCTCGCCGGTGACGATGCCCAGATATTCCTTGGCCGGGCGGCCTTCCAGCCGGCTGGTGGTGCTGACGATGATCTCGGACATCGGGTTTCTCCTCTGCTCTGGGGCCTCTGCCGGGCCTTCACCAAGGAAGGCTCCGGTCGGTGCGCGAAAGCCGCGCCTTATTCCATGCCCAGCGCGGCCAGATAGGTCTGGAGGATAGCCTCCATCTCCTGGCGGTCGTGCGGTGGCATTTTACGCAGGCGAACGATCTGGCGCATGATCTTGGGGTCGTAGCCGGTGGCCTTGGCTTCCAGATAGACGTCCTTGATATCGTCGCCGATGCCCTTCTTCTCCTCCTCCAGCCGTTCGACGCGCTCGATCAGGAGGCGTAGCTGGTCGGCGGCGACGTTGCCCTCGCTCATATGTCAAAATCTCCGGTAAATATGAATCGGTCGGTGGGGCGTCCTAATGCGTCTCCGCATTCTTCGCCACACTCTCTTTCATCCGCGCGATCTGTTCGGGGGTCGCTTCGCCCTGGTGCCGCGCCTTCCACTCCGCAAAAGGCATGCCATGGACGATCTCGCGCGCCTGGTCGCGGGTCAGCGCCCCGTCTGCCTCCATGATCCAGTCGGCCAGGCAGTTGCGGCAGAAACCCGCCAGGCCCATCAGGTCGATATTCTGGACGTCGGTGCGATGTTGCAGATGGGCGATCAGGCGGCGGAAGGCGGTTGCGGCCACCGCGTCACTCATTATGCTGTCGTCCGTCACTGGCGTTCCTCTTGCCGGTTACACATCCCTGTCGTGCAGCACGGATAATCGAAAAATACTGGCCGCGAAACCGGCGGCGCACATGTCAGGAGTAGTTGATGACGAAATTACCGCCCCGATCGCGCAAGGTCCGCATCCTGGCGACGCTGGGGCCGGCGAGCGGGTCGCCCGAGATGATCCGCAAACTCTATATGGCGGGGGCCGACGCCTTTCGCATCAATATGAGCCATGGCGCGCACGAGACCCACGCGGCGAGCATCGCCGCGATCCGGGCGCTGGAAAAGGAGTTCGGGCGGCCGACGACGATCCTGGGCGACCTTCAGGGCCCCAAGCTGCGCGTCGGGACCTTCGCGCGGGGGCTGGCGGTGCTGCCGGTCGGCGCGCCCTTCGTGCTGGACCGCGACGAAGCGCCGGGGGACGAAAGCCGCGTCAACCTGCCGCACCCGGAGATCTACGCGGCGCTGGTGCCCGAGACGCGGCTGCTGCTGGACGACGGCAAGCTGGTGCTGCGGGTCAAGCGGGTGGAGGAGACGCGGATCGAAACGGTGGTCGAGGTCGGCGGCACCCTGTCCAACCGCAAGGGCGTCAACGTGCCCGACGTGGTCGTGCCGATGGCGGCGCTGACCGAGAAGGACCGGCGCGACCTGTCCTTCGCCATCCAGCAGGGGTGCGACTGGATCGCGCTCAGCTTCGTCCAGCGGCCCGAGGATCTGGCCGAGGCGCGCAAGCTGATGGGCGGCTATGGCGCGCTGATGGCGAAGATCGAGAAGCCGTCCGCCGTCGAGCGGCTGGAGGAGATATTGGAACTGGCCGACGGGGCGATGGTCGCACGCGGCGACCTGGGCGTGGAACTGCCCCCGCACGCGGTGCCGCCGCTCCAGAAGCAGATCGTGGAGACCGCGCGGCGGCTGGGCCGTCCGGTCGTGGTCGCGACCCAGATGCTGGAATCGATGATCAAGGCGCCCACGCCCACCCGCGCCGAGGTGTCGGACGTGGCGACGGCGGTCTATGACGGGGCCGACGCGATCATGCTGTCAGCCGAGACGGCGGCGGGCGACTGGCCCGAAGAGGCGGTGGCGATGATGGACAGCATCGCCCACAGCGTCGAGCGCGATCCCGGCTATCTCGCCCGCCTGCACTTCACCGAGACCAAGCCCGACGCCACGACCGCCGACGCGCTGGCGGAGGCGGCGTCGGGAATCATCCAGGTCGTGGGGGCGAGCGCCATCACCTGCTTCACCTCATCGGGCAGCACGGTCCGCCGGGTTGCGCGCGAGCGGCCCTCCGCCCCCATATTGGCTATGACGCCCCGGCAGGATACCGCCCGGCGGCTGGGCCTGATCTGGGGCGTCCACGCGGTGCGGACCAAGGACATCGGCAATTTCGAGGAGATGATCGGCAAGGCCCGGCGCATGGCGCTGCGCCACGGCCTGAGCGCCAAGGGCCGCAAGATCGTCGTGCTGGCGGGCGTGCCGTTCGGAACGCCCGGATCGACCAACGTGCTGCACGTCGCGACCATCCGGGGCGACGAGCTGAAGGGGCGGGATTAAGACCGGCCGCACAAACGCGGCGAGCGCCCGATCGCGTGGGATCGGGCGCTCGCGGGCATCCGGTAAGTTGTGGTGGGAGGACGAGCCTCCCGCGCGCGCTTAGCCCTGGCGGGCCTTGAAGCGGCGGTTGGTCTTGTTGATGACGTAGGTGCGGCCGCGGCGACGGATCACGCGGTTGTCCCGGTGGCGGTCCTTGAGCGACTTGAGCGAGTTGCGGATCTTCATGGGCTTGGCCTTGCGATGAATCGGTTTGGTGTCGGAAAATCGAAGCGCAGCCCCTATGGGCGGGACGCGCCAAAGTCAACCCGAAGCCGCCGCTTTTAGCAGCATAAGCGACCCGTTCATCCTGCGTGCAGCATTTTCATGGCTCAAGCGTTTGTCATGGGGGCGCCGGTCGGGCGCAGGCTGGGTCGCGCGATACGAATCGGAGTGAAGCGATGAGAATATATGGTCTGGCCGCGAGCCTGCTGGCGCTGGCCTCGGTGACGGCGCTGGGCGGCTGCGCGACGGCGGTGGCCCCGGTTGAAGTGACGCGCTTCCATGTCGGCAACCCACCCGCCGGCGGCACTGTCGCCGTGACCGAGATGGGCGGCAATCCCGATGTCGGGCTGGAGTTTCGCACCTATGCCGCCGCTGTTTCCCAAGAATTGCAGCGGGTCGGCTTCTCGCCGGTCGAGAGCGCCGGCAGCGACTATGTCGCCACGGTCGGCTTCCGCCGCAGCTTCCGGCCCACCGGGGTCGATCGGTCGGGCAGGCCGGTGAGCGTCGGCGTCGGCGGCGGGGTCGGATCGGGCGGCTATTCGGGGCTGGGCGTGGGCATCGGCATCAACCTGTCGGGCAAGCCCAAGGATGTCGTCACCACCGAATTGCAGGTGCAGATCCGCCGCCGCAGCGATTCGACCACGATCTGGGAAGGCCGGGCCTTCACCAACGCGCGCGAGGGCACGCCCGCCGCGCAGCCGGGCCTGGCCGTCGCGAAGCTGGCGAGCGCGCTGATCGGGGGCTATCCGGGCGAGTCCGGCCGCACTATATCGGTCAAATGACCCTATCCATCACTTCCGCTTTCGACAGCGGCAACATCCGTCTCCTGTCCATCGCCGAGACGCAGGGGGGCCCTAGCGCCGACCTGGAGATCGTGACCGATCATCGCAGCGACTTCTATCAATGGTTCCATTTCCGCGTCGCGGGCGCGGCGGGCCAGGACGTGACCCTGAGGATCGTCAATTGCGGCGGTTCGGCCTATCCAGACGGCTGGACCGGATATAAGGCGCGGATCAGCGAGGATCGGGAAAATTGGCTGCTCGCCGATACCGACTATGCCGACGGCGTGCTGACGATCCGCGTCTCGCCCGACACCAACGCGCTGTGGGTCGCCTATTTCGCGCCCTATTCGATGGAGCGGCACCACGATCTGATCGCCTGGGCCGCGAGCCAGCCCGGCGTCGCCCAGCGCGAACTGGGCGTGACGCTGGACGGCCAGCCGCTGGACCTGCTGACGATCGGCGAGGGGGGCCGACAGGTGTGGCTCTATGCCCGCCAGCATCCCGGTGAGACGATGGCGCAATGGTGGATGGAAGGCGCGATCGAACGCCTGTGCGACGAGGAGGATGCGGTCGCGCGGCTGCTGCGGCGCGAGGCGACCTTTCACATCGTGCCGAACATGAACCCGGACGGCAGCCGACGCGGCCATCTGCGCACCAACGCGGCGGGGGTCAACCTCAACCGCGAATGGCATGATCCGTCAATGGAGCGCAGCCCCGAAGTATATCTGGTGCGCGCGGCGATGGACGAAACCGGCGTCGATTTCGCCATGGACGTGCATGGCGACGAGGCGATCCCGGCCGTGTTCCTGGCGGGGTTCGAGGGGATACCCTCGATCACCGAGGGCCAAGTGACGCTATACCGGCGCTTCCGCGACACGCTGGCCGCGCGTACGCCCGATTTCCAGACGCGGCTCGGCTATCCCGAGGCGGGCGAGGGCAAGGCCAATCTGTCCATGTCCACCAATCAATTGGCCGAACGGTTCGGCGCGGTGGCGATGACGCTGGAGATGCCGTTCAAGGACAATGACGACCTGCCGGACGCCGATTTCGGCTGGTCGCCGGCGCGCTCCATGCAATTGGGACGCGATTGCCTGGGCGTGCTGGCGGAGATGATCGGGGAGATTTGACGCAAACTGGCGTCATGCCGGACTTGATCCGGCATCCATTGGCTCTGCCTTGATGCGGCGGCCCCACGCTGGCGCTCATGGATGCCGGATCAAGTCCGGCATGACGGCTGTGAGGTGTTGGAAAATGACTGAGGAAGATAAAAACGTCGCCGCCAGTTTCCTGAGCGCGTCGGCGGTGCCGGAAACGCCGTTCAAGGACAATGACGACCTGCTGGACTCCGATTGGGGCTGGTCACCAGCGCGCTCCCCGCATTGGGCGCGATTGCTTGAGCGTGTTCGCGGAGATGATCGGGAGATTCGGCTCAAACTGGCGTCATGCCGGACTTGATCCGGCATCCATTGGCTCTGCCTTGATGCGGCGGCCCCGCGCTCGCGCTCATGGATGCCGGATCAGGTCCGGCATGACGGCGGTATGTGTTGGATATAAGCCCAAGGGGCCGAGATCAAAACACCGCCGCCACCAGTTTCCTGAACGCGTCGGCGCGGTGGCTCATGGCGTGTTTCGCGTCGGGGTCCATTTCGCCGAAGCTGATCGCGTGGCCGTTCGGCTGGAAGATCGCGTCATAGCCAAAGCCCTTGTCGCCGCGCGGGGGCCAGGTGATGAGGCCGTCGACGCGGCCCTCGAACGCCTCGACATGACCGTCGGGCCAGGCGAGCGCCAGCGCGCAGACGAAATGGGCGTCGTGCCCAACATCCGGTCCCTTGGCTTCGATCTCGGTCCAGACCCGCTGCATCGCCGCGCCGAAATCCTTGGCGGGGCCGGCCCAGCGGGCGGAGAAGAGGCCGGGGTCGTCGCCCAGCGCCTCGACGCACAGGCCGCTGTCGTCGGCGAGCGCCGGGAGGCCCGAAAGATCGGCGGCCTGCATCGCCTTCAGCTCCGCATTGGCGATGAAGGTCGTGCCGGTCTCCTCCGGCTCGGGCAGGTCGAGCGCGGCGGCCGACACCGGCTCGACGCCATAGGGGCCGAGCAGCGCCGCGATCTCGCGCACCTTGCCCGGGTTGTGGCTGGCGATCACCAGCCTGCCGGGTTGCAGCTTGCGGATCGCCTGTTCCTGTCCGTAATCGTCTGACATGATAATCCCCGAACGGATCGTTATCTCAACGACCGGTTGCCTTGTCCTGCGCTGCGAAGATCTTCGCGCAGCCGATGCGGGCGAGGCGCAGCAGGCGCAGCAGTTCCTCCTCGTCATAGGCCGCGCCCTCCGCCGTGGCCTGCACTTCGGCGAACTTGCCGTCGCCGGTCAGGATCAGGTTGGCGTCGGTCTCCGCATTGCTGTCCTCGGCATAGTCGAGGTCGAGGACCGGCGTGCCCTTGTAGATGCCGCAGCTGATCGCAGCGACCTTCTGGATGATCGGGTCCTGGCCGAGCGCGCCCGACGCCATCAGCTTGTCGATGGCGATGCGCAGCGCGACCCAGGAGCCGGAGATCGCCGCCGTCCGCGTGCCGCCGTCGGCCTGGATCACGTCGCAGTCGACGACGATCTGGCGCTCGCCCAGCGCTTTGAGGTCCATGACCGAGCGCAGCGAACGGCCGATCAGCCGCTGGATTTCCTGGGTGCGGCCCGACTGCTTGCCCTTGGCGGCCTCGCGGCTGCCGCGCGTGTGGGTGGCGCGAGGCAACATGCCATATTCGGCCGTGACCCAGCCCGATCCCTTGCCGCGCAGGAAGGGGGGCACCTTGTCCTCCACCGACGCGGTGCAGAGCACGCGCGTGTCGCCGAAGCTGATCAGGCAGCTACCCTCCGCGTGGATGGTGAAGCCGGGTTCCATGATGATGTCGCGCATCTGGTCGGGCGCGCGGCCGGAAGGGCGCATATTTTTTATCTCCGAAGCGTTCAGGCGGCGGGGCTTAGCCTTATGTAAGGCGCGAAGCCAGCATTGAGTCGCATGATGGGGGCGGTCCTGTATGAAGAGGTCGAAGATGGGCATGGGTGTGCGGGCGGCGCTGGCGGGGGCTTGCCTCGCCTTGACGGCGGGCTGCATCACGGACCGGGGCGGCGACGACATCGCCAGCGGCAGCGGCGTGGCGGCGCGGGCGGGCGACAGCATCCGGATAACCGCCGGGCCCTGTTTCGGCTTCTGCCCCAGCTACAGCGTGCTGGTGACGCCCGACGGGTCGGGGCTGCTGGAACCCAGGCGCAACACGGCGGTGCCGGGGCCGACCCGCTTCACCGTCACGGTCGCCACATATCGCAAGCTGCGCGCCTCGCTCGCCGCCTTCCGCCCGGCCACCGGGCAGGAAAAGCGGATCGACCATCAGGAGAATTGCACGCGCTTCGCCACCGACATGCCGGGCTATGAGATCGAATGGACGCGCAAGGGCGCGGACAAGACCGAGCTGCGCTTCCAGTCGGGCTGCGGCGACGCGCGCTATGCGAAGCTGAAGGCCGCGCTGCGGGCCATGCCCAAGCTGCTCGACATAGAGCCGATGCTGAAGGCCACCAACCCGACGCGATGACGGCAAGGGCTGACAGCGCGCATCCGCGTGGCTAAGGCGCGGCGATGCACGGCTGGATCATCCTCGACAAACCCCATGGCCTCGGCTCCACCCAGGCGGTGGCCGCGGTGAAGCGCGCGCTGCGGGAAAGCGGGGCCGGCAAGGTCAAGGTCGGTCATGGCGGCACGCTGGACCCGCTGGCGACGGGCGTGCTGCCGGTCGCGATCGGCGAGGCGACGAAGCTGGCCGGGCGGATGCTGGACAGCGACAAGATCTACGATTTCACGATCGCCTTCGGGGCGCAGACCGACACGCTGGACCTGGAAGGCGCGGTGATCGCGCAGAGCGACGTTCGGCCGACGCGGGGCGAGGTCGAGGCGGTGCTGCCGCGCTTCACCGGCCCGATCGAGCAGGCGCCGCCGCTATATAGCGCGATCAAGGTCGACGGGCAGCGCGCCTATGACCGGGCGCGGGCGGGCGAGGCGGTCGAGATGAAGATGCGCGGGGTGACGATTCATTCGCTGGCCGTGATTTCGGCTTCGGGTGCCGAGCAGGCGCTCGAATCCATCACCCTGACCGCCCATGTGTCCAAAGGCACCTATATCCGCAGCCTGGCGCGCGACATTGCGCTGGCGCTGCGCACGGTCGGCCATGTGACGATGCTGCGGCGGACGAAGGCAGGGCCGTTCGGGCTCGACGGGGCAATTTCGCTGGACAATTTGAGGCAAGCTGCTAACGAGCGCGCCATCGCGCAGTATTTGCTGCCGTTGACGACGGGGCTGGACGACATCCCGGCTCTGCCAGTCGATCCCGATCAGGTGCTGGCGCTCCGCCAGGGGCGCATACTGGACGGGGCGCGCGTTGCCACAGGCCTGCACCTTGCCATGGACGGGGACATCCCGATCGCGTTGGTCGAGGCGGGCGACGGAGAAATCCGGGTGGTGCGCGGTTTCAACCTGATGTCGAAGGAAGATGACAGATGACGATCACGGCCGAGCGCAAGGAAGCGCTTATCAAGGAATATGCCCGCGCAGAGGGTGACACGGGTTCGCCCGAGGTGCAGGTTTCGATCCTGACCGAGCGGATCACCAACCTGACCGAGCATTTCAAGTCGCATCACAAGGATAACCACAGCCGTCGCGGCCTGCTGATGCTGGTCAACAAGCGCCGTTCGCTGCTGGACTATCTGAAGAAGAAGGATGGGGCCCGCTATGCCGACCTCATCGCCAAGCTGGGCCTGCGCAAGTAAGCTCCAGTCAAAGGGACGGCCCCATGCGGGGCCGTTTCTGATTCCGGGACGCGCGCAATTCGGCGATGCGTTCCCACTCAGGGGCCAGATGATGCCCCGCACCGCTGTCGGGCCGGTTAGCCCGCACCACAGGCCCCGCCCGGCAATAGGGCCAGGCGGGCGAAGGAAATAAGCATGTTTGATGTAAAGAAAGTTTCGATCGAGCTGGGCGGCAAGACGCTGACCCTCGAAACCGGCCGCGTCGCCCGTCAGGCCGACGGCGCTGTGCTGGCCACCTATGGCGAGACCGTGGTGCTGTGCGCCGTGACCGCCGCCAAGTCGGTGAAGGAAGGGCAGGACTTCTTCCCGCTGACCGTCCACTATCAGGAAAAATTCTCGGCGGCCGGCCGCATTCCCGGCGGCTTCTTCAAGCGCGAGCGCGGAGCGACCGAAAAGGAGACGCTGACCAGCCGCCTGATCGACCGTCCGGTCCGCCCGCTGTTCCCCGAGGGTTTCTACAACGAGATCAACGTGATCGCGCAGGTCCTCTCCTTCGACGGCGAGAGCGAGCCCGACATCGTCGCGATGATCGCCGCGTCGGCCGCGCTCACCATCTCGGGCGTGCCCTTCATGGGCCCCATCGGCGGCGTGCGCGTCGGCTACAAGGATGGCGAATATAGCCTGAACCCATCGATGGACGAGGTGAAGGCCGGCGAACTCGACCTGGTCGTCGCCGCCACCCACGACGCCGTGATGATGGTCGAATCGGAAGCCAAGGAGCTTTCGGAAGAGGTCATGCTGGGCGCGGTCGGCTTCGCCCACGACGCCTGCAAGCAGATCGTGGAAGCGATCATCAAGCTGGCTGAAAAGGCCGCCAAGGAACCCTGGCCGATGGCCGAGCAGGCGGACCTGTCCGCCGCCAAGGACAAGCTGAAGAAGCTGGTCGGCAA
The DNA here is from genome assembly GCA_033795485.1 of Sphingobium sp. GTDB lineage: Bacteria > Pseudomonadota > Alphaproteobacteria > Sphingomonadales > Sphingomonadaceae > Sphingobium. Next base: position 109,467 of record JARYGO010000012.1, read on the forward strand.
GGACATCGCCGCCGCCTACAAGCTGACCAACAAGTCGGCCCGCTCGGACGCGCTCAATGAGGCGCGGGCCAAGGCGCGCGAGGCCTTCTCCGACGCGACGCCGCAGGACCAGATGGCCGCGATCAAGCTGATGAAGAAGCTGGAGGCGGAAATCGTCCGTGGCGCGATCCTGAAGGACGGCAGCCGCATCGACGGCCGCACCACCACCCAGATCCGCCCGATCGAGGCGATGGTCGGCTTCCTGCCGCGCACCCATGGTTCGGCGCTGTTCACGCGCGGCGAGACCCAGTCGATCTGCACCACCACCCTTGGCACCAAGGAATCGGAGCAGATGATCGACGGGCTGACCGGCCTCAGCTACGAAAGCTTCATGCTCCACTATAACTTCCCGCCCTATTCGGTCGGCGAAGTCGGCCGCTTCGGCGCGCCGGGCCGTCGCGAAGTCGGCCATGGCAAGCTGGCCTGGCGCGCGCTGCACCCCGTGCTGCCCGCCAAGGAGGATTTCCCCTACACGATCCGCGTTCTCTCGGACATCACCGAGTCGAACGGCTCCTCCTCGATGGCGACCGTCTGCGGTGGTTCGCTCTCGATGATGGACGCGGGCGTGCCGCTGAAGCGCCCCGTGTCCGGCATCGCCATGGGCCTGATCCTGGAAGGCGCGGATTTCGCGATCCTGTCCGACATCCTGGGTGACGAGGATCATCTGGGCGACATGGACTTCAAGGTGGCCGGCACGTCCGAAGGCATCACCA
>JARYGO010000013.1:0-108725 GCA_033795485.1 Sphingobium sp.
TCTGCGCCCAGTCGCGGCAATCCTCGCCCAGCGGCACTTCCTCCGGCAGCCAGTGCAGCTGCTGCTGGCGCTTCCAATACTCATAGGCCCAGGGATATTCGAATGGCTTGTAGACCTTGGAGGCCTGGAGAAGGGGCATGGGTCGGCTCCGCTTTAAAGGATGGGCGCAACCTGCGCGGGCGCGGGACGTTGAAAGCCCGCCACCCCCGGCACAGGAGCAATATCATGGTTGATCTGAGCAGCATCAAGGAACATGCCGAGGTCATCGGCGCGGACGGCGTGCATGTCGGCAATGTCGACCATATCGACGGCGACCGAATCAAGCTGACCAAGAAGGACAGCGGCGAAGGGTCCCACAAGGGGCATCACCATTATATCTCCCAGGGGCTGATCGCCGACATCGAGGGCGACGGCACGGTGCGGCTGAGCGCCAACGGCGACGTCGCCGTGACGTTCGAAGAGGAAGAATAGGCCGAGCGGCGCGGCGGCATCCGCCCCCGCGCCGGCCCGCTTCCCGCGAGGCTCGCCGACAGGCGATGCGACCCGGCCGATAATCCGGCCCTTACTGGCACGCCAGACACTCGTCATAATCGGTGCTTTCGCCCAGCTCGAACTTCGGCGCGTCGATCGTGTTGTCGGCCTCCACGCCGCCCGCGAAGCCGGCGCGCTGCACCGATTTCGACCGCAGATAGTAAAGCGACTTGATCCCCAGTTCCCAGGCGCGGAAATGGAGCATCAGCAGGTCCCATTTCTCGACATCGGCGGGGATGAACAGGTTCAGCGATTGCGCCTGGTCGATATAGGGCGTGCGGTCGGCGGCCAGTTCGAGCAGCCAGCGCTGGTCGATCTCGAAACTGGTCTTGAACACGTCCTTCTCTTCCTGGCTCAGGAAGTCGAGATGCTGGATCGACCCGCCGCGCTCCAGGATTGAGTTCCACACATTGGTCGAATCCTTCGCCTTTTCGACCAGCAGCTTTTCCAGATAGGGGTTCTTGACCACGAAGCTGCCCGACAGCGTCTTGTGGGTGTAGATATTGGCCGGGATCGGCTCGATACAGGCCGAGGTGCCGCCGCAGATGATGGAGATGGACGCGGTGGGCGCGATCGCCATCTTGCAGCTGAAACGCTCCATCACGCCCATGTCGGCGGCGTCGGGGCAGGGCCCGCGCTCCACTGCGAGCTGCATCGAGGCTTCGTCGACCTGGCTCTTGATATGCTTGAAGATGCGCAGGTTCCAGGACTTGGCCATCGCCCCCTCGAACGGGATGCCGCGCGCCTGGAGGAAGCTGTGGAAGCCCATGACCCCCAGCCCCACCGATCGTTCGCGAGTGGCGCTATATTTGGCCCGCGCCATTTCCGGCGGGGCGCGATCGATATAGTCCTGAAGCACATTGTCGAGGAAGCGCATGATGTCCTCGGCGAACTTCCTGTCGCCCTTCCACTCGTCCCAGGTCTCCAGGTTCATCGACGACAAGCAGCAGACCGCCGTGCGGTCGTTGCCCAGATGGTCGCGCCCAGTCGGCAGGGTTATTTCCGAGCAGAGGTTGGAGGTCGACACCTTCAGCCCCAGGTCGCGATGATGCTTGGGCATCATGCCGTTCACCGTGTCGGAAAAGACGATATAGGGCTCGCCGGTGGCGAGGCGCGTCTCCACCAGCTTCTGGAACAGCGCGCGTGCGTCGACCTTGCCGCGCTGCGACCCGTCCTTGGGGCTGCGCAGGATGAATTCCGCGCCGTCGCGCACCGCTTCCATGAACTCGTCGGTCATCAGCACGCCATGATGGAGGTTCAGCGCCTTGCGGTTGAAATCGCCCGACGGCTTGCGGATCTCCAGAAACTCCTCGATCTCCGGATGGGAAACGTCGAGATAGCAGGCGGCCGAGCCGCGACGCAGCGAGCCCTGCGAAATGGCGAGCGTCAAGCTGTCCATGACGCGCACGAAGGGGATGATGCCGCTGGTCTTGCCGTTGAGGCCCACCGGCTCGCCGATGCCGCGCACGCTGCCCCAATAGGTGCCGATGCCCCCCCCGCGCGAAGCGAGCCAGACATTTTCGTTCCAGGTGTTGACGATGCCTTCCAGGCTGTCGTCGACGCTGTTCAGATAGCAGCTGATCGGCAGGCCGCGCCCGGTGCCGCCGTTGGAAAGGACCGGAGTGGCCGGCATGAACCACAGGCGGCTGATATAGTCATAGACGCGCTGGGCATGGTCCTGATCGTCGGCATAGGCGGCGGCAACGCGGGCGAACAGGTCCTGATAGGATTCGCCGGGCAGCAGATAGCGGTCCTTCAACGTGTCCTTGCCGAACTCGGTCAGCAGCGCGTCCCGCGACGGGTCGGTCACTACGTCGAAACGCCGCGCCTGGATGGTGGAGGAGGATTCGGACGCTGGCGCCTGCTTGGCCGACGCCTTGGCTCCCGACGGCCTGGCCCGGGCCGTGGCCTTCCGGGTCACCGCCACATCGTCCGTCCGCTCTTCGATCACCGTTGCCACGTCGCCTGTTCCTACCTGTTCGCTGTCCCGAAAATCCATGCCCGCCCCCTAAAGATGTTCCCGTTCCGTTCGATTCGGTCAAGGGGGCTCGACCAAGCCGAAGACCCTATCACGAAACACTCCCCCACAGGAGAGGAAATGGGATAAACCGACTGGATCACAAGGACGGAAAACCCCGTCCCCGCCGAAAGCCATCCGGCGGCGCGATCACAATCTGTTGAGTAACCCCCGTTATCTCGACACAAGGGATAGTGCCACACCCCCACGAACACGCAAGAGGGTAAATGACAGATTAGGGACTCGATTCGTCGCTGAGACGACTCGGTTCGTCGCCGCCATGGAGCAGTCTGACCGCGCGACGCGTGGACCTTCCACGCTCCCGCAAAAGGCAAGCGGACAATCATCGCGATGAAAATAAATAGCGCTTGCCACGCAATCGCGTGATGATCCGGATTCGGCGCGACGTCGCACCGGAACCAACCACCGTCCGCTTCGAGCGGGTGGAGAAGCCTTCGTGCCAATGTGTCTCAACTTCAGCCCGTAGGACGGCGTCAGGATGCGCGCCATTTGCGCATCGCCTCCTCATGGGCCTCCCGCGCCTTGTCGCGTGCTCGCGCCAGCCGCTCCAGTTCGCGGTCGAGGTCGCGTTCCGCCTGCCGCCGTTCGCGCGCAAGCCGTGCCTCCCTGGCCGCGAAGTCGCGCAGAGTCGCCGCCCGCCGCCCCTCCGCTTCCTCCACCGCCCGTTCGGCCGCTTCCAGATCGGATCGGTCGGGGCGGGGAACGGGCGGCTTCGCGCGCTTGGTGGCGCGCCTGACGGGCGGCGGGGCGGCCTCCTTCTCCTCCTCCCTTTGCTGGCGCCTTGCCGGCTTCGGCGGATCGGGGGGCAGCGCCGCCAGATGCTCCGCCTGGGTGCCGCGCGCGCGTTTGAACACTTGGCCGGGATGAGCGAGCGCTTCCTCCCCCAGCGCCAGGTCGGTCACCTGTTCGGCCACGCCCCGCGCGAACAGGTCGACATCCGCGCCCCATGCCTGCAACGCCGCCTTGCGGCTGGGCGCGGCGACATAGGCGTCGTGAAAGCCGATCGCCGTCCTGAACAGTTTGAGCGCGCGCGCCACCATGACACTCCGGGGCAGCCTGATGATAGCGTCGGAAACGCCGGGCGCGCCCTATCGCTCCCGCGCCATCCCGATCTGGACTCGCGCGCCCAAAACCGTATAGCCGCGCGATAAACGCGCCGCGGCCAATGCGGGACAAGCAAAGGGACCAGGGTAGATGACGCTCATCAGGACCGCCGACCTTATCGAGAGCGTGGCCGACGCGCTCCAGTTCATCAGTTATTATCACCCGATGGACTATATCCGCGCGCTGGGCGAAGCCTATGAGGCCGAGCAGTCGCCGGCGGCCAAGGACGCGATCGCCCAGATATTGACCAACAGCCGCATGTGCGCGGAGGGCCATCGCCCGATCTGCCAGGACACGGGGATCGTCAACGTCTTCGTCAAATGGGGCATGGATTGCCGGATGGATGATACGTCCAGATCCTTGCAGGAGATCGTGGACGAAGGCGTGCGCCGCGCCTATCTGCACCCGGAGAACAAGCTGCGCGCATCGGTCCTGGCCGACCCCGCCTTCACCCGTCGCAATACGAAGGATAATACCCCCAGCGTCCTGCATGTCGAGATGGTGCTGGGCGGCAAGGTGACCGTCGACGTGGCGGCCAAGGGCGGCGGCAGCGAAAACAAGTCCAAGTTCAAGATGATGAACCCCAGCGATTCGATCGTCGACTGGGTGCTGGAGATGATCCCGCAGATGGGCGCGGGCTGGTGCCCCCCCGGCATGCTGGGCATCGGCATCGGCGGCACGGCCGAACATTGCGTCCACCTCGCCAAGAAGGCGCTGATGGAGCCGATCAACATGGGTCAGCTCAAGCTACGCGGCCCCCAGAACGATATAGAGGCGCTGCGGATCGAGATTTTCGACAAGGTGAACGCGCTGGGGATCGGCGCGCAAGGGCTGGGCGGCCTGTCGACCATCCTGGACGTCAAGATCATGGACGCGCCCTGCCACGCGGCCGGCAAGCCCGTGGCGATGATCCCCAATTGCGCCGCGACCCGCCACGCCCATTTCACGCTGGACGGCAGCGGCCCCGCCTATCTGGAACAGCCCGACCTGGCGCAATGGCCCGACGTCAACTGGGCGCCCGACAAGGCGGCGATCCGCGTCGATCTCGATTCGCTGACGCCCGAGATCGTGCAGAGCTGGAAGCATGGCGACCGGCTGCTGCTGAACGGCAGGATGCTGACCGGCCGCGACGCCGCGCACAAGCGGATCAAGGACATGCTGGAGGCGGGCGAGCCGCTGCCGGTCGAGTTCCGGGGCCGGGTCATCTATTATGTCGGGCCGGTCGATCCGGTGGGCGAGGAGGTCGTCGGTCCCGCCGGGCCCACCACCGCGACCCGCATGGACAAGTTCACCCGCATGATGCTGGAACAGGGGCTGCTCGCCATGGTCGGCAAGGCCGAGCGCGGCCCGATGGCGATCGACGCGATCCGCGACCATGAGAGCGCCTATCTGATGGCGGTCGGCGGCGCGGCCTATCTGGTGGCGAAGGCGATCAAGGGCAGCAAGGTCGTCGGCTTCGCGGACCTGGGCATGGAGGCGATCTACGAGTTCGAGGTCCAGGACATGCCCGTCACCGTCGCCGTCGACAGCGAGGGGCAGAGCGTTCACCATCTGGCGCCCCTGGTCTGGCAGGAAAGGATCAAGCGGGAGAAGCTGCTCGAACGGGCGTGATTCCGTCGTCCCCTTCGCGCGCCTGTGGAGGAAAGCGGCGGGCCCTGCCAACGGCCCGCCGCGCCGCTAACGATAAATTTACCATCCGCGCCCTAGCGTTCGTCACGTGGGCACAAATTCGCAATCGCAGGCCGTTACACAGGCCGTCATGAAGGTCGCGCGCCTGTCGGGCGACCTGGGTCTCCGCACGCTCGACCTTCAGGCCGACATCAGCGCGCTCGCCGATCGAGTGACGCAACAGGCCCGGACGATCGAGACCATCAGCGGCGAGGCGGTGCAGCTCGCCCGCGACAGCGAGAATATCAGCGAAGTGGGCCGAGACGCGCGGGAAAAGACGCTGGCCGCGCGGGGCATCATCGACGATTCGAGCCGGCAGCTAAGCCGCGCCAACGCCCATTTCGTGGGTCTGATCGAACAGGTCAGCCTGATCCACGATCGGCTGGACGGCTTTTCCGACGCGCTCAAGACCGTCGCCCATGTGACCAGCTTCATCAGCGGCATCGCCAGCCAGACCAATCTTCTGGCCCTCAACGCGACGATCGAGGCGGCGCGGGCGGGCGACGCCGGCCGGGGCTTCGCCGTGGTGGCGTCCGAAGTGAAGAAGCTGGCGCAGGAAACCGCCGCCGCGACCCAGACGATCGAGGCCTCCATTTCCGTCCTGACCGGCGAGGCGGGCGGGATGCTGGAGCGGATAAATGACGGCGCCGACACCGCCCGCAGCGCGCTCAAGGGCACGAAGGATATAGAGGATCTGGTCGAGCGGCTGGCTGCGCTGATGCAGGGCATGGGCCAGAACAGCGACTCGGTGGCGGAGCGGCTGACCTCCATGGTGAAGTCGGTCGGCGAGATACGGACCGGCCTTTCGGCGCTGTCGAGCACCTCGACCGACAATGCGGACGGGCTGCAACGCCTGTCCGGCCGGGTGTCGGTCGCCAGCGATGATACGAACCGGCTGCTGCAATATCTGGCCGAAAGCGGCGTCGATATTCCCGATTCGCCCTTCATCGCCTTCGCGACGGACGCGGCACAGGCCGTCAGCACCCATCTGGAGCGCGCGATCGCCGCGCGCGAGATCAGCGAAGCTGAACTGATGAGCGACCATTATTCGCCCATCCCCGGCACCGACCCCATCCTCTACACCCATCCGGTGCAGCGGGTGATGATCCCGGTCGCGCGCGAGCAGCAGGAAAAGGCGCGCGCCTTCAAGGGGCTGTTCGGCATGACCTTCACCGACCGTAACGCCTTCGGCGCGGTGGCGATGCCGGAGCGCGCCCAGCCGCAGCGGCCCGGCGACTTGGCCTGGAACCTCGAATATGCGCGGCAGGGGACGATCTTCGACTTCCCCGACACAAAGGAACAGTGCCGCATCACCCAGCCCTTCTTCATCAAGGCCTATCGCCGCCTGACCGCCGAGGGCCAGGTTATCCTGCTGAAACAGGTGATCGCATCGATCCACGTCAACGGGCGGCATTGGGGCATATTGCAGATGGCCTATCAGGACGAGGGATAGGGCCGGCCGGGGGAAAGCCCGCCTCGATTTTCTTGCGAAGCCACGCTTAGCCGTTATGGCGCGGGCATGGCTCGTCCTTCTCTCGCCGGCATTGTCCTGGGCATCGGCATAGCGCTGCTGTTCGCCATCGTCGCGCTGTGCCTGGCGATCACGATCGTCCCCCCTTTTCTCGATCGCATCTATTATGCCGGTCCGCCGAGCCGGCATTTCGACGGCGCGCATTTCTTCAATCCTGATGGCGAGATCGACCTGCCCGCCCCGCCGGGGCGCGGGCGGCAGGGCTTCATCGCGCGTTGGCTGCTGGGCCGGGACGGCCGGCCGCCCTGGCCGGACGCCATCGCGGTGCGGCAGGCCCGGCCCGCGCCCTTCGCCGCGCCGCGCGGGATGAAGGCGACCTGGGTCGGCCATGCGACGGTGCTGGTGCAGGCTGCGGGGCTCAACATCCTGACCGATCCGATCTGGTCGAACCATGCCAGCCCCTTTCCCCCCTTCGGCCCGAAGCGGGTGGCGCGGCCCGGCATCGCGATCGACCGGCTGCCCCGGATCGACCTCATCCTGCTTAGCCATAATCATTATGATCATCTCGACCTGCCGACGCTCCAGAAGCTCTGGGCGCGGGACAGGCCGAAGATCGTCACCTCGCTCGGCAACGACACCTTGCTCGCAAGCCATGGCATCCTCGCCACCGCGCTCGACTGGGGCCAGTCGGTCAGCGGCGCGGCGTTGAACGGCCTAGTCCCGCAGGCGGTGATCCAGTGCGAGAATTACGAGCATTGCCCGGACTATCGCGTCCATGTGACCCGCAACCATCATTGGAGCACGCGCTGGGGCACCGACCGCAACCGCGCGCTCTGGTCCAGCTTCGTGGTGGAGACGCGCGCGGGCAATATCTTCTTCGCTGGCGACACCGGCGCGGGCGACATGCGCTGGGCGGACGAAGCGGCGAGGATTGGGCCGATCCGGCTGGCGCTGATCCCCATCGGTGCCTTCCGCTTCTGGCCCGGCCAGATGCAGTCGGACGCCCATATCGGCCCGAAACAGGCGGTCAAGATATTCGAGCGGCTGAAGGCCTCGACCGCCATCCCGATCCATTGGGGCACCTTCCGCCTCTCCTACGAGAAATGGGATACGCCGCCCCGGATGCTGGAGATCTATCTGCGCTGCGAAGGCATCGAGCGAAAGCGCTTCGCCCCGATCCGCATCGGGCAGGAGATCCTGGTCCCGATCTACAGCGCGCCGGCGCGCGAGGCTGGGCGCTGCGACGATAAGGCGATCCGGGCGCTGGAATAAGGAGCGGCCTTTTCGCGCGCTCCGGCATGAATATCGTCGAGCGACCTACTTATCGCTGTTCCCCCGCCCATATGGGGTCCAACCGAACATGGAGGAACGGCATATGGAACTGAACATCGCTGGAAAGACCGCGCTCGTCACCGGATCGACCGCCGGCATCGGCCTCGCCATCGCCGAGCGGCTGGCGGCCGAGGGCGCGGAGGTGGTCATCACCGGACGCTCGCAGGACAAGCTGGACGCCGCCGCGCGGACCGTCGCGGCGAAGGGCAAGGTCCGCCCGGTCCTGGCCGATCCAGCGACGGCGGAGGGCGCGGCGACGCTGATCGCAGCGGTGCCGGAGGTGGACATATTGGTTAACAATCTGGGCATTTACGAGGCCAAGCCCTTCACCGAGATCAGCGACGCCGACTGGCATCATCTGTTCGAGGTCAATGTCGTCAGCGGCGCGCGCCTCGCCCGCCATTATTTCCCGATCATGCTGGCGAAGGACTGGGGCCGCATCATATTCATCGCCAGCGAAAGCGCGCTGCTGATCCCCAGCGAGATGGTTCATTACGGCACGACCAAGACGGCGCAGCTTTCCATCGCCCGGGGCTTGGCCGAACAGACGCGCGGCACCGGCGTCACCGTCAATTCGGTGCTGCCCGGACCCACCCGCTCGGAAGGGATCGCCGGCTTCATCAACTCGGTGGTCGAGAACAAGGACGCGCCGGCCGAGGCGCAGGAAGCTGAGTTCTTCAGGACGCTGCGCCCGCTCTCGCTGATCGGCCGGCTGATCGAGGCGGAGGAGGTCGCGGCGATGGTCGCGTTCCTCGCCAGCCCGCTGGCGGCGGTCACCAACGGCGCGGCGATCCGAACGGAGGGCGGGATGTTGCCCACCATCGCCTGACAGGCGGCCGCAAAGCGCATCGGGCGGGGCCGTCGACCGTCACGCCCGATGACGGCCCCCGCCCGATGCGCTATGACGCGCCAGATGGTCACCGCCCTTCTGTTTTCCGCACTCGCGATGAGCGCCATCGTCGGGCTGCGCTATCTGCTCAGCAGCGGCGGCTTCGCGCTGGCGACGCGGCTGCGGCATCCGGGCCTCTATCGCGGCCTCGAACCCCAGATGCGGCGCGAGATCGGCTGGTCGCTGGCCTCCGCCCTGATCTACGGCATACCCGCCGGCATCGTCGCCTGGGGCTGGCAGGCGCGGGGCTGGACCCGCATCTATACCGACATCCATGCCTTTCCGCTTTGGTACGCGCCCCTTTCGGTGCTGCTCTATCTGCTGGCGCACGATAGCTGGTTCTACTGGACCCATCGCTGGATGCACCGGCCCCGGCCGTTCCGCATCGCCCATGCGGTCCATCACGCCAGCCGTCCGCCGACCGCCTGGGCGGCGATGAGCTTCCATCCCTGGGAGGCGCTGACCGGCGCGGTCGTCATACCCACGCTCGTTTTCCTGATCCCCATCCATGTCAGCGCGCTGGGGCTGGTGCTGACGATCATGACCGTCATGGGCGTCAGCAATCATATGGGGTGGGAGATGTTTCCGCGCTGGCTGGTGCGGGGGTCGATGGGACGCGTCCTCATCACCGCCAGCCATCATCAGCGCCACCATGATCTCTACGCCTGCAATTACGGCCTCTATTTCCGCCATTGGGACCGGCTGTGCGGCACCGACAAGGGGCTGGGCGATTTCCAGGCGCGGCAGGCGGCATGATCGGGAGGATCGTCCTGGCAACGGCCGCCCTCGGCCTCTTCATCGGCGCGGCGCCGGCGGGCCAGCCGCAGCCGCTGACGATGGACCTTGTCGGCCTGCGTTCGACCAGGGGCAAGATTCTCGTCTGCGTCACGCGCGTCGCCGACCACTTCCCCGATTGCACGGACGATCCGGACCGGCGGCATTTCACCCTGGCGGCGTCCGCCGATCGGGCCATGCTGGGCATGATGCCGCCCGGCGACTATGCGATCGCCATCATCCATGACGAAAATGGCAATGGCCGGCTCGACACGTTCGCGGGCATCCCGCGCGAGGGAGTGGGATTTTCGCGCAATCCGGCCATCCGCTTCGGCGCGCCCAGCTTCCGATCGGCGCGCTTCGCCATCGCCGGGTCGCCAGTCGAGCAGGACATCCGCCTTCGCTATTTCCTTTGAGCGCGAGCCGCAGCGATCAGGGCAGATTGGGGCGCGCCGGCCCAGCGCGCCGCCGCAGATAGCGCCGCTTCAGCCAGACGCTCGCCACCAGCGGCGGCACGCCCAGCATCCCGACGGCAAGGCCCAGAAAGCGCGGCGACCAGCCGCCGATGCTGTGCAGGCCCGTCGCGCCGGGCAGCAGCATCAGCAATATTCCCAGCGTCAGCAGCCATAGCCCCCAACGCCGGGGCCTGACCGCCACCATGCGCATTTCATGCCGCCACGCCTTGCGTCCGGCCTTGGTCGACAGATCGAGGGCGGTAAAGCCCGTCGGGGCGTGATCGGGGGGATGCCTCATAAGATGCTGGACCTTGTGCCCAACCTGCCCTAACCTGTCCATATCCCCGGGGGACCATCCACAGATGGTTGAGAGGCGGCTGACGTGGCCGCGACCCGCTGAACCTGATCCGGCTGACACCGGCGGAGGGAGGGAGCGTGTTCTTCACCCCACGCGCCGTCTCTCTTCCGTCCTAAGGAGAGACATGATGGCAGACATTCCCGCCCGCACCGAGACGCCCGAGCCCGGCTTCGCCGCCCGGCAGGCCGCCATGGCCGTCACCACCGGCCCGATCCGGGGATCGAGGAAGATCCATGTGGGGCCGCTGGGCGTCGCCATGCGCGAAATCCACCTCGAACCCAGCAGCGGCGAGCCGCCGGTCCGGGTCTATGACACGTCCGGCCCCTATAGCGATCCGCAGGCGCAAATCGACATCATGGCGGGGCTGCCGCAGCTGCGCCGCGACTGGATCATGGGCCGCGGCGATGTCGAGGCCTATGACGCGCGGGCGATCAAGCCTGAGGATAACGGCCTCAAAGGACCCGACCGCTCGGGCGGGGTCGCGCAGTTTCCCAATGTCGTGCAGCGGCCGCTGCGCGCCAAGCCCGGCATGAATGTCAGTCAGATGCACTATGCGCGGCGCGGCATTATCACGCCCGAAATGGAATATGTCGCGACCCGCGAGAATCTGGGCCGCGAGCGGCTGGCCGAATATATCCGCGACGGACAGGATTGGGGCGCGGAAATCCCCGACTATGTGACGCCCGAGTTCGTGCGCGATGAAGTGGCGCGCGGCCGCGCGATCATCCCCAACAATATCAACCACCCGGAATCGGAGCCGATGGCGATCGGCCGCAATTTCCTGGTCAAGATCAACGCCAATATCGGCAATTCGGCGGTCGCGTCGGATGTCGCGGCGGAGGTCGACAAGATGGTCTGGTCGATCCGCTGGGGCGCGGACACGGTGATGGACCTGTCGACGGGGCGCAACATCCACGACACGCGCGAATGGATATTGCGCAATTCGCCCGTGCCGATCGGCACGGTCCCCATCTATCAGGCGCTGGAGAAGGTCGGCGGCATTGCCGAGGAACTGACCTGGGACATCTTCCGCGACACGCTGATCGAGCAGGCCGAGCAGGGCGTCGATTATTTCACCATCCATGCGGGCGTGCGCCTACCCTATATCCCGATGACGGCGAAGCGAGTCACCGGCATCGTCTCGCGCGGCGGGTCGATCATGGCGAAATGGTGCCTGGCGCATCACCGCGAGAGCTTCCTCTACGAGCGGTTCGACGAGATCACCGAGATCATGAAGGCCTATGACATCGCCTATTCGCTGGGCGACGGCCTGCGGCCCGGCTCGATCGCCGACGCCAATGACGAGGCGCAGTTCAGCGAACTTTACACGCTGGGCGAACTGACCAAGCGCGCCTGGGCGCAGGACGTGCAGGTGATGATCGAGGGGCCGGGCCATGTTCCCATGCACAAGATCAAGCAGAATATGGACAAGCAGCTTGAAGCCTGTGGCGAGGCGCCCTTCTACACGCTGGGGCCGCTCACCACCGACATCGCGCCGGGCTATGACCATATCACCAGCGGCATCGGCGCGGCGATGATCGGCTGGTACGGCACGGCGATGCTCTGCTACGTCACGCCCAAGGAGCATCTGGGTTTGCCCGACCGCGATGACGTAAAGGTGGGCGTGGTGACCTACAAGCTCGCCGCTCACGCCGCCGACCTGGCGAAGGGCCATCCCGCCGCCAAGGTCCGCGACGACGCCTTGTCGCGGGCGCGGTTCGAGTTCCGCTGGCGCGACCAGTTCAACCTGTCGCTCGACCCGGACACGGCGGAGGAATATCACGACCAGACCCTGCCCGCCGAGGGCGCCAAGACCGCCCATTTCTGCTCGATGTGCGGCCCCAAATTTTGCTCGATGAAGATCACGCAGGAGGTCCGCGACTTCGCCGCCAAGCAGAACCAGGAGGCAAACGCCTTCCTCGCGGCGGAAGAGGCCGAGGCCGGAATGGCGGAGATGAGCGAGTCCTTCAAGGAGAAGGGCGGGGAGATTTACCTGCCGGCGGCGGAGTGACGATCAAGAGCCCCTCCTCCTTGAGGGGGGAGGGGCTCTTCGGTTCGATGAACGATGTGTCGCGAATAACCCCGGCGACACTAGTATGGTCAGCCAAGCCTAGAGGCTGCCTGTTGAATGAAAACAATCGCTTGCGTTCGCTTCGAGCCCTCGAATGCCTGGGAAGGCAAGGCGCTCGGGATAGGCTGAAGTCGAGAAGCCTCCCTACCAATGTATCTCGACTGCGCTCGATACGAACGGCGGTTGATTCAATCTGAACGGGACAGAGCCTACGCTAAGGCCTGATCTGACATCGTTACCTTCGCCTCTTGAACGATTTAGGGATAGCGGTCGTCCGGTTGATGCCGGACGCTCACCCCCGCTTATCCCCCGGCTCCACCATGTCCGACGCCAGTTCCAGCCCAGCGCGGCCGCCCGAGGGCGTGTGCGCGGGCGCCTTGGGATCGGGAACCACGTCGGGTTCCTCGACCTCCAGCATTCCTTCCCATTTGGTGATGACCGACGTGGCGATGGCGTTGCCCAGCACGTTGGTGGCGGTGCGGCCCATGTCCATGAAATGATCGACGGCCAGGATGAAGGCGACGCCCTCAACCGGCAGGTCGAACTGGCCGAGCGTGGCGGCGACGACGACCAGGCTGGCGCGCGGCACGGCGGCGATGCCCTTGCTGGTCACCATCAGCACCAGCAGGATCGTGATCTGCGTCGCGATCGGTAGGTCGATGCCATAGGCCTGCGCGATGAAGATGGTCGCGAACGTCGCATACATCATGGACCCGTCGAGATTGAAGCTGTAGCCGAGTGGCAGCACGAAGCTGTAGATGCGGCGCGGCACGCCGAACCTGTCGAGCTGCTCCAGCATCTTGGGATATGCGGCTTCCGACGAGGCGGTGGAGAAGGCGATCAGGATCGGCTCGCGCACATAGCGGATCAGCGTGAACATGCGCCTGCCAAGGAAGATCGACCCGGCCGCGAACAGCAGAGTCCACAGCACGATCAGGGCGATGTAGAACTCGCCGATCAGCTCGCCGAAGGTCTTGAGCACGCCCAGGCCCTGCAAGGTGACGGACGAGGCCAGCGCGCCGAACACCGCGAAGGGGGCCACGCGCATCACATAGCCGGTGACCTGGAGCATCAGCTCCACCATCGCCTCCACGACCGTGACGATCGGCTTGCCCTTGTCGCCGATGGCGGTCAGCGCGACGCCGACGAACAGCGAGAAGACGACGATCTGGAGGATCGAGTTTTCCGCCATCGCCCCCACCATCGACGTGGGAAAGACGTGGAGGATGAAGTCCCGGAAATTGAGCGCTTCGGTATTGACGCCCGAGTCCGCGCCGCTGCGGACCAGGTTCAGCCCCTCGCCGGGCGCAAAGAAATTGACGAAGATCAGGCCCAGCGTCAGCGAGATCAGGCTGGCGATGATGAACCAGGCGAGCGCGCGCCCGCCGATCCGGCCCAGCGCCGCGCTGTCGCCCATATGGGCGATGCCCGCGACCAGCGTGGAAAAGACCAGCGGCGCAATTATCATCTTGATAAGGTGAAGGAAAATATCGGCCAGCAGGTGGAAATAGCCGGCAACGTCCTTGGCCCGGACCTCATCGCCGCCCACCCAGACATTGGCGGCGTAACCCACGATCACCCCCAGGACCATGCCCGTCAGGATGTAGGCCGTCAGTCTGTTCTTCATGCAAATCCTCTAACCTGCGCGGCCCCCGTCGCGCTGATGATCCCTATCCGTCAGGCGGGCACACCTAACAGGCGCCCGGCACGCCCGCAATGCAATGGGAGGAAGCAAGCAAAGGCGTGGCCCTGTCGGATAGACGAACCAGCGTTCGTCTTTCCGCGCCTCGGTTCGTCCTAAATGGAGAAATCAGCCCGGACATCCCCTTAAGGGTAGAGCATTGCTTCGTTCCACTCCGCCCCAGTCCGCACGAACAGGCGGCGTTCGTGCAGCCGATGTTCGCGGTCCTGCCAGAACTCGATCCGCTCCGGCGCGACGCTAAGGCCCGACCAGTGCGGCGGACGGGGCACGTCGCGCCCCTCGAACCGCGCGCGCATCTCCTCGAACCGATCGAGGAAGATCTGACGGTCGCCAAGCGGGCGCGACTGGTCGGACGCCCAAGCGCCAAGCTGCGAATCGCGGCTGCGCGTGGCGAAATAGGCGTCGGCGCGGGCATCGTCGACCGGCGTCACCGGCCCCTCGATCCGCACCTGACGCCGCAGCGACTTCCAGTGGAACAGCAGCGCGGCATGGGGATTTTCCAGCAGCTCGCCCGCCTTTCGCCCCTCGAAATTGGTGTAGAAGACGAAGCCTTCGGGCCCATGCCCCTTCAGCAGCACCATCCGCGCGGACGGCCGCCCGGCGGCGTTGGCGGTGGCGAGAGCCATCGCATTGCTGTCATTGGGTTCGGTCTCGCGGGCCTGGGCATACCAGTCGTCGAACAGGGCGAAGGGATCGGTCATGACGCAGGGGATTAGGGCCCCAGCGCGCCGCTGTCGATACGCCCCGCCGCGTCCCTTCCCTCCGGCGCGAGACCATGCTTGAAGGAAACCCTTGCTTTCGCCACATAGGTGCGCGTCGAACGCTATCTTTAGAAGGACCCCGTAGCCCCTTATGGCCGATCCCTATTCCACATTGGGCGTCGCGCGCGGCGCGAGCGAGGCGGAGATCAAGTCCGCCTATCGTAAGCTGGCGAAGGAGCTTCACCCCGACCGCAACAAGGACAATCCCCAGGCCGCCGACCGCTTCGCCGAAGTGACCAACGCCTATGACCTGCTGTCGGACAAGGACAAGCGGGCCCGGTTCGACCGGGGCGAGATCGACGCGGACGGCAATCCCGCCGCGCCCTTCGGCTTCGGCGCGGGCGGCGGCTTTCGCGGACGGCAGGCGGGGCCTGGCGGTAGCGCGGGCCCCGGCGGCTTCGAGTTCAGCGAAGGGGGCGATTTCGGCGATATTTTCGAGGGGCTGTTCGGCGGCGCGCGGCGGGCGCAGGGCGGCGCTGCGGGCGGCTTTGGCGGCTTCGGGCGCGGCGCGGCCCAGCCCAAGGGCGCGAACGTCGCCTATCGGCTGGCGGTGTCCTTCGTCGACGCGGCCACGCTCGCGCCCCAGCGCATCACCCTTCAGGATGGCAAGACCATCGACCTGAAGCTGCCGGCGGGCGTGGAAACCGGCACGCAGATGCGCCTGTCGGGCAAGGGGCAGCCGGGCGCGGGCGGCAATGGCGACGCGATCGTGACGATCGAGGTCCGGCCCCATCCGCATTTCAGGCGCGACGGCGACAATATCCTGCTGGATCTGCCGGTCACGCTCGACGAGGCGGTGAAGGGCGCGAAGGTCAGGGTGCCGACCCCCGACGGTCCGGTGATGCTGGGCGTGCCGGCGGGATCGACATCGGGCAAGACGCTGCGGCTGCGCGAGCGGGGCTTCACCGCCAAGGACGGCAAGCGCGGCGACCAGCTGGTCACGCTGCTGGTCGACCTGCCGTCCGACGATCCGGCGATCCGGCAACTGGTCGAAACCTGGCGGGACGAGCGGAACGTGCGCGCCCATCTGGGCGTGTGACGCGTTAGGCTCGGGCATGGTCCAGCCCTCCCCGCACAGCCCCGAATCGCGCCGTCACCGGCTGGCCAGCCAGACCCGGCATCATATCAACCGCCAGATCGACCGGGTGCGGCCGGGCTCCTACAGTTTCGAGATTTTCAAGCGGGTCGCGATCGGCACCTATAGCGACGGGTTCATCCATGCCGGGAACCTCGCCTATCTGTCGCTGATGACGCTGTTCCCCTTCTTCATCGTCGCCGCAGCCGTCGCCAGCATCTTCGGGCGGACACAGGACGGGGTGGCGGCGGTCAACGCCTTCCTGACCACCGTGCCGCGCGGCGTCGCCGATGTCGTGCGCCAGCCGATCAGCGACGTGCTGCACGCCCGCTCTGGACCGCTGCTGTGGCTGGGCGGCCTTGTCGGCCTGTGGACCGTGGGCAGCCTGATAGAGACGATCCGCGACATATTGCGGCGCGCCTATGGCACCAAGGGGACCAAATCCTTCTGGCACTATCGGCTGAGCGCGGTCGGCATCACCCTGGTCAGCGTGCTGGCCGTGATGTTCGCCTTTTCGCTCCAGGTCGCGATCACCGGCATCGACCAGTTGCTGCACCGGCTGCTGCCCTTCGCGGACGATGCGATCGCGCTCGTCACCTCGCTCAAGCTGGTGCCGATGGCGATCCTGTGCGTCGCGCTATGGTCGCTGTTCGTCTCGCTGACGCCGACCGCCTACAAGCCCGCGCATTTTCCCAAATGGCCGGGCGCGATCGCCACCTCGCTCTGGTGGTATGCGGTAACGATGCTGCTGCCGCCGACGCTGTCGCTGCTGGGCGGATATGACCGCACCTATGGCAGTCTGGCGGGGGTTATGATCACCCTCATTTTTTTCTTTCTCGTCGGGCTTGGCGTGGTAATTGGCGCGGAACTGAACGCGGCGCTGGCCGAGTTCCCGCATGAGGAACCGGACGAGACGGCCGACAAGCAAGGGAAAGCACCGGAATGAACGGCTTGATGGCTGGCAAGCGCGGTTTGATCATGGGCCTCGCCAATGACAAATCGCTGGCCTGGGGGATCGCCAAGGCCCTGCACGCGCAGGGCGCGGAAATGGCCTTTTCCTACCAGGGCGAGGCGCTGGCCAAGCGGGTGCGTCCGTTGGCGGCCGAGGTCGGCTCCGATTTCCTGATCGATTGCGACGTGTCGGACATGGATAAGCTGGACACCGCCTTCGCCGAGATCGCGGCGAAATGGGGCAAGCTGGATTTCGTCGTCCACGCCATCGGCTTTTCCGACAAGAACGAACTGCGCGGCCTGTATGTCGACACCAGCCTGGAAAATTTCCTGCTGACGATGAACGTGTCCGCCTACAGCTTCGTCGCGGTCGCCAGACGCGCGCGGGCGCTGATGGCCGATGGCGGCAGCCTGCTGACGCTCAGCTATTATGGCGCGGAAAAGGTCATTCCCCATTATAACGTCATGGGCGTGGCGAAGGCGGCGCTGGAAACCTCAGTCAAATATCTGGCCATGGACCTGGGGCCGGAGAATATTCGGGTGAACGCCATCTCCGCCGGCCCCATCAAGACGCTGGCGGCCAGCGGCATCGGGGATTTCCGCTATATCCTTAAATGGAACGAGCTTAATTCGCCGCTGCGCCGCAACGTGACGATTGAGGATGTGGGCGGGGCGGGCCTTTACCTGCTGTCCGACCTCGCCAGCGGCGTGACCGGCGAGATCCATCATGTCGACGCGGGCTACAACGTCATCGGCATGAAGGCCGAGGATGCGCCGGACATCGCGCTCGACAAATGAGCGTCAACAGCTTCGGCCGCCTGTTTCGCTTCACCACATGGGGGGAAAGCCATGGCCCCGCGATCGGGGCGGTGGTGGACGGCTGCCCGCCGGGGCTGGCGCTGTCGGAGGAGGACATCCAGCCCTTTCTCGACCAGCGAAGGCCCGGCACGTCCAGGTTCACGACCCAGCGGCGCGAACCCGATCAGGTGCGCATCCTCTCGGGCGTGTTCGAGGGCATGACCACCGGCACGCCGATCAGCCTGATGATCGAGAATGTCGACCAGCGGTCGAAGGATTATTCGGACGTCGCCAAGGCCTATCGTCCCGGCCATGCCGACTATGCCTATGACGCCAAATATGGCTTTCGCGACTATCGCGGCGGCGGACGATCGTCCGCGCGCGAGACCGCGAGCCGCGTGGCGGCGGGCGCGGTCGCGCGGGCGGTGGTGGCGGAGGTCGACATCTTTGCCTGGGTCAGCGAGATCGGCGGCGACGCGATCGACCCGGCGCGCTTCGACCCGGAGGAGATCGGCCGCAACGCCTTCTTCTGTCCCGACGCGGAGGCCGCCAGACGCTGGGAGGCGCTGGTCGACGCGGCTCGGCTCGACGGATCGTCGCTCGGCGCGGTGGTCGAATGCGTGGCGAGCGGTGTGCCCGCCGGCTGGGGCGCGCCGCTCTATGCCAAGCTGGACAGCGAACTGGCCGCCGCGATGATGGGCATCAACGCGGTCAAGGGCGTGGAGATCGGCGACGGCTTCGCCGCCGCGCGCCTTCGCGGCGAGGACAATGCCGATCCGATGCGGCCCGGCCCCGCTGGCGGAGCGGGCGGCCCGACCTTCCTCGCCAACCATGCGGGCGGCATCGCGGGCGGCATTTCGACGGGCCAGCCCATCAGGGTGCGCGTCGCCTTCAAGCCCACCAGCTCGATCCTGGTGCCGGTCGACACCGTGACACGGGAAGGCGAGGCGTCCCAGATCATCACCAAGGGCCGCCATGATCCGTGCGTCGGCATTCGCGGCATGCCGGTGGTCGAAGCGATGATGGCGCTGGTCCTGGCCGACCAGAAGCTGCTCGACTGCGCGCAATGCGGCGAGAGACGGGCGGACTGAGGCCCGTTTCGGGACGAGGCGGACAGCCGATGCGGCGGTCGCCCCGTCCCCACGCAACCGGAATGTCCGCCCACGGGTTCCTGTTTCGGATACCTGAACAGGAGACGGAACATGCGCGCGGCGTTCATGGGCATTGTCATGGCGGCAGCGCTGGGCACAACGCCCGCGCAGGCGCAGCTTTCCGGCACGGGCGGCGGAATCACCGGCACCACGGGCACGATCGGCCGGGTCAGTGGAGCCACGGGCCGGATCGGCACGGCCGGACAGCCCGTCCCCGCCCCCGGCACGCGGTCCGACGGCGGCATAGCGGGCGCGCCGACGCGCAGCGGGGCCGGCCTCCGCCTCCAGACCATCATCCCACCTTCCGGTCCGGCGCGCACGGGGCTGCTGGGCGGCGAAAGCTATGAGCGGTCGGGCGTCGCGGGCCGTCCGCGCGACACGGATGCGCAGATATTGCCCGGCATGGGCGGCGTCAGCCGCTATGAACGTACGCTGGAACAGGCCGGTGACGCGGCCAGCGGAGTCGGCGCGAGTCCCGAGGCCTTCGGGGCGAACGGTGCGGCGAGCGTCCCGGGAGCCGCGACGACCGGAGGCAGCGGGGACTCGACGGCTTCCTCCGCCGGGCGTAGCCTTTCTCCCACGACGCCGGCCAGTCCGGCGAGCGGCAACGCGAATGCGCCGGGGAGCGTCAGGCCCGATCCGGGTCCATGACGGTCAAACCGTCCCCTAAAGCCGCGATCCGGGCCAGCCATGGAAAGCATGGCTGGCCCTTTTGCCATGCCGGCCGGCTCCCCCAAGGCCATTGCGAAGGACGCGGCCCTCCCGCGGCGGACGCCGGGGCGGCATAAGCGGGTCGCTATCACCCCGAGGACCGTTCCATGACCAGCCTGCCCTTTCATCAGGTCGACGCCTTTGCCGACGCCCCCTTCACCGGCAATCCCGCCGCGGTCATGCCGCTCGACGCCTGGCTGGACGACGATCTGCTTCAGGCCATCGCGGCGGAAAACAACCTGTCCGAAACCGCCTTCACGGTGGCGACGCCCGACGATCCGGAGGCCGACTATGGGTTGCGCTGGTTCACCCCGACGGTCGAGGTGAAGCTGTGCGGCCATGCGACGCTCGCCAGCGGCCATGTGCTGATGCGGGGCGACACCGTCCGCTTCCGCACTCGACAAGCGGGGGTGCTGAGCGTCGCGCGGTCGGGTGACGGCTATGCCCTCTCCCTCCCCGCTTGGGAGGTGACGCCGCGCGCCATGCCCGACTTCGCGGCTGGCCTTGGCGGCGAAGTGCTGGACGCCCATTGGCGCGAAGGCGGCTATGGCATCTTCACCTATGCCGACGCCGATGCGATCCGGGCGCTGACGCCCGATTTGGCCGCCCTGCGCGGGGCGGGCGACATCATGTTCATCGCCACCGCGCCCGGAAATGACAGCGATTTCATCAGCCGGGTGTTCGTCCCCGGTGGCGGGGTGGACGAAGACCCGGTGACCGGATCGGCTCATTGCCTGCTGACGCCCTTCTGGGCCGCGCGGCTGGGCCGAACCCGGCTGACCGCCGTGCAGGCCTCCGCACGGGGCGGCCGGCTGGACTGCGCGCTGGAAGGCGATCGGGTGGTGCTGGGCGGCGCGTGCCGCACCGTGATCGAGGGGCGCTTCTTTCTTTAGGCCGGGAATAGGCCGATCAGCTTCGCCAGCCCCGCCTTCAGCGCGACGCGTTCCTCGCGCGTCGGCGACATGCCCAGCCGCACGACCGTCAGCCGCTGGCGCGGGGAGACGAGGATATATTGCCCATTATGGCCGACGCAGCCGAACAGGCTTTCGGGCGCTTGTCCGGGCATCAGCGCGCTCTCCGCGCTGGCGCGGTTGAGCCACAGGTGCCCGCCATAGGCCGGATTGCGCATGGACGGACGGGTCATGAAGTCGATCCAGCTTTCCGCGACGATCTGGTGACCGCCGACGCGGCCGCGATTGCGCAGCAATTCGCCGAAGCGGCCATAATCGCGCGCGGTCATGTGCAGGAAGCTACCGCCGATCAGCGTTCCGGCGGCATCATATTCGGGGGTCAGGCTGGCCAGCCGCGCCGGGATCTTCAGCCGTCCGTCGATAAACTGCTGCATCGCCCGGCGGCGCGCGGCCGGATCGTCGCTGTTGGTCAGTTGCCGCGTCATCAGGTCCGCCAGGATCATTGTCGTGCCGGTGCTGTAGGAGAAATGCGCGCCGGGCGCGCTAGCGAGCGGCTTCGCCTCGGCAAAGGCGCTCATGTTCGGCGCGCCGTCGGTGAACAGCATCCGGACCGTGTCGGCGCGCGCCACCGGATCGGCATGCTCGACATGGCCAAGCCCCGACGACATGGTGAGCAACTGGCGCAGGGTGATCCGGCCGCGCGGATCGCCCGGCTGGCTCCAGGCCGGCACCGGGACCGGCGCGTCGAGCGCCAGCCGGCCGTCGGACACCATCAGCCCGACCAGCACCGCCGTCACGCTCTTGCCGATCGACCAGGACAGCAGCTTCGTGTCGGGCGCGAAACCCGGCGCATAGCGCTCGGCGACGATGCGCCCGCCCTGCATCACCAGCAGCGCGCGCGTCTCCCCCATATCGGCATCGTCGAAGATCGTGTCGATCGTGCCGCGCAGCGCCGCTTCGCCCGGCGCGGCGTCGGCCGCCACGCTATAGACCGGCGCTGGGTCGGCCGCGCTCGCCATGACCCCACCGACGATGCAGAGCGACAGCAAGCCAAGGGTTGCGCTAAGGCGCGTGATCCTGTTCATGTGCCGCCCTTAGAGCATTTCTCGGCCGCGTGGTATCGGCCGGCATCCTGGAAAATATGAAAACGAAGGCATGATGAGCATGAGAATCGGGGTAGCGAGTCCGCCGCGCCGGCGCGCCGCGTTTTACGCTATGGGCGCTCTTATCCTGCTGGCGGCCGCCTTGCTGGCGTGGAACTGGACCGACCTGCGCGCGCGGGCGGAGGTCGGCGCGGCCTATGGGGCGCGCATCGGCTGTTCCTGCCGCTATGTCGAGGGGCGCGCGATGGCGAGTTGCGAGGAGGACAAGGAGCCGGGCATGGCGCTGGTGCGCCTCACCGACCGCCCCAAATCGCGCGGCGTGGAGGCGCGCGTGCCGCTGCTCGCCAGCCGCAGCGCGCGCTATCGGCCGGGTTGGGGCTGCCTGCTCGACCCCGTGTCATGACTCGAATCGCGATCCTGTCCGACATTCACGGAAATCTGCCGGCGCTGGAGGCGGTGCTGGCGGACGTGGCGGCACGCGGGGTGACGATGACCGTCAATCTGGGCGACATATTGTCCGGCCCGCTCTTTCCGGGCGAGACCGCCGACCGGCTGATCCCGCTCGCCCTGTCGACGATCCGGGGCAATCACGAACGGCAATTATTGACGTTGGGCCGCGACCAGATGGGACCGTCGGATCGCCACGCCGCCGACCGGCTATCGCCGGCGCACTGGGCCTGGATCGCGGCGCTGCCGGAGACGCTGACTCCCTGCGCTGATGTCCATATGGTGCACGGCGCGCCGGGCAGCGACCTTCTCTATTTCCTCGACAGCGTGACACCGGCAGGCATTCGACACGCGACGCCGGACGAGATCGCCACGCGGGCCGGCGATGTGCAAGCGGGGCTGATCCTGTGCGGGCACACCCATCTGGCGGGCGAGGCGCGGCTCGCCGATGGACGGCTGGTCGTCAATCCGGGCAGCGTCGGCCTGCCGGCCTATGCCGACGACCAGCCCTGGCCCCATGTCATGGAGACGGGCTCGCCCCACGCGCGATACGCCATCGCCACGCGCGCGCAAGGCCGCTGGTCGGTCGAGCAGGTCGCCGTCGACTATGACTGGGAAAGCGCGGCGCGGCGGGCGGAGGCGAACCAGCGGCCGGACTGGGCGAGGGCGCTGCGGACCGGCTTCGCCTGACGGTCGTCCCGGAAGCCTCTGTTACGCTACTTCGGCCAGAGCCGGCTGTGTGCTAGCGATCCAACCGCCCCCCAGCACTCGGTCGCCGTCATAGAGCACGGCCGCCTGCCCCGGCGCGACGCCATATTCGGGCGCGTCGAAGATCAGGCTGTCGCCGTCCAGCCGCGCCGGCACCGGCTTCGCCATCGACCGGACCTTGGCGGTCAGCGGCCCGGAAAAATCGCCGCCCAGCCAGTTGATGTCGGACAGCGCCGCGCCCGACACGGCCAGCGCGGCGCGCGGGCCCACGATCACCCGGCGGCCGGGCGCGTCGATCCGCACGACATAGAGCGGCTCGGCCTGCCCGCCAATCTCCAGCCCCTTGCGCTGGCCGACGGTATAATGGATCAGCCCGCGATGCGCGCCCAGTGTGCGCCCGTCGACATGGACGATCGCGCCGCCGTTGTCGGCATCGGGCCGCAGCGCGCGCACGATCTTCGCATAGTCGCCGTCGGGCACGAAGCAGATGTCCTGGCTGTCGGGCTTCAACGCCACCGACAGGCCGATTTCGGCCGCGATCTCCCGTACCTGGGGCTTTGGCATCGCGCCCAGCGGGAAGCGCAGATAGTCCAGTTGCTCCTGCGTCGTCGCGAACAGGAAATAGCTCTGGTCGCGCGCGGGGTCGGCCGCGCGATGCAGTTCCGCACCGCGCGCGCCCTCGACCCGGCGGACATAATGGCCGGTAGCCAGGCAGTCGGCCCCTAGATCGCGGGCGATGGCGAACAAGTCGGTGAACTTCACCCCCATATTGCATTTGACGCAAGGGATGGGCGTCCGCCCGGCCATATATTCGTCGGCGAAATCGGCGATCACCGAATCGCGGAAGCGGCTTTCATAGTCGAACACA
The DNA here is from genome assembly GCA_033795485.1 of Sphingobium sp. Taxonomy (GTDB): domain Bacteria; phylum Pseudomonadota; class Alphaproteobacteria; order Sphingomonadales; family Sphingomonadaceae; genus Sphingobium. Next base: position 23,878 of record JARYGO010000013.1, read on the forward strand.
TAATGGGCGATGCCGATGCGATCGGCGACCGCGCGGGCGTCGCGAATGTCCTGGCCCGCGCAGCAACTGCCGGTCCGCCCGGTCGCCGCGCCATGATCGTAGAGCTGTAGCGTCACGCCGATCACCTCGGCTCCGGTCCGCGCGGCCAGCGCGGCGACCACGCTCGAATCGACGCCGCCGGACATGGCGACGACGATGCGACGGGCGCCGAGCGGCGCGGAAAGCTGGAACTCTGGCTGCATGGGTCAGGCATATAGGCGCGCGTTCCCCCGCGTTCCAGCGCAATTACCCCCTTTTCATCGACCCCTAACGACCCATGACCGGCGGGTTTACGGAGCCTTATGCTTTACCCGTTATCCAGGGGCCATGGACCTGAGTTTCCTTCGGAACGGCAAGCTGACGCCTGCCGATGCCACCCCGGCCCGCCTGCGCGTCCCGGCTTGGCCGTTCCTGCTGACCGCCGCGGCGGCCGAGCAGGCGGGCAGCCCGACGGCCCAGGCGGTCGCCGGAATCCTGCGGGGGCAGGATGAACGGGATGATGACTGGGTTCAGGCGCTGGCCGATATCTTCGCGCCGCGCCACGACGGCCTGATCGAAGCCGATCGACTGGCGGGCAGCTTCAACCCGCCGATCGCAAGCCGTTTGAGAGTGGGGCAGGGAAGATGAAGGTGGTGTTTACCGTGGCGCTTTAGCCGTTCTTCAGGGCTGACGCGCATACAGGTTCCGCGACTGAATTCGGCAACGCCAGTGCCGCTGTTTGAGGTGAGAATGATCGAGAATCAAAAAATAAAGCCCGCCCAGGTCGTGGGTCCGCTGGGCGAACCGCTGACGCTGGACAGCCTGCCCCCGGCCGACACCACGCGCTGGGTCGTCCGGCGCAAGGCCGAAGTCGTGTCGGCGGTCAATGGCGGCCTGCTGACGGTGGACGAAGCGTGCGCCCGCTATTCCCTGACGCTCGAGGAGTTTGCCAGTTGGCAGCGCGCGGTCGACCGATCGGGTATGCACGGCCTGCGCGTCACGCGCATCCAATATTATAAGTCCCTCTACGAGCGGCAGCAGAAATATTGATCGACTTCCCCCCGACCTGCAAAGCGGGCCGCCGGACTCCTGTCCGGCGGCCCTTTTTCTTTGCGCCATCATTGCGGCTACGTAGCCCCGGGTAGTTGTCCTAACGAAATTATCGCTGCCTAGCGGGAACGCGAAGGCCCATTCGCCGTTGATACCCCCAGAGCCACCCGCTTCGGGGCGCTGGCAGAGGAGATTATGTCATGGGTATCATTCTTTGGTTGATCGTGGGTGGTGTCATCGGCTGGCTGGCCAGCCTCATCATGCGCACCGACGCCCAGCAGGGCATCCTGCTCAATATCGTCGTCGGCATCGTCGGCGCGTTCATCGGCGGCCTGATTTTCAGCGGCGGCTCGATCAATAATGCGGGCCTCACGGTCACCAGCTTCCTCGTGTCGCTGGTCGGCGCCGTGGTCCTGCTGGCGATCGTGAACCTCGTGCGTCGCGGATCGGTGCGTTAACACCCAGGATTTTTAAGCGGCTCCCACCGCTAGCCATGCCCCGCCGGCCAGCGCCGGCGGGGCTCTTTATGCTCGCTTATTTGCGGAAGACCAGGCGATAAGCCAGCAATATGGCGATGGCGCCAATTATGGCGGCAATAAAACCGGCCTGCTCGTCAGCGCGATACAGACCCACGAGCCGCCCGACATAGCCGGCCAGCAGCGCGCCCGCGATTCCCAGCAGCAGCGTCACCACGCATCCGCCCGGATCGCGGCCGGGCATGATGAACCTTGCAATCGCGCCGGCGAGCAGGCCGATCACGATCCACCACAATATCTCCATCGCCGCCTCCCTGTCGCGCCGATGATAGCGCCACAAAGACGGGGCCCTTGCAAGAGCCGTTACGCCGATGTTCCCTTCTATTTGATGGGTTATTTTCCGCCTTGAGCGCGGTGCTCTATTCGGATAATACAGCCCGATTAAAGGGGGCGGGACATAACCGCCGGAACGGATCGGATCGGCATGAACTACGAAACCCAATTCGCCAGCGACACGCTTGGCGGCGTCGATACGGAGGAGGCCCGCGCGACCAGGCGCCGCCGGATCATTATCGCGGCCGTCATCATCGCCGCGCTGACCGCCATCGCCGCCTGGCTAGCCCTGCGCGGGGACAAGGCAGCCGCGCCGAGCGAGGCGGTGACGCAGGTTCCGGTCGTGACCGTGGTCAGCCCCGGCACCTCGGCCGTCGACCGGACGGTGACCGCGACGGGTTCGCTCAGCGCGCGCATTGACATGCCGGTCGGGGTCGTGGGCGAAGGGGGCCAGGTGATCCGCGTGCTGGTCCAGCCGGGCGACTGGGTCCGGGCCGGCCAGGTTCTGGCTGTCATCGAGCGGTCGGTTCAATCCGAACAGGTCCGCTCCCTCGCCGCCCAGGTGGAGGTCAACCGCGCCGACGCGAAGCTGGCGCAGGCGCAGCTCGACCGGGCCAAGTCGCTGGTGGGGCGCGGCTTCATCAGCCAGGCCGATATCGACCAGCGGACCGCGACCCGCGACGCCGCCGTCGCCCGCGTCAACGTGGCGATCGCCCAGCTCGGCGAGCAACGCGCCCGCACCGGACGGCTGGACATACGCGCGCCCGAGGCCGGGCTGGTGCTGACCCGCACCGTAGAGCCGGGGCAGATCGTCGGCTCCGGCAGCGGCGTGCTGTTCCGCCTCGCCAAGGGCGGCGAGATGGAGATGCGCGCCCAGGTCAGCGAAGCCGATCTGGCGGCGGCGCGGACGGGCAACCGCGCCATCATCGTGCCCGTCGGAGGCAAGGAGCGTTTCGCCGGCCAGGTGTGGCAGGTATCGCCGGTCGTTGACCCGCAAAATCGCCAGGGCATCGTCCGGATCGCCATTCCCTATAATCCGGCCATCCGTCCGGGCGGCTTCGCGTCGGCCACCATCATCAGCGGATCGGGCGTGGCTCCGCTGCTGCCGGAATCGGCGGTGCAGAGCGATCCTAAGGGCAGCTATGTCTATATTGTCGACGCCAAGGGCATAGTGCATCGGCGCGACGTGACCGTCGGCCAGGTGTCCGATGCCGGCGTCGCGGTGACGAGCGGCATCACCGGAACGGAAAAGATCGTCACCTCCGCTGGCGCCTTCTTGACGCCGGGCCAGAAGGTGAAGCCGGAGATGGCCGCGAAAACGGCTGGAACATTATAGCGACCAGCGGGGCGCGCCGGACGGCGCGTCCCGCCCCGCATAAGATTTGGTAGGACGCGGCGCGTCCGGCGAAGGGCAGGCCCATCATGAATTTCCGCAATATCTCGGCATGGGCGATCCGCAACCCGGTTACGCCGCTGGTCATCTTCGCCGCCTTGCTGCTGGCGGGCCTCATCAGTTTCAGCCGGATGGACATCAACAATAATCCGGACATCAGCTTTCCGATGGTCAGCGTCACGGTGCGCCAGCCCGGCGCCGCGCCCACCGAACTGGAAACCCAGGTCACGCAGCGGGTCGAGGCGGCGGTGCGGTCCATCAGCGGAGTCGACGAGATCACGTCGATCGCGATGGAGGGCCAGTCGCTCAGCAACATCCAGTTCCAGATCGGAACGCCGGTCGATCGCGCGGTCAACGACGTCAAGAACGCGGTCGACCAGATCCGTAGCGACTTGCCCGAGGGCATATTGGAGCCGCAGGTCAGCCGCGTCGACATCGACGGGGGGCCGATCGCCTATTACAGCGCCGAAGCGACCGACATGACGCTGGAGGAATTGTCCTGGTATGTCGACAATACCGTAGCCAAGCGGCTGCTGTCGATCAGCGGCATGGCCGCCGTCAATCGCGGCGGCGGCGTCAGCCGCGAGATTCGCGTCATCTTGGACCCCGCCAAATTGCAGGCGCACGGCATTACCGCCGCGCAAGTCAACCAGCAGTTGCAGCAGGTCAACATCAACTCAGCTGGCGGCCGGACCGAGATCGCGGGCGCCGAACAGTCGATCCGCGTGCTCGGCAACGCGCGCAACGCCCGCACGCTGGGCGAGACCCAGATCGCCATTTCCGGCGGACGCACGGTCAAGCTGGCCGACATCGCCAGTGTGCGCGACCTCTATGCCGAACAGCGCAACTTGGCCCTGATGAACGGACGGCAGGTCACGAGCTTCAGCATCGAAAAGGCCAAGGGCTCGTCCGACGTTACCGTCTATGACGAAGCGCTGAAGGTCCTGGACAAGCTTCAGAAGGAAAATCCCAAGGTCCGCTTCAAGCAGCTCTATACCAGCGTCGACTATACCAAGGACCAATATCACAGCGCCATGGCCGCGATGATCGAGGGCGCGGTGCTGGCGGTCGTCATCGTCTTCCTGTTCCTGCGCGACTGGCGCGCCACCGCCATTTCGGCCCTCGCCATTCCGCTGTCCGCTATCCCGTCCTTCTGGTTCATGGACATGATGGGCTTTACGCTCAACGGCATCTCCCTGCTGGCGTTGAGCCTCGTCGCAGGCGTGCTGGTCGACGACGCGATCGTGGAGATCGAGAATATCGTGCGGCATATGCGCATGGGCAAATCCGCTTATCAGGCGTCGATCGACGCGGCAGACGAGATCGGCCTTGCCGTGCTGGCGACGACGATGGCGATCGTCGCGGTGTTCCTGCCCGTCGCCCTGATGCCGGGCATGTCCGGGCAATTCTTCATCCAGTTCGGCATGACCGTGGTGGTGTCGGTGCTGATGAGCCTGGCCGTCGCTCGCCTGATCACGCCGATGATCGCCGCCTATTTCCTGAAGGCCCATGGCGAGGAAAGCCATGGCGAAGGCTGGCTGATGGATCGTTACATGGCGGTCTTGCGCTGGTCGCTCGACCAGCGGCGGGCGATCGCGCATCGCGCGCGCGGCGGTTACCACCGCTTCACCGCGATCTTCCTGGATCATCGCATCTGGACGGTTGGCATCGGCATACTGGCGTTCGTGGCCACCATCATCGCCTTCGCGACCCTGCCGATGACCTTCCAGCCGACGATCAACACCGATTTCAGCCAGGTGAAGGTCGAGACGGTGCCGGGCAGCACGCTGGCCCAGACCACGGCGATCACCCGCAAGGTCGCCGACATGCTGGCGGCCGACACCGATGTCGTCGACGCCGCCTTCGCCGACATCGAGACGACCAACGCCGACATCTTCCTGACGCTGAAGAAGGACCGGCCGCTCTCCTCGGTCGACTGGGAGCGCAAGGTCGCGCCCAAGTTCCAGACCATCGCCGATGCCCGCGTCAATTTCCAATCGCAGTCGGGCGGCGGCTTCGGGCGCGACATCATCATGATGTTCGGATCGGACGATCCGGAACTGCTGGAAGCGACGGCCAACAAGCTGGTCGCGGAAATGGCCGGCATCCGGGAAATCCGGGCACCGCGCGTGCAGGGTGACATGCAGCGGCCGGAGATCATCATCAAGCCGCGGCTGGACCTGGCCGCCAGCATGGGCGTGACCACCGCCGCGCTCAGTCAAACGATCCGCATCGCGACGATCGGCGACATCGACCAGAACAGCGCCAAATTCTCGCTGTCCGATCGCCAGATCCCGATCCGCGTGTCGATCGCCGAGGACAGCCGCAAGGATATCGCCACGATCGAGAATATGCCCGTGCCGACGATCAACGGCGGCTCGGTGCCGCTGAAGGTCGTCGCCGACATCAGTTTCGGCGAGGGGCCGACTCAGATCCGCCGCTACAATCAGATCCGCCGCATCGTGGTCGGCGCGGATCTGGCGCCGGGCCTCGTCACCAGCCAGGCGATGCAGAAGATCAACGCCCTGCCGACTCTGAAGGCGATCAACGAAGGCAAGATCCAGGGCGTGCAGAAGATCAACGCCGGCGACAGCAAGTGGCAGCTTGAAATGCTCCAGAATTTCATCGTCGCCGTCATTTCGGGCATCCTGCTGGTGCTGGCGGTGCTGGTGCTGCTCTACAAGCGGATCATGCCACCCTTCGTGAACCTTGGCTCGCTGCTGCTGGCGCCGCTCGGCGGCGCGATCGCGCTGCATATCGCCGGGCAGCCGCTGTCGATGCCGGTGTTCATCGGCCTGCTGATGCTGCTCGGCATCGTCGCCAAAAACTCCATCCTAGTCATCGACTTCGCGCTGGAGGAGATGGAAAAGGGCGTGCCCAAATATGAGGCGATCGTCGACGCCGGGCACAAGCGCGCGCAGCCGATCGTCATGACCACGGTGGCCATGATCGCGGGCATGGTGCCGACCGCATTGTCGCTATCGGGCGACGGCGCGTGGCGCGCGCCGATGGGCATCACCGTGATCGGCGGCCTGTTGCTGTCGACGGTGCTGACGCTGGTGATCGTGCCGGCCACCTTCAGCCTGGCGATCGCGATAGAAGCATGGGTCGGCCCGCGCCTTGGCGGCCGGCTGCTGACCTACAGGAAGGGCGACGACAAGCCCCATGCCGGCGAACCGCAGCCGGCGGAATAATCGGCGCGCCCATTGCCCTTCCCCTGAACGAAACGGGCGCGTAACCGTTCAGGGGTGATGAAGCTGCGCAGCGACCTGAGGCCCATCCGCCTACCCATCCCCCCGCCCCACCCCGCGCGCCGCATGCGGCTGGTAGCGACGGGCATGTTGCTGGCGATGGCCGCGCTATTCCTTGCCCTGCGCGCGATCGGGCCGGTGCATCCCGCCGTCGGCTTCGCTCAGGCCTTCGCGGAGGCGGCGATGGTGGGCGGCTTGGCCGACTGGTTCGCGGTGACGGCGCTGTTCCGCCATCCGCTGGGCCTGCCCATTCCCCACACCGCGATCATCCCGCGCAATAAGGACCGGATCGGCGACACGCTGGCGATCTTCCTGCGCGACAATTTCCTGACCCCCGCCGTCGTCGCCCGGCGCATGGGCGGGCTGGACGTGGCGGCCGCCGCCGGGCGGTTTCTGGCCAGTCCCTCCGCCACCGACGGGCGGCTGCGGCAGGGCGCGTCGCGGCTGGCGGCGGACGTTCTGGAGGCGCTGGACCAGGAACGGCTGGGCGGCATGGTCAAGGGCGCAATCGCCCAGCGGCTGCGCGCGATCAACATCGCCCCCCTTATCGGCCAGGCGATCGAGGCGGCGATGCGCGACGGACGCCACGGACCAGTGATGGACGGCATCATCCACTGGGCCGACAAGGCGCTGGAGGCCAACGACCATCTGATCCGCCAGATCGTCCATGACCGGGCGGGCAAGATCATACGCTGGACCGGGCTGGACGAGAATCTGGCCAACGCCATCATCGACGGATTGCGGAGGATGCTGTCGGAGATGGCCGAAGATCCGACCCACAGCCTGCGCCTGAAGGCGGAAGAAGGCATGGCCAAGCTGGCGCTCGACCTGCAATTCGACCTTGAAATGCAGGCGAGAGTCGGGAAGGTCCGCGACGAGATCGTCGACAACCCGGCGATGCAGCGCTGGATCGACGGGCTGTGGGAACAGGGCCGGGCGGGCCTGCTGAGGGCGGCGCGTGATCCAGGCGCGGCGATGGCCGGGCGACTGGGTGAGGCGCTTCGCCAACTGGGTGGGACCTTGCAGGGCGACATGCGGCTGCGCGCGCTCATCAACCGATTCGTGCGGCGCGCGGCGGTGGGCGCGACCGCCAGCTATGGGGATGCGATCGTCACGCTGGTCAGCGAGACGGTGCGCGGGTGGGACGCGGGGACGATCACGACTCGCCTGGAACATGCGGTCGGGCGCGACCTGCAATATATCCGGATCAACGGCACGCTCGTCGGCGGGCTGGTCGGCCTGGCGATCCACGCCGTGGACGTGCTGCTCTAAGCCGGAAGCGCCGACGCGGAGGGCCCCTCCCCCATTGACCGCCAATGATATCGAAGTGCCGCCTGTTTGAATGGAGACAGTTTGCTCCATTCGCTTCGAGCCCCTCGACTGCCTGCGCAGGCAGGCGCTCGGGACAGGCTGAAGTCGAGAAGCCTTCGTGCCAATGTATCTCGACTGCGCTCGAAGCGAATGGAGGTTTGTTCAAGCTGAACAGAACAGAAGCCATGATCTGCCCGGAGATAAGGCTTGCCAGTTTCGATATGTTATAACATATTCATTATCGCTCCACAAAGAGCGAAGATCAAGGAGGATATATGTCTGGGGTCAAGGGAATGAGTTTGTCCGCAATCCCATCCGGATGGGGCGGCCACGCGCGCAGTAACGCGCAGGGGCGGCGTGACGAATCGGGCTACACGGGCCGCGCCGGATCGCCCGTAGGCCTCGGCGGCGCGATCGCCGTCCACCTGCTGGCGGTGGGCGCGTTCTTGCTGATCCCGGCGGAGATTTACGAGCCCTTCGTCCCCGACATCCTGACCACCCATAATGTGCCCGCCGATCCTGTTCCGCTCGAGGCGGAGCCGGATACGCCGCCCAAGGCCGACATTCAGAAGCCGGTGGAGCGGACGGACGTGCCGGTAACGATAGTTCCGGTGCCGGCCGGCGACAGCATCCCACGCGTTCCCGATATTCCTCTTCCACCCGTGTCGGGCGACGGCGGCGGCGACGGCGGCGTCATCGCTCCCGCCAATCCGGCGCCGATGCCCGAGCCCGTGCTGGTGGATGCGCAGATCGACCCGCGCGCCCTGCCCGCTTTCCAGCCGGACTATCCCGGCGCGATGATCCGGCTGGGGGAGGAAGGAAGGGTGACCGTCCGCGTCACCATCGGCACGGACGGCCGAGTCAGCGCGATCGAGCCGGTGACGGCCAGCAACGAGGCCTTCTGGATCGCCACTCGGAGGCACGCGCTCAAGGCTTGGCGATTCCGCCCGGCGACGCGCGACGGCGTGCCGGTGGTCGCGACCATGACGCTGACCGTCTATTTCAAGCTGGCCGATCGTTAGCGGAAGCGGAACCTGTGGCCGCCGCCGCCGCGCGGCGGCCAGCCCTTTCAGAGAAGCCTAGGACCGATCCCCAGGTCCGCACACGCCCCTTTTGCATCCGCCGTCGCCTTCCCCTATATTGGCGCGCATGGCTATCTTCCCCCGTCCCGTCTCCCCCAAAAGCGCCGCGAACGATCTGTGGAGCTATTTCCGTGAGAACCGCCCGCATAAATGGCCGATCCTTGGCCTGTCGGCGGCGATCACCTGGGTGATCGTCTGGGCGTTCATTGTCGACGCGAACACCAACACGATGCCGACCCGCAACAAGATCATCTATGTCGAAAGCTGGGACATGAACCGCAGCGACGCGGCGATCATCCTTCAGCAGAAGATGGACCTGGCGCGGCGCGACTCGCTGATCCGGGACAAGCAGAAGGAAATGCAGAACGTCGCCGACCTGTTCGGCATCGAGTGGCGCAAGGAAGAGGCCCGCAACCGGGCCGAGCGCGAACAGGCGAAGAAGGAGATCAACGCCCTGCTCGACGCGCGGCTGGCGAAGGCGGAAGCGGCGCGGGAGAAGCCCGCCCCCGCCCGGCATCCCTGACGGCCGCCTTTCGCGCTTGACCGGCCCCGCTGACGACCGCCGCTTCATGGCCGCCGCCATCGCGCTGTCGCGGCGCGGGCGCGGGCTTTCCACCCCCAATCCCAATGTCGGCTGCCTGATCGTCCGCGACGGCCGGCTGGTCGGGCGCGGCTGGACCCAGAAGGGCGGCCGTCCCCATGCCGAAGCGCAGGCGCTGGCCCAGGCCATGGATCGCGCAAGGGGCGCGACCGCCTATGTGACGCTGGAGCCCTGTTTCCATCTAAGCCCGCGCGGCCCCCGGTGCGCCGATCTGATGGCGCGGGCGGGCATCAAACGCGCGGTGATCGCCCTGCGCGACCCCGACCCGCGCACCGACGGCCAGGGCGCGGCCTGGCTCGCCGAGCAGGGGGTGGCTGTCGAGATGGGCCTGATGGCGGACGAGGCGGCGGCGGCGATGGCGGGCTTCGTCCTGCGGCAAACGCTGGGCCGGCCGCATGTGACGCTGAAGCTCGGTCTGTCGCTCGATGGCCGGATCGCGCTTGCGGACGGGCGCAGCCGCTGGATCACGGGTCCTGCCGCGCGCGCCCATGCGCATGTGGAGCGCGCGATGCACGACGCGATCCTGGTCGGCAGCGGCACCCTGCGCGCCGACGCCCCGCGACTCGACGTCCGGGTCGCGGGGCTGGAGGCTCGGTCGCCCCGCCGCATAGTGTTGAGCCAGAGCGCCGCGCCGCCAGGATGGACGCGGATCGGCGCGCCGCAGGATATCGCTACCCTCGATCGAGTGGATCATCTGCTGGTGGAGGGCGGCGCGGAGACCGCCGCCGCCTTCCTGCGGGCGGATCTGGTGGACCGGCTGCTGCTCTATCGCGCGCCTATCCTGGTCGGTGCGGGCATGGCGGCGGTCGGGGACATCGGCCTTGGCGAACTGGGCGAGGCCCATGGCCGCTGGCGGCTGCGCGACGCGCGGATGCTGGGCGTCGACCGGCTGGAGGTTTACGAGACGACACGCCGCGCCTAGAGCAAGGCGCTAGGTTCCAGTCCATTCGCACCGCGCCTGTCGCAGCACGGAGCGACTCGGAAGTTAAGGTTGGCGCGAAGCATATGTTCACCGGCATCATCACCGACATCGGCATCATAAGGACGGCGGAGCCGCGCGGCGACCTGCGGCTGGTCGTCGGCTGCGGCTATGCGATGGACGGAGTCGCGATCGGCGCCTCGATCGCCTGCTCGGGCGCCTGCCTGACGGTGGTGGAAAAGGGCGACGACTGGTTCGCCGTCGATCTGTCGGCTGAAACGGTGGCGCGCACCGCCCCCGGCCTATGGAACAGCGGCGGACGGCTCAATCTGGAGCGGGCGCTGAAGGTCGGCGACGAGTTGGGCGGGCATATCGTCACCGGCCATGTCGACGGCATTGGCCGGCTGGTGTCGGCGACCCCGGTGGGCGATTCGACGGCGCTGGTGATCGCCGCGCCCAAGGCCATGGCCGCCGCTCTGGCGCCCAAAGGGTCGATCACCGTCGATGGCGTCTCGCTGACCGTCAACGAAGTCGAGGATCAGCCGGACGGAAGCGTGCATTTTACCCTCAACATCATCCCCCATACCGCCGCCGCGACGACGCTCGACCGGCTGGAGGAGGGCCGCGCCTTCAATCTGGAGATCGACGTTCTGGCGCGCTATCTGGAGCGGATGCAGCAGGTTCATGCCCGCCTGGTGTGATATTATTCTTGCGGGACTCACATTATAATGTGATATGCGGTCGCGATTATAGTCGCGCAGGGACCCATGCCCATGTCCACCACCCTCATCGAAAAGCTCCGCTCGCTCGTTTCCGACGGCGGCATGTCGCGGTCCGGCCTTGCCCGCGCCGCCGGCCTCCATGCCAACAGCCTGCGCCGGCTGGGCGAGAGCGACTGGAACCCGACGGCGGACACGCTGGGCAAGCTGGAGGCCTATCTGCTGAAGCGGGAGGGCGGCACGGCGCTCGCCAGCCCGGAAGAGATCATCAACGAAGCGCGTAACGGTCGCATGTTCATCCTGGTCGACGACGAGGATCGGGAGAATGAGGGCGATCTGGTGATCCCGGCGCAGATGGCGACCCCCGATGCGATCAATTTCATGGCGACTCATGGCCGGGGCCTCATTTGCCTGGCGCTGACACGGGCGCGGGTGGAGCAGCTTGGTCTGGGCCTGATGAGCCGGAACAACGGCACCCGGCACGAAACCGCCTTCACCGTTTCGATCGAGGCGCGCGAAGGCGTGACCACCGGGATCAGCGCGGCCGACCGGGCGCGAACGGTGTCGGTCGCGATCGACGCCTCCAAGAGTCGCGAGGATATCGTGACGCCCGGCCATGTCTTTCCCCTGGTCGCCAAGGACGGCGGCGTGCTGGTGCGCACCGGCCATACCGAGGCAGCGGTCGACGTGGCGCGCCTCGCCGGCCTCAATCCCTCCGGCGTGATATGCGAGGTGATGAAGGACGACGGAACGATGGCGCGGCTCGACGACCTCATCCCCTTCGCGGCCCGCCACGGCATGAAGATCGGCACCATCCGCGACCTGATCGCCTATCGCCGCCGCCACGACCATATGGTGGAGCGCCGGGCCGAAGCCAGATTCACCAGCAAATGGGGCGGCGACTGGAAAGCGATCACCTTCTTCAACAAGGCGACGCACACCGAGCAGATCGTGCTGCAAAAGGGCCGGGTCGACGCCGATCAGCCGACGCTGGTCCGCATGCACCAGCTATCGCCGCTGACCGACATGTTCGGCATGGAGGGACCGCGCGGCGCCCTGCTCGCCAAGTCGATGGAGATCATCGGCGAGGCCGGCGCGGGCATCGTCGTCATCCTGGCCGGACGAACCGAGGACAACGACATGCTGAGCCGCCTGCTCCAGCATCATGCCGGCGTGCCGGACACGGGCATGGACGAGTTGCGCGACTATGGCGTGGGCGCGCAGATCCTAGCGGATTTGGGCGTGCACGACATGATCCTGCTGTCCAACAGCCAGCACAGCCTGATCGCGCTGGACGGCTATGACCTGGCCGTCGTCGGCCACCAGCCCATCGAATATTGAAGAGGACCAGCATGGCCAAGTTCCTGATCGTCGAAGCGCGCTTCTACGAGCATCTCAACGACCTGCTGATCGAGGGCGCGGCCGCCGCGCTCGACGATGAAGGGCATAAATATGAGGTCGTCACCGTGCCCGGCGCGCTGGAAATCCCCGGCGCGATCGCGATGGCGGCGGAAACCGGCCGCTATGACGGTTTCATCGCAATCGGCGTGGTGATCCGCGGCGAGACCTATCATTTCGAGGTGGTGTCGAACGAAAGCGCGCGCGGCCTGATGGCGCTCAGCATGGACGGCATCGCCATCGGCAACGGCATATTGACGGTCGAGAATGAGGCGCAGGCGCTGACCCGCGCGCGGATAAGCGAAAAGAACAAGGGCGGCGAGGCGGCTAAGGCCGCCATCGCCATGCTGGGGCTGCGCGAGCGCTTCGCCTGACATCGTCGCCCGGCCGAAGCCGGGCTGTGCTGAGCCAGCTCTCCCCTCCGTCAGGCCGCCTCCGCCTCCTGCGCCAGCGTCGGATAGTCGGTATAGCCTTTGAGACCCTGCGCGTAGAGTGTTTTCACGTCGATCGGATTGAGCGCCGCGCCGGCTTGCAGCCGCTCGATCAGATCGGGATTGGCGAGGAACGGCCGGCCGAAGCTGATCGCGTCGGCAAGGCCGCTGTCGAGGTCCGCCTGCGCGCTTGCCAGGTCATAATCGCTGTTGAGCACCAACGGCCCCCGGAAATGCTGGCGGATGAGCGGCGACTGGCGCGGAACGTCGCTTGCGCCGAACGTGCCGTCGGGCTTTTGTTCGCGCAGTTCGAGGAAAGCGACGCCGATCGCGTCGAGCGCCTGCGCGGCGAGCGTGAACAGGCTCGCCGGATCGCTGTCGTCCACGCCCTGCGAATCGCCGTTGGGCGACAGGCGAACGGACGTGCAGTCGGCGCCGACCGCGTCGGCGACCGCCTGCGTCACCTCCCGCAACAGGCGCACACGGTTTTCGGGACTGCCGCCATAGCGGTCGTCGCGATGATTGGCGTTGTCGCGCAGAAACTGGTCGATCAGATAACCATTGGCGGCATGGATCTGAACCCCGTCGAAACCGGCGGCGATGGCGTTCCGCGCGGCCCGGGCATAATCGTCGATAAGGCCGGGAATCTCCGACAAGTCTAGTGGGCGCGCCTGTTCATAAGGCTGCTTGCCGTCATAGGTGTGGGCGGAGCCGGGCGCGGTGGTGGCGCTCGACGACACCGGCTGGCCGCCGCCCAGCGACGAATGGACGAGCCGGCCCATATGCCAGAGCTGAACGACGATGCGACCGCCCGCCGCGTGAACGGCGTCAGTAATGGGCTTCCATGCCTCGACCTGCTCGTCCGACCAGATGCCGGGCGCATAGGGCCAGCCAAGCCCCTGCTGCGAAATGCCCGTCGCCTCGCTGATGATAAGGCCCGCGCCCGCCCTTTGCGCATAATAGTCGGCCATGATCGACGTCGGCACATGGCCCCGCGTTCCCCGCGCGCGCGTCATCGGCGCCATCAGGACGCGGTTGGGGGCGGCGATCGCGCCAAGCTGGATGGGATCGAACAGGCTGGGCATGGATTTTCCCCTTAAAAAATGATTGCATATTGCAACGGGACTTGGGTCGGAAAGCTAGCTAGGGACCGGGCATGAGCGATTCAATACCCGCCCCGCGCAAAGCGCCGCACTTGGCTTTTCCGGCGCTGCTGCTGGGGAATATCCTGTTGGCGTTTGGACCGATGCTCGTGCGCCTGGCCGATGTCGGGCCGGTTGCTGCGGCCTTTTGGCGGTTGACGATCGCTCTTCCCTTCCTGCTGCTGCTGGGACGCGGCGAACTGATGCGCGCGCGCCTTTCAATTCGCGAATGGAGCGCGCTTGCCCTCGCCGGCCTGTTCTTCGCCGCCGATCTGGCAAGCTGGCATATGGGCATTCTTCATACGAAGGTCGCCAATGCGACGCTGTTCGGCAATATCAGCGCGCTGCTGCTGCCCCTATGGGGGATAATGGTCCTGCGCCAGCGGCCGCGCCCATGGCAGACGGCCGCCCTCGCCCTGGCCGCCATCGGCGCGGCGGTGATGATGGGCGGCAGCTATGAGGCTTCGCCGCGCTATCTGAAGGGCGACCTTCTCTGCCTGTTCGCCGGCCTGCTCTACACCGGCTATATATTGGTCGTCCAAGGCGCGCGGCGGCAGTTGGGAAGCTGGGCGGTATTGGCGGCGGCGACCGCCGCGGCCGCCCTGCCGACGCTTGCCTTCGCGCTGATGCTGGGGGAAGGGCTGGTGCCCGGCAACTGGACCTGGGTGGTCATCCTCGCCTTGTCGAGCCAGCTCATGGGGCAGGGCCTGATGGTCTATGCGATGGGCTGGTTCTCGCCGCTGGTGCTGGGCCTCAGCTTGCTGCTGCAACCGGTGGTCGCCGCGCTGATCGGCTGGACGATGTTCGGCGAAACGGTCACGCCGAGCGACATGGCCGGGGTGGTCGCGATCGGCGCGGCGCTGATCCTTGTGCGACTGCCGGCAAAAGCCTAGATGACGGACATGACCGGCCTGTCTCCCCAACCCAATCCGTCGGACCTGACGCTGGAGGAAATCCGCGCCGCCCTGGCCCCGGCGCTGGCCCGCCATGCCGCCTTCGACGGGTGGCGCAAGGATGCGCTCGACATGGCGGCGGGCGAGATCGGCGTCGATCCCGATGTCGCGGCCCTGGCTTTCGCCGGCGGCGCAATGGAGATGATCGACGCCTGGTTCGCCAGCATCGACGCGCGGATGCTGATCGCCCTGCCACCCGAAGCGCTGGCGCGGATGAAGATCCGCGAAAGGATAAGCGCGCTGGTCGAGGCGCGGCTGTCGCTGCTAGCGCGCGATCGCGAGGCGCTGCGACGGGCGCTAGCGGTGATGGCCCTGCCCGCCAACATCCTGCGCGCGGGCAAGCTCGGCTGGCGCGCCGCCGACATCATTTGGCGCGCGGCGGGCGACGTGGCGACCGACTATAATCATTACAGCAAGCGCGCCACGCTGGCGGCGGTCTATGCGGCGACCCTGCTCGCCTTCGTCGACGACGAGAGCGAGGATCATGTCGATACGCGCGCTTTCCTGGCGCGGCGGATCGACGGGATCATGCGGTTCGAAAAGGCCAAGGCCCGGCTGACTGGCGCGGGCGGCGAGCGGCTGAGCCTGTCGCGCTTCATCGGCCGCCTTCGCTATCCGGTGGTCTGAAAGACCGTCGCGACCGCGCCGGTCAGTCGGGCACGACTTCCTCCATGTCCGGCGTGGGATCGAGCGGCACGCCCGCCATCGCGGCGGAGAAACGATCCCGATCCAGGCCCTTTTCCCAGGCCGACACCACCACCGTCGCCACCGCGTTGCCGACGAAATTGGTGAGGCTGCGGCACTCGCTCATGAACCGATCGACTCCCAGGATCAGCGTCATGCCCGCGACCGGCACCGACGGCACGATCGACAGCGTCGCCGCCAGCGTGATGAAGCCCGCGCCGGTGACTCCGGCCGCCCCCTTCGACGATATCATCGCGACCAGCAGCAGCAATATTTGCTCCTCCAGGCTCAGATGGACATTGGTCGCCTGGGCGATGAACAGCGCCGCCAGCGTCATATAGATATTGGTGCCGTCGAGGTTGAAGCTGTAGCCGGTGGGCACGACCAGGCCGACCACCGACTTGCGGCAGCCGGCGCGCTCCATCTTCTCGATCAGGCTGGGCAGCGCCGCCTCGGACGAGGAGGTGCCGAGCACCAGCAGCAGCTCCGCCTTCAGATAGCGGATCAGGTGCAGGATGTTGAACCCCGCGAACCGCGCCACCGTCCCCAGCACCACCAGCACGAACAGCAGCGAAGTGAGGTAGAAGGTCGCGACTAGCCCGGCAAGGTTCAAGAGCGTGCCCACGCCATATTCACCGATGGTGAAGGCCATCGCCCCGAAGGCGCCGATCGGCGCGGCCTTCATCAGGAAAGAAACCAGCTTGAACACCGCATGGCTGGCGGATTCGAGGACGGTCAGCAGCGGCTCCGCCTTCTCCCCGATCATCGTCAGCGCGATGCCGAACAGGATGGCGACGAACAGAACCTGCAAAATGTTCCCATCCGCGACCGCCGACACCATGGTCGATGGGATGATCTGCATCAGAAAGCCGGTCAGCGTGCGCTCGTGCGCCTGGTGCGCGAACTCGGCGACCTTGCCCCCATCCAGACTTGACGGGTCGATATTCAGACCGGCGCCCGGTTGCAGCACATTGCCGACGATCAGCCCGACGACCAGGGCCAGGGTGGAGAAGGTCAGGAAATAGCCGAAGGCCTTGGCCGCGACCCGGCCGATCGAGCCCAGTTCCTTCATCCCCGCAATGCCCGTGACCAGCGTCAGGAAGATCACCGGCGCGATGATCATCTTGACCAGCTTGATGAAGGCGTCGCCCAGCGGTTTCAGGCTGGTCGCGGTCTCGGGCCAGAAATGGCCGATCACCACGCCCAGCGCGATGGCGACCAGCACCTGGACATAAAGCTGGCGATAGAGGGGAAGTTTCGGCGTCGTCTGGATAGGCGATAATGATGGCTGCATGACCGGCGCGTCCCCCTTTTGCGGCGCAACATATGGGCTGCGCATCGGCTGTCCAGTCCAATGCGCGGACAGACGCAGATTCCCGCTTGCGCCGCCCCCCGACCACCGCTATTGGCCCAACTCCCGTGGGCGTGTAGCTCAGTGGTAGAGCACTGTGTTGACATCGCAGGGGTCGCAAGTTCAATCCTTGCCACGCCCACCATCGAAAACCCCGCCAAATCAAGGGTTTGGCGGGGTTTTTGTTTGTCTGTGACCGATCGTTGGTCGAACCCAGCCACCGGCTGTTTCGGCAAATTTTGGGCAAATCATCCCCCTCTTTCGGCAATTTCTGGGCATGCGAATGCCGGGCCGTCACAGCCACTTCCCGAGTCGCGGACGCCATTGAGACCGCCTGTGGGTGTTGAAGGCGATGTCCCTTCGCTGCCGCCCAACCAGACCGATATGGCAGCGTCGCGCAGGCCAGGCTTGAACCGGCGGAGCGCTTTCGGAGATTGCCAATGTGTGGGCCCGCAGCGGACAGCCTCAAGGGCTCGGGGGCCGCCTTAGACGGTGATCAACTGCTTCGAGGATCGCGACAATCCGCCCTGGTTCGGCATCCAGCCTGTGCGAGCTGGTCCGCGGAATGCGCGCGATCTTCACCAGACCTGGCGCGTCGCACCTCCCGCACACGGCGAGACCCGTCCGGCGCGGGCGCGCGACCAAAACTAGAGGAAACCAAGATGCTATCCATCCGTATCCGTGGGAAGCACGGCATCTATTACATTCGGGGCTCAGTGGGCTCGGCAAGAAGAAGATCATCGTCAAGGAATTCAGCACAGGAACGAGTGACCGCGACGCCGCGGCCCATCTGATGGCTGAACATGAGACCAAGCTGCGTCACCAGCTGATGTTCGGTCCGGCCGCGCTCGTTGCGCAGGGAACCATCGCCCAAGCCTTTGACAGCTACCTGACGAAGGCAAAGCCCCCATGTGCGTCCGACATCCTGCGCATAGGCAAGCTCAACGGCCTGATCGGCGATTTCAGCTTGCGCGAACCCAAGCAGGCCTGGGAGCATTTTCGCCGCGCCTATCTAACCGGCCATGACCCGGCGGGCCAGGAGCGTTATCGCGCCGTGTTTCAGGCGGCAATCAATGTCTATCATGAGTTGCATGATCTCCCGCCGCTGCGGATAAAGGCCATTCCCTTCAACAATGAGCGAATGCGCTTCCTCAGCAAGGAAGACCGCACGCTTACTAAGCCTCTTCGCAGATTAATAAACTAGATCACGGAAGATCAAAATCATGTCCGAAATGCGCAAAATCATTTGGAGCTGCTGGTTCCAAGGGCGGGAGGCCGCGCCTCACCTCGTGCGCCGCTGCCTGGAGAGTTGGGAGGCGCAGAATCCGGGCTGGGAGATGCGCGTGCTCGATGCCGGCAGCGCCCTGCATCATGCGCCCGCGCTCGCCGATTTCGACCTTGATCGGCGGTCGGTGACGGCCGCGTCTCTGTCGGACCTGCTGCGGCTGTCGCTGCTGCATGAATATGGCGGCGTCTGGCTCGATGCCACGGTCTTTTGCAACCGCCCACTCGACGACTGGCTGCCCGATTGCATGGAGGAAGGCTTCTTTGCCTTCCACCGGCCCGACCGTCCGCTTGCGAGCTGGTTCCTGGCGGCTGTGCCACACGACCCGATCATTGCCCGATGGCTGACAGCCGCGACTGATTATTGGACAGACAGGTCCGAAGCGGATGATTATTTCTGGGTCCACAATCTGTTTGGGCAGTTGCTGGCGAACGATCCGCAGGTCGCGGCGACATGGGCGCGGGTGCGGCGGCATTCGGCCATGCCGCCGCACCAGATCCAGGATCTGGGCATGCTGACATCCGCGACCGAAGCGGCGCATCTGGTCGATTGGTCGCTGCCCCTGTTCAAGCTGACCTATCGCTATCCCGAGGGCGAGGCGGCGGCGGATTGCCTGCTGTACCATCTGATCGGTGCGCCCGACGCGGCTCAGACGCCGCCGCCGGCACCGACACCGCCCTCCCCCCCGACAAGGCCGGTCGCCGCGATCAGCGTGAGCACCGAAAATCTCGGCGATCATGTCCAGATCATCGCGGCGCAGCGGCTCTTGGCGCGCTATGGGCTGGCGCCCGACCTCCATGTCGACCGTGACACCGCGCTGGCCGAGCCGCCGTCGCTCGCCGGTCCCCCGTCCGACATCGCGTCCGATGTAGCGCCCGCGTCGTTTCCGATCGTCATGAACGGATGGTTCAAGAACGGCAATGGCGGGTGGCCGCCCCATCCCGCCTATGCGCCCATCTTCCTCGGCTTCCACATCCGCCTGTTCCAGAGCCCGGCGCTGCTATCGCCCGAAAGCCTGGCCTATTATCACGCCCATGAGCCGATCGGCTGCCGCGACGATTATACCGCCGACCTACTGGCGGAGCAGGGGATCGACAGCTTCGTCTCCCATTGCCTCAGCCTGTCGCTGCCGCGCCGGATCGCGCGCGAGGGGCGGCATCGCATCTTCGTCGTGTCGCGGGACGAGCGCCTGGCGCAGGTGATACCGTCCTCGCTCGGCGACTTCACCTCGCTGCTCCATTATAGCGGTGACCATGACTTCTGGCGCAACATGGACCGCGCCGCCGCTCTGCTCGACCGCTATCGCGACGAAGCGGGGCTGATCGTCACCTCGCTGCTCCACTGCGCGCTACCCGCCATCGCCATGGGCATCCCGGTCATCATGTTCTATCCGCCCGACAGCCTCGCAGGACGGCAATCGGACATGGAGCGTTTTTCGGCGCTGGCCAAGCTCATCCCGATCCATGACGTGACCGCGATGGACGCGATGACGCTGGCGGACTGGTCACCCGCGCCGGTGGAGGTGGGCGCCATCAAGCTCGCGCTGATCGATCGGTTGAGCGCGGCGCTGGGGGCGATGGGACTGGCGCGGGCGCGCGCGGTGGGACCGATCGCCCCGTCTTCGATCCTGCCGCCCGGCGCACGCAAGGCGGTCGCCGCCTGAACCTGCAAAGCCGCCAATCTGCAATCTCGTGTCGATAAGCGAGCTGGACGCTTGGCAAGCCGCTGCGACCTGCGCATGACAGATTGATCGACCCGAGATCGCATGAACCAGACAGTTTCCATCGCCGACCTCATGGCCCGGTCAGGCGTCGCGTTCGGGACCAGCGGGGCGCGCGGGCTCGTCTCGGCGATGAGCGACCGGGTGTGCTTCGCCTATACGCAGGCCTTCCTCCAGCATCTGGCCAGCATCGGATAATCGGCGGTGCCGATATGCCGCACCGATGCCGACGGCCCGCCGCGCGCCGCCGACGCGGCAAAGATCGCCTCGGCAAAATCGGCCCAGCTCGCCTCGCCCGGCGCGGTCATGTGGAAGACGCTACGCAGATCCTCGCTACTATTGGATACCATGTTGGTAGCGACTTGGAGGATAGCATCCGCGATCGCCAGCGCGCTGGTGGGATTGCCGACCTGATCGCCGACCACGCCCAGTTCGTCGCGATCGGCCGCCAGGCGCAGCATCGTCTTGACGAAATTGCCGCCGAACGGGCTGTAGACCCAGGCGACGCGCAGCACGGCGCTGTTGTCACTCGCGGCCAGCACCGCCTGCTCGCCCGCCAGTTTCGACGCGCCATAGACGCCGGTGGGGCCAGTGGGGTCCGTTTCGACATAGGGACGGTCCAGCGTCCCGTCGAACACATAGTCGGTAGAGATGTGGATAACGGGGACACCGAGTTTTTTGGCCGTCCGTGCGACCGCGCCGGCGCCGGCACCGTTGACGGCATAGGCCAGATCGCTTTCCATCTCTGCCTTGTCCACCGCGGTATAGGCGGCGGCCAAGACGATCACGTCGGGCTTCGCCGCCTCCAGCGCGCGGACGACCGAGGCGGGATCGGCCAGTCGAGGTCCGGGCGGCCGATCGCGATCACCTCATGCCCCCCAGCCTTGCCCCGTTCGAAGAGGCTGGTGACGACCTGCCCCGCCGTCCCGGTGACGGCGATCCTCATGCCCCGATGGTCCCCGCCACCGGCGCGCGTTTCTCGAGGCCGAGGCGCTGACCATCATATTGGTCGCGCAGCGGACGCCACCACCATTCATTGTCGAGATACCAGCGCACCGTCTTTTCGATGCCACTGTCGAAATTCTCCTGCGCCTTCCAACCCAGTTCGTTCTCGAGTTTAGTCGCGTCAATCGCATAGCGCGCGTCATGCCCGGGGCGGTCAGTCACATATTCGATCAGCTCGACGCGGGGCGTGTCGGTGGGGTGCAGTTCGTCGAGCACGGCGCAGATGCGCTTGACCACGTCGATATTCTTGCGCTCGTTGCGGCCGCCGACATTGTAGGTTTCGCCCGGCTCCCCCTTTTCGATGATGAGGTCGAGCGCGCGGGCATGATCGTCGACATAGAGCCAATCGCGGATATTCTCGCCCTTGCCATAGACCGGCAGCTTACGCCCTTCGAACGCATTAAGGATCGTCAGCGGGATGAGCTTTTCGGGGAAGTGATAGGGCCCGTAATTGTTCGAGCAGTTCGACACCACCACCGGCAGGCCATAGGTGCGCTGCCACGCCTTCGCCAGATGGTCGGATGCGGCTTTGGACGCCGAATAGGGCGAGCTGGGATCATAGGGGGTGGTTTCCTCGAACAGGCCTTCATCACCCAGCGAGCCATAGACTTCGTCGGTCGAGACGTGGAGGAAGCGGAACGCCGCCTTCGCGTCGGCTTCCATGCCGTTCCAGTAAGCGCGAGCAGCCTCTAGCAGGGTGAAGCTGCCCACCACATTGGTCTGAATGAAGTCGGCCGCGCCGGTGATAGAGCGATCGACATGGCTTTCGGCAGCCAGATGCATGACGCGGTCAGGCCGGAATTCGGCGATCGCCTGGTCCATCGCGGCGCGGTCGCAGATATTGGCGTGCAGGAAGCTGTGGTTGTTGCGCCCTTCGACTTCCTTGAGCGACGATTCGCAGCCGGCATAGGTGAGGGCGTCGATGGTGAGGACGTCGTAGCCCTTCTGGAGCACCAGATAGCGAACGAGGGCCGAGCCGATGAAGCCGGCGCCGCCGGTGACGATTACGCGCATGGGTTAGTTGCTCCAGCTGAAATAGGCAGGGAGGTCGGCGAGCAGCGGCTGCTTGCGGTCCTTGGCCGAAAGGGAATCGGGATCGGCGACATCGGGCCACTGGATGCCGATCGCCGGATCGTTCCAGGCAAGCCCTTGTCGCATTCGACGCTGTAATAGCTGCCCGTCACCTTGTAGCAGATGACGGTGTCGGGCTCGAGCGAGCAGAAGCCATGGGCAAAGCCCGGCGGCACCCCCAGAGCTGCTTGCCATCGTCGGGGGTGAGCGTTTCGCCGATCCACTGACCATAGGTGGGCGATCCCGCACGGATGTCGACGGCGACGTCGAACAGCGCGCCGGCGGTGCAGCGCACCAGCTTGCCCTGGGCGTGCGGCTCCCTCTGAAAATGAAGGCCGCGAATCGTGCCGACGCGGGCGCTGCGCGATTCATTGCCTGCACGAAGCGGTAATCGCCAATATGTTTCGCGAACAGGTCGGCGCGAAAGGTTTCCGTGAAATAGCCACGCTCGTCCCCGATGTGGCGGGGCGTGAGGAGCGTGACGCCTGCGATGTCGTAAGTCTGGACTTCCACATTACCCCCTTTGCATGACTCGTGGGCGGGCCGCCGTCAGTTGTTGCTGTTCTGGATCACCGAAACGGCACTAGTGACGGTCAGCACTGGCGAGAAGAGCTGGCTTATGAGCTGGACCAGCTTGCTCGGCTGGTTGGCCGCAGCATTGCCGAAATAGAGGACGTCCTTGTCCTGCATCGTGAACTTTTGAGCGAGGAAATAGGCGCCGGTCTGCATCATGTTGAGATGATAGACGCGCGGCGTTTCCCTGCCTTGCGCGTCGCGCACATAGCGGAACAGGAAGATGGCGGCGGGGTCGCCCAGATTGGGGTTGGACCCGCCCGCAGTCGCGATCGCTTCGGCGAGCGACACAGTCGAGCGGCGGAAGGGCACCTGCTCCACCCGGCCCGAGGCGCCCAGGATCGAGAAGGTGCGCGGATCGTCCACCAGCATCAGCCGGTCGCCCGGACGGATGGGCAGGTCGAGCGCGGGATTTTCAACGAGGTCGTTGACGCGCACGTCAACGCTCGTCGCGCCACGCATGATGCGGACCATCAGGTCCTTGCTGTTGCCGCGATAGCCGCCGGCGAGCGCGATCACGTCGGACAAGCTTTCGCGATTAGTCTGGAGTACGAGCCGCCCGGGCCGCGCCACTTCGCCGCCGACGATGACCGAGTTGGTGATCGCCTGGCTCATCGTCACGAGCACCTGCGGGTTCTGCGACAGGCGGGCGAGCGCATTGCGGATCGTCGCCTCGACCTCTCCGGTCGTCAGCCCGGCGACATGGAGCGTGCCAGCATAGGGAATGGTGATGTCGCCCAGGTCGTCGACCCGCGTGGGCGGCAGCTTCTGCACCTGCACGCCCGGCGGGGCGAGCTGCCCCCCGGCGGAGACCGCCGCGCCGCTGGCGAACAGGGTGACGCCCGCTTCGTAGATGTTGATGTCGAGCACATCGCCCGGCCCCACCATGTCGGTGGGCGTCCGAGGCGATGCGGGTAACAACGCGGCGGACGCGGTGACCGGCGCGGGCACATCGGCCGCGGCGCGGATCTGCACCAGCTCGATCGGTGCGGAGCCGTCCTTGGGGGCGACGGCCGACTTGTGAATCTGGCCCCCGGTAGGGCCGCTCGACGGCAAGGAGGCGCAGCCCGCAAGCCCCGCGAGAAGGGCCAGAAATACGCTATTGCGAATATGCATCAATGTCAGGTCTCGAAGGCTGCGGCTAATGAGGGCATCGCCTTAGCATCGGGATCGAACAATGGACAATAGTTCCTCTCGCACCTACGACGGTCGACCATGCTTGGCCTTGCGCCCTGCCCCATGTTGCCTTAGCGCAGGATCGCTCAGGTTCCTCAAGGCGCTGCACAGACTTATGAACGTCAATCCTTCGTTTCCCGTGGACGCCGAAGCCCCGGCCCGCCATTTCGCCCTAGCGCACTGGGTGCGCAAGCGGCGCTGGTTCCTGGTGATGGTGGTACTGCCCACGCTGCTCGCCGCGCTCTATTACGGGCTGATCGCGTCCGACATCTACATCTCGGAATCGCGCTTCGTTATCAAGAGCCCGGACCAGAAGCGCGGGCAGGTGTCGACGCTCGCCAATCTGGTGCAGACCACCGGCCTGTCGGGCGGGCAGGAACAGACCAACGAAGTGCTGACCTTCGTCCGCTCGCGCGACGCGCTCCGGGCGCTGGAGAAGAATGTCGCCGTGCGCGACCGCTTTGCCCATCCGCAGGCCGACGCCCTCTCTCGCTTCCCTCTGCCCTTTTCGGGCAGCAGCTTTGAAAGCCTGTTCAAATATTATGGCACGATGGTCGAGGCGCGCATGGACAGCGAGACCAGCACCGCCATCATCAAAGTGAAGGGCTTCACGCCGCAGGACGCCTATCGCATCAATCGCGAGCTGCTCGACCTTAGCGAAGGGCTCGTCAACCGGCTGAACGGCCGCGCCCAGAGCAAGGGCATCACTGAGGCGCAAAAGCAGGTCGAGCTGGCGACGCAGCGCGCCCGCGCCGCGCGCGTCGCCCTATCCCAATATCGCAACAGCCAGGCGCTGATTGACCCGACCAAGCAGGCCGGCGGCGTGCTGGAGATTGCCAACACGCTGACTGCCGAGCGCGCGGCGCTCCAGGCGCAGCTCGACATCATGCAGCGGCTGACCCCACGCAATCCCTCCATCCCTGCGTTGCGCAACCGCATCGCCGCCATCGGTACGCAGATCGCCTCGCAGGACAGTCGCGTCGTGGGCAGCGGCAGCGGCATCGCGTCGAAGCTGGGCGGCTATGAAAATCTGCTGGTCGAGCAGGAATTCGCGACACAGAGCCTGAACGCCGCCAATGCCGCGCTCGTCCAGGCCCGCGCCGAGGCCCAGCGCCAGCAATTCTACCTTGAACGGGTGGTCGACCCCAATTTGCCCGACGAACCGCTGCTGCCCAAACGCTTCATCAACGTGCTGATCGTTTTTGCATCGGCCGCATGCCTCTATTTCATCGCCTGGATGTTCATGATCGGCGTTCTCGAGCACGCACCGGAAGACTGAAATCGTGACGATGACGAGGCTACATCAGTTGCGCGATAGCTGGTCGGTCCAGGTTCGGGTCATTCACGCCCTGATGATCCGCGAGCTCATCACTCGCTTCGGGCGCGAGAATATCGGTTTCCTGTGGATCATGGCCGAACCGCTGCTGTTCGCCGGGCTGGTCGGCATCCTGTGGCATTTCACGCACGGCGCAACCGAGCATGGCATCGGCATCATCGCTTTCGTGGCGACGGGCTATATCCCCATCACCCTATTCCGGCATGGCGTGGCGCGCAGCGTCGCTGTCTTTACCGCCAACCAGAGCCTGCTCTATCACCGCCAAATCAAGATCGTCGATTTCATCTTGGCGCGCTTCATCATTGAAGTCCTCGGCGGCATGATGGCTTATCTTTTCATGGCCGTCGTCCTGATCGCCTTTGGCGAATTTCCCATTCCTGCCAATATCGGCCTTCTGATTGCAGGGTGGTTTCTCTATGCCCTGTTCTGCTTTTCGCTGTGCCTCATCATCGCTCCCCTTTCCGAAGTGTCGGAAGCCATGGAAAAGTTCATTCCCGTCACAACATACATCGTCCTTCCTTTTTCCGGCCTGTTCTACATGGTAGCCTGGCTTACCCCAGAGGCGCGCGAGTTCCTGCTGTTCTCTCCGTTCGTCAACGCCATGGAAATGATGCGCAAGGGGGTCTGGGGCGATAAGGTCGTCGCCTATTACGATGTCTGGAACCCTATTATCGCTTCGGCGGTCGCAATTCTCGTCGGCCTCATTCTTTGCCGCCGCGTGCGCCGTAAATTGGCCATCGAATGATCATCTGTAGCGGCATCACCAAATCCTACTCTCATGGCGGACGGCGCAAGCAGGTCCTCAAAGGTGTAAACCTGGCCATTGACAGGGGCGACCGGGTCGGCCTGCTGGGTCGCAACGGCGCCGGGAAAAGCACGCTGATCAAGCTGATCGGCGGGGTAGAAATGCCAACATCCGGCAAGATCACCCGCACCATGTCCGTATCCTGGCCGCTCGGATTTGCCGGTGGCTTCCAGGGCAGTTTGACAGGCCTCGACAATGCGCGCTTCATTGCCCGCATCTACAAGCGCGAATATGCCGACATCCGGCTATTTGTCGAAGATTTCACGGAATTGGGCCGGCAACTGAACATGCCGGTCAAAACCTACTCCTCAGGCATGCGTGCCCGGCTCGCCTTCGCCTTGTCATTAGCGATCGAATTTGATTGTTATCTGATCGACGAGATCATCTTGGTGGGCGATCAGAACTTCCAACAAAAATGTCACATCGAAATGTTCGAGAAGAGACAAGAAAGATCGATGATCATTGCATCGCACAGTCCCGAATTTATCCGTGGGAATTGCAACAAGGCGATTGTTCTCAACAATGGCGTTGCAAAAATCTATGACGATGTCAATTTAGCTGTTGATCATTATAACCACCTATAATTCATAGCTTTACACCATTTATCATGACAGATGAGAGTGTTGCAATGCATCGCAAAGCTATTCTAGTTCTTGGGATGCATCGGTCGGGGACGAGCGCCCTTGCCCGTGTGCTTAATTTACTGGGGTGCGACCTTCCCCGTACATTGATG
Source organism: Sphingobium sp. (assembly GCA_033795485.1). Taxonomy (GTDB): domain Bacteria; phylum Pseudomonadota; class Alphaproteobacteria; order Sphingomonadales; family Sphingomonadaceae; genus Sphingobium. The sequence goes on from JARYGO010000013.1 coordinate 50,694, forward strand.
CCCGGTGCCCATGGCAATCCGCAAGGCCATTGGGAATCGAACGCCATTGCGGCCTTGAACGACGCGCTCCTGCAATCGGGAGGAAGTAGCTGGGACGACTGGCTCGAGTTCAATCCCCAATGGTATCAGTCGCCGGTCGCCGACGATTTCAAAGCGCGCGCCTTGCAGGTTCTGCAGGAGGAATATGGCGCATCGCCGCTATTTGTGCTGAAGGATCCGCGCAATTGCCGCCTGACCCGCTTCTGGTTCCAGGTTCTGGACGAGGCGCAGGTCGAGCCGCTGATCGTCCTGCCCATCCGCAATCCACTCGAAGTCGCGGAGTCTCTCGAAATCCGCGACAGCTTTCCTTTTGATCTCGCCGTCCTGCTATGGCTCCGCCACGTGCTGGATGCCGAGCATGGCAGCCGTGGGCGGCGACGGATCTTCCTGACCTATGAGGCTCTGCTCGACGACTGGACGAGTCTGGCGGATGCCATGAAACAGACCTTGGATATCCAGTGGCCGCGCCTGTCGATAAAGGCCGGCATGGATGTGAACGCCTTCCTCGACAAGGGGAACCGGCATCATGTCCACAGTCAACAGCATGTCATGGCCAATGCCATGTTGTCGCAATGGGTTCGGGAGGCGAATAGCGTGCTGGCAAAATGGGCGGCCGAGGGCGAGAACGCGTCCGACTTTGCAAAACTGGATACTGTCAGGCTGGAACTGAACGCTGCCGGACCCGCCTTTGCAAGGCTGACCTACGCCTTGTCGAGCGAACGGCAGAGAAATATTGAGCTTAGCGATCTGATCAGGCGCAAGGACGATGAGTTTTCACAGGCGAACGAAGCCAAATCCCTGCTTGAAAGCGAAATTTCCCGTCTTTCTCAACTGGAGAGCGCGCATGCCCTGCTGGAGCAGCAGCTCGCCGAAAGCCAAGCCGCGGCGCACCGCAATCGGGAAGATCTGGCGGAAGGCGAAGCGCATATCGCCACGCTGCGCGACGAACGTCAACGCCTTGAACAGCAGGTGACGGAGAAGGATGCGATTATCACGTCGCTTGACGCAGAGAAAACAGACTTAACGCAAGAACTTCAGGGCATGCGGCAAGACATCGAGCGGATCACCCAGAGCCTGAACGATCGCCAGCACGAACTAGCGGCGGCGCAAAGCACGCTGCGCCAACGTGAGGAGGAAATCGCTCAGACCCTCACCCTTTTAAATCAGGAACGCCAACGTGCCGAAGTCGCCGAATCGGCCTGCGACATGGTTCGAACCGAGATAGAGACTTTAGAAGTCAAGCTGAAGGCGGCCGACAAATGGGTTTTTCGACTTTCAAGCGAACGACGCGCCGCAGAACAGCGCTTGACCCTCGCTGAAGCGCAAACAGCAGCCTTGGAAAAGGCGCTACAGTCCGCGTTAACCAAGCTGGACAATGTGGCTCGTCAACGCAAGTTAGAAGCGGACAGACAAGCCGAACTACAATCACGGATCGAAGCGGAAATCCAGGCGCGAGACAATCTTGCTCTTGCAACTGAAGAGCGGCTCCTGCAGCGCGAACGGGAGGCGACACAGCGACTGAGTCAGGCGCAGACAGAGGTCTCGCGGCTTAATACCCTCCTTGGCAAGCGAGACGAGGATTTGGCACTTGCCCAGATTTCCAACGTATCCACCCAGACGCGCTTGGCCGAAGTGCAGAAATCGCTGGATCTTGCCTTCGCGCGCGTAACGGAAATGGAGCAGAGAGAGGAAGACTCTACCAAGCAGACGGTTGCCATACAGCAGTACAAAGGCAGGGAAAGGGAACTGACTGCCTTGGTCGAGAGCCTGCGCCTGCAGGTCCAAAATACGACGCAGCGTTGGTCGGCATCAGAATCAAAGATGATCGAGCTTAGCCAATTGGTGGACCAGCGCGAGGCCGCTTTGACCCATATTCGTGATGCCAGCAATGCGGCCCAAGGCAGGATCGCCGAGCAGGCTGGTGTCATTGCTGAACAATCAAATGAAATCCTCCGCCTGTCAGGCGATCTGCAAGCCATTCAAGGCGTCAGGGCGCATAGTGACCATCAACGTAAATGGCTACAGCAAGTCAATGCCGTAGTGACAGGTTATCCGCAATGGTGGGCATTTATGCCGAAAAAATGGCGCCAGAAAAAGGTCCAGGCTCGCTTGCTGCGCAAAGGCTTGTTCGACACCGATTCCTATTTGACCCGCTACCCGGACGTGTTGTCATCTGGCATCGATCCCCTTCAACATTATATTCTTCATGGAATGGATGAAGGTCGGTCTATATAATGGAGCAATCGTCTTCCTGTAGTCGGAGAGGGCATTGCCTGGGCGCAGGATGGCATTATCGAGGAAGCCGTCCGCAACACGATCTTCCAGCGATACAGCCAGATTGGCGCGACCCTATCCGGCGGCCCGAAGCGCTATGCCCCCATTTGCATGCGCACAGACGCCGGCGAAGTTCTCCTGGAGGACTTCGCCAACGGCTTCTACCTTGGCATGCGGCTCAGCATCGACGACTGGAAGCCGCACATCTCCAATCCGGAAATCGGCCACGCTGACCGCCATCCTCGGCCATTGCACGACAATGATGCCCGAGGATCGACGCAAGAGCGCACTACGCGGCCAAGCCGGCGAGATTGACCTGCCCCCCTCTGGCTCCCTCGATCTGATGTAGAGTCTGCCCCAACGAAGGGGCAGATCATCGGGATGATCAAGGAGCAGGAGGCTGGATTTCCACGGCCGATGTCTGTCGCAAGCATGGCCTGAGCCCGGCGACATTCTACAAGCTGAAGGCGAAGTACGGCGCCCTGGGTGTCTGATGCCCGGCGACTGCGCCAGCTCGAAGATGAGAATGGCAAGCTCAAGCGGCTCCTGGCGGAGAGTGTACTGGACAACGCGATCCTGAAGGACCTGTTGGGAAAAGTCTGACGACGCCGAGCCAGCGACGGGAAGCGGCGCTCGGCGTGATGAGAGATTACCAGGTCTCGCAGCGCCGTGCCTGCGTGCTGATCGGTGTCGACCCCAAGACGGTCCGGCGAGAACGTCCGCCCGAGCATGCCGAGCTTCGCGAGGAGATGCGCGAGATCTCCGCCATACGCTTCTCTAGCGGATCACCCGCTGCAGATAACGCCGCATACCGCTCATCCAGATCGAAAAAGCCACGCTGTACAGACACGTAAGCCTCCATCATTCCAACGCGATGGAAACATAATCCTGCCCTCACAGCCAGAGGTAAATCAGGGTGTCCAGCTGGCTGTTTGGCGCTACGATTACAACAATGTCACGCCTCACTCGTCGCTCGGAAACCGAACACCGGCAGCAAGAATATCAAACTGGCAGACTCTCGTTATGACCGCGGGACCAGAGGCGGGCAGGTCAGGGGCAGGTCAAGATCCTTGCCCATTCCTGGAAAGTCGTTCCAGACCTCATCGAAATGCTTCACGTAAGAATCGGCGGCGCCCGAAACGTCGAAATCCGATAACCGCCAAGGGGTCCCCCCACCGCGGCGACGATCTCGAGCCTCTCCGCGGTACTCCACCGGCGACGCCGCTCCCGGACCAGTATCTCCGCAGCCGTCCCTCGCTCTCACTTAGGACGTCCCTTACGCGCTCATGTCGCCGTCCGGCAGGCGGCCTCAACCGGTCGGTTACCATTGCCGCAGCGATTAGGCGCATCAGCATCCCGGGAAGGAGCTGAACATCAGATTGGAGAGGCAAACCATCCGACACAGGCACACTGATGGAATAGCAGGCTAGCGCTCCAGATCTGCGCCTAAACCTACATGCTGCAGAATTGTCTGAGCGCGAGTCCGGTAACTATGATCACGCACAGCGCGCGCCTGCGCATTTCTAGCAATCCTCTCAGCCTTGGGAAGATCATTGATCAATGTCTCAATTATTACAGATAACTCTTCCACATTGTTAAAAGAGAGGATTTCCTCATTTCTATCAAATAGCTCAAATAGCGCATAACTAGGCTGATAATAAATCTGCACACATCCAGCCATTGCCGCTTCAAAGGTACGAGGTCCGGGCGTGACAGACGAAAGTTGCCCTAAAATTGTTCGCCAAATAGTAATCTCTCCCTATATTAAGTACAAACTTCGAGGATGTATAATAGTCAATTAGTTTTGACTGACTAATCCGAACATTGCGTATGATCTGCTCGTCTATAACAGGCCAACCTTCTCCAAATACCAAAGAGCGATAGCGCTGAAGCACCGGCAATGCGTCGCTAATGACGCGCTGCCTGACTCCAAAAGCAACCCCACAAAAGAAAACATCAAGATCCCGCTGTGAAAAGGACTCTACAGGTCGTTTATAGTCGAGCGCTGCTGCGGTCGGGAGGTAAACGACATTGTTATGATTGTAGAACTCGACGGCCCACTTATCGTTGCTGAAGATTACATCGGCGTAATCGACAAACCTGTAATTATAGTCAAACTCGTAAGGATCCTCTACGGTCCAGAAAGTGAATAGCGCGCCACAATGCGCAGCCGCCCGCGCGATGGCCCTATAGTCACTGGTATGGGGCAAAGGCGATCCCACCAAGATCACCAAGTTAGGCCTTAGCTGCGTAACATGATCTGCCATTGTCTCAAAAGACACGCGTCGAACGCAATCATGACCTATAATGTCGGAAAAACCTAAAGCCAGATTATCTACGATGCCGAGGTTCCTATTCTGCTCCTCGGGAAAACTGCTTGCGATGCAGACCAGCGGCATGCCTAATTCCTTTCGCTCGCCAGCACGTCCATTTCTCTCTTTCCGCTGCTCACGACTGGTGGAGCATCCACACGGACTTCGAGGATATGTTCCGTGGGCATGACGGACACGCCTGACCGAGATCGCCGCTGAATGTCCACTTCATAGTAGCCCGGCTGTATGTCAGCGAGCCAAGCTGCGCCGACGAAGCCGACGTTAGAGGCAGGAATGGGCGCCAGAGCGCTTACCACATCTGGCCGCGCCATCCAGCGCAAAGCTGTATGATAGGAAAGATCCCCTCTTAAATGAAGCATGGTGTCTGCTGCATCATCCGCATGTAGGTCAATAGCCCAGCCATAAACAAACATAGTCCAAAGCGGATGACCATCTCCTTCACTCGACATCTTCTCGATAGACATTTTATCCACAGTGAGTTGGACAACGGCTTTGGACTTGCTATCCCTAATCCATGGCGCGCCCTCTAACGGGACCCCTAACGTCAGGTGATGTCCAAGATAGTTGTTACCCTGGGCAACTTCTACCTTGTCTCTAACAACAATAGCTGCGTCAGCCCTGAAAATGACGACTGATTCATTGTCATATTTGAAGATCTCGACGCCATAAACGCCACTGTCGAAAAGCGCCTGCGGTATTGGCTCCGAGGTAAATCCAACACAATCGGCATCTGAGTCAGAGACCGCGACGACATCTGGACGATCAAACAAATGAAGTCGCACTAGCACCAAGTCGCCATTGAGTGACCGCAGGGCGAGAATCTTATTTCCCTCGATCTCACCGCGACCGGCTCGCAACCATCCGCTTAGTTGCAAGCTGGTGCCAGTGGCGACAGGGATTATCGTTGCGCCATCGCGAGGAAGGTGTGGTACAGAGGCACCGAAATGGTCTATCCAGACAGTCGCTTCTGGAGATATGCGGCTCCGCCCCGCCGACAGCAGGGCCAGAATTGCTTGGCGATCGGCCCAATATGGATTAAGCGGCTCATACGCGCCAAATCCCGCGAAGTTCAGGATTGGCTCATCCCATCGTGGTCCATTGATGGGCTCGTCCAGCAACAATGTACTTAGCACGACCCCATTGTCTATCCTCGGCTCTATGTCGGAATGCTGATTTACAGTCCTAGTTGCCAGCAAATCTTGGTAAACTTCGGTCAGTTTGTCGCAATGCTCGTCAACGGTTAACCACAAGCTTGGGCTAACATTCGCCAATATACGATTAAGCTCAGTCCTGTCACCGATGACGCGACGCAAGATTGAAATCAGCTCACCGGCGCCATCGATGGGAATGTGAAAGCCGTTCACGTTATGGGTAACCCTGTCGAGCAATGCCCCACAGGCAGTGACCACGGGCACAACACCCGCCTTCCAGGCTTCGGACAAGGTGATGCAATATGTTTCCGGCCAAATGGAAAGGTGCAGGGACATGTCGAAGACTGACAAGTCAAGCTCACCAGGGTCGAAGCCGCCGTGAACTTTTACATTAGGAAGATCGAGTTGCGCCAAAATCGAAGGAAACGGCTCATCCAGCCTCCCGCAAATCGTAAATTCGACAGCATCGTTCCTCATGATTTCGGCTACCCGAAGGAACATGTCCGCGCCTTTGATTTTCGTGAAGTTGCCTAGAAAGACAACCTTTAGTACGTCCTTTCCGTCGAACGACCTCTTATCGCGCGACAATGTATTGAACGGGACAGGACCAACCTTTGGCAGAGGCAGTCCAAATGGAACAAAGGCATTGCGATCTTCGAGTTCCGGGTACACACCGCCAATAACTTCCCGAGCTGAAGATGAATTGGCGATGACTTTGTCAATGGCTCCCAGAACGCGCGAGATGAAGGCGCGCCGATACCCCTGGGTGCCAGGCGCTTTGCCTTCCGCGGCGCTCAGACATACATCACAGACCTCCTTAGTTCGCTTAGCAATGTTGCAATAGCTACCGCGAAAATCAACCAAGTTAAATCTTGTGCAGACAAGGAAAAAGTCCTGAGTTGTATATACCGATGGAACTCCCATCATTTTTGATACCAAAGGCAGTGACACTATATGGTTAATCAAATGGTGGTAGTGAATTATATCAATTTTATACTTCGCTAAAATATGGGCGAATGCCTGTTCTACAATTGGACTCGTAAGGGTGTGAAAAATGTCAAAATATGGAACGAGTACTCTCTCCAGAACTCTATGTCGATCATTGGTTAAAACATATTCTCTATAGGCTGGATCATTTTGCTTACGGCTTACACGATAGTAAAACAACTCATAGGTTTTGGATAGTTTAGTTGCGATACTCTCTTGATAAACTTCGACGCCTCCGAAATTTCCTCCGGCAATGGTGTTATGTGTGACGAATAAGAGCCTAGGCTTGACCTGTGCCTTTCCAAGAACCCTATCCTGATCCACATCAGTTATAGGGTGGTGAACTTTTTTGGTGGCAAGAGATACTGCAGCGCTCTCAAGGATTTTATCGACTCGATGCGCATATAGATGTGAATCGCGTGTCCGACTCTGTGCAGCGTTTGCCATCTCAATTCGTCGGTGTGGATTTCGAAGTGCATCATCTAATTTGGTGATACACTCGTCAAAGGTTACGAAAGTTTCAACATCCTGTCCCGGTCGGTAAGCAACATCCAGCCTCGTGTCGGCGGCGTCTATCAACTGAAATCCACCCGCAAGCGCGGTCTCGAATATACGAGGCCCTGGATCTGCAGCACGCGTATTGATCCCGTCGCCGGAAAAATCACGATGTAGAGTTAAACTTACCCGAGATCTATTAGCAATTTCTACAAAGTCGTAGTGAGAAACTGACCCGATATAGCTACTATCAGGAAGGTCAAGATAAGCACGTGGAAGATAGGGATTGTACGCGAGGACAATACGCGTTTTCAGATCAGGCATCCTCTTCAACAGGCGCCTCAAAAACTTGACCCTATTCGGCCAAGCAGAACCAACAAAAGATACATCATATTCGTAATCGCTGTCGCTTAAGCGGACGGGTCGATGATCAATTTTCGGGTTGGCTGCTAAGGACAGATGCTGTGCGCCAAAAGTATAATAATCCACGCTAGCGGAGTCGTTCGTGAAAATTAAGTCGAATAAACCAGAGACAGCAGAGGTTTTAGACCGTTCATATGGATCTTCAAACGCCCATAATGCTGTAACAGGTATTAAGCTATGCAAGCGCGTTAATATGTCGACCGCAATATCTTCTCCATCCACTGCCAGCAAGACATCATAGTCACCGGTACAGGCATATTGTACCACATCTTTATAGCTAGCATTTTGTACATTACGAACTTTTGCGCTCTCTTTCAGAGCATTTTCTATTCCCAGGACAATATAATAGTTTGGATTATGGGATTTTGTATTTAGCAGTAGGACATTCATTGCATGCACCAATCCTGTCAGTGAGGGGGTTCCAGAGTTCCCTCTCCTGCGTCATGGCCCTGATGGATCAAACATACGGCGATTGCAAACCTCTTCCTCGCGGGGGTGAAGTGCCCCGATATACCTACTCGCCAGATTGTTCGGAGAAGGCATGGATAGCGCTCCGACAAGGCGGTGAAGCCCGTGATCCGAAGGTGCAGCGCCCTTAAGGCCGATCAGCTTGCGCGCTCAGCCGTCGAGCTGAAAAATGCTTTGCGGTCAGCGCTGCGAGCAAGGTTGGAACCGCCAGAAGAACGCACCCTCGGTGCGGCAAGAAAGTCGTTGGGCGCCAGCACCGCCTCGCAGCCCTCACCGATGAGCGATCGTCGATGGTAAGCTGGCCTCCGCCAGTTCCGTTGATGCTCGCCGTGAAGACGAAAGCTGATGGCATCCACAAGCGTCTATGTGGCGTGCAACTTTTTTGCACATGCCCAAGCGGCCAGCTCAAAGTCATATCCAGGCCCGTCATCCCGGTTTCTCATCAAGGCGGTGGCGGTGCGGCAATCAGGACGCTTTGAAAGCCTTGACGCACACAGCCAAGCCGTCGAGCCTAGATCCTGGGATGCCGCCTTGCCGGCAACAGGCGAGTCGGCATCGCAGGCAGCTCTCGCCGGACGCCGCAAACTTCCCGAGCGCTGAGGCGCTCCTCCTCAGACATTGACGAGTGCGCCACATTGTGCGAGGCCTGAACTAATGCTTACTTAAAACAAAATCTCTGACCTATTAATGGGCGCCAAGGTAATTCTGTGTGAAAACTTTACTTGCATTTAGATAATTCTGATATAACGAAATAAATACTTAATATTTTTATAGGTGCGAAATCATGCATTTAGAAAGACGGGTGTTGGTAACAGGTGGAGCCGGGTTTTTAGGGTCTCATCTGTGTGAACGGCTATTAAAGGAGGGATCTAACGTTATCTGTGTAGATAACTTCTACACTGGAACACATGACAACATCTCTCATATTAAAGATCACGAAAGATTTGAGTTAATCCGGCATGATATCAGCTTTCCACTTTACATAGAATGTGACGAGATATACAATCTTGCTTGTCCAGCTTCACCCATTCATTACCAGCGTGATCCAGTACAGACTACGAAGACAAGCGTTCTGGGTGCTATAAACATGCTTGGCCTTGCCAAACGCCTCAAGGCAAAGATTTTTCAAGCATCGACATCTGAAGTTTATGGCGATCCGTCAGTACATCCCCAACCAGAGCATTATTGGGGCAATGTCAACACCATAGGTCCTAGATCATGCTATGATGAAGGAAAACGATGTGCCGAGACGTTGTTTTTCGACTATTGGAGGCAACATAACTTAAGGATTAAGGTGGTCCGGATATTCAATACTTATGGCCCCCGCATGCATCCTAATGATGGAAGAGTAGTCTCCAGCTTCATTGTTCAAGCATTGACAGGAAAAGACCTTACTGTTTTTGGAGATGGATCGCAGACCCGGTCCTTTTGCTATGTCGATGACCTTATTGAAGGGTTTGTGCGCCTAATGGGTAGCGCAGATGAGGTAACAGGTCCGATAAATATCGGAAATCCCGGCGAGTTTACAATGCTTCAACTCGCCCAGGAGGTGCTCGATCTTACCGGATCATCGTCCAAGATTGTGCACCGGCCTCTGCCCCAAGATGATCCGAGGCAGCGACGTCCTGATATCACTCAGGCTCAGAAGCAACTAGGCTGGCAACCGAATGTCGCGTTGCGCGCCGGGATTACCAACACTATCGCTTATTTCGAAGAACTGCTCAAGAACGATCGCGTCCGTGAGGTCATCGATCTGCCTGCCTAGCACTACTTTGGCAGAAGTATGATTTTTGGGATTCCCTGCGAGGAAGATGCGTGATTCATAGGGAGCCAGCTTTGATGGAGGCTGGCGATGGAAGAGGATTGGCAGCGGGATCTGGAACGCTGGCTTGAGCCGTATCTGGAGGATCTGGGTAACAAGACGCTGCGGCGGATGTGCCCGGCCTACATCGCAGGCCTGACTGGTCCGGGTGATCGCAAGAGCATCCAGCCTATGGCGGCACGCGCCGAAGCGCTCAGCTATGACCGGCTCCACCATTTCATCGGGGCGGGCCTTTGGGACAGCGCACCGCTGGAGCAACGTTGTGGCGACAGGCGGATGCCCTGGTTGGCGGTGACAAGGCCTGGCCTGGCTGATCATCGACGACACGGCGCTCCCCAAGAAGGGAAAGGCCTCGGTCGGTGTCGCGCCGCAATACGCCACGGTGCTGGGCAAGAACGCGAACTGCCAGACCTTGGTGTCGGTGACGCTGGCCTCGGGGGAAGTTCCACTCATGCTGGGCCTGCGACTGTTCCTGCCGGAAAGCTGGACTAACGATACGCCCCGGATGGCAAGAGCGGGCGTGCCCGAAGCGTTCCAAGTCTATCGCACAAAGCCTGACATCGCCATTGAGGAGATCGATCGCGTCCTAGCTGCCGGTGTGCGCTTTGGCTGCGTCCTCGCTGATGCCGGCTACGGCCTGTCAGCGCCCTTCTGGCAGGCGCTCAGCGCTCGAGGATTGTGCTGGGCCGTCGGCGTCCCCCGTCATCAGAAGGTCTATCCCGCCGACGTGCAGCTGATCTTCCAGGTGGCGGGGCGTGGACGACCGCGGGTTCGGCATGTGCCCGACGTCAAATCCCGGGCCGCCCATGCCATGCTCGAAGAGGCAAAGTGGCGGCAGGTCAGTTGGCGTCGAGGAACAAAGGGTCGCTTGACGGCCCGCTTCGCGGTCATGCGCGTGCGGATCGCCGATGGCCCACCACAGCGGATCGGCGCCGCAGGCGCACAGCATCTGCCGGGCGAAGAGGCCTGGCTGGTGGGCGAGCGTCGCTCCAGCGGCGAGCGGAAATACTATCTCTCGAACCTTCCCGCCGACACGCCGATCAAGGACGCCGCCGGCGCCATCAAGGCACGCTGGATCTGCGAACAAGCGCATCAGCAACTCAAGGAGGAACTCGGTCTCGACCATTTGAAGGTCGCTCGTGGACCGGGCTGCATCGCCATGCGCTCATGACAATGATCGCCTATGCCTTCCTCCAAACACGAAGGCTCGCTCAGGCGGGGCGGAAAAAAAAGGCTCTCCGGTCCGCCACCTCAGCCAAGTCTCCCGGCTGTCCGTCAGGCCATCCTTGATCGCCTGTTACGCCCGCGGTCGCGCCACTGTCCGAATTGCGGAACGGCGCTATCACCACCGCTTTCAAAACTTCTGCCAAAGTAGTGCTAGGAGGTTGTGCCAGAATATCGGCATAATAGTGGATGGTCGGGTTTCAACGTGGCTCCGAGAGGCTGCTACACTGACCTTAGAAGCCATGACATGGAACCCGGCTGCCCGTCCCGTCCAAGCTGGACACCCGCAAAACTCTGGCGGATTTGGGCCCTTCGTAATTCATTGAGCAGGTAGCGATTGGAGCGATCTGCGATGGACCCCAAGTCTCTTTTCAGCCTGAATGATCACCTTGAGATGCTGAGCCGTCAAGGCGATCCGCTTGAGGTTCTGGAACGGACCTTGGATTTTGAGTATTTCGGGATCCTGGCTGGTCGAAGGGCTGGGTTATGGCGATGGTAGCAAGGGCGCCGTCCGCCGCTTGACCCTGTCGCGATGTTCAAGATCCTGATTTTGCAGGCCCAGCATAATCTGTCCGATGCGCGGACGGAGTATATGATCCGGGACAGGCCGAGCTGGACACCTCGAAAAACTGTCGGATTTGGGTGGGGTGACAGCGGCACTGACGTCAGAGCCAGATTTGGCATGATGTGGCAGCATATTTTTGGGTGATTTCAATGTCGCTATTGCCGCTTTGGGGGCAGCTTTGCATCAAGCAGGCGCAGTACGCCCCTCGAGCCAGGCGAGGCGCTGGAAATGATAGACAAGGTTGGCCATACCGATCTTGATGGTCGCGCGGGCGATACCGATGGTGCGCACGCCGAGCCCCATGCTGTGCTTTTGCCCGGCGAATACATGCTCGACCTGTGCGCGGATCTTTGAGCGCCATGTATTGGCCCAGGCTATCCGTTCGGGCAACGGTTGCCTTGGCTTTCGTTTCTGGTGGATGTGGCTGGTGAACATGCCATCCGCCAGAAACGCCTCGTTCTTCTTGGATCGGTAGGCGGTATCAGCCCAGACGCCGGAGGCAGTGTTATCCTTGCTGATCAGAACCGGCAGCCTTGCGCCGTCATGGGCATTGGCAGCGCTGGCATCCCAGGTGCGGATCAACCCGTGGGCCTGGTCGATGCCGATATGATTGTTGTAGCCGAACATCAGGATGGCAAGATCGACCGGCGTGGCTTTGGGATCGGCCCCTCCCGGACCTTGGCCTTGCTGTACTTGGTCGACCAACGGGCATCGCGATCCTTCTGCCGCACTTTGGCCGGCTTCCAGTCTTCGGGCACCCGGCCTTCCTTGATCGCGGCCTTTTCGGCTTCGATATTGCGCTGGTTGGGCGCTGGAACGACCGTGGCGTCGATGATCTGCCCACCCATCGCCAGATAGCCCCGATCCTTGAGTGCCGCATCGAAGCGAGTGAACAACCGGTCGATCGCCTTGGCCTGCACAAGCCGTTCTCGGAACAGTCAAAGGGTCGTCGCATCGGATACCGTGCCGTCAGTCCCAGGAAGCGCTGGAACGAAAGGCGGTCCTTGATCTGGAACTCGGTGGCCTCGTCCGACAGCGAGTAAAGCGCCTGCAGAACCAGGATCTTGAACATCAGCACCGGGCCGAACGGCGGCCGACCGCCCTTGCCACGGACGCTACGTCGCAACGCCACAATTAACGGGCTCCGAAAATCCTCGAAATCCACAACAGCCGCCAATCGCTCCAGCGGATCGCCCGCCGCGCTCAGCGCGTCGTACCGGTCTGAAAGATCGAAGAAACCCGGCCGACCTGACATTATCGCCTCGGCCACATCGTCGGCAAAGTGAATCAAATCTACCCATCAAAGGCCGAAGTTTTTTTTCGAGGCGTCCAGATGCATGCGCCAATCCATTCATGACCGCTGCCCCGACTACCGCCGGGGCATCTTTCTGCCTCATGGATGCTGCTTCAGCAGATCCCTCAACGCGCGTCTTATAAAAGGCTATTAGACGCCGAACAATGCTTTTCTCAATGTTTGGCTCGTCTCATCGTCAATCGTCGAGCAAAGATAATGATCTTTGACATACTTCTTCGCTGTATCACCAATTTCAAATATTGAGATATTGCCTTTCAAAATTCTATCGAGCTTTACTTCCCAATCTCGACTATCTTCGGCAATCAATCCGTTGACACCATCCGTTATCGCAAGGTCATATTCTCTGACCCCAGAGGCTATGACGGGTACACCCATAGACGCACATTCAATGAACTTAACATTAGATTTCGCATCATTGAATATACTGTCGGCCAAGGGGACCAGCATCAGGTCATGCGAGCCGATGAACGAAAGCATCTCATCATAAGGCAGGATAGGATAGGTCGACACATTCGGGAAGGACAGAAGCTTGTCTGGAACCTGTGTAGAACCGAGCAGCGATAGGCTCACATGAGGATATTTCTTCAGGATATAGACGAGTATTTTGGAAATAATCTCAAAATCCTCTTTATGCGAATATGTCCCGGACGCATAAATCATCCTGAAGGTCGGGTCGGTGCGCGCAACAGGCGCGCCAATTTTCCATACCCTGTTACGATAGACCGCTGTGGGGAACTTCCACTTGTCCGCCAGATAGTTGCGAATGACATCCGTGCTGGCGATCGCGCCATCCATGTCGTTCATCATCGATTCGTAGGCGGATGAGACATAAAGTGCCTCGTCATAACTCCATTCGCCGCCCACGACCGATCCGATCACCGGCAGAAATTCCGGGAAGACAAGATCATCTATTTCCATGACACAGCGTTTTCCGAGACGTCGGGCGACATCGTACATTCTGCCGACATTGCCCTGTTCCTTGAAACAACGCTGGAACAGGACGGTGTCGAACCTAGCCATTTCCAGTTCGAACATGTCGATATCCGTCGCGGCATGAAACAATGTGGACCTGATTCCCATCGTATTGAGTGAATGGCCCAAGTTCATGCCACGATAGCGGGTGGACCCATTGTCGAGCCCCGCAGAGGTTATGATGGCGACGCCTTGATCGCCATCATATCCTAATTCCAAGGGCGCGAAATATTCGTCCTTGATTTTCCGCCGGGAGGCAGAGGCCGGTTCGGCTTTCAAGAGATTCTGGTGCGCGACAAATTCGTGATGCCCGCCCAGCAGCACTTCGAAATTGCCGAATTCGGCATGAGCATCGGCATCCGTCGAATAGACCAGCGCCTCAAAGGCTGCGAGGAAGAAATCCTTCGAAATGCGCGCCGGCATGAAGGTCTTGAGCGCCGTTGCCATCTCGCCGAAGAACGCTTCCGCTCCGAAATGAATCTTGCGAGCGACTTCGAACTCCTTAGACCGTGGCATTGCCAAGGGCTTGAGCGCAACTTCCACATCACCTGCTTCGTCCCATATCAGACCCGACGCCGAAGGCTCGGGAGCCGAAAACAGGATTTCGAACAGCGTTGTGTTTTCCTCGATCATATCCGCATAATGTTTCGGGTCGCCGCCATCGAACAGCAGCGAGAAATGCGGAATGCTCTTATCAACGCGATCGCGGGAGCCGACATAGATGCCAATGACCTGCTCCGGGATGGCGAAATCCCTGCAGAATTGGTGAAAACGCGACTGAATGTTAAGCAGCCAGCCAACATCGACCATCACGATCTTCTCGTCGCGATCTATTCCCATGCGGGCGAGATAGGCGGCGAACTTTTCCCGCTCCGGCTCGTTGGCCTTGTAGATGTGCGCCGAGCATTCATTCATGAGCGACGTCAAGGACAGGAGGTCAGCCCAGGTCGGAACTGTGTCCATGCCCGGAAATCTGGCCTCGACCCGCTTGATGATCTCTGGATCCTTGTCGTCCAGGTTCGCCTTCCTGAAGAAGTAGCGGATCGGCTTCTGGCCTAGATGCAGCCCTTCGATCAGGAAATAGAGGTCGCTGCTGCTCAGCGGATCTTGAAGCGTCGCTGGAATGACCACAGCCCGCGACAGGTGCGCATATAGGACCTCGTAGCGGCCTTTGGCGATGTCATCGCGATACAAGGTCTCGAACGCCTTTTTGATGATGCGGCCATCGCGCGCCATGAACACGATCTTGCTGATCCCCAGCTTGTCGGCCTGGGACCGCACATACATCGCCATCATGGCCGCCAGAGGACCGGACAGCTCAAAACCTAGGGTCATGTAGAAGTCGTCGACGATGCCCCTGTTCTTCTCCTTCCAGAGCTTGGTCGCCTGGGTCGTGAAGTCATTCCAGATCCGCCCGATCTGCGAAAGCTTCAGGGCTTGTTCCGGGGCGATCGGGAATCTCCGATGAGGCTTGTCATAGAGAGGAACGAAGCGGATGGCCTTCAACCCGGCCGCCTTCGCCTTGTGCACGTCGCCTTCCCAATTGTCGCCGATATGCAGCATCCGGCAGGCGTCGATGCCCGCACCTCCTGCATATTCGACAACCTTCTGGAACAGGCGTCCGGTGTCCTTTTTTAAACCCATTTTGGAAGATAGAAAAAGCTTGTTCCACTGAGTTATGCCGCAACGTCCCATCATCGCGACGATGGTGTCTTCGTCCAAATACATATCGCTGACGATGATGACATGCTTGCCCGCCTTAAGCGCATAGTCATATAGCCGGAAGCCAAGCGGATGCGGGACGACGACGTCGATTTCCACCGCCTTTTCGATCTGCGAATTTCTGAAGAACGGCATGTCTTGATAGATTTCGTCGATGTCGACGTCGTCTCTCTTTCCTTGCTGCTTAGCCAACACCGCTCCTGCGACCCGCATGCGCTCGTCAAACAGGCCAAGAACGGCCGCCTGGTTGCTGCTGTGCCGATGTTCGACGACATCGAAGACGGTTGATGGGTTGCTGAGCCGGCGCGTGATCAGCGTGTCAAATATGTCGAAGGAGACGATATCGGCCCGGTCGATCTGCTCCTTATAGGCTTCGAACTCGTTCGTGGCCGTTGATGGGGACAAGGCCGGCAGAAGCGCCATAATCTGCGGACAGACCGTGTCGGTCAGATGACGGCTTTCCATCTTCTCCTTTGCTCTTGCGCCCAACGCCTTGCGGTACGGAACATCCTGCAACAGCGTCTTAATGGCTTGAGCCATTTCCTGGGCATCGAGATAGTCCACGACAATGCCGGCATCGTTCTCGACGAACTTATGCATGCTGCCAGCCCGATGGTCGAAGCAGATCACGGGCAGGCCTTGTTCGGCCGCTTCCAGGCAAACCAGAGGAAAGGCATCTTCCCGCGAGGGCAGGACGAACATCGCGCCATCTTTAAGAAGCCTGCGCGGATCCGCCTGTGCGCCGAGCCACTCGACATTCGCGCCGATATCCCGCTTCTGGATTTCTTCGGCCAGATCCCAACTGGCCTGGCCGCCGATCCACTTCATGCGGAAATCGGTGATGCCCTCCTTGCGCAGGATTTCCGCCACGTCGCAGAAGATATCCGGGCCTTTGCGAGCTTCCAGCGTGCCGCAGCCATAAATGACCGGAATGTCACGATCCTGCTGAAGACTGTTCGGCAGTGGGGACACATTCCGGGCATGATAGCGATCAATGAATGGCGCTATATAGCTTATTTCTACGTCATTCCGGTGGGCCGTCCTCTTCTCGATGGCCTCGACCGATCCCTGAGATACTGCGATATATTTGGAACAGAATGTCATCAGGGTCGAAAATGTCTCCTCATATAGAACGAAAAGATTCTCCATTTCATGAACGTGCGTTATGAACTCTGCATTAAGGAAGGTAAGATAAGCGCCATATATTCCTGAAACGATAGTGTTGAGATAGACGCACTGGACGTTAACGCCACAGAATTGGCGCAATATGCCACGTCTTTCTTCATGGGGATACGCATCCATGAACATACAGGGTGCCAAGGCTTTGAAGTCTTCGCGCAAAGGCCCGTCAGCACCTATGACGATGCCGAATTCTATGTCGGTATTTTCCTTGATCCATCGAAGCATCGACAGCAGGACCATGGGTGCGCCGGTTCTAGACGCTTCGTGCGACACGAAAATGACCGAGGGGTTGAAGGGCCGGCCAGCGAATTTTCCATCATTGTCATGATGAATGTCCGGTGTACCCGCCCGCCCTTCGTTACGGCCATAGAGCAACCAGTGAACAAAAGGATTTATATTCCCGGCGCTGACATCGGGATTTTCCTCCAGGTAGAATCTGGTGTGAAATTTCGAGGAAGGATTACGGCCTTCTCGCCAACCGAACCGGCAGAAATGATCTATGGGTTCTATGCCTGATTTAATAACGTCTGGATTGTTCTTCAGGTAATATTCTTGGTCAAACTGACTGCTCTCCATAATGATCTTATGGTTGTGCGTCTCATCTCTTAGGGAAAGATCCACG
Source organism: Sphingobium sp. (assembly GCA_033795485.1). Taxonomy (GTDB): domain Bacteria; phylum Pseudomonadota; class Alphaproteobacteria; order Sphingomonadales; family Sphingomonadaceae; genus Sphingobium. Next base: position 68,288 of record JARYGO010000013.1, read on the forward strand.
CTCTTGTTGATGGCACCGGCGGGCTTAGAAGATAGCTTGGGTTGCGAGTAGGAGGGCGTTGTAGGTCTTCCCTCTCGATGGCCATGCAAAATCCAATGCACAAGCGGGTTCATGCCAGAAGCAGAAACATCCGGGTTGGCATTTTTATAATAGAAAGTGTTGAAGTCCGCAGAAGGATTTCGTCCCTCCTTCCATCCGTGTTCACAATAGTGATGTATAGGATTAAATCCTTCCCTTGCAACGTCTGGATATTTTAAGGAATAATATTCCGTATCAAAAGCACCATGAGAACGAATGATGTCAACGTCACGGTCGATCAAGCTTTTTTTTCTTTTTTTCTTATTTTTCGAAAAAGAATTAAACATGTTTTTCATTTTATTTCCACTTTATCGATTTCGTTCGATTAAGTAATAATATTAATATCATGTTAGCGGGCTGGCCGGCAATCTGCCTTACCGCAACATTTTCAACATCTTTCGTTTGAACGACATGGGCTTGAAGGTTTGCTGCGCATTATTCTGCGTTCGCTCCATCTCTTGTCCATGATAGAGATTGGGTCGCTTTTGCCCATCGCTGATCGCCACGATGTCCCGCAACGCCAACTGCCCTGTCGCCTCGTCCGAGAAGGCAGGCGTGTAATAAATGCAGTCATCGAAATAATAATGCGTGACCTGCGACCATCGAGTCAGCCGGCGATCATTTTGGTGGCTGCCGCCGTGCAGCAGGTTGGCGCACCAGATGAGCGCCTGCCCCTTGCGCGCCAGAAAGGTTTCGGGTTGCGCGCCATGAACGTCGCGCAGGGCCTGCCAGGCCGGGCCATAGGGATCCTGCGCCGACGCAAGGTCGCTACCATAGCCGCGCCGCCCGATCAGGCCGTTGGTCATAATCGGCCATTTATGCGATCCGGGATAGTAGAATAGCGGTCCGGCATCGGGGCCCACATCTTCCATCGCCAGCCACACACCGCACATGAAGCGCTCGGGCAGGCTGGAGAAATGGACGGAATCCGAATGGCCGGCCTGCTGCGTGCCGACCGGAAAATTGAGCGTCTGGAAAGGAAAGGCCTTTCGGCCATAAAGCTTGCTGAGCAGGTCAAGGACGGTCTGGTTGGCAGCGATGGCGCGGACATCCTCGTCAAACTGCCAGGCGTCCTGAACACGTCGCTCACCAATCGTCTTATCACTGTCAGGGCTCGCGAAATCGATGCCATAATGCGGCCCGAGATGAACCTTGATCCGCTCGATCCGCTCCTCGATCTCCAGATCGGGAAAATCGAGCACGGCATAGCCTTTGCCGTGCAGATCGTCGGCGATCCGCTCTTCCTCCGCACTTAGCCCCCAATCAGCCTTGAGTGCGGAAAAGAGTGGGGATTCGATCAGGGGCAGGCCGGGAAAGATATTGATCAAGCGCATCTCGTCCTTCATGGCCTGCCGACACCGGAAATGTCAGCGCCCTTCGCGGAAAAAAATCCGATCGCGGATCAACCGCGCCGCACGCGCCCATCCGCCCCTTCCCCGCCCTATCTGCTTCAGAATGGCAGGAAAGTCATGCCGGATTGTACTGCGGTCGTCCAGCCCGGGGTATAAAGCCCAGAAGGCGGGCACGCCGATCGCCTGGGGCATCAGCCACGCGCCGTGATAGCCAAAGCTGCACGACAGATCGCCCGCTCGCTCGGTCGAGAACAGATCGGCGAGTGCTGGCGTGGCAAAGGATAGGCCCTGCTCTTCCAGCCAAGGACGATTAATTCGCCCGATGGCGACATCTTCGGGATGTTGCCGCCAGAAGGCGGGATCGCGGCACAAGTGCATCAACCGGCGGCTGCGCAGCGAAAAGCCGCCATTGCCGACATTATAGTCGTCGCTGACCTGCGGCCAGCGAGCGCCGATATAATCCTGGTTTAGAAAATCTGGAGTCCAGCGCGTGGCGTCGATAACATGGCCGTCCCATTGAACGATCAGGCAATGCGAAGTGTCGATATAATCCAGAAGGTCGCGGAGAATGAAATCCGAATAGGCGCGCGAAGACGATATGCGAGGGATCGGTAGTATCTCGATCGCCGGATGTGGGGGAAGCGGGGCATCCGTGAGCAGCCGGGCGGCCGCGAAGTCGATTTGCGCCAAGCTGCGCTCCATTGCCCGGATTGTTGCGGCGACATTGACGCAGCTAACCGCGCAAAGCGTCACCTGCGGCAAGGACAGGCGCGAGGAACTCCCTCCCTCCATCAGAGCGCCACCGCGAACTGCTCGCTCGCCCGGCTGAGCTCAGGATGATGATAAGGGTCGAATATTTCGTCGGTCCTCCAGATCCGCTGAAGAGCGGCAAGTTCGCTGGCGAAGCGGGCTGCACCGACTGGGTCTTGATCCAGCCCGCGCGAGACGGATTCATGATGGATCAACGTGGCCCGTGGTTCGTACAGCGCCTGCCATCCCTGCCGGTTCAACCTGAGGCACAGATCGACATCGTTGAAGGCGACAGGGAAATTGCCTTCGTCCAGGCCGCCTACCGATAGGAATTTCTGCCGCTCCACCACCAGGCAGGCAGCCGTCACCGCCATGGTGAACTGGGGCAGGTTGTGGCGATGGAAATAGCCTTCAGCCTCGGGCTTCAGAAAACGGTGAGCATGGCCAGCGGCATTGCCGACGCCGATCACGACGCCGGCATGCTGGATGCGCCCGTCGGGATAGAGCAGGCGTGCGCCGACCGCACCGACTTCGGGACGCAGCGCCTGCGTCGCCATGGTGGCGAGCCATGTCCGGTCCGTCGTCTCGATATCGTTGTTGAGCAGGCACAATAGTCTGCCCTGCGCCTCTTGCGCCGCACGGTTGTTGATCGCCGAATAGTTGAACGCACCGCCATGGCGCAGCACCCGGTGTCGCGCGGGATCGAGCGCGGCGAGATAGGCGAGCGTTTCGGGATCGTCGCTGTCATTATCGATCACGATAACCTCGACATCAGGATAAGCCACCGCCCCCACCCCTTCAAGGCAGGTGCGCAGCAGATCGACACGGTTGCGGGTGGGCACGATAACGGACATGGCTGGTAGGTCGCGTGTAATGGCGAGCGGCGCCGCCGGTATGCGCAGCGCAGGCCGGGCGCGGCGATGGTGCAGCATCCCACGTAGATGGACGGGCGTCCCCTGCCCCGCCATGTTCGCCACCAGTTTCGAAGCCCAATCGGCGCTGTTCGCGACGGCCTCCAGATCAGCGCGGGTCGCATGGACGATGCAGGCGCCGGTCAGATAATCTTGATGCCGATACAGTTCGCTGTTCCAATCGGGCTTGAAATAGGGAGCCGTGCGGCGGCGACCGATTAGTAGATCGTCGTCCGCATAGATGAGCCGCGCCGCAGCGTCGCCCATGGCCGCGCGATAGTCGGCGATGGCGCCGGTGGCGAGCCGATCCCCGGACCGAACCGGAAACAGCCAGGGAGAAGCGTTCCAGTCAATTTGGGCGATGGCGGCGGCAAGGGTCGGCGTTCCCGGTGATCCGACCAGCAACGTGGTTACATCCTCAACCATCAGGCTCTTGCGCGTGGCGGCCAGCGCCTCGGGGCGCGGACCATCGCTAATGTCGAGAAGCGCGATGATCGGGCGTCTCGGGTCTGGCAAGCTGTGTGCATGGGCCATCTGCTCGTGCCGCAGCGCCCAAAGTATGTAGGCCCGCGGCGACTGGCTAAGCAGAGGCGCGAACTGGCCGCGGGCGCGGACGCGCTTGCGCTTGATCCACCATTTGGTTGCCGTCAGATAGGCGGACGGATCAGCCCGGAAGGCGTCGAAATGGACAGATGCCGTCAGCCAAGCGCCGGCGATCCGCTTGAAAAGATGAGCTATCGACGTGGATTGCATGGAAATCCGGCGAATAGCGGCTTCGGCCGGGATCACCAAGAAAATCCTATATCATTGAGCCTATGAGATGCTATCTGGATACCAGATAGCTATCGGATTGCCAGAAGCTATCGGATAGCTATACATCCTTGCTCATGCCAACCATTGCGTTCATCAGCCCCAAGGGGGCGTCGGGAAGACCACCGCCGCCCTGCTGCTTGCCTCGCAACGGGCGCGAGGGGCGAAAGTGTCGGTCATCGACGCCGATCCCAATCATCCCATCGCAGCTTGGGGTAAGGAAGCCGTCTTTAGTCATCCATGCGCGCCTTGTGCCGGATTGACAGCTTCAGGTCGATTGCGCCGTCTCGCCAAATAGCAGTGGAGGATGGCGCCACCGATTATGGTTTCTCCCTAGTCGGCACCGACCGGCCGTCTGATTTGGGAGGCCACAGTTCAGGGCCGATAATGGTCCGATCACGCTCACTTGAGCAAACGTCGGCTTGTGGCACTAGGCCCCCGCCCGCAGAACGATCAAGCTTGAGGCGCCTTGACGCCGGCAGTTTTCAGACTTGCGAATGGCCGGTTCCGGCCTGATTCGACGTTGCCGTTACCGCATCGGAATGGCCTATGGCGCGCTACGGGCCGACGCCGTTAGCCCCGACACCGCATGATCCGAACTTCGCCGCCTACGGCATCGCGACTCTAGTGATACCCGTCGTCGTTAGCTGTTTCCTTGCGCCCGAGGCCGAGCGGGAGAACTGGGGTGCGACCTGGTGCCTGCGGTCGTTCCAAAAACGACTGAAGCTGGTAAGCCAACAGCTCGCCAGCTCGCCGTACGTCGCGGGCGACTCATTCACTGCGGCCGACATTTCGGTGACCTACGCGCTGAACCGCGGCCAACGGAACTGCGGCATCACCCTTGGCCACGCTGAGCAAGCCTATGGTTACTTTAGGCGAGTTGGGATGTTTTGGGCAGCGGCGCCTCCCAAATCGGCTATACCATTGTTTTCGAACAATAAACTCACCGTCCACCATTGCCTTGACATCGTAGGGGTCGCAAGTTCAATCCTTGCCACGCCCACCATGGAAAACCCCGCCATCCTATCGATGGCGGGGTTTTCTTCCTCTTGAGCGCACAATGACGAACAGGCGGAACCGCGCATGGGCGCTGGCCGTTTCTGCTTCGCAATGAAAGTCGCTTTCCTTTTTCCTGCCCTGCTCCTGCTTGGCGGCTGTCACGCCCTTCCCCGCGATCCAGACGGCACATCGACCCAGATCATGCGCAGCGGCATCCTGCGCGTCGGCCTAATCGACGATCCTCACCCTTTCGATCGGGGCCAGACCGCCGCGCTGATCGCCCGACTGGCGCAGGAGACCGGGGCGAAGCCGCAGACCGCGCGCGGCGCCGCCGAGCCGTTGCTCGCCGATCTGGATGCCGGTCGCCTCGATCTGGTGATCGGGCCCTTTGCCGCCGACAGCCCTTGGAAAACCATGGTCGCGCTCGCCCCACCGCTGGCGGCGAGCGGAACGGACGACGCGCCTCTGCAATGGCAGGCGGCAGCCAGAAATGGCGAGAACCGTTGGATCATGACGGTGGAGCAGGCCAGCCGCGCGATCGCGCCCGAAGGTGACGCGCCATGAGCGATGTCGGCCCGCCGCGGGAACTGGACGCGCCGATGGCGAAAGCGGTGCGCCTTGAATATTGGAACATCTTCTGGACCCTGACGATCATACTCGTCATGGGCCTGGTGCTGGGCCAGAGCGAAACCATGAAGACCGCCTGGGTGGAGGATACGCTGGGCCTGGTGCCGCCCATCATGTTCCTGATCGCCGCCCGCGCCGAACGCCGCGGCCATCCTTCCCGACGCTATCCGTTCGGTTTCGATCGGGTCAACGGGCTGGGTTTCTTCGTCGCGGCCGTCGCGCTGGCGGCGGTGGGCGCGCTGCTGCTCTACAATGCGGTGACGGCGCTGATCGCGGCCGAACATGCGACCGTTGGATCGGTGCGGCTGCTGGACCGCGACATCTGGCTCGGCTGGCTGATGCTGGCGGCGCAGCTTTATTCGCTGGTCCCGCCGCTGATCATCGGCCGCAAGGAATTGCCCTTGGCCGAAGCGCTGAACGACAAGCTGCTGCATACCGACGCGCTGATGAACAAGGCCAACTGGCTGACCGGGGCCGCCGGACTGGCGGGGGTCGCCGGCCTGGGCCTCGGATGGTGGTGGGCGGATTCGGTCGCGGCGGCGGTCATCTCGCTCGACGTGCTGAACGATGGGATCAAGGCGCTGCGCTCCTCGACGGCCGAGTTGATCGACGGCGCGCCGCGCGCCTTGTCGAGCACCGACCTGTCGGAAGATGCGCAGGCGGTATGCACGAGGTTGATGGAGGCGTTTCCCGGCGCCACCGTCCGCCTGCGCGAAACCGGACGGCTGATCCGAGCGGAGGTCCATGGCGCGCGGCCGCCAGCGCAATGCCGCCATCCGCGCCATTATTGGCCCGGCGACAAGGACCGGGCATGGCGGCTGGCGCAGGTCAGCTTCATCCCCCCGATCGAGGACCAGCCCCCGGCATGAGCGCGCCATGGGAGCATATGCGCGCCAATATCGTGCTCTATGGCGCGTTGGTCGCCAATCTGGGGATCGCGGTCGCCAAGTTCGTCGCGGCGGGCATCAGCGGATCGTCGGCGATGCTGACCGAAGGTGTCCACTCGCTCGTAGACAGCGGCAACCAGTTGCTGCTTCTCTATGGCCAGCATCGCGCGCGCCGTCCCGCCGATCGCTGGCACCCCTTCGGCTATGGCCGCGAACTCTATTTCTGGGCGTTCGTGGTGGCGATCCTGATCTTCGGGCTGGGGGCGGGCGTGTCGGTCTATGAAGGCTGGGCGCATATCGTCGAGCCCGAGCCGCTGCGCGATCCGACGATCAACTATGTCGTGCTGGCGATCGCCTTCGCGCTGGAGGGATCGTCCTGGCTGATCGCCGTGCGCGCGTTCGACAAGGCGCGCGACGGTGTCGGCTGGTGGCGATCGGTGCGGCGGTCGAAGGACCCGGCGGGCTTCATCGTGCTGTTCGAGGATAGCGCGGCGCTGATCGGCCTGATCTTCGCCGCCGTCGGCGTATGGGCGGCCCATGCGTTCGACGATCCACGGCTGGACGGCGTCGCATCGATCGCCATCGGCCTGGTGCTGGCGGGCGTCGCCCTGCTGCTGGCGCGCGAGGCCAAGGGGTTGCTGATCGGCGAGAGCGCCGATCCGGCGCTGATCGACCATATCCGCTCGTTGCTAGAGGCGCGGCCCGAGATCATGTCGATCAACCATGTCCGCACGATCCACACCGCGCCCGACGCAGTCTTCGCGGCGATCAGCGCGGACTTCGACGACGCGCTGACCATGGGCGCTGGCGAGACGCTGATCGAGCAGATGGAAACGGAATTGCGGGCGGCGATCCCCACCCTGACCTCCATCTACATCCGCCCGGAGAAACGCGAGGACGCGCTCGTCATACGAACAGGTGCGTGACGTCAGCGTCGGGCATGACCGACTCCACCAGCAAGGTGCGGTGGCAGCAGGCGGGATCGCGCTCGAAGCAGAGCAGCGCCGTCGGCCGCTCGCGCGCCGCATCCAGCAGCTGAGCCGCCGCGAGTTGCGCCTCGGGCAGCTCGAGCTGCTCGCCATAGATGCGCGCCAGGTCGGCCAAGCGGCCCTTGCGGGCGGCTTCCCTGCCCTCGGGCGGCGTGCCCAGCGCCTTGAAGCCGGCATAGCCGATCCCCGCTTCGCGCAGGCCCGCGGCAGGATATTTTTCGAGAAGCCCGGACGGCGGGACAGGGGGACGGCGCGGACGTCGGCGAGCAGTTCCACCCCGGCAGCCTTCAGGCAAGCGATGAAGTCGGCCTGGGTCGCGCCTTCATAGCCAAGGGTGAATATCCGCATGAAAGCCATGTGGGGCGCGCCGCCGCTGGATCAATGGCTCGCCCGAAGGGTTGGGATAGCAAATTTGGGGAGACGCGCGATGTTCGATCCGATGGGCAGTTGGACAGACTGGAACCGCATGGCGACGGTCATGATGCGCAACGGCATCAAGATGGGCGAGGCCTGGGGCGCGTCGGGACGCGTGATCGACCATCGGCTGGGGCTGATCCGAACCGACATGGCGTCGGCGGCGGCGCAGGCGGAGCTGTTGCGGATGGTGCCGGAAAAGATGGAGGCCTTCAGCCTGAGCGGGATGGCCGCGACGATGGGCTGGTGGGCCTGGCAGGGGGAGATGCTGCGGATCGGCCAGCAGATGGCGCTGGCGATGATGCGGATGCAGCCGCCGACGTTGCGTGCCGCGCGAGCATCGACCGCGCGGAGCCAGGCGGCGGCGGGGCGGCTCGCAAGGGCCGCGACTGGGGCGATCGCGCCGATCCACAAGACGGTGACGGCGAACGACCGGCGGCTGAGGAAGCGATAGCGGCCCTTGGCCCAAATTCTACCCTGGCGAGGTGCCGTGTCCCCGGGAGGCAGGAACCCAGTTCCAGCGTCCGAGCTAGGCTCCTGCCTTCGCAGGAGCGCATAGTGCTCCATCATCTCGATAAACTCGGATTCCCCCGGTTCAGATCGGACTAACTTCCGTTCGCTTCGAGCCAGTCGAGAAGCTTTCGTCCCAATGTCTCAACCTCGCTCGAACGGGGGAAACTGTTTCCGCGCAATCGGGACAGCCTCAATGCCCCGGAAAGCGCATCAGCGCGGCGGTGGCGATGCCGTCGTCGGCCAGCGCCCGCATCCCGCCAAGGTCTGGCAGGTCGATCGCGAACAGCGCCATCAGCACGTCGGCGCCCTGTTCGCGCAGCAGCTGCGCGGCCGCGAGCGCGGTGCCGCCGGTGGCGATGAGGTCGTCGATCAGCAGCACCCGCGCTCCGGGCGGCACCTGCCCCTCATGCATCTCCAGGCGATCGGCGCCATATTCCAGCACATAGTCTATGCCCACGGTCCTGCCGGGCAGCTTGCCCGCCTTTCGCACGGGCACGAAACCCAGGCCCAATGTCACCGCCAGCGCCGCGCCCAGAATGAAGCCCCGCGCCTCAATCCCGACGATCAGGTCGGCGTCGAGAGGGCGGGCGATGTCGGCTAGGCCGTCGATCAGATCGCGCAGGCCCGCAGGGTGAGCGAGCAGGGTGGTGATGTCGCGAAACTGAATTCCGGGCTTGGGAAAATCGGGAATTGTGCGCACCAGATCGGCGAGCCGGGCGATCCGAATGTCGGTCGTCACATTCTTCCTCCAACGAAAGAGGGGGCGCGGTCCCGATGGATCGCGCCCCCTTCAGATGTCCTGCCCCTGGGGCGACAGCCGGTCAGGCCGCCTTCTTCTTGTCCGCCCAGATATTCTGGTAGGACATATAGGCCAATCCGGTCGCGATCAGCAGGAAGATGACCGTCGCGAGGCCAGCGGACCGGCGGTTTTCCAGCTTCGGCTCGGCGGTCCAAGTCAGGAATGCCGCGACGTCCTTCGCCATCTGGTCCACCGTGGACTTGGTGCCGTCGCCATAGGTCACCTGACCCTCGGCCGTCAGCGGCGGCGCCATCGCCAGGTTTAGGTTGGGGAAATAGGGGTTGTAGTGCAGGCCCTCGGGCGTCTTGGCGTCCGGGAACTCCCTGAGCAATTCGGCCGGCTGCTTCTGATAGCCCGTTATCAGCGAATAGACATAGGCGGAGCCATGGTGACGCGCCTTGGTCATCAGCGACAGGTCCGGCGGGACCGCGTTGTTGTTGGCCGCCTGCGCCGCGACATTGTTGGCGAAGGGCTTGGGGAAGTGGTCGGCCGGAACAGGATCGCGGGTCGACATCTCGCCGGTCTTGGGGTCGATGTCTGGGGTCTTGAGCGCCCACTGCTTGGCGATCGCCTTCACCTCGGGTTCGCTATAGCCCAGCGCTTCCAGATCGCGGAAGGCGACGAACTTCAGGCTGTGGCAGGCCGAGCAGACCTCCTTGAACACTTGGAAGCCGCGCTGGAGCTGCGCCCTGTCATATTTGCCGAAGGGCCCGTCGAACGAGAAGGACACATGCTTGGGATCGCGATGGAACTCATGTTCCGCCGTCGCCGCCGGCGGTTCGGTGACATAGGCGTACGCGCCCACGAGGAAGGAGATCAGCAGCCAGCCCGCGAAGAAGAGGCCAACCAGGAATGCGCCGATGCGAACCATGATAGTCTAATCCCCCTTAGGCGGCGTTCGAGGGCTGCGGATCGCTGCCCATGCCGGGAAGCGCCTCCTGTTCGCCCTGGATGTTATAGCGGTTGAGCACCGATTCCGTGATCGAGTTCGGCAGCGGCAACGGCTTTTCGAAGCGCGAGATCAGCGGCAGGATGATCAGGAAATGCGCGAAATAATAAGCCGCCGCGATCTGGGAGATCATCACGAAGGGCTCGGCCGCCGGCGCGCCGCCGCAATAGCCCAGCACCAGGACGTCGGCGATCAATATCCACCAGAATTTCCGGAAGGTCGGGCGATAATTGCCCGAACGCACCGGCGAGGTGTCCAGCCAGGGCAGGAAGAAGAGCAGCAGGATCGAGGCGAACATCGCCAGCACGCCCAGCAGCTTGGCGGGGATGAAGAAGAAGTCCACGGTGAACGCGCGCAGGATCGCGTAGAAGGGCCAGAAATACCATTCGGGCACGATATGCGCCGGCGTCGAGAGCGGGTTCGCCTCGATATAATTGTCCGGATGGCCCAGATAATTGGGCGCGAAGAACAGCAGGATCGAAAAGGCGATCAGGAAGATGCCCGCGCCGAAACCATCCTTGGCGGTATAATAGGGGTGGAAGGGCACGGTGTCCTGCGGCCCCTTCACCTCCACGCCGGTCGGGTTGGAGGAGCCCGGGATATGCAGCGCCCAGATGTGCAGGATGATGACGCCCGCGATCACGAAAGGCAACAGGAAGTGCAGCGAGAAGAAGCGATTGAGCGAGGCGTTGCCGGGGGCGAAGCCGCCCAGCAGCCAGGTCTGGATCGGCTCGCCCACGACGGGGATCGCGCCGAACAGGCCGGTGATGACCTTCGCGCCCCAATAGGACATCTGACCCCAGGGCAGCACATAGCCCATGAAGGCGGTCGCCATCATCAGCAGAAAGATGACGAGACCGAGCAGCCACACCATTTCGCGCGGCGCCTTGTAGGAGCCGTAGAAAAGGCCGCGGAAGATATGGAGATAGACGACGATGAAGAAGAAGCTGGCGCCGTTGGCATGGGCATAGCGCATCAGCCAGCCCGAGTTCACGTCGCGCATTGTCTGTTCGACGGTGCCGAAGGCGACCAGATCGTTGGCCCCATAATGCATCGCCATGATGACGCCGGTGACGATCTGGATGACCAGCGCCAGACCCGCGAGAACACCGAAGTTCCAGAAATAGTTGAGGTTGCGCGGCACGGGATAGCCGGCGCCGACGGCATTGTAGACGAGGCGCGGAAGCGGCAGCTTTTCGTCCACCCACTGCATGACGGGATGCTTGGGGGTATAATGCTCAGCCCAGGGAAAGCTCATCGGTTCTTACCTCAGCCTACGAGAATGGCGGTGTCGGAAGTGAAGCTGTACTTCGGCACTTCCAGGTTCTTCGGGGCCGGACCCTTGCGGATGCGGGCGGCGGTGTCATAGGACGACCCGTGGCAGGGGCAGAAATAGCCGCCATATTCGCCGCGATTTTCGCCCTCGCCCGCGCCCAGCGGCACGCAGCCCAGATGCGTGCAGACGCCCATCGTCACCAGCCACTGGGTCTTGCCGTCGACGGTGCGCTCGGCCAGCGTCTGGGGATCGCGCAGGCTGGACACGTCGACCTTGTCCGCCTCGGCGATTTCCTTGGGCGTCAGCTGGCGCACGAACAGCGGCTGCGAACGGAAAGTGGTCTTGATCGCCTGTCCGGGCTGGATCGCTGACAGGTCGACCTCGGTCGAGGCCAGCGCCAGCACGTCGGCGCTAGGGTTCATCTGGTTGATCAGCGGCAGCACCACGGCGACCGCGCCGACGCCCGCGAAGCTGACGGCCGCGATATTGATGAAATCGCGGCGACGCACGCCGTCTCCACCAGAGTGAGTTTCGGTGTCCGTCTGTTCAACCGTCGCCATGCATCTTACCCTTGCAAGAACGTCCCTGATCCCGCCGCATTGCCTTTATCGGCCCTGATTATCAAGGGATTTGGCGCGGCCACGCGAAACGGGCCCCGCTCATCCCCCGGCGTGGTTCGCGGGCCTGATAGCCGCAGGATACAGGCTTTGCCAACAGGCAATTTGGCGCGCCTGCGACAATTTGCCGCATTGCACCAGGGACGGACCGGCCGCACCCTGCTTCCCACGCTTTCCAACCCAGGCCAAACCCCGTTAAGGCAGCCCCATGCGCATCGCCCTTTACCAGCCAGAAATCGCCGGCAACGTCGGCGCCATCCTGCGCCTGGCCGCCTGCTTCGCCGTCCCCGTGGACATCATCATGCCGACCGGCTTCGCGTTTTCCGACACGAGGCTGAAGCGGGCGGCGATGGATTATGGCGCGGCGGCAGACGTCACTCGCCATGCCAATTTCGACGCCTTCCAGGCGGCATGCCGGGCGGAAGGACGGCGGATCGTTCTGATGAGCAGCCACGCCGCCACGCGCCTGCCGGAGGTCGGCTTCCAGGCGGACGACGTGCTGCTGATGGGGTCGGAAAGCGCCGGCGTGCCCGACGCCGTGCGCGACGCCGCCCACCTTCGCGTGCGGATTCCGATGGCGCCGGGCTTTCGGTCCTTGAACATCGCCGTTTCGACGGGCATCGCGCTGTCCGAAGCGCTGCGGCAGACGGGAGGATATCCGCAATGATCGACCTGGACGACCAACAGCAGGCGGCCCGCGCCTGGTTCGAATCGCTGCGCGACCGGATCTGCGCCCAGTTCGAAGCGATCGAGCGCGAGGCGGGCAGCGACGCGCGCTTCACCTATATGCCCTGGGACCGCGAGGAGCCGGGCGTGCCGCCGGGCGAGGCGGGCGGCGGCGTGCGCGGGGTGATGAAGGGCAGGATATTCGAAAAGGTCGGCGTCAACGTGTCGACCGTGGGCGGCGCGCTGAACCCGGATTTCGCCAGGAGTATCCACGGCGCGGAGGACAGCCCGCAATTCTTCGCCACCGGCATCAGCCTGGTCGCGCACATGGCCAATCCGCATGTGCCCGCCGTGCATATGAACACTCGCTATCTGGTGACGACCAAGCGCTGGTTCGGCGGCGGGGCCGACCTCAACCCGCCGATCCCGCAGGACGAGGACACGTCGCATTTCCACGCCGTGCTGAAGGCCGCGTGCGACGCCCATGACCCGACTTATTATCCCCGCTTCAAGGCGTGGGCCGACGACTATTTCTTCATCCCGCATCGCGGGGTGCATCGCGGCGTTGGCGGCATATTCTACGATCATCTGGAGGGGGATTTCGACGCCGGCTTCGCCTTCACCCGCAGCGTGGGGGAAGCCTTTCTGGAGGCGTTCGCGCCGATCGTGCGGCGGCGGATGGCGACGCAATGGAGCGAGGCCGATTATCGGCGCATGCTGGAATGGCGCGGCCGCTATGCCGAGTTCAACCTGGTGCATGACCGGGGCACGCTGTTCGGCCTCAAGACCGGGGGCAATATCGACGCGATCCTGATGAGCCTGCCGCCGATGGCGAGCTGGAGCTGATCCGCGCGCCATGGGCCTGATCCCGGTCGACAACCGCCAGATCGCGACGATCGTCACTCATCTGGAGATGCGCGCGCGTCCCCGGCCCGCGCCCATGCCGCCCCTGCCGGCCGGCGCGCCGCCGCTCCGGCTGCTGCGCTGGAAGCGGCCCGCTCTCGACACCTATCGCGCGCTGTTTCGGCGGGTGGGGGAACCCTGGCTATGGTTTTCTCGGCTGGTGATGGCCGACGAGGCACTGGCTCGCATCATTCATGATCCGCATGTCGCGATCCACGCCGTGACCGACCCCGCCGGCATCGAGCTGGGATTGCTGGAACTGGATTTCCGCAAGCCGCCCGATTGCGAACTGAGCTTCTTCGGGCTGGTGCCCGAACTGACGGGCAAGGGCGTCGGCCGGTGGCTGATGGCGCAGGCGATGGCGATGGCGTGGCGGCCGGAGGTGACGCGGCTGTGGGTCCACACCTGCACGCTCGACAGCCCGGCGGCGCTGGGCTTCTATATCCGGTCGGGCTTCACCCCCTATGCGCGGGAGGTGGAGACGTTCGACGACCCCCGCCTGCTGGGCTATCTGCCGCGGGACGCTGCGCCGCAGATCCCCCTTTTGGCCGGGTAGCTTAACCCCCTTCGGCCTGGCGGTAGAGCCGGGCGATCATTACGAGCATATAGACCTGGATCGCCGTCGACACGAGCGCGCCGGCGATGCCCCCGCCCAGCCGCGCGCCCTCCGGCCCCGTGAAGAAGCCGATGAGCGTGCCGACCACCGCCTGCGCCGCTGTGCTGGCGACCAGAGAGAGCAGGGTCAGCAGCAGCAGGAAGGCGAGCAGCCGCCAGAAATGGCCGCGCGTCAAGCTCCAGGCATGGCGGATGGCGGCGAACACCCCCTCCACCCCGTCGATCACCACGGGATTGAGCAGCAGCAGCCGGACGGCCGCGAAGATCATGACGCCCCCCGCAATCGCCACGGCCAGTGACCCGACCAGCGCCGCCGCGCCCTTGGATAAAAAGCCGAGCAGCGCGACGAAAACCCCCAGGATCAACGCCGCCGCCAGAAACAGGCCAAGCAGCGCCAGGGCCGTGCCGAGCAGCACCGGCAGCCGCGCGACGCTGAGGCGCAGGGCTTCGCCCACGCTGATCCCCGGCCGCAGCGCCAGGGCGAACAGGGTGAGCGAGCCGAACCAGACGACGACCACCATGACGGCGAAAGCGACCCAGAAAGCGGCGCCGACCGGGGGCGGCGTGGTCTTGGGCTGGCTGGCCATCCATTGCGTCAGTTCGGGCGGCACCATTTCCTGGAAGATGAGGCCGGGGAGCGCAACGAACAGCAGCGCGACGGGAAAGAGCAGCGCGCTTTCGCGGCGGACGAAGGCGGTGCTTTCCTCCCAGGCCTTGCCGATGGATAGAGTCGCCATATCTTTGGTGCGGTCCCTGCTGCGCCCGGTGATCCGGACTGTTGCGGCGAAGACTTGATCCCTCGCCCCCGCCAAGTCAAGGAAGGGCCATGACGACCGCATATCCCCCCTCAGCCCCCGCCCCTTCGCCTGCGCCGGCCGAGGCGGTCGAGTGGCGCGTGGCCGCCGGGCTGACCGATTATCCAGCGGCGCTCGCCGACATGGAGGCGCGGGCGGCGGCCATAGCCGCCGGGGAAGCGCCCGAGCGGGTCTGGCTGCTCGAGCATCCGCCGCTCTATACGGCCGGGACCAGCGCCGACATCGCCGAACTGCTCGACCCGCGCTTTCCCGTGCACGATGCCGGGCGCGGCGGGCGCTATACCTATCACGGGCCTGGACAGCGGATCGGCTATCTGAACATTGACCTTGGCGCGCGCGGCAAGGATGTGCGCAATTTCGTCCACCATCTGGAAGGCTGGATGATCGACGCCCTTGCCGATCTGGGCGTCGCGGCGCGGCGCGCGCAGGGGCGGATCGGCATCTGGACCGACGGCCCGGACGGGCGGGAGGCGAAGATCGGCGCGCTGGGCATCCGCGTACGGCGCTGGGTGACGCTGCATGGTTTCGCGATCAACCTTGACCCCGACCTGTCCCATTTCGGCGGCATCGTGCCGTGCGGGATCAGCGACTATCCGGTGACCAGCGTCGCCGCTCTGGGCCACGACGCGTCGATGGCCGCGCTCGACGCGGCGTTGAAGGCGCATTTCCCCGCCTTCCTCGTCCGGCTTCGCCGCTGCCCCGAGCCGGATGGCGGGGGACTTGAGCAATGCGCCACGCCCCGTTAGGGTCCGGGCACTTAAATATCTGGTTCCTCGATCCCGACCCCGAAACCGCCTGACAAGGAGACGCGGATGCGCCGTGCGCCCATGACCCTGCTGCCGATCGCCGGCCTAGCCGCCTGCGCCTTGCTGGCCGGCTGCGGCGGCGGCGATAAAAGCGGCAACAGCGTCCAGATGAAGGATATGGAGGTGGTGGACGGCACCGCCACCGACGCCATGACCGATCTTGACGGGGTGCAGAGCGAGGGCACCGCGACCGTCCTGCCCGCGGGCAACGCGGCCGACAATGCCGGAACTCCCGCCCCTTCGCCCACGCGGCCCGCCGGAAAAGCGGCCGATAGTGACGATGAGGTTCTGGCCGATCAATAGGCTGGAAAGTCGGGGAAAACCGTCCTATTCATCAGGCATGTGGCCGCCCCGTCCCTTCGGGACCGTCCGTTATTCGCGAATATGAGCCGGCGCATCGCCGGCAAGGGAAGGATGTCCCCAATGCCCGCCTTCATGACCCGCACAGCCGCCGCGCTGTCGCTGATCGCAACCCTGACCGCCGCGCAGCCCGCCGCCGCGCAGTTTTTCTGGTCGCCCCCCGACCTGACCGCGCCGCCCCTGACCGACGCGACGGCCGCCGCCGCGCTGGGCATGCCGGGCGCGACCCCGGCGGAACTGCGCGCGGGCATGGTCTGGAACCTGCGCGCGGCGCTCAACGTCGCCGCGCTCCAGTGCCAGTTCGAGCCGACGCTGCTGACGATCAGCAACTATAATGCGATGATCGCCCATCATGACGCGGAGTTCGACGCGGCGCAGGCTGGCGTGCTCGGCTATTTCCAGCGCACGGTGGGCAAGGGCAAGCCCGGCCAGTCGGCCTCCGACCAATATGGCACGCGCATCTATTCGGGCTATTCGACCGTGCAGGCGCAGCGCGGCTTCTGCCTGGCCGCTGCCGAAGTGGGGCGGCAGGCGATCTTCGCCGATCGCGGCAATCTGTGGCAGGTCGCCCAGAACGGCCTCGGCTCGATCAAGAAGTCGCTGATCCTGGCGAGCGAGCAATATTATGGCGATCCTGCGAAAAGCTATCATGTCGCCCTGCCCTCGCTGGAGCCGGCCTGCTGGAAAAAGGGCGTGATGCTGCCCGCCTGCCAGGCGCAATGGAATGCAAAGGCGGGCATCAAGATCGCGCCGCCGCCGGAAAAGAAGAAGCGGTAACCGGCCAGCTGCGCCGCCGCCCTGCCCGCACCGTCGCGGGCGTTCAGCGCAATCCCAGATATTTATGCGCTTGAACCGTCAGGCGCCATTTGGGGCGCGCCAGCACGAAATCGACGGCGGCCTGCGCGTTGGCGT
This sequence comes from Sphingobium sp., assembly GCA_033795485.1. Classification (GTDB taxonomy): domain Bacteria; phylum Pseudomonadota; class Alphaproteobacteria; order Sphingomonadales; family Sphingomonadaceae; genus Sphingobium. The sequence goes on from JARYGO010000013.1 coordinate 85,336, forward strand.
GGGCGGCCTCGTCGTCTAGCGGCTGGAGCAAATGATGGTCGAAGGCCCAGCCCTCCATCGCGTCGACGTCGCTGCCCGGCTGGGGCCAGACCAGCTTCAGTTCGTCGCCGCTCCGCTGGACCACGTGGCTTCCCGCCTTGGGGCTGATGCAGACCCAGTCGATGCCCGGATGGACGGGCAGGGTCCCGTTGCTCTCGATCGCGATGGTGAAGCCGCGCGCATGAAGCGCCTCGACCAGCGCGTCGTCGACCTGGAGCATCGGCTCGCCCCCGGTCAGGACGATATAGCGCCCCCCTTCCCCCGCGCCCCACAAGGAAAGGGCCGCGTCCGCCGCCGCGTCGGCATCGGCGAAGCGCCCGCCGCCATCGCCGTCGGTGCCGACGAAATCGGTGTCGCAGAAACGGCATATGGCGCTCGCGCGATCCTGCTCGCGCCCGCTCCACAAATTGCAGCCGGCAAAGCGCAGGAAGACCGCGCGCCGTCCAGCCTGCACCCCTTCACCCTGGAGGGTCAGGAACATCTCCTTGACCGCATAGCTCATCGCGAGGGATCAGGGCCGCGTGGCATAGAGGGTGGGATCGGGCAGGCCCGCCTCCTCGAAGCCGCGCGCGCGCAGGCGGCAGCTGTCGCACAGGCCGCAATGCCGGTCGTCGGGGGCCGGGTCGTAGCAGGACCAGCTCATGCCGGCGTCGAGGCCCAGCCGATGCGCCTCCCGCACGATATCCGCCTTGCTCATATGCTGGAGCGGCGCGTTGATCCGGATCGGATCGCCCTCCACCCCCGCCTTGGTGGCGAGCGCCGCCATCTTCTGAAAGGCTTCGATGAACTCCGGCCGGCAATCGGGATAGCCCGAATAATCGAGCGCGTTGACGCCGATATAAATGTCGTTCGCGCCCGCGACCTCGGCCATGCCCAGCGTCAGCGACAGGAAGATGGCGTTGCGCGCGGGCACATAGGTCACGGGGATCTCCGCCCCCAGCCCACCCTTGGGCACGGCGATGTCGGCGGTCAGCGCCGATCCGCCAAAGGCGGTGAGGTCGAGGGGCAGGACGATGTGCGACATGGCGTTGAGCGCGGCCGCGACCCTCTGCGCGGCGCGCAGTTCGATCCGATGCCGCTGATTATAGTCGATGGTCAGCGCCAGCACGCGATGGCCGGCTTCGCGCGCAAGCCCGCCCGCGACCATGGAATCGAGCCCGCCCGATAGCAGGACGACAGCGAATTTACCCTTATTGGCGATCATGAGCCCGCGCTAAACGCCCCGGCGCGGCAGCGCAAGCCATCAGGCGGCCGCCTTGCACGCAGTCTGGCATCAGTGACACGCGCCCACGCGCCGCGCCTCGAACGTCATGTCGAAGGGCGCGCCATCGGCTATGCCCTGGGTCTGGATCTGCGCCAGCCGGTTTGTCTCGACCCGCAGCGCCGTGCGGCCGTTGCCCGCGCCCGCGCAATCATAGGTGACGATCAGCGACTGAGGCGAATCGCTGACGACGAAGGGCTTGCAGCTATTGCGGCCGTGGCGGAGCTGGAGCAGTTGATGAAGATCGACGGCGCACAGGCGGCGGGCGACCGCCCCCGGCATGCGCTCGCGCACCTCCCATTCGCCCGGCTCCAGCGCGTGGAGCGCCTGCATGGCGGGCGTCGAAGCAGCGCCGGCCATATCGGCCGCCACCATCGCCGCTCCCATGGCCAGGGCGCGCAGCCATATCCTGTTCATCGACGTTCCGTCCCACTATCGCCTGGATCGGCATGCCAACCAAATGCGGCATTTTCATAGCGGAAAATGCACGGCTTGCCTCACTACCGGCATATTGCGATCGGAACCGCGCTTTTCAACCGTCCGCGAAATTGTTCAGCGCGACCGGAAACAGACGCGAGCAGAAGGCGCAGTCGACCGAGATCACGCCGGCCTCGTCGGCCATCTCCGCCCGCTCCTCCGCCGGAAAGCGGCTGATGACGTCGCGGATATGGCCAAGGTCGCAGCGGCAGCCCTTGCCCAGCGCGACCGTCGGCAGGACGCGCACTTCCTCTTCCTCGTGGAACAGCCGCCAGACGAGGTCCGGCAAGGGCAGCGCGCGGTCCGTCAGTTCCCCGTCCTCAAGCGTCGCCGCGAGCGCCTGCGCATGTTCCCATTCGGGATGATCGTGGCGGACGTGCAGCCGCTCGCGCCCGATCTCGCCCTCCGGCAGATGCTGGAGCATCATGCCCGCCGCGATGCAGCCGGCTCCGGTGCCCTGATCGTGCCGGGTCGCGATCTGGACGATGCTGGGTATCTGTTCGGACTGGAAGAAATACAGCTCGGCGGCCTTGGCCAAGGAGCTGCTGTCCAGCGGCACGATGCCCTGATAGCGCTCGCCGGTCGCCGCCTGGTCGAAGGTCACCGCCAGATAGCCTTTGCCGAACAGGCCGAACAGGGTCGGGTCCGGCCCCAGCTCCGCAAGCCGGTCCGCATCGAACTTCGCGTAGCCGCGCAGCTTGCCTTCCTTATAATCGGCGACCAGCAGGCTGACGACGCCGCTTTCGGTCTGCGCCTGGAGCGTGAGCTGTCCCCCGACATCCTTGAGCGTACTGCCGAGGAGCGCCGCCAGCACCAGCGCCGAAGCCAGCAGCCGCTCGATCGGCGGCGGATAGGCGTGGGCCGACAGGATCGCGTCCAGCGTCGGCCCCAGCCGCACGACCCGGCCCCGCACATGGCGCGAGGGGATGGTGAAGCCAAGGGCCATGTCGATATCGGGAGAGGTCACGGGAAAATCCTTTGAGCCGTTCGGGCCGCGCTTATCGAAACCCGACCCGGCTTCCGGGAAAGCAGCGCCCTTGGTCGGCATCCGGCGAACGGAATGATGATGCCGCAAGGATATAGGTCGGCCCTACAGCTTTCCAAGCGCCCAGAGCAGCACCGACTTCTGCGCATGGACGCGGTTTTCCGCCTCGTCCCAGATCAGCGACTGTGGCCCGTCGATCACCGCGTCGACCACTTCCTCGCCACGATGGGCCGGCAGGCAGTGGAGGAACTTTGCCCCCGGCTTCGCCGCCGCCATCAGGTCCGACGTAACTTGATACGGCATCATCGCCGCTAGCTTCGCCTCCGCATGCGCCTGTCCCATCGAGATCCAGGTGTCGGTGACGACAACGTCGGCGCCCGCCGCCACGGCCATGGCGTCACGCGACAGGGTAATGGTCGCGCCGCGCGCGCGCGCCTCTTCGGCGAAGCGCGAGTCAGGCTCATAGCCTTCGGGCACGCCGATGCGCACGTCGAACTTCAGCAGGCCCGCGGCCTCGATGATCGAATGGAGCACATTATTACCGTCGCCCAGCCACGCCCATTGGCTGCCGGGCAGCGCCAGCCCATGTTCGACCACCGTCAGCAGGTCGGCGACGATCTGGCAGGGATGCGACAGGTCGGTCAGGCCGTTGATGACCGGGACCTGGGCATGGCGCGCCATCTCCTCGATCTTCGCATGATCGTCGGTGCGGATCATGATCGCGTCGCACATGCGGCTGAGCACCCGCGCCGTGTCCGCGACCGTCTCCCCTCGGCCGAGCTGGCTGGTGGCGCCGTCCAGGATCAGCGACGTGCCGCCGAGCTGGCGGATCGCCATGTCGAACGACACGCGGGTGCGGGTCGAGTTCTTCTCGAAGATCATCGCCAGCGTGTGCCCCGCCAGGGGCGCGTCCGCGTCGGGCCGGCCCTTCGGCCAGCCCGCCCGCGCGCCCTTGCGGTCGATGGCGTCGGTGATCATCGCGGCGATGGCGTCGCCGCCCGCATAGGACAGGTTGAGAAAATGTCTGGTCATATATGTTCGTCCCTCGAACATAAGAGATGCGCCCGAGAAGGCGCATGGCGTGGCTTCAGGCCGCCTGCGGCACCGGATAGGTCCGCGCGCCGGCGGACAGCCTTTCGATACATTCGGCGATATGGCTGTCCTCGATCACCAGCGGCGGCAGGATGCGCACGACATTCTGCCCGGCCGAGACGGTGAGGAGACCGTGATTGTCGCGCAGATGCGCGACGAAGCCGCGCGCCTCCACATCGTTCTTGAGCTTGACGCCCAGCATCAGCCCCATGCCACGCACATCCTCGAACAGGCCGTCATGGTTGGGGATGAGCTGCTCCAGAGCCGCGCGCAGGCGGGCGCCCTTGGCCTTGACGCCGTCCAGGAATCCTTCGGCCATGATTTCGCCCAGGATCGCCTGGCCCACCGCCATGGCGAGCGGATTGCCGCCATAGGTGGAGCCGTGGGTGCCGGCGACCATGCCCTTGGCCGCTTCCTCGGTCGCGAGGCAGGCGCCCAGCGGAAAGCCGCCGCCGATGCCCTTCGCCACCGCCATGATGTCAGGCGTCACGCCATATTGCTCATGGGCGAAGAAGGTGCCGGTGCGCGCATAGCCGCACTGCACCTCGTCCAGGATCAGCAGCAGGCCCTGTTCGTCGCAGGCCTTGCGCAGGCCCGCCAGGAACTCGGGCGTCGCGGGCGTCACGCCGCCCTCGCCCTGCACCGTCTCCAGAAGGAAACCCGCCACGTCATCGCCAAGCGCCGCCAGCGCGGCGTCGAGATCGTTGAAGGGGACCACGGTGAAGCCGGGCAGCAAGGGCTCGAACCCGTCGCGCATCTTGGGCTGGCTGGTGGCCGAGATCGCGCCCAGCGTCCGTCCGTGGAAAGCGTTGTCGAAGCTGATGATCCTGTGCCGCTGCGGATTGCCGCTGGCATAATGGTAACGGCGCGCGGTCTTGATCGCGCACTCCACCGCCTCGGCCCCTGAATTGGTGAAGAAGACGGTATCCGCGAACGTATGGTCGACCAGCGCCTGCGCGAACGCCTCGCCCTGCGGCGATCCGTAGAGGTTGGACACGTGCATCAGCGTCGCCGCCTGGTCGGCGATCGCCTTCACCAGCGTGGGATGGCCGTGGCCCAAAATGTTGACCGCGATTCCGCTGGCGAAGTCCAGATAGCGCTCGCCACGCTCGCCGATCAGATAGCAGCCTTCGCCTCGGACGGGGCGCACGTCGCACCGGGGATAAACGGGCATGAGCGGCGTAATCGACATCGTACCTTCCCTTCAATGGTCTGCGCTGGGGCGTCCGAAACGCAAAAAGGCGACCCCCGCCGGGCCGCCCTTTGCGAGCGCCGCCTATACAGGCGCGCGCCGATCAGCGTCAAGCAGCCGCGCCCGTCAAGGTGGACTGCTCAATGTTGCGAAGTGAATGTCAGCCGATCTGGTTCCACGCGTCGGCGATTTCCGCGATCATGACGCGCGCCTGCTCGACCGGCGCGGGGTCGCGGCCGTGCGCCCCGGCGAGCAGCAGGCGGCGCGCCTCCCGATAGATTTGCGCGAGGCCGAGCGCGATGTCGCCGCCCTTTTCATGGTCGAGGCTGGATTCAAGCGCGAACAGGATCGACATCGCCCGCGTCTGCTTGTCCGACACCTTGTCGCGGTCGCCATTGCGTTCCGCCAGCGCCGCCGCGTCCAAGGCGATCAGCAGTTCGTCGAACAGGATCTTGACCAGCGCGTGGGGCGTCGCCCCTTCGATCCGGCTGCCCGCATGGACGGCGGCGTAGCGCCGCATCGCCGTTCCGCCCGCATAGCCCTGATTGTAGAACATGATGTCTTGGTCCCGTTATTGTCGTTTTTAGCTGTCGCTGGCGTTCCAGGCGGCGATCTGCTGCTCCAGATAGCTCTGCGTCGCCTTCAGCGCGGTCAGGCGCGATTCCATCTTCGAATAGACGGACGTGAGCTGTTCCTCGTAATTGGCCATCTGCGTGTCCAGCTTTTCAAGCTGCTCGGTCAGCGAGTCCGCCAGTTCCTTATATTTGGCCTGGGCGGAGGCGAGCGAGCCGTCCTTGACCTGGATCTTGTCGCGCACGCCGTCCATCAGGCCCGCGAGCCCCGGATTGGTCGATGTCGACACGGCGGGGTTGAGCATCTGGGTGATCGCCGCGGGGTTGGCGGCGATCGCCTTGTCCAGCACGGCCGTGTCCAGCTTCAGCGTGCCGTCGCGGTTGGTGGCGATGCCGATGTCGGCAAGCGTCTTATAGGCGCCGGTCGACGCCATCGCGGTCGAGGTCATGGCCGAAAGCTGGCGCTTCATGTCGCGGACCGCCGCCTCGCCCGCCAGCACCCCCGAGGTGGACTGGTCCGTGCCGGAAGAGCTGGCGGTGTTGAGGCCCTTCATCAGCGAATTATAGGCGTTGACGAACTCGACCAGCAGGTCGCGCATGCTGGTGGTCGGCTCGCTCTTCGTCAGCGACACCTTGGTGCCCGTCACGGCCTTGCCCAGGTCGATGCGCAGATTGGGAATCGCATTGTCAATCGTATTGCTGCTGTAGCGTTGCTGGACGCCGTCGAGCACGATGATGCTGTCCTGCGCGGTGGTACGGCGAGCCATGGTCGTGGTGTCAGTATTGTTCCACGCGAACTTGGCGAGGTTGGCGTCGCCGGTGCTGTTGGTGAGCGTGAAGTTGTTTGCGGCGCCGGTCTCGCCCTTGATGACGAGGCGCGTACCCTGATTGTCGGTGACGACGGTGGCGGTCACCCCGGCATTGGCGTCGTTGATCGCCTTGGCCAGCCCGTTGTAGCTGTTGTTGGCCGACGTGATCTCGATGGGGACGGCCGCGCCGGTGCCGACCTTCAGGCTCAGCTTGCCCAGACCCACGGCCGATGTGGCGGTAGCCGCGGCGACCGGGGTGGAGGACAGCACCTGCGCGGCGGCGAGCTGCCTGACCTCGAGCTGGGCGGGCAGGCCGGTGATCTCGCCGCCCGGAAGCAAGCTGACATTGGCGATGCTGGTGTCGTTGGATACCGGCGTGCCGCTATAGCCCGTGCCTTGCAGCAGGCTGTTCAGCGCATCCGCGAACGTGTCGAGCGAACTGGAGGCGGAGGCCAGGGCGGAGACGCGCGCGCTGTTCAGCGACTGGCGGTCGGTGATGACCTTTTCCTTGGGGTCGCGCACGGCGCTGACCAGGCTGGACACCAGAGCGCCCGTGTCGACGCCCGATCCAATGCCCAGCGTTACGCCTATGCTGCTGCCAACTGAGGTCATGCGCCCGTCCTTTCAGGAGATAGAACGGCCTTATCGCGAACATCTTTAGGAAAGATTTCGTCCGGCCGCCGCAGGACGCAGGCACGGCTCAGACGACGGCGGAGAGCGCCATGTCGACCGTGCCTGGCCGCAAATGGGCCTGCGCGGCATGCGCCTTCGACGCCTGCTGGGCCATGCGCTGGGCCAGCAGGGCGGCATGTTCGACCTGCTCCTTGCTGGCGGGGGGAAGCGGCACGATGATGATCGGCGCGGGCATCATCGACTGAATCGCTTCCGCAGCGCCATCGACGGTGATCGCCGACGAAGCGGATTCCGAGCGGATGCCGGCCAGGATGCCGGCGATGCGGGCATGGACGCTGACGAACTCGGCGACGCTGGCGATCTGCTGGTCATCGGGCCGGTCGAGCGCCGGCGATTCGCTCGCCATCGGCCGGACGGGCGTGGCGGACGCGGACGTCTCAGCCTTGCGTTCCTGCATGTCGGCAACCTGAACGGACGCGACGGCCGACGGCGCGCGGGCGGGAACCCGATCGACCGGCGAAAGCTCGCTGCGTGAAACATATTCGTTCATGACGCACCATCCTAATGCGTCCCCATGAAGAGAATACGGATGGACGCGATGAATCTTTAGTTCACCCTTTTCTTTTTTTGGCGAAGCGTCAGTTCGCGCGGCTTTTCGCCATTTTCTGCCCTTCCGCGTCGAAGCGCAGCTCGTCGGGAACGGTGATGAACGGACGGTCCATCTCGGTCGCCATCCGGTTTTCAACGCGGAAGACGAAGGCGAGGATGGTGGCGACGGCCATGTACAGCCCCTCATCGACGATCTGGCCGTTGCGCGAGGTGAAGTAGATGGCGCGCGCCAGCTCGGGATATTGCAGCACCGGCACCGCATGGCTGTCGCCCAGCTCGCGAATGGCGGCGGCGATCGCGTCCCGCCCGCGCGCCACGACGATCGGCGCGGCGTCGCGGCCGGGACTGTAGCGCAGCGCCACCGCGAAATGGGTGGGGTTGGTGATGATGACATTGGCCTCCGCCACCGCCTTGCGGGTCGAACCGCTCATCACCTCATATTGGCGGCGGCGCAGATGCCCCTTCGCCTCGGGCGAGCCCTCGCTTTCCTTATGCTCGTCCTTGACGTCCTGCTTGCTCATCGCCAGCCGCTTGCCGCGCTGGAATATCTGCGCGGGCACGTCGACGCCCGCGATCACGAACAGCGCCCCGGCCATGATCAGGCAGGTCATGATGAACATGTTGCCCAGGTCCGCCATTGCGGGCGCGAGGCCCGATTTGCCAAGGCCGACGATCGCGGCCATCCGGTCCCAGATCATCCAGACCCCGACCGATCCCAGCAGGCCGACCTTGACGATCGACTTCAGCAGTTCGGTCAAGCCCTGCGGTCCGAACATGCGCTTGAGGCCTGACGCCGGATTGAGCTTCGACATTTTGGGCGAAAACGCGCCGGGGCGGAACCCCATCGAACCGAGGAGGGCGGGAGCGGCGATGGCGGCGATCAGGGTGGCGAACAATATGCCGCCCACGGGCACGGCGATGCCCGAAGCCAGATCGACGAAGCGCCGGGCGGGCGAGAAATCGACGATATCCTCCCGCCGGAAGCGCAGCGCCTCCACCAGCATGTCGCTGAGCGCGTCGACCAGCGAGGGGCCGGTGACGGCCAGCCAGCCGATCCCGGCCATGACGACCAGCGCCGTGGCGAGATCGCGGGACTGGAGGATGTCGCCCTTCTTGGCGGCGTCCTGCAACTTCTTGGCTGTCGGTTTCTCGGTCTTGTCGCCGCCGGAGCCCGCCATGTCAGCGCGCCCCTTCCGCTATGGCGCGCGCCTGCTCCAGCCCGGCCTTCAAAGAGATGGTGATCCCGTCCGCCATCACCGGCACGGCGGCGGCCAGCAGGATCAGGCCCGCCATCAGCGCGACGGGCATCCCGACCGCGAAGAGGTTGAGGGCCGGGGCCGTGCGCGACAACATGCCCATCACCAGTTGCACCAGCACCAGCGTGAAGGCGACCGGCAGCGCTATGGTCACGCCCGCGCCCAGCAGCGAGCCGCCGAAGCGGACGATGTCCCAGACCGCGTCGTTGCTCATCAGCGTGCCGGGCGGCAGCGCCTGATAGCTTTGCACGACGAAGCTCGCCAGCATCAGATGCCCGTCCATGGCGAGCAGCAGGAAGGTCGAGAGGATTGAGAGATATTGGCCGATCACCTGCGTCGACTGGCCCGACTGCGGGTCGACCATCGCCGCCATGCCAAGGCCCATCGCATTGCCGATCGTCTCCCCGGCCAGGAAGGCGGCGGCGAAGCCGATCTGCACGGAAAATCCCATGGCCAGGCCCGCCAGCACCTCGCCGGCCACCAGCGCCACCCCCTCGATGCTGGCGACGCCGTCCTGGGGAAGCTGGATGGTCACGCTGTTGAGCGCCGCGAGGCCGAGCGCTAGGCTGAGGATCAGGCGCAGTTGCAGCGGCACGGCGGGCGCGCCGAAGACGGGCGCGGCGATGAAGGCTGCGCCGGGGCGGACCATGGCGATCAGCCAGATCCACAATTGCGCCTCCACGCCCGCGAAGCCCGGCGCGATCATGACGCGCGCGCCGTCATTGCAGCAGGTCCGGAATACGCTCGAATATCTCGCGTGTGAAATCGGCGACCAGGATCATGATCGACCCGCCGAACAGGGCCAGCATGCCGCCGACGACCAATATCTTGGGGATGAAGGACAGCGTCTGTTCGTTGATCGAAGTCGCCGCCTGCACCATGCCGATCAGCACGCCGGCGATCAGCGCGGGAATGAGGATCGGCGCGGCCGCGAGCGCCGTTATCCACAGCGCCTGCTGGGCCAGGCCCATGAAGAAATCGGCGTTTTCCATGGGGGTCAGCCGCCGGTCATGTCGCGAACGACCCAGCCAGCGACCCCATGGTCAGCGCCCACCCGTCGACGAGCACGAACAGCAGCAGCTTGAACGGCATGGAGATGATCGTCGGCGACAGCATCATCATGCCCAGCGCCATCAGCGTCGAGGCGACCACCAGGTCGATGATGAGGAAGGGCAGGAAGATCATGAAGCCGATCTGGAAGGCGGTCTTGAGTTCGCTGGTGACGAAGGCCGGCAGCAGGATCGAGAAGGGGACGTCGGCGGGCGTGCGGAAGGCGGGCGCCTCGGCAAGGCCCTGGAACAATTTGAGATCGCTCTGCCGCGTCTGCTTGGTCATGAAGCCGTGCAGCGCCCGGCCCGACCGGCCGACCGCTTCCTCGATCGAAATCTGTCCCTGGCCATAGGGAGAATAGGCCTGGGCGTTGATCTGGTCGAGCACCGGCCGCATGACGAACAGCGACAGGAACAGGGCAAGGCCCACCAGCACCTGATTGGGCGGCGTCTGTTGCAGGCCCAGCGCCTGGCGCAGCAGCGACAGGACGATGATGATGCGCGTGAAGCTGGTCATCATCAGCACCAGCGACGGCAGCACCGTCAGCAGGCTCATGAGGATCAATATCTGCAACGACAGCGACAGCGGTTGGCCGTTGCCGGAGATCGCGCCCATCGCGCGAGTCAGCGCGCCGCCATTGTCGACCGGCGGCGGCGCGGCCGCCGGGGCCGCCTGCGCCAATGCCGGCTCGGCCAGCATCAGCCCGGCGACAATGACCGCGCCGCCGATCAACAGGATTTTACCGGACAGGCATTTACCGGACACGGGGCGCTTCGCCTTCCGCGATCTTCTCGATCCGGCCGCGAGTGACGGACAGCAATATCTTCCGCCCCTCGAACTCGACCACGGCCAGCTTGCCGAACGTGCCCATCGGCAGCGCCTCCAGCACCTTCAGCGCCCGGTCGTTCTGCCCCGCCATCATACCGGGCTGATATTTGCGCCACAGCCACAACGCGCCGAAGGCCATGCCGCCGACGAGCGGCAGCAGGATCAGCAATTTGACGAAATACCAGAGCATGGGCGCGTCCCGAAAATATGGTTACCGCGTCACCGGATCAGCAAGAATGATGCGCAAGGCAAGCGATAATCGCTTGTGACGCGCGATCAGCCGCGCCGCTCGACTCCGGCCAGGCGGGTTTCGGTGGTGGCGATGTCGACAATGCGGATGCCGTAGCGCCCGTTGACCGTCACCACCTCCCCTTTCGCGATCAGCGCGCCGTTGACCATGACGTCCAGCAGGTCGTCGGCCTGCCGGTCGAGTTCGACGATGCTGCCTTCGGCCAGATCCATGACCTCGGCCAGCCGGAGCGAGGTCGATCCGACCTCCACCGACATGCGCACCGGGATGTCCGCCAGCAGGCGGAACTGGCGGCTGCTGGACATCCGCATCAGGCTGTCTTCGCCCTGCACGTCCATCCGGGGGGCTTCGCTCATGTCACTCATTGGTCTGGTCCCTGTACTAGCTTTTCTATCTGGAAGGCCGCGCGGCCCTCCTGTTCGCCGATGGTGCCATGGGCGAGTATTCGGTCGCCCACGATCAGCGGCAGGCTGCGGTTGATGGTGACGGGGATCACGTCCCCCGCCTTCAATTGCATGAGGTCCGCCAGCGACAGGTTGGGCCGCGCCAGCACGGTGCGGGCGGGCAGGCGGATGTCGCGCATCTGGCGAGCGATCCGCGCCTGCCAGACCGGATCGACGCTGTCGTCGGCCTCGGGCGCGCGAGCGCCCATCAGCGCCTCCACTCCGCGCAGGGCGGACAAGGGGAACAGGATGTCAATCGGCCATTGCGCGTCGCGGCTGATGCTGACGATGAAGCGCTGGAGCACCATCTGCTCGCCGGCGGGGGCGGACGCGGCGAAGCCGACGCCGGTCTCGCGCGCGACGAGGGCGGATTCGATGGGCAGCACCTCGCGCCAGCAATCGGCCAGCCGTCCCATAATGGCGTCGGACAGGCGCGCGATCAGGCGATCCTCGGTCGGCGTGAATTCGCCGCGCACGGGCAGCGGGCGATTGCCGATGCCGCCGTAAAAACAGTCGACCAGGGTGGAGATCATCGCCGCGTCGAGGCGCAGCAGCATCTGCCCCTTCAACGGCGCGCAGCGATAGCTGCCGATGCTGGAGGTCGGCGGCACCTGCCCCGACCAGCTGCTGAAATCGAGAAGCTCGGCATTTTTCGCGCCGATATTGGGGCGTACGCCCGCGATCGGTTCGATGATGGCGCGCAAATGCCGGCCGAGCTTTTCGCCCAGCCGGTCCACACCCGACAGCATCACCGGCGCCTGCGCCTCACCTCTGCCCAGGGCAAAGGTCTGAACGTCCGTCATCTTATAGTCCCCTGCCTGGCGGATCAGGGGACTTCCCGACCATCAGACAGCGCTATTGAATAACGAAATTGGTAAAATAAACGTTATCAACCCCGCCATAACCTGTCTTCTGCTTCAGTATGTCGTTGATGATGGCGCGTATTTTTCCTTGTAGCTGCTGCTTGCCCTGGGGGGTGGAAAGCACCTCCTCCGGCTGCTGCGCCAGCATCATTAGCACTTGGCTGCGAATCGCCATTTCATGCGTCTTGATCGCCTCGACTACCCGCATGTCGTAATAGGTGGAGACGGCGAGGCTGATCTGCGCGAAGGCGTCGGTGTCCGACATGTTGGACGTGAAGGGCTGCTGCAACTGGAAATAGGTCGCCTGATAGGCGGTGGGATTGGACGGGGCGGGCAGGTCGACGCCCTTGCCCCCATGACCCCCGGCGGCGCCATGGCCGGCGGAAGCGCCGCCCCCGCCACCATGCTCGCCTTCGCCGCCGCCATGCTCCTTGGCCACGGCCTCCGCATCCTCGCCCTTCAGGACCAGGACGGGCTTGTTCGGATCTTCCTTGGGACCTTCTTCCTTGGCGCCGAACATGCCGGCCGCATAAAGGCCGCCGGCCGCGCCCGCGCCGCCGATGACGAGCGCGATGACCAGCATGAGGATCATCTTCATCCCCCCGCCCTTCTTCTTCGGCTTCGGCGCGTCACTCATCGTTCAAATCCCCCGATTTCCTGGTCACGCATAGCGGGCGCGGCCAGCCGATCGGCGGAGGCCATCGCCGCTCGCATCGCGCGAGTCTGCTTGGGGTAGAACGGCCGATTCCCCGGCGGCTTTATGGTTTCCGGAAAGATTCTCACGATTTTGGGAGCGGTTCTGCCCCGCGCCCTGCGAGAGATTCTGCGAAAGGCTCTGGGACTGGCCGCCGGACGAGCCCTGGCCCTGCTGCGACTGGCCCTGCGCGCCGTTCTGCTGGGCCGATTGCTGCTGGCTTGATTGCTGCTGACCGGCCGTGTCGGCGCGGGCCGCTTCGGCGAGCGGCGCGCGGTCGACCCGCACCTCCGCGATCCGCAGCGCGGACAGCGAGGCGTCGGCGATCAGCTGCTCGCTATCGGCCTGTAACGCCTGCTGCGCGGCATCGCTGGCGACGGTCAGGCTGACCGAAGCGCCGGCCGCGCCGGGGCGGATGTCGACCTGGACGGGCCCGAGCTGCCCCGCATGAAGCTGGAAGCGCCCTTGCGCGCCATTTGCCGATAGGCCGGCTATATCGCGCGCCAGGCCATCGATCCACTGACCCGAAACGCCCATGTCGACGATCTGCGTCGCGAGCGTGCCGCCGAGATCGACGGCGGCGGGAGCAGGCAATGCCGGTTGCGCGACCACTAATGCGGGGGGGGCTACCGGCGCGGTGACGGGAGCCCCCGTGCCGCCCTGCGCCGGCGGGGCGATGTCGGCAACTTCGCCACGACGAGCCGGGGCCGGAGCCACGACCGCGCGCGGAGAGGCCGTCTCCTTGTCCCGTCCGACGAAATGATCGCGCACCAACTGCAACAGGCTGAGCGCTTCCGACCGCGCGGGCGCGGGGGCAGGCAAGGGCCCAGCGACATTTGGAGCCACGGCGCTATCGGCGGCGGGTATCGGCGACGCCGGGGCGGCCGGGGCCATGACGGCGACCGATGCTCCGGATGTTGCGGGGGGAATGACGACGGGTTGCGTATTGCGGGCAGGTGCTGCCGCCTTCATTCGCGTTTCCGCGCCGTCCGCGACAGCGGCGGCGGACGCGAGTGGCGCGGCTTGAGGGCCGCCCATGACCGAGGCGGCGTCGCCTGGACCTTCCGCTGACATGACTGCCTTGGCAACGGGAGCGGCCGGCGCTTGCGGAGCGGGAGCCGGGGCATTGTCCTTGTCGGTTACGCTAGGCTTAATCGCATCCTTTGGGATCGGCGCGTCGGGCGCGACATGCTGAACGGGAGGCCTACTTTCCGTGAAGACGGACGGTATGGCCGAGGGCATCGGTGTGCTTTCGCCGTCCCCGCGCTGGGGCACGATGACGGGCGCAGCCGGGGCTGCCGCCTTTGGCGGAGCCGGGACATATCGGGCATCACCCTCCATGACCTTCAGGGCGGCCGTCAGCGGCGGGACCGCCGCCGACGCGACCGATGACGGCCTTGGCGCGATTTCGCCGCTGATACGCGCGGCGTCGGGCGTGGTGGGACCCGCCATCTTCGGCAGAGCCGGAATAGCCCGGATATCACCCTCTTCGATCTCAGGCGCGCCCGGCATCGGCGGGACCGCTACCGATGTGCTCGTTGGCATCGGCTCGTGGAACGCCTGGGCCGGTCCTGCGGGAATGAGGACCAAAGAGGCTGGCGTCGGTCCAGCCTCCGGCACCGCCCGAACGTCCGAGGACGCAGCTATGACCGGGTCGCGCGTCGCGGCTTCCCCGCGCTCGGCCGGAACAGTCGCATCCTGTTGCAACGCCGCCGGTTTCATCGAAGGCGTCGGAGCGACCGCCGTGGAAGGCTGGACCGGCCGTGACACAGGCTCGTCGCCCGCTATCGCGATAGGTGTCGGTGTGCCTTGGGGCGCGGGTGGGGGCGCGGGCGCGGCAGGGACGCCAAGCGAAACAATCCCCCCATCGGCGCGATCGGCCGTCGGCGTGGGCATGGTCGCCTTCTTTTCGGTTTCGCTGTCCGATTCCACGTCCGTCGTCGGGTCGTTCGGCTCCGTTTCTTCTATGGCATCCTCGGCCATGGATGCGGCATCGGCAGGGTTTACTGTCGGCGTCGGCCGCTTCCCCGGCACCGGCATGACCGCAGCCGGCATGGCAGCCGGGAGCATGTCGGCTGGGAGCATGTCGGCCGGGAAATCATCAGCGACGGAAGCTTCGGCGCCCGGCGACGAGGGCACCGCCGGAACGGCCACATCCTTGTCGGCGCGCCGCGTTGGCGTGGGCGTCGTCTCGATCAGCGGCGCGCCTTCTACCGGCGCGGCGATGATGCCGAGCGCGGGGGTGGCTTCCAGCACCGAAGGGTCAGCCGGCTGAACCGAAGCGGTTGGGAAAGTGGAAACCGCCTCGCCGGCCGTCGCCGTCGCGTCCGCCGCGTCTCCGGTCATGTCGCCGAGCAGCGCGGCGAACGCGTCGCCAGACGGGGCCGGCGCGCCGCCGATGATGGCCGCCGCGCCCTTGGCGGGCGTCGTGAAAAGCAGGGCCTTCAGGCTGGACATCATGGTCATTCGGGCACTCCTGGTGCTTGCATCCGGCGATAGCGCGGCAGGGCCGCCAACCTGTTCTCCCGCCATTCCTCAAGCTGCGCATGGGCGCGGTCCTTGAGGCGGGCGGCGATTTCCCGTTCGCGATTGGCGGCGACCGACAGGTCCTGCTTGACCTCCACCTTGCGCTGGGCGTCGTAGAGGGCGCCGTCGAGCTGCCGCCCCGCCTGTTCGAGCCGGGAGGCCAGCTCCTGCATCGCCGCGAAGGACGCGCCGTTCGCTTCCCCCTGGCTGCGGAACAGATCGGCGCGCACCGCGCGCAGGCGCTGCGCGTTGTGCGCGATCATATTGGCCTCGTCCTGGGCATGCACCGTCTCCGCGACGGCCATGGCATGCTGGACGTGGCGCACGCGCAGCACGCGGTGGCGGCGGTTCAGAACGCCCTTCATGCCGCGCCGAACTCAACGATCAGCGCTTCGGCGCTGGTGGACAGGTCGATGCGGCTCTTCTGGTCCTGGCGGATGAAGTTCAGGATTTCCTGCCGCCGCTGCACCGCTTCGTCGATCACCGGATCGTTGCCGGGGCGATAAGCGCCCATCAGGATGAGATCGCGATTCTCCTCATAGGCGGCCCAGAGGCGGCGATAGGATGCGGCGGCGGCCAGATGCGCGTCCGACACCACATCGGCCATGACGCGCGACAGCGACTTGCCGATGTCGATGGCGGGAAAGATCGCCTGTTCGGACAAATGGCGCGACAGGACGAAATGCCCATCGACGATGGCGCGGGCAGCGTCGACGATCGGATCGTCGGTGTCGTCGCCGTCCGCCAGCACGGTATAGAGCGCAGTGATCGAACCGCCCGAGCGGACATCGACGCCCGCCCGCTCGACCAGGCGCGGGATCAGCGCCAGCGCCGAGGGCGGATAGCCCTTCATCGCCGGCGGCTCACCCAGCGCCAACCCGATCTCCCGCTGGGCATGGGCGCAGCGCGTCAGGCTGTCGATCAGCAGCAGCACCTTCTTGCCCCGCGCGCGGAAATATTCGGCGATGGCGGTGGCGCGGGCGGCGGCGCGCAGGCGCAGCACGGGCGGATGGTCGGCGGGCACGGCGACGACGACGCTCTTGTGCATCGTGCCCTTGAGCTTGGTTTCAAGGAAATCGCTGACTTCGCGGCCCCGCTCGCCAATCAGGCCGGCGACGATGATGTCGGCCTCAGCCCCCGCGATCATCTGGCCCATCAGCACCGATTTGCCGACGCCCGAACCCGCG
The DNA here is from genome assembly GCA_033795485.1 of Sphingobium sp. Lineage (GTDB taxonomy): Bacteria > Pseudomonadota > Alphaproteobacteria > Sphingomonadales > Sphingomonadaceae > Sphingobium. The sequence continues at coordinate 102,102 of JARYGO010000013.1, forward strand.
ATGATGGCGATGCGCTGGCCGCGCCCGGCGGTCAGCAGCGCGTTGACCGCGCGCACGCCCAGATCGAACGGCTCGGTCACCCGGCCCCGGTCCAGCACATTGCCCTTGACCCCGTTGAGCGGCCAGACGCCGCCCGCGATGATCGGCCCCCGGCGGTCGAGCGGCTGGCCCATCGCGTCGATGACCCGGCCGATCAGCCCGTCGCCGACCTGCACCATGTTCGCCTGCGTATCGGGTTCGACCCGCGCGCCGTTTTCCAGCGGCGCGTCGCTGTCCAGCGGCACCAGCAGCGTGCGGTCGCCGCGAAAGCCCGCGACCTCGGCCCGTGCGACCGTGCCGTCGCTGGCGATCACCCGCGCGCCCGCGCCGATCGGACGGCGAAAGCCGGTGACTTCCAGCATTCCCGCGTCATGGCTGGTCAGGCGGCCGACATGGCGGGGCTTCTGATTCTGAAGCTGAAGATGGTCGAACAGGCTTTCCGCCTGCGCCAGGGCGGCGCGGATCATCGACGCCCCTCCATGTCGTCCAGCATCGCATGGAGGCGCGAGAGGCGCACGTCCGGCCCATCCTCCACCCATCCGTCGGAGGTTTCCAGGCGGACGCAGCCGCGGTGCATCGCCGGGTCCGGCATCAGCCGCACGCCGACCTCATGGCCCTCGACCAGCGCGACATCGTCGGGATGGAGATGAAGCGCGCCCTTGCCGTCGCCATCCTCGATGAAGGCGGCGACCGTGTCGCAGCGTTGCAGCAGCCGCTCGATGTCGATCTCCACTTCGCCGACAATCTGTTCGACCAGCCGGACGACGGTGGCGGACAACATGGTCGACAACATGCCGCTGGGCGCGGGCGCGAGCAGCTCCAGCGCTTCGGCAAGGCGCAGCGCGGCGTCCTTGTCGGAGGCGGCGGCCTCCTGCGTGACGCGGCAACCCTCGTCGAAACCGATGGTGAAACCTTCCAGGCGCGCATCCTCGACCGGGTCGCCTGGTTCCTCTACGGCGGCGTTGGCCGCACGCATGGTCGCTGTCCGCGCGCCCGGAGGCGCGGTGTAGAGGCTGCGAAAGCCTCCCTCGGCGCTTCCCAGCATCGCGCCGATGCCGACGCTGGCAATGTCGCCCACCTGTTCGGCGCCCCAGATCCTAGACAAAGTCGTTCCCCTTGCCGCCCAGCATGATGGTGCCGGCGTCGGCCATGCGGCGCGCGGTGGCGATGATCAGCTTCTGCGCGTCGATGACCTCGGCCAAGCGCATCGGCCCGCGTTCCTCGATCTCGTCGGCGATCGCCTGGGCGGCGCGCGCGGACATCGACTTGAAGATCTTGCCCTTGAGCATATCGTTCGCGCCCTTGAGCGCCACGACCAGGATCGCGCTGTCGACCGTGCGCATCAGCGTGCCCAGATTCTTCTCGTCCATGTCGATCAGGTTGTCGAAGACGAACATCTCCTCCTCGATCGTCTGCGCCACGATCTTGTCGCGCTTGGCGATGGCCTTGATGATCCGCAGTTCATTGTCCTTGCGGACATTGTTCATGATCGCGGCCGCCTCCACCGTGCCGCCGCGTTGCGACGCCGCGCCCTGTTTCTTCGCGGGAGAGCCGCGCAGCAGCAGCTGTTCCAGGTCGTCGAGCGCCTCGGCCGCGACCGGGCCCAGGGTGGCGATGCGATAGACGATCTCCTCCTGATATTCGGTCGGCAGCAGTTGCAGCACGTCGGCCGCGACCGGCGCGTCCAGATGCGCGAGCACGATCGCCATGATCTGCGGATGCTCCAGCTCGATGAGCGCCGCCACTTCCTTGGCGTCCATCCATTTGAGCATTTCGAGCTGGGTCGAGCGGGTCGGCGGCGTGATCCGCGCCAATATGGTCTCGGCCCGTTCCTCGCCCAGCGCCTTGGTCATCGCGCCGCGGATATGGCGGCTCGCGCCATAGCCGATGGTGGTGCGCTTCTTCGCCTTGTTGACGAAATGGTCGAGCGCCTCGTTGACCTCCTCCACCTCGACATCGGCGACGTCATACATAGCGTAGCCAAGCTGGCGGACCTCATCGGGCTCCAGGCGCGACAATATCTGCGCGGCTTCGTCCTCGTCGAACAGCATCAGCAGGACGGCGGCGGCGGCGCTGCCCTTGAGGGCGGGCGCGGCCAGGCTTTCGGCGGCTTCGGCGGCCTCAGGCATTTTCCTTCGCCCTCCCTTCCTTCAGGAGATCGCGGACCACCAGGGCGGCGCGATCGGGGTCCTGCTTCACGAAGTTGCGGATCAGGTCGGCGCGCTGCGCATAATCATGGGTGGAGGAAATCATGTCGAGCGTCACCGGCCGGGAGGGATCGGGATTTTCGGTTGCGGAACGGCCGATCTCGGTCGAGATTTCTCGGCCGATGCGCTGGCCCTGGACCGCCTGGTCGGCCTGCGCCTCGTCCTTCGCTGCGGCGCGGCGCTTGAGCAGCGGGCGGCCGATGCCGAAGATCAGCAGCAGCGCGACGAGCAGCGCCGACACATTGCGCACCAGCGGCGAGACCCAGTCGGCCTGATACCAGGGCGCGACCTCTTCCGTCGCCTTAACGAAGCTGCGCGAGGACAAGGCGACGACATCGCCACGCGCCTGGTCGAACCCGATCGCGCCCTTGACCAGCGCTTCCAGGGCGGCGATCTCCTGCGCGCTGCGCGGCTTGCCGTCCGCGCCATTATCGAGCGCGACGGCCACCGACAGGCGCTTGACCGTGCCCACGGCGTCGCGGGTTACCGACACCTCCCGCCCCAGCTCGAAGCTGCGGTTGAAGGTCTCCTCGGTCTTCATCAGCGGATTGGGCGGGGTGCCCGGCTCCTTGGCGGCGGCCTCGCCCTGCTGGACGGCCTGGCCGTTGGGATTGGTCGCGGTCGTGGTCGGGTTGACCGGCGCCTGGTTGCTGAGCGCGCCGGGGATGCCCCCCGCCTCGCCCGCGCCCTGGCCGCGCGGATCGGACGCCCAGGTGCCGGTTTCGTTGCGCAGCCGCGCCTCGTCCTGCGGGTAGGTTTCGCGAGTCGCCTGCCGCTCGGCGAAGTTGAGTTCGGCGTGAACCTCGGCCGAAAATTTGTCCGATCCCAGGATCGGCGTCAGCAGCGCGATCACCGACTGGCGATAGCGGTCCTCGACCTTGTTCTGGACCGCGAGCTGGCGATCGTCGCCGGCATTGCTGTCGTTGTTGCTGAGCAGACGGCCATTCTGGTCGACCAGCGATATGTCGTCGGGGCTGAGTTCCGGCACTGACGAAGCCACCAGGTGGACGATCGCGCTGACCTGCGCGTCGGACAGCGTCCGGCCGCTGGCGAGGCGCAGCATGATGGAGGCGGACGGCTTGGCGCGGTCGCGCAGGAAGACGCTGGGCGGCTCGATCGCCAGGTGCACCTTGGCGCTTTCGACATTGTCGATCGCCTCGATCGTGCGGGCAAGGTCCATCTCGCGGGCGGAGCGCAGCTTTTCGCCCTCGACCGCGCGGCTGGCGCCCATCGGCAGGCTGTCGATCATGCTGTTGCCGTCGGGCGCGCTCTTGGGCAGCCCCTGGGCGGCCAGCATCATCTTGGCCTTGAAATAATCATCCTCGCCCACGGTGATCGCGCCGCCACCGTCGAAATCATATTTGACGCCATTCTGGTCCAGCACCTGCGCCACCGCCGACTTGTCGGCGTCGGGCAGGCCCCGGAACAGGTCGCGCTGGGGCGGCTCGCGCAGCGCCATCCAGGCGAGCCCGGCTGCCGCGACGACGCCCAGCAGGCCCATCATCGGCAGGCTCTTCGCCACGGCAGGCTGGCGGATCAGGCCCATGAAGCGAGCGCGGACGGCATCCATGCCGCCCATGCCGCCGGTGGAGGTGGTGGCGGGGAGCGCCGGCTTAGCCGTGGCGCCGCCATCGAGGGTGAGTGCGTTGTCGCTCATATCATTATACCGGCATGCTCATGATGTCCTTATAGGCGGACAGGAGTTTGTTGCGGACCTGAAGGGTCGCCTCGAACCCGACCGACGCCTGCTGCTTGGCCAGCATGACCGCAGCGATGTCGGTGGTCTCGCCCCGCTCGAACGCGGTCGCCGCGTTGCCCGCCTCGGCTTGCAGGCCGTTGACCTGCTCCAGCGCGGATTTGAGCGCCTGGGTGAAGTCGCCGGGCCGCGTCGCGTCCGCGCCGCCGATCGTAGCCGCGCCACCAGCGCCGCCGGTGGAGGCGACGTCGCGCAGGGCCGCGTTCTTCTGAAGAATGGCGTTGCGGATCGCCATCACATTGTCCGTCGCGGAAATGCCGGTCACGGCCATGTCCTAATCCCTCTTCAGGCCGCGGCCAGCTCGCGCATCTCGGCGAGCCGGTAGCGCAGCGTGCGTTCGGAAATGCCCAGCTTGCGGGCGGCGGCGGCACGGTGGCCGTCGGTCTCGCGCAGGGCGTGGCGGATCGCCTCCAGCTTCGACATGCGGGCGACGTCCTGAAGGCGGACGGGCGCGGCCGGCGCGGGGCAGGCGACCGGCGCGACCAACCGCACCGGCTGCGGCGCTGCGGCGATGTGCAGGTCCTCCAGGTCGATCCGCTCGCCGTCGCGCAGCACCGTCGCGCGCTGAAGGACATTGCCCAGCTCGCGGGCGTTGCCCGGCCAGACATGATGGGCCAGCTTTTCCATGGCGTCGGCGGTCGGCCAGACGAAAGGACCGCTGGCGGCGTCATGCTGGCGCAGCAGGATGGCGGCGGCGATCGCGGCGATGTCGCCCCGGCGCTCGGCCAGCGGGCGCAGTTCCAGCGGCATGACGTTGAGCCGCCAGTAGAGATCTTCCCGGAAACGGCCGGCGGCGCATTCGGCGGCCAGATTGCGGTTGCAGGCGGTGATGACCCGGACGTTGACCGGGACCGGGTGAGTCGCGCCCACCGGCAGGACTTCGCCTTCCTGAAGCGCGCGCAGCAGCTTGGCCTGGAGCGCCAGCGGCAGCTCCGCGATTTCGTCGAGGAACAGCGTGCCGCCGTCGGCCGCCAGGAACAGCCCTTCCGACGCGTTCGCGGCGCCGGTGAAGCTGCCCTTGCGATGGCCGAACAACATGGCTTCCATCATGGTTTCTGGCAGCGCCGCGCAGTTGACGGCGATGAAGTCCCTGGCCGCGCGGCCCGACTGGGCGTGGAGGAAGCGCGCCATGCCTTCCTTGCCGGTGCCGGTGTCGCCTTGGATCAGCACGGTGGCGTCGCTGCGGGCGATGCGGGCGGCCAGCGTCATCAGCCGCGCGCTCGACGGATCGCCGACGGCCGGCACGGCGGCGCCGCGCGCCAGTTCCGCGATCAGCGCGAAGGCGAAACCCATGTCCTCAAGGCCGAAGGCGACGCGGGCGGGCAGGCCGTTGGCGGCATGGACCAGCGAAGGCGCGCCATCGCGCACGTCGATCAGAATGTCGCGATGGGTGGCATGGCCGATCTCGGTCGCCAGCAGCACGCGCGCCTCGCCTTTTTCCCTTGGCGACGCGGCATCGACGATGCGCACCGTGTAGAAGGCATTTTCGAGCCAGTGCTGCAGGCCCGGAACGAGCGCGCAGACCCTCTGGCTCATGTCCAGTGAAGGCATGATGGTCCCCCAATTGTCGGTCCGTTCCGTGCCCCCGCACATCCCGGCCCTTTCTTCGATGAGACCGCTTTGCCCTGTTGTAGTTATCAAACCATTAATTTGCCGCCCTTCTTGCCGCCCGACCGGCAATTTTTTTCCGCCCCCGCCCGACGAATTGGGCCGTCATCTGGCCTTAATCCGCCCGCGCGCGTGGGAAGGGTGGAAAGCAGCGCCGCCCCGGCCAGCGAATTAAAAATCTCGCGGCTTGCCTAAAACCCTCTCCTCCTCCGCCGTTATTGCCCTTCGAGGCCGCAACCGCCGCGTGGCAGCGACCTGATATTCGAAGGGAAGGGAAACCCATGACTGTTATCGGAACCAACACCGCGGCTCTGCGCTCGACCAATGCTTCGGCGATGGCGAACAAGTCGCTGAGCACCGCGATGGAGCGCCTGTCGACCGGCAAGCGCATCAACAGCGCCAAGGACGACGCCGCCGGCCTCGCCATCGCGTCCAAGATGACCGCCCAGATCAAGGGCATGACCCAGGGCATCCGCAACGCCAATGACGGCATCAGCATGGCGCAGACGGCCGAAGGCGCGCTGGGCGAAGTCAGCAACATGATCCAGCGGATGCGCGAACTGACCGTCCAGGGCCTGAACGGCACCAACGACGCCGCCTCCAAAGCCAACATCCAGGCCGAAATGGACCAGCTTTCGGTCCAGATCAGCGACACGCTGTCCAAGACCCAGTTCAATGGCAAGAAGCTGTTCTACGGCACGGGCACCAACGGCGCCGCCGGCGCGGCCGGTGTCGACGACATCAAGATCCAGGCGGGCGCCAATTCGGGCGACTCGGTGACGATCACCGCCAGCGGCCTTGCCGGCAATGCCTCGATCCTCGCGGTCGTCGGCGGCACCGCTTCGCAGGTTCAGTTGAACGCTCTTACCGACAACCTCAACACCGTCGCCGCGAACGACCCCGTCGCCGCCGCGACCGACAGTGCCCTGGCGCTGTTCGACAATGCCCTGAAGGCCGTCGCCGACACTCGCGCCAATCTGGGCGCGGTGCAGAACCGGCTGGAATCGACGGTCA
>JARYGO010000030.1:0-5691 GCA_033795485.1 Sphingobium sp.
CCGCAAAACCGGGGAAACCCTAGCACATCTTCGCGTTTTTACACAGCCTCGGTCGTTTTCGGCCGTCCCCCCGCCTATGGGGCGGGCACGGGTGAAACGCCGCTTGCCGTGGTGTCGCCACAGGATAGAACAGCCCATCATGCCCAACCCCATCCAAATGGACGACGCGGCCGAAACGCTGCTCCCGTCCGCGCTACTCGAAACGCTTTATGGCAGCCTGCTCGATCCCACGCCGTGGGAACGGTTTCTGCGCGCCTTCGCCGATCATCTCAACAGCTCCTTCGCCACATTGCTGCTGACCGTGCCGGGCGCCAGCACGCCGGGCATGTCCGTAACGCCCGGCGCCAATCCCCAGGTGGAGGAGGATTACCAATCCTTCTTCACCGCCGATCCCTTCATCGGCCTGCCGGAGGGCGAGGTCGTCCATTTCGCCGAGTTCGTCGATCCCGAAACCGATCGCAGCGCCGAATTTCTCAGTGCCTTCCTGGATGCCGTGGGCGGCAACCAGATCCTCGGCGTCGATCTGCGCGCCGCGTCCGGCTTCGAAGCCCGTTTCCGCGCCACGCGCGATCGCAGCCGCCCGGATTTCGACAGGACGGAGCGCGATGCCTTCCAGGCGCTCGTCCCCCATCTGCGCACCGCCGTCCGCCTCTATGAGCGGCTGGCGACGATCGGCACCGAACAGGGCGTGTTCCAGGGCGCGATCGATCAGATGGCGGTGGCCACGATCATCCTCGACCATGGCGGCCGCATCCTGAGGACGAACGCGCGCGCCGATGTGCTGCTGGCCCGCAACGACGGCCTTTCCCGCACCGGCGCGGGCAGCGGGCGCGATCGCCTGATCGTCGGCAACCGCGACGACCAGAAGGCGCTCGATGCGCTGCTCCGCACGCTCGACAGCGAAAGCGATCCCCACGTCATCCCGCCGCTCCGCCTCAGGATCGAGCGGCCGTCCGGCGAGCGGGATCTCGCCGTCGTCGCCCAGCCGGTCGCCGGGCCGGCCTTCATGCGCGGCGGCGCGGCGGCGGCGCTGGCGCTGTTCGTCACCGAACCGGGCAGCCGCACCGGCCCCAGCCCGGAGGCGATCCGCGACCTTTTCCAGCTCACGCCGGCCGAGGCCCAGCTCGCCGCCGCGCTCGCCAACGGCGTCTCGCTGATCGACGCCGCCGATCGCCTCGGCGTCACCCACAACACCGTACGCGGCCACCTGCGCGCCATCTTCGCCAAGACGGGCGTGCGCCGGCAATCCCAGCTCGTCCACCTGCTCAACGCCCGCCTTCCCTGAACCCCGCCATCGCGATAACGTGGCGGGACAAGCATGGTTGACCACCTGCCCGCCCACGCTTAGGAGGCCGCAACGATCGGTGCGGGTCCGTAGCTCAGTCGGTAGAGCAAGCGACTTTTAATCGAGAGGTCCCGGGTTCGAGTCCCGGCGGACCCACCAAGATCGCTTATCTTGCCATGGCATCACCTCTCAAAACGCTATAGAGACGGCCGCGTGGATCAACATCCGGCTTATCAGCGCTTCTCACGGTGATGCCCCCAAGGGCGACAAATCTGGGGGCATTTTGGGGGCACTGGCCGTATCGTTTGGGGGCATCGTGGCACTGACCGATTCGCAGGTGCGCAAGGCGCAGCCGAGGGATAAGGATTACAAGCTCGCCGACAGCGGCGGCCTCTACCTCTTCGTCACCAAGCGCGGTTTCAAATCCTGGCGCTTCAAATATCGCTTCGGGCCGAAGGAGAAGCGGCTCGTTTTTGGCCCCTACCCGGAGATCTCGCTGGCCAAGGCTCGCGAGGCTCGCGACGACGCGCGCCGGCTGCTGCGCGAGCATCGCGACCCGGCCACCGAGGAGCGGAAAAAGAAAATCGCCGCGCTGGCATCAGCCGGGGCGACGTTCGAGGTCGTCGCCCGACGCTGGTATGCCGACCAGGTGCCGCGCTGGTCGAAGGTCCAGACGCGAAAGGTGATCCAGGCGTTCGAGCGCGACGTGTTTCCCGATATCGGCCTTCTTCCCCTGCCGGATATCAGCGGCCCGACCATCCTCCACCTGCTCCGCAAGATCGAGCATCGCGGCGCGATCGACACGGCCAAGCGCATCCGCCAGCACATATCGGCGGTCTTTCAGTATGGCATGGCCGAGGGCCTAGCGGAGGCGGATCCGGCCGCCGGCATCAAGAAGGCGCTGAAACCCCTCCCCCCGAACAAGCGCCTGCCAGCGGTGAAGAGCTTCGCAGAGGCCCGCGAGTTGCTGAAGGCGATGGACGCCAGCACGTCGGGGCTGCTGACGAAATGCGCCTCGCGCCTGCTGGCCTTGACCGCTGTTCGGCCGGGGGTTGTTCGGGCGGCGGAATGGCGCGAATTCGAGGGCATCGACTGGGATGACGACGGAAGCCCGGTCGTTGACCCGCTCTGGCGCATCCCCCCGGAGCGGATGAAGCTGGATATGGGAGACAAGGGGGAAGAATCGTTCGAGCATGTCGTCCCGCTGCCCCGGCAGGCCGTCGAGTTGCTCAGGGTCGTGCGCCAGCACACTGGCACATACGACTATCTGTTCACCAGCGTGCGATCGACGCGCGAGCCGATGTCGGAAAACACGATCTGCTACCTGTATGCGCGGAACGGCTATAGCGGCCGGCATGTTCCGCACGGCTGGCGCGCAACCTTTTCGACGGTGATGAACGAGCGCGCCGTGGAGCAGGATCGTGAGGGCGATCGGGCGATCATCGACGCGATGCTGGCGCACAAGCCGAAGGGCATTTCGGCATCGGAGATGGCCTATAATCGCGCGCTCCACTGGAAACGGCGGCGCGAGATCGCCAACGAATGGGCCGATCTGATCATGGAAGGGCTGGCGCCAGCGGCCCATCTTATGGGTGACGGCGGCCGCTAGTTAAGCTGCCGCCCGCCATCCCGTCGGATTTTCTATCCAACGATCGATATCGCTTTCATACCATCCCACGACATTCATGCTGATCTGGACCTTGGGCGGAAAAACGCCGGCCGCGACCTTCCGATAAATCGTCGCGGTCGACAGCCCAGTGCGCAGGCGAACCTCCGGCAGGCGGATAAGACGCTCCTTTGACATCACCGCCCCTCCATCAGATGCGCCCGGACAGCTAGGCCGAATGGGTTGTTCCAATACATGTCGGCTATTGAAGCGCCATGCGTGTAATCCCCAACCCCGAGCGCCTGGAGACTACGGGCAGTGCGATACCGGCTACCGGAAATGTCGATACCGCATCCCTCTCGGCCGGTGATATCGTCCGGCTCCGACGCCAGCACCAACCGACGCTGCGCCTCGGTCAGCCCCGCCGCGATCTTCGCGATGTCAGTCATTGCCGGGCTCCCAATGCTTGGCGCAGCGCTTGCATACATAAGATGGCCCGATCTGGCCCAGGGCAACGAACCTGGACAATCGCCAGTCATGAAATCCCGTCAGGCAGCGCATCCAGCCGACCAGGTTAGCCATTTCCGTTGTCCTTGAGATGCGCGCCGCGCTCGTTGGGCTGGGTCATGGGTGCCGCCACTTCGCATGGATCTTTCAGCTTCTCCCCGTTCTCGACCGCGCCCAGCCGGCACTTCTGGCAGACCGGGTCGGTGATGAGGATGCCCTCTTCGCGGACGTCGTGGGACGGGTGGATCTCGGAGGGCTTGATGGCAGGATAAGACATCACCGCCCTCCTGCCGCAGCGAGGGCGGCGCGGGCGCGGATGATCTCCTTACGGCCGTTTTCGATGCAACGGGCAGGCCAATCCGAATTGTCTCGGCCGAACGTGGCTTCCCGCTCCCAATATTCGAGAGCATGGACCGCATTCTTCAGAGCCTCGACCAGCTCGGCATGATCGATGGCGATGAGGGCGGCGCGGGTGTCTTCCCGAAACAGTTCCGCCACATCATCCCAGGGCTCCATACGGAAATTTACCGGATGACCTTTTGCGGCGGACAGCACTTTGTCCGTATGGTCCGACCGTTCCTTTTCGCAGGCGTAGAGCGCCCTCGCCACCCGCTCGACCACATCGTCATCCGGGCGGGGCTGGTCAGGGCAAATTGCACTTTTCGCAAATTGCTCAACGATAGCGGCGGTGATCTTCTCGGCGCTGTCGGCAACCGCAGCTTTGGTGACGCGATCGAGGGCGGCATCCAGGCGGATACCACTGTCGGTCCGAACTGGCGCGCCATCCAACTGGTGCACAGATTGCGCAGGTTGGGCGCGTGTGTTCCATGCGGCGATGGCTTCGGATTCGGTGTCCGCCCATAGGCAGGCATTACAAGCATGGCATTCCACGTTGCCCATGACGATACCGGCTTGCACATAGCCATGCGAAAGCTCGTCGCCGCCACAAAACGGGCACGGCAGCAGCCTCTCGGTCTCATTGGTCATCAGGCCCGGCCTCCTTCCTGATATCGACCTTCGGCCCGCGCGATCCACTCCTTCATCATGCTGATGGTGTCAGCGCGATCAGCGTTGCTGATGTAGTTGACCCGACCACCGTCGATCTGGCCGAACTCCGCGACCAGCAGAACGAATGCGATCTTGCGCGGGCGGGCGTCTCCGTTGAACTGCTGGTCGAGCGTCCCGGCTACCGCGTTCATGGCGGCCCGATAGCGCGCCTGGATGGGGTCAGGCCGTGACATGCTTCACTGCCCACATGACCGCTTCCTCGATCTTGGTCTTCGCGATCGACAGTTCACGGCTGGAGCCGATGCCGTCGAGATATTCCCAGAAGGCGAGCCCGTCATCCTTAAGGCGCTGCATCTGCGCCTTTTCGGCATCCGACAGGACGCGATATCCATGACGCATCACATTGTTGATGGTGCGGGCATCGCTGGTGGAATCGATGTTATCGGTCATCTGACTGTCCTTTCAGGGAGAGGATGGCGGCGGCGATGTCGCGGCACGCCGAAATGTCGTCGCAGACTTCACCGGGCCGAGCGTCGGCGGGGTGTGGCATCCGCCATTGTTCGTGCCGATCGCGGGCTGCTTCGGCGGCCGCTTCCAGCGCCGCGATGCGGTGGCGGGCGAAGGCCTGGACGATATCCCGGCCATCATATTCGCCAGCCATGACGTTGCCGCGGATGGCCGATGACACCAGCGATGCCGCCGCCTCGCGATCAGCCTGCGTCACTGGCGCTCGGTCGGATGGCGCGCGCGTCATGCTGCGATCCTTCGATCGGTGATGGCATGACCGGAGAGGCTCCGTGCCCATGCGAGGATCTTGCGTCCGACGGCATCGTCGTGCCGCTGGGCAAAGCGCTCGACCCGGTGAACGGCGATCTCCAGCGCAACCTCGCGGCCGTCATGGAATCCGCCACTGTGCCGCTCGCACAGCCCGTAACCGAACCCAGAGCCGCTCGGCGTCATCGCCTCGGCGGATTGCAGCCAGCCCTCCGGCAGATGCAGGAGCCGGATGCGGGCGATCGGCATGCCCAGCCATCCTTTCCTTTCGTATGGCAGGATGAAGAACTCGGCGGCCTCGTCGGGATAGACGCCATGCGCGTTCGGCTGGCTTGCTACTGACGGCAATTGCATGTTGAGAAGATCCCCAGTTCATGGCCGGCGGGGCAGGCCGCCGGCCCGGAGCCGCTTCATGCGGCGACCAGATCCCTGAGCGCGACGTGGCGCGCCTGCAGATCGATCGTCGGGCCAAAGCCTTCGTGGGGGCCGATCAGGATGGCCTGGCGCAGCC
>JARYGO010000014.1:0-88851 GCA_033795485.1 Sphingobium sp.
GTATACTCACTTTCCAGGCGAGCGCCTTCGACCACTCGGCCACCGCTCCGCATGCACTGGAAGGCGGCTCCCTATCGCGGGGCGGGGCGGTAGGCAAGGGTGTGCTTTACTTTCCTGCGCCGGTGCGGCTTGATGCCTCTCATGCGCCGGGTTCCCGCCTTATCCCTGCTTGCCGCCATGCTCGTCGCCCCTATGGCCCCGGGCCGGTCGCAAACGCCACCTCCATCGGCCCAACCCAGGGCCCCGCCCGTCACGCCGGGATCGGTCGTGGCGCGGGCGCCCGCATCCGCGTGGCGCGATATTCCGGCCGACGATCTGCTGGTGATGACGATCGCCGGCGGCAGCCGCGTGGTGATCGCGCTGGCTCCCGCTTTCGCCCAGGCCCATGTCGCCAATATCCGCGCGCTCGCCAGGGCCCATTGGTGGGACGGGACCAGCATCAACCGGGTGCAGGATAATTATGTCGTCCAATGGGGCGACCCGACCGAGAAAAAGCCGCTGCCACAGGGCCTGCCGACGGGGATTGCCGAGCGCTACACGGTGCCGCTGGCGTCGCTCGCCCCGCGCATGACGCCGCTGGGATCGCCCGACAGCTATGCGCGGCGAGTGGGCTTCGTCGACGGCTGGCCGGTTGCGAGCGACGGGCGGGCAGCTTGGCTGCCGCATTGCTATGCGATGGTGGGCGTGGGGCGCAACCTAAGCCCCGACGCGGGAACGGGCGCCGAACTCTATGCCGTGATCGGTCAGCCGCCGCGCCAGCTCGATCGCAACATCGCGCTTGTGGGACGGGTGATCGAGGGGATGGCGACGCTGGCCAGCCTGCCGCGCGGTTCGGGCGATCTTGGCTTCTACACCAGGGACGAACGGCCGGTGCCGATCCTGTCGGTCCGGCTGGCGAGCGAGATGGCGCTGGCGGAGCGGCCGCGATACCAGGTCATGGACACCGCATCGGCCAGCTTCGCCGCCTATCTGAAGGTGCGCGCCAACCGCAAGGATGATTTCTATATCCTGCCGGCGGGCGGGGTCGACCTGTGCAACGCGCCGGTGCCGGTCCGGCCGGCTCCCTGACGGCGACGCGCAACGCGCCATTGCTTTTTCACGGCCGAGCGACTATCGGCGTCGCTTGCCGTGGCTTCAACGCCATTCGCCAGCCGCGGCCCCCACGCGTTAACGCTCGACAGGATGGTTGGGTAAAACGCCGACCATTGATCGAGACAATATGCCTTTTGATACTCTACCCACGCTTCTGTCGGAAGCGCTCGCCGCCCGTGGCTATGCCGCGCCCACCCCGGTCCAAGCCGCCGTGCTGGAGGGGGAGGCGAAGGGCCGCGACCTGATCGTGTCCGCGCAGACGGGGTCGGGCAAGACCGTCGCCTTCGGCCTCGCCATGGCGGACGAACTGCTGGGCGACAACGGCCGCGCGGAGCCCGCTGGCGCGCCGCTCGCCCTTATCATCGCGCCGACGCGCGAGCTTGCCTTGCAGGTCAGCCGCGAGCTGATCTGGCTTTACGGCACTGCTGGGGCGCGGATCGCGACTTGCGTGGGCGGCATGGACGCCGCAAAGGAACGCCGCGCGCTCGGCCATGGCGCACAGATCGTCGTCGGCACACCGGGGCGTCTGCGCGACCATTTGGAGCGGGGCGCGCTCGACCTCTCCTCGCTGCGCGTCGCCGTGCTGGACGAGGCCGACGAGATGCTGGACATGGGCTTTCGCGAGGAGCTGGAGGGCATTCTCGACGCCACGCCCGACGGTCGCCGCACGTTGCTTTTCTCCGCGACCATGCCCAAGCCGATCGCGGCCCTCGCCAAGCGCTATCAGAAGGACGCGCTGCACATCACGACCGTCGGCCAGGATCGTGGCCATGGCGACATCAGCTATCAGGCGGTGACGGTCGCGCCGTCGGACATAGAGAAGGCGGTGGTCAACCTGCTGCGCTATCATGACGCGGCCACCGCGATTCTGTTCTGCGCGACTCGCGACAATGTCCGCCACCTGCACGCCAGCCTGATCGAGCGGGGTTTCGCCGCCGTGGCGCTGTCGGGCGAGCATAGCCAGAATGAGCGCAACGCGGCGTTGCAGGCGCTGCGCAACCGCCGCGCGCGGGTGTGCGTGGCGACCGACGTGGCCGCGCGCGGCATCGACCTGCCTTCGCTCAGCCTCGTCATCCATGTCGAGTTGCCGCGCGACGCTGAAACGCTCCAGCATCGTTCGGGCCGCACTGGCCGCGCGGGCAAGAAGGGGACGGCCGTGCTGCTGGTCCCCTATCAGCGTCGCCGCCGGGTCGAATCGATCCTGCGCGGCGCGAAGATCAACGCCGAGTGGATCGCCGCGCCGGGCGCGGAGGATATTCGCGCCAAGGATCGCGAGCGGCTGATGGCGACGCTGCTGGAGCCGGTGGAGCTGGACGAGGACGATCTGGCGATCGGCGCGCAGCTTCTGGCCGCCCGTCCGGCGGAGGAGATCGCCGCGCTGCTGGTGCGGTCGCACCGCGCCTCCATGCCCGATCCTGAGGAACTGGTCGACGCCAGCGCCGGCCCGCCGCCCCGCGACGGGCCGCGTCCGGGGTTCGAGGATACCGCCTGGTTCCGCATGCCGATCGGCCGCCGCGACAATGCCGATCCCCGTTGGATATTGCCGCTGCTCTGCCGCCGGGGCCATATTACCCGCGACCAGATCGGCGCGATCCGCATCACCGGCGACGAGACGCTGTTCGAGATAAGGGCGGAGAGCGCCGGACGCTTCATGGCGTCGGTCAAGCGTACCGCGCAGCAGGATGGCGACGAGGAAAACGCTCTGCCGATCGAACCGGTCCAGGGCGCGCCGCGTGACGAGGCGCGCGGCAACCGCCGGGCCGGCAAGGCCAATGAGGGTCCGCCGCAGCGCCGGTTCGAGGCGCGGCCGACGCTGGGCGCACGGCCGGGCGGCGCCGGCCGGCCCGCGGGCGGGCGCCCCGGCTTCAAGGGCAAGCCGGGCGGCGGCAAGCCCTTTGGCGGCAAACCTTCGGGCGGCAAGCCCTACAAGTCCAGGCGGCCCGACTGACGCCCATGACGCCCCGCATCCTGGTCGATGCCGACGCCTGCCCGGTGAAGGAGGAGATTTACAAGGTCGCCTTTCGCCATGCGGCGCCGGTGACGATCGTCGCCAACGCGCCCATCCGCGTGCCGCCCCATCCGCTGGTCGCGCGCGAGGTGGTGAGCGACGGCTTCGACGCGGCGGACGACTGGATCGCGGAGCGGGCGGGCGTCGATGCGATCGTCATCACCGCCGACATATTGCTCGCCGACCGCTGCCTGAAGGCGGGCGCGCGCGTGATCGCGCCCACCGGCAAGCCCTTCACCATGGCGTCGATCGGCGGCGCGGTCGCCACCCGCGCGATCATGGCGGACCTGCGCGCCGGGCTGGGGGAGGGGATTGGCGGCCCCGCGCCCTTCGGCAAGGCCGACCGGTCGCGCTTCCTTTCGGCGCTGGACGAGGCGTTGGTGCGGATGAAGCGGGCGCGGGCATAGCTGTCATATAATCCTCTTTACGCCGCCATCGGCCGCGTGCTTTGAAGGGGCATATGAAAAGTCGCACCCTGCTGGCGCTCGCCGCCGCCTCCAACCTCATCTTTCCCGCCGCCGCCCTTGCGAAGCAGGAGCGATACAGCGTCATCTTCGGCCAGAAGACCGTCGGCCGCCTGATCGCAGACTCGCAGGGCGGCCGCACGTCCATCGACTATGATTACAAGAATAACGGGCGCGGCCCGACGATGAAGGAAGTGCTGGATGTCGATGCCGGCGGCCTGCCCGTCGCGTGGACGATCACCGGCGCCACGACCTTCGGCAGCAAGGTGAACGAAAGCTTTAGCGCCAGGGACGGCAAGTCGAGCTGGATCGATTCCACCGGCCCCGGAAGCGCCGTGGTCAAGGAACGCGCCCTCTATGTCGCGCAGAGCGGCAGCCCCTGGGCGCTGGGCGTCTATGCCCGCGCGCTGCTGAAGGATGCGGACCATCGCCTGCCCGCCTTGCCCGGCGGCACGCTCAGCCTGGACGAGGCGGGCACGCTGACGATCGCGGGTAAGGCCGGGCCCGCCACCGTCACCGCCTACGCGGTCGGCGGGATCGACACGAGCCCCAGCTATATCGCCCTGGACGCCGACGGCGCGCTGTTCGCTTCCATGACGCCCGAGTTCGTGGTCGTGCGCGAAGGCTATGAACAGGATGAGGCGAAGCTGCGCGCCTATGCCGAGAAGCTGTCGACGCAGCGCTATGTGGAGATCCAGGAAAAGACCGCACACCGCTATGGCGCGCCGGTCCGCATCCGCAACGTCCGCCTGTTCCGTCCCGACAGCAGGACGCTGTCCGACCCCGTCTCGGTCGTCGTCAACGGCCGCACGATCGCGGCGGTCGAGCCGCTCGACAGCCCGGCGACGCCGGGGGAGGTGACGATCGAGGGCGCGGGCGGCACGCTGCTCGCCGGGTTCAACGAGATGCACGGCCATATCGGCCAGGACGACGCGCTGCTCAACCTCGCCGCCGGGATCACGACGGTGCGCGACATGGGCAACGACAATGCGGTGCTGGACACGCTGGTCGAGCGCATCGAGAGCGGCGCGATCGGCGGCCCGCGCGTCGTGCGGAGTGGCTTCATCGAGGGCAAGAGTCCCTATAGCGCCAATAACGGCATATTGGTCGAAAGCCAGCAGGCGGCGATCGACGCGGTCCGCTGGTATGCCGCGCGCGGCTATTGGCAGATCAAGATTTACAACAGCATGAACCCCGCCTGGGTCCCGGCCATGGTCGCGGAGGCGCATCGGCTGGGCCTGCGGGTGTCGGGCCATGTTCCCGCCTTCTCTAATGCCGACGCGATGATCGAGGCGGGCTATGACGAGATGACCCATATCAACCAGTTCATGCTGGGATGGGTCATCAAGCCCAAGGAGGATACGCGCACGCTGTTCCGCCTGACCGCGCTCAAGCGGCTGCCGGCGCTCGACCTCGACAGCGCGCCGGTACGCCATACGATAGACCTCATCGCCGCGCGCAAGGTGGCGATCGACCCGACGCTGGGTATTCACGAGATGCTGACGCAGAATCGCGACGGCCAGGTGCCGCCGGGCGCGGTCGACTATATCGACCATCTGCCGATCGGCGCGCAGCGCGACGTGCGCAAGGCGATGGTGGATACGTCCGCGCCGGGCGACGACGCGGCCTATCGCGGCGCCTATGACAAGATCATGGAGACGGTGAAGCGCCTCAACGATCGCGGCGTGTTCATCGTGCCGGGCACCGACACCGGCGGCGCCTTCACCTATCATCGCGAGCTGGAGCTGATGCAGAAGATCGGCATGACGCCGGGCGAGATACTGGCCCGCGCTACCTTCGAGACGACGCGCTATATGGGCCGCGACCAGAGCCTGGGATCGATCGAGAAGGGCAAGCTCGCCGACTTCATGCTGCTGCCCGGCGATCCCACGAGGGACCTGAAGGCCATCAAGCGCATCGCCATGGTGGTGAAGGACGGCGTCGTCTATTATCCCGCCGAAATCTATCCCTCGTTCGGGATCGCACCGTTCGCCGACGCGCCGAAGGTGACGCTGCCGGCGGCGAAATAGGTGCCTGCCCTGGAGCTTGTCCTAATCGAATAGAATTTTCCGTTCGCTTCGAGCGCAGTCGAGAAGCCTTGTAAGCGTATCTCGACTTCGCTCGAGACGAACGGAAATTGGTTCAATCTGACAGGATGAACCCTACCGCGCCGCTACGGCGTCTTGCGCCGCGCCCTGCCAGCCGCCGCCCAGCGCACGGAACAGGTCGACCTGGGCGAACGCGACGGCGCGCTGCGAGGCGGCGAGATCGGCTTCCGACCCGGCCAGCGTGCGCTGCGCGTCGAGGACGGTGAGGAAGTCGATCTGTCCCTCCCGCTGCCGCGCCAGGCTGATCCGCGCCGCCCGGTCGGCGGCGTCGCGCGCGGCGCGCAGCGTGTCGCGGCGCTCCAGCGCATGGGCATAGACCGATAGGGCGATCTCGGTCTCCTCCAGCGCCTGCAACACTGTGCCGTCGAAACTGGCGAGCGCGGCCGCGCTGTCGGCGCGCGCCGCGCCAATGCGGGCGCGGATCGCCTCCTGATTGGGGAAGGCCCAGTTGATGAGCGGCCCCAGCAGCCAGCGGAACGGCCCGCCGCCAAAAATGTCGCCGCCGCCGACCGCCGTCGTGCCGATCGACCCGCCCAGCGATATGCGGGGATACAGGTCCGCCGTCGCCACGCCGATGCGCGCGGTGTCGGCAGCCAGCCGGCGCTCGGCCGCGCGCACGTCGGGCCGCCGGGCAAGCAGCGCCCGGCCGTCGCCCACCGGGACCGGCTGCGTCAGGATCGGGGTCGCGCCGCTGGCCCTGACATCGGCGGGCAGATCCTGGGGCGTGCGGCCGGTCAGGGTTGCCAGGCGGAACAGCGCGGTGTCGCGATCGGCGGCCAGCGTCGGGATCAGCGCGCTTTGCTGGTCGCGCAGCGTGGTCACGCGAATGACGTCCAGCCGGTCGGACCGTCCCGCGTCGAAGCGCGCGGTAGTGATCCGGATCGACCGATCGAGCAGGTCGACGGTCCGCTGCGCCACCGCCAGCCGCTCGGCCGACGATGTCGCGTCGACATAAGCGCGCACCGTGTCGGCGACCACGGCTACGCGCACGGCATCGGCATCGCCCTCCGCCGCGCCCAGGTCGCCGCGCGCCGCCTCAACGGACCGCTTGACCCGGCCGAACAGGTCGACCTCATAAGCGACGCTCAGGCCCGCATCGACGGTGCGGTTCTCCCGGTCCATGCCGGGCAGGCTCTGCGCCGCCGCCGCGCGGCCATAGCTGACGCCGCCGTCGACGCTGGTGGAGGGCAGCCGGTCGGACCGAGCGCCGCGTAGCTGCGACCGCGCCCTTTCCAACCGGGCGACGGCGACGCGGATGTCGGTGTTGGCGGCCAGCGCATTCCCCACCAGCCGGTCGAGCAGCGGATCGTCATAGAGCCGCCACCAGTCCCCCTGCGCCTCTGACGTGCTGACGGCGGGGGTCGTCGCGCCGATGAAGGGCGCGGCGGCGGAGGAGGGCGTCACCGGCGGGCGATAGTCGGGCCCGGCGGCGCAGGCGGTGAGGGAAGTGGCCGCCAGCAGCGCGGCGATCAGCGACTTGGTCATCGTGATGATCCTATTCGGCCGGTTGCGGCGCGGGGGCCTGGCCGCCGCCCCGCCGCAGGCGGGACAGGCGGTCGCCCAGCGCGCGGCAGACGACATAGAAAGTGGGAGTGAAGAGCAGGCCGAAGGCGGTGACCCCGCCCATGCCGAAGAAGACCGCCGTGCCCAGCGCCTGCCGCAGCTCCGCGCCCGCGCCCTCGGCGATCACCAGCGGCACCGCGCCCAGGATGAAGGCAAAGCTGGTCATCAGGATCGGGCGAAGCCGCGTGCGGGCCGCCTGGACCGCCGCCTCGACCGGCGACAATCCCTGCTGCTCCTCGGCCTGCTTGGCGAACTCGACCACCAGGATGGCGTTCTTGGCCGCGAGCGCGATCAGCACGACGAGGCCGATCTGAGTCAGGATGTTGTTGTCCATGCCGCGCAGGTTGACGCCCAGCATGGCGGCGAACAGGCACATCGGCACGATCAGGATGATCGCCAGCGGCAGGGTCAGGCTTTCATATTGCGCCGCCAGCACCAGGAAGACGAAGAAGACCGCCATGCCGAACACGATGCCCGCCGTGTTGCCGGCCGTGGACTGTTGATAGGCGATGCCGGTCCATTCCTGCCCATAGCCTGCGGGCAAGGCCTGCTCGCCCAGCTTTTCAATCGTGCTCAGCGACTGGCCGGACGAATAGCCCGGCGCGGTGTCGCCGTCGACCTCGACCGCCGGCAGCAGATTGTAGCGGACCACGCGATAGGGGCCGGTCTTGTCCTCGAAGGTCGAGACCGATCCCAGCGGCACCATCTGTCCGGAATTGGACCGGGTCTTGAGGTTGGCGATGTCCGCCGTCGATCCGCGATAGGCCTGGTCGGCCTGCGCGGTCACGCGGAAGGTGCGGCCGAGCAGGTTGAAGTCGTTGACGAAGGCGGAGCCCAGATAGACCTGCATCGCCTCGAACACTCGTTCGGGCGGGACGCCCAGCAGGTCCGCCTTGCGCCGGTCCACGTCGGCGAACACGCGGGGCGTGCTGACGTCGAACAGCGTATAGATTTGGGCGAGGCCGGGGGTCTGATTGGCCTTGGCGATGAAGTCGGTCGCGACCTTGTTGAGCTGGTCGTAGCCGCGCCCCTCGCGATCCTCGATCATCGTGCGATAGCCGCCGGCCGACCCGATGCCCTGAATGACGGGCGGCGGGACCAGAAGGATGCGCGCCTTGTCATAGCCGGCAATGGCCTTGCCCGCCTGCTCCATGATGCCCGCATAGGTGACGCCTTCCTTCTCCCGCTCGGCGAAGCTGTTGAAGGGGAAATAGATGGCGCCAGAATTCGGTGCCTGGGTCTGGGAAGGGCCGTGGAAGCCCGCGAACATCACCGCGCCGCGAAGGCCCTTGACCGGCAGGATCTTCTCCGCGACCTCGCGCACCACCTTATCGGTGCGTTCGAGCGAGGCGCCCGAGGGCAACTGAACGACGGCCAGGAAATAGCCCTGGTCCTGCGCGGGAATGAAGCCGCCGGGCGTCGCCCAGAACAGGGCGATGGTGGCGGCGATCAGGCCGCCATAGGTCAGCAGCATCTTCTTCGGGCGCGCGACCAGGAAGGCGGTGAGGCGCGCATAGCGGTCGCTCAGCCGTTCAAAGCCGCGGTTGAAGATGTCGGCTGCCTTGCCCGCCACTTGCCGCCAGCGCGGATCGCCGCTGCGGTCGCGGGGGCCGTGCCGGGCCTTCAGCAGCAGCGCGGCGGCGGCGGGCGACAGGGTGAGCGAGAGCAGCAGCGAGATCACCGTGGCGGTGGAGATGGTGACCGCGAACTGCTGATAGAAAGCGCCCGAAATGCCGGTGATGAACAAGGTCGGCACGAACACGGCGCACAGCACCAGCACGATCGCGACCAGCGCGCCCGCCACTTCGTCCATCGAAAATCGCGCGGCCTCCAGCGGCGACATGCCTTCCTCGATATTGCGTTCGACATTCTCGACCACGACGATGGCGTCGTCGACGACGATGCCGATCGCCAGCACCAGGCCGAACAGCGACAGGTTGTTCAGCGAATAGCCGACGGCCGCCAGCATCGTCGCCGTGCCGATCAGGGACACTGGAATGGCGATGATCGGGATGATCGCCGCGCGCCAGTTCTGGAGGAAGACCAGGATGACCAGCACGACCAGCAGGACCGCTTCGATCAGCGTCTGGTAGACGGCGTCGATCGATTGGCTGATGAACTCGGTGGGGTTGTAGATGACGCTATATTCCAGGCCCTTGGGGAAGCTTTTGGCGAGCCTGTCCATCTCCGCCTTGACCTTTTCCGCCGCGTCGAGCGCGTTGGAGCCGGGGCGTTGCAGCACGGCGACGACCACCGTGGGCTTGCCGGAAAGATAGGTGTTGATGCCATAATCCTGCGCGCCCAACTCGACCCGGGCCACGTCCGACACCCTTACCTGATGGCCGTCTGCATCGGTGCGGATGACGATATCGGCGAATTGCCGGGGTTCGCTCAGGCGCCCCTGCATCTCGACGCCGAGTTGGAAGGCCTCTCCGCTGTCATAGGGGGGCTGGCCGATCGCGCCGGCGGACACCTGGACATTCTGCGCGCGCAGGGCAGCGACGATTTCTCCGGCCGTCAGGTTGAGCGCGGCGGCGCGGCCGGGATCGATCCAGATCCGCATCGCATAGTCGCGCGCGCCGAAAAGCTGCACGTCGCCCACGCCCTCGATCCGCGCCAGCCGGTCGCGCACCTGGGTCAGCGCATAGTTGGACAGATAGTTGCGGTCGAAGCTGCCGTCGGGCGACTGGAGATTGACGACCATCAGGAAGTCTGGGGAGGTCTTGCGCGTGACGACGCCCAGCCGCTGCACTTCCTCTGGCAGGCGGGGAATGGCGATCGCCACCCGGCTCTGGACCAGCACCTGCGCGGCGTCCAGATCGGTGCCGATCTTGAAGGTGACGGTGATCGTCACCTTGCCGTCGCCGGTCGACTGGCTGCTCATATAGAGCATGTCGTCGACGCCGTTGATTTCCTGCTCGATCGGCGCGGCGATGGTCTGGGCCACCGTCTCCGCCGAGGCGCCGGGATATTGCGCGCTGACCGTCACGGTTGGCGGCACGATGTCGGGATATTGGGCGATCGGCAGGCCGACGAAGGCGAGCGCGCCGATGACCGTGATGATGACCGCGATCACGGCCGCGAAGATCGGCCGGTCGATGAAGAAGCGGGAGAAACGCATCGGCGTTATCCTTCGGAAATAGGGTCAGCGGGCAAAGGTCGCCTGTGCGGCCGCCGGGGCGGCGGAGGTGTCGACCGGCGTCGGCGGGGCGGCCTGCGGCGCGATGCGGTCGGGACGGACCGCCACCTTCGTCCCCGGCATCGCCGCCTGGACATTGCCGACGATCACGCGATCCTGCGGGGTGAGGCCCGACCGGATGATCCGCAGCCCGTCGACCACGGGGCCAAGCTCCACGGGCTTCGCCACCACGCTGTCGTCCCTGCCGACCACCAGCACGGTCTTGCGTGCCTGGTCAGACTGGATCGCGGCGTCGGGGACCAGCAGCGCGCGGGTCGTGCCGCCGCTCGCCAGGCGCATGTTGCCGAACAGGCCAGGCGTCAGGAACAGGCCGGGATTGGAGAAGGTCGCGCGAATGCGAATCGTGCCGGAGCGCGGGTCGAGGCCGTTGTCGGTAAAGTCCAGCTTCCCCTTCCACCGATAGTCGGCTTCGTCCTGGAGGCGGACCTCGACCGGGGTCTGGCCCTCGCCCGCCTGACGGTCGCGCTGCGCCTTCAGGAACAGCGCCTCGGACGCGTCAAAGGTGAAATAGATGGGATCGAGCGCGTTGATCGTCGTCAGCAAGGTCGCCCCCGCGCCCTCGCCGCCGCCTACCAGATTGCCGATATCGACGCGCCGGTCGGATACCCGCCCGGAGATGGGCGCGCGGACGGCGCTGAATTCCATGTCCAGTTGCCGCAGATGGACGCGCGCCTGCGCGGCGGCGAGCGCGGCCTGCGCCGCCTGAAGCCGGGCGCGCAGCGCGTCGACTTCGCTGCCCGAGACCGCTTCGTCGCCGGTCAGTCGCTGGACGCGCGCATAGTCGGCGGCGGCCAGCGCCAATGCGCTGCGCGCGGAGGCGGCATTGGCCTGCGCCTCGGCCAGCGCGGCGCGGAACGGACGCTGGTCGATCGTGAAAAGCAACTGGCCCTTGCGGACGATGTCGCCGTCATGGAAATGGATCGCCGTGATCGCGCCCGACACGCGCGGCCGGATGTCGACCGTCTGGCTGGGGGCGAAGCGGCCGACATAATCGTCCCACTGGGTGACTTCGCGCGACAGCGGCGCGGCGACGCCGACGGTCGCGATCGACGCGGCGGCGGCCTGCGCGTCCGGGCGGTCGACCCATTTCCAAGCCGCGCCGGCGATCAGGACGATGGCGATGGCGGCGAAGGCGCCGCTCCGCTTGTTCAGGCGGAGGCGGCGTGTGGGGGCGTCGGTCGGCTGGTCGGCCTGGATAGGGGTGAGCATGTTCATGAGCGGACCTTTTGTCCACGGGCGCTGCGGCCCGTGCTGATGGTGGCGAGCAGCAGTTCGAGCTGGTCGGTGGTGAAGCCGGCCAGCCGCGCCGCCGCGAGGGCGGAGGGCGTGACCGCATAGCCGCGATGCCACGCCTCGACCGCCAGACGCCGCAGCGCCTCCAGCCTTTCGCTGGCGAGGACCGGACTCGGCCGGGGGCCGAAGAGCAGGGCGACCAGGCGGCTCCAGCGGCCGGGAGCGCGCAGACTCGAAAGCCGGTCGCCGCGCGCGACATGCACCACCCGCCACTCCAGCAGATCGAGGGTGGGGGCATCCGCCGGGTCGGCGGCCGTTATTCCCGGAGCCACGATCGCGGAGGATTGCGAGCAGGCGGCGGCGCGCGCCCCGGCCAGCGGCTGGGCGAAATCTATGAAAGCCATGAGTCTGGCTCCTCCCGGACGGCGTCCTGAACGGTGAATGCGCAAGCTGACGCGCCAAAGAATGCGGCTGGCCGTCCTGCTGTCAGGCAGGACCCGGGGCCGTCGCACCAAGGCGAAACGTCATCCGTTACGAATGGCGATGATGAGGTCGGCTACCTGGAGAGCGGCCGGATGGATGTGGTCAGGGACCGCAACGACTTATGGGACAACGCATAGAACCTCCCTGAGCCTGTCGCTCAATAGGTCATTTCATACTTAACGGTATATAATGCGGTGCAGCATCCCGTCAAGCGTATTTTCATACCGGCTGGTAATTATTTATACCAGATGAACCACTTTCGGGCCGAAAGCGCCGAAAAGATGCGTCTATCGTCCCGGCCACATGGCCAGTGTTGTCTGGACGAGCCGTTCCAAGGATTCGCGCGAGGCTCCGCCCGATGCCTGGACCGCCATGCCCTGCATGACGGTGTAGAGATAGCAGCTCATCGCCTCCGGCTCGATCCCTTCGGGAAAGTCACCTTCCTGCTTGGCCCGCGCGAAGCGTTCGGCCAGCGCCGCGTTGGAGGAGGCGCGCCGCGCCAGCACTTCCTCGCGAATGGACTCGGCTTCCTGGACGCCCCCGACGGTGCTGATGACGCCCAAGCATCCCTGTGGCTCGGTGTCGCTGCATTGCATAGCCAGCGTCCCGCGCAACAGCCGTTCGGCCACGCCCCGCGCCGTCGGCGCTTCCAACGCCGTCTGCATGTAGCAGAGCTTGTCCCGTTCATAGAGGTCGAGCGCCTGACGGAACAGGGACTCCTTGTTGCCGAAGCAGGCGTAGAGGCTGGGACGGGTAATGCCCATCGCCTCCGTCAGTTCGGATATCGACGCGCCCTCATAGCCCCGGCGCCAGAAAACCTCCAGCGCGGCGGCCAGCGCCTGGGCCGGATCGAATTCGCGCGGGCGACCCCGGGATGCGGTCATTGCCTGTTCCATACCGATCGGTATATAGGGGCACTATCGCCAAAGTCCATAGGGCCGGAGGCGCTGTCGACATCGCCATCTCGCGCCATGCGCCGCTCAGGGCAGGTCGCTGGCGACCAGTTCCAGGGTCCCTCGGCCCACCGACCAGAGGCGGCCGCGCCGTGCCGGGTCCCAGTCGATCGCCTGACCCGGCGTGGCGATACCGACGATGCGCCGCAATTCCAGCACTGAGCCGGCCTGCGGCAGCGCCACCTCATAGATTTCCGGCCGGTCATGGCCGGTGACGAACAGCCGTCCGTCGGCGCTCCAACTCGCGCCCGAGCAGCTGAACGGCGCGAAGCGCGCCAATATCTCGGGCGGAAAGGTCCATGCCGCCTCCTGCCGAAAGGCGTCGTCCATCCGCACCAGCAGCGTGTAGCGATGGTCGCGATTCGGCTCGCCGCCCTTGCCGGCATAATTGGCGAACACCGCCCACCATTTGCCCTCGTGCCGGTCCAGCACGGTCAGCGATCCGGGACCGAAGCCCAGGCTGACCGTGCGGCGGTGTTTTAACGTGGCGGTATCGAAAAATTCGATTGCGCTGGTCTGGGGCACCGCCGGATAGTTGGACGCGGCGCAGACCAGTTCCCGTCCGACCACCGTGCAGCTATTCATATGGGGAAACAGCCGCCGCTCACCCTGCCACTGGGCGATCCGTTCGCCGGTGGCGATTCGATATTTGCCGATTCGATCATTGTCGATCGCATAGACATGGACCCCATCCGACGCGACGCCCTGCCGCGCCTCGGGCGCGGCGAGGCGCAGGGCGACAGGCATGGTCGTGGAGGGGGGCGTCGGCGCATCCTGCGCGGCCGATGGCGGCGCGAGCAGGACAAGGGCCGCTGGTGTCAGGATCGAAAGCATGAACCGCGACAAATCCGGCACCTCCCCTTGAGCGATCCCCGCGCGATAAGGCGGGCGCGCTACAGACGCATGGCGTGCCGGTTACATTTTCGCGTCGGCGCGGCGCGGCTCCGGGACGGCTAGGCCGGGCGGGCGCACATAGAGGGTGGCTGGCGGGCGGGCTTGCGCCCTGTAGCCTCGCGCCCGCGCCCAGCCAACGAGCAGGGCGTCCAGTCCGCGCGGCGCGGCCGGACCCGGAGTCCCTTCAAAGCCCGTCAGGATCGCGGCGGGGGGAAGCGAGTCGAGGCCGGCGAAAACATTGCGCGCGGTCAGCGCATGGAAGGCGCGCGCCTCCGCCGCCGTCAGCACCGATCGGGTGCGAAAGAGGAACAGGCCGGTGGCGAGGCGCGGATCGAGGGCCAGGCCGCTGTCCACCACCCGTTCGGGCGACAATGTCACTATCTGCCCGCGCGCGCCGGCCGACCGGACGCTACGGCCGATCGCCCGCGCCTCCGCTGCCGTCGCCAAGGGGGGACTGACCCCGCGCGCGACATTGCCGACCACGTCGGCGGCCGTCTGTGCCGTCCCGGCCACCATCAGCAGGCCGATCAGCACCCGGCCCGCCGTTCCTCGCCAGAAGGGCCCGTCGGAGAGCAACGCGAAACGGACGAACAGGGCGGGCAGCAAGGGTCCCAGATATTGGACATAGATCGGGCGCGGGAGCCAGGCGGCCAGCAATCCGGCCACGATCATCAGGTCGAGCAGCAGGGTTATCGGCTCTTTTCCGCCGCTCCTTTTCCGCGCCATCGTGCAGATGATGGCGATCAGCGCGATCAGGCCCAGTCCCTGCGCCAGAAAGCGCGCTAGCCGCAGCAGGCTGAGCGGGGCCTGGAGCATGAAGGCTTGCCCGTTCAGCATCCGCCATTCGACCGGTGCGCGCAGGCCATAGTCGATAATGCCGAACCGCGCAGCGTCGGGCGCAAGGCTCCAGAGCAGCGCCGTCGGCAGGCCGCCGAGCAGCCCCCCGAGGGCGAGCGCCAGCACGACCTGGAGACCGAGGACACGCCATCGCAGCAGGGCGAACAGCCCGACAGCGGCCGCCGGCAAACCATAATTGATCTTGGCCGACGCCGCCGCGCCCAGCATCAGCCCGGCCAGCAGAGCGCGCCGCGCGGTGCCGGACGCACCCTCCCGCGCCACCGGCACGAACAGCCACAGGCCGATGACATGGAATAGCAGCGGCAGCGCGTCGTTCCGCGCCACGGTCGCGGCGAACAGCGCCGTGTGGCTGGTCGCTAGAACAAGCGCGGCGAGGCCGGCCCCGCGCGGCGACGCGCCCGCGCTGCGTGCGGCGCATGCGATCACGGCTACCGCCGCCGCCACCAGCAGCGCGTTCACTATCCGCAGGGTCGGGAACAGCCACCCCTCGCACGCCCAGGCCAGCGGCGCGAACAACAGGGGCTGAAGCGGCGTTTGCAGATAGGGGAAATCGCGATAAGGCAGGCGGTGCCGCATCAGCGCGACCGCCGCGACATATTGCCCCTCATCATGGTCGATGCTGCGGAACAGGCTGGCCGCCACTAGCGCCGCCGCCAGCAAAAGCCACCCCGAACGAGACTCGCGCCACAACGAAATCGACTTCGGCAAGCGCTGCGCCGCTACCAGTCGAGCGCGGCGCTGAACATCAGCGCGCGGGCCTGATCGGTGGCCCGCGCTGGCCCGGCCGGCCTGTCATCCCCGAAGGCGCCGATCGCCAGCCTGTCGGGATCGGTCAGCCGCGCGGCGATCCGCAGCGGGCAGCGGCACAACGAGTCGGCCGCATAGTCCAGTCCCGCCTCCATCCGCAGCCCTCCGCGTCGCTCCGCCGCCCGATCCGCCGTCAGCAGCGGCGCGCTGGCGCGGACGGCACGCACCATGCCGCGCCATGCGCCCCCGGTCCAGACGCCCTCTATCGCAAGCTTCCGCTCGCGACGCGTCGCGCCATCGGAGAGATGCAGCCGTCCCGCCTCATAGCGCGCCGACCAGAGCAGATGCGGAGACAGCCGATGGCGGATGGTCAGGCTTCCCCCCTCGATTCGCGCCGAGCCGCTGTTGACCGGCTGGTAGCTGGCTTCGGCAAAGGACAGCCGATCGTCGAGCCGTCCGCCATAGGCGGCAAGCGAAAGGTCGAAAGGCGCGGCCGGCGTCCAGTCCGCCGTCAGTCGAAGGCGGCTGTGGGTCTCGGGCCGCAGCGTCCGCCGCAAGCCGCGAAACTCCTCGCGCGTAAGGCCGAGCGGCCCCGTCGTGCCGGTATCGCCATAGGCGCGCAGCGTTTCGGCATAGTCTACCCCCAGCGCCAGCGCAGGACCGGCGCTAACATGCAGCGCGGCGCGCGGCAGGAACCAGTCGCGCGCGCGCAGGCGGTCGTCGCCGGCCCCGACCGTGCTATTGGCGTTGCGATTGCTGAGCTTGACGCCCTGCCAGCCCAGGGTGGCGGAGACATGCTCCCCCAGCGGCAGATGATCCTCGACCGAAAGCCGGGTGAAGCGGCTGCGCGGCGGCAGGAACAGATAAGGACTGGCCGCATCCACCGGCCGGTCGAGCGCGGCGGCGCCCCCGCCCGCAAAGCGCAGCGTCCGGCGCTGCACGGCGACCTGGACGTCGTGCCCGGGGTCATCGACGGCGATCCGGTCCGGACTGTCGGCGAAGCTCCGCATCCTGTGCCCGGCGCGGGTCGGCGGGGAGGGCAGGCGCGTCGGCGTGGCGCGGGGCTTCAGCGTGAAGCGGATGCCCTGCTCGATCGTCGGCACTCGTGCCACGACTTCCTCCTGCGCCCGCGCCGCGCCACTTTGCGCCAGCAGCAGCAGGGCCATTCCCGGCGCGATGGCGGCGCGCGCCATCATGCGCCTCCCGCCACGGCGGCGGGCATCTTGCGCCCGGCCAATCGGACCGCCCGAGCTTCCTCCAGGCCATAGGTGACCATATAGCCGACATGGTCGGAAAGCCCTTCTCCATCGGCATCGGCGCCGAACGGGGCCGACGCGCGCAGAACGGGCATCGGCATGTCCTGCGCGTCACGGGCGAACAGCCAGTCCTTGCCATGATCGGCCGCGCGCCGGAGATGATGTTCGCTCTCGCGCTCGAACGGCAGGCCCGGCGACAGCGCGCGGCGCAGGCCGCTCCAGCCCGGCGTGATGAAGCGCAGACCGGCTTGGGCGAAGCGCGTGAAGAAACTGCCTGCCCGCCGCGCATCCTTGCCGATATTCATGTCGCCGCCCAGGATCATGGGCCGGCTGGCCGGCACATGCGCCGCGACGAACCGCGCGGCCAGCCCGGCTTGCCGATCGAACGCCTGTTGCGCGCGGTCGATCGGCACGGCGGCGGCCTTTCGCGCGTTGAGGTGGGTGTTGACGACGGCGACCGGCCCGGCGATCCCCGGCACGGCCAGATGGGCGATCAGCACGCCCTTGTTCGCCAGGCAGTCGAACCCGGCGCAGGCGAAGTCGGGAAAGGCCAGCCGGTTGATCGCGACGATCGGATAGTCGGACAGGATCAGCAGGCCGCTGCCCAGCGACTTGTCCGCCTGCTCCCCCCGGTCCCAGCGCGCCTGGTTCAGATAGGCGATGTCGGCCCCTGTTGCCGCGACCGGCGAGCGCAGCGCGGCGTCCGGGCCGGCGGCGACATGGGCATAGCCGGCCCGCGCGGCGATTTGCGCGGCCTCCGGCGTGAAGGCTTCCTGCAACAGGATGATATGCGGCTGGCGCCCCTGCGCGCGCATGGCGGCCAGCCGATCGCCGATGCGGGCGAGCGCCTCTTCCCGGCCCAGGGCGACCGGCCATGGCAGGCCCTCCACATTATAGGTCATGACCGACAGAGGCTGGTCGTCCAAGGCCGCCGGGGTGAGCGGAGGCGGCGCGGGCGGCGGCGGCGCGCTGCCCCCGCTCGCCCCCCCGCTCGCCGAAGTGATCGCGAGCAGCGCGAGGCTAGTTGGAACCAACGCTCGATATGGTCTGAACATCATGACGGCCCCCGTTTGGGAAGTCATAGCCCAGCAATGAGTCGCGCCGGTTGCGATCATGCTGCGGTGCGATGAAATTTTGGCGGCAAAAGGGTCATGAAACCGACCCTCAACCGTCATGTGGCGATGGCTAGGCGGTGGCTAGGCGATAGTCAGGCCGCTACTGGCAGCGCCGCGCCATGTCCGGCATAGAGGGCGAAGAGATCGGCAAAATGCGCGTCCATCGTCCGGGTCCTTTCCGCCGTCGCCCGCGCCTGCGCCAAATGGCGCGCCGGGCCGTCGTCGATGAAGCGGTCGATCGCCGCCGCGAGCGCTCCTCCCCTGGCGGCCGCGTAATGATAGCCCGCGCCCGCGACCAGATGGTCGGCCGCCGCGCCGCCGTCGGGCAGGAACATCGGCACGCCGCTCGCTCGCGCTTCGGCGGCGATCATGCAGAAGGTTTCGGATTCGCTGCCATGGACGAGGGCGTCGGCGCTCGCCAGCAGGCTGGCGAAGGCGGGGCGGTCGGTGACCGGCGCCATCAGCCGGACGTGCGGATTGCCCGCCGCCGCCCGCTCGACGCTGGCGCGCGCGCGTCCGTCTCCGGCGATGACGAGACCTACGGGCCGCGCAAAGCCGCAGGCGGTCGCCGCTTCGACGATCATGGGCCAGCGCTTTTCAGGGGCGTGGCGGCCCGCGCCCAGCAGCAGCACCGCGTTCTCATCCAGATCGCACCAGCGCAGCAGGCGGCGGCGCAGGTCGGCGTCGCGGTGGATGGGCGAGAAGATGCCCGGCTGCACGCCCATATGGTTGATGACGATATGGCGCAGCCCACCGGCGCGCAGCCGCGCCGCCAACTCGTCGCTCGCGCACACGATATGGTCGAAGCGCGCGTCCATCCGCCGCAGATGCCGCCAGAACCAGTCGAACCCCCGGTCGATCGTCGCGCGCGGCGCCAGCCCGCGAAACCAGCGATAGGCGTAATTGCCCAGCGGATCAGCGTGCATGATCAGGCTGCGCGGCGCGGAGCCCCGCCAGTTGGCGACCATGGTGGCGCTGGCCCAGGGCGTCGACGCTTCGACCAGATCGGGCCGCAGCGCATTCAGCCGGGCGTGCAGCGCGCCCTCGTCATGGAAATAATGATAGCGCCCGTCGAGCGGGAAGCGCCGGCCGGGCACGAACTCTATCCGCGCCTGGTCGCTGATATGCTCGACCCGCGCCTCGGCGGCGGGCGCGACGATGATGACCTCATGCCCGTGCGACGGCCCGGCCAGCATCTTGTGCCGGACATAGGTCTTCACCCCGCCGCCGCGCTCGGAGTAAAAGGCGCAGACATCGACGATCCGCATCGCGGTCAGCGCGGCCGCAGGGGACCGAAGGACATCAGGCCCCGGCGGTAGTTGATGACGATCCGCTCGCGCGTCAGCCCGCCGCCGGCCGCCACCGACGCGGCGAGGGCCTTGGGCTTGCCGAGGCCGAGCCTGGGATTGCCGCCGAAGCCGACGCCGTCGACCGACAGACCGAAGCGGCGATTGGCGTCCCGGTCGTGCAGCACGGTGACGGCGTAGCGGCCGGGGCCGGGCAGGCGGATGCAGAGCTGGACGGGATCGCCGCCCGGCACCGGCAGCTCGACCCGGCGAAAGACCTTGCCCTGCGCGATCAATATATTGTCGTCCTGAAGGAAATCGGCGTCATTGGCCGGATAGACTTCCAGCTTCAGCCGCCCCCGCCGGTCCTTCAGACCGACGATGTCGACCATCAGCGCCGGGCCCGCCTCGTCGGCGCGGCAACGCCCCTCCGCCTTGCCCAGGTCCGGCGTAGAGGGGATCGTCGACCCCGCCAGTAACGCCAGGGCGGATAGGAGGGCGGCGGCCGCGCTCACCGGCCGCGCCTCTTGCGGATCACGCCGCTGATGCCCAGCAACAGGCCGACGAGAAGATGGGTGGCCAGCAGCAGGCTGGCGAGCAGGGCCA
Source organism: Sphingobium sp. (assembly GCA_033795485.1). Taxonomy (GTDB): domain Bacteria; phylum Pseudomonadota; class Alphaproteobacteria; order Sphingomonadales; family Sphingomonadaceae; genus Sphingobium. The sequence continues at coordinate 19,866 of JARYGO010000014.1, forward strand.
GCACCTCGGCGATGTCCCCCTCGCGTCCGACCAGGAAGGTCGCGACGCCCGCGAACAGCACATCCTTGTTCGGCACGAGCGGCAGGCGCGAGAGCACCAGCCGGACGGTGGAGAGCATCACCCACCAACTGAGCGCCACGTCGGGCAGCATCAGGTGCCACAGCCAGGCATAAAGAAGCAGATTGGCGACGATCCGCGCAAGATGGACGGTCGCGACCATGCGGCGGCGCGGCGCGGGCAGGCTGAATATCCGCCGCCCCAGCAGCATCGGCACGATCGAGGTAAGCAGCAGGATAGCCAGCGATACCCCGAGCGTGCGCCCGTCGATCGCCAGCCGCAGGGAGGAGAGGAGCGGGAAGGTCACGGCCAGCATCGCCAGCGTCACGATATTGCCCATGACGCCCGACAGGATCGCCGAATCCTTGACCGCGCCAAAGGGCGATCCGGCCATCCGCACATGACCCCGCGCCCAGGCGTAGAAATAGACGTCGCCGACATAGCCGAGCAGAAGTTCGTTGCTCAGGCGCTTGCGGAACAGCGCGGGAAGACCGCCGGCCCTTATTCCCCACAGGCGGCGGAAGATCAGCCAGTCGAACAGGGGCGTCAGGCTGTAGGTGAGCGCGAAGGCGAACCAGAAGACCGGCGTGCGGGGCACCAGTCCCAGCAGCGAAGCGAAGTCGAACGCGCCCAATTGGACGAACACCGCGCCCAGCAGCGCCAGCGAGATCAGCGGTCCGAACCAGGAGGTCCAGTTGCGGCCGGATCGGACGAGCGGCGCGGGCACCAAGCCCTCGCGCGCCATGGGCATCTCGATCCGGGACAGGGCCGGCGGCACCGCCATTTCCGCGCCGCTCATCGCAGGCCAGCCCGTGCTGTTTTGGCCGGGAAAGGCGAGGCGCTCCCGCCCTCCGTCTTGCGCGCGCGTTCCGCCGATAGCCTCGCGAACAAGGCCGCATAGGCCGGAACCGCCGCCTCGATCGTGAAGGCGCGCGCCCTTGCGCGGGCGCGGGGCCGGTCCTGCATATCGGGGCTGGCCGTGGCGATCGCGCGGATCATGCCCTCAAGATCGCCTCGATCGACCAGCATGCCCAGCGCCCCATCGTCCAGCAACTCAGCCATGCCGGCGCAGCAGCGTGTCGCGACGATGCCCAGCCCGGCCGAAAGCGCCTCCACCACCGCGCCCGGCTGGCCTTCATAGGCGGAAGTGAGCAGCAATATGTCATACTCCGCCAGTCGCGCGCGGACATCGGCGCAATAACCGGCGAAGACGACCTGCCCGGCCAGCCCCAGCCCGTGCGCCAGTCTTTCCAGATCGTGGCGCGCGCGTCCTTCGCCATAGATGACCAGCCGGTCGTCGCCCTGGCGCGCGGCGGCAAAGGCGCGCAGCATCAGCGGGTAATCCTTCTGCCGCTCCAGCCGCCCGACCGCCACGAACCGGCGGCCTGGCTCGCGCCGGCGCGAGCGGACGGGCTCGCCCTCCAGATCGGCCCGGGCCAGCACAGGATTGGGGACCAGGTGCACCCGATGCGCCGGCATATGCATCAGGCGCATCGCTTCGCGCGCCATTGGCGCGGACAGGGCGGCGACATGGTCGATCGCCCGGGCCTGGACTCTCAGCCACAGCCGATAGAAGGGGCGGCCGGCCGGATGCAGGTCGGGCCGCTCCAGATCGTTGCTGATCTTCGCCACGACCGTCGGACAGGCCCGGCCGAGCAGCAATTTCAGCGTGACGGCCAGCGCCGTATAGCTGTTGCCGGGACAGAACAGGATCGCCGGCCGCCGCTCGCGAATTTCGCGCAGGGCGAAGGGCAGCAGGCGCAGGAGCGGCGCGCGCCGGCCGATCAGCGGCCAAGCCGGGGCGACGGCGGGCGCCAGCGCGCTTCCCGTCGCCCGCATCGGTCCATCGGCGTCGGCGACCAGCAGATCGGCCGCCAGGCCATGGCCGCGCCAGCCCTCGACCAGACGGAGCGCGATCCGCTCGACGCCACCGGGACCGAAGCCCTTCAGGCAGACCATGATGGAGGTGGCGTCGGCAGCGGCCGGAGGCGGCACGCTCATGTCGGGGCGCGGGAGGTCGCTGCGAAGCATGGCCCTGCCCTTGGCCTGCCTATGTAACAGCATCATGCCAATTTGATGACCCGCCGATGACGCGGTCTATAATCCGCATCAATTTGATAGGCGGGAACTCGCGCCCGGCGATGGCCGTTTTACGCTCATTCGAAAATGAGGATTATATGACCATCCAAGCGCATCTAGACCGACGTGAAGGCGGCTCGCAGTTTTTGACGGACAGCTTCCAGCGGGGCCTCGCCCATTGGAACCGGGAGCGGCTGGCGCCGCAATTTCCCGAAGCCGACTGGCAGGCGACGCTCGAACGCGACACGCGCATGCTCCGGCTGGAAGGCGGGTTCATCGAGGAACTGCGGAGCGAGATCAAGGACCGGGCGGCGGAAGCGCCGACCGACGCCGACGGCTTCATTGCCTGGTTCGAGGCGCTGAAGGAAAATGGGCCGGGGCAGGGCGATCCACTATTCCCCTGGCTGGCGGACGAAGCGTCGCGCGATGAACTGCGCTGGTTCTTCGAGCAGGAAGCGGCCGGCGAAGCGGGGTTCGACGATCTTGTCGCCTATACCCAGGTCAAGCTGCCCGTTCCGGCGAAGCTGGAGCTTGCGCGCAATTATTGGGACGAAATGGGGCGCGGCAATGTGCGCGGCATGCATGGGCCGATGCTCGACGCGCTGGTCGAGACGCTCGCGGTCGACCCGGTCATCGAAAACACGGTATGGGAGAGCCTGTGCCTCGCCAACGCCATGACCGCGATGGCGACCAGCCGCCGCTACGCCTGGCATTCGGTCGGTGCGCTCGGCGTCATCGAGCTGACCGCGCCGGGCCGATCGGCCATGGTCGCCAAGGGCTTGCGCCGTATCGGTCTTACCGACAAGCAGCGTCGCTATTTCGATCTGCACGCGGTCCTGGATGTCAAGCATAGCGCGGACTGGAACAGGGAAGCGCTGCGCCCGCTGGTCGAGGAAGACCCCCGCCGCGCGACCGCGATCGCGGAAGGCGCGTTGATGCGGCTTCTGTGCGGGGAACGCTGCTTCGCGCGCTATCGCGCCAGCCTTTGGGCCGGAGCATGATCTTCCCCATGCAGGCTATTTAAAGCGGCGGAGCGCGGAAACCAGTTGGCTTCATGCGCATTTAGGGGAGCATGAACCGCTATTTCTTCCATATTTACAATGATGATATCACCCTGGACGATGAGGGCGTGGAATTGCCCGATCTCAACGCCGCGCGCCAGCGGGCCCTTCGGGAGGCCCGTCTGCTCGCGGCGGAATCGGTGGTGGAGCATGGTCACCTGATCCTGCATCACCGGATCGACATAGCCATGGCCGACGAGACCGTGGCGACCGTGCGTTTTGGCGACGCGATCCAGGTCCAGGCCTGACGTCCGCTATCAGGCCAGCCGTTGCCTCTGGCCTGAACTGATACGGACGAGGGGGCGTTCAGCTTCCCGGTTCTATGTTGACCGGCGGCGCCAGGGGATTGGCGCCCTCATCACCCTCGTCATAGGGAAGATCGTCCTCTTCGGCCTCCGAGCCGGGCGTGGGCGATCCTTCCTCGGGCGCTGGCACATCGTCACCGCCCTCGGCGGGTTCGTCGGTCGAAATGCCTCCCGGCGTGTCCTGTTGCATCATGGCCGTCTCCTCAACCATCGGGGAAAGGCGCTGCCCGACGAATAACCGCCAGCTACAGCGCTCCTCTATAACCGCGAGCGGCGAATGCCGTTCCGTATCGAGCGCCTGATCTACATCAGCGCCGCCGCCATGGGTTCAATCGCCGGTATGCGCATGAGGGGCCGCCACCGGCTTTGATTCCGGGGACTCTCGCTGGCGCAGGAAGATCGACAGCACGACCAGCACCGCGGTCGAGAGAAATTCGCTCTGCCAGTTCTGGAAGGATTCGAACCAGAGCTGCGGATCGCCCAGATAGGCAAGGGTCGAGAGCGGCGTTTCGCCATGCTCGACCGCTTCCTGCGCGGCGGTGCGCGCGCTTTGCGTCCAGTGGATGGTGAAGCTGAGGAGAAACAGCAGGAACAGCGCGATCCCGAGCGAGCGCGCATAGAAAGCGCGCCATTGCGGCCCCCATCGCAATATCGCGGGCGCGCCCGGCTTCAGCGCCTGCACCTCGAGATTCTCGTCGCGCGGATCCTTATTGTCCGGGTCCTTCGATTCGGCCGAGCCCCGCTGAAACAATATCGCCGTCAGGACCACATAAGCGGACATCTGGAGAAATTCGCTTTCCCAATTTTCAAAGACCGACGAGAGAAATTCGGGGCTGGCCGCATAGGTCATCAGGCCGACTGTCTGGCCGCCATGGCGCTGGAGATCCTCGTTAAAGACATGCCATCCCGCGATCCATTGCCCTATTATGCTGCCGCCGAAGAGCAGCAGCAGAACAAGCGTCAGGCCATTATCCTTGATCCAGCGCATCCCGCCTCCTTCTTCTTCTTTATCAACAATGCATAACGACCGGCCCCGTCCAAAGGTCCGCAGGGGCCGTTCACGCGACTGGAAAGCGCCTGAACCTAAGGTTCGGCGCTTTCCAGCACGTTCAAAGATGCCATGGAGGGGGCAGGGGCAGGACAGATAGAGCGGGAGCGGTCAGCTTTCCGCGCTAAGCGCCGCTTCGATCTGCGGCACGCTATGCCCGGTCAGATCCTTGGCGATCTCCCCGGCCAGCCGTTCCCGCACTTCCTTATGATAATGTTTGCGCAACTCGCCCAGCGCTTTTGGAGGGGCGGCGATGATCAGCGTTTCATAATCGTTGGAGAGCGCCCGTTCCTTGAGCCGCCGCGCTATCTCGGCGGCGAAACGATCCTCCTCGAGCTGGTGATAATCGGTCTCCGCCATCGTCCCGCGCGACGGTGCGAATTGAGCGCCTCCCCCACGCGCATGCATCGCGCCATTCTGGGCGGCCGGCGGCGCTCCGGGGCCGCTCTGGGTCGAGGAGGCCCCTCCCGCCGCGTCGCTTTTCTGATCGGCGTCCTTGGGATTTTCATGAATCTCTTTCTGCTCCACCTGCAAGTTCAGGATTTGAGCATCCCCCTCATTGCGCAGGAACAGCATCTTCCTGCCGTCGGCGACGAGGACGAGGGCGTTGTGAGGCACTTGCATGGCTTTTCCCCGGTGGTTGCAGATCAAGGAGAAGGCGGTGTCGCGGAGCGGGGCTCGTTCGATCAGGGGCACCTCCATTCAGCCTGAAATGATCGAAACCTGTGGCTTGTTCCGCACAGGGAGCCGCCGATCGTCCCAGCGATGGGGGAATCGCCTGCATCATAAGGGAACAGACCGGCTTGGATTGCCGTTTGCTTTTGCTTCGAGGGAGCGCAAAGACCGGGTATGGCAGAATCGCAAAGTTCATCGAGCGGCGGCGGCATATTCGAACTGCTGGTTCAAAGCGTCACCGACTATGCGATCTACATGCTCGATCCCAAGGGTCATGTGACGAGCTGGAACGCGGGCGCACGTCGTTTCAAGGGATATGAGCCCGAAGAGATAATCGGCCAGCATTTCTCCCGCTTCTACACGCCCGAGGAGCGCGCGCTGGAAATCCCCAGGATCGCGCTGGAAACCGCCGAGCGGGAAGGCCGCTTCGAAGCGGAAGGCTGGCGCGTCCGCAAGGACGGCAACCGCTTCTGGGCGAATGTGGTCATCGATCCGATCCGAGGCCCTGACGGCAACCTGCTGGGCTTTGCGAAGGTCACCCGCGACCTCACCGATCGGCGGGCGGCGGAGGAGGAGCTTCGTCGAAGCGAGGAGCGCTTCCGCCTGCTGATCCAGAGCGTGACCGACTATGCGATCTACATGCTCGACCCCGAGGGCCATGTGAGCAGTTGGAACGCGGGCGCGGAACGCTTCAAGGGCTATATCGCCGATGAGATCATGGGCGAGCATTTCTCCCGCTTCTACTCGCCGGAGGACCAGGAAGCCGGCATTCCGGCCATCGCTCTTGCGACCGCCAGCCGCGAAGGCCGCTTCGAAGCCGAAGGCTGGCGGATGCGCAAGGATGGGTCGCGCTTCTGGGCGAGCGTGGTCATCGACCCGATCCGGCATGAGGATGGACGGCTGGTCGGCTTCGCCAAGGTCACTCGTGATCTGACCGAGAAGCGCGCGATCGAGGAACAGCTGCGCCAGTCGCAAAAGATGGAGGCGGTGGGTCAGTTGACCGGCGGCATCGCCCACGACTTCAACAACCTCCTCACCGGGATCAGCGGCAGCCTTGAGATGATGCAGGTCCGGATGGCGCAGGGGCGCGCCGCCGAGTTCGACCGCTACTTCATGGCGGCGCAGGGCGCGGTGAAAAGGGCCGCCGCCCTGACGCATCGGCTCCTCGCTTTCTCCCGGCGCCAGACGCTCGATCCCAAGCCGACCGATGTCAATCGCCTGCTCGCCGGCCTCGACGAACTGGTGCGACGCACCGTTGGCCCGGGCATCCATGTCGAGGTCGTGGGGGCAAGCGGCGTGTGGCCGACGCTGGTCGATCCGAACCAGCTTGAAAACGCGATCCTCAACCTTTGCATCAACGCGCGCGATGCAATGCCGGACGGCGGCAGGCTGACGATCGAGACCGCGAACAAATGGCTCGACGAGCGGGCCGCGCGCCAGCAAGACCTGCCGATCGGTCAATATGTCTCCATCTGCGTGACGGACACCGGAACGGGCATGACGCCCGATGTCATTACCAAGGCCTTCGACCCCTTCTTCACGACAAAGCCGCTCGGCCAGGGAACCGGGCTCGGCCTGTCGATGATCTATGGCTTCGCGCGCCAGTCCGGCGGACAGGTCAGGATCTATTCGGAGGTCGGGCAGGGGACCACCATGTGCCTCTACCTGCCGCGCCATGCCGAGGATGCGTCGCTGGACCAGGATGAGGCCGAGCAGCAGGCGCTTTCCGTGCCAAGCGGGGGCGGGGAGGTCGTGCTCGTCATAGATGACGAGCCCTCCATTCGCATGCTCGTCGCTGAAGTTCTGGCGGAATCCGGCTATAGGGCGATTGAGGCGCCGGATGGTCCCGCAGGTCTTCGGGTGCTGGAATCCGATACGCGCATAGACCTGCTGATTACCGATGTCGGGCTGCCCGGGGGCATGAACGGCAGGCAGGTCGCCGACGCGGCGCGTGTTTCACGGCCGGATCTCAAGATATTGTTCATCACCGGCTATGCGGAAAATGCCGTCATCGGACGCGGACGCCTTGAAAAGGGCATGTTCGTCCTGACCAAGCCCTTCCAGATGGACGCCCTGGCGGGCCGGATAAGAGAGATTGTCGCACATTAGCCCACAGGGCGCGCAAACGGGCGCCTGATCATTCTCCGCATATTCGCCTACAACACCGCTAAATTCACCAACCGTTAGTTGTTTTTGCGTGGCATATCGCCCCCTGTCTAAAGAAAGAGGCTGGATTTCCGGCATTTCCGCAATTTGGCACGGCCCCTGCAATGCTCTGGATACGATCCGCTTCGGGTCGCCAGAGAAAGCATTTCAAGGGAGAAACATCATGAAAACCGCCACCATCGTCGCTATCGCCGCCGCCCTGACCAGCCTCGCCGCCCCGGCACTCGCGCAGCCTGAGGGAAGCTTTGGCAAGGCCAAGGTCACCTTCGATCGGAAGTTGAACAAATATTGCCTGAAGGAAGTCCTGCCGAGCACCATCGTGCCCGCCATCAGTTGCCGCACCGCAGAAGACTGGGCGCAGGCCGGACTGACGATCAGCCACAAGCCGGCCGTCCAGCTTGCCCGGCGCTGACGCCAAGGGCCTCCCGCATCGGATTCTGATCGGGAGGTCCCTTGTTGCCTTATGCCGACCTGCTTATTCGGCCGCGATCGCCTGCGGTTCCTCGCGCGCGCGGCTGTAGCGATTTTCCGGCACCGACAGGCCAAGATGGCCGCGCAGCGTGTCATGGGCATAGTCGGTGCGGAACAGCCCCCGCCGTTGCAGGATCGGCACCACCCGTTCGCGGAACAGCGCGAAATCGCTGGGGCGGGTCACGCGCAACAGGAAGCCGTCGGCGGCGCGCTCTGTAAACCAGCGCTCGATCTCGGTGGCGACCGTCTCGGGCGACCCCACGAACGGGGAGCGCCACTGGCCGAACCGATAGGCCGCCTCGCGCAATGTCAGCTTGTCGCGCTGCGCGACGCTGATGATGCGTTCGGCATGGCCCTTATAGCTGTTGAGCGTCACGCCGCTGAGATCGGGAAAAGGCGCGTCAAGGTCGTAGCGCGAGAAGTCATGATAGTTGAAGGCGCGGCCCAGCTGAACCAGCAGCTTGGCGACATCGAGCGTGCCCTGCGCCGCCTCGACCGCCGCCAGCGCCTCTTCGTCGGTGTCGGCGATGACGGGGACCAGGCCCGGCATTATCTTGATGCCGTCGGGATCGCGGCCGATCGCCGCCGCGCGCGCCTTCACGTCGGCATAATAGGAACGCGCCGTTTCGAAATTCTCGGCGCTGGTGAAGGTGCCCTCGGCGATGGCCGCGCCCAGGTTGCGGCCTTCATTGCTGTCGCCCGCCTGGAAGATGACCGGCTGACCCTGGCGCGAACGGCTGAGCGCCAGCGGACCGGCGACCGAGAAAAAATCCCCCTTATGGTCCAGCCGGTGCTGCTTGGTCTTATCAAGGAACAGGCCCGCCGCCTTGTCGCGCGGAAAGGCGTCATCCTCATAGCTGTCCCACAGGCCCTGCACCACCTCGACGAACTCGCGGGCGCGGGCGTAGCGGACCTTATGGTCGAAATGCTCCTCGCGCCCATAATTGCGGGCCGCGCCTTCCAGGCCGGTCGTCACGACATTCCATCCCGCCCGACCCCGGCTGATCTGGTCCAGCGACCCGAACTGTCGGGCGACATTGTAAGGCTCCCAATAGGACGTCGTCAGCGTGCCCACCAGGCCGATCCGCGACGTCGATGCCGCGACCGCCGAAAGCAATGTCAGCGGCTCCAGCCGGTTGAGGAAATGCGGTGCCGTGTCGGGGGTAATATAGGGAGAATCGACGATGAAGACGAGATCGAAGAGCGCCGCCTCGGCCGCGCGGGCATTTTCCACATACCAGTTGATGTCGATGCTGGCGTCGCCGGGCAGATCGGGATCGAGCCAGGATGTATGATCCGCCCCCACCCCCTCCAGGATCGCGCCTAGATGCAGTTGCCGCCTTGCTGACTCCGCCATCGTCCATTCCTCCAGATGTCACGATGTTTTACGGGATCGACCTGGGCGGAGATAACGAGGCTTGCTCATAGGCACTTTGATTCTGCTGATCCTTGAGTCCGGGTGCCCTCGCCCGCCTGTCGTCGTGCTGGCGGAACCTCGCCGACGGGCCGGGGTTGGTTGTAAAATGGCATTGGGGCGACACAGCATCGAGAGCAGGCGCATGGCGGACACCGGAAAGGACGCCGGGCGTGCTTTTGGCCGCGATCACCATCGCATGAGCCTCCCAGGCGGCAGCGAGCCTCGCCTATATGTGGGCACCTACGCACGAAATGGCGGCGCGGGGCTGCATTCGCTCCACCATTCGGCGGCGGGTGTCTGGTCGGTCGGTGACGCTTATCCCGGCGCGCCCAATGCATCGTTCGGCGCCTATTCCGTCCGGCACGACCTTCATTATTTCGTGGATGAGCAGGCGGACGGCGCGGTTGGCGCATTCCGCGAGACGGAGGCCGGCTGGCGGCGGCTGGCGCGCCTTTCGACGCGGGGGGCCGAGCCATGCTATGTGGCGCTCGACGCCGCCGAAAGCTGCCTGGCCGTCGCCAACTATGCCAGCGGCAGCATCGCTGTGTTTCGCGTCGATGATCGGACCGGGCTTCCCGTCGAACCACCGGCCCTGCTTCAGAATCGCGGCGCGGGACCTGTTGAAGACCGCCAGGACGGGCCCCACGCGCACTGCGCATGTTTCGGTCCCGATCGGCGCTGGCTCTTTCAGGTCGATCTCGGCACCGACGAGATTCTTACATATGCGATAGATGCAGCAACCGGCTCCCTCGGCGAGCGCAGAGTCGCGTTCCGCGCGCCCGCTGGTTCGGGGCCCCGGCATCTGGTCTTTCATCCCGTCCTGCCGCTGGCGTTGCTGGTGAGCGAACTGGCCAGCACATTGACGGTGCTGGAGGTTGGTGATGGCATCCTGTCGGCCCGTCAGATGGTCTCCACCCTGCCGCCCGGCTTCAGCGGAGAGAGCCTGGGCGGGCATCTGTCGCTCAATTCCGCTGCCGACCGGGTCTATGTGACTAATCGGGGCCATGACAGCATCGCCATTTTCGCGTGGGATGCGTCCGGCTCGCTCGAGCCGCTCCAGCACGCGCCGAGCGGCGGCCGGTCGCCGCGTTCCTTCGTGCTGCTGGAGGCGGAGCGGCTGCTCCTGCTGGTCAATGAGGAAGACGGCAAGATCAGCGTTTTCAATGTCCGGTACGACGGCACCTTATCGCCGACCGACGCGACCCTCGCCATCCCGGGCGCGGCTTTCCTGTTCGTCGGGCCACCCGGATAAGGAGATGGGTCCATCCGTGGGCGACTCAGACGTGCCCACCCGCTCCCGATTTTTCCAGCAGGCGCCTCAGATCCTCAAGGCCGGGCAGTATGGCCGCGCAAGCATCCATGAGTTCGGCCGGGGCGGGCAACAGGTCGGGGATCATCACCGTGGCCATGCCCGCCGCGAGCGCGGCTGTCGCGCCGGTCTGGCTGTCCTCCACCGCGACGCAGGCCCTGGGGTCCACGCCGAGCCGCTCGGCGGCCAGCAGATAGCTTTCGGGATGGGGCTTTGCATGGGTGACGTGGCTGCGCGTCACCACCGTCTTCAGGCGGTGGAGGATTCCCGCGCGCTCCAGCCGCTGTTCGGCAAAGGGACTGAGCGTGGAGGTGGCCACGGCCATGGGGATCGCGCTCCGCTCAAGATGATCGAGAATGGCTATCGCCCCCGGACGCAGCGGCACGCCGGTTTCGATCGCCGCCTCGAACAGCGCGTCGCTGTCGGCATAGAAGGGATCGAGCGGAAAACCGGGGCCATATTCGGCCAGCAGCATCCTGCGATTTTCGTCGCGGTGCAGGCCGACCATCCGAAGGAACACGCTTTCGGATAGCGGCCAGCCCAGTCGCTCCGACGCCTGCAACATGCTGTCCCGGTGCAGCGCCTCCGTGTCGAGCAAGGTGCCGTCGAGGTCGAAGACGATGGCGGCGATTTTTTCCGGTAGTCTGGTCATCTGTTTCCCAAGGCTATGGACCAGGCGTCACCATGGGATGGGCGGACGAACCAAGGCAAGGGCGGAGAACTCTTTCATGCGGGCCGCAGTCGTCCGATCAGCCGGCTTTCGAAAAAGCGAGGCAACCCGCCAGCAAGGGCGAGCGGGTGACGATCAACCCGCCGGCCGAGACCAGGGACATATAAGCGGGCTCACGCGGGAAACTGACGAGCAGGATGGACCCGGCCGGGTCGATCAGGAGCAGGCGGCCGTCGCGCTCGACCGCCGCGTTTATGACGGGCGCGAGCCGGGCGCCGGGCCGCATGACGATCAGCGTGTTGCCGCCAGCCGCCGGGATATTCGCGATGGGCGCGCTGAGCAGCAGCGCCAGCACGAGGCCGATCGCGGCCCCGCCGCCCCTGGCGTCGGCAAGCCTTCCTTTCCACCGCCCTGCCAACAGTCCCGCAAGAGCGACGAGGATGCCAAGGCCCACGAACCAGGCGAGGTCATAGGCCATTGGATTGGCGACATTCACGCGGATGCGGTGGATGCCCAGAATCCAGTGGAAGAAGCCGACATCAACGATATTCCAGACGCCGAAGCCGAGCAGGGCTCCGCCCGCGACTCGGCGTCCGGACCCGGGCCGCCCAAGCTCCCGCCGCGCCCGCCAGAGGAGGAAAAGCCCGAGCAGGCCGAGGCAGTAGACGAAAATATGGAACAGCCCATCGGCGTAGATCTGGACGCGGATGTCCTGAAAGGCCTGCCCCGGCACGAGGCTTAGGAAATGATGCCATTGCAGGACTTGGTGCAGCAAGATGCCGTCGAAGAAACCGCTAAGGGCTAGGCCCAGCACGAAGGCGGCGGCTCCCGCCCTGCGCAGGCGTTCCGCGTCATGCGTATCCGGCGACGGGGTGGCGATAGGCATGGGAAATCCCTTTGGCGGATCAGCAAAAGCGGTAGCGCGCCGCTCCGAGCGGTTCAGTTGCCAGGGGCTGCGGTAGTAGGCCCGCCGCAGCCCATATGTCACATGCCTTTATGGTCCGAATGGCCGCCATGTTGCAGCTTCATCGCGGCATCGAGATGCTGCTGGATGATCGGCACCGCCGACTTGGCCGATGTGCGCAGCGGCGCTTGGTCGCCGCCGGAGGCATAGCTGCCGTGAAGATCGAGGGCCGCCTGATGCGCGGGGATCTGCTGCGCGATATAAAGGCGGTCGAAATCGGCGGCGGACGCCGATTGCAATTCGCTGATCGACGCGGTGGTCGCCGCATCCAGCGCGGGCGGCGCGGGATTGAGCCCGGCCTGGTTCGCGGCCTTGAGAGTCGCGGCCGTCGTCTGCTGGTGGTGCTTGATCAGCATGTCCGCAAACTTCCGCACGGCCGGGCTCTGCGATTTCTGAAGCGCCACCTGGCTTGAATTAATTTCGTACAGGTCGCTCTTGCCGGCGGCCATGACATAGGCGGGTGCCTGCGCCTTGGCTTCGGAAGGCGGCGGCGGCGGTGGCGTCTGCGCCAGCGCGGGAAGGGAGAAGGCAAAAAGCGCTCCCGCAAGTGCGAGCCCGTCGAGTTTCCGCATTGCAATCCTCCTTATGTGCTAGACCCGAGTGCGGCGCAGATAGGACGCGCCAGGGTTGTGAGAGTTGCCGGAAGAACAGCGGGGAAAAATTTGCGTTCCTGCTGGAATAACTCTGGTTAGTGAATTGATTTGGCGGAGGGCCGGGCTGGCCAATTCTGGCTTGTTCGGCGCTCCCTGATCGAAGGCGGGGATATTATCTTCGGCCCCGACGTTGGCTTGGATCATGGGAGAATAGCATGGCCGAGCCAGAGACGATCAAGGAAGAGCCTGTCGAACCCGTCCGCAAGGACGGTCGCCCGGACAATCGCGGTCACCGGCCGTCGGAGGGCTCGGGCGTCGTGGAGGGTAGCGGCGCCGGCGCGGGCGGCGGTGGCGCCGAGGAGGATTATGACAGCGATCCGGTCGCGGGAGGCGGCGCCGACCCGACGCCGAGAAAATAGCTTAACGCAGCGGCGCGTGAGTTGCTCGCGCTCTCACGCGGCGCGATCCAGCACATGGCGGTGAACCCGCGCGGCGAAATGATCGAGCGCGTTCGAAAGCGGCGGCAGGCAAGCGCCGCGATGGCTGCGCAACGCCGCGTTGACCGGGCGCGGCGCCGCCCAACCCAGGGTGGAGCAGGGCACGCCACTGACCAGCCCCGGGTCCAGATCGCAGGAAAGCGCGATACGCCGCGCGAACTCCGCCCAGGATAGCGCTTCGCCATTGCTGAGGTGCCACAGGCCCGCCTCGCCGTCGATCAGCAGGTCCAGCGAGCCCGAGACGAGGTGGGGCACATAGGTGGGCGTGACGACCAGATCCTCGGCCGCGTGGAAAGGCCGGCCGGCGGCCAGCGCGTCAACGGCCGCGACCGCGAAATTGAACCTGTCATGGGGGGAGAAGAAGGCCGCCGTGCGAATGACGAGGTGCCGGCCGGGGAGGCGGGCGATGCCCTCCTCCATCGCCGCCTTGCTACGCCCATAAACGCTCGTCGGCGCCGGCGGGTCGCTCTCATGATAGGCGTCTCCCTTGGTCCCGTCGAAGACAAGGTCGCTGGAGAAGGAGAGGGTGGGGATGGACAGCGCCGCGCAGGCCTCTGCCAGCGCGATCGCGCCATGGGCGTTGGCGCGCATGCAGGCATCCTCGTCCGATTGCGCGTCGTCGACCCGCACCCATCCGGCGGCGTTCACGACCGCCCAGGGGCGATGCCGGGCGAGCGCCCGTCGGATGGAACGATGGTCGGCGAGGTCCAGCTCCCGCCGCGTCGTGAGTATGAACGGGATGTTCCGATGCGCGCAGCCATGGGCCATCGCCTGCCCCAACGTGCCCGTTGCGCCGCAGATTAGCAGCGGCTGCCCGGGCGGGGGAAGGCGAGCACCGCCGACATGCTGCGTCACCGGCGCGGGCCGCGCCACCGGCGGATGCACGAGCCGGATCGGGCGCTGCCACCAGCCCGCGCCTTGCGCTAGGAGGGGACGTTCGCCCTGCGCGTCGGGGAGCGCCTTCAGCAAGGAAGCGAGCGCGGTGGGGCGGGGCGTCCCGCTGCTGGCGTCCCATACGCCGGGTTCATAGAGGCCGGGGCGCGTCAGCAGCGTGTTCCATCCAGTGCTGCCCAGCAATGACCAGATCGTCACGGCCCGGACCGGAACGCCGTTGCGGTTCAGCCGGACCGCGATGTCCCATGCCTGCGCGGCCCAGCGAAGCTGTTCCTCGCGCGTGCAGCCATTATGGACCTCCGTGACCGCGAGCGGCACGCCATAGCGGCGCCACGCCTCGTCCAGCACGCCCTCAAGGCCGGGAGGCGCGGGTTCGAGGACCCTGATCGCCTCGACATCGGCATAGCGCTGCTTGTCGCTGCCGCCATGGCTGTGGGAAGGATAGCGCTGAAGCCGGTGATCGAGGAAACGATCGCTGGTCAGATAATGGTTGATGCCGATGATGTCGGGCGGGCAGGGGTCGTCCAATATCGCGCGCAGCCGGTGTTCGAGGCCATAGGCCGCGATCCGGCGCCAGAGCGGGTGGGCGGGGCCGAGCTTGCCGCAGAGCAGATCCCAGCCGGCCCAGCGCCGCAGATTGTCGAACGCCGCCTGCTGGCGCAGCGCCGCCGTGGCGTAGGTGCGGCCAAGATCGTCGGTCTGGATCAGCCGCGCCGAGGGGGTGACGCTTCTGATCGCGCGCATCGAAAGGCGCGTCGCGTCGATCTGATTCAGCAGCGCGCGCCAGAACGCGCCTTCGTCGCGCAGGTGCGGATACCAATGGCCGTAAAGCACCGAAAAGCGCGCGGTCGTCAGCGGCTCGTTGACCGGCGTCCAGTCCGTTATCCAGGGATAACGCTCCGCGGCCCTTCGCGCATGTTCGGCCAGTCCGGGCGCGAAGCTGTCGTCGATCAAGCTGGTATAGCGCGGACCGCTGCCATGATGGATCAGGCCCGCGATCGGCCGGATACCCAGTTCGCGCAGGCGCGAAAGGCGGATATCGGTCCAGGACCAGTCGCATTGATCGGGATCATCCGGGCTCACCCGCTCCCAGAGGAGGGGATAGCGGATCGCGCGAAGCCCCAGTTCGGCGAAGCGATCGAGATCGTCCGGCCGATCATGATGCCCGCTCAGCCGGATCTGATCGCTGAACCGATCCTCCACGCGATTGACCGTGCATTCCAGGCCGCCCCACAACTCCGGATATTCAGCCATGCACATCCCTTCGAGCATTAGGCCTCAAGCATAAGACAATCTCCGGCATCACGCCCGCCGGCGATCAGTCCTGACGACAAGTAAGCGCTCCAACGATCGGCCTTCAAGGAAGCCGGAGGATTTTCAGCCCGCGGTTCAATCTATGTCAATCACATCGCATGGAACTTGCGGCCCGCCCTGGAAGTTCCAGTTATTCATCTTCCAGAAAGGTAAATGCCCATGGTCCAGTTGCCCACCTCGTCCTTCGGGCAAGCACCTGGCTCGGTTCCGGCCGCCGGTGCGCACACGCTGCTCTGCTTCAGCCACTTGCGTTGGAGCTTCGTTTTCCAGCGGCCGCAGCATCTGATGAGCCGCTTCGCGCAGCATGGGCGCGTCATCTTCTGGGAAGAGCCGAACTATGTCGCGGACCTGGAGAGGCCGGGCCTGAACATCGACAGGTGCGCGCAAAGCGGCGTGATGGTGGTGACGCCGCAATTGCCGTCCGGCGACGACAGGGCGCGGGACGGCGAAACGCTGAAACAATTGCTCGATCTTTATCTCGCGGGCGAGCCCGGGCCGTTCGTCCGCTGGTATTATACGCCCATGATGCTGCCCTTTTCGGAACATATCATGGCCGATTGCATCGTCTATGACTGCATGGACGAGCTGGCGAACTTCAAGGGCGCGCCGCCCGAACTGTTGCCGCTGGAGCAGCGCCTTCTCGCGCAGGCCGACCTGGTTTTCACCGGCGGATACAGCCTGTATGAAGCGAAGAAGGACAAGCATCCCGACATCCACCCCTTTCCTTCCAGCGTCGATGTCCCCCATTTCGCCACGGCGCGCGCTGCCGCAAGTGAACAGCCGCAGCAGGGCGGCGCGGCCGGTCCAAGGCTGGGCTTCTACGGCGTGGTGGACGAGCGCATGGATCTCGACCTGCTGGCCATGCTCGCCGACGCGCGGCCGGACTGGTCGCTGGAGATCATCGGGCCAGTGGTCAAGATCAGCGAAGAGGATCTGCCCCGGCGGCCAAACCTCCACTATCCGGGCGGAAAATCCTATGGCGAGCTGCCGGACTGCGTGCGCGGCTGGGACGTGGCGTTGATGCCCTTCGCCATCAACGAGGCCACGCGCTTCATCAGCCCGACCAAGACGCCGGAATATCTGGCGGCGGGGAAGCCGGTGGTTTCCACCCCGATCGCCGACGTCATCCGCCACTATGGCGAGGTCCAGGCCGTGTTCGTCGCCGAGCGCGGGGAGGCCTTCGTGGCCGCCTGCGACGAGGCGCTCGCCCTTTCGCGCTCGCCGGGCACCTGGCTGGAGGAGGCGGACGAACTGCTGGCCACCATGTCGTGGGACCGCAGCTTCCAGCAGATGAGCGCCCTCATTTCCGGCGCGATCGCGCGCGGCGCGCACGCGCACCCCGTGGTGTCGCCGACCGGCTGGTCGGGCGACCGGCCGCAGCGCTATGACGTGATGGTGGTCGGCGCGGGCTTCGCCGGCGCGGTGATGGCCGAACGGCTGGCCGCCGATGGGGGCAAGAAGGTGCTGGTCGTGGACCGCCGCCCGCATATCGCCGGCAACGCCTTTGACCGGCTGGACGATGCCGGAGTGCTGATCCACCAATATGGGCCGCATATCTTCCATACGAATTCGGAGGATATTTTCGACTATCTGTCGCGCTTCACGCAGTGGCGGCCCTATGAGCACCGCGTCCTCGCGTCGGTGGACGGCATGCTGGTGCCGATGCCGATCAACCGCACCACGCTCAACCTTCTCTATGGCCTTGACCTGAAGAATGAGGAGGAGGCCGCCGCTTTCCTGGCGAGCAGGGCCGAACCCGTCGATGTCGTCCGAACTTCGGCCGATGTCGTCATCTCCGCCGTGGGCCGCGACCTCTACGAGAAGTTCTTCCAGGGCTATACCCGCAAGCAATGGGGCCTCGATCCATCCGAACTGGACAAGTCCGTCACCTCCCGCGTGCCGACCCGCACAAATGTCGACGACCGCTATTTCACCGATAAATTCCAGGCGATGCCGCTGGAAGGCTATACCCGCATGTTCGAACGGATGCTCGATCATCCCAATATAGACGTGCTGCTGGGCGTCGACTATTGCGAGGCGCGCGAGGCCTATGCCCACGACCAACTGGTCTTCACCGGGCCGATCGACGAATATTTCGGCTATCGCTTCGGCAAGCTGCCCTACCGCTCGCTGCATTTTCAGCATGAGACGGTCGAGGCCGAGCAGTTCCAGCCGGTCGCCGTGGTCAATTACCCCTCGCCGCAGGTGCCCTATACCCGCGTCACCGAATATAAGCATCTGACGGGGCAGCAGGGGCCGCGAACCAGCATCACCTATGAATATCCCGCCGCCGGCGGAGACCCCTATTATCCAATACCCCGGCCGGAGAATCAGGAACTGTTCAAACGCTACGAGGCGCTGGCGCTCGCTCAGTCCGATGTGGTCTTCGTCGGTCGCCTGGCGACCTACCGCTATTATAATATGGACCAGGTCGTCGGACAGGCGCTCGCCACCTACAGGCGCATGTCCGAAAAGAGGAGCGCGCCCAAGCGGGCGGTTGTTTCGCCGGCGGCGAACAGCGCCGGGGTGCAGGCGTCGGCGAACGCCGCCTGATCGGACGAAGCCCCTCGCGCCCCATTTTCTCCATTGCTGGCGAGATGGGATGCGAGCGGCTCTCGCCGCGCGTCGCTTAGTTTAGGAGGTTACCCGGTCGATCTCGCTGATGAGGCGCAGAAACTCGACCTCGCCCGGATCGTGCGGCTCGCCGGTCTCGTCGAAGATGTCGTGGAACCAGGCGTCGCGCAGGCCATCGAGATTGGGATTGACCCAATTGTCCCAGGGGAGATGCGTCTGCGTCTTGCCCTTCACCAAGCCCCAGCAGAAGGCGCCGACCTGCTCCTCCTTCGCCACCGGAAGGATGGACTGGAAGGTGCTGCCCGCCGGACGCGCCATGAACTCGGTGCACATCAGCGGCCGGCCCATGGTTTTGAGCCACTTGATCCGCTGGAGAAAATCCTCCGCGACGCCATAATTATGGAAGGAAATGACGTCGGACTGGGCGGTCTGCGCGCGCTGGATCGGGCTCAGCAGATCCGGCGCCGACCAGTCGCCCAGCCAGATGCCACTGGTGAGCGGCTGGATCGGGTTCAGGTCGCGCGCCCAGCCGAAGGCGGCGTTAAGCAGCGGCACGACGAGGTCCGCCTTCGCCTTCAGCGCGGCCGGATCGCAAAGCGCCACCTCGGGTCCGTTGTCGGGTTCGTTCCAGATGTCCCAGACGAGGACGCGCGGGTCCTGGCCGAAGCGGCCGACGATGCCGCGCACATAGCCTTCGAGCCGGTCATGTTCGGCGGCGTTCTGCAACGCCGGAAGGCCGGGGGACTGCACCCAGCCGCTGTTGTGCACGCCTTCGCGCGGCTGCGGTTGGGGGCCGAGCGCCGGTTCGGGATGCCAGCAGGAATCGAACAGCACCAGCATGGTGCGGATGCCACGGCTGTCCGCCGCGTTCAGGAACGCGTCGATTCGATCCAGGAACCCTTCCCGATCGTCTAGCCACAGCAGGTCGTGCAGATATACGCGCACGGCGTTCATGCCGACCGAAGCCGCCAAATCAAGCTCGCGCTCTATCGTCGGCAGGTCGAACGTACTCGCCTGCCACATTTCCAACTGGTTAATCGCCGTTGAGGGCGTGAAATTGCACCCCACCAGCCATGGCTGCTCCGCAAACCATGTACGCGCCACATCCGGCGCCCACCGCTCGATCATCTTAGCCCGCTCCTGCCGCCCATGCAGCACATCCGCCATAGCGGCGGCCCCATAAAGTTGCCGCTATTGTATGACAAGAGGATTAATCTAGAATGACCGATCGCCCCTCGTGATTTGCGCCGAGTCGAGTGGTGGACGGAGGGAGCTACCTGTCCCGCAGCCACAGAAATATCCGGAAGAACCAGCCCGGATCGGCCGGTGGTTCGCGGAAAGCGGCGATGATGGATTGCAGATCAGGCTCGTCGACCGCTTTGGCGGCTTCGGCCACGGGGAACCAGCACAATTCGCGCTCGCCCTGTTCGGGCCAGTGCGGCAATTGACCGGTGACCGCGAGCGGAAACACCTCGACCGTCGCCTCGCGTACACCGCCGTTTCGCCGCTTCTTGTCATAGCGGTAGCGGCCGAGCGGGGTGGGGCAGACTATGCCGTGGATGCCCGCCTCCTCAAAGGCTTCGATTTCGGCGGCGCGGTGGCCGGCCACGCCCTTGATTCGGTTGCCCTTGGGTATCACCCAGCGCCGCGTATCCCGCGATGTGATGAGCAGGATGCGCATCGACCCATCGGCATCGGTGGCGTAGGGCAGGGCGGCGATCTGCCGACGCTGGGGCAGGCTTCCCGCGCTTCTTCCTCTCCGTGACGTTTCCGCAAGTCCCATGGATCAACTGTAACGAAATTGTCACATAGCGCGATCGCAGGACGAGCAATCTCGATTAAGTTCGTGCAGCGCCGGGAGGCCAGCGCGGGAAAACGAATTCGTTCGGCCGCAACGACAGACCCGTGTTCATATAGCTGGCGGCGTGCCATCGCGAACATGCCGACGATCGGGCGTGGCGCGCACGCATCCTTTCTTCTTCCCGCGCATTCATGCTGCGATGCGACACCGCAATTAAGGGAGGCGATATGTCGGAGGATAGAGAGGAAGCGATCCGCAAGCGCGCGTTCGAGATATGGGAGGCGCAGGGGCATCCCGAGGGGCTGGATCAGGAACATTGGCGGCAGGCGGAGGCCGAACTGGCCGAGGGAGCCGAGCCGGACGAGCTGCCCAACCCGCTAGCCTCCGGCGCGGCCGCCGATGCGATTGCGGGCGGGCGCCGAAAGAAGCCTTGACGCGCGAGCGGCAGTCGAACGGTTGACCCTGAACAGATCGGACCTCGCTTGAGCCATATTCCCGACCGCCTTGAGGGCGGATCGCCGTATCCCCTGGGCGCCAGCTTCGACGGCCTTGGTGTCAATTTCGCGCTTTTTTCCGCCCATGCCGACAAGGTCGAACTCTGCCTGTTCGATCCCAAGGGACGCAAGGAAGTGGCGCGGCTGACGCTGCCCGAATGCACGGACGAAGTGTGGCACGGCTATCTGCCCAATGCGCGGCCCGGCCTCCTCTACGGCTACCGCGTCCATGGTCGCTACGCCCCGGAGGAGGGGCACCGCTTCAACCCGAACAAGCTGCTGCTCGACCCTTATGCCCGGCGGCTTTCGGGCAGCATCCGCTGGAACGACGTGCTGCACGGCTATCCGGTGCGTGGGCGGCGGGCCGATCTGGGCTTCGACAAGCGCGACAGCGCGCCGGCCATGCCCAAGGCGGTGGTGACTCATGACAGCTTCGACTGGTCACGCGACATCCGCCCCAATATCCCCTGGTCGGAAACCGTGATCTACGAGGCGCACGTCAAGGGATTGACCAGATTGCTGGACGCCGTCCCGCCGCAGGAGCGCGGCACCTTCGCCGCGCTCGCCCATCCCAAGGTGATCGACCATCTGAAGCGGCTGGGCGTCACGGCCCTCGAACTGATGCCGATCCACGCCTTCGTTCAGGACCGTTTCCTTCAGGAGCGGGGCTTGCGCAACTATTGGGGCTATAACAGCCTGAGCTTCTTCGCGCCGGAGCCAGGCTATTTCGCCAGCGACACGCATGACGAACTGCGTGTCGCGGTCCGCCGGCTTCATGCGGCCGGGATCGAGGTGATACTGGACGTCGTCTATAATCATAGCTGCGAGGGCAGCGAACTGGGGCCCACATTGTCGTGGCGCGGCATCGACAATGCGACCTATTACCGGCTGCTGCCGGACGAGCCGCGCTATTGCCTGAACGACACGGGGACCGGCAACACGTTCAAGCTGACTCATGCGCGGGTCATTCAGATGGTCGCGGACTCGCTGCGCTATTGGGCGACTTCCTTCGGGATAGACGGCTTCCGCTTCGACCTGGGCTTGACGCTGGGGCGCACGGACTACGGCTTCGATCCCAATGCCGGCCTGTTCGACGTGCTGCGGCAGGACCCGATATTGGGGCGGCTGAAGCTGATCGCGGAGCCGTGGGATGTCGGCATGGGCGGATACCAACTCGGCAATTTCCCGCCCGGCTTTGCTGAATGGAATGACAAATATCGCGATACCACCCGTCGCTTCTGGCGCGGCGATCCCGGGCAGCGGGGCGACCTGGCCTCGCGGCTGTCGGGATCGGGGGACCTGTTCGACCGGCGCGCGCGCCGGCCTTGGGCCAGCGTCAACTTCCTGACCAGCCATGACGGCTATACGCTCGCCGACCTCGTCTCCTATGAGGAGCGGCATAATGAGGCTAATGGCGAGGATAATCGCGATGGCCACGACAATAATCTGTCGCGCAACTGGGGCGTCGAGGGACCGGCCGACGATCCTGGCATAACGGCCGTGCGCGGGCGGGTGCGGCGGTCCATGCTGACGACGCTGCTCGCGTCGCTGGGCACGCCGATGCTGGTCGCCGGCGACGAGTTCGGCCGGACGCAGGGCGGCAACAACAATGCCTATTGCCAGGATAATGAGATTAGCTGGCTCGACTGGTCGATAATGGAAGGGGAGGAAGGCAAGGCCCTGTTCGACTTCACCGTCCGCCTGATCGCGCTGCGCAAGGCACATCCCGTCCTGCGCGCGCCGGTATTCCTTCATGGCGACGTGTCGCCCGATTGCGGCGGCGGCGACATCGAATGGTGGGACGAGCGGGGCGAGCCGCTCTCGCCCGACGACTGGAACAATCCCGAAGCGCGCGCGCTGGCGATGCGCCGGGCGATCGTAGATGCCGACGGCCGAGTGGAGGCGATCACCCTGCTGCTCAACGCCGGCGACATGGACATGCCCTTCTCCTTGCCCGCGCCATCCGCCGCGCGCGAGGTGCTGATCGACAGCGCCGAGCCGTATCGGGAGCCTTTCTCCATCGGGGACGACTATGTGGTGCAGGCGCATTCGGCGGTGCTGATCCGCTGGATTGGCGACAAGCCCGCCTCATGACGCTGTGGGGGCCGCTCGATCTGGGTGACGGCCGGAGGCGTTTCCGGCTCTGGGCGCCGGACCGTGATGCCGTGACGCTGGAGATGCGGGACTCCGACGCCATCCCAATGGAGCGGGGCGCGGACGGCTGGTTCGTCGCCGAGATTTCCGCCACGGCAGGAGCGCGCTATCGTTTCCGGCTCGATCCGGAACTGGCGGTGCCCGATCCCGCCTCGCGCCAGCAGGACGGCGGGGTCCATGGCTGGAGCGTGGTCGTCGATCCGGCCGCGCCAGCAGGCGACTCGTGGGCGGGACGGCCTTGGGAAGAGGCTGTCATCTACGAGGTGCATGCCGGGCTCGCCGGCGGGTTTGGGGGCGTCGCGGCGCTGTTGCCCGATCTGGCCGCGCTCGGGGTGACGGCGATCGAGCTGATGCCCGTCAACGCCTTTGGCGGAACGCGCAACTGGGGCTATGACGGCGTGCTGCCCTTCGCCCCGGCCGAGGCCTATGGCACGCCCGCCGATCTGCGCGCGCTAGTCGCCGCCGCTCATGCCCAGGGGCTGATGATCTTCCTCGACGTGGTCTATAATCATTTCGGCCCCGATGGTAATTATCTGGGGGCCTATGCCTCCGCCTTTTTCCATGAGGACCGGGAGACGCCGTGGGGGGGCGCGATCGCCGTCGACCGGGCGGAGGTCGCCGCCTATTTCCGCGAGAATGCGCTGATGTGGCTCAACGACTATGGCTTTGACGGCCTGCGGTTCGACGCGGTCCATGCGATCGACAACGACGATTTTCTCGATGGGCTGGCGCGCGACATCCGCGCCGCCACGAGTTCCGGCCGCGCCGTCCATCTGATGCTGGAAAATGAGCGGAACGATGCGGCGCGGCTGGGCGGCGGCCGCTATGATGCCCAATGGAACGACGATTTCCATAATGTCCTGCACGTGCTGCTGACCGGCGAGCGCGAAGGCTATTATGCCGATTTTGTCGACGCGCCGACCGAAAAGCTGGCCCGCTGCCTGGCCGAAGGCTTCATCTATCAGGGGGAGGCATCGCCGCATCAGCAAGGCAAGGCCAGGGGAACCCCCAGCGGCCATCTGCCGCCGACCGCCTTCGTCGCCTTCCTCCAGAATCACGATCAGGTCGGCAACCGGGCGATGGGGGAAAGGCTGATCCGGCTTACGTCGAGGGATAAGCTGAAGGCCGCGACCGCGCTGCTGCTGCTGATGCCCCAGATACCCTTGCTGTTCATGGGCGAGGAGTTGGGAAGCGACTCGCCTTTCTGCTTCTTCACCGATTTTCACGACGACTTGGCCGACGCGGTGCGCGAGGGACGGCGCGGCGAGTTCGCCGGTTTCGCCGCCTTCGCCAGCGAGGATGCCCGCGCGGCCATTCCCGATCCCAACGCGCCGGCGACGTTCGAGGGTTCCAGGGTCCGGCCGCCAGAGGACGCGGGGCAATGGCGGGCCTGGTATCGGAACCTGCTCGCCTTGCGCCATGTCCATGTCGTGCCTGGCCTTCGGGGCTGCCGATTGCTGGGCGCGGAGGTTATGAGCGACGGCGCGGTCCGGGCGTCGTGGCGGCTGGGCACGGGCGACACCCTGACTTTGTTCGTCAATCTGGGTGACGAAAGTGTCGCCTTACCGCCGGTCCCGGCGCCCTTCTTCTCGGTCGGGGCTCTGGGCGATCCCGCCAGCTTCGCCGCCTGGATCGCGCGCGCATGAATGCACTTCACGCCCTCGCGCGGGAGGCGGGCCTCGCCCGATGCTGGACCGACGCCGACGGCGAGGCGCGCCTGGTTGCGGACGCGGATCTGCGCGCGATATTGGAAGCGCTCGGCCTGCCGGCCGGAACCGACGCGGCGATCGCCCAAAGCCGGGAGCGGTTGCAGGCGCGACGGGAGAACCTGCCGGCGCTTTTGACCGCCGACGCCGGCGCGCCCATTGTCCTACCCAGCGCATTGCACGGCGTTGAGGTTTCGCTTTTCGATGAAGCCGATCGGCCGGTCGCGCCATCCCCCGACGCGAAGGTGGAGAAGGGCTTCCTTCCTCCCCTCGACGATCCCGGCTATTATCGGCTGGTCTATACCGGCGGAGAGACGACGATCGCCGTGGCCCCGCAACGCTGCCCGGACCTTGCGAGCAGGACGGGAGACCGGCGTTGCTGGGGCGTCGCCCTGCAAATCCCGTCGCTTTGGGGCGACGGCGCAGAGGATTTCGGCGATTTCGGGATATTGGCGCGAGCGGTGGCCGCCTTGGGCAAAAGCGGCGCGGACGCGGTGGCGCTCAGTCCGATCCACGCGCAATTTCCCGCCGATCCAGGACGATTCACCCCCTATTCCCCCTCCAGCCGCATCTTCCTGAACGGGCTGTTCGCCGCCTGTGACGCGCAAGACCCTGCGCAGTTCGGAATGGCGGAAGACGGGTTGATCGACTGGTGCAAAGCCGGCCCTGAGAAAATGGCAGCCTTGCAACGCGACTTCGATCGTCTCGACCCGCAGGAGCGGGAGGCGCTGGAGCGCTTCCGCGAGCAAGGCGGCGAGGCGCTTTTGCGGCAGGCGCGGTTCGATCTCGGGGAAAGCCCCGATGATGAAGACGCCGTCGCCTTTCTGTCCTTCCTGCAATGGCGGGCGCGCGATGGCATCAACCTGGTCCAGCGGGCCGCCCGCGATACCGGCATGGCGATCGGGCTGATAACCGACCTCGCCGTCGGGGTGGACCCGGCCGGCGGCGACGTCCGGGCTGATCCGGGCGCTTTCCTGCAAGGGCTGAGGATCGGCGCGCCGCCCGATCCCCTGGGGCCGCTGGGGCAGGATTGGGGCCTTGCCGGTTACAGCCCCCAAGGGCTGCGGGACCGTGGCTTCGCTCCATTCATCGCTATGTTGCGCGCGAACATGCCGCGCGGCGGCGGCATCCGGATCGACCATGGTTTCGGCCTCCAGCGGCTCTGGGTCATGGCCGAGAGCGCGACGGCGGCGCAGGGCGCCTATCTCGACTATCCGTTCGACGATCTGCTGCGGCTGGTGAAGCTGGAGGCGCTGCGCGCCGATGCGGTGGTGATCGCCGAGGATCTGGGCACCCGGCCGCCCGGCTTTACCGAGGCGATGGAGGCGGCGGGCATCTATGGCATGGCGGTCCTTCCTTTCTCCCGCGACGAGGAGGGGCGGTTCCGCGATGCCGCCGCCTATCCGGCCACGGCCGTGGCGATGAGCGGAACGCATGACACGCCGACACTGGCGGGCTGGTGGACCGGGCGCGACCTCGAATGGCGTCGCCGGATCGGCCATCCGGCCGAAACGGACGCCGAGCGGGACCGATCGCGCGCCGCCCTGTGGGATGCGATCGGGGCGGGCGCCCCGCTGCCGTCCCACGACGAGGACCAAGCCGTCATCGACAGCGCTTTCGCCTTCCTGGGCGCGACACCTTCGCCGCTGGTGATCGTGCCGATGGAGGATGTCGTCGGCATGATCGACCAGCCCAATCTTCCCGGCACGATCGACGAGCATCCCAACTGGCGACAACGGCTGCCGGACAGGATGGACGCGCTGCTGGAACGAGACGATGTGAAGCGACGGATCGCGCGTCTTGCGACGGCGAGGCGGTCATGATCCCGCGCGCCACCTATCGCCTGCAACTGACTCGCGACTTTCCGTTCGACGCGGCGTGCGCGATCGTCCCCTACCTGGCGCGTCTAGGCGTCAGCCATATCTACGCCTCCCCCATTACCATGGCCCGCGCCGGCTCCACGCATGGCTATGACGTGGTCGATCCTACCCGGATCAATCCCGAACTGGGCGGCGAGGAAGGGTTTCGCGCGCTCGTCCACACCCTGCGCGCGCACGGCATGGGCATCATCATCGACATCGTGCCCAATCATATGGGCGTGGCAGGCGGTGAGAATGGCTGGTGGAACGACGTGCTGCGCAATGGGCCCGAAAGCCGCTATGCGCGCTATTTCGATATCGACTGGCGCACGCCGTTGGTCCTGCCGATTCTCGGCGACAGCCTGACCGCCGTGATCGCGCAGGGCGACCTTGGGCTTTCGACCGATGGGCCGGAGCCCTGCCTGCTCCTCTATGGCGAGCAGCGTCTGCCGTTGCGTCCCGGCTCTCTCGACGCTTTCGCTGCCGGCGAAGCGCTGGATGCGCGCCAGTTGCGCGCGCTGGCCGACGCGCAACATTATCGTCTGGTAAGCTGGCGCACCGCCAATGACAGCCTCAATTGGCGGCGCTTCTTCTCGATCAACGAGCTGGCGGGTCTCAGAATCGAGGATCCCGCCGTGTTCGACGCCACCCACCGGCTCTATTTCGACCTGTTCCGCGAGGGGCTGATCGACGGCGTGCGGGTCGATCATATCGACGGGCTGACCGACCCGGCGGGATATGGCCGCGCCCTTCGCGCCGCGTTCGACGCCATCCGGACCGGCAAGGATCGCGCTTATATCGTCGCAGAGAAGATACTGGCCACCGAGGAGACGATGGCGGACGACTGGGGCATGGATGGCACCAGCGGCTATGATGTCATGCGTGATCTGACCGCGCTGCTCCACGACCCGCGCGGCGAGGAGCCGCTGCGCGCGCTGTGGCGAAGCCTCGACCCCGGCCAGTGCGATTTCGGCGAGGAGGTGCTGGCCGCCCGCCGCGACATGCTGTCCTGGCAGTTCGAGGCGCAGCTTGCCGCCTGCGTCAGCGCCTTCGCGGCGCTGGCCGGTTCGGCGGCGGCCAGCGAGCCGGCTTTCGAGGCGATTACCCTGGCCATGCTGCGCCGCGCGATCGAGCGGCTGCTATGGGTCTTTCCGGTCTATCGCACCTATGGGAACGGCGTCCACGCGCCGGCGAGCGACGCAGCCGTCCGGGACCAGGCTTGGGCGGCGGTGCAGCCCCATCTGCCCCCCGGCGAAGCTCCGGTCGCGCGGCATATTCTGGACTGGCTGGGCGGCTTGGGGCCGGGTGACCCGGAACTCGCGGCGGAAGCGGTGCGGCGGTTTCAGCAATTGTCCGCCCCGGTCGCGGCTAAGGGCGTGGAGGACACCGCCTTCTATCGCTATGCGCCCCTGCTGTCTGCCAATGATGTAGGCTTCGCGCCGGAACAGTTCGCCATCTCTCCGGCAGAGTTTCACCAGCGCGTCCTCGACCGGCAGCGCCGCTTTCCGCACGCCATGCTCGCCACCGCGACTCACGACCATAAGCGCGGGGAGGATGTCCGCGCTCGGCTGGCCGTGCTGAGCGCGGTTCCGGCGCTCTGGGCCGAGCGCCAGCGGGCATGGACGACAATCGCGGAGCGCCATGGCCCGCCGGTGCATCCCGCCGACCGCTATCAGCTTTTCCAGACCCTGTTTGGCGCATGGCCGTCCGCCCGCTCGCCCGCGAAAGATACCGACTTCGCTAGCCGCATGGCGGCGTGGCTGGAAAAGTCGCTGCGCGAGGCGCGGTTGCGATCGAGCTGGGAAGCGCCGGACGCGGACTATGAAGCCCGCGCCGCCGCGCTGCTCCATGCTTTGCTGGGCGACGCCGCATTCACCGCCGACATGGATGATTTCGTCGCGAAACTTGCGCCGGCGGCACAGGCCAACACATTGGTCCAGACGGCGCTCAAATATTGCATGCCGGGCGTGCCCGATCTTTATCAGGGCTGCGAACTCCATGATTTCAGCCTGGTCGATCCCGACAACCGGCGGCTGGTCGATTTCGCCCGTCGCGCCGCGATGCTGGATCGGGCGGCGGAAAGTCCCGAAGGAGAGAAACTCGCGCTGATCGCGCGGCTCCTGGGCTATCGGAAGGCATGTCCAGATCTGTTCGCGCACGGACAATATCAGCCGCTTGCCGTTGCCGGACCCCGTGCCGGGCAGGTGCTGGCCTTTGAGCGGACCCATGGCGACGCGCGCCTCGTCTGCGCTGTCCTGCTGCGCGCGGCCGAGGCGATGATCGAGGGGGGCGGGCCGCCGGACGCGGACTGGTGGGCCGGAACCGCCATCGAGGGCGATCGGGCGCTCCCCGCTCATTGGCTTTTTGCCGACGCGCCCATTTTCTTCCGCGCGGACTTTTAAACAGGCGCTCCGGGAACGCAGCCGGTCCTCAGACGTATTGAGGGAGCGATCGCACGAAGGAGAATGCACGATGCTGGACTGCCGGATTTTCGACTGGCTATCGGCTCGGGCACTCAGTTTTTCCATCCAGCATAATGCGCATCGCGATGCCGAAACCACAGTTGCGCGCCATCTGCTTCACCTGGAGCGGATCGGCGACGACATCGTCTTTGCCGGGGATGACGGGCGTGCCGCCTGCATCGAGGCGGACTGCATCTGGGAACTTCATATTCGAGACCGGACCAGGGCACAGCACCATATCATTGCGCCCAACCTTCAGGCTTGCCTGCTCACCGCGCAGCACAGGCTCGCCGCTTCAGCGCTTCGCGCCGTTGCCGCCTGAGGGCGCGGAACTAAGCGGACCGTCTTTATCCAGCCCTAGCCACGCGCGGCGGCGGCTTCTTTCCCGGGTGAACGGGCTTTCCGCTTCTCTGTCGCTGGAAGATGCGTGGAGGTCCGAAAGGCGCGAAACATTATCCTGGTCCATGAGGCACTCTCCATCATAGACCTGCGGTCGGCTACTAACGACCGCCCGCGCCTCGTGGTTCCAGCTTCACGGTCGACATCGAGCCGTAACGGCGAAAGGTGCTGGTTTGGGGGGATACCAGGCTGATCAATGTTAGCATGATTTGGGCGGCAATCCGTTTCCGGAACAGGAACGTAGCTCCAGCCGTCGCGTTTCCGTCCTTGCTTCGTGATCACCCTAAACGGAACTCCCAAATGACAGGCGTGGATCGTTCGATCGTCCCCAGCGGCGGATCGCTGCGGGTGCTGGGCCGCAGCATCTATCGTGGGCCCAACATATGCAGCCTGCGCCCGATGATCCGCATAAGGGTGGATCTGGGACTATTGGAGGCTTGGCCGACCAGCCGGTTGCCGGGCTTTCCCGCGCAATTGCTCGGCCTTTTGCCGGGCCTTGCCAGTCATGGTTGTAGCTGCCGCGACAAAGGCGGCTTCCCGCGCAGGCTGGCCGACGGCACATGGCTTGGCCATGTGATCGAGCATGTCGCCCTGGAATTGCAGGCGGCGGCCGGCATGGCCGTGTCGCGGGGAAAGACGCGATCCGTGGCGGGCCAGCCCGGCGTTTACGACATAGTCTATGCCTATCGGGACGAGGCGCTGGGCCTGGCGGCGGGCGGGGCGGCGATCGGGCTCGTCATGGCGCTGCTGCCTGAAGGGCTCGACCGATGGGAGGGGGAAGGCCTGTTGCCGCCCTCGCTGGTGGACCGGCCCACCGACAGCAAGGGCCTGATCGACGCGCTGGCGGCCATGTGGAAGCGATCGGCCCTGGGGCCGACGACCGGTGCCCTCGTGTCGGCGGCCGAGCGCAGGAACATTCCGGTCACCCGGCTCGACGCGCAGGGACTGGTGCTGCTGGGCTATGGCGGCCGGCAGCAGCGGTTGCGGGCCAGCATTTCGGGCCGCACTCCGCAGATCGCCGTCGCGCTCGCCGCGAACAAGGATGCGACCAAGGCGCTGCTGGAGGCGGCGGGCCTGCCCGTCCCGGCCGGCATCGTCGTGCGGTCGCTGGAAGAAGCGCTCGCGGGGGCCGAACGGCTGGGCAAGCCGGTCGTCCTCAAGCCGCTGGACGGCAACCATGGCCGGGGCGTCAGCACCGCGCTGGCCACCGACGATCAGGTGGCGGCGGCCTTCGCCCATGCGGCCAAGGTGAGCGCCAGGGTGATCGTCGAACGGCATCTGCCGGGCAACGATCACCGCATCCTGGTGGTCGGGGGCAGGATGATCGCCGTGGCAGAGCGCGTGCCGGCCATGGTGACGGGCGACGGCGTCCACAGCATCCAGGCGTTGATCGGCTTTCTGAACGAAGACCCGCGCCGGGGCGACGGGCATGAGAATGTGCTGACCCGGATAAGGGTGGACGCCGCTCTGCTGGACATGCTCGCGCGGCAGGGCAAGTCGCCCGCCAGCGTGCCGCGCGCGGGCGAGCGGGTGATGTTGCGCGGCACCGCCAATCTGTCGAGCGGCGGCACGGCGGTCGACCGCACGGACGAGATCCATCCGGAAAACCGGCTGATCGCGGAAATGGCGGCGCGAACGATCGGTCTGGACATCGCGGGCATAGACTTTCTCTCGCCCGACATATCCCGGCCCGTCAGCGAAACCGGCGGCGGCATCGTGGAGGTCAATGCCGCTCCGGGCTTCCGCATGCACCTGGCCCCCTCCCACGGAACGCCGCGAGACGTCGCCGCGCCGGTGATCGACATGCTGTTCCCTCCGGGCGTTCCCAGCCGCATCCCCATCATCGCCATCACCGGAACCAACGGCAAGTCGACGGCCGTCCGGATGGTCGCCGCCATCCTGCGCCGCGCCGGCCGGACGGTCGGCCTCACCACGACGAGCGGCGTCTATCTGAACGACCTCCTCCTCAAGCGCGGGGACGCCAGCGGTCCGAAAAGCGCGAAGATGATCTTGCGCAACCCGGCCGCCGATGTGGCGGTCCTAGAGACGGCGCGCGGCGGCATCATGCGGGAAGGGCTGGGCTTCGACCGTTGCGCCGTGGGTGCGGTGCTCAACATCGCCGAGGACCATCTTGGCGTCGGCGGCGTCGACACGCTGGAGCAGCTTGCGGCCATCAAATCCGTGGTAGTCCGCAGCGTCGCCAGGCGCGGCGCGGCGGTGCTCAATTTCGACGATCCGCACACGCGGGCAATGGCCCGACTCAGCCGAGGCCGGGTCATCTGGTTCAGCCTTCATGCGTCGGCGGATGATCCGGTCCTTGCCGCGCACCTGTCGCGCGGAGGGGCGGCGGTCCTTCGCGAAAGCGGCGAGGCGGGCGGGCTGCTGGTCCTTCATCAAGGGGAGCAGCGCGTGCCGATCATCGCCGCCGCCGACATGCCCGCGACCATGGGAGGCGTCGTCTCGTTCAATATCGCCAATGCGCTGGCGGCGGCGGCAATGGCGGTGGCGCTGGGAATGGAGATAGAGGCGATCGCGGCGGGTCTTGGCGCTTTCGCGTCCGACTATCGCGACAATCCCGGCCGCTTCAACATCATCGACGATCATCCCTTCAGGGTCGTGATCGACTATGCCCATAATGTCGCGAGCATGCGCGCGATTGCCGCCTGTCTCGACGATCTCCGCACGGGACAGGGCCGGACGATCGCCATGGTGAGTATGCCCGGGGACCGGCGCGACGCGGATATAGTCGAGATGGGCGCCGTCGGCGCCGCCATGTTCGATCACATCGTTTTCAGGGAAGGCCCCGATGGACGAGGTCGTCCCAGGGGTGAAGTCCTGCGCCTGCTCGGCGAGGGCGCGCGCGCGGCGGGCGCGGGCGACGACAGGCTGAGCTTCGTCCTGGAAGAAAAGGACGCGGTCGCGCATTGTCTGGGGATGGCGCGCCCCGGCGACCTGCTCCTTCTGTTCCCGACGCGGATCGAGCAGGTCCATGAGCAGGTCAGGGCCTTTCGACCAACGGTCCCGGCAACTGCATCCATGGAGGCGCCGCATGTCGGAGTCTGATCCTGATGGCGCTTGGTCGCTCGTCCTGCACGGCGGCGCTCGCGCGATCGACGCCGCGGACCGTCCGCGCTTCGCCGAGGGATGCCTGGAGGCCGCCCGGATCGGTGAGGCGATATTGGCGCGGGGCGGATCGGCCGTCGATGCCGTCGAGGCGGTGGTTCGCCTGCTGGAGGACCTGCCCCAGTTCAACGCCGGCACCGGATCGGTGCGCAATGCCGACGGGCGCGTTCAGATGGACGCGGCGATCATGGACGGCGGCACCCTGGCGGTTGGCGGCGTAGGCACGTTGGAGGGCTTCCGTCATCCGGTGTCGATCGCGCGGGCGATGCTCGACGCGACCCCGACGCTGCTGGTGGGCGAGGGGGCGCGGTGTTTCGCCGAGGCGATCGGGGCCGAGCGCGCCGATCCCATGCAGGAGGCCATGCCGGATCAGGCCTCCGCCGGCTGCGACACGGTCGGCTGCGTCGCGCGCGACCGGCATGGCCATGTCGCGGCCGCTGGCTCCACAGGCGGACTTGCCGGAAAAGCGCCGGGCCGGGTGGGCGACACGCCGCTGCCGGGCTGCGGCCTTTATGCCGACGACGCGATGGGGGCGGCCGCTCTTTCGGGGGATGGCGAGAGCATCAGCCGAGGGATGCTGGCGGCGCGGGCGTTGTTCGCGCTCGCCGATAAAGAGCCACAGGCGGCCGCCCAGGCCGCGATCGAGCAATTGTCGCGCACGGGCGGGGAGGCGGGCGTGATCCTGATCGACCCGGCGGGCCGGATCGGCATCGCGCATAACAGCCCGCAATTCTCCATGGCCATCGCCGCGCACTGGTTGGATACGCCCCGCGCCGACACCCATGTGGATGACCTGAAGGAATGGCTTTCATGACGACATCGGCGGGACCGCTCATCATCATCGGCGGGCATGAGGACAAGGAAGGCAAGCGGGAGATATTGAAGGCGATCGCCGCTCATGTGCAGGGGCGCAAGCTGATCATCGCCACGATCGCCAGCCACAAGCCGGAGGGCTATTTCGCCGCCTATCAGGCCGGCTTTGACGGTCTGGGCGTCGGCGAACTGGTGGAACTCTATATCCACGACCGCGCCGAGAGCCGCGGCGCGGCGGCCTTGGCGCTACTTCAGGATGCGGGCGGGATATTCTTCACCGGCGGGGATCAGCTCCGCATTTCCAGCCAGATCGGGGATACGCCGATCGAAGAGATCGTCCACGAGATCCACCGGCGCGGGGGCATGGTCGCGGGCACGTCGGCCGGAGCGGCCGCCATGGGCGAGATCATGCTGGTAAAGGGCTCCAGCGGCGAAACCCATCGGATCGGCGACCTCCATATGGCGCCGGGGCTCAATCTGGTGCGCGGCGCGATCATCGACCAGCATTTCGCCGAACGGGGCAGGATTGGCCGGCTGCTGGGCGCGGTCGCGCAAAATCCTCGCGTCGTCGGGATCGGCATCGACGAGGATACGGCGATCATCCTGTCCGGCCGGTCGTTCCGCGTCATCGGGTCGGGCGCGGCCTATGTCGTCGATGGCGCCGAAGTGACTCATTCCAATATTTCCGAGGCGCGGCCCGAACGCACCCTGTCGATGCACGACGTGCGCCTTCATGTGCTCAGCGCCGGTGACGGGTTTGACTTGGACCAACGTCTGCCTTGCGCCTCCGGCGACGATCTTGAGGAGCGGAAGAAAACCGCATGACTGAAATGCTGCTTGAAAAAGGCCTGGATGCCGCCCCGCAATCCCACCACGTGCCGCTGGGCAGGAGCGCGCTCCTCGCCCTGGTCCGCTATCTCTATGCGGAGCGCTATCATTTCGTGACGGTGACACCGGCCACCCATCGGCGATTCCTGCGGCGGCATGAGGGGCTGGCGGCGCGCACCCGGGAAGAGGTGCTGGGATGGAGCCTGCCCTTCATCCCCGGCTCGATCGATCCGGTGATGGAAAGGCTGCTCGGCGACGCCGGCATGCTCGACGAGAAGCCGGGCGGGCTGCTGCGGTCGCGCATCCGCGTTTCTTCCGTCCACAAGCGGCTGTTCGTGCATTC
This sequence comes from Sphingobium sp., assembly GCA_033795485.1. Classification (GTDB taxonomy): domain Bacteria; phylum Pseudomonadota; class Alphaproteobacteria; order Sphingomonadales; family Sphingomonadaceae; genus Sphingobium. The sequence continues at coordinate 53,942 of JARYGO010000014.1, forward strand.
GGCCTATCCGACCGACGCGCAGGATGCAATTTTCCTGGGTCCCGACAGCTATCGCTTCGCGGACCTCATCAGCCATGAACTCGCCCTGTCCCCTCTGAAGCCGGGCGACATGGTGATCGACATGGGGACCGGATCGGGCGTGGGCGCGGTGACGGTCGCCGATCTGGCGCCGGGCGCCCGCCTGTTCATGACCGACATCAATGCGCGGGCCTTGGGGACGGCGTCCGTCAACGCCGAAGCGGCGGGACATGCGATAGCCGCGCTTCGAGGGCGCAACCTGGGCGATTTCGAGGGCAAGGTCGATCTGATCATCGCCAACCCGCCCTATGTGATCGATCCGGCGCGCCGCGCCTATCGCGACGGCGGAGGCGCTCATGGCGGGGAAATATCGCTGGAGATGAGCCGGGCGGCGGTCAAGGCGCTGGCTCCGGGCGGCCGCTTCATCCTCTATACCGGCAGCGCGATCGTCGGCGGCGTCGACAATCTGAAGATGATGCTGGCCAGGCTGGCCGAGCAAGCGGGCTGCGAAATGCGCTATCGTGAGATCGACCCCGACGTCTTCGGCGAGGAACTGGATCTGCCCCATTATCATGAGGTCGACCGGATCGCCGTCGTGGCGGCGGTCATGACCGCCTTATGCTAGGTTCGGCGTAGGATCGGCGGCTGACGGCTTAGGCAGGGCAGCCTCCAGTTCCTCAAGCCAGAGCCGCGCCGTGCCGTCCGAAGGCGCGCGCCAGTCGCCGCGCGGCGACAGCGCGCCGCCGGACGAGACCTTGGGACCGTTGGGAATCGCCGACCGCTTGAACTGGCTGATGCCAAAGAAGCGGTAGAGGAAATTTTCCAGCCAGTGCCGGATCGTCGGCAAGTCGTAGGCCGTCTTCTTCGCCTCAGGGAAACCGGCGGGCCATTCTCCCGCCCGCGCGTCGCGCCAAGCGTGCCAGGCGAGGAAGGCGATCTTCGACGGGGGCAGCCCCTGGCGTGCGACATGGTGCAGGAAGAAATCGTTGAGCGCATAGGGCCCGACCTTGTCCTCCGTGCTCTGCAACGCGCCGCTGGCGTCGGCGGGGACGAGTTCGGGCGAGATCTCCGTGTTCAGGATCGCGCTCAGCACCCGGTCGGTCTCCGCGTCGAACTGGTCGGTCGCCACGCACCAGCGGATCAGATATTGGATCAGCGTCTTGGGCACCCCGCAATTGGCGGCATAATGGCTCATCTGGTCGCCCACGCCATAGGTGCACCAGCCAAGCGCCAGTTCGCTAAGGTCCCCGGTGCCCACGACGAAACCGCCATGCTGGTTGGCGAGGCGGAACAGATAGTCGGTGCGCAGCCCCGCCTGCACATTTTCGAAGGTCACGTCATAGACGAGCTCGCCCCGGCCGAACGGATGGCCCATGTCGGCCAGCATCTGGCGGGCCGCCGGGCGGATGTCGATCTCCGCCCCCTCCACGCCGAGCGCGCGCATCAACGCCCAGGCATTTCCCTTCGTCCCCTCGCCGGTGGCGAAGCCTGGCATGGTATAGCCAAGGATGGTCGAGCGCGGCAGGCCGAGCCGGTCGCAGGCCTTGGCCGCGACGATCAGCGCATGGGTGGAATCAAGGCCCCCCGATACGCCGATGACGAAATGCTGGCCCGATGTCGCCCGGAAGCGGCGGGCGAGCCCCTCCACCTGGATGTTGAACGCCTCGTAGCAGTCGGCGTCGAGTTGCAGCGGATCGCCGGGAACGAAGGGGAAGCGCCGCACCGCGCGCCGAAGGCCCACGTCCGCGAAATCCGGCCGGTGGTCGAACGCGATCCGGCGGAAGCGCTGTTCGGGATGGCCCGCGCCAATGGCGCCGTCGTTGAAGGTGCCGTTGCGCATCCGCTCCAGGCGCAACCGGGCCAGGTCGACGTCGGCATAGATGATCTCCGGGTCGTCGCCGAAGCGAGTGGATTCCGCGAGCAGGTCGCCCATCTCGTGGATCATCGCCTGACCATCCCAGGCGAGGTCGGTGGTGCTTTCGCCTGGACCGGCTGCGGAATAGGCATAGGCGGCGATGCAGCGGGCCGACTGCGACGCCGAAAGCAGATGGCGGTCCCGCGACTTGCCGATGGTGATGTTGGAGGCGGAAAGGTTGCACAGCACCAGCGCGCCCGCCAGCGCGCCCAGGGTGGAGGGCGGCATCGGGGCCCAGTAATCCTCGCAAATCTCCACGTGGAACAGGAAGTCGGGAAGGTCGCTCGCCGAAAAGAAAAGGTCGGCGCCGAACGGCGCGCGCAGCCCGGCCACGGCTATGTCCAGCCCCGTCAGACCAGCGCCCGACGCGAACCAGCGCTTCTCATAATATTCCCCATAATTGGGAAGGTGGGATTTCGGCACGACGCCCAGCAAGCGGCCGCGCGAGACGACGAGCGCGCAGTTATAGAGGCGTCCGTTGCGGCGCAGCGGCGCGCCGATCAGGAAAACCGGGGCTAGGTCACGGCTGGCCTCGATCAGCAGGGCGGCCTCCGCCTCCACCCGGTCGAGCAACGCGTCCTGAAGGTGCAGGTCGTCGATCGCATAGGAGGACAGGCAAAGCTCGGGAAAGACTACCAGATCCGCGCCTTCCGACGCGGCCTGCGTCATGAGGTCATGGATCGCGGCGGCGTTCGCGGGAACGTCGCCAGCGCTGGCGACGGGGGTGGCGGCGGCGATGCGGACCATGGACTGGGCATGGAGGGACGCGAAACGGTCAGCCTTCATCGACGGCTTCCTCCATCATGGCGAGCGCTTCCTTCAGGCTGGCGATCCGCACCGGGCCGCGCCCGATATCGCCGAAATGCCTTTCCCGGTGGCGCGTCGGTCCCTTCCGGCGCGCGCACGCCAGATGGACCAGGCCCGGCTCTCCCTCACCGCTCGCTGCGCCGGCGAAGCCGGTGATGGAAAGCGCCACGTCGGCCTTGCTCTGCTGGATCGCGCCCTCCGCCATGGCTATGGCTACCTCGCGGCTTACTGCGCCGCAACTGTCGATCTGATCGCGGCGGATGCCCAGCAACTCGCATTTCGCCTCCTCGCTATAGACGACGAAACCGCGCTCGAAGGCATGGCTCGCCCCCTCCACATCGGTCAGCAGGGATGCGAGCAGGCCCCCCGTGCAGCTTTCGGCGGTGGCCAGCATCCATTCGCGGTCGCATGCCTTTTCCAGCAAGCGGGACGCCGCTTCCTCGATCTCGGCCGGCAGCGCGGGTGAAAGCGTCTCGGTCTGGCCGCCCGCCTGGTCAGGGGCGGCATGGTCGGTTATGTTTGGTTGTTCCATAAGGGTTTAACATCGTTCCGCTCCGCCCGTTCCTTGGCGTGGGCGCGCGCGTCGCTGCAAGGCGCGACAATCCGACGGGACGCTAACGCAGTTGATCGCCGAACGCCTGCCGCCGATAAACGACAGGCGAGCAGCTTCTGTCCGCAGGCGTTCGTCAGGCCAGTTCGCGTCCGGCGTAGCGGTCGATCTCCTCGCGGTAGCGGCCCGCGAGCTTCGCCTGCTCCGCCGCCGGCACTTCCTCCTTCAGCTTGAGGAACCAGCTGCTTTCCTCCTGATACATATGATGCGTCACTGCGCCCTGGAGATGGCCGAGCTTGTTGAGGAAATCCTCGCTCATGGGCTCGATCTTCTCCAGCAGGGCCAGCTGCACCTTCGCCATCGCCTGCTCCTCATAGGCAAGGCCCGAATGCGCCTTGTGGCCGCTGTCGACCATCGCCGGGTAGAGGACGGCTTCCTCTGCGTTCGAATGGCCGGTCAGCAGCACCGCCAGCGCCTTCAGGGCCGCGAGTCGGGTGCCGGCGCTGGTCGCGTCCCGCACTTCGGCGAAGGCCGCCTCGATCTGCTCATGATGGTCGATGACCGCGTTCAGCCAGTCGCCGGGGGCAGCGGCAGCCCGAGCCTCGGCGCGCGCCTTCATGCGCGTCTCATGGCTTTCCGGCGGGGTGACGGCGTCGATGATCTTGTCGAACAGGGACATGATGGTCCTCCTTGGCATGATGACGAGCGGATGGTCGCTTCGCTGCCGACGCGCCGGGGCGCGGATTGTTCCCCAGGGCCGGGAAGCCGCATTTCCTCCATCGCGAACAGCATCGCCGGGACAACGCGGGACGTTGCAAAGGCCAGTTCGACGTCCCGTCAGTCTCAACTTTGCGAGCCATGTGCGCGGACGCCGAGACAGCGCGTTTCGGCCCGAACTTCCGCTCCTAATCCGGCCGGCTGTTCAACTGGCCGCCATCTGGGCTGACTGGACCGACCGAAGGCTGTTGGCGCCGGTGCCCTGCATTTCCTCCACGAACCATTTGCATGTGGCCGCCAGCCCTTGCCGCAGGGGCACGGTCGGCTCCCATCCCAGCGTGGCCCTGGCCCGGCCGATATCGGGCCGGCGCCTGCGCGGATCGTCGGTCGGCAGGGCGCAATAGACCCTGTTGGCGGTGGTGGGGATGATCGCGAGTATTTCGGTCAACAATTCGTCGATGCGATATTCTTCCGGATTGCCCAGGTTGATCGGCTCCAGCGGGATGGCTTCAGCCTCCATCAGCGCGATCAGCCCCTCGACCATGTCGCTGACATAGCAGAAGCTGCGCGTCTGCGATCCATCGCCATAGATGGTGATCGGCGCGCCGGAGATCGCCTGGCAGATCAGGTTGGATATGACGCGGCCGTCGTCGGGGTGCATCTGCGGGCCATAGGTGTTGAAGATGCGCGCGACCCGCACGTCCGCCCGCCCCAGCCGGCCGAAGTCGAAAGTCATCGCCTCTGCCGCGCGCTTGCCCTCGTCATAGCAGGCGCGCGGGCCCGTGCAGCTGACGGAGCCGCGATAATCCTCATGCTGGGGGTGGCTGTCGGGATCGCCATAGACCTCGCTGGTGGAGGTCAGCAGGAAGCGCGCGCCGGTCTGCTCGGCGAGCCGCAGCAGATGGTCGGTCCCGACCACGTTGGTCAGCATCGTATGTTCGGGGTCCGCCTGATAACGCGGCGGGGATGCCGCGCAGGCGAGATTATAGATGCGCGTCAGGCGATCCGCGCCGATCATCACCTCGGGCGGCAGCGGCTGGCTGATGTCCCCGCGCAGGAAGCGAAAGCCGGGCCGCGCCGCGAGCTGGTGGAGGTTGGCCGGATGCGACGTCTGGAGGTTGTCGATGCACAGCACATCGAAGCCGCGATCCAGCAAGGCGGCGCAAAGATGCGACCCGATGAACCCCGCACCCCCGGCGACCAGAGCAGCTTTTTCTTGCATATCCTCTTCCTTTTCTTGTCTCTCAAGCCGTCAATACAGCGGGGATGGGGGCCGATCGGCCGGCAAGGGCGGCGTCGCGCAGATATTGCTCCAGCTCGCCTGCGCGATGCGCCGCGCTATGGGCGGCCAATATTCGCGCGCGGGCGGCCGCGCCCAGAGCGCCGCCGTCCTCGCTGAGATAACGGCCCATATCGTCGGCCTCCTGGGCGATCAGGATTTCCCGGCCGGGCGCGAGCAGGCTTTCCAGGCCCGGCCACTGGTCCGAGATGATCGGCGTGCCGCAGGCCGCAGCCTCGAACAGTCGCACGGACGGGGACCAGCCGGCCTGCTTCATATCGTCCCGCGTCAGGTTCAGCGTGTAGCGGGAGGCGCCATAGAAAGCCGCATGGTCTCCCGGCGCCACATGGTCGATCCGCTCGACATTGGCAGGCCAGTCTATATCGCTCGGATATTGCGGCCCGGCGACGCAGAAGCGGCGATCCGGCATCGCTCGCGCGGGCTCTATCAGCAGCCGCTCCAGTCCCGGCTGCCGGTCGTCGCTATAAGTGCCCAGGTAGCTGAGGTCCCAGCGCCGCTCCATCTCGACCGGCTGGCAAAGGTCGGTATCCACCGAACAATAGAGCGCGCGCGCGCAAGGAGAGCCCAGCACCGTCTCCAGATGGTCGAGGGTCGGGCCGCCGGTGAAGGACAGATAAATGTCGTAGCCGGGGATCAGGTCGGGCGACAGATAGTCGCACGTCCCCGCCCGCAGCCGCGCGAGCGTCAGCGGCGTGTCGATGTCGTAGAAGGCGGTCGTTCCGCCGGCCCAGCGCTGCGCCAGATGGCCGACCTCTATGCCGTCGGGCACGAACGAACCGACGATGACCGCGTCGGCGGCCTCGATCTCGGCCTGGCAGGCCGCCAGATCGGCGACTTCGCGGTAGAAGGACAGGCGGCACCAGGAGGGATCAACCAGGTCGCGCGCATTGGCATACCAGGGCACGTCGCGTTCCAGGAACAAGATGTCGTGGCCCCGTGCGGCGAAGGCGGACAGCAGCGCGCGATAGGTGGTGGCGTGGCCATTGCCCCAGGAGGAGGACAGGCTGAGCCCGAGGACGACCAGTTTCATGCCGCCGCCTCCAGCAGCCGGGCGTGATGCGTCCGCAGCAAGCGATCGACCTCCGCGCCGCGCAGGGCGTAGCTGTGATCGGCGCGCACGCGGGCCAGCGCGGCCTGACCGATGGCGCGGGCCTTGGGCTCCGTCAGATCGCGCAGCAGGTCGGCCACGTCCTGCCCATCGCGCGCCACCAGTATTTCCTCGCCCGGCGCGAAAAATTGCTCGACCCCTTCCCAGGCGTCGGTGATCAGGCAAGCGCCCGCGCCGGCCGCCTCGAACACGCGCGTAGCGGGGGAGAAGCCGATCCGCGCCATGCTGTCGCGCGCCACGTTCAGGACGGCGAGGGGCGAGCAGTTGAAGCTGTTATGCTCCTGCACGAAGACATGGCCGATATGGCGGACATTGTCCGGCTTGGCTTTGTCCTCCCAGCCGCTGCCGCCCAGCAGGAAGCGGCGGTCGGGCAGCAGGGCGGCGGCGCGAAGGAAGAACTCCTCGACCCGTGCCTCGCGGTCCGGCAGCCGATTGCCGAGAAAGGAGAGGTCGGCGGCGAAGCGCGGATCGGGCGGCACGGGGAAATGGGTGGTGACATCGAGCGCGTTATAGATGGGGATGCAGATGCGCGCGCCCATCGTGCGATAGCTCTCCACGACCGGCGGCCCGCCCCCATAGGTCAGGACCATATCGAGCTGCGGCAGGGCGGCGCGCACCGGGTGAGCGGGATCGACGGCCATCTCGTCGAGCGTCGCCGCCGCGTCCACGTCCCAGAAAATCCGCAGCGCGTCCTTGCGCGCGCCGGTCAGGATGCCCTGGAGCAATTCGGTGTCGAACACGCCGACGCCGCTCGCCTTCACCACGACGTCCGCGTGCGCCGCTTCGCCCAGGACAGCGCGCAATCCTTCGGCGGTGGCGGGATAGACCGTGACCTTCGCCCAGTCCGGCGGCTCGATGTCGCGATGCTGCTGACGATCGAAGGCGTCGGGCTCGTAGAAATGGATGTCATGGCCCCGGGCGGCGAGATCGCGCAATATGCCGCGATAATAGGTGGCCGCTCCATTCCAATAGGCCGACAGCAGGCTCGATCCGTAAAAGGCGATCTTCATGCGACCTGTTTCTCCATCGTTGCGGCGGCGGGCACGCCCAGCCGGGCGAGTATGGCCATCAGTTCGTCGACCCGGTGGGCGCAGCTATGGCGTTCCCGGACCCGGTTCAGGCCATCGGCGGCGAGCTGTGCCCTGAGATCAGCGTCCTCGGCGATGGCGCGCATGGCCCGCGCCATCTCCTCGCCGTCGCGTACCATCAGGAAGTCGGTGCCGGGGCGGAACAGCCCCTCGCTATCCGACCATGGGGCGGAGAGTAGCGGGATGCCGCAGGCCAGCGCTTCAAAAACCCTGATCGTGGGTATCCCCGGCAGCAGCGAGGCATAATAGCGGCGCGGCACATGGACGGTGGCCAAATGACGCGCGAAGATCGCGGGCGCCATCGCGTTGGGCGCCCAGCCATGATAGCGCGCGCCATGCCGGCGCAGCGTGTCCAGCGCGGCGGCCGGATAGCGCACGCCGTAAATGTCGAGGGGCAGGGCGGCTAGTTCGGCCGGGGCCAGCAGATAGTCCGTGATCTCCTCGGCCCGCTCGCCGTCGCCCCAATTGCCGATCCAGACCAGCCCCCGCCGTTCCCGCTCCACCTCGGGCGGATGAAAGACGGTGAGGTCGGCGGCTTCATGCCATGTCCAGACTCGATCACCCCAGCCCCAGCGGCGATAAACCTCGGATAGCGCCTCGCCGAACGCCAGGACGCCGTCATAGCCCGACAGGTCGAAGGCGCGGATGGCCTCCGGATCGCTGACGGCACGATGATGGGTGTCGTGGAATAGCAATGTGAACCGGCCGCCCCGCGCCCGCAGCCGCCCGATCGCCGCGACCAGGGCGGGATCGTTCCATTCGTGGACGATGACGAGGTCGGCGTCGTCGATCAGCTCGACTTCCCGCGCATCCTTGCCATAGCGCCAGGTCGACAGGTCGGGATAGGCCGTCCTATAGGCGTCCAGCCCCTGCTCGCCATGATCGGTCAGCAGATTGCCAAGGCTCCAGCTATCCTCCGGCTCGAACGCGTTCACCTCATGGCCGCGCCTTTGCAGTTCGCCAAGGACGCCGCGCAGGAAATGCGCGTTGCCATGGTTCCAGCAGGACAGAAGCGAATGGGTGAAATAGGCGATCTTCATGCCGCTTTCCTTTTCGCGGGTCGGGGCGCATCGGAAAGGAGCCGTGCATAATGGCCGGCCATCTCGCGGGCCATGCGATCCGCGCCATAGGTAGCGGCGCGGCGGCGGGCCGCGTCGCCCAGTTGCAGCCGCCGGCCCGCATCGCCAACCAGTGCCTCGATCGCTTCGACGAAGCCGTCCTCGTCGTCTGGAGCCACGAACAGGGCTGCGTCGGACCAAAGCTCGCGGAACGTCGGAATGTCGGAGAGGACCAGCGCGCACCCCGCCATGGCGGCCTCCAGCACCGACAGGCCGAACGGTTCGTAACGGGCGGCCGAAGCGAAGACCGGGCGCGCGGCCAGGCGTCGGGCGATCGCCTCCCCGTCAAGCTGGTCGAGAAGGCTTAGCGCATTGAGCGCGGCCTCCTCGCCATGCGGTCCGCGCGTGCCGCCGGCGGCGAAAAAGGGCACGGACAGGCGCGCGGCCACCTTGTCGAGCAGGCGCGCGCCCTTGGCCTCGTCCCACAACCGGCCGGCGGTGAAGACATGGTCGTGCATGCCCTGCGGCGGCGCCGGGCGGAAGGCGCGGCCATTATGGACCGTGGTGGGCTCGACCCCGAGCTTGTAAAGCTGGCGCGCCTGCGCGCCAAAGGCGCGGGTCGGCGTCATCACCAGGTCGCATCGCGCGAGGCCGCGCGCGAGGAGATCGGTGCGCCAGACGAAATCGTCCGGCATAGCCTCGTCGCGCATCGCGCCCCACCAACTGGCGAGGCAACTATGCAGCACACCCACGGTTGGCACGGGAAAAGGGCCGGCGCAGGCGAGGGCCGGGCTGTTGAGCTGGACTAGGTCGGCACCCAGATCGGTCGCGAGCGCGATCAGCGTCCGGCTGGCGTCGGCGATCTCGCCGGCATCCTTCGCCAGCCAATCCAGCGGCAGGCCGGTCTCCACGGTCTGGACAGGCAGTCCGGCGCGTCGCGCGGCGGCGGGGCGGCGTTCGGGCGGGACCGGACCCATCAGCGCCAGCGTCACGTGATATCCGTTGGCGGCGAGCCCGTCGGCGAGGTCGGTCGCATATTGCCATACGCCGCCCACGCAATCCGTCGTCATCAGGATATGGGGTGGGCTCATCTGGACCCTGCCACCGCCAGCATTTCGACATCGGGCGCGCGCTCGCTCATCAGCCAAGCGGCAAGCCTGCCGACTCCGTCGCGCCATCCGACCTTTGCCGAAAATCCCAGCGCGTCGCGCGCCCGCGCCGTGTCGGCGACGAAATAACGCTGGTCGCCCGCGCGCCAGTCGGCCAGTCGAAGGTCGACGACGCGGCCTGTGACCTGTTCGATATGATCGAGCAACTGGCGAAGGCTGACGGCGTTGTCCGGCCCTCCGCCCAGGTTGAACGGCACCCCGCTGACGGAATCGATGCGCCGCCACAGGGACAGATAGGCGTCGACCGCATCGGACACGTGCAATATGTCGCGGACCTGATGTCCGTCGCCATAGAGGGTGATCGGCTGACCCTCGATCGCGCGGATCAGGAAATGCGCGACCCAGCCCTGGTCCTCGGTGCCCATCTGGCGCTCGCCATAGATGCAGCTCATGCGCATGACGGCGGCGGGAAGGCCGAAGCTGCGCGCATAGTCGAGCACATATTGGTCGGCCGCGCCCTTGGAACAGCCATAGGGCGTGTGGAAATCGAGCGGGCGGCTTTCGCTCACGCCGCCGCGCTGCGCGGGGTCGGCGGGACGATGTCCCTCGCCCGTGCAGCGAAGCTCCAGATCGGCAAGGTCCCCATAGACCTTGTTGGTCGAAGCGAAGATCAGCGGCGGCGGCTCCGGCAGGGCGCGCGCGATCTCCAGCAGCGAGACCGTGCTGGCGAGATTGGTCTGGAAATCCTGTAGCGGCGATTCAAGGCTGCTGGTCACCGCCACCTGCGCCGCGAGATGGAAGATCGCCTTGGCCTGTGACGCCGCATCACGCAGGCATTCGGCATCGCCGATGTCGGCGATCACCGGATGGATGCGCTCGCCATGATTGGCCTTCAACCACCGCAGATTATCCTCGACGCCCGGCCGGTAGAGCGCGTCATAGACGATGACGTCATGGCCCTCGCCCGCCAGCCGATCGGCCAGATTGCAGCCGATGAACCCCGCGCCGCCGGTGACAAGGACCGGCCGACGATCCTCCATGCCGCTCATGCGACGAGGCCCCTTGCCTCAAGCTCCGCGCGGGCTTCGCCGACCCTGTCGTCCGCCTGTTGCTGCGCGACCCATTCGGCGAGTTCCGCAAGGCCCGCCTTGAAATCCTCTCTCGCGGTAAAGCCCAGCTGATCGGCGGCATGGCGCGTGTCGCAGAAACAATGGCGGATGTCGCCCGTGCGGGCCTTACCCACTATTTCGGGCGCGCAGCCTTCCACCCCCATCGCGTCGGCCAGCGCCAGCGCGACCTCCAGGACCGAGCGGTCCTGGCCGGAGCCGATATTGAACGTGCCCCCTGCCGCGCCGGGCAGTTCGAGCGAGTCGAGGAAGGCGCGGGCGACATCGCGCACATGGACGAAATCGCGCCGCTGCTCGCCATCCTCGAAGATCATCGGCCGCTCGCCGTTGAGCAGGCGCGAGGCGAAGATCGCGAGAACGCCGGTATAGGGGTTGCTGAGCGCCTGCCCCGGGCCATAGACGTTGAAGAGGCGCAGGCACACGCCCTCCATGCCATAGGGCGGCGCCATGATATGGGTTATGCGTTCCTGCGCATATTTGTTGAGCGCATAGATGGAGGCGAGGCTGGGCTGCTTCCATTCGGGCGTGGGCAGCGGGGAGAGCGGGCGTCCGGCCGCATCGCATGGCTCCCAGTTGCGCTGCCCGTCCCGAAGAGCGCCGCGCGACGCGTCGGCGACGATCTGGCCTTCGGCGTCCTGATACAGGCCTTCGCCATAGATGCTCATCGAGGAGGCAGTGACGACGCGCCGCACCGGCCGGTCGATCAACCGCTCGAACAATACCGCCGTCCCGACATCGTTGACCGAGGTATAGCGTTCCACCTCATACATGGACTGCCCGACCCCGACCTCCGCGGCCAGGTGAATGACGGCGTCCACCCCGGTCAGGGCGCGCTCGACCGCATGGCCGTTACGGACATCGGCGCGCACGAACTCGACCTCGGGATTGAGCGCCGTGGACGTTTCGACGCTGCCGTGGACCTGCTCTATCAGATTGTCGAGCACGCGAACCTTATAGCCCCGGCGCAGCGCTTCGTCCGCGACGAAGCGGCCGATAAAGCCCGCGCCGCCAGTAATGAGGATCGTTTCCATTGATTTTGGCCATCCCTCAGATGAATGGACGATAAACAGCATCTTCTTCTTCGTGTTCCCGTTCTGTCATAAAAGGGATAACCTAGGTGAATCCCGTCAAACATAGATTTTGATGATGCGTGAATGATGCTTTTGTTTTGGAACGACATCATCATCAATGGGATTGGACAGCTTCTATGTTGATGCTTTCTCGTTCCGCCCGCAGCGCATGAGGGTCTTCCTCATCCGTCACGCCACGCACGATCATTATGGCCGCGTCCTGAGCGGCCGGTCGGAGGGCGTGCCGCTGACGGCGCGGGGGCGGGACGAGGCATTGCGCCTGGCCGAAAGCCTCTCGCAAGCGGGCATCGCATCGCTGCACAGCAGTCCGCGGCAACGCTGTCTGGAAACCGCGACGGCGATCGGACGCGCCGTGAAACAGGAGGTGAGGGTCATGGATGCTCTGGACGAGATCGACTTCGGCGACTGGAGCGGCATGGCTTTCAGCGACTTGGAAGCCGATGCGGGGTGGGCGGCATGGAACGGGACGCGCGGCCGATGCCGCCCCCCTGGCGGAGAGACCATGGCCGAGGCGACGGCGCGGACCGTCGGCCATCTGGAGGCGCAGCCCGAAACGGCCTCGCCGCTGGCCTGCGTCACGCATTGCGACGTGATCCGGGGCGTGGTCGGCCATTATCTGGGCCTCGATCCGGACCATATATTGCGCTTCGACATCGATCCCGCCTCGTTCAGCATCCTCGACATCGGAAGCTGGGGCGGCAAGGTGGCGGCGCTCAACAGGGTCGCGGCATGAAGGGCGGACCCGCCACCGCGCGCCGGGAGACGCGGGAAGAACTGCGCGCGGCGATCGACGCGCTCGGCCCCTGGTTCCAGAATATCGAGATCGACGGGGTGTGGACCGCGCCGGACCATTTCCTGGGGGATTATCCCGCCTTCAAATATGACCGCTTCGCCCATGCGCTGCCCGACGACCTGACCGGCAAGACGGTTCTCGACATCGGTTGCAACGCGGGTTTCTACGCGGTCGAGATGCACCGGCGGGGCGCGGCCGAGGTGGTGGGCATCGATTCCGACGAGCGCTATCTCGCCCAGGCGCGCTTCGTGGCGGACCGGCTGGGGATCAAGGGCGTCAGCTATCATAATCTGTCCGTCTATGACGTGGCGAAGCTGGGCAGGACGTTCGACCTCGTCATCTTCATGGGCGTGCTGTATCATCTGCGCCATCCCCTGCTGGCGCTGGACCTGATCCGCGCGCATGTCGCCGGGGACATGCTGCTGTTCCAGACGATGCAACGCGGCAGCGAGGCGATCGCCGACATTCCGCCGGACCCACCTTTCCATGAGCCGGGGACCAACCGACCGCCCGCCTATTTCGACGATCCGGGCTATCCCCGGCTGCATTTCATCGAAGGCCTCTATGCCGGCGACTGGACCAACTGGTGGGCGCCCAATCATGCGTGCAGCGAAGCGATGCTGCGCGCCAGCGGCTTCCGGATCGAGGCGCGTCCCGAGGAAGAAGTCTATCTGTGCCGCGTCGCCGACGTCCCCTTTGCCGCGATGGGCGCCGCCCCGGTCTATCCGGCCAGTGGAGCAGGAGAAAAGCCATGATCGAAGCCGCGATGATCTGGAACGAACCCAACAACAAGTCGCATTGGGACCCGGAGCTTGATCCGGACTGGTCGCGCTACGCCGACATGGTCGTTCGCGCGGGCAATGCCATCGCCGGCGCCAATCCGGGCCTCACCAGGGTGCTGGGCGGCATGTCGCCGATCGACCCACATTGGGTGAACCGCATGCGCGCCTTCGGCGCGCTCGACGCGGTCGACGTGGTGGCGGTGCACGGCTTTCCCCTCGACTGGAACCTCTGGCCGATCCACGCATGGCCCGACAAGATCGCGGAGATCGAAGCGGTCGCGCCCGACAAGCCGGTCTGGGTGACGGAGGTCGGCGTCGGCTCCTTCGGGGCGGAGGAAGTGCAGGTTTTCGGCCTGCGCCGCACCGCCGAGCTGCTGATCGGCCGGGTCGAGCGCATCTTCTGGTATTCCCTGTTCGACCTTCCGCAAAGCTGGGGCGCGACCACGCGCCACCGGGAGGCCGAAGGATCGAGTTATTATCGCCATTTCTACATGGGCCTGATCCGCGAGGATGGCAGCCCCAAGCCCGCGCTCGCCGATTATGCCACGGTCGCCTCGCAGATGGGCCTGATGCAGTGGTTCCATTTCGAGGACCCCCGGCTGGACGAAGCCGTCCGCTTGATGAAGCAATTGGGCGTGCGCCACCTGCGCACCGGCCTTAGCTGGGCCGACAGCCTGCGGCCCGGCGCCGTCGACTGGTTCGACCGTCAGATGGAGGCGCTCGCGCCCTTCGACGTGACGCTGACCTTCTGCTTCACGCCCGAGGCGATGGGCCTGGTGCCGCATCATAGCAGCCCGCCGCATGACCCGCAGGCCTTCGCCGATTTCTGCGCCTGGGCGACCGAACGCTATGCCCCCGCGCAGGCCGCGTCCCGCGTGGCGCAGGGATAGGAAGAGGAGGACGCCATGTCCGCATCGTCACAGCCGATCAACATCGCCATCGTTGGCATCGGCAACTGCGCCAGTTCGCTGGTCCAGGGTATCGAACATTATCGCGACGGCGCCAACGACCATAGCGGCCTGATGCATCATCGGCTGGGCGGCTATACGCCCGGCGACATCCGGGTCGTCGCGGCCTGGGACATCGACAGGCGCAAGGTGGGGCAGGATGTCGCCTCGGCCATTTTCGCCCCCCCCAATTGCACCGCGCGCTTCTGCCCCGTAGTGCCGCCGGCGGGCGCGGTCGTGGAGATGGGCCAGATGCTGGACGGCGTGGCCGACCATATGGCCGACCAGCCGCAGGATCGGACCTTCCAGCCCGCCGACCTGCCCCAGCCGAGCCGGGCCGACGTGATCCGTCGGCTGCGGGAAGCCAAGGCGGACGTGCTGCTCAACTATCTGCCGGTGGGATCGCAGCGGGCGAGCGAGTTCTACGCCCAGTGCGCGCTGGAGGCCGGAGTCGCCTTCGTCAACAACATCCCCGTCTTCATCGCCAGCGATCCCGACTGGGCCGCGCGCTTTTCGGCGGCGGGCGTGCCGATCATCGGCGACGACATCAAGGCGCAGCTGGGGGCGACGATCGTCCACCGGGTGCTGACCGACCTTTTCGCCAAGCGCGGCGTCAAGCTGGTCCATACCTATCAACTCAATACCGGCGGCAATACCGACTTCCTCAACATGTCCAACCGCAAGCGGCTCGCCTCGAAGAAGATATCCAAGACCGAAGCGGTCCAAGCGGTCGCCCAAGCCCGGCTGGCCGACGAGGACATCCATGTCGGCCCGTCCGATTATGTGGCGTGGCAGAATGACAACAAAGTCTGTTTCCTGCGAATGGAGGGGGAATTGTTCGGCGGCGTGCCGATGAACCTGGAGTTGCGGCTGTCGGTGGAGGACAGCCCCAATTCGGCCGGCGTAGCCATCGACATGATCCGCTGCGCCAAGCTGGCGCTGGATCGGGGCTTGTCGGGGCCGATAGAGGCGGCCTCAGCCTGGTTCTGCAAGCATCCGCCCCGGCAGATGACTGATGACGAGGCCCACAAGGCGCTGGAGGATTTTATCGGCGTGGAGACCGGGCCGCGCCTTCAGGTCGCGAGCGCGCGATGACAGGGCCGGTCATGCGTGCCGCGACCCTGACCGGACCAGGGCGGATGGAGCTGGTCCATGTTCCCCGCCCCGAACCCAAGGCGGGAGAGGTGCGGATCAGGATGGAGGGATGCGGCGTCTGCGCGTCGAACCTGACGCCCTGGGCCGGGCCGGAATGGATGACCTATCCGAGCGAGCCGGGGTCTCTGGGGCATGAAGGCTGGGGCGTGGTCGACGCCGTGGGCGAAGACGTGCGCGACATCGAGGTGGGCACGCGGGTCGCGGCGCTCAGCTATAACGCCTATGCCGAATATGATCTGGCGATGCCCGACCGGATCGTCGCCCTGCCGGCCGCGCTCGACGGCGTGCCTTTTCCCGGCGAGCCGCTGGGCTGCGCGATGAACATCTTCGCGCGTTCGGACATAGTCGCCGGCCAGACGGTCGCGATCGTCGGCATCGGCTTTCTCGGCGCGCTGCTCACTCGCCTCGCCACGGATGCCGGCGCACGGGTCATCGCCATCTCGCGGCGGGAAAGCTCGCTCGCGCTGGCGCGCCAGTTCGGCGCGGCCGAGACGATCAGGATGGACGATCATCGCGCGATCATCGAGCAGGTGACCGAACTCACGTCGGCCCGCCTGTGCGAGCGAGTCATCGAAGCCGTGGGCAAGCAATGGCCGCTCGACCTTGCGGCGGAATTGACTGGCGAGCGGGGCCGATTGATCATCGCCGGCTATCATCAGGACGGTCCGCGCCAGGTCAATATGTGGCTGTGGAACTGGCGCGGCCTGGATGTTGTCAACGCCCATGAGCGCGATCCGGCTATCTACATGGCGGGCATCCGTTCGGCCATTGCGGCCGTCGCCGAAGGACGGATCGACCCCGCGCCGCTCTATACCCACCGCTATGCGCTCGACGCGCTGCCGCAGGCGCTCGACGATACCCGCGATCATCCCGACGGCTTCGTGAAAGGGCTGATATGCTTTTGATGGAGGGCCGGGCGCCGGAACAGGGCGTTCCGGCAAGGCTCCCGCGTCTGGGATTTCTGGGCGTCGGATGGATCGGCCGGGCACGCATGGAGGCGCTCGCCCGATCGGGCGCGGCGGAGATCGCGGTGCTATGCGACTCGTCGCCCGACAATCTGGCCAGCGCCCAGGCCAGCGCGCCGACGGCCCTTCAGACCGCTTCGTTCGACGCGATGCTGGACCAGGATATCGACGGCGTCGTCATCGCCACCCCCAGTGCCCTGCACGCGGAGCAATCGTTGCGCGCGCTCGCACGCGGCAAGGCGGTTTTTTGCCAGAAGCCGCTGGGCCGCGACGCGCGGGAAGCGGCCGGGGTCGTCGACGCCGCGCGACAGGCCGACCGCTTGCTCGGCGTCGATCTCTCCTATCGCTTCACCCAAGGCGCGCAGGCGATCAAGGCGTTGCTGGCGGAGGGCGCGCTGGGGCAGGTCCAGGCGGTGGATCTGGTCTTTCACAATGCCTATGGTCCCGACAAAGCATGGTTCTACGACCCCGCTCAATCGGGTGGCGGCTGTCTGGTCGATCTGGGCATCCATCTGGTGGACCTAGCGCTCTGGGCGCTCGATTTCCCGGAGGTGGTGGATGCGCGGGGCCATCTCTTCGCCAAGGGGCGGCGCTTCGCCGATCGCGCGGCCGAGGTGGAGGACCTTGCCTTCGCGACATTGGTGCTCGCCAACGGAACGGTGGTGCGGCTTGCCTGCTCCTGGCATCTCCATGCCGGTCAGGAAGCGGAGATATCGGCGGACTTCCACGGCGTCGAGGGCGGCGCGTCGCTGCGCAACGTCGCGGGCTCCTTCTATGACTTCGCCGCCTGGAGCCATCGCGGCACAAGCAGGACAGCCCTGACAGAACCACCGGACGACTGGGGCGGCGGCGCGGTGACCGACTGGGCCCGACGATTGGCCCGCAGCCCCGGCTTCGACCCCGTATCGGAGCGCTTCGTGGAAACGGCGCTGATCCTAGATCGGATCTACGACAGCGCCGATCATCAATAGGCACAGCGTGGAAGAGTCCTCCCCATGTGCGGCGACTCGAAGCGCAATTTCACTCGCTTGGCGATAGAAAAGGGCTTCTTTTCCAAGGCCTCGGCTTCCGACAGTTTTTGAGGGCTACGACTGAACAGGTTTAACCCTCCATTCACCGCAGTAATCGACGATATTGATCCATTTTATCCGATGCCTCCTTGTCATATCCTAGGGTTGTGGTGGGGCTAACAGGGATGCATCAATGCAGAGACTCAGCCATAGCGACGCTAGCCGTCACTTTCGCCCACATCAGTTTCTTGCGCGGGAGGGCGAAGTCCAGTCCCACCTCTTCCTGATCCAGGAGGGTTGGGCCTATCGCTATCGCCTGTTGTCCGACGGGCGGCGGCAGATTTGCTCCCTCTACCTGCCCGGTGACAATTGCGGCGTCGAATGGTTGCAGGGACAGCCCGCACCCCAGCCCGTGATCGCCCTCACCAACGTCCGCGCCATCAGCCGGCGATGCAGCGATATCGAGCAAGCCTGTGAGGGCGATAGCCGGCTGAGGGCCGATATGTGGCGTCAGATGGCGGAAACCATGCGCCGCCAGTCGGACTGGATCGTCAATCTTGGCCGCAAGACCGCGATCGAGCGCCTAAGCTACCTGTTTTGCGACCTTTATCATCGGCTGGCCAAGTCGGGCCTTACTTATGGCGATCAGTTCGCCATGCCGCTGACGCAACTTGATCTGGCGGACATCACGGGCCTGACTGCCGTTCATGTCAACCGCATGTTGCAGGATCTGCGCAATCAGGGGATGGTCGAGCTTCAGTCGAAATGGATGCGCCTGCCCGACATCGCCGCCTTGCAGCGTCTCGCTCTTTATCCCGAGCCTTCATCCACGACGGCCCCGGCGGCCCGCTTCGCTCGCTCACGAGATAAAGAGCGTCCGG
Organism: Sphingobium sp.; assembly: GCA_033795485.1. Taxonomy (GTDB): domain Bacteria; phylum Pseudomonadota; class Alphaproteobacteria; order Sphingomonadales; family Sphingomonadaceae; genus Sphingobium. The sequence goes on from JARYGO010000014.1 coordinate 72,363, forward strand.
CAGAAGCGGCCACCATCTGGGTCTGAGCTGGCGATGGCTGGCGATCGGCTCGGTTAGCTGCGATCCAGCTCGTCTAGAACCTCCAGAGGCTGCACGTCGCTTCGAACATCGTGCAATTCCTCCTCTATCCCCAGCTTGCGGGCGATAGCGGCCAGGGCCTCGGCCATCCGGGTAAGCTCATGCTCCGCAAGAAGATTGATATGAAGGTCGAGCGCGGCGCGCCGATCGGCTTCCTCGGCCATGCGGTTCTGGCTGATCAATACGAAGGTCGACAGGAAGATCGCCTCGACGGACGCCTCGCATGCCAGGAACACCAGCGTGGGATCGAAAGGGGCGACGATCGGCACCAGCCCCAGATTGACGACTAGCCAACCGCCATAGACGATCAGGTGCAGATAAACGAAGACCATGCTGCCGGTGAAGGCGGTGATCCTTGCCGCGACCCGGCTTTCAAACGGGGCGTTCACCTCCTGCTGCCGGGCGTGCTGCCGCAGATCGTCGATATTGCGCGTCAGAGTGCCTTGCAGGCCTTGGCTCTCGCCCATGCGCGTCATCCGCTCCTGTCCCGCTACCACCCTTGGGATATAAGCCTGTCGGTGGCGCAAGTTCCCTGGCTTAGGGCGAAACGGTCCATGGCCCCACGATGTCAGACGCGGGGGGCCGAAGCCGCTCCCAATATGGCAGTGGACGCCGCAACCCGGATGTCAGAGCTAATGGTCGCGCCCGATTGGTGGGGAAGCGGCCTTCTCAGTCAATTCTGGGGAGGGGCGATCGCGATGATAAGCGACCTAGCCGCCCGTTCGGTCCCCGGCGCCTTCCTGGCCGGCGCGCGTGTCCTTTTCCTCTCCCTTGCGCGTCATGCTTTCGGGATCATAGTTGGACGGGATCGCGCCTCCGCTCTGGGGATCGCGCTCGGGCTCGCGATCGAGCGTGTCGCTCGGCCGGCGGGCCGCGCCTTCGGGCTGGTTCTCGGTCGAGATATTGGGCGCGCGTTCATGCTCTGTCGGGATCTTGCCCTCGCTCCGGAACTTGTCCTCGCCCTGTCCTGGATTATCCATCATCGCCTCCTTGGGGTGCTCAGCCGGCAAGCGGCCGATCCATGGGTAACGAGGGTGGCGGGGCGACCGTTCCCCCGCGCTGCCCGCCGGCGTGAAGCATCAGGCGGAGCAGGGGCGAACTTCTCCGCTCAAAGGAACATGACATGGCTGATCCATTTAAATGACCCTTGCCCGGCCAGGGTGTATGGCTGGCCCCTACAGGAAGAGGAGAGAGCCATGCGTGCATCAGACGACGCGGCCTATATGTTCCGCCGCGCGCGCGAGGAAGCGAGCAAAGCCGACAGGGCCGCCGAAAGAGGGGCCAGTCCTGCGGAGGTGGCCGCGCACCGCGAACTGGCGATCCGGTACAAGGTGCGGGCCCTGTCGCAGTCCAGCGGCAGCGTGCCTTGCGTTGACGCGGCGGACGCGCTGAATCGCCCCATTGCACATTGATGCTGGCGGAACCGCATCGCTCCGCGCCCATTTAGGTCAGACGAACTGACAGGAGATGCGGCATGGAAACCAGTTTGTGGGCGTTCATGATAATCGGCGGGCCGATCCTGCTTGGCCTGGTGCTGATCTACGCCGTCGTCAAGAACAAGACCTCGCGCGGTCGGCAGCCCAAATCGGTTACGGAACAGGCGACGCGCGACCTTCGCGACAGGCTGAACCGGGAAGATCAGCGCGGCGGCTCATAGGCCGCCGCCCGAGCCGGGCCGCTCATGGCTGTCGAGCCGTCCGGCGCTGCATCCGCAGCCAGCGGCTACGCAGTCGCGCGTCATGAATCAACGATCCGGGAATGTCGGTAAGCGCGCGCAAGCCCGACACCGTCCCTAGGCTGCGGGCTACCCGCCGCGTCTCGCCCAGTACCTGTTGCAGCATCTCGCGCCGCTCGATCTGGCCTTCCTCATGCACCAGCGATAGACGGTGGAGCGCGTAGAGGCCCAGCGCCCCGGCGGTTAGGAAGTAGAAGTCCCAGTGCGACAGGGTCACCGGCGTAAGCAGCACCGTGCCGTTGGGGCTGGTCCAGCGCAGCAACAGCTCGAACCGGCGATTGGCGAAGAAGTCGGCGAACAACCCGCCCAGGATCGGCGCTATGCCCGCCGCCAGCGAGCTGGTGAGCGCGCTGGTCGCGACATAGGCGGTCGCCTCGCCTTTGGGACTGAGCTTCAGGGCGATATTGGCCGTTGCCAGCGTCACCCCCGCGACGGCCGCGCCCATCAGCGCGTGTAGCGCGATCAGATAGAGTTTCCCGGCATCGCTATGGCCAAGTTGCGACGCGCCAATCATGCCGACGATGCAGAGTATATAGGTGGGAGCCGCGACCGCGAGCACCGACTTGTGCGCGAACCGATCGCTCAGCGTTCCCCAGGAGCGGACCGCGATCAGGTTGGTGATTTGGCTGACGACGCTCAGCAGCATGACGAAGGTCATGTCGAAGCCCAAGCGGCGGACGATGAACACCGTGAAAAAGGGCGTCGCCAGGTTCACCGCGAATTGCCAGCTCGACAGGAAGAGGACGAGCCGCCGGAAATTGCGGTCGACGAAGGGCATCTTGAGCAAGTCCATCATGCCTAGGGGTTCGGCGGCGGCGGGCGGCATCGCCGGTTCGGGCATCCTGGTGACCACCAGGGCGCTGATCAGCCCCGATATGCAGCCGACCAGATAAAGGCCCGCAAAGGCCAGATCGCGCGCGTCCGACCCCTGCGCCGTGCGGTCCAGCAGGAAAGCGGCGGCAAGGCCCGCGATCAGGCTGACGGTGGTGGTGTTGACGGTCCGCCGCGAAAAAATGGACCCAAGCCGTTCCTGGGGCGCGAGATCGCGGAGCCAGGCATTCCAGGCGCAGCCGCCGATAGCGCCCAGGCCGCACAGGACGAACTGGCCGAACACGACCGCGAATATCGCGATGCCGGGGGGAAGGAAGACCGCCAGCGCCATCAGCGCCAGCATGGAGCGTCCCACGATGCTGGTCAGCACTGCGATCGCCTTGCGCCGGCGCAGCCGCTCGATCATCAGCACCGCGGGAGCCTGGAGGAGTTGGCCGAGGAAGGGCGCGCTCGCGAGAATCCCCACCATCAGGTTCGAGGCGCCAAGATGGAGCGCGAAGGCGGTCAGAATGACCCCGCTGGTAAGCGCGGCCGTAGCGCTCGAATAGCCCGCTTCATAGATCAGCCGCTTGAGGCCGGCGTCTCGCTCGGCTTCGCTGACGTCGGCCTGGGGAGCAAGCGTCAGGCGCGCGCGCATGGTCCCGGCCCCGTCGGATGAGTTGCGGCTTGGCCGCGCGGAAACCAGCTTCGCGCGCGATCCGCCGCCCCTGCCCGCGCCATCAGCGCCAACTCGCCAGATGGGTGGGCCCAGCATCAGTCATAACACACGCTCCCTGCCGTCCACGCGTCAAACCGCGCCGCCGCCCCACGGTTCCTGCGCGCGATCCCACGTCGGTGAAATATTCGTGCGGCGTCCTAACGCTCCGGTCCTTGCGCCACCACCGCGCGGGCATGCCAAAGGGTAGCGAACGAGAGCTTGCCGCCGAAAGGCGGAGCCGGCTCTCAGCCTCACGTCACGGGAGAATGGTGCGGTCGAGATGCCTTTCCGAGGCTAGCATCTCCACATAACATATTGTTCTATGCTGAGTAACCTCACACTTCATATACATATTGTCGTCATATCTTTCCCTAGTATGACCTTACGAGAAAAGTACATCTTGACCTTGGAGATATACAAATCTGGCGAGAGCCCGCCACTTCCTGGAACAATATGGTTGAGAACAACCTCGCGCACAGCGGCGGACTGCGCCAATTGCCCGACCGCCGCTGGCGAAAGGTGTTCAAGCTTCATGTGATCTACCAGCGGCGCAAGATTTGCGTCGGTAAGGCGTGGGTTGTCCTGCTTGAGCATGTCTATTGTTGCATCCAAGGCAAGAACTTCACTGACAAGGACATCCGCCCCCCTCGCCAATTCGGTAACGCTGGCGCTGGGCCCAGTATCGCCGGTGAATACGATCACCCCATGCTTGGTTTCAAAGCGCAGCGAATAGCTTTTCCAGTTCGGATCGCGCCGCGCGGCGGGGATGCCGTCATAGTGAGAATTTTCAACGGCAAAAACGCGCACGTGCGCGTCGGAATAAACGAGCGTCCTGGCGGCAGCAGCCGCCATCCCCTGCGAACGGGTGAGCTCGGCCAAGGTTTCGACCGGTGGGAATACCGCCGTGTACAAGGCCTCTGCGGTATGAAACTGGCGAACGGTATCGGCGACGAGCGCGCGCGTTCCTACGGGTCCGATCACATCGACTGGGCGACGTTTTCCCGTGGACCAGTTAAACGCCAAAAGCGCTCCCAGATCGGCCGTATGGTCGTAGTGCAGATGGGTGAGGAACACGTGCCCCACGTCGGATGGCTCTAATCCTGCCTGTTTGAGCCTTTGTACCGCACCGTATCCGACGTCGATTAGATAGGGTGTTCCCTCTACGATCAGCAGAGAGGATGGGCCAGCGCGCTCAGTGTGCAAAACGGGACCGCCACCCGTGCCCAACAGGATGAGCTGGTTTTCGCCACGGCAATCAGCAGTCGCCCGCGGCTTTGCTTCGCTACTGCGGACCGGATCGGCGCCCACTCCACTGACTAGGGCGCAACAAACCATGGCAATCGCAGTGGAAAAGGCGGTGGATTTCATTATTCCCCCAGATGATGAAGCGACTCGGATCGCCCGCTCCTCACGATCGTTGCGAGGAATGGGCGAAAATCGAGCCGCTGGTCGTCAGAAATCCCAGCCAAGTTGTACGCCGTACGTCCGAGGCGCATTAAGACTGCCGAGCCGCGGGTAACCGAGTATATCAGAGGAAACGATTGAGTATTCTCGAACCGTCTTGTCAGTCAAGTTGTTCCCGAATACCCCGATACGCCAACCTCGATCCGACTTGTAGCCGATCTGGGCATTCACGAGCGTATAACTTGGTTGGTAAGCGTTACGGTCATTGAATGGTGTGAAGAATGTCTTGCTCTTCATGGAAAGATCAGATGATATGGTGAGCCGCCCTCTGCCGATGTCGACGCCATACTCTGCGCCGACCCGAACGGAAAATTCAGGAGCACGCGAGAGCCTCTTGCCGTTGAGATCCTGAGCTGGAGTACCTGGATAGACCGGGTCGGACGTCGAGTATTCCGTGTAGCGTGCGTCAAGGTAGCCAAATGACCCGGTGAAGCGCCAATTGCCATTTGGACGCGCGACGAGTTCGGCCTCGAAGCCCTTGTTGCGCGCCTTGGCGGCGTTCTGGGTGATCGTCGTGACGCCCACCACCTTGAACACGACAAGGTCGGTGTAATCGTAATAGAATGCGGCAAGGTTGGCCTGCAGTGCCCCGTCGAGCGCACTGGCCTTGAGGCCAACCTCGTAGCTCCATAATTTCTCGGGGTTGACCGCCGGACCCGGCACACCGATCGTGAAAGCGCCGCTCTTGAAGCCGTTCGAAGCGCTCGCATACACCATCAGGTTATCGATCGGCTTGTACTGTACTACAATCTTCGGCGTCACGGCGGACCAGCCCTTGTCGCCCCCAGTCGGAACGGCCGCCGCCGGCAACAATGTGAAGGCACCGACAGACTGCTTCTTCTCGTAGCTGTAGCGCAATCCGCCGATCACGGCCAGCCGATCCGTCAACTTGAAATTCGCGTTGGCAAAGAGCGCATAGGCATCCGCCTCACCGTAGCCCTGTTGACGAAGAATCGGGACAGGAACTGTGGGCAAGGTGAGGAACACGTCGCCGTCGATGCGTTCATGAAAGTAATACGCACCCAGGACAAGTTGCAACCGGTCAAGATCGGCGAGCAACTGCAGTTCCTGACTAAACTGATTTTGACCTTCCTTTTGATGAAGGTCCAGTCCGACGCCAGTCCCACCGGAGAGCCCGGACGCAATGTTCGAATTCGACTCTCGATAGGCGGTGATCGATTTCAGCGTGAGAGCGTTCGACAGGTCGTACTTGATCGTACCCGTGACACCATAACTCTCCTGGACCCGCAAAGGATCGGTTTCATTCGCGATATCGCGCGGATTCGGAGCGATCGTACCGCCGACCAAGGCAGCAGTAAGTGGGACGTCCGGGCGACCCTGCGCGAGATAGTGCCAGCCGCCAAGCCGATCGTTTGCCTTGAAGTAGTCACCGATCAACTCAATCGATAGATCACTGGTCGGCTTGGCCACCAACGTGACTCTGCCCGCATATTCATGCTGATTGTCGATATCGCGACCAGTCGCAAGATTTTTGCCATATCCGCTGTGATCATTGTAGTAGCCTGCAACGCGGGCGCTGATAACGCCGGGCACGAGTGGCACATCCACACCGCCCTGCACATTGACTGCGTCGTAGTTGCCGTAAGAAGCTTGGAGATTACCGCCGAAAGTATCGCCTGGTTTGCGCGTGATCACATTGATCGCGCCGCCCGTGGCATTGCGTCCGTAAAGGTCACCCTGCGGCCCTCGCACGATCTCGATCCGTTCGACGTCAAAGAACGAAGCGGTTTGGGCCCTTGGGCGTGCTATGTAGACCCCATCGGCGTAGTACGCGATGCTACCGTCCGAGCCCAGCGACAAATCGGAGTTGCCGATACCGCGCAAGAATACCGAGGTAACGCCGAGAGTGGCGCCAGCTTGCGCATTCGGCACCGCAGTCCCCAGATCGGACACGCGTGTGGTGCCCGATGTCTGCAGGCTGTCGCCGCTGATCGCCGAAATGGCGATTGGAACATCCCGAAGGTTTTGCGCCCTTTTTTGAGCCGTAACGATGATTTCGTCACCGACGGAGTCAGCAGGTGGGGATGCAGCGTTCGCCTTTTCGCTCGCTTGAGCGGCATCGCGATTTTGCGCATATGCAGGTGTTACGACTTGGGCAGCAGCCACACCCGCTAGCAACCAGTTCAATTTCATTCTTACTCCCCTCCAAACCTGCCAGCTTTCTGGCTGTCACAGCTTTCTGGAGTAGGATTCTCAGCATCTACGGTCTACGCATTCGCGGCCCTTTGAATTTGCACTGGCGGTCGGCGGAGCGCTCAGCGCGGCAACGTCGACGGCTGCCAAGCCATTATCAGGTCGCTCTTTTTCTCAAAGGCGCGGATCGCATCCTCATGCAACAGCGATTGTGTAACCTCGTCCTGGCCCTCTAGAAGCATCGCTGCCGCATCCGCATCAATCTCGAAAGAGATCGGCACGGCCCCCGCGATTGTAATCCGCCGCTGGGACAGGTCGACAGTGATGCTAGCCGTAGCCGGAGTTCGGGCAGCTTCGAAAACGCTAGAAAGATCCCGCGCATCGAGCGTGACCGGCAGGATGCCGTTCTTAAGGCAATTGTTGTAGAAAATGTCGGCAAAACTCGCCGCGATGATGCAGTGAATGCCGAAGTCAGCTAGCGCCCACGGGGCGTGTTCGCGGCTCGAACCACATCCGAAGTTCGTGCCCGTAACAAGGATGCCCGCACGATCCCAAGGCGAATGATTTAATACGAAGTCGTCGCGCAGTTCGCCGCTTGCCGTGCGCCTGACATCATTGAAGAGTGCGGCACCGAGGCCAGCTTTGGAGATTGTCTTGAGGAAGCGGGCCGGGATGATTTTGTCAGTATCAACATTATCCTCCGGATAGGCGGCTGCGATGGCCGTCAAACACGTAAAAGCCTTCACTTCAAAAACTCCGCGCTCGCAAGATGGCCGGCTATCGCACTGGCAGCCGCGGATCGCGGAGAAACGAGATGGGTTCGTCCACCTGGCCCTTGGCGCCCTTGAAAATTGCGATTGGATGTGGACACACATCGTTGGCCCGGCCCGAGTTGGTCGGGATTCATGCCCAGACACATCGAGCAGCCAGCATCGCGCCACTCGAACCCGGCATCAATGAATATCCGGTCGAGTCCTTCAGCTTCCGCTGCACGCTTGACCTGCCCTGACCCAGGGACCACCATAGCGCGAACACCAGGAGCAACGTTGCGACCCGCAATGACGTCGGCCGCCGCTCTCAAATCCTCGATACGGCCATTGGTACAGCTGCCGATGAAGACGACATCGATAGGAAGAGCACTGAGTGATTGCCCGGGCTCCAGTCCCATATAGTCCAGCATGACCTTGGACTGATTGACCTCATGCTGATCAACCGCTGCAGGAATTGCACCCTTCAGCGGGATGGCCGTTTCCGGCGACGTGCCCCAAGTGGTCATCGGCACGACCTCGTTCGCGTCTATCTCCACCACCGCGTCAAATTCCGCCTCGGGATCGCTGCGCATCATGCGCCAATCGGCAAGAGCGGCCTCCCATTCCGCACCCTTGGGGGCATGCCTGCGTCCCGCAAGGTAGGCGAAGGTTGTCTCGTCCGGCGCGATCAGTCCTGCACGCGCGCCAGCCTCGATCGACATGTTGCAGACCGTCATGCGCGAAGCCATGTCCAGTGCCCGAATAGCCTCCCCGGCATATTCGATAACGTGGCCGGTGGCGCCATTTGTCCCCAGTCGGGCAATAATGGTCAGGATCAGATCCTTGGCGCTGACCCCTTCACGAAGCGATCCCGACACCCGCACCAACATGGTCTTTGACCGACGCTGCGTGAGGCATTGCGTCGCAAGGACATGTTCGACCTCGGACGTGCCGATCCCGAAGGCCAAAGCACCGAAGGCACCGTGCGTCGAGGTATGGCTGTCCCCGCAGACGATGACAGAGCCAGGAACCGTAAGGCCCAGTTCAGGCCCGATGACATGCACGATGCCCTGGTCGTCGCTGGCGAGCGGAATATAGGGAATCCCGAATTCGGCGGCGTGGCGTTCAAGGGTTTCGACTTGCAGCCGGCTTTCCGGGTCGGCGATGGGCTGGCTACGATCGCCATCGGTCGGAACATTGTGATCGGACACCGCCAGTGTGCGATCAGGCCTGCGAACTGGGCGGTTGCGCTCACGTAGCCCCTCGAAGGCCTGCGCACTCATGACCTCATTGAGCAAGTGAAGATCGACATAGATGAGGGCAAGCGTGTCGGAGAGCGCTTCGACAAGATGCGCGTCCCAGATTTTTTCGTACAGGGTGCGCGGGTGTGACTGTGTCATGACGTGACCTAGATTTCGCGTTTGAGGCAGGACCTGGCGGCAAGCGCCTGGCGCACGCGCCCGCCTACAGGCGCGTCGTCGATCGCCGCAACGTCGGTTGCGATCGCCAGCAGAGCCTCGAGATCGACACCGGTTTCGATGTTCATGCGATCGGCAGTCCAGACCACGTCTTCCGTGGCGACATTGCCCGTAGCGCCCGGTGCGAAGGGACATCCGCCAAGGCCGGCAAACGATGCGTCAACGATTGCGACGCCGGCGCGAAACGCGGCCAGGACATTGGCGACGCCGAGGCCATAGGTGTCATGGCCGTGGAAGGCCCAGGCCGCGACGGCGGGAAATCGCTCTCGCGCCGCCGTGAAGAGAGCTTCGACATGATCGGGCGTCACCCGGCCCGTCGTGTCGCATAGCGCTATCTCGACGTCCCCGGACACCGCCATCAAGTCCTCGAGCAGAGCGAGCGTTCTCGTATCCATCCGCTGCGATCATCGCGTGGATATGGGCGGGCCGCCAGGGATGGCGGTTGGCGGCGCGGACGAGGTCTCCCCCAGGTCCGTCTACCGGGATGGGGTAAGACGTCGGACGAACCGTGCGAACTAGGAACTCGCCGTCAGCGTTGGTGCGGTACCGGCCGCGCAGATTGTCCTTCCTGGTATCTGCCTTCTGGATATCGTACATTCCGTCGGCGTCTGTCTGCCAGACATCCACCAAGGCATCGGCAACCGGTCGCCCTTCCATATCCAGAACACGGCCCCGCACAATCATGGGTTTGCCGATGCCGGTTCCGTCGATACTCTCGCCCCACGCCTTCTCCGGCGCGCCCTCGACGAAGAACGGGCCGATCACCGTGGGTTCCGTGGCCCCCTCAGGGACGGCGGCGCTGATCATGTTGACCAGGGCCGACACCCCCAGAAGATCGGACACAAGGATGACTTCCTGACGATCGCCCACGGAAATCCGGCCCGTTTCTGTGATGAAGTTGATGCCCTTGAGCCATTCCGGTTCGGTAAGCCGAACCTCGCGCACGAACGCATGCAAGTGACTGACCAGGCTGGTCAAGATTTCACGTAGACGCGGATCAGTCGTCTGCTGATAGGCATTGAGAACTATTTGCGTAAGTTCAACCTCAGTCATGTTGCGCATAAAATTGTCTCCCGATGAGCGTTCCTCGACCACGCGGATTATTACGCTGGTTCGATCGGACGCTCGGCTGCGTCGACGTAGTCGACCATCTTTGACTTGTATTCGCTGCGCGGCAGGCTACCGAACGGCACCAATTCGATCTGTGACGTGAAGACAAGCGCCGAGCGGATATCCGTCTGGATACGCTGCGCGAGCGCTGAATCCGCAGATTGCGCCTCACCAAGCTCGACCAGAATCCGCAGTGGCGGAAGCTGGCGCACTCCGGCAACTGCGGGCCGGATCGAGAGCACTCCGCTGACTGCGGGCACATACTTGGCGACGACCTCCCGTACCGCGCTGGGAAAGACATTCACACCGCGCACGATGAGCATTTCGTCGGTCCGCCCGACGCACCGAACGCGCGGCGAAGTGCGCCCACATGCGCATGGCCCCGTACTCATCACGACATGGTCCCGCGTTCGGAACCGGAGCAGCGGGGCCGCTTGATGCTGCAAATGGGTCAGCACCAGCTCGCCCTGTGCCCCGTCGTTGATCGCGACAGGTTCGCCGCTTTCGGGATTGATCAACTCGAAGTGGATGAAGTCGCGCGCACTGAAATGCATGCCCTGCTGTTCGGTGCACTCGCCCCAAATCGAGATCGACACGTCGCCGATGCCCATGGCTTCGTTGACGCGTGCGCCCCAGGCCTCTTCCAGCTTTGCGCGCATGGCGGGTTCGCCCCCGCCCGGCTCACCGGCGGTGATGATCTGCTCGATACTGCTCGCCCCCGGATCGATGCCGCGCGCCTGGGCCCACTCGGCCAGATAGAGCGCATAGGAAGGCGTTCCCGAAAAAATCCGCGGCCGCAGCAACTGGATAGCCGCCATCAGCCGCTCGGTATTCCCGGTGCCGACTGGAATATGGCACAGGCCCAAATGGTTGAACGCCTCGAGGGTGGCACCTGCCACGAACGGCCCGGCGTTGAAGGTGGTCACGATCTTGTCACCCGGCCTGATCCCGGCTGCCGAATAGCTGCGCGCACAGGTCTCGACCCAGCAGGAAAGGTCTTCGGGCGTAATCGGGATATAACTCGGCGTGCCGGTCGTCCCGCTGGTCGAGAAGATCCGGGTAAGCCGGTCGTAATCTACCGCAAAATGCGCCCCGATCGGATTTTGCTCCGTGCGGCTGGCACGCAGTTGGTCTTTCTCGGTGAAGGGCAATTTCGTCAAATCTGCAAGGCCGCCAACGGCATCGGCGCCCTCGAAACCGGCCGCGCGCAGCTTCTCGCGATAGAACGGAGAGTGGGCGAGCAGGTAGCGGACCTGTTTGCGATAGAGCGCATCGTCGATGGCAAACTGGTCGCCCCAGGGGCGCAATTCCACGGCTTCATTGTACATCGATCTTCTCTCAGCAATTGTCATATGCGACCGCCTCTTCGGCGTGATGGGCCATCACGAAGCCGATTGGCTTGGTCTGTTCTTCCGCAAGGTGGGCCAGCAGGCCGGCTGTCCTCGCTAGGATCGGCACACCCTCGACGAAGGCCATGGGTAGGCCGACATCGAGAAGCCCGGCCGCGATAGCCATCGAGGCGTTCATCGGCAGGCTTCGCCCCCACAACGACTGCACCAGCGAAGTCATCCGCCGCGCGATATCAATGTGAATGCCCGCGACGCCACGCTCGTCCGCAAGCTCTAAAACGCGCGCGGCGCGCGGATCCTGCGCGCGGTGAAGCGGGTGCCCGAACCCGGGCGCCGGCTCGCCCTGAGCATGAATGGCCTCCAGGACCAACCGCGCGGCTTCGTCAGGTGAGAGCCCGGCATTGACGTGCTCGCGCGCGGCAATCAGCGCCCGCGCACAGGCAGACGCCGTGCCGAGTATCACCGAACCGCATCCCAGCACGCCTGCCGCCACCGCGCCCTGGAGCGCATCGGGTGCGGCCCGGTATGTCATTCGGGCGGCCTGAACCGATGGAACCAGGCCGTGCTCCGCGATCGTCACCAGAAGCAAATCCAGAAAGAAGCTCTGGTCCGCGTTCGGGATCTTTCCGGTCACGAGGAAAGCGTAGTACTGCGAGAAGGTCACCTGCCCCAGCAGATCGGCGCAAAGGTCCCGGCCGCGCACTTCGATCCGATCCGCCTCAGGCTTGCAAATCGAGGTGGTGGGTACGCCTCGCTTTCCAATCAACATCGTCGAATCTCTCCAAAGCGTCATTTTCTCGCCACTTTCGTAGGAGCCGTTGCGAAACGGCGTCTACGCAACGACGGCACAACTCCTATGCAGAGCCGGTCGCAAGGATTTCGCTTTTGCGGTCGGCAAGACTGAGTGCGCATGCCGTCGCTGCATAGGAGTTGTGCCGCGCGCGCTGAGACTCGCGGGAGCGCCCAAATTAGCGTCGCCGACGGAAACGACGAGAGTTCGGGTTCGGTCGTTCGCTGACGCACATCGTCAGTCGAAGGGCCGGGCCAATCATCGATCTGCCATTCTCGCGAAAATCCGGAGAGGCCCCTAATGACTGTCTTGAATGACCCGGAAGTCCCGACCGCGGGGCACAGCATCTATGAGATCGGTGGGCTGCAACGGACCCTGGCGTCCGTTTTTGCCAATAGCTGGACAAAGACACCGCTCATCCACGTTGGCGCGAAGATCAACGTCGCCAAGGCTGAGGCATTCCGCCTATCCCATGGCGAGCGCTTCGGTTGCCGCATCAGCATGACGGTGTTCATTCAGAAGTGCGTCGCCCTGGCGGCGAGAGACTATCCCCTCCTGTCCGGCATCATCGACGGAGACGGCGACAGCGTCGAGCGCGTCATCGTGCCCGCTCCTGACGAAATCGCGATCACCGGGCCGGTCATGATCGGCGATACCGCAATGCCCATCACGATCGAGCAAGCCAGTTCAAAATCGCTGGTCGCCATTGCGCGGGAGATGACAGCGACGGTGGCCGACTTGCGCGGCCGCGAACTGGGGATCGATGATTCGCTCGCCGGCTTTCAGAAGCTCGCGAGCATCCCCAACATCGGGATTTCGAACATCGGCATGATGGGCAAGGTCGATTTCTTCACCGCGGTCTGTATCACTCCCAGCGTGGCGGCTTTATATGTGCCGGCCACCATCATGACCCCGATCGTCGCCGAAGACGGAACGATCGTGGCTGCCCCTTGTGTGAACTTCTGCCTGGCGTTTGACCACCGGGTGCTCGCTGCAGGTCCGATCGCCCAATTCTTCGATAGGTTCAGGGATCTTATGGAGCATCCCGAGCGCCATCTCGTCGAGTTTGGAGAGGGCTGATGGCAATGGACCGCGTTCATATCGCAGGCGCCGGACCAGTAGGCCTCATCACGGCACTTCTGTTATGCCGGGCGGGCATTCCGGTGACTATTTTGGAGAAGGGCGACACCTACTGTCAGGATATCCGTGCCGCCTATTACCTGCCCCCCTCGGTCGACATGCTCGATGAAATTGGCTTTCTGGAACCGCTACTTAAAGGCGGCCTCATCGATCACGCGCCCAATTTCTTCGATGTTGGCTTGGGGCGGAATACCCGTCTGCCGCTGGGTCTGTTGGCGTCGAAGTATAACCACCCCTATTCCGTGTGCGCGGCACAGAACTGGTTCTGCTCTGTGGGATACGACCTGCTGCGCGAGTATGATTGTGAGTTCAAATTCGGTCACGCGGTGACGGGCGTCAGCCAGCAAGATGACACTGTCGAGATCGCAGTCGAAACCGCATCCGGCCCGCAAACGGTTCGAACGCAATGGCTCCTCGGCTGCGATGGCGCGTCAAGCGAGGTGCGCAAATCGCAGGAGATCGAATATGAGGGTTACACCTGGCCCGATCGCTTTCTGCTGATCCATAGCAGGCACGATTTCCGGCCGGAATTCGGCAACCTGAGTTACATGATCAACGGGGACGACTGGCGGCTCGTTATCAAGATTCCCTATGGCCCAGGTCCGGATGACTGGATTTATCGTATCGTAGGAGGCGTCCAGCCCGAGGAAACGGACGATCAGGTGCTGTCGGCCGAGAACGTGCAGGGTGTACTGCAACGGACGCGACCGCAGGAAGCGCCTTACGAGATCGAGGAGACCTTCATTTACAAGGTCCACCAGCGAGTTGCGAAAACCTACCGGAAGGGGCGGGTAGTGCTGCTAGGCGATGCGGCGCACCTCAACAACCCGATGGGTGGCCAAGGCCTCAATTGCGGCGTGCATGACGCTTTCAATTTTGCGGAAAAGTTCATCCGAGTCTGGAACGGCGAGAGTGACGGGTTACTCGATCTTTACGATCGCCAGCGTCGGATCACGAACTGGGAATACATCCAGAAGATTTCGATTGAGAACAAGAAGCGCAATGAGGAAACCGATCTGGCAAAGCGGGCAGTCGCCTTTGATACGTTGGAACGGACTTTGGCCGATCCCGAGACAGGATTCGCTTTCGTGAACCGGTGGGCTATGGGAGAGAGTCTGGATTTTGCAAGCAAGATCGAATAGGCTTGCAAAAAAAGCCCGAGAGGCGAATGCAGTGGAGGTCAATCCTCGGCTCGGGCCAGAGGGAGTAGGTACAGCGATGCTTGGCTCGCATGACATCCGTCAGCCGGATGAAAATGTCTTTCGCTTGTCGCCCTGCTCGGCATCCGAAACACTTTCTTCAAAATTTTTCGAGCTGGAGATCGTTCAGGGCGAGCATCCTCAGGGCCTGATCCGCGAAACGAAGATAGGCGGAATGGTGTTGCTTCGCTCCCTCATCGAGGCCGGGCGGGTCACCGCTGCCCGCTCGGATCGTCTTATCCGGCATTCCAATTCAAACGCGTTTCTGCTCGGACTGGCTGTGAAAGGGCAGACCACCATCTACCAGGAAGCCCGAGAGGCCCAATTATCGCCCGGCGACATGATCCTGATCGACAGCCATCGCAAGTACGAGTTGGAGCTCGATCACGAAACCGAAATGATCTGGTTGAAATTCTCGACGAGCGCGGTGCAATCGCGGATCATCGAACACTGGCGCTATCTCGGCCTTCCGCTCAAAACCGAATTCGGAATTGGGCACGTCGTGGCAAACATGCTCGACGCATGTATCAACACGGCACCGTACATCTCGGCGGCGGACAGTCGGCGTTTCGAAAGCAGCTTTATCGAATTGGTTGGGGCAGCTTTTCGCAGCCAAATAGACGAAGCCAATGATTCGGAGACCCGCCACGGATTTCTGGTTTTGAATAGGATTCGCGATTACATTGAGGACCATCTCGACAACCCGAACCTGAATCCGAAGCTCATCGCCGGCGAGATCGGGCTGAGCGAACGGTATATTCGCAAGTTGTTTGCCTCTCGCGACATGACACTTATGGGCTGGATTCGTGATCGGCGGCTTCAAAAATGCCATGACAGTATTTGCAACAATGACCTTCAATTCTCATCATTGTCAGACATTGCTTACGCTCATGGCTTTAACGATATCAGCAGCTTTAATCGCTCGTTCAAGGATAAATATCGAATGAGTCCCAGTGCATTGAAGTTAAAGAATGACAGAATGGCCCATTGAGTATTCAGTTTTATCAGCTCGATGAGGGGTGCTTTTGCTTACGCTGATTGAGGCATTTCAAATTTCCTTGTTCAACTTTATCGTCTTGATGGCAGAAAAACCCGTCTCCGTGACGCGTCGCCCATAGGTGAAATACCGCCCGGACCGCACGCCGATCAAGCTCGCCATTACCGTGACACCAGACCTCCACCAGATGCTACAACAATATGCTGTATGCCGAGGCTTACGGCCGAAGGAGGCTATCACCGAGCTTGTGCCCGCGATGCTGATGGCATTTCTCGAAAGTGATCGCGGGTTTTCGAAGGCGCGCAAGGCTGCCGAAGATTAGAGTTTGATGACGGAGGAGAATCACCTCTGGATGCCGAGGGAGTTAGCGAAGTTCCTCGGCTATTCCGAGAGCACCATCTGTCGGATGGTATCGCAATGCCCCGACAAGCTACCACCACGTGTCTCCGCGCTGGCGCGACCTCGATGGCTTCCCGAAGTTGCTCGGGATGGGCGAGGGTTAGCAGCGAACTACCGATCAGCCGATGCGGTCGTTCCCGCATCATTAGGTTAAAACCGACACCCAATTCATCCCGCTTCGTGAACGCTTCACAGCATCCCTGGGAGGCTCAGTGTGCCGAACTGTGCCAAACCCCCAAAATTGCCCTTTGTTTTCAAAGGATATTGGTGCGGTCGAGAAGACTCGAACTTCCACGGCCTTTCGGCCACAACGACCTCA
>JARYGO010000015.1:0-88099 GCA_033795485.1 Sphingobium sp.
ACCTCGGCCTGGGGCCAGAATGCCGGCAATCACGTCGCGGCGCCCGCCGCCGCTAGCGCCTCCGCCACGTCGGGCGGTGGCGGCATATCGACGCGCGGCCCCGCGATCGTCACCCGCTACGAAGGCGCGAACGCGATCATCGTCGCCGCCAACAGCGATGTGCAGCGCATGCTGGGCGAAACCATCCGACAGGTCGACACCAGGCGCGAACAAGTGCTGGTGGAGGCGATCATCGTCGAGATCGGCGACATCGCCGCCCGCAACCTGGGCGTGCAGTTCCTGATCGGCAGCACCAAGACCGGCTTTGCGGCCACCAACTACTCCAACGCGTCGCCCAATCTGCTGACGCTGGCGGGAGCCTATGCCGCTGACCAGCTCGGCACGACCGAAACGACCGTGGTGGCCCCGGACGGCACCCGCACGACCACGACGACGCGGGAGAATGGCGACCTTGCCAGCACGCTCCAGCAGGCGGCGGTGGCCAGCCTGCAAAGCGCGACCGGCGGCTTTGGCGGAGTTGCGACCGGGCTGGGCAACAACGGGATATTCGGCGCGATCATCAACGCCGTGAAATCGGATTCGACCAGCAACCTTCTGTCCACGCCGTCGGTCATGACGCTGGACAACCAGAAGGCGTCGATCCTGGTGGGTCAGGAAGTGCCGGTCACGACCGGCGAGGCGCTGAGCCAGAATTTCGACAACCAGTTCCGCACCGTCCAGCGCCAGAATGTCGGCATCCAGCTGGAGGTGAAGCCCCAGATCAACGCGGGCGGCGCGATCAAGCTGTTCCTGCGGCAAGAGGTCAGCAGCATCGCCGGGCCGGTCAACAACAACAGCAGCGACCTCATCATCAACAAGCGCGAGATCGAGACCACCGTGACGGTCGACGACGGCGAGATACTGGCGCTGGGCGGGCTGCTGGACGATAATGAGCGCCGGACGATCGAGCGCATCCCGCTGCTGTCCGACATTCCCGGCATCGGCGAACTGTTCAAGTCGCGCAGCCGCAGCAAGACCAAGACCAACCTGATGGTCTTCATCCGGCCCACCATCCTGCGCAGCAAGGAGGATGCCCGGCGGCTGACCCAGCAGCGCTACGGCTATGTCCGCGACATGCAGGCGCGGCGAGACCCCAGGGTCGAACCCAGCATAGACGAGCTGGTGCGCGACTATATGGGTGCGACGCCGCCGGTGGTGAACGCCGCGCCGGGCCAGGTGGTGACGCCGCCCGAGGGGGCGGTCGTCCAGCCGACCGCGACGCCGCCGCAGGTGATCGTGCCGGAATCGCGGCAATCGAGCAGCATAGTGCGGCCCGTTGACATTCCCGCGAGCGAGGTGAAGCGGTGACGGAACAGGACGCGCCTGACAGACAGAAGCTGGCATTGGCGAGCGACAACCAGGCCGACCAGCCGCTGGCCCCGGCTCCCCTATCACACGCCGTTGCTCCCAGGGCCATCGACATCCCCTATGCCTTCGCGCGCAGGCACGGGGTCGTCATCGTGGAGAGCGAGGGCGACCGGCTGGAAATCGCGGTGCGGGAGGGAAGCGATCCGCGCGTGCTGCTGGAGGTAAGGCGGCATCTGGCCCGCAGTTTCGACGTGCGTTTCGTCGAAGCCGCACAGTTCGACACCCATTTGTCGGAACGCTATGCGATGGACGGCAGCGCGGCAGCGATGGCGGGGTCGCTGGACGTCGGCGCCGACGAACTCGACCTGCTGGCGACCGACCTGCCCAGCGCCGAGGACCTGCTGGACAGCGCCGACGACGCCCCGGCCATCCGCCTGATTAACGGCATTATTGCCGAAGCCGCGCGCCAGGGTGTCAGCGACATCCATATCGAGCCCTATGAGACTGGCCTGATCGTGCGGATGCGCGTCGATGGCGTGCTGCGGGAAACGCTGCGCATGCCGCCCCATGTCGCGCCGGTGGTCGTCAGCCGCATCAAGGTGATGGCGCGGCTCGACATCGCCGAGCGGCGCGTGCCGCAGGATGGACGCATCGGCCTGACTTTGGGTGGCAAGCTGCTCGACGTGCGCGTCTCCACCTTGCCGAGCCGCGCGGGCGAGCGAGTAGTGCTGCGAATCCTGGACAAGGAAAATGCGGGCATATCGCTCGACCTGCTGGGCATGACGGGCACGGCGGACCGCATCTTCCGCGAAGGGCTGGCCGAGCCTAACGGCATCATCCTGGTCACGGGCCCCACCGGGTCGGGCAAGACGACGACGCTCTACGCCGGCCTGCGGCAGCTCAACGACGGCAGCCGCAATATACTGACGGTCGAGGACCCGGTCGAATATGCGATGGAGGGCGTGGGCCAGACCCAGGTAAACGCGAAGGTGGGGCTGACCTTCGCGGCGGGACTGCGGGCCATTTTGCGCCAGGACCCCGATGTCGTCATGGTCGGCGAAATCCGCGACCGGGAGACGGCCGAGATCGCCGTGCAGGCGTCGCTGACCGGGCATCTGGTGCTGTCCACCGTCCATACCAACGACGCGGTCGGCGCGATCACCCGGATGCGCGACATGCGCGTCGAACCCTTCCTGATGGCCTCCACCCTGCGCGCGGTGATCGCCCAGCGGCTGGTGCGGCGGCTCTGCCAGCATTGCCGCGAGCCCGTGCAGGCGGACAAGTCGGCGAGCGCGCTGCTGGGCTTCGATCCCGGCACGATCATCTACCGCGCGCGCGGCTGCGAGGAATGTAACGGCACCGGCTATAAGGGCCGGATCGGCGTTTTCGAGGCGATCCGGATCGACGATACGATCCGGCGCTTGATCAATGACGGCGGCGATGAATCGCTGATCGCGCGGCACGCTTTTCTGAACGCGCCCAATCTGGGCTCTGCGGCGCGCGCGCTGGTGCGCGACGGGCAGACGACGGCGGAGGAGGCGATCCGTATCTCGCGGCGCGACGCCCCTGATCCCGACCGGGCGGCCGAGCTGATCCCCGATGGCTGATTACGACTATATCGCCATCGACCCCGCCGGCCGCGAGCGGGCGGGCAGCGTGAAGGGCGAAACCATCGAGGATGCGCGGGCGCGGCTGGATGCACGCAAGCTGTTCATCGTCAAGCTGGAACCGGGCGCCGCCGCCGTTACGCGCGCGCGAGCGGGTCTGACATGGCGCACGCCTCGCCTCAGCCCGAAGGAATTGACGCTGTTCACGCGCCAATTATCGACGCTGGTGCAAGTGAGCCCGCTGGAGGAGTCGCTGCGCACCATCGGGCGGCAGAGCGAGCAGGCCCATGTCCGCGCGATCGTGGGCAAGGTTCACGGCGGCGTGCTGGAAGGTCGACGGTTGGCCGACGCCATGGGCGCGGAGCCGAAAAGCTTCCCCCCGCTGTTCCGCGCGATGATTTCGGCCGGCGAAAGCTCCGGCAGCCTGCCGACGATCATGGAGCGCTTGTCCGACCTGATGGAGCGCCAGGCGGTGATCCGGTCCAAGGTGCTGACCGCCATCGCCTATCCCAGCGTGCTCGCCTGTTTCGCGATATGCGTGGTCGCGGCGCTGATGATCTTCGTCGTGCCCAAAGTGGTCGAGCAGTTCGATACCGTCGGCCAGACCCTGCCGCTGCTGACGCGCATCGTGATGGGCCTGTCGGCGTTCCTGGCCGGCTATTGGTGGTTGCTGCTGATCCTGATCGTGGCCGCCGGCGTCGGCGCGTGGCGAGCGTTGAAGGTGGAAAGCATCCGATATCGTTTCGACGGCGCGCTGCTGGGTCTGCCGGTGCTGGGGCGGCTGATCCGCGACCTGCACGCGGCGCGGATGGCGCGCACCCTGT
Source organism: Sphingobium sp. (assembly GCA_033795485.1). Taxonomy (GTDB): domain Bacteria; phylum Pseudomonadota; class Alphaproteobacteria; order Sphingomonadales; family Sphingomonadaceae; genus Sphingobium. Next base: position 3,779 of record JARYGO010000015.1, read on the forward strand.
CGACCATGGTCGCGAGCCGCCTGCCGCTGATGGAGGGGCTGTCGCTGACGGCGAACACGGTCCATAACCGGGTGCTGCGCCGCGCCTCCGACGAGATCGTCGAGGCGATCCGGGGCGGCGGCAGCCTGTCGGCGGCATTGCGGCGGGCCGGCGTGTTTCCGCCGCTGCTGGTCTATCTGGCCGCGAGCGGCGAGGCGGCCGGACGGCTGGACACGATGCTGGAAAGGGCGGCGGACTATCTGGAGCGCGAGTTCGACGCCTTCACTTCCACGGCCCTGGCGATGCTGGAGCCGATCATCATCATCCTGATGGGTGGCATCGTCGCGGTCATCATCCTGTCGATCCTGCTGCCTATCCTGCAATTGCAAAGCCTTACAGGTGCCTGAAAATGTCTGATGTCCGTCCCAAAGATCATGGTTCCGCCGAACACGGCTTCATGTCCTCGAAGCGTTCCGCCGAACACGGCTTCACGCCCGTGAGGCGTTCCGCCGAACACGGCTTCACGCTTGTCGAACTGATGGTTGTCATCGTCATCATCGGCTTGCTGGCGACGATCGTCGCGATCAACGTCATTCCCGCGACCGACACCGCGCGCGTCGAAAAGGCGAAGGCCGACATCGCCACGATCGAGCAGGCGCTGGAACAATATCGCCTCGACAACCTCACCTATCCGTCGGGAACCGACGGTCTGCAGGCGCTGCTGAGCCCGCCCGCCTCGCTCACGCAGCCGCAGCGCTACCGGCGCGGCGGCTATATCAAGAAGCTGCCGGACGATCCCTGGGGCCGCGCCTACAGCTATAACGTGCCGGGGAAGAAGGGCGCGTTCGACATCGTGTCGCTGGGCGCGGACGGCCAGCCCGGCGGAGAAGCGGAAAATGCGGACCTGTATTCCAGCGACCTTTGAGGGCGGCGTTCCGCCCCAGGCCTCTGGTTTCGCCGGCCAGCACGGCTTCACGTGCCTGCGTTCCGCCGAACACGGCTTCACGTCCTTGAGGCGCTCCGCCGAACACGGCTTCACGCTGCTCGAACTGATGGTCGTCGTGGCGATCATCGGTTTCGTGTCGGCGGCCGTCGTGCTGGCGATCCCCGATCCGCGCGGGCGCGTGATAGAGGATGCCGACCGCTTCGCCGCGCGCGTCGCCAGCGCGCGCGACGAAGCGGTCGTCACCGCGCGGCCCATCGGCCTGTGGGTTTCGGCCAGCGGATATGGCTTTCAGCGGCGTGAAGGGGCGATCTGGGTGCCGATAGAAGAAAAGCCGCTGGCGACGACCAACTGGAAGAGCGGTACGCGAGCGCGGGTCGGGGCCGATGGCGGCGCGCAGATGGCGTTCGACAGCACGGGCCTTCCCAGCGATCCCCTGACCGTCATCCTAGCCCGCGAGGGCGAGCGCGTCTCCATATCCGTCGACATGAGCGGGAAGGTGGCCGTCGGTGGCTAAGGGGCGTCGTTCCGCCGAACACGGCTTCACGTTTTCAGGACGTTCCGCCGAACACGGCTTCACGTTGCTCGAAATGCTCGTCGCGCTGGCGGTATTCAGCCTGGCGGCGTTGGCGCTGGTGCGGTTGCAGGGCGTGACCCTTCGCACGGCGGCCGACCTGGACAGCAAGACATTGGGCCAGATCGTCGCGCGCAACCTGATGGTGGAGGTGCAGACCGACCCGCAGCCGCCCGCGCTTGGCGACGCGCAGGGCGATGTCGCAAATGGCGGGCGTCGCTGGCGCTGGGTGCGCACAGTCAAGGCGACCGACGATCGGCGGCTGGTGCAGGTCGACATGATCGTGACGCCACAGGACGGCGGGTCGCCGAGCGCGCTCAGCTTCGTGCGGAGCGTCGAATGAACGAGCGCGCGCCCCGTTCCGCCGAACACGGCTCCGCGTCCTTCAGCCGTTCCGCCGAACACGGCTTCACGTTGATCGAGTTGCTTGTCGCGCTGACGATATTCGCGATGCTGGCCGGGGCCGGGGTGCTGCTGCTCGGTAACAGCGTGTCGGCCCAGGCGCAGGTCAAGGCGAGGCTGGACGATCTTGCCGCGGTCCAGCGCGCGGGCGGCGCGATCGGCGGCGATCTGGCGCAGGCGCTGCCCCGCATCAGCAGGACCGAGGCCGGAACGCTCGCCCCGGCTTTCTGGGGGCACGACGGCGGCGAGGATGCGCCGGTGCTGCAATTCGTCCGGGGAGGGTGGAGCAACCTCAACCAGCAGCCGCGATCCTCCCTGCAAAAGATCGAATATTGGGTTCGGCAGGGCCGGCTGGAGCGACGGAGCTATCCCTATGTGGACGGCGCGCCGGGCCAGGAGCCGGCGGCGCTGCTGGATGGGGTCGAGGATGTCGCGCTGCGCTTTCGCGACGCGCACGGCGGCTGGCTGGACCAATGGACGCCGGCGCAGCCCGATCTCATGCCCCGCGCCGTCGAGGTGACGATCACCCGCACGGGCGAGCCGCCCGTGACGCAGCTTTTCCTGGTCGGCCCAGGGCCGAAGGAACGACCGACGGGCGCGGACGCGGCCAATGGCTGATCGGGCGGAAAAGGAGCGTGGCGCGGCGCTGTTGACGGTATTGCTGCTGGTTGCGGTGATGGCGGTGATCGCCTCGACCGCGCTGGAGCGGCTGGCGCTCGCCACCCGGATGACGGGCAATGGCGGCCGGATCGACCAGGCGCGCGCCTATGCCGACGCGGGGGCCGAGATGGCCCGGTTGCGGATCGGCGACCTGGTGGCGGCGCGGCCGGGGCGCACCACCTTACAGGGCGGCTGGCTCGGCACGCCGCAGGCGCTTCCCGTGCCCGGCGGCATGGCGACGGCGCGAGTGACGGACGCGGGCAATTGCTTCAATCTCAACAGCCTCGTCACGGGCGAGAGTGAAAGCAATCTGAAGATGCGCCCGATCGGCATAATCCAGTTTCAGGCGCTGATGCAGGCGCTGGGGATCGAGGCGAGGGCGGCGGCGGCGGTCGCGGCCGCGACCGCCGACTGGATCGACACCAACAATGTGCCCCAGCCCGGCGGCGCCGAGGACGAAGCCTATGTCCAGGCGGTCACGCCCTACCGCACGGCAAATCGCTTCATGGTCGACCCCAGCGAGCTGCGCGTCGTAAATGGCGTGACACCCGCCATTTACGACCGGGTGCGGCCTTGGGTCTGCGCGCTTCCCGTCACCGATCTGTCGCCGATCAACGTCAATACGCTGCTGCCCGACCAGGGCGCGCTGCTGGCGATGCTGCTGCCCGGCCAGTTGAGCGTCGATCAGGCCCGGCAAGTGCTGGCGCAGCGCCCCGCCGATGGCTATGGGGGCGCCTTCGAGTTCTGGAAGAATCGGTTGCTGGAACCTGGCCCCCAAGGGGAGGTGGGACAACAGGTCAAGGTGGCGACGCGCTGGTTCGGGGTGGAAATCGTGGTGGATGTCGGGGGCACGCAGGTTGTGGAAAAGGCGCTGATCGACGCGCAGCAGAACCCGGCCCTGCTGGTCCGCCGGACCATGGGCGACGACGCATGAGCGTTCGCGAGGGGCTGATCGTGGCGCTGCCCGATGATCCGGACGGCCCGCCGCTGTGGATGCGGATCGTGGACGACGCGGTCGCGCAGAGCGGCGCGGGGGCGAACTGGCTGTCGGCCTGTGGCTTGGCGGCGCTGCCCGAGGGATGCGTGGTAATGCTGGCGCCGCCCGCCGCGCTGACGACGCTGCACTGGATCAGCCATCCCGAACTGCCGGTGCGGCAGGGGCGGGCGGCGGCGCGCCTGGCCGCGTTGTCGGCCAGCATGGCGACCAGCGATAGCCTGTTCACGGCGGCCGACGAGAATGAGGATCCGGCTCGCCCCCATATTATCGCGGTGGTCGCGCGCGCCGACATGCAGCATTGGCTGCTCTGGGCCCAGCATAACGGCCTTGACCCCGACATAGTGACTCCCGCCGCCCTTCTGCTGCCGGAACCCGAGGCGGGCTTTGTGCGGGGCATGGTGGGCGGCGCGGAGGTGCTGCGCGGCGTCGATAGCGCGATCAGCGCCGATCTGGCGGTGCCCGCTCTCCTTGGCGATCTGCCCGTGCAGACCGTGCCCGATGAAGTTGTCACCGTCCGCGCGATCACGGCGCTGGCGCAGCCGCCGCTCAACCTCCGCCAAGGCGATTTCGCGCGTCGGGTGCGTCGGACGATCGACCGGCGCATCCTCGCGCGCATGGCGGTATGGGCTGGGCTGATCCTGCTCGCCAGCCTCGTCATCGCGCTGATCGGCATCGGCCGGCACTATCTGGAGGCGAGCCGGCTCGACGCGGAAAGCTTGGCCATCGCCAGGCAGATATTGCCCCAAGCCACCGACTCGCGGCAGGCGGAGGTGGAGATGGATGCGCAGCTCGCGGCGCGGGGAGCGGGTGGATATGCGTTCACCGCGCCGACGGCCGGGCTGTTCGCGGCCATGCAGGACGTGCCGGGCGTATCGGTGACGGCGCTGTCGCGCGACGATGACGGGATGCTGCGCGTCACGCTCACGGCGGCGAAGGCGGAGGATATCAACAGCGTGCTGGTGGCGTTGCAGGCGGCGGGCTTCACGATAACCGCCACGTCCAGCCGGGACCCGGGCGGCCGCATATTGGCCAATATCACGGTGGCGTCATGATGGCGGGTCTCAAGCGGCTGTGGGCGGAACGATCGCCGCGCGAACAATGGATGCTGGGCATCATGATCGCGCTGCTGGCGATCGTCATCCTGTGGCTGGGCGTGGTCCGTCCGGTCGATGCGGCGCGCCTGTCGGCGCGGACCGCGATGCTGGAGGCCGCCGACCGCAACGCCGCGATCCGAGCGAAGGCGGCGATGCTGAAGCGGCTGCCCCGCGCGGCGGCCGTGACGGAGCAGAGGCTCGCGCTCGACCAGTTTATCGGCCAGAGCGCGGGCGAAGCGGGGCTGACGCTGGAGCGCGCGCAGCCGCAGGGCAGCGACCGGATCGACATCGCCATGGCGTCGGTCCGGCCGATCGCGCTCTTTTCCTGGCTGGCGACGCTGGAGGCGCAGGGGGTGCGGGTCGAAACCATGCGCGCCAGCCCAGCGGCGACGGCGGGCAGCGTTTCCATCCAGGCGGTGCTGGTCCGGGGAGAGGCGTCATGATGGGGCTTTCGCTGTCGCCCCGGATGCGCTGGACGCTGATCGGGCTGTTCGTCGTGGCGTTGATCCTGTTCTTCCCGCTGCGCCTGGCGCTCGGCTTGGCCGGGGTGGAGCGGATGGGCGTTTCCGCCCGCGACGTGCGCGGCACGGTCTGGAGCGGTGGCATCGACCAGTTGATGCTGGGCAAGGTCGCGATGGGATCGGTCAGGGTCGGCCTGTCGCCCATCCAGTTGCTGGTGGGCCGCGCGCGCTTCGACCTACGCCGCAAGGCGGGACTGGCCGACGATATGGAAGGCGCGATCAACCTGGGCTTCGGCCGATATGGCATCGATGACGTGACGGGCGCGGTGCCGCTGGGCCGGGCTTTGGCGCCCCTGCCGCTGGGCAGCGTCCAGATGGAGGATGTCAGCGCCTATTTTGCCGCCGGCCGCTGCGCCCATGCGGAAGGACGAATCCGCGCGCAGGTGGCCGGGCGCATCGCCGGGCTCAATCTGGCGCAGGGGCTTAGCGGCGCGGCGAGCTGCGATGGCGAGGCGCTGCTGCTGTCGCTGGTCAGCCAGTCGGGCATGGAGAAGATCCTGCTGCGGCTGTGGCCGTCGGGGCGCTACACTGCGGAAATGCGCGTGGAGACTAGCGACGCGACGCTGGCGCAGGCGCTGGGCGCGGCGGGCTTTTCCAGCGCGGGCAATGCGCAGGTGATGACGGCGCAAGGCAGTCTGTGAACCCGTGGGCGGCGGTGCTGCTGGGCGGGATGGCCGGCGCCATCGCCGGCAGCTTCCTGGCGACGATCATCCTGCGGTGGCCGCAGGGGCGCGGCGTGGCGACGGGGCGGTCGGCCTGCGACGGCTGCGGCCGGACGCTTGGCGTGCTGGAACTGATTCCCTTGCTGAGCGCCCTGTTTCAGCGTGGCCGGTGCCGCACCTGCGGCGAGGCGATAGACCCGCTGCATGGGCGGGTCGAGGCGGCGTGCGCGGCGATCGGCGCGCTTGCGTTCGGGGCGATGCCGGACATGGGAGGGCTCGGCTGGGCATTGCTCGGCTGGACGCTGTTGACGCTTGCCGTGCTCGACTGGCGTCATTTCTGGCTGCCGGATATGTTGACGCTGCCGCTGGCCTTCGCCGGGTTCACGATCGGCCTATGGGCGACCGACGTCGCGTGGCAGGACCGGCTGATCGGGGCGGCGGCGGGCTATGGCGCGCTGCTGCTCGTGGCGCTCGGCTATCGCGCGGTTCGGGGCCGCGAAGGGTTGGGGCTGGGCGACGCCAAGCTGCTGGGCGCGCTCGGCGCCTGGTTCGGCTGGCAGGCCCTGCCGTTCATCCTGCTGGTCGGCGCGCTGCTGGGCCTGCTGGCCGTGGCGCTTGGCGCGCTGATCGGCCGCCGCGCCACGGCGGAGACGCATGTGCCGCTGGGCACGTTCCTGGCGGCGGGCGCGGTGCCTGGATGGGCGATGATGCTGGCGCTGACCGGCCGTCTGGTTTTTCAATATCAATAGCCCACCTCAAGGGCGGAGCGGTGCCGGCTGAGGGATTTAGCAGCCCTCTCATAACCGTTGAAAAACAAAGGATAATTTCTAGCCTGTGCTGCCGTTGTGGCACCCCTTTGTAGCACTGGGATCGGCTGGCGCAACTCCAAGCTGAGCACAAGTCTATTGGGCTGGCGCTATCCAAATGCTGCCGCCTAGTGTCCGCCCACTCTTATAAGTACATCCGCCCGGCGACGGTAATCCGACCTATCCAACCCAGTAGGTTGGTCCGGGTATCAAAGCAGGTGTGATATGACGAAGTGGGATGCTCTGTACGGAATGTGGACAACGACGTAGAGGACAGCGGCTCGCTGGAGATGGTGAGGCTTATCTTCCCGGCGATGCGATTAGTCGAAGCGAGAGACGATGCCCCGAACCTGGACCATTAGTCGCCCCATAGCTTCGGTGATCTCTAAGCCCTTCAGTTGCTCAGGCTCCTCAAAAGCTACATGGTAGTGGAATCCGAGACCAATCCTATCATTAGGATGCATCGTCAAGACGGTGACCCAGTCCGCATTTATAAGAGCGCCATGCATCATCGTTACTCCATTGCGAATGCTTGTTTGCGGCCAATGAAACATCATCCTCGCTTGCCCGATCGCGGATAAGCCAAGTCTGTTGTGCTTCTTGGTGCGATCAAATTCATGCATTCCAAAAAGGAACGGATCAGCCTCAGCAAACGGTGCCAGTTCGACGATCACTTGTCGATCCGCGTCCGATAATTTTGCGATCTTTCTCATTCCGTCTGTTTTGAAGATATCGGCATTTTTAGATATCGGGAAATAGACTTGCTTTGTATTTTGATTGTTTCTCTCGGCTAAGCGGCATGTTAACGCGTCTAAGCACGATCTCATCTCGTGGATGGCTCCGCCAGTTCTAGCACGAATCGCTGTCGGGATGGGAACTGAGATCCGCATTTGACAGTGAAGCAAACTCCCTACGAGCTTCTGCCTGCTTTCAATTGGGCGTCCGGCGACGTATTCTGCCACCTCTTTACGAACCGCAGAAATCTCGCCCTCCGCGTAGTCTAGTCTTTCCTTTATCTCAGAAAGGTCGTCGGCCATGTCACACTCGCAGCAGGATGAGAACGGCACCTACTCCGAAGCGGAGACGGCAGCCCGAGCGGAGGCGACGCTGAAACGCATGCTCGCCACCCCCTCCCAAGCCTCACAAGGCTAGCAAGGGAAAGGGCGGCGAGTCTCAGTCAAAATAGCGCTTGCGGCGCTCCCCGCCGGATCGGGGAGCTTTCGCCGTTTTAGGCGGCGAGCTTGTTCCGGTGCTTGCGGCCGAAGGAGTTTGGACCGATCAGCGATCATCTCTCCCAATAGTAGACTTTCGAGTTGATCCGGCTGGCCTGGGAAATCTGCTGCGCTCCATGATGCCCACCCGGTAGCATGAAGACGTGCGATCAGGGAGGCTTCACCTATTGTCATCCGACCACATTGCAAATCGCACGATGACCTACAAGCGTCAGCAGGGTCGCCATGTCTCGAAATCTTGCCAGCGCCCCACGACCTGAAAATGGTTGGTTATGCGAAGCGCTTAGAGCAGGCCCAGCCCGTATGCCAAATCCCAAAGCGGCGAAGTGCGGTTGCTCCCTTTGGCTTCCAAGCAGCTTTGCAACCGACCGTATTCATTCACGTCCTTTGCGGTCCATCCGCAGTTCCCCACCTGCGAGGCGTAGTGAAATCGCTCCAACCTGATAATCGCGGTCGCAAACCAGATCAGGCATCCCAACAGCCATAAGATTGCAATGTTACGCATAGCCCGCCTCTCACTGCTCCGCTTAAACGTCCGTTGGAAAAGCCGCAGGGAAACTATGAGGGACGCTGCCTTTTTCTTTGTACCTTTCCGGCTCGCACCAAAACCCGATCGAGGCATCCCGTTGCATCTCTGCCTTGGCCGCGTTGGCATCTAAATTCGCATTTAATAGCCGGGCCGCCAACATACAGTTGTTCATGTTGTATGTAGCGTCGCTGTCTGTCGCGTCGAATGTGCCCCAATGCACCCGCATCGTCGTTTCGATCAACGAATTGCGGTAAAGCGTATAGACGTTCTCAGGGCCGCCCGTGCAGCTTGCTAAAGCCGATGCTCCGATCAAAAGCCACGCGGTAACATGTATCATTTGCAGGCGGCTCCTCAGCAGTTCCGCCCGCCGCTGGCCTCGGCTGCCCCTCAGGCTGTCCCCGGCGATCTAAATGGGATTGTGAGGGATCAGCATGGCGTGAGCTATTCGTCCCGCCGCATTGCGGCCCCAGCGGTCCCGGCTGCAACTGCCGGGGTCATCCGCGATCAAACGGGCGTCAGCTACTCGTCGGCCCGGCACGGCGCGAAGGCTGAGCAATGGGCGGGGCGCTCTGCCCGGCCCACGGCGTTCCAGCCAATTGCCCGCCAGCCGGTTGAACCGGGGAAAGGCCCCACGCTGGAAAAGGCAGGGGCGCAGTGGTCCAGTACCTAGCCAGTTTTTATTGCTCCGGCAGTCAGCACCTGCGCCGATTAGGTCAACGATATAGCCAGCGACAGCCTTGTCCGACTCGAGAACATTACGCGAGCATGCGGTCATCGCAGACAATCATGAAGCCGCGCAGGCAGTAGCAACCTTCTTTCACCTCACGTGCTCTGCGGCAAAGAAGAAGCGGAAAGGCGGTTCATCCGAACTGCCGATGCACCATCGAGCGAATACGGATTGGTGGGCGTACCTTCCCGCTGGGCCACTTATCTGCGGCATGCCGTAAGCGGCCAAGGCGGCTTATCGAGGAGGCAAGGTGTCGGTGAGTTGTAACCCCTTGCGGAATGGCGGCGGGGTCCCCTATGTCCAATGCCAGTAGCAGCGCGCCGAGCCAGGAAGTCAAATGGAACAATATCAAGATGAGTCCATTGATTTCTGGCGTCAGCATGATGCCGATGATTTGGCGGTGAGGGTCGCAGCATTGCACCAGCAGCGACGACAAGCTGCAAACCAACACATCGAGGAGCAAGTTGCTCTCGCGAGAAAAACCGTGGCCGATCTATTCGTCAAAGGTGAGGGGATTGAGGTTGGTGCCGGAACGCGCCCTTTCCCGATCCCGGATAGCGCGGTGTGCCGCTACGGAGACGCCCGTGACAAGGATGCCCTGAAAATCTATTTCAAGGTCGAGGAGGTGGCTGATGTTGGCTTCATCGACGCGCAGACCTTCGCCGGAGTGAGCGAGGAGAGCCAAGATTTTGTTATCTCGGCTCATGTGATCGAGCATTTATTTGACGCAGCTGGATCGATCGGCAACGCCATTCGCGTTCTGCGGCCGGGTGGCGTGTACATCATGGCCGTGCCTGACATGCGGTTTACCTTCGACCATTTGCGACAGCCGACACCGATCCCGCACTTTCTGAAAGATATGGAAGATGGTGGAGAATCGACAAGGTTAGAGGCGTACGAAGATTTTCTGCGCCACGTTGCGATCCCGGTCTTCGACGATCCCCTGCCAGAATCACAGATCTTCGAAGAAGCCAAGCGCCTGTGCGAGGCGAAGCATGACATTCATGTTCACGCGTGGACGACTCACAGCCTCAATGAAATGCTCGAAGCGATCAGGCCCTTCTTCCCGTTCGACGTCATCGGCCAGACGCTCGTCATGAACGAGAACATCGTCGTCCTGAAAAAGCGGTAGGAATGAAGCGCCGCGTGGCTAGTCCTGGTCCGACCATGCCTTGATCGCCGCCACCTTGACTCCATTTCCAAGAATTGCCGATTAGAGTTGCCTCGGTGATTGCATGATGAAGCAGCCTAATGGAACCCGGCGCATCCAACGAAATTAAACAGGTGTGGAAGCAAAGAGACATTCCAGTTGTGGTGCGAAGGGGCGACGGATTTCCTGTCCATGTTAAACTGCCTCATCCCGTCAACAGTTGGGCCTGGATAAGAACAGCGAGGGTATGGCTAAAGCCTACAGAAAGATCGCATGAACCTATCTGGCTTGTGAAATCATCGGGTTTCGAGGTGCCTAAAAGCTGGTTTAACGGTCTTGTCGAAAGGTCGTTAAACCGCTTTTCCCAAGTCTACGTAATACAACCTACCCGAGAGCAGGAGAAATGCTCATCGTCCTGTATGAACGCCGTGGGACACGAATGTAATTGCTCCTGCCTTGGCGAGTATCATGGGACGGGCGGCCCCGGAGCGAGTGGTTCGAAGTGAGCGAGGCATTTGCAACTAGATGGGGCGAGCAGCGGCTGGCATGTCGCCTAATGATGCGAAACAAGAAGCAGTCGCCCTCCGACTGATCCATAGGTTACAACCTATGCGCAGATATGGTTGTCCATTCGCCGGACTTGCTAGTAAGCCGTCCCTAATGCGATCAAGCCGGAGGGACGGCTGCTCCGATCAATCTATTTCAAAACGGGGCATAAGCGCCATCTGGTCCACAAGGGCTTTGATGGTATTCCGGCCATAGCTGCGGCCTACCCCCTTGGAAGCGTGGCCTTGCATGTAGTCCGCTGCCCGTTCTTGTACCCCAACTTCATTGGCGATAGTCTTAAACGTATGCCGCCAAGCATGATTGGGCTTGATGCCGGGATCAGTGATGCCAAGGCTGCGGACCCATGCTGCTAGGCGCTCACCGGATTTCTTGTACTGACCACGTTCGCTTTCGGGATCACCGCGCTCGGGGTCGTAGAAGATTGGGCCTTCCTTCTGCTGGTTAACTACGGCTAGAAAACCTTGCTCCAACAGATGCTCATGCACCGGGACGTACCGCACTTCGTTGGTTTTAACCCTCCCGGCTTCCGGGGTTATCTTGATGACCCAATGCCCATCTATCTGTTGAACATCCTCAGCGCGTAACTGGGTAATCTCGTTCACGCGGGCACCCGTATAGGCGCAAATCCACGGTACCCAGCGGCGCACCAATGCCTGCCGCCCCCCTTCGCTGGTGTCGGTTGCGCTGGCTGCGGCCAAGATGGTCCGCTGTTCCTCCCGCGTAAAATCCTTCTCTCTTATCTTTGGAGCCTTAGCCTGTGAAACTCTGGCGACATCGCGGGCAGGGTTTTGGGCAATCAATCGTTCGTCAACGCCGTGCTTAAACGCGGAACGAAGTGGGGAGAGAAAACCGGAATTCACCGTTTGGGCTGACCGTTTCTTTCCACTGGGCAGAACTTCGTCCCGCACATGATTTTTCCAGCGGTGAATGTCGTCTGCCGTCACTCGCGCCGCGTCGTCATGGCCCAGGAAGGCCACGAACAGACCAACTTTCGTCATTCCTTCTTTGACGACAGACGGGGAAAGTCGGGTCGTGGCGTATGCCTTATACAGGCCCGTCACCGTGACTGCCGCAGAATTGCCCTCTCGAGTCCGCTGAGAGGCAGAAGGGGATTTTGGCACACTTGGTAGCCCCGCCGCAATTTCTGCGCCCTGTGAGTCCCCAGCGGCTCTCTCGCGCAATTGTGATTGGGCGATAAGCAGGTGCTCATCCTTGACCGCCAGTTCTCCTCGCGCATCTCGAACGGCGCGGATCATGACCGCCAATTCGGGTGGCATTGCGCCTGTCTTTCCAGTGAGCACGATATATTCCATGTGGAGCCGTTCGGCCTCCTGCGCGTCGATCCGGGCAAGCTGCTCAGCTTCCAGCCGGGCTGCCTCAGCGTCGTCCTCACGCCGGGCCTCGTCGTGGGCGCGCTCTTGCTCCTCAAACCGACGCTGTGCGACCTCTGCGCGCCGCTGACGGGCAAGTTGCTCCGGGTCTTTTGGTACGGCCTCAGCCAATGCCTTCTCAGCGGCGGCTAGAAGCTGGTCCGTTCGTATCGTTTCATAGGGGATCAGCCGCTTGGCCTCCTCCCGGTCCTTGACCTTTAGCGAATAAAACCATTCCCGCTGACCAATGATCGGGCGCAGCCGCTCAGGAATCGGCCTGCGGAAATAATAGACGCCTTTGCGCGGCGGGGTCAGGTATTGGCACATTGATAGGACTTCCTCATGCTACTTTTGTAGCACACGACAGTAGAAAATCCCTATTTTTCAATGTTTTCATAGCCTTGCTACGAGCGGTGCCGGCTGAGGGATTCGAACCCCCGACCTTCGGTTTACAAAACCGCTGCACTACCACTGTGCTAAGCCGGCGCTGCCTCTTCGGGCGACACGCGCCTTACTATCAGAGGACGCCGAACGTCCAGCCCTCAGTTCGGGCGACATGCGGGTCGAGCGCGGGCGGGTTCCAATAGCGCGGGTCGGAAGCGACGGCGCGCATCCAGGCGGCGGTCAGCAGCGCGTCGGCCTGATGATCGTCGGCCTCCGGGCCTTCATAGGCGTCGGCGCCCAGCGCCATAAGGGCGGTGTCGAGCGCGGCGCGGTCGCGCATCTTCGATCGGCCCCTGGGGCGGCCCGCGGCGCGCGCGGCGATGCTCGTATAGATTTCCACCACCAGCGATCCGGCCGGGGGCAGGGGATCGAACGGCCAGATCGGCACCTTTCCATGCAGATGATGAAGCATCCGCATGCCCGCGAAGCTGGCCTTGGCCACCTGCGCCGCGCCGATGGCGTCATAGACGGTGGAGAGCTTCCCGCCGCCAACCGCGGCATAACATGCGTCGCAGCGCCGCTGGTGCAGGAAGTCGGCCTTCACCCCATCCGCCTTGCCGAAATAGAAATGCCGGCGGTGCGCGATCTCCAGCAGGCTGGCCGCGCCCATATCCGGGTCGTCGCAGATCCGGTCGACATAGGCCCAGAAGGTCGGCGCATTGTCGGGCACCGCTTCGCCAGGCAGATAGCTGCCCCGCGCGATCAGCGGCGGCGCGAAGCTGAAGTCGAAGCCGAACAGCGTCGGCACGACGGCGCTTTCCCGGATCAGCCAGTCGGCGACGGCGGTTCGCGACCATAGCGGGCCCGACGGCGGGGCGATCAGGCGCGGCGTGGCGGTTCCCGTATCGCACAGCGCGACGGCGATCCCCCGGTGCCGGACGCCCTTCGCCCCGGACCAGTCGATCGCGGCGAAGCGTCGGAAGGCGGGGGTCAGTCGGGTCGCTCCTTGCGAAGCCGATCCCAATAAGCGAGGCGCTCGGAGATACGCGCCTCGAACCCCCGTTCGGTGGGCGCGTAGAAATGCTGCGGCGTCATCTCCTCCGGCCAGTAATTGGCGCCGGAAAAACTGTCCTCCGCGTCATGGTCATAGGCATAGCCTTTGCCATAGCCGATATCCTTCATCAGCTTGGTGGGCGCGTTCAGGATATTCTGCGGTGGCATCAGTGATCCGGTGTCGCGAGCCGATTTCCATGCGGCCTTCTGCGCGGCATAGGCGGCGTTCGACTTGGGCGCGACGGCGCAATAGAGGCAGGCCTGCGCGATCGCCAGTTCCCCCTCCGGCGAGCCCAGAAACTCGAAGGCGTCGCGCGCCGCCAGCGTCTGGACCAGCGCCTGCGGATCGGCGAGGCCGATATCCTCGGTCGCGAAGCGGACCAGGCGGCGCAGCACATAGAGCGGTTCCTCTCCGGCCACCAGCATCCGCGCCAGATAATAGAGCGCCGCCTGGGGATCGGAGCCGCGCAGCGACTTGTGCAGGGCGGAGATGAGGTTGTAATGCCCCTCCCGATCCTTGTCATAGACCGCGACGCGGCGGTGCAACAGCGCGGAGACGCCCGCCGGGTCGAGCGGATCGGCGCTGGCGATCGAATAGAGCGTCTCGACTTGGTTGAGCAGGAAGCGGCCGTCGCCGTCGGCGCTGGCGATCAGCGCCTCCCGCGCGGGGGGCGTGAGCGGCGCCGGTCGGCCGGTCAGCGCCGCGGCTCGATCGAGCAGTTGCTCCAGCGCCGCGCTGTCCAGGCGGCGCAGGATCAGCACCTGCGCACGCGACAGCAGCGCCGCGTTCAACTCGAAACTGGGGTTTTCCGTCGTCGCGCCGACAAGGGTGACGGTCCCGTCCTCGACGAAGGGCAGGAAACTGTCCTGCTGGGCGCGGTTGAAGCGGTGAATCTCATCGACGAAGAGCAGCGTCTTGTCCCCCAGCCGCGCATGATCGCGGGCGGCGGCGAAGACTTTCTTGAGGTCCGCCACGCCGGAAAAGACCGCCGAGATCGGCTCGAAACGCATGTTCACGGCGTCGGCCAGCAGGCGGGCTATGGTGGTCTTGCCGGTGCCCGGCGGACCCCACAGGATCATGGACGACAGCCTGCCCGCCGCGACCATCCGGCCGATCGCTCCGTCCGGGCCGGTCAGATGATTCTGCCCGACGACATCGGCCAGGACGCGCGGGCGCAAGCGGTCGGCGAGCGGGCCTTCGGGCGCATCGCGCGGGATCGGCTGGGCGGGATCGGCAAAAAGGTCGGCCATCGTCCAACCGATATAGGATGGCTTGGGCGCTTAGGGAACAGGACTGGAGCGCAGGGTCGCGCCCTGCGCGCGCTGCCGGATCACCCGCAGATAGGTATCGACTAGCGCCTGGTTGACCTGGTCCCAGCCGTTGCGCGCCGTCCGGGCGATCCCGGCGGCCCCGGCCCGCGCGCGCGCGTCTTCATCCATGCAATAGGCCTGGAGCGCGTCGGCGAAATCGGTGACCGCGCCCGGCCGGATCAGGCGGCCGGTGACACCCTCCGTCACCAGGCTTTCGCTGCCGGTGGCGCGGGCCGCGACCGTGGGCAGGCCACAGGCCATCGCCTCCAGCGTCACATTGCCGAAAGTCTCCGTGACGGAAGGATTGAACAGCATGTCCATGCTGGCGACCGCGCGGCCCAGGTCCGGCCCCTGCTGGAACCCGGCGAACACCGCGTCAGGCAGACGATGCTGGAACCATTCGCGCGCCGGGCCGTCGCCGACCACCAGCACCTTGTGCCGCACCTGCCGGACGGTCAGTTGGTCGATCGTGTCGGAAAAGACGTCCAGCCCCTTTTCCATCACCAGCCGGCCGACGAAGCCGATGGCGGGCATGTCATCCCCTATGCCCAGCGACCGGCGCCACGGAAGGTCGCGGCGGTCGGCGGAGAAGATGTCGCGGTCTATGCCTCGCGTCCAGATGCCCACATCATAGCTCATCCGTTGCTCGCGCAGCAGTTGGGCCATGGATTCGGACGGCGCGACGATGGCGTCGCAGCGCCGATAGAAGCGGCGCAGGACCGATTCGACTAATGGCTCCAGAAAGGCGAGCCCATAATAGCGGGGATAAGTTTCAAATCGGGTATGGACCGACGCGACGGTCGGCAGGCCCTGGGCGCGCGCCCAGCTTAGCGCCAGATGATTGAGCGGATCAGGGCTGGACAGATGGATCAGATTGGGCGCGAACCGTTTGAGATCGCGGCGCACGCGGGCGGACATCCGCCAGGGCACGCGATATTCCGCGCGGCCCGGCACCGGAAAGGAAGGGGTGCTGACCAGATCGCCGGCCGGGGCGAAGGCCGGCGTTTTCGTGGTCGGCGCATAGACGCGCACTTGCGCGCCCTGCCGCAGCAGATAGCCCACGAAGCGGTTGAGAGCTTGGTTGGCTCCGTCGCGCACATAATTGTAATTGCCGCTGAACAGAGCGATGCGAAGGTCGGTGACATCCATCCCCCGCCCTTAGACGACGGCTGGCGAAAACCCAAGGGAACCAGTTTTCACGCCGCTGATTTTCCAGATGCAGGCGAAAAGAGGCCTCGCCCGCCTTGGGGCGACAGGAGAATTGGGTGACGACGGAAAGCTACCGCAAGGGAATGCGGGTCAAGTGGAACTGGGGCCAGGGCGTCGGCCGGGGCAAGATCGCCGAGCGGTTCGACCGGCATGTCGAGCGGACGATCGAAGGTGCGCTGGTCCGCCGCAACGGGTCCAACCGCGACCCCGCCTTCCTGGTCGAAACCGACGGCGGAGGCCAGGTGCTGAAGCTGGCATCGGAATTGAGCCGGGGCTGACCGACCGGGGGGCGCGGGGTCCAGTCCGAGCTGATAGGCCATCGCCCGGCCGCGCGACTCATGGCATAGCGGTCGGATGACCGCTCCCTTCATGACCATAGAGGCGCTGCTGACGGGAAAGCCCATGCCCTTCCGGGGCGACGATCACAGCGCCATCGCCAAGCGGCCGGTCGAAGGGCCAGTCAGGATCGGCTGGCTCGGGCTGGAGGGGGACCGGGTTGCCGACCCCATCTATCATGGCGGCTGGGACAAGGCCGTTCACCTCTACCCGCAGGACCATTATGACTGGTGGCGAGGCCGCAAGCCGGGCCATGCGCTGCTGGACGCACCGGGGGCGTTCGGCGAGAATATCGCGTCCCATGGCCTGACCGAAGCGACGCTGTGCCTGGGGGACCGCTTTTCGCTGGGCAGCGCGATCGTCGAGATCAGTCATGGGCGGCAGCCCTGCTGGAAGCTCGACCATCGTTTCGGCGCGCGCGACGTGATGTCGGCCATCGTCAAGTCCGCGCGCTGCGGCATCTATTTCCGGGTCATCCGCGAAGGGGAGGCGGAGGCTGGGGGCAGGATGACGCTGCTGGAACGGCCCTTGCCTGAATGGTCGGTGGAGCGCGTCTTCCGCCTGCTGATCGGCGGCGGGCACAAGCGCGAGCCGGAGGCCGTGCGCGCGCTTGCCGCCATGCCGGTGCTGGCCGAGGCGTGGCGCAGGCGGGCGGTGCAGCTCGCCTTCCCCTGACCGCCCTACCAGCGGGGTGAGGGTAGTAGGAGGGCGCTGGTGAGGCTGCGGTGCGGCGGCATCCCGTCGGCGGTGACGAAGCCATGGACCCAGAAGCTGTCATGGACCGTGAAGGCGGCGACCGACAGCAGCAATATGGCGCTGGCCGCGAAAACGGAGCGAGCCATCGGCAGACCTCGCTCCGGCATCAGCGCGAGCAGCGCCAGCGGCAGGAGCGGCAGGAAATAGCGCCCCTGGGTGCCCTGGATATAATCGGCGGCCAGCGGCGTCGCGGTCAGATACATGGCGGTCTCGATCAGCAGCGCGGTGCCGACGACGATCGCAAGCCACCAAAGACGCTGAAGCAGGGGAAAGCGCATCCCCGCCCCGCAGGCGATAGCGCCGCCCAGCATCAGGGCGGCCAGCGGATAGGCGGCCAGCGGCAGCAGAATGGCGTTCCAGCCGAAGCGGCCGACGATCTGAAGCGCATAGACTGGCGCGCGCTCCGCGATGCTGGAGGCAAGGACGCGGGCATAGGCGATCGGATCGGCCAGAATGACGGCGAGTTGGTCGCCAAGCGGCGCAGTCATCATCATCGCGCCCGTCTTGCGCGAGGCGATATGATAAAGCGCTTGGCTACCGCCCGAATAAGCCTGCCACGCGACGAAGGCTACTGCGCCCGCTATCATGGCCGCGGCCAGCGTCCAGGGGCGCGGGTCGCGGCGACTCCTGGGCAGGCGCAGCCCGGCGGCCATCAGCGGCAGATACACGCCCTTGGCGAGCGCCAGCAGCGGCGCGACCAGAAAAGCGGCGGCCATCCGCCCGCGCGCTGGCGGCGCGAAGCCGATCCGCAGGGCCAGCGCCAGGCCAAGAAAGCCGATCCCGTTGATGACCGCGTCGGGCGAGAGGGAGCCGGTCTGATAGGCGGTCGTGGGGAGCAGCGCGACCGCCAGCATGGCGGGTCGGCCGAACGGCATCAGCCGCAACGCGGCGGCCAGCATCGCCAGCGCCACCAGCGCATTGACCAGCCGGCCCATGTAGAAGCTGCCGATCCGGGGCAGGCCCAGCGCGTCGCCGATCAGCAGCCCCGCCGCGCCGGGCGCATAGAGGGTCGGGGCATAATTGGCGACGTTGGGGAAGTCGGCGAAGCGGGTTCCGGACCGCGCGGCGTCGCTGTTCCAGGCGCGGACCAGCGCCGCGCGGTCATAAAGCTGAGGCGCGCCGCCAAAGCTGGTGGGGAAATCCACGTCATGCAGGTCGATCGCCGCGCGGGGCAGGGCCGCGCCGATCGCCGAGCCCTTCCGCTCCGTCAGCACCCGGCCCTCGCTGAGCAGCAGCGCCTTCATATAATGCTGGTTCTCGTCGGGCGCCTGGAAGGGCGGGGTAACGAAGGCGAAGAACAAGGTGGCGAGGACGACGACCGCCAGCAGCAGGCGTTCGACCCGCGAAGCCGCCGGGATATGATCGACCTCCAACGGGTCGCTCGCCGCGATCAGTCTTTCATGCCGCATGGATATGCCCCTGGCCCCGCGTCGATGGCGCTCCCGGCCGTCGCGAGGAACAGCGTCACCTATGCGGGATCAAGGCTTAATATTTCGCGTCGATATTTTCGGGGTCGATGGGCGCGCGGCTTTTCAGGCGTCCTCGTCCTCCGGCGCGGGAACCGGCGGATGGAGACGCAGCCGGGTGACGCGGCGGCCGTCGCTGGCGACGATCTCCAGCTTCCAGCCGCTCTGCTGATGCTCTAGCATCTCGCCCGGCTCGGGCACGCGGCCGGCGATGACGAAGGCCAGGCCGCCCAGCGTGTCGACATCCTCCTCGACATCCGCCAGCCGTTCGTCGATCTCTTCGGCCACGTCCTCCAGTTCGGAACGGGCGTCCGCTTCCCACAGGCCGCCGTCCAGCGGGACCAGCATGGCTTCGGGCGCTTCGTCATGCTCGTCCTCGACCTCGCCAACGATTTCCTCGACCAGATCCTCGAAGGTCAGCAGCCCTTCCGTGCCCGAATATTCGTCCAGCACGATGGCCAGGTGGGTGCGCTTCGCGCGCATCTCCGCCAGCAGGTCGAGAGCGCCCATGCTTTCAGGAACATAGAGCGGTTGCCTGATAAGCGGTTCCAATGAGTCGGGCACCGCTTCCTTGCCGGCCAATATGGCGAAGGCGTCGCGAATATGGACCATGCCGACGATGGTATCGAGCGTATCGCGATAGACGGGGATGCGGCTGTGCCCGGCCTCGGCGAACAGGGCGGCCAGATCGGCGAAGCTCGCTTTCTCCTCGATCGCGACGATGTCGGCGCGGGGCACCGCGACATCGTCGACCGTATGCTCACTGAAATGCAGGAGGTTGCGGACCATCTGCCGCTCGATCGCGGACAGGTCGCCCTTGCCGGGGGGAGCGGCATCGCCGCCCTCTTCTTCGTCATAATCGTCGAGCGCTTCCTCCAGTTCCTTGCGGAGACTGGGGCTTTCATTCTCGCCGAACAGAAGCGACTTCAGGCCGCTCCATAAACCGCCTTCGCCGTTGCTACTGTCCGGGTCTTTCGAGCCGGATGCGTCCTTCGGGCTGCCCTCAGCCATGATCGTGCGTCGTCCCCTGTTCGCGATCCCCATAGGGATCATCCAGCCCGATACTTGAGAGTGCCCGGACCTCCAGTGCCTCCATCGTCTCGGCCTCGCTATCGCCCATATGGTCATAGCCCAGCAAATGAAAAGTACCGTGGACGATCAGATGCGCGGCATGATCGGCGACGCTGATGCCCTTTTCCGCCGCCTCGGCTGCGCAGACCCCCTCGGCCAGCACGATGTCGCCCAGTAGCACCTCGCCGTCGTCGGTGTTGGCGGTCGCGTCCAGCAGGTCCTGCTGCACCAGCGGAAAGGACAGGACGTTGGTGGGCTTGTCCTTCTGCCGATAGTCGCGGTTGAGGGCATGGACCTCTTCGTCGTCGGTCAGCTTGACCGCGATTTCATATGTGGTGGAGGCCTGCTCGAACCCGGCATAGGGGCTGTGGCGCACGGCGGCGGCGACGGCCGCCCGCGCCAGCGCCTCCCAGTCCGTGCCGCCGGCCCAGCCGCCTTCGTGGATCAGCGCGACGTCAAGCATCCGGCCCCTCATAGGCCTGCACAATCCTGCCGACCACTGGATGCCGCACGACGTCGGAAATGCCGAAGGGAACGACGGCGATCCCCTCCACCCCCTCCAGCCGCCCCACGGCGTCGGCAAGCCCGGACGTGCCGGGGTGCGGCAGGTCGACCTGCTTGGGATCGCCGCAGATCACCATGCGGCTGCCTTCGCCGAAGCGGGTCAGGAACATCTTCATCTGGGCGATGGTGGTGTTCTGCGCTTCGTCCAGGATGATGAAGGCGTTGGCGAGCGTCCGCCCGCGCATGAAGGCCAGCGGCGCGATCTCGATTTCGCCCGACGCGATCCGCCGCTCGACCTGCTCGGCGGGCAGCGTGTCATGGAGCGCGTCGTAGAGCGGCCGCAGATAGGGGTCGACCTTCTCCTTCATGTCGCCGGGCAGGAAGCCCAGCTTTTCGCCCGCCTCGACCGCCGGACGCGACAGGATCAGGCGATCGACGCTGCCGGTGATGAGCTGGCTGACCGCCTGGGCCACGGCCAGATAGGTCTTGCCTGTGCCCGCCGGGCCCAGCGCGAAGATGACGTCGTGGCGGGCGAGCGCCTCCATATAGGCCACCTGCGTCGCCGACCGAGGAACGATCGTCTTCTTGCGGGTGCGGATCATCACCTTGGGCGGTTCGGCGACATCATGGCGGATGATGCCGTCCAAAGTCGGTTCGGACGACATGGCGATCACCGCCTCAACCGCGCCGGTGTCGATTTCCTGGCCCGCGACGATGCGGTTGTAGAGGCCGGTCAGCACGTCGCGCGCGCGAGCGGCGGCTTCGGCATCCCCCTCGATCTGCAGCTTGTTGCCCCGCGCGGCGATATAGACGCCCAGGCGATTTTCGATCGCGACGAGATTCTGGTCATATTGGCCGAACAGCGCGCCCAGCAGGTGGGGCCGCTCGAACACGACCTCGATCCGCGCCCTTTCGGCTGTGTCGGACCGTATGTGCGGCTTCTTCGCCATCAGACCATGCCTCCCCCACAATGACGCGACTGCCTTCTCCTCGTCATGACCCTCCCTGCCGTTGCGCGCGGACGCTCCTTCAGGAGATGGCCCCCCGGCTGACCGGGGATGACGGGTTTTGGCTTCAAGCGGCTTTCCTCCTGCTGGGTTCCCCGGCCAGACTGTTCGGGCCGGCGCTGATGATATCGACTTCCACCATGTCGCCAATGGATAATTCGGGCGCGGCGACATGGACCGATTGGAGCCAGGGCGTCTTGCCAATGAGTTGGCCGGGATGGCGGCCGGCGCGCTCCAGCAATATCTCCGTCCGCCGCCCGACGGTGGCGGCGTTGAAATCCATCTGCTGCCGGTTGATGACGGCCTGGAGGCGGGCGAGGCGGTCGTCCATCACCTCGGCCGGAACCTGCCCGTCCATGTCCGTTGCGGGCGTGCCGGGGCGCGGGCTATATTTGAAGCTGTAGCATTGCGCATAGCGCACTTGCTCGACGATCTTCAGAGTGTCCGTGAACTCCGCTTCCGTCTCGCCGGGGAAACCCACGATGAAATCGCCCGACAGCGCGACGTCAGGACGCGCGGCGCGCACCCTGTCGATGACGGCGAGGTAAGAGGCCGCGTCATGGCTGCGGTTCATCGCCTTCAATATGCGATCATTGCCCGACTGGACCGGCAGATGCAGGAACGGCATCAGCTTTTCCACCTCGCCATGGGCGGCGATCAGGCCATCGGTCATGTCGTTGGGATGGCTGGTGGTGTAGCGGATGCGGCGCAGGTCGGGAAGCTGCGCCAGCGCGCGGACCAGACCGTCCATGCCCTGCGCGCGGCCTCTGTCGTCTTCTCCGGTCCAGGCGTTAACATTCTGACCGAGCAGGGTAATCTCCCGCGCGCCGCCGTCGACCAGCGCCTTGGCCTCGTCGATGATCGCGGACCAGGGGCGACTGATCTCCGCGCCGCGCGTATAGGGCACGACGCAATAGGTGCAGAATTTGTCGCATCCCTCCTGGATCGTCAGAAAAGCCGAAGGACGCGCCTGTCGTCCGCGCGCAGGCAGCGCGCCGAATTTGGAATCGGCCGGCATGTCAGTATCGACGGCCTCTTCGCCCCGCGCCGCCCGGCCGATCAGGTCCGGCAGGCGATGATAGGCCTGCGGGCCGACGACGATGTCGACGCTGCGCGCGCGCTTGCTGATTTCCGCTCCTTCGGCCTGCGCGACGCAGCCCGCAACCGCGATCATCGGGCGCGATCCGTCCTCGCGGCGCAGGCGGCCGATGTCCGAATAGACCCGGTCGACCGCCTTTTCCCGGATATGGCAGGTATTGAGCACGACCAAATCGGCATCCTCGCCGGCCTCAGCGGCCGTCATGCCCTGGGCGCCCAGCATCTCCGCCATGCGCTCGCCATCATAGACGTTCATCTGGCAACCGAAGGATTTGACCTGGAAGGTGGCGGGAGTTCTGGAAGGCGTGTCGCGATTCATGCGACCCAGCTATACAGGGCCAATGCCGCCAGCGGAAGGCGCGCCGTGCAGGGTCAGGCTCCGCGCGATCCTTTTTCGCGCTTCGGCCGCCAGCGCCTTTCGGTCGGGCAGGGCGGCCGGGTCGAACGGCGGCAGGAAATGCAGCGTGACGTCAAGTGGCCCGGAACGCCGCAGTAGGCGCGCGGCGTTGACGCCGGCCGGCTCCTCGCCGAGCCAGGCGATATCGGCCGCCGCCGCGCCATAGTCGATGTGGACCGGCTGGACCAGGACGGCGCGGGGCGGCGGCATCAGCACCGCCAGCAGCGACGGCTTGAAGGGCAGCAGGGTGGCGCCGTCGCTGGTCGTCCCTTCAGGAAAAAGCGCCAGCGGCTGGTGCCCGGCCATGGCAGCCCTGATCCTCGTCACCTGATCGCTCAGGTTCGCGCGCCGGGCGCGGGCGATGAACAGCGTGTTGTTCTGGGCCGCCAGCCAGCCGACGACCGGCCAGGCGGCGATATCGTCCTTGGCGATGAAGGCCGTCCCGGTCGCGCCGCCCAGCGCCAATATGTCGACCCAGCTCACATGATTGGCAAGGAAGAATACGTCTGCGGGCAGCGGCGCGCCCGTGGTCCGGACGCGCGCGCCAACCGCCCGCGCGGCCATGCCCAGGAACCGGCGTGGCCAGGGCGAACGCCGCCGAGCCGCGCGCCAGAGGAGATGAAGGGGAAGGCAAAGAAGCAGCGCGCCCGCCAGCGCGCAGACGCGGCGGATCAGGCGAAGGCGCGCGCCAATGGCCGCCGGCTTTCGGTCTGTCAACTTTTGCGGTCGAGGGTGACGCCGTACAATTCCATGCGATGATCGACCAGGCGATAGCCCAGCTTCTCCGCGATCTGCCGCTGCAACTGCTCCAGCTCCGGATCGACGAACTCGATCACATTGCCGGTTTCGACGTCGATCAGATGGTCGTGATGCGCTTCGGGCGCGGCTTCGTAGCGGGCGCGGCCGTCGCCGAAGTCATGCCGTTCCAATATGCCCGCCTCCTCGAAAAGGCGGACGGTGCGATAAACGGTGGCAATGGAAATGCCAGGATCGACCTCGACTGACCGGGCGTGGAGCTTCTCCACATCGGGGTGATCGCTCGATTCGCTGAGCACCCTGGCGATCACCCGGCGCTGCTCGGTAATGCGCAGCCCCTTTTCATGGCACAAAGCTTCGATGTCGATCTTGCGGTTCATGGGGCTCGCTCGATTATTGGCGAAGGGTGGATATGACCCTAGCGGCTTTTATGCCGGGGTAAAGGGCCAGCGCGGAACAGGCGGGGCAAGGCGGCGCCACGAAGAGGCGCAGGGCAAGGACGGCGGCGTATCGCTGACACGCCGCCGCCAATTACCCCTTTGCGGGAGAGGGACTTACTTCGCGCGGGGCGCGCGGCGGCGCTTCGTGCCCAGACCGATCTTCTTCGCCAGGGTGCGGCGCTGTTCCGCATAGTTGGGCGCGACCATCGGATAGTCGGCGGGAAGACCCCATTTGGCGCGATAGTCGTCCGGCGTCATCTGATAATGCGTCATCAGGTGACGCTTGAGCATCTTCAGCTTCTTTCCATCCTCAAGACAAATAATATAGTCGGGCTTGATGGACGAACGCACGGATACGGCGGGTTCCGGCTTTACTTCCGGGGCAGGAGCGGGCGAGGCCAGACCGGAAAGGGCCGCATGGACGTTCTGAATCAAGGAAGAGACATCGGAAACGGCAACGCTATTGTTCGATACGTGGGCGGCCACGATATCAGATGTCAAAGTAATGAGCAGTTCGCTCTGTGCCGATTCGATTTCCATGATGCGCTCCATTCCGGGCTGATTACTGTGCGACCCGCCCAATGAAAATCATTCCAGGAGCGGCACGTTCAACTATCGCCATGCTTTTTGGATTTCAAGGGCGAATGACGGTCAAAGCCGCATATCGAGTCGAAAGCTTAGCGCATCATGTAGTTGCCCATCATTACCCCGATAATAACCAGGTCTGCGGTGTACATATTCAAATCCCGACTTCTCATACAAGGCGGTCGCCTTGTTCGATGCGCGGACTTCCAGGTTCATCGACAACATGCCCCGGCTACGTGCCGTGGTCAGACTATGGGCCAGAAGCGACGAGCCCACGCCCCGTCCACGCCAGGCAGGATCGACCGCCAGCAGCAGCAGTTCGCATTCGTCGAGCACGGACCGCACGAGCGCGAAGCCCAGGGTGGCCGCATCGACCCGCGCCAGCGTCAGCCAGGTCCCCGGCATGGCCAGCACGCCCGACATCTGCGATGCGGTCCAGGCTTCGCCGAACGCCGGATCGAAGGCGCTGGCCATGACCGGCATCACGTCGGCGATCATCGCCCGGTCGTCATGGTCGGTCGTTTCGAACTTCAGGCCGGCTATGGTCATGCCCCGCCTCCAGCCGCCGCCATCGGCCGGGCGTCGGCCCCGCGCCCATAAAGAGGATGAACATCGCAGGAAGGGTCCTGCGCGATCAGGCCGTAATTGCGGGCGTCTGGATAGAGGCTGAACGCCGAGCCATGACCCCGCGCCGTCACCAGCGCTTCCGCGCCGCTGCCATAGAGAAGCGGGGCGTCCAGCATGGGAGCCAGCTCGGCGATCGGGGTGGAGGCGAGCGGGGTTTGCGGAGCGTGGCCGTCGGCGGCGAATATCTGCCAGAAAAGCTCGCCATGGCCGCCGGTGATGGTGACCGGGATCGGCGCGGACGCGTCGTCGCGCATCGGGTCGCGCGCCACCGCCGCCGCGATCAGCGCGGTCGCGCTATAGCCGCGCAATCGCGCGCTCCAGGCGAAGGCGAGGGCGCGTGCGGCGGCGATGCCGATGCGCACGCCGGTGAAGCTGCCGGGTCCGACATCCACCGCGATCGTCGCGGCCCGTCCGCCGTCCGGCAGGGCGGCGATGGCCGGCAGCAGCGCCTCGGCATGGCCGCGCCCGACGATGTCATGGACATGGGCGATGACGACGCCATCCTCGAACAGCGCGACGGACAGGGCCTGTGTCGCGGTGTCGATAACCAAGGTGCGCAAACGGTCCCCCGAATTGATCCGGAATCAAGAGCGTCTCCGGCCGCTCCCGCCGGGACCCACATCGGTTAGTCGATCCGCCGGCTTTTGCCAAATCGGCAGCCTGGCAGGCAATCAGACGGCGCGAACCTCGGTCACTTCGGGGACATAATGTTTAAGCAATTGCTCTATGCCGTTCTTCAACGTCGCGCTGGAGGACGGGCAGCCGGAACAGGCGCCCTGCATCTGAAGGAACACTTTGCCCTTGTCGAAGCCGCGATAGACGATGTCGCCGCCATCATTGGCGACGGCGGGCCGGACGCGGGTTTCGATCAGCTCGCGGATCTGCGCGACGATTTCCGCGTCCGCCGGATCGTCGGAATATTGATCCGCCTCGTCCGGCACGACGATGCCCGCAGCCGATCCGGCGGCGAAAAGCGGCATGTTCGCCGAAAAATGATCGAGCAACGTCGCGAGCACGTCGGGCTTCAGGTCGCTCCACGCCACGCCTGGCGCGGCCGTGACGGACACGAAGTCGCTGCCGAAGAACACGCCTGTCACGTCGCCAAGGTCGAACAGGGCGGATGCGAGCGGAGACGCTTCCGCTTCCTCCGGTGTCGCGAAATCGCGCGTGCCGGCGGTCATGACCGGGCGGCCGGGCAGGAACTTCAGCGTCGCAGGGTTGGGCGTGGGTTCGGTCTCTATCAGCATGACCGCTATGTGGGCGCATATGGCCGATGAATCAAGCGCGGGCGCGACCTGCACATCGGATCGCGGATAGCGGAACGGAACTTCGCCGACCCCCGTCGATTGAAAGATAACGCCATTCAAAGGAGAGCGCCATGAGCAGCGAAGCTGAAATCCGCGATCGATTCTGGAAGGAATTGTCGGAAAGTCCCTATCTAATGGTCGGGCTGGAAAATGGTCACGACCACAGCATTCCCATGACCGCCCAACTCGACAAGGACGCCAATCACGCCTTCTGGTTCTACACCAGCCGCGACAATCGCCTAGCCGCCGGCGGTCCCGCCATGGCGCAGTTTGCCGGCAAGGACCATCATCTGTTCGCCTGCATCGCGGGCTCGCTGGTGGAGGAAAGCGATCCGGCGGTTATCGACCGTTATTGGACGAGCGAGAATGAGGCCTGGTATCCCGGCGGGCGCAACGATCCGAACCTGCTGATGCTACGGTTCGACCTGGGCACGGCGGAGATTTGGATCGCCGATCTGTCGCTCAAGGGCGTGTTCAAGATGATGGTCGGCGGCGACGTGCGCGGCGAGATGAAGAATAAACATGCCGAGGTCGCGCTCTGAAGCCGGTTTGAAGACGAATATGCGGGCGGCCGTTTTAAGCGCAATGGCCGCTTGCTTTTAGACGGCGCTTGCCCCATATGCGCCGCAGCGCAGCAGACGGGCCTTGTCCCACAGCGATTGGTAGCGTGATCGTCCTTTACCCTGATGGCCGGATCGGCTTTCACGGGATGAAGGACCGGCCAATGACAGTCTGCGCCAAGCTTTGAGGCTTCCCTATTCACGCGGGTCGTTTCGTAACCCGCCTCGCGCCCTTCCTGCGTCCGCAGCAAGCCGGCGCATGGCCGACTTGTGAGTTATCTATGCAGTTCAACGAACTTGGTCTCGCCGAGCCCATCATGAAGGCGCTCGCCGCCAAGAATTACGCCACGCCGACCCCGATCCAGCAAAAGGCGATCCCCGTCCTGCTGGAGGGGCATGATCTGTGCGGCATCGCCCAGACCGGCACGGGCAAGACGGCGGCCTTCGCGCTGCCCAGCCTCGACTATTTCGCGCGCCATCCCAAGCCCACCCCGATCAAGGGGTGCCGGATGCTGGTGCTCGCGCCGACCCGGGAGCTTGCCGCGCAGATCGCCCAGAGCTTCCGCGACTATGGCCGTTTCCTGCGCCTGTCGGTCGAAACCGTCTTCGGCGGCGTGCCGATCGGCAAGCAGATCCGCGCCCTCGCGCCCGGCGTCGACATCGTCGTCGCCACGCCCGGTCGCCTGCTCGACCTGATCGACCAGCGCGCCTTCACCATCAAGGATACGGAGATATTCGTCCTCGACGAAGCCGACCAGATGATGGACATGGGCTTCATCCACCCGCTGAAGCGCGTCGCCAAGCTGTTGCCGCAGGAACGGCAGAACCTGTTCTTCTCGGCCACCATGCCCAAGGAGATCGAGGCCCTGGCCGCGCAGTTCCTCAATGATCCCGTCAAGGTCAGCGTCGCGCCCCAATCCACGACCGCAGAGCGCGTCCGCCAGCAGATGACCTTCGTCAATCAGGGCGAGAAGCAGGCGCTGCTGCACATGGTGCTCAAGAGCGAAGATATCGACCGCGCGCTGATCTTCACGCGCACCAAGCATGGCGCCGACCGCGTCGTGCGCTTTCTGGAGGGCGCGGGGATCGACGCCTTCGCCATCCATGGCAACAAGAGCCAGGGCCAGCGCACCACCGCGCTCCAGGCCTTTCGCCAAGGCAAGGTGAAGCTTCTGGTCGCGACCGACATCGCCGCGCGCGGCATCGACGTGTCGGGCGTCAGCCATGTCATCAATTTCGAGATCCCCAATGTGCCTGAGCAATATGTCCACCGCATCGGCCGCACCGCGCGCGCCGGCGCGGAGGGCGTGGCGATCAGCTTCGTGGCGGATGACGAGCGGCCTTATCTGAAGGCGATCGAGCGGACGACTCGCGTGAAGCTGGAAGTCACGCCGCTGCCGGAGAATTTCATGGAAGCCGTCCGCAACCTGCCCAAGCCCGCCGCCCCCAAGAAGGGCCCGAGCCAAAGCCCGCAGCAGCAGGCCCGCCGCGCGGATGGCCAGCGTAAGTATCAGGAAGGCCAGAAGCAGGGACGCGGCGCTCCCGATCGGGCGCACCGGGCGGAGGGCGAAGCCGCGGGCAAGCCCGATTTCCGTCGCCGCCGTCGCGGTGGCGTGGGATCGCACAAGGGCGCCGTCCAGCGCACCGGCGCGCCGCGCTGAGCTTTAGCGGATTGATGAGGTGAAGCGGCGGGCAGAAATGTCCGCCGCTTTTTGTCATCGTTAAGATTATGATGCGTGGCCGGGATGACGGCCCTTGAGTAGCGCAACCGCTCGCTCTTATCTCACCCCGCCAGCTTCTCCAGCAAAGCCTTCGCCGCCGCCGTTTCGGCCTCCTGCTTCGATCCGCCCTCCGCGCTCGCTTCGCCCGCCCCCTTGATCGTGACGCTGACGGTGAAGCGCAGCGCGTGGTGAGGGCCGGAACGGTCGGTCAGCACATATTCGGGCGGCTTGCGCTTGTTGGCGGCGGCCCATTCCTGAAGCGCGGACTTGGGATGACGCGGGGCGGCGCTTTGCGTGTCGACCCGGTCTGCCCACAAGCGGCGGACGAAGGCGCGCGCCTCATCCATGCCACCTTCCAGGAACAGCGCGCCGATCAGCGCCTCCATGACGTCGCCCAGAACATTGTCGCTGTCGGCCGCGCCGTCGTCACGCGCCTGCTTCCCCAGCACCAGATGGGCTGGCACACCGACCGCGCGCGCGACTTCGGCGCAGGTTTCGCCGGAAACCAGCGCGTTGAAGCGGCGGGACAGCTTGCCTTCCGGCTCCTCGCCGAACCGTTCGAACAGCCATTCGGCGAGGGTCAGGCCCAGCACCCGGTCGCCCAGAAACTCCAGCCGCTCATAATTGCGCGTGGCCGCGCTGCCGTGAGTCAGCGCCTGGGCGAAGCGGTCGGCCTGTTTCGGCGGCCGTCCGATCAGCCCTTCGAGCCAGGCGGCCGTCTCGGGTCGCGTCAAAAGCCTTCCCCGATACGGTTCCAGCGCGCCGCCGAAACCCATGTCCAGGGCAGCAGCCAGTTGGCGCCGCCGTCGGTCGAAAAGACCGAGATCAGCGCGCGGCCGACCAGATTTTCCTCCGGCACCAGGCCGATGCCGCCACCCTCGACCGCCGGGAAGCGGCTGTCGGCGCTGCGGTCGCGATTGTCGCCCATCATGAACAGATGGCCCTGCGGCACGACGACCGTGTCGCGATCATCGGCCGGCCCGTCGGGATCGAGGTCGAGCACATTATAGCTTTTCCCGCCCGGCAGCGTCTCGCGATATTGCGGGTAGCGGCACTGCTTGCCGCCGCCCGGCGCTGCTTCCTCGAACTGTTCGCGGTAGCAGGGAGAGGGGCTGCCCTCCGCCAGCGAGGCCGCGACCATATTGGGGGAGGCGGGGATGACGAGATCGGCGACCTTCTGCTTGGGGATCGCCTGGCCGTTCAGATAGACGGTGCCCGCGCGGACGGAGATCAGGTCGCCCGGCAGGCCGATCACCCGTTTGATATAGTCGTTCTTCTGGGTCGGCGGCGCCTTGAACACCACCACGTCGCCGCGCGCGGGCGTCGAGGCGAAAATGCGGCCGGGGATCAGCGGCACGCTGAACGGCAGGGAATAGCGCGAATAGCCATAGGGCCATTTGGCCACCAGCAGATAGTCGCCGATCAGCAGGCGCGGCTGCATCGATTCCGAAGGGATGTTGAACGGCGAGACGATGAAGCTGCGCAGCACGATGACGAAGATCGCCAGCCGGGCGAGGAACCACAGAAAATCCCGCGTTTCCGATTTCTGGCTTGCGCCTGCCTGTCTTGCCAACACCGTCATCCCATAAGACCTCGCTCCTGCGGGGCGCTGCGGCTTTTGCGGCCTGTCCCTGGCCGCGTCAAGCGCCCCTTAGCGCCTCCTTTGCGGTGCAATGCGGCAAGTTATTGGCTAGGGAAGGATAGAATCGACAAGTGCAGCGTCCCTATCGACCAGCGTTGGAGAAATGCCCCATGACGAATGCCGCACTGGCTGCCCTGGCGAAAGCGCCCCAAGTCGACCTGAAATCCGTGTTCGACGCCGATCCCGACCGCTTGTCCAAATATGTGCGCACCCTGGGCCCGATCCGCTTCGACTGGTCCAAGACGCATCTGACCGACGAATTGATGGCTGGCTTTTTCGACATCGCTAAGGCGCAGGGGTTCGCCGCCCGGCGCGACGCGCTGTTCGCGGGCGAGGCGGTGAACGTGACCGAGGGCCGGGCCGCCGAGCATCCCGCCGAACGCGGCGAGGGCAATGCCGACAGCGTCGCTCGTGCCAAGGCGCTGCACGCGCGGATGCGCGCGCTGATCGACGCGATCGAGGCCGAGGCGCTGGGGCCGGTGCGCCACATCCTGCATATCGGCATCGGCGGGTCGGCGCTGGGACCCGACCTGATCGTCGACGCGCTGGACGGCGACGGCGCGCGCTATGACGTGGCGATCGTGTCCAATGTCGACGGCACCGCGTTGGAGCGCGCGCTGGAGCGGTTCGACCCGACGGCGACGCTGATCGCGATAGCGTCCAAGACCTTCACCACGACCGAAACGATGCTGAACGCGGCGAGCGCAATCAACTGGATGGTCGAGGCGGGGGTCGATGATCCCTATGGCCGCGTGATCGCGCTGACCGCCGCCCCGGACAGGGCGATGGAATGGGGGGTGGACGAAACCCGCATCCTGCCGTTCAGCGAAACGGTGGGCGGCCGCTATTCGCTCTGGTCCTCGATCGGCTTTCCCGCCGCGCTGGCGCTAGGCTGGGACGCGTTCGAGAGCCTGCTGGAGGGCGCGGCGACGATGGACCGTCATTTCCGCCTGGCCGACCCGGCGGACAACGCGCCGCTGATCGCGGCCTTCGTCGACCAATATTATGCGCGGATCGCCGGATGCGAGACGCGCGCGGTGTTCGCCTATGACGAGCGGCTGCGGCTGCTGCCCTCCTATCTCCAGCAACTGGAGATGGAGAGCAACGGCAAGGGCGTGACGCTGGACGGCGCGCCGGTGGACGGGCCGACGGCGGCGATCACCTGGGGCGGGGTTGGGACCGACGCGCAGCATGCGGTGTTCCAGTTGCTGCACCAGGGGACGATCATCACCCCGGTCGAGTTCATCGCGTCAAAGGAGCCGGGCCATGCGCTCGACCCCGCGCACCACCGGGCGCTGCTGGTCAATTGCTTCGCGCAAGGGGCGGCGCTGATGCGCGGCAAGCAGAATGACGCGGACCCCGCCCGCGCCTATCCGGGCAACCGGCCGTCGACCACGATCCTGCTGGACGATGTGACCCCGCATGCGCTGGGGGCGCTGATCGCCTTCTATGAGCATCGCACCTTCGCCAACGCCGTGCTGATGGGCATCAACCCGTTCGACCAGTTCGGCGTGGAACTGGGCAAGGAGATCGCCAAGTCGATCGAGGCGGACGGCGCAAAGGGCTTCGACCCCTCGACCATGGCGCTGATCGAACTGGCGCTTGGCGAGTGAGCCGTCGCTGACTCGAAAGGGGGCGCGGGCAAATCCCGTTTGTAACCGCGCGCGCCAGCCGCCATATCGCCCCAGAATCGGAGATCAGCATGAGCGACTATGATGTGGACCTGTTCGTCATCGGCGCGGGATCGGGCGGAGTGCGGGCCTCGCGCGTCGCCGCCGCGCACGGCGCGAAGGTCGCGGTGGCGGAGGAGTTCCGCGTCGGGGGCACCTGCGTCATTCGCGGCTGCGTGCCCAAGAAGCTGCTGATCTATGGCGCGCATTTCGCCGAGGATTTGAAGGACGCCCGCCGCTTCGGCTGGAACGTGCCCGATTGCGGCTTCGAGTGGGCGACCCTGCGCGACAATGTGCTGGCGGAGGTCGACCGGCTGGAGGGCCTCTACAAGGCGACCCTCGACAATCACAAGGTGGAGGTCATTCCCGAACGGGCCACCGTCACCGGCCCCCATGAGGTGGAGCTGGCCGGCGGGCGCAAGGTGACGGCCAAATATATCCTCGTCTCCACCGGCGCCTGGCCCGCCATTCCCGACATCGAGGGGGCCGAACATGGCATCACCTCCAACGAGATATTCCATCTGGAAAAATGCCCGGAACGGATCGTGATCGCCGGCGGCGGCTATATCGCCAATGAGTTCGCCGGCATCTTTCACCAGTTCGGCAGCCATGTGACGATCGTCAACCGCACCAACACCCTGCTGCGCGGCTATGACGAAAGCGTGCGCGACCGCCTGCTCCAGATCTCGATGATGAAGGGCATCAATTTCCGCTTCAACGCGGCGTTCGAGAAGATCGAGAAGAATGAGGATGGCACGCTGTGCGTGCGCATCAATGATGGCGATCCCGTCGCCTGCGATACGCTGATGTTCGCGACCGGCCGCCGGCCCAAGACCGATGGGCTGGGGCTGGAAAATGCCGGGGTCGAACTGGACGAGAAGGGTGCGATCAAGGTCGACTCCTACAGCAAGTCGAGCTGCGACAGCATCTATGCCGTCGGCGACGTCACCGACCGAGTGCAGCTGACCCCGGTGGCGATCCGCGAGGGTCATGCCTTTGCCGACACGGTGTTCGGCGACAATCCCCGCACCGTCGATTATGCCTGCATCCCCTCCGCCGTGTTCAGCCACCCCCCGCTGGCGGGCGTCGGCATGACCGAGGCGCAGGCCCGCAACACGCTGGGCACGGTCAAAATCTATACGTCCGACTTCCGGCCGATGAAGAATGTGCTGGCGGGCCGTGACGAACGGGCGCTCTACAAGATGGTGGTGGACGCGACGACCGACCGCGTGGTGGGGCTGCACATGATCGGGCCGGACGCGCCGGAAATCCTCCAGGCGGCGGCTATCGCGGTCAAGGCGGGGCTGACGAAGCAGGATTTCGACGATACGGTGGCGCTCCATCCCAGCATGGCCGAGGAACTGGTCCTGCTGAAATAACGGGCGGCGACGCAGCCGCCTTTTGCCGCAACCGGACAAGACAGCAATTCATGACCGTCATCCGCACTATCTGCACCGGCTGCGGTGTCGGCTGCGGCATCCGCGCCACCGTTGGGGAGGGGCGGGAGGCGCGGATCGAGGGCGACCGGATGCACCCCGCCAACCAGGGGCGGCTATGCCCGCTGGGCGCGGCGCTAGGGCAGGACGTGGGGCTGGAAGAGCGCCTGCTTCATCCTGAGGTCGGCGGCAAGCGGGTGACGTGGGACAAGGCCATCGGCCATGTCGCCAGGCGACTGGGCGACCTGATCGCGCGGCATGGGCCCGATTCGATCGCTTTCCATGTCTCCGGCGATCTGCCGACCGAGGACATCTACGTCGCCAACAAGCTGATGAAGGGGTATATCGGCGCAGCCAATATCGACGGGGACGCGCCGGCGGGCACGGCGGATATCGTCGCGGCCCATGTCCGGACGTTTGGCGAGGATGTCCAGCCCGCCAGTTTCGAGGATGTCGACCGCGCCGATCTGATCGTCCTGATCGGGGGAACCCTCATGGAAAGCCACCCGATCCTGCACCAGCGGATCATGATCGCGCATTCGGAGCGCTCATGCGGACTGGTCATGATCGGCGGGCAGGAAGAGAGCGAGTGCGACCTGCATCTGCCGGTCCGGCCCGGCAGCGAAGGCGCGCTGATGAAGGGACTGCTCGTCTTTTGCGACCGGGCGGGCGTCATCGACCAGCGCTTTCTGGAGAACAGTGTAGCCGTGTCCGAAAGTTTCTGGCGGGGCGTGCGGGACGGGCATGATCTCTGGTCCGTGGCGCGCGCTTGCGGGGTCGCGCCCGCGCTGCTCAAACGCTTTTACGAAATGTTCACCGCGCAGTCGCGCACGGTGACGATGTTCGGGCCCGATAGGGCTGGCGTGTCGCGCGGCGACGATTCCGCGCAGGCGATCCTTAACATCCATCTGGCGACCGGCCGGATCGGAAAGCCGGGCGCGGGCCCCTTCGCTCTCACCGGGCAGGCGAACGGAATGGGATGGCGGGAGGTCGGCGCATCGGCAACGACGCTGGCCGCGCATATGGACTTCGCGCCCGACAATGTCGCGCGGGTCCGCCGTTTCTGGGCGGCGCCCGCGATGGCGACCGGGCCCGGCGTCGGCGGCTCCGCCTTGTTCGAGCATGTCCGCGAAGGGCGGATCAGGGCGCTGTGGATCATGGGCGATGATCCGGTGGCGACGCGGCCCGATGGCGAGGCCGTGGCGGAGGCGCTGGCGGCCTGCCCGCTGGTGATCCATTCGCACTGGCGGGCGGACAGCGCCACCGGACGCCATGCCCATGTCCGGCTGCCGGCCGCCGCCTGGAACGAGCGGGACGGCACATTGACCAGCGCGGACCGGCTGATCAGCCGCCAGCGCGCGCTGTTCCCGCTGCCGGGGGAGGCGCGGCCGGACTGGTGGATGCTGACGCGGGTAGCCCGCGCGATGGGGTGGCGCGAATCCTTTCCCTATGACCGGGCGGCCGACATCTATCGCGAGCATGCGCGGCTCTCGGCCTATCAGAATGGCGGGGCGGGCGGGCGGGAGCGGCTGTTCAACCTGCGGCGGCACGCGTCGATCTCCAATCCCGCTTATGACCAGCTCACCCCCTGGCGCTGGGGCGAGATTCCGTTCGACGGCGGGCGCTTCTCCACGCCGGACGGCAGGGCGCGCCTTGGCCCGGCGGTCGAGAGCGACCGCGCGCCCTAAACAGCGTTTCCGATTGCGCGCGACCCTGCTATCGCCGCCCGGATGACCGATTTCCGTGACCCGTTCGACAGCATCAAGGATCATCCCTTCGACGCCGCGCTGTCCGAACGCTATCTCGTCTATGCCCTGTCCACCATCACCGCGCGGTCGTTGCCGGACCTGCGCGACGGACTGAAGCCAGTGCATCGCCGGCTGCTCTGGGCCATGCGGCTGCTGCGGATGGAGCCGGCGGGCGCCAGCCCCGACATACTGGTCGCCAACCCGGCCCGCAACACGACCAGCTACAAGAAATGCGCGCGCGTCGTAGGCGACGTGATCGGCAAATATCATCCTCATGGCGACGCGTCTGTCTATGACGCGATGGTGCGGCTGGCGCAGGATTTCTCGCTGCGCACGCCGCTGGTCGACGGGCAAGGCAATTTCGGCAATATCGACGGCGATAACGCCGCGGCCATGCGCTATACCGAGGCGCGGCTGACCCAGGCGGCGGCCGACCTGATGGCCGGGCTGGACGAGGGCACGGTCGATTTCCGCCCGACCTATAATGGCGAGGATGAGGAACCGGAGATATTCCCCGGCCTGTTCCCGAACCTGCTCGCCAATGGCGCGACAGGCATCGCGGTCGGCATGGCGACCAGCATCCCGCCGCACAATGTCGCCGAACTGATCGACGCGGCCACATTGCTGATCGATAGCACAGACGCCGACCATGCGGCGCTGATGGAGATCGTGAAGGGCCCGGACTTCCCGACCGGCGGCGTGCTGGTCGACAGTGCGGCGGCCATTTCGGAGGCCTATGCGACCGGGCGCGGCGCGTTCCGGACGCGCGCGCGCTGGCACCGGGAGGAAGGCGGGCGGGGCACCTGGATCGCGGTGGTCACGCAGATACCCTATCAGGTCCAGAAATCGAAGCTGATCGAGCAGATCGCCGCGCTCATCAACGACCGCAAACTGCCGATATTGGCCGATGTGCGCGATGAGAGCGACGCGGAGATCCGCATCGTCATCGAGCCGCGCGCGCGCACCGTCGATCCCGACATGTTGATGGACAGCCTGTTCCGGCTTACTGACCTCGAAAACCGCTTCGGCCTCAATCTCAACGTCCTCGACGCCAGCCATACGCCGCGCGTCATGGGCTTGCGCGAAGTGCTGATCGAATGGCTGAAGCACCAGATCGACGTGCTGGTGCGCCGGGCCCGGCATCGGCTGGAAAAGATCGCCGCTAGGCTGGATCTGCTCGACGGCTATATCATCGCCTATCTGAACCTCGACCGGGTGATCGAGATCATCCGCACCGAGGACGAGCCCAAGCCCGTGATGATGGAGGAGTTCGGCCTGAACGACCGGCAGGTCGAAGCGATCCTGAACATGCGCCTGCGCAGCCTGCGCAAGCTGGAGGAGATGGAGCTGCGCCGCGAGCATGGCGCGCTGGTCAAGGAGCGGGACGATCTGCAAAGGCTGGTGGAGAACCCCGCCCGCCAGCGCACGCGCCTGAAACGCGACCTGGCGGACCTGCGCAAGCGCTACGGTCCGGAGACCGAGATCGGCCGCCGCCGCACACTGGTCGAAGAGGCCGCGCCCGCCCGCGAGATTCCGCTGGAGGCGATGATCGAGCGCGAGCCGATCACGGTCATCCTGTCGGAACGCGGCTGGATCAGGGGCATGAGCGGTCATCGCGACCTGGCGGCCGCCGACACGCTGAAGTTCAAGGAGGGCGACGGACCGATGTTCGCCTTTCACGCGCACACCACCGACAAGCTGCTGATGGCGACGTCCACCGGGCGCATCTACACGCTGGGCGCGGACAAGCTGCCTGGAGGACGCGGGTTCGGCGATCCGGTGCGGCTGATGGTCGACATGGACAATGATGCGCGGATCGTCGCGCTGATGCCGGCCAGGGCCGGGGACCGGCTGCTGCTCGCGGCCTCCGACGGGCGCGGCTTCATCGCCTCTGTGACCGACATCATGGCCGAAACCCGCAAGGGCAAGCAGGTGGTCAATGTCCGGGCGGGCGCGACGCTGAGCGTCATCCGCCCGATCGCGGCGGACGCGGACAGCATCGCGGTGATCGGCGAGAATCGCAAGCTGCTGGTCTTCGCCCTGGCTGAGATGCCGGAAATGGCGCGTGGGCAGGGGGTGCAGATGCAGCGCTATCGCGACGGCGGCTTGTCGGATGCGATCGCATTCCGCCTGTCCGATGGGCTCAGCTGGACGATGGGCGGCGAGTCCGGGCGTATCCGGTCCGAGCCGGATATGACCCCATGGCGCGTCGCGCGCGGCGCCGCCGGGCGGATGCCGCCCAACGGCTTCCCCCGGGACAATCGATTCTAGCCGACGCCGAACACCGGGCAGCAGCGGCAGCGTTTCCCGAATATTTACTTCCTGCGGTTAATCCGGGGCTTATGGAATCCACGTCCGTGCGTCACTGGCCGATCGAAGAGGGGACCTGCGAATCCGTTTCCGCAGGGTCTTTCGCGTGTCCGGCGCCACAGGACGTGGCCGGCGGCTGGCTCGCCGCCTTGCCGCAGGGCGCAGCCATCCTGCTGATCGAGAACGATAATATATCCGTCCGCGCCGCCAATGACGGCTTTGCTGCTCGCTTTCTGTCCCCCGTCGGCGACACCGGGCAATGGCGGCTCTCCAGCAGTGAATGGCACGATCGCCTCGTCGCGTTCATCAAATCGAATCGCAAGTCCGACGGGTTCGAGCTGCGGCGCGAAGGGAAGCTGGGCCCGGAATATTTCTATTGCACTATCGGACAGGTGCCCGCGCGCGACGACAGCGGCCCGCAATTGCTGGTGACCGCCATAGACCGCACCAGCGAGCGGACGATCGAGAAGAATTTGCGGCGCGAATTGCTGTCCGATAGCCTGACCGCCCTGCCGAACCGCACCGGCTTCGGCGAGGAGATCGACGATCGGCTCGCCCATTTTTCCCCAAATGAAAATGCCAGCTTCGGCATCATCGCCATCGACCTCAGCCGGTTCAGCCGAGTCAACGAATCGCTGGGACCGATGGCGGGCGACGAACTGCTGATAACCGTCGCCAAGCGGCTGAAGTCGGCGTTGCGGCAGGGCGACGTGCTGGCGCGGATTGGCGGCAATGATTTCGCTATCTTCGCCCGGCTCAACAACGGCCTGTCGGATGCGCTGCATATCGTCCAGCGGATCAAGGATGCGCTGAGTTCGCCGATCCGCCTGTCCGACCTGCAAATCCGCGTCGATTGCGCGATCGGCTGCGCGCTGTCGGTCGGCCTGTCGGACGATCCCGACGATGTGGTCCGCAAGGCCCAGGCCGCCGTCAAGATCGCTAAGCGGAGCGGCAAGGTCGAAATCTATCGCAACGGCGTGCTCAAGGAAGCGCATCGGCGCTTTTCGGTGGAAAGCCGACTACGCGACGCGCTGGCCCAGGGGGACCTCAGTCTGGCGTTCCAGCCGCTGATCCATCTTCAGACGGGCGAGGTCACGGGGTTCGAGGCGCTGGCCCGCTGGAACGACGCGGAACTGGGGTCGGTGTCGCCGATGGAGTTCATCGCCGTCGCGGAGGAGAGCGGGCTCATCACGCCGCTTGGCCGCTGGGCGGCCTATGAGGCGGCGCAGACGCTGGCGCGCTGGGATTCGGCCTTCGGCCAGCCACTGCCTGTGGGCGTCAACGTCAACCTGTCGCCGATCCAGATGGCGCGTGACGATGTCGCCTCGATGTTCGAAGAGGCGCTGCGCTATTCGGGCGTCGCCGGCAACAGGCTGACCGCCGAGATCACCGAGGGCGCGATCGTCGCCGACCCGGACAAGGCCCGCAAGCTGCTGATCGCGCTCAAGGATCTGGAAATGTCGATCGCGATGGACGATTTCGGCACCGGCTATTCGAACCTCGCCAGTCTGCACAGCCTGCCGATCGACATATTGAAGATCGACCGCAGCTTCGTGTCGTCCATGCTCCAGGATCGCGACAAGGAAGTCATCGTTCGCACGATATTGTCGCTGGCCGAATCGTTGAACCTGCATGCGACGGCCGAGGGCATCGAGGATCAGGCGCTGGCGCTGCGCTTGCAGCAGATGGGCTGCTGGCAGGGCCAGGGCTATCATTTCGCCAAGCCGATGAGCGAGGGCGACGCCTTCGATTATTGGCGCGCGCGCTGGAACTTCGAAACGATCTGATCGGCGATTGCGTCGATCCGGCCGGGGTCGGGAAAGCCCTCTTCGATCCATTGCTCCTCGACCGCGCTCAGGGCCTTCGCGACATCGGGGCCGGGAGGAAGGCCGCGCGCGATCAGCGCGCCGCCGCCGATCGGGAGCGCCGGCCTGCGCCAATCCGTCAGCGTGTGAACGATGGCGAGATTGGCGGCGGGATCGAGCAGGCAGCGGTCGATCGCCGCCTCCGCGCCGATCCGGTAGGCGAGCGCCTGCGAACTGGGCGCTGTTACGGGCGGGCCGAGCGCCAGGGCGATGCGCTTGCGCGCCTTGTTCGATAATTTGAGCCGCGCGGCGATGGCGTCGGCGACCGCCATGTCCGGCGGGACGAGCGCGCACAGGCGGCGCAGCGGGGAAGGCGCCACCCCCGCCTCCGCTTCGCGCGCGACTGTCCGATCCAGCGCCGCGACCCCCGCCGCGTCGATTTCCGGCAGCACGGCGGCCAATATGCCGCCCTCCACCATCAGCCGCAGCGCGGGGGCGGGGTTGGCGACGGCGAGCAGCTTCATTAGCTCGTCGGCGATCCGCTCGCGCGATAGGGCCATCAGGCTGTTGGCGTGGGCCATGCAGGCGCGATAGGCTTCTTCGTCCGGATCGCCGTCGCCATAGCGGGCGAGGAAACGGAAATAGCGCAGGATGCGCAGATGATCCTCGGCGATGCGGTCGGCCGCGCCGCCGATGAAACGCACCCGCCGCGCCTCCAGATCGGACAGCCCGCCGAAATAGTCGCTGATCGCGCCGGAGGCTGGATCGGCATAGAGGGCGTTGATCGTGAAGTCGCGCCGCGCCGCATCCTCTCGCCAATCGTCGGTATAGGCCACGGTGGCGCGCCGTCCATCGGTGCTGACGTCGCGGCGCAGCGTGGTTATCTCGACCGCGTCCCCCGCTATGACGGCGGTGATCGTGCCATGATCGATGCCGGTCGGGATAGCCTTGATCCCCGCCGCCTTCAGCCGGTCGAGCACGTCCTGCGGGGAGAGGGCGGTGGCGATGTCGACATCCTGCACGGCAAGGCCCAGCATCGTGTCGCGCACCGCACCGCCGACGAAGCGGACCATGCCGGATCGCGCGTCGAGCGCCTCCAGCAGCCCGTCCATGCCGGCCTTGTGCTGCCAGGGGGCGTCGGGCAGGCGGGCGGTTTCAGGCTGCCCGGCGGTCATAGCCCAGCCTGAGCGAGAGATTAGCCAATATCGCGGCGGTCACACCCCAGATGGTGCGATCCTGCCAGACGATTTCGTAGAAAAAGCGCTCGACGCCCTCATGCATCAGGCTACGCCTGACTCGATTGGCGGGGTCCAGCACATAGGCGAGCGGCGGCTCGAACCAGTCGGCGACTTCGCTTTCCTGCGCGCGCAGCGGCAGATCGGGGGGCACGACGCCGATGACGGGGACGATGTCGAAGCCGGTGAAGGTGTGATAGCGGTCGGACGTGCCGACCACCTGCACCTGTTCGGGCGGCAGCGCGATCTCCTCCTGGGCCTCCCGCAGCGCGGCCGCGACTTCGTCGGCATCGCTCCCGTCCATCCGTCCGCCGGGGAGCGCGATCTGTCCGGCATGCTTGCGCAGATGCGCGGAGCGCAGGGTAAGGATCAGGCCCGGCTCGGGGCGGTCGGTGATCGCCACCAGCACGGCCGCCGGCGCCAGCGTCATCGAGTCGTCGATCCGGGGGTCGCGCGTGTCGGCGTGGTGCGGGCCGATGTCGCGCGCGTGGCCGTCCGCCAGCGCGGCTCGCAGGCGATCGGCCAGGGTCACGCCTGTCCGTCCAGGCGGAAGAATATCCCGTCGCTCCAAAGGCCTACCGGCTCCGCCCCTTCCTCGAGCGCCAGATTCATCAACTCATAATAGACGCTGCGCGCGACCAGCGCCTCCAGACCCGCCCGCACGTGCAGATAGGGGTGGGGGCCATCCTCGCCCTCCCGGATAGCGAGGCGATGGTCCGGCCCCGCCGTGACGAGGTCGCCGCTGTTCAGGCGGAAGGCGAGGGTGCGATGCTCGCCCGCGCCCTCGCTCTTCATCTCGACCGCGACGAAGGGCGCGTCCTCCACCGCTACGGTCAGCTTCTCGACGGGCGTCACCAGCACGAAGGAACCGTCGGGCTCCCGCCGCAATATGGTGGAAAAGAGGCGCACCATCGCCTCCCGCCCGATCGGTGAACCCTGGTGGAACCAGGTGCCGTCGCGCGCGATCCGCATGTCGCTGTCGCCGCAATGCTGGGGGTTCCATTGTTCCACGGGCGGCAGGCGCTTTTCCTGCGCGAGCCGGGCGATATCGCCGAGCGAAAGCGAAGCGAGATCGGGTATCGGGTCCATCGGCATGGACAGGGAGATAGGAGCGCCCGGCCGCGAACGCAAAAGGGAAATCGCTCTGGCGGTCAGGCGCCGACCTGGACGCCCGCCTCGACCCGTGGGCCCAGCATGCCGCGCCCGCCGATCGGGCGGCCGTCGACCGACAGAGCGAGCAGCCGGCGTGGCTCGAACGGGCCGGGGGCATCCCATCCGCCGGTGCTTTCCGCCGAAAAGCCCCAGAAGCGGCCATAATATTCCGGGTCGCCGATCATCATCAGCGGCGCGCTGCCTTGCGCGCACGCGGCGGCGACCACTGCGTCCATCAGCGCCCGGCCGTGGCCGCCGCGCTGGAGCGAGGGCTCCACCGCCACCGGTCCGACCATCACCAGCGGCATGGAGACGCCATCCTCGCCATGCAGCGCGACCGGCCAGCTTTGCAACGAACCGATCAGCGCGCCGTCCGCATCGGCGACGCCGAAGGACAAGGCGGGCAGCAGGGGCATCCCCTCGCGAATCCGATAGGCGGTGCGGCCGCGGCGCTCGGTCCCGAACGCCGCGTCGAGCAGCCGATCGACCGAGGCTGGCGCGAAGCTGGCGAGGGGAAGGGGTGATGACACGACTTGCCGATCCGCGATCAATGGCGCATGGAGCGCGCCGGAAGCGGCGGGCTTTAGCGCCTGTGCGCGAAAATAATAGAGAAATAATACGACCGGCGGGTGACTCCCGCGCGGCCTGCTGCGAGTCCCGACCGTTGATGACCTTTACCGCCGACGACTATCTGATGCTGGAGATCGACAATCTGCATGTCGACGTGCTGACCGGCATCTATTCGGAAGAAACGCACCTGCCCCAGCCGCTGCGCATCTCGGTCCGCGCGCTGCTCGACCATGCCGACCATTATGACCCGGGCACGCCGCTCAGCGCGTCCAAAAATTATATGGACTTGAAACATGCGGCAACGACAGCCCTGCCAGACGGCCGGCATTTCACGCTGATCGAGGCGGTGGCCGATCATATCATCGACACCATCTTCCTACAGGACGGAAAGGTCCGGCGAGTCGAGGTCAAGATCGTCAAGCTGGCGCTGAGCGAACGGGGCGAGGATATCGGCATCACCCTCGCCCGCTGGCGCCCCGCGGGCTGAGACCGCGTCAAGGGGCTTCGGGACTTCCACGGTTTCTACGCTCACGTCTTTATAAGGCCGATCTCCACCAGCCGCTCGTGCAGATAATCGTGGGCGCTGATCGGCGGGTCGCGGCGGGGATTGTCGGCGGTCACGCATTGCGGCAGCGCGTCGATGATGAAATCGGGACGCAGATGCAGGAAGAAGGGCATCGAATAGCGCGAATGCCCGCGCCGCTCCGGCGGCGGATTGACGACCCGGTGGCTGGTCGAGGGCAGCACATGGTTAGTCAGCCGCTGGAGCATGTCGCCGACATTGATGGCGAGCGCGCCGGGCGGCGGCACGACCGGCAGCCAGTTGCCCTCGCGATCCTTCAACTCCAGCCCGCCCTCCTCGGCCCCGAGCAGCAGGGTGATGAGGTTGATGTCCTCATGAGCGCCGGCGCGGATGCCGGGTGCCTGCGGAGAGACCGGGGGGTAATGGAGCAGGCGCAGGATGCTGTTGCCCTTGTCGATCGGTCCGTCGAACCAGCGCTCCTCCAGCCCCAAATAAAGGGCGATCGCTGACAGCAGTTCCGCCCCGACCCGGTCGAACTCGGCATAGAGGCGGGTAAAGACGGACCGGAACTCCGGGATTTCCTCGGGCCAGACGTTGGACGGCATCGCGTCCCGCAGCGGATCGCCGTCCGGCAGGTCGCGACCGACATGCCAGAACTCCTTGAGGTCGTTCTCGCTCGCGCCCTTGGCGATTTCCGTGCCGAAGGCGGTGTAGCCGCGCTGCCCGCCGCCCGCCTTGCCGTCATAGCGGCGTTTGGCGGTATCAGGCAGAGCGAAGAAACGCTGCGCCAGCGCCCAGCCCTGGTCGACCAGCGCCTGGTCCATGCCATGATCGCTGACGATGGCGAAGCCGAACTGCTGAAAGCTGCCGCCGAACCGCTGCGCGAACTCCGCCTTGCCAAGGCTGCGCATCGAGAGCAGGGGAACGCGGTCCAATACCGATTGTGACACGGTGAAGTCTCCGAAAATATCCAAATGTTCGCGGCAATCGGGGCCGCGTCTCTGCCCTGATCCTTGA
This sequence comes from Sphingobium sp., assembly GCA_033795485.1. Taxonomy (GTDB): domain Bacteria; phylum Pseudomonadota; class Alphaproteobacteria; order Sphingomonadales; family Sphingomonadaceae; genus Sphingobium. The sequence goes on from JARYGO010000015.1 coordinate 47,688, forward strand.
TCGCCATGGCGCGCTGATGCAAGGAGAAGCGATGAACTATTGGCTGATGAAATCCGAACCCGATGTCTTTTCCTATGACGATCTGGTCGCGAAGGGACGTGCGGAATGGGACGGGGTGCGCAACCACAGCGCCCAGTTGAACATGAAGGCGATGCGCAAGGGCGATCTGTCGATCTTCTACCACAGCAATATCGGCGTGGAGGCGGTGGGCGTCATGGAAATCGTCGGAGAGGCCGCCCCCGACAGCACGGACGAGAGCGGGAAATGGATGGCCGTCCAGGTCGTGCCAAGAGAGAAGCTGCCCCGGCCCGTTACCCTAAAGACGATGAAGGCCGACCCCGCGCTCGCCGACATGGTGATGCTGCGCCAGTCGCGCCTATCGGTGTCGCCGCTGACCAAGGCGCACTTCGATCATATCCTGGCGTTGGCGAAAAGCTGACTCGCCTTGGCATTGCGCTTCGCGCAACTGCAATGCCGTGCTTTGCGATTGGAATTTTGTGCGACGCAACATAGATCGGCGGCAACAAAACAGAACATTCGAGGTGTTTGATCGGCATTCCAAAGGAGAAAACCTATGCGAATGCTGTCCAAGTTCATTGCCCTTAGCGCTTTCGGCGTCATCGCCGCCGCTGCTCCCGCCCAGGCCGAGGAAGCCGCCAAGCAGCGCTTCACGCATGAGGGCTATACTTATGTCTATAACGTGAAGGAAACCAAGACCGGCCAGGTGATTTCGGGCCGTCGTTTTCCCGACGCGGTCGCCTTCAACCTCGCCGTGAAGAATGGCCGGGTGCAGGGCGTTTCCGGGGGCCAGAAGGTCGGCTTCTCGGTCGAGGAAGCCCGCGGCGCGACGAAGCAAGACTGAGCCGAGCCTAAATTTTACGGTCCTAACGAAAAAGGGCGGTCCCATCGCTGGGCCGCCCTTTTTCATGCCTTCGACGATCAGCGGCAGGTGCGCTTGCTGTCGATCTCTTTGCCCAGCAGGGCGCCGCCCGCCGCGCCAAGGATGGTGCCCGTGGCGCGGTCGCCCCGAGTGTCGATCGCGCGGCCAGCGAGCGCGCCGCCAACGCCGCCGACGATCAGCCCGGTGGTGCCATTGGACTTGCGGCAATAAGTGCGGCCGTCGCGGCCCCGCCATTCCTTGTAGCGATAATTGTCGCGGCGCGCCTCGGCCTGATCGGTCGGCAGGGCCATCGACACGGGGACGGCGACCGACAGGGCGGACAGGGCGAGAATGATCTTACGCATGGTATCTCCTCCAAAATGCGTGAATTGCTGCATCAACCGGCCCATCATGGATTTCGTTGCATGAACGTCATACAACAGCGCAACCATTTGGAACGGAAAGACTAAATTTTCAGATCAGGAGGATCGAGTGCGCGACGAGATGGATGCGAGGGCATGGATAGCCAGGCTCGATCTGGCGCCGCACCCGGAGGGTGGCTGGTATCGCGAGACGTGGAGAGGCCCGGCCGAAGCAGGACAGCGGGCGGTCGGGACGACGATCCTCTTCCTCCTGGAATCGCATCAGCGGTCCCACTGGCATCGAGTCGATGCCGACGAACATTGGTTCTGGCATGCGGGCGCGCCGCTCGATCTCTCGGTCGCCGGGCCGGACCAACCGGTGCGGACGATTAGACTGGGAATCGACATCGTGTCGGGGGAGATGCCGCAGGGACTGGTGCCGGCGCATCATTGGCAGGCCGCCGCGCCGGTCGCGGGCTGGACGCTGGTTAGCTGCACCGTGATCCCCGGCTTCGACTTCGCCGGTTTCTCGCTCGCTCCGGCAGGCTGGTCGCCGGGATGAGGTCAGTGGCCGCGCGAAGATCAGCGGCGGCAATAGCCTTCCCGACCCGGAATGACGATAAGGCACTCCTGCTTGCCGGCCAGATATTTGAAGCCGGTCGCGTCCCCGCTGCCCGGCCGGATCGTGAGATCCGCCCCATCGCGCACGAACCGGATCGTCGTGCCGTCAGCCACGCCCTGATAATCGGCCTGCCTGTCGAGACTGTCCTTGTTGGTGATCAGATAATGGCCCGCTTTGCCGTCGGGTGCGGGCCGGATGTCGAGGAACAGGCCCTCCGGCCCGGTCCAGCGGCCCAGCCACGCGTCCGTCGGCGGCATGGCAGCACCCCGATCGGCAGCCGCGTTGACGGAGTCGGGGTCTTCGATCGCCTCCACGACCATATTGCCCGAAGCGTTTGTTGCCTCGACCCCGTTGCCACGGTCCTCTCCCTCGCAAGCCGCCAATAGCAGCGCGGCAACGCTTGGCCCGAGGGCACGCAGGCGAGGACGGTATCTGGCGGTCATTCCTCTTCTCCAGCCTGTGACCAGCCAACGGCCGGCGGCACGGTTCGATCCCGCCTGGAAATACGCCTGGACCCAGCAACTTCTCCAGCGAGGAGGCCGACCTGATACTGACCGAGCGGAGGAACGCGATGAAGCGCACCTTAAAGACGGTCCGCTCGATCAATGGGGCCGGCGGTGATCGTTTTTCTCTATGTCGGCGTCCGAGAAAACCAATTTCCCGTCGCGGGGCCGCGCGCCTACATAGGCTCCGCAACAGCAACCCCTTGACCAGAATCGGAAGAGCTTATGGCGCTTATCAACACCAGCATCAAACCCTTCACCGCCACCGCCTATAAGGAAGGCAAGTTCATCGACGTCACCGAAGCGGACGTGAAGGGCAAATGGGCCATTTTTTTCTTCTATCCGGCCGATTTCACTTTCGTGTGCCCGACCGAACTGGAAGATTTGGCAGGCATCTATCCGACGCTCCAGAGCCTGAACGTCGAGGTGTATTCGGTGTCGACCGACACGCATTTCAGCCACAAGGCCTGGCATGACAGCTCGCCGGCGATCGGCAAGATCAACTATTATATGCTGGGCGACCAGTCGGGCCAGATCACCAACAATTTCGACGTGATGCGCCCGGGCGTCGGCCTGGCCGACCGCGCGACCTTCCTGGTCGATCCCGAGGGCGTGATCCAGTTCATGGAAATCACCTCGGAGGGCGTTGGCCGCAACGCGACCGAACTGCTGCGCAAGGTCAAGGCCGCGCAATATGTCGCCGCGCATCCGGGCGAAGTCTGCCCGGCCAAGTGGGAAGAGGGCGAGGAAACCCTGGCCCCGTCGCTGGACCTGGTCGGCAAGATCTGACGCTTTTCCGCGCCGTGTCCCGGCATGACCCGGAACCCGGCGCGGAGCCGCACTTTATCTATGGAAATATTCTTCCGGGGCTTTCGGGTCGCACCGTCCCCGGCCGGGTTGCCGCGCGCCGTCATCGCATGATGCAGGCGCCGGCAACCCGCCTTCATTCAACGGAGCCAGAAAGATGTTGGACGCAAATCTCAAGGGACAGCTCAAGGGCTATCTGGCGAACATCACTCAGCCGATTGAGCTGGTGGCGTCGCTGGGTGAGGACGCGAAGTCGCGCGAGCTGGGCGAGCTGCTGAACGAAATCGCCGCGCTATCGGACAAGGTCTCGGTGACGACGGGCGCGGACCGGCGCAAGCCCAGCTTCATGATCCGCCGGGTCGGCACCGACATCGGCGTGCGTTTCGCGGGCATTCCGATGGGGCATGAGTTCACCTCGCTCGTGCTGGCGCTGTTGCAGGTCGGCGGCCATCCGTCCAAGGCCGCGCAGGACCTGATCGAGCAGGTCAAGAATCTCGACGGGGATTTCGCTTTCGAGACTTATTTCTCGCTGTCGTGCCAGAACTGCCCCGATGTCGTGCAGGCGCTGAACCTGATGAGCGTGCTCAACCCCCGGATCAGCCACGTCGCCATCGACGGCGCGCTGTTCAAGGACGAGGTCGACGAGCGCAAGGTGATGGCCGTGCCCACCATCTTCCTGAACGGCGAGCCGTTCGGCCAGGGTCGGATGGAGCTGGAGCAGATCGTCGCCCGGATCGACAGCGGCGCTGCGGCCCGCGCGGCCGAGAAGATCAACGCGCAGGATCCGTTCGAGGTTCTGGTCGTCGGCGGCGGCCCCGCTGGCGCGGCCTCGGCCATCTATGCGGCGCGCAAGGGCATTCGCACCGGCATCGCGGCGGAGCGTTTCGGCGGCCAAGTGCTCGACACCATGGATATCGAGAATTTCATCTCCGTATCGCGCACCGAAGGGCCCAAGCTGGGCGCCGCGCTGGAGAATCACGTCAAGGATTACGACGTCGAGATCATGAACCTTCAGAAGGCCACGAAGCTGATCCCGACGGCGACCGAGGGCGGCTATCATGAGGTGGTGCTGGAAAATGGCGCGTCACTGAAGGGTCGCACAGTGATCCTGTCCACCGGCGCACGCTGGCGGCAGATGGGCGTCCCCGGCGAGGACGAATATCGCAACAAGGGCGTCGCTTATTGCCCGCATTGCGACGGCCCGCTGTTCAAGGGCAAGCGCGTGGCGGTGATCGGCGGCGGCAACAGCGGCGTCGAGGCCGCGATCGACCTGGCCGGCATCGTCGCCCATGTGACCCTGATCGAGTTCGACAGTCAGTTGCGCGCCGACGCGGTGTTGCAGCGGAAGCTGGCGAGCCTGCCAAATGTCAGGATCATCACCTCCGCGCTGACCACCAGGGTCGATGGCGATGGCGAGAGGGTGACCGGTCTCAGCTACAAGGACCGGAACCACGGGACCGAACATGATGTCGAGCTGGAGGGCATCTTCGTCCAGATCGGCCTGGTGCCCAACACCGAGTGGCTGAAGGACGCAGTCGCTCTGTCTCCGCGCGGCGAGATAGAGATAGACGCGCGCGGCGAAACCAGCCAGCCGGGCATCTTCGCCGCGGGCGACTGCACGACCGTGCCCTACAAGCAGATCGTGATCGCCATGGGCGCCGGATCGACGGCGGCCTTGTCGGCCTTCGACTATCTGATCCGCCTGCCCGCCGTCGAGGAAACGGCGCAGGCGGCCTGATGACAGGGCGGGGCGGCCGTGCCGTTCCGCCCTCTTCATTTTCCGATGCAGGCTAGCGGGTTATAGACGCCGCCCAGGCGAGAGGCGCGGGCGGAAAATCTCCGGGTCGACGTCCAGGCGCGGGGCCGGGCGCATCGGCGTCGGTTCCAGACCGGCCGGGGGGCTGTCCGTCAGCGGCGCGGCGCGGGGCGTGAAGGTGACGATCGCGCTGTCGGGATCGCTCAGCACCAGCGGATCGAGCGCTAGCACGGGGCTGATCTCGCCGCGCTGGACCGAGACCAAGGTTCCGATCTGCGTCAGCGCGAACAGCCGCTTGGCGAAGGCGAGCGGCAGGCGGATGCAGCCATGTGACGCCGGATAGCCCGGATTGTGCCCGGCATGCAGCGCGATCCCGTCCCAGGTCAGCCGCTGCATATAAGGCATCGGCGCATTGCTGTAGATGTTGGACCGATGCCACTGCCGCTTTTGCAGGATGGAGAATTGGCCAGTCGGAGTGCCATGCCCCGCCATGCCGGTGGATATGCTGGCCATGCCCACCAACTCGTCGCCCGCATAGACATGCACCATCTGCCGCTCGATGCTGACGACCATGGTGATGGCGCCGGTCCACGGGCCTTCGCTCAGCCAGCGCCATTCGCCCGGCGGTAGCACGCCTTCGGCGCGCGCGCGCGCGGCGCTCGGGCGGCCAGGGGAGCGGGCCGCGGCCGGCCGCGCTTTCGTCGCCGCCGCCTTGCGCACGGTCGCGCCGTCGGCGGGCGCTTCGGCGTGGACGATCAGGGGGACGGCCAGCAGCGCCGCCGCGACGCGCAGGAGGATCGACCGGGATGAGCAGCGGAGCGCGGACATTAAGACGCTATTAAGCACAGGCGGCGCGCGCATCCCATCGCTTTTGCGGCAGATCGATGAAGGTCCCGCAATGATACATAGAGTGCGCTGCACACTTGGCGCGCCTCCGCCTGCGCTTGTTGGCCCTTGTTCCGCATTTCTTTGGGCATCAGGTGATTCCACCTGACACGAAAATGCTTTAGGAGGCCGGCATGACCACGCCATCTCTCCCCATCCGCGCGCTTGGCGCGCTCTCCGTGTCCGCCATTGGCCTTGGCTGCATGGGCCTCAGCTCCGGCTATGGCCCTCCGGTGGAGGAGGCGGACGGCGTTCGCCTGCTCAACCATGCGCTGGACGCCGGCGTCACCTTCCTCGATACGGCCGCCATCTATGGCATGGGTGATAACGAGCGGCTGATCGGCAAGGCGGTAATGCATCGCCGCGACGAATTCGCTCTCGCCAGCAAATGCGTGTTCGACTCCATCGACGGCCGGCGTGTCCTGGATGGTCGGCCGGAAGCGATCACCGGTTCGCTGGACCGTACGCTGGCGCGGCTGGGGACCGACTATCTCGACCTCTATTATCTCCATCGGCTGGATCCGAAGGTACCGATCGAGGAGTCGGTCGGCGCGCTGGTCCGCGCGATCGAGGCGGGCAAGATCGGCGGCATCGGCCTGTCCGAAATGTCGGCGGCGACAATCCGGCGCGCCCATGCCGTCCATCCGGTGACGGCCGTACAGAGCGAATATTCGCCCGCCGTGCGCAACCCGGAAGTGGCGGTGCTGGAAACGTGCCGACAGCTCGGCATCGGCTTCGTCGCCTTCTCGCCAGTGGGACGGCAGATGCTGGCCGGCGTGCCGCTGTCGGGGGATTATACGCAGGACGATGTGCGCAACACGATGCCGCGCTTCCGGGCGCCGCTGATCGAGCAGAATATGGCGCTGGCCCAGCGGTTCACCGCCCTGGCGCGGGAGGCGGGGATGACGCCTGCGCAACTGTCGATCGGCTGGGTCCTGTCGCGCGCGCTCCACGTCGTGCCGATCCCCGGCACGACCAGCATCGCTCATCTGGACGAGGATTTGGCGGCCGCGACCATGACGTTCGCGCCGGACCTGCTCGCGGCGGTCGACGAACTGTTCCCGCCCAATGCGCTGAAGGGTCCGCGCTACGGCGCGCCCATGCAGGCGCTAATCGAGACGGAATTGCTGCCTGACGAAGATCTGTCCTGAAGATATATCAGGGAGCGCCCGTGGGAACGCTCCCCGCATATTCCTGACCGAAAGCCAAGTTGGTCGGGGAAAGAGGATTCGAACCTCCGGCCCCTGCCTCCCGAAGACAGTGCTCTACCAGGCTGAGCTATTCCCCGACCGATGCCGGAATCGACCAGCGATCCCGTAAGGCAGGCGGCGGTCTATAGAGGCGGGTTTTCAGGCTGGCAAGCGTCACGGCCTGCTTTTTTGCCTGAGGTCTGAACCGGCGTCGGGCTTGGTCAGAGCAGGCGGTTCGCGCGAAAGCTGAAGGTGGCGTCGCCATGGCGGATCAGATGATCGGCAAGGTCGATGCCGAGCGGGCGCAGCCGTCGCCTGAGCGTGCGGGTCAGCGCGATGTCGGCGGGCAGGGGACGCGGCGGGTCGCGCCTGTCCCGCGCCTGTTCCAGCCGTAGCCATCGGCTTTGCAGCCTGATGCTGTGGGCGACGACCATGCGCCACGGGGCGTCGCCTTCCACCCGGCCGATCGGCCGCCAGTCCGTGTCGAGCAGCCATATGTCGAGACGCGGCGCGCGGTGAGGCATGGGGCCATCATGCTTGCTGCGGGGGGAGGGTCGCCACGCCGGAAAGGTCCGAAACGGAGGATTTGGGCGCGAATATTGATCCGCATTGGCGCGACCAGCGTGCTGGGCTAGACCCGGATGGACTATCGCAGACTCAGTCCGCCTATGAAAGAGATGCCCCTTGTCCGAAGCCCGCCCCGCACCCAGGCATGAGTCGCTCGCCCCGCATTATGAGCAGCAATATCTGGACCTGATGCGGCATGTCTGGCGGCACGGCAGCGAGCGGATCGATCGCACGGGGGTCGGAACGCGCTCCGTGCTGGGGGCGACGATGCGCTTTTCCCTGGCCCACGACGCCGTGCCGCTGCTGACGACCAAGCGAGTCTACTGGAAGGTCGCGGCGCGGGAGATGCTGTGGTTCCTGAGCGGCGACACCAATATCCGCCGGCTGGTGGAGCAGGGCGTGCATATCTGGACCGACTGGCCGCTCGACGCCTATCGCCGCGCGACGGGCGAGGCGATCGAGCGCGACGCGTTCGAGGCGCGGATCATCGAGGACGCGGATTTCGCCGCGCGCTGGGGCGACCTGGGCCCCGTCTATGGCGCGCAATGGGTCGACTGGCCGATCTACGAGCCGGCCGGGGAGGGCCTCTACCGCCGTCGGGCGCGGGGGCATAACCAGATTGCTGAGCTGGTGGAGGGCATCCGCGCCAATCCGGGGTCGCGCCGCCTGCTCTTCACCGGGTGGAACGTGGCGGAGGTGCCGCGCATGGCCTTGCCCCCCTGCCACATGACCTATCAGTTCCATGTCGCCGAGGGCCGGTTGAACGGCCTGCTGTTCCAGCGCAGTTGCGACCTGGGCCTGGGCTTTGCCTTCAACATATTCGGGCTGGCGATGATCACCCGGATGCTGGCGCAGCAATGCGATCTGGAACCGGGCGAGATCGTCTGGCAGGGCGGCGACGTGCATCTCTACCTCAACCATGCCGAACTGGTGGAGGCGCAGATCGCCCGTATTCCCTCGGGCGCGCCGCGCCTGCGGATACAAAGCCGGCCTTCGAGCATTTTCGATTACGGGATCGAGGATTTCGCCGTGGTCGACTATGCGCCGCAGGCCCATATCGCGGCCCCCGTGGCGGTCTGATTTTCGCGAAAATAGAACTTGTCCCGATCCAGCGGCCCGCGCGGGCTGCGTCTTGCCTTTTACGTGCATTGAAATATAATAATGATTGCACGTAATAATAATCCAATTCGCAAGTGGAGCCGGGATGAGCGATAGCAAGCATTTAGGGGCCGAATCACCTTCGCCCGAACTGCTCCGGTCGGGACGCAACCTGCCGCCGCTGGTCCTGCATGTCCCCGAGCCCAAGTTCCGGCCTGGCGACACCGCCGACTTCGCCCATTTCGATATTCCCCCGGCAGGCGCGACCCCGCGCCCCGACGAGGCTGGCGCGGCCCATGACATGCGCGACCTGGCTTACGGACTTGTGCGCGTGCTGGACGAGCAGGGCGAGGCGGTCGGCCCGTGGAACCCGCGCCTGCCCGCCGAGACGCTGCTGCACATGCTGCGCGCGATGGCGCTGACCCGCGCCTTCGACGAGCGGATGTTCCGCGCGCAGCGTCAGGGCAAGACCAGCTTCTACATGAAATCCACGGGCGAGGAGGCGGTGGCGGTGGCGGCCGCGATCGCCCTCCAGCGCGATGATATGTGTTTTCCCAGCTATCGCCAGCAGGGCATATTGATCGCGCGCGACTGGCCGATCATCGACATGATGAACCAGATTTATTCGAACAAGGGCGACCGGCTGAAGGGCCGCCAGTTGCCGATCATGTATTCGGCGCGGGAGGCGGGCTTCTTCTCTATCTCCGGCAATCTCACTACCCAATATCCGCAGGCGGTCGGCTGGGCGATGGCGAGCGCGGCGCGCGGCGACACGCGGATCGCGGCGACCTGGTGCGGGGAAGGGTCGACCGCGGAGGGCGATTTCCATTCCGCCTGCACATTCGCCAGCGTCTATCGCGCGCCGGTCATCATGAACATCGTCAACAATCAATGGGCTATCAGCAGCTTTTCAGGCTTTGCCGGAGCGGAGGCGACGACCTTCGCCGCGCGGGCGGTCGGCTATGGCATCGCCGGCCTGCGAGTTGACGGAAACGACGCGCTGGCGGTCTATGCCGCGACGCGGTGGGCGGCCGACCGGGCGCGGAGCAATGCGGGGCCGACGTTGATCGAGCATTTCACCTATCGAGTCGAGGGTCACAGCACCTCCGACGATCCGGGGCAATATCGGTCCGCCGACGAAGGCAGCCACTGGCCGCTCGGCGATCCGATCGCGCGGCTGAAGGCGCACTGCATCGGCCAGGGCATCTGGGACGAGGACCAACATGCGGCGATGGACCTGGAACTGGCAAGCCAGGTCCGCGACGCCGCGCGCGAGGCGGAGAAGAACGGCATATTGGGCCACGGCCTGCATCATCCGATGGAAACGCTTTTCGAGGATGTGTTCGAGGATATGCCCTGGCACCTGAAGGACCAGCAGCAGCAGATGCTGGACGAAGCGAAGGCGGCCGGGCTGTGAGCGGGGGAATCGAAGCCGTGGCCAGCGCTGGCGCGGACGTAGCGCAGATGAACATGATCCAGGCGATCAACAGCGCCATGGACGTGATGATGGAGCGCGACCCGATGGTCGTCGTGATGGGCGAGGATGTCGGCTACTTCGGGGGCGTGTTCCGCGCGACGGCGGGCCTGCAAAAGAAATATGGCAAGAACCGGGTGTTCGATACGCCGATCACCGAATGCGGAATCATCGGCGTTGCCGTCGGCATGGGCGCCTATGGCCTTCGCCCGGTGCCGGAAATCCAGTTCGCCGACTATATCTATCCGGCGCTCGACCAGTTGGTGAGCGAGGCGGCGCGGCTGCGCTATCGCTCGGCGGGCGAGTTCATCGCGCCGATGACCGTGCGGTCGCCCTTTGGCGGCGGTATTTTCGGGGGCCAGACGCACAGCCAGAGCCCGGAGGGCATCTTCACCCATGTGTCGGGCATCAAGACGGTGATCCCGTCCACCCCCTATGACGCCAAAGGGCTGCTGATCGCCGCGATCGAGGATAATGATCCGACGATCTTCTTCGAACCCAAGCGCATCTATAACGGGCCGTTCGACGGCCAGTATGACACGCCCGCGCGCAACTGGGGCGGGTACCCCGACGCGCAGGTGCCCACGGGCTATTACAAGGTCGAACTGGGCAAGGCGCGGACGGTGCGGCCCGGCGAGGCGCTGACCATCCTCTGCTACGGCACGATGGTCCATGTCGTCGAAAACACCGTGACGAAGCTGGGCGTCGATGCGGAGATCATCGATCTGCGCACGTTGGTGCCGCTGGACATCGCCGCGATCGAGGCGTCGGTGAAGAAGACCGGGCGCTGCCTGATCGTGCATGAGGCGACCCGGACCAGCGGCTTCGGCGCGGAATTGCTGGCGCTAGTGCAGGAGCGCTGCTTCTATCATCTGGAAGCGCCGATCGAGCGGGTGACCGGGTTCGACACGCCCTATCCGCATAGCATGGAATGGGCCTATTTCCCCGGCCCCGTGCGCATCCGCGAAGCCATCAACAAGATCATCAAGGATTGACGATGCTCAACCCCTTCCGTCCGTCCCGAGCGAAGGCGAGAAACGGAAGTCCGCTCACCCAACCTCGTGGCCCGGCTTGGCTCGACACGAACGGAGTTTTCTAATGGCGCTGTTCACTTTCCGCCTGCCCGACATCGGCGAGGGCATTTCCGAAGCGGAGATCGTCGGCTGGCACGTCAAGGTCGGCGACCGGGTCGAGGAAGACCAGCCGATCGCCGATATGATGACCGACAAGGCGACCGTCGAGATGGAAAGTCCCGTCGCGGGCACCGTGGTCGCGCTGGCGGGCGAGCCGGGGGATCAGGTGGCTATCGGCGCGATGCTGATGACGATCGAAGTCGAGGGCGAGGCCAGCGCGGGCGACGATGGGGGCGAGGGCGAAACGATAGCGCCCTCTGTCGCGCCGCCGCCGTCCGAGGAGGAACTGGCCGCCGAAATGCCGGGCGAGCAGGTGATCGAGGATGTGGCGGATGCATCCCAAGCAACGGAGACGAGAGGCCAGCGTCTGGAGCCTGTCGCCGCCGAGGAAGAGAAATCATCTTCTGCCGCTTCCAGCCCGCCGCCTGGAAAGCGCGCGGAGGAAACAGTGCTTGCCTCCCCCGCCGTCCGCGCGCGCGCAAAGGAACTGGGCGTGGATCTGGCGCAGGTGAAGCCTTCGGGCGACCGCCTCCGCCATGCCGATCTGGACGCGTTTCTGTTATATGGGTCGGGCCAGGGCTATCGCCCGGCTGGCCGGCCCGCCGCGCGCCCCGACAAGCAGGTCAAGGTCATCGGCATGCGCCGCCGCATCGCCGAGAATATGGCCGCGTCCAAGCGGCACATCCCGCACTTCACCTATGTCGAGGAGATCGAGGTCACTCGGCTGGAGGAGATGCGCGAGCAGTTGAACGACACGCGCGGCGACAAGCCCAAGCTGACGATGCTGCCGCTGCTGATCGTCGCGCTGTGCAAGGCGCTGCCGGACTTCCCGATGCTGAACGCGCGCTATGACGACGAAGCCGGCGTGGTGACGCGGCATGGGGCGGTGCATCTGGGGATGGCGACCCAGACCGATGCCGGGCTGATGGTGCCCGTGCTTCGCGACGCGCAAGACCGCAACATCTGGCAGCTGGCAAGCGAGATAAGGCGGCTTGCGGAGGCGGCGCGCACCGGCAAGGCGAAGTCGGAGGAACTGTCGGGGTCGACCCTCACCCTCACATCGCTGGGGCCCTTGGGCGGGATTGCCACCACGCCCGTCATCAACCGGCCGGAAGTGGCGATCATCGGCCCAAACCGGGTGATCGAGCGGCCGGTATTTCGCGGCAAAGAGGTGGTCGCGGCGAAGCTGATGAACCTGTCCATCAGTTGCGACCATCGCGTCGTCGACGGCTGGGACGCGGCGAGTTTCGTTCAGGCGGTGCGGCGGCTGCTGGAAAATCCGGTGCTGCTGTTCGCGCATTAAAGGGCAGACGGCGGTATTGTGGGGCGCATCTGTCCTCATACGCCTATTCCCGTTCGGTTCGAGCTTGTCGAGAACGAGTGCTGGCGTTCTCGACAAGCTCGAACCGAACGGGGGTGGGGAGGCGAGTGCAGTGCGACGCCAAGGCCGCATCAGCCGCGCTATAACTCCCGGTCACTCGCCTCAGCGCACGACGCCCCTGTAGCTCAGCCGTCCGCTGCGGCCCGGCGGAACCGCATCGGGCATCGCCCAGCGGACATGGGTGACATCTTCCGCCACGGCGCGTCGGACGCCGCCGAGCGCCGTCGGAAGCCAAAGATCGCCGATCCGGCCCCAGCGGTTGCCACCATCGACCGACACTTGCATGGCGGGATCGTCCAGGGCGACGCGGACGCTGTCGGGAATGGCGAGCGCGACATCGCGCATCGGGCGCTCGCCCTGGTTGCGCCAGTTGACGATGAAGATCAGCCGGTCGCCCCGGACGATCCGGGCCGGGCTGGTCAGGACGCGGCGGGTGCGGCCGTTGAGATCGGTCTCGACCCGCTCCACAAACATCTGGGTGGCGAAGGCGACGCCCTGGCCGGCGTGCGCTGGGACTGAAGGGGCAAGCCAAGCGCACAGCATCGCCACCGTCGCGAGCGCCCACCGCATTCCCATTATATTCTCGGTCCCCGTCCCCATAGGAGCCAGGCATCTAGCGGCAAATGGTTAAAGGGCGCTTAGGACAAATCGGCACTACCTCCTGGCGGCCTGAACGGCGGATGGAGGGGCGGCCAGTCTTGTTACGCCGTCGGGATGGGTGCAGATGATGATCGTCGGCCCCATAAGGGGCGTCGGCGATCCAGTAGCCTTGTCGGGGATGTCCGCCATGCGTCATTTCGTGCCAGCCCTTCTCGCCACCTTCCTGGCCGCCACGCCGCTGGCCGCGCAAAGCCCGTCCGAAACGCTCAAGTCCGTGATGGATGATCATTGGCGCTGGTATCTTTCGACTCATCCAACCGAGGCGACTGCGCGGGGCGTGCGCGACTATGACGACCGCATCTACGATATTTCGCTCGTCGCGCGCGACGCGCAGGTGAAGGCGGAGAAAGAGTTTCTGAGGCGGCTGGACGCCATTCCCGAGAATGATCTTTCCGCGCAGGACCGCACCAGCCGCGCGGTCCTCGCCTGGATGCTGCGCGAGGATATCGAGGATGACCGGCATGGCGAGCGGGTCATGCTGTTCACCACCTATTATGGTTGGCATCAGGGCTTTTCGAGCATGGCCGATGGCCTGCCCTTCTATACGGCCGCCGATTATCGCAGCTACCTCAAGCGGCTGACGCTCTATCCCCGGCAGAATGGCGACGCGATGGCGATCACGCGGCAGGCCATCGCGGGCGGCTATATGCTGCCTTGCTCGGTCCTTGGAAATTTCGCCAACGGGATCAGTGGGATCGTGGCCGGCAGGCCGGAGGACACGCGTTTCTACGAGCCGTTCAAGCGCGCTAAGCCCCGCGACGTAACCGACGCGCAATGGGCGGCGATGAAGGCGGAGGCGATCGCCACCATCCGCGACGTGCTGACGCCTGAATATGCCAAGTTCCACGACCTGTTCGTCAAGGAATACCAGCCCCGTTGCCGCCGGAGCGACAGCGCCTCGACGTTGCCGGGCGGCGCGGCCTGGTATGCCAGTCGTGTGAGGGCGCACAGCACGACCGATCTGACGCCCGATGCAATCCACCAAATCGGCCTTAAGGAGGTCGCGCGCATCGCCGCGCGGATGGATGCGGTGGCGGCGCAGGCCGGCTATTCCTCCCGCAAGGCGTTCATAGAGAAGCTACGCAGCGATCCCTCCTATTATGCCAGGACACCCAAGGAATTGATGGCCGCCGCGGCCCTTCAGGCCAAAACGATCGATGGGCTGATGCCGCGTTATTTCGGCCGTCTGCCGCGCCTCCCCTATGGTGTGCGGGAGATACCGGCGGCGGAAGCGCCGGGCACTACCACGGCCTATTATGCGCCGGGCGCGCCGGAAAGCGGGATCGCGGGGACTTATTATGTCAATACGTCGAAGCTCGACCAGCGCCCCTTGTTCGAGCTGCCGGCGCTCACCGCGCATGAGGCGGTGCCGGGGCATCACAACCAGATCGCGCTCGCGCAGGAGATGGACCTGCCGCCAGCGCGCAAATATCTGGCCGGCTTCACCGCCTTCGTGGAAGGGTGGGCGCTCTACACCGAATATCTGGGGGAGGAGATGGGCCTGTACGACACGCCCGAGAAGATGATGGGGCGCCTGTCCTACGAGATGTGGCGGGCCTGCCGGCTGGTCGTGGACACCGGCATCCATGCCAAGGGCTGGGACAAGGCGCGCGCGGTCGCCTTCATGCGCGACAATAGCGCACTGACCGACGCCAATATAGACGCGGAGGTCAATCGTTACATCAGTTGGCCGGGGCAGGCGCTGGGTTATAAGCTTGGCGAGATACGCATCCGCGAATTGCGTGAAAAGGCGCAGAGCGCTCTGGGCGAACGGTTCGACCTCAAGCGGTTCCATGACGCGGTGCTCGCGCAAGGGGCGGTGCCGCTGGACCTGCTGACGGCGCAGATCGACGCCTGGATCGCGGCAGAAAAGGCGCGGGGCTGATCCGACGAGGCTCATCTGGACAGCCACTGGCCGCGCGCGCATAATCGGGGCCGTAGCGGGATATTGCGATGACCTTCACCCTCCTTTCCAGGCATGCCGCCTCCCTCCTAGCTCTGATCGTCGGCACGCCGCTGCTGACCTCGGCCGCGCCGCTGCCGCGCCCGTCGGTGATGGATCGGTTCACGCCGCAAGCCCTGGCGGCGTCGGGCTGCGGCTTCGCGCCGCAGGGGGAGGGGGCGGCGATGGCCGGCAAGGCGGCGCCTTCCATGCCGCTGATCGCCGGACTGGCGCCGATCCACTATCCGGTGACCACCTCGGTTCCGGAGGCGCAGGCCTATTTCGACCAGGGCATGGCGCTGCTCTATGGTTTTGAATTTCCCAAGGCGGAGCGCAGCTTCGCCGCAGCCGTCGCGCGCGACCCGTCCTGCGCCATGTGCAAATGGGGCGAGGCGCTGGCGATCGGCCCCTATATCAACAGCGGTCCTTCGGGCGAGGCGCGGATTACGCGGGCGCGCGACCTGACCGCGCAGGCGCTCGCGTCGCCCGGCGTCAGCGATAGCGAGCGCGCGCTGATCGAGGCGCTGGCGATCCGCTATGCGCCCGGCGGCTCCCCGGCGCAGAAGGGCGTCCACGCCATCGCCTTCGCCGACGCGATGAAGGCGGTGTCGGATCGCTGGCCGAACGACGACATGATCATGGTGCTCGCGGCCGAAGCGGCGATGAACGTGCGGCCGTGGGATTATTGGGAGGCGGACAACGCCACCCCGCGCCCCTGGGCGCGCAAGGCGCTGGCGCTGGTCGAGACGGTGCTGGCCCGCAACCCCGGCCAGACCGAGGCGCAGCATCTTTATATCCATCTGACCGAAGCGTCGGCCACGCCGGGCCGGGCGGAGAAGGCGGCGGACATGCTGGAAATATCCTCCCCGGCCTCCGCTCATCTCGTCCATATGCCCAGCCACACTTATTATCGGATCGGGCGTTTCACGGATTCGGTCGCCGTCAACCGACAGGCGATCCTGGTGGACGAGGCGATGGCGCGGCGGCTGAACGAAGACTCGCGCTTCTACGGCTATTTCACCCATCACAGCCATTTCATGCTGTCGGCGGCGGAGCAGATCGGCGATCGCGAGACGGCGCTCAAGGCCGCCGAGGGACTGGAGGCGGCCATTACCCCGGCGAAGGTCGCCGCCATGCCGCGCCTCCAGAGCCGGCTGATCTCGGCGTTCCAGGCCCGCGCGCAATTCGCCCGCAACCTGGATGACCTACTCGCCATTCCGCAGCCCGACGCGCGCCTGCCCGAAGCGCGGCAGATCTGGTGGGCGCTGCGGGCCGAGGCGCTGGGCCGGGCGGGGCGGAAGGCGGAGGCGACGCGGGAAATCCGGACGATGCGCGAGGCGCGGGGTAGGACGGCAATCGCAAAGGACAGCCTGCCGCTGGTCAAGCTGGCGGAGACGATCGCGCTCGCCCGGATCGCCGAGGGAAAAGGCCAGACGAGGAAGGCCGTGCGGCTGTTGCAGGCGGCGGCCGGGATCGAAAGCAAGTTCGCCTATAACGAGCCGCCGCTCTGGCATCAGCCGGTGGACGCGGCGCTTGGCGCGCTGCTGCTGCGGACAGGCGACGCCCGGGGCGCGAAGCTGGCGTTCGAGCGCGCGCTGGCCCGGCGGCCCGGCAATGGTTGGGTGCTATGGGGCCGGGCGCAGGCCGAGGCGAAACTGGGCGACCGCGCCGCGATGGAGCGTACGCTGGCGCTGCATCGCAGGAACTGGGTTGGCGGAGCGGACGAGCGGCTGCTGGCGCGGCTTTAGGAGAAACCGCGCCTTATCCCCGGTCCGCATCCAGAAACGCGGCGACATCGTCCAGCAGGACATCCTTCGACAAAAAGGTCTTGCCGATGCCGCGCGCCAGCAGAAAGGGCAGGGTGCCCGCCGCCATCTTCTTGTCGTGCAGCATATGGCCGACCAGTTCCTTGCCGCTTGCCCGCACATGGGCGGTGGCGAGGTCGTGGGGAAGGCCGACGGACTTCAGATGGTCGGTGACGCGGTCGGCGTCGGCCTGAGGGCAGAGACCGAGGCGGGCGGAATAGCGGAAGGCGAGCGCCATGCCTGCCGCCACGCCCTCGCCGTGCAGTAGCGTTTCGGAAAAGCCGGTGTCGGCCTCCAGCGCGTGGCCGAACGTATGGCCGAGGTTGAGCAGCGCCCGCCGCCCGGACGTCTCGCGCTCGTCATCGGCGACGATCGCCGCCTTGGCGGAGACGCTGCGTTCGATGGCGATGCCGCGCGCGGCCGGGTCGCCGGCAAGCAGCTGGGGCGCCGCGCCTTCGCACCAGGCGAAGAAATCGGGATCGTCGATCAGCCCATATTTGACGACTTCGGCATAGCCCGCCCGCACCTCGCGCGGCGGCAGCGAGTCGAGGGTCGACGGGTCGATCAGCACGAAGGACGGCTGATGGAAGCTGCCGACCAGATTCTTGCCCGCCGCCGTGTTGATCGCGGTCTTGCCGCCGACCGAACTGTCGACCTGCGCCAGCAGGGTCGTGGGCACCTGCACGAACCGACATCCGCGCTTCAGGATGGAGGCGGCGAAGCCGACCAGATCGCCGATCACGCCGCCGCCCAGCGCGACGACATGGTCGCTCCGCTCCACTTCCAGCGCTAGCAGCCGGTCCATCAGGCTTTCCAGATGCCGCCAGCTCTTGGTCTGTTCGCCCGGCGGCAGGATGATCGGCTCGATGGCGATGCCGGCCGCCGACAGGCTGGCGGCGAGGCGCGGCATCTGCGCCCGCGCCACATGTTCGTCGGTCACGACGATCAGGCGATCCCGGCGGGCATGGCGGGCGAGCAGGCCGCCGGCACGGTCCAGCGCGCCGGTCTCGATCATTATGTCATAGCTGCGCTCGCCGAGCGCTACCTTCACGCTTCCCATGTCTTCAGCGCCTCCAGGATGCGGTCGACGGCGGTCTCGTGCGGCGCGGCGGCGCTTTTCACGTGGATGGGAGCCAGCGCGTAGACGGGATTGCGGAGCGCGGCGAGTTCGACCAACACCTCGCGTGGATTGCGGTCCTTCAGCAGCGGCCTGCCCTCGCGCCGCGACACGCGATCGACCAATATGTCTATCTCCGCATCCAGCCAGACGGCGATCGCCTGGTCCAATATGAGCGCGCGCGTGTCATCCTGCATGAAGGCACCGCCGCCGGTCGCGATCACCTTCGGCGCGCCGTCCATCAGCCGCGCGATCACGCGGCGCTCCCCATCCCGGAAATGGGTCTCGCCATAGCGTTCGAACATCTCGCTGATGGTCATGCCAGCCGCCTTCTCAATCTCTTCGTCGGCGTCGACGAAGCTGAGGCCAAGGCGCGCGGCGAGGCGGCGTCCGACCGTGGACTTGCCCACGCCCATCATGCCCACCAGGACGATCGGTCCGCGCTTTGCCGCTGTTCCCAAGGATTTGCTGTTTCGCTGCATGGCGAGCGGGGCTATACAGCCCCCCGTCCCAGAGGCAAATCGCAACTTTGGGCCGGTTCGTCCGGCCGCATGAAGGACCCATGAAGAACAATCGCAGCCAAAGCAGTTTCGAAGGCCGATCGCGTCGCCGCACCCGCCTGCCGATCATTCCGATCGTCCTTGTCCTGTTGATCGTCGGCCTGCTGGCGCTGTTCTGGTCCAAGGGCGGCGAACGGCCGCAGGCGCGGGTGGAAAAGGTCATTCCCGCCGACCGACTGGGCAAATAATCTCGATGCGCTTCGACCGGCGGAACGCCAAATGGTTCGTGGGCGCGGCCGCGCTCGCGCTCGCCCTGCCGGGCATCGCGCAAGAGACGCCCGAATCGCTGCTGCCGCCCGGCTTTGGCGATACGCCCGAAGCGCCGGCCCCCGTGCCGTCAGCCAGCCCCGCGCAGCGTTTGTCGCCCGACACGCCGCCGCCCGTCGCGCTCACCAATCCGCTGGAGCAGGCGAACGCCGCCACCGATCCGCTCGCCAACGCCGCCGAAAACGTGATGACCCCGGAGGAGCTGGCGGCGGAGAAGGCGAAATATGATCTGCCCGACAGCGCCCGCCGTTCGCTCGATCGGATCGGGCCGCTGACGCCGCAGACACGGGGCCTTGCCGCCGACGCGTTCGGCGCCCAGTCGGGCCAGTTCCTCGCGACGCTGATGCGACAGACGCATGCGCCGATCGCGTCTCGCTGGGCGTCGATCCTGCTGCGCCGCGCGCTGCTGTCGGCGACCGACACGCCGCGCGACATCAACGGCGCGGACTGGGCGGCCGAGCGCGCATGGCTGCTGCTGCGCATGGGGGAGGCGGACAGCGCGCGGATGATGGTGCAAAGCGTCGATCCCGACAAATTTACCCCGCGCCTCTATGCGATCGCCATGCAGACCTATCTCGCCACGGCCGACCCCGCCGGGCTGTGCCCGTTGTCGGCGGGCGCGCTGACGACCAGCAAGGAACCGGGGTGGGACATGACGCGGGCGATCTGCCCGGCACTGTCGGGCGATCAGGGTTCGGCCAGCGGCGCGCTCAATCAGGCGCAGCGGCGCGGCGTGGTGCGCGGCATCGACTATCGGCTGGCGGAAAAGGTGGTCGGCACCGGCTTCAACGCGCGGCGCTCGGTCAAGATCGAGTGGGACGGGGTGGACAGGCTGACCGCCTGGCGCTTCGGCCTCGCCAGCGCGCTCAATGTCGACATTCCCGATCCGCTGTTCGCCACTGTGGGGCCGCATGTCCGGGCCTGGCAGGCGCGCGCGCCGGCGCTGACGGCGGCGCGCCGCTTGCCGGGCACCGAAGTGGCGGCGCAATTGGGCGTATTTTCCAGCGCGGCGCTGGTCGGCTTCTACGGCCAGCTCAATGCCGACGGCGATCTTTCGGACGAGGTTGCCGACCGGATCGACGCGCTGCGGACCGCCTATAGCGGATCGACGATCGGCAACCGGATCGAGGCCATGCGAAGCTGGTGGACGGCGGGGGCCGGCGCGAACGAAGGGAGCGGCGTCAGCTATCTGGGCTTGATCGCGACCGCCCGCGCCGCGGCCATGCTGCCAGTGGCGAAAGCCGAGGGTGAGGATGCCGCCCGCCTGATCGCGGCGATGCTGAGCGCCGGCTATGACCGCAACGCCGCGCGCTGGGCGCGGGCGCTGGGGCAGATGGACGGGCCGGGCGCGCAGACGGCATGGGCCTTGCTGGCGGTCGGCGCGCCCAGCCCGGTGGTCGACGTCGATACGGGGCGGGTATCGGGCTTTGTCGATGCGGCCGGCGCGGAAAGGGGCCGGATGCTGATCGCGGGGCTCGCCGGGCTGGCGCGGCTTTCGGGGGATGACGCCGCTCAGGCGGCGCAGGACAATGGCTTCAGCCTGGCCGCCAACAGCCGCTGGGCGCGCGCCATCGGCGCGGCGGCGCAGCGGGGCGAGCAGGGCACCGTCGCGCTGCTGGCTGCCGTCGGCATGCAGGCGGCGGGATGGCAGCGGCTGCCGCCCGCGCATCTCTATCAAATCGTCGCAGCGCTCCACCGCGTCGGGCTGGACCCGGAGGCGCGGATGATTGCGGCGGAGGCGATCTCGCGCTTGTAGGAGCAGGAAATGGCCGATGACGACCCGCTGCTGATCGACCGCTTCCTGGAGATGATGGCGGCCGAGCGCGGCGCGTCGCGCAACACCCTGCTCGCCTATCGCAGCGACCTGGAAGGCGCGCGGGAAATCGCCGGCGGGCTCGCGGCGGCGTCAGGGGCGATGCTGGAACGGCTGGCTCCGGCCTGGGCAAGCTTGTCGGCGTCGACCGTGGCGCGCAAGGCGTCGGCGCTCCGGGCCTTCTACGCCTTTCTGGAGGAGGAAGGGCTGCGGTCGGACAATCCCTCCGCCGCCTTGCCGCGCCCGGTGACGCGGCGGCCGCTGCCCAAGATATTGTCAGGCGCGGAGGTCGACCGGCTGTTCGCGGTGATCGAGGAGCGCCTGGCGCGCGATCCGCCCGCGCCGCTGGACCTGCGATTGTCCGCCCTCATCGAGCTTCTCTACGGGTCGGGTCTCCGCGCCACCGAACTGGTGTCGCTGCCGCGCCGGGCGTTGGCCGCCGATCGGCCTTTCCTGATCTTGAAGGGCAAGGGCGGGCGCGAGCGGCTGGTGCCGATTTCCGATCGCGCGCGCGCCGCCGTCGCCCTCTGGCTTGCCCATGGCCCCGCTGACAGCCCATGGCTCTTCCCCTCGGGCAAGAGCCATGTGAGCCGAATCCGCCTCTATCAGATGGTGAAGGCTCTGGCGGCCATGGCGGGAATCGCGCCCGAACGGGTCAGTCCGCATGTCCTGCGTCACGCCTTCGCTACTCATCTGCTGGAGGGCGGGGCGGATCTGCGCGCGCTCCAGTCGATGCTGGGCCATGCCGATATCGGCACGACGCAAATCTATACGCATGTCGACAGTCGCCGGCTGGTCGAACTGGTGAACGCGCGCCATCCCCTCGCGACCATGCAGCCCGCGCGTTGACGCGCCGCTTCCCGCGTCCTAACGCGTGGCCATGGTAAGCTTTCTTGAGTTTGAAAAGCCGATCGCCGAACTGGAAGCGCGGGTCAACGAACTGCGCGCCACCGCGAGTGGCGGCGACATCGACATCGGCGGCGAGATAGACAAGCTGGAGCAGCGCGCGCGCAAGATGCTGGCGGACACCTACGCCAAGCTGACGCCCTGGCAGAAGACGCAGGTCGCGCGCCATCCCGAACGACCGCATTTCAAGGATTATGTCGCGGGCATGTTCGACAATTTCATGCCGCTCGCCGGGGATCGCGCCTTTGCCGACGACCAGGCGATCATCGGCGGTTTTGCGACGCTGGGCGAGCAGCGGCTGATGGTCATCGGCCATGAGAAGGGCGACGACACCGCCAGCCGCGTTCGCCACAATTTCGGCATGGCAAAGCCGGAGGGCTATCGCAAGGCGATCCGCCTGATGCAGTTGGCCGACCGCTTCGGCCTGCCAGTCGTGACGCTGGTCGATACGTCCGGCGCCTTTCCCGGCATTCAGGCGGAGGAACGCGGGCAGGCGGAGGCCATTGCGCGATCGACCGAAGCCTGCCTGGCGCTGGGCGTGCCGATGGTCGCGGCCGTGGTGGGCGAGGGCGGGTCCGGCGGCGCGGTGGCGTTGGCCGCCGCCAACCGCGTGCTGATGTTCGAACATGCGGTCTATTCCGTGATCTCTCCCGAAGGGTGCGCGTCGATCCTCTGGCGGACCGCAGATAAGGCGAGCGACGCGGCGACCGCGATGCAGGTGACGGCGCAGCATCTCAAGGGCCTCGGCGTGATCGACCGGATCGTCCCCGAACCCGTCGGCGGCGCCCACCGCGAGCCCGTGCAGGCGATCGCCAGCCTCAGCGTCGCGATTGGCGAGGAACTGGCCGCGTTGACCGGCCTCGACGCTCAGGTCCTGCGCAACGACCGGGCGGATAAGTTCCTGGCGATAGGCGGCTGACCTTTTCACGGCCGCGCGGGAACGCCGGGCCGGTCATATCGGTTGGGCAATGAGACCTATAAGCCATTGGGAGGAAGGATGAACCGCAAGCTCTTGACCATGGGCGCGGGATTGGCGCTCGTTGGACTTCTGGGCGTTCCCTCCGCAACCGGACAGCAGCGACGGATCGCGACCGTCAGCGCGATCAGCGCGCAGGACAAGGCGACGGGGGCGAAGCAGCATCCGCAATTGCTGGAGGAGTTTGGCGGCCGATATGCCGGGCCGCAGGCGCGCTATGTCGAGATGGTCGGGCGGCGTGTCGCGGTCCAGTCGGGCCTGTCGAACGCCCAAGGCGATTTCACGGTCACGCTGCTCAACTCGCCGGTCAACAACGCCTTCGCCATTCCCGGTGGCTATGTCTATGTCACGCGCCAGTTGATGGCGCTGATGAACGACGAGGCGGAACTGGCGGGCGTGCTGGGACATGAGGTCGGTCATGTCGCCGCCGAACACGGGCAGCGGCGGCAGCAGGCGGCCCAGCGCAATGCGATCGGCGGCGCGCTGTTGCAGGTGCTGACCGGCGCGCTGCTGGGCGATTCGGCGATCGGCGGGCTGTTGCAGAAGGGCATCGGATCGGGCAGCCAGTTGCTGACCCTGAAATTTTCACGGACGCAGGAATATGAGGCGGATGACCTGGGCATCCGCTATCTGGCGTCGGCTGGCTATGACAGCCGCGCTTTGTCGTCGATGCTGGCATCGCTTGCCGCGCAAAGCGATCTGGACGCGCGGGTCAGCGGCAATGCCCGTTCCACGCCGCAATGGGCGAGCACCCATCCCGATCCCGCCTCTCGCGTGACCCGCGCCGCGCGCAACGCCGGCACCAGCGGAACGGCCAGTGTAACGCGCAACAGGGACGCTTTCCTCACGGCGCTCGACGGCACGCTCTACGGGGACGACCCCAAGCAGGGGGTGATCGAGGGTGATCATTTTCGTCATCCTGACTTGCGCCTGTCCTTCGCCGCGCCATCGGGTTTCGGCATGGAAAATGGCGTGGACGCGGTATCCATCACCGGGTCGGGCGGGCAGGCGCAGTTCAGCGGCGCGGCCTATACCGGCGACCTCGGCAGCTATGTGAACGCCATATTCGCGAAATTGGGCGGCGATGCGGGCGCGCCTCCAGCGGGCGAAATATCGCGCATGACGGTCAATGGCCTGCCCGCAGCCTGGCGGACGGTGCGCGCGACGACGCGGTCGGGGCAGGTGGACGCCACGGTGTTCGCCTATGATTTCGGCGGCGGGAAAGCCTATCATTTCCTGCTGCTGACTGCGGCCGGACAGGGCGTGGGCGCTTTCGCGCCGATGGTGCGGTCGATGCAGCGGCTGTCGGCACAGGACGCCGCCACCATCAAGCCGCGCCGCGTGCAGATCGTCACTGTAAAAGCGGGCGACACCGTGCAGTCGCTCGGCCGCCGAATGGCCTATGCGGACTTTCCGCTGGAACGATTCCTGACGATCAACGCGCTGACCGACAGGAGCGTCCTGCGCGCCGGGCAACGCGTGAAGATCGTCACCTGGTGACGTGGTTAGGCGGCGCAATCCCGATCACGCCGCCTTTGTCCGAGAATTCCAGGGCTTAATTAGCGCAGGTTGCCCGACACATTGTTGAAAGTCTTGCCCAGCTTGGTGCCCAGGCTGGTCATTGCGCCGATGGCGGCCACGGCGATCAGGGCGGCGATCAAACCATATTCGATGGCCGTCGCGCCCTTGTTGTTTCGCACCAGAGTGCGGAGAATCTTTTTCATGGAAAAGGGTCCCACTTGTTCATCGACGGCAATTCCGTCCCACTCCCGCTTACCGCCAATTGGTTATGATCGGTTTAATCATGATCATAGAATCATAGAAAAGGGCGGCGGAATTGCTTCCGCCGCCCCGTTCCTACAGCGTCGGATCTGCTTAGCGCAGGTTGCCCGAGACGTTGTTGAAGGTGGTGCCCAGCTTGCTGCCCAGGCTGGTCATCGCGCCGATGGCGGCGACGGCGATCAGAGCGGCGATCAGGCCGTATTCGATGGCGGTGGCGCCCTTTTCATTCTTCAGCATCTTACGGATGAACTGCATGTGATGTCTCCTTGGATCGACAAAAACCGTTTCAACTACCCGGCCGCCCTGTTGGAATTGAGGTCAGCTAGGGAGGGTTTAGGGTGGCAGGGTTGAGAATTGCTTAAAGCCTGAAGACCGACTGTCAGATATTGATGGTTAATGAGCGAGAACTTCTGTCGTGACGTTGTTCCACATGCCCGTCGTCTTGGTGGCGACGTTATTAAGGGCGGCGATGATGGCGAGCACGATCATCGCCACGATCAGGCCATATTCGACCGCTGTCGCGCCACGCTGGCAGCGCAGGAGCGTCGGTCGGAAGAAACTTTTCAGCATCGCGCGCATGGCTGTCCCGTTGGTTGCAGATCGCTCCGCCCACTGTACAAGTGGTGTCGTTAACAAAGCCTTCGTCGGAGCATCATGTTCTCAACGCCTCTGCTCGTGGTCGCGGCCGCTCTGGTCGACGCCGATGGCCGCGTGCTTCTGCAACAACGCCCCCCCGGCAAGCCGATGCCCGGGCTGTGGGAGTTTCCGGGCGGCAAGGTCGAGAGCGGCGAGACGCCCGAAGCCGCGTTGATTCGCGAACTGCTAGAAGAAGTGGGGATAGAGACGCAGGCGAGCTGCCTGGCGCCCGCCGCCTTCGCCAGCGAACCGCTGGAGGGCAGGCATCTGCTCCTGCTGCTCTATGTCTGCCGCAAATGGCGGGGAGTCCCGACGGCGCGCCATGCCACGGACCTGCGATGGGCGTGGCCGGCGCAGATGTATGCGCTGGCCATGCCGCCGGCCGATCTGCCGCTGATCGGGCTGCTCGACGCGTTGCTGTAACGCGCCGGCGGCGAATCACCATTTTCAAAGGGCGATGTGGGTCGGCTTGCGCCGGTCGGGGTCAGCTCCCGCGTATGCCCGTCAGCTTGCGTTCCCAGGCGAGGGCGTGCGTCACGATCTTGTCCAGGTCGGCAAAGCGCGGTCGCCACGGGAAGCGGCCCATGATCGCGCGATTGTCGGATATGAGCGAGGGCGGATCGCCGGCGCGACGTCCCTCCAGCTTCCGCTCGATCCGCATATTCGTGACTCGGTCGACCGCGTCGAGCACCTCCAGCACCGAAAAGCCCCTGCCATAGCCGCAATTGAGCAGATGGCTCGTCGCCGGGTCCGCGATCAGCGCTTCCAGCGCCAGGACGTGTGCGGCGGCAAGGTCGCTCACATGGATATAGTCGCGCACGCCCGTGCCGTCCGGCGTGTCGAAATCCGTGCCGAACACCGCGACCGCCTCGCGCTTGCCCAGCGCGGCCTCCACGGCGACCTTGATCAGATGGGTCGCGCCGGCCGTCGATTGCCCGCTGCGCGCCTCCGGATCGGCGCCGGCGACGTTGAAATAGCGCAGGGCGCAATAGTTGATCTGGTGCGCGGCGGCCACGTCGCGCAGCATATATTCAGTCATCAGCTTCGACATGCCATAGGGATTGATCGGGCGCTGGGGACAATCCTCGGCTACCGGACTGGTCTCCGGCACGCCATAGGTGGCCGCTGTTGACGAAAAGATGAAATGGCGCACGTCGCATCGCACGGCGCTTTCGAGCAGACCGCGGCTGTTGGCCGTGTTGTTGAGATAATATTTGAGCGGATTTTCGACCGATTCCGGCACGATGATCGAGCCCGCGAAATGCATGATCGCCAGGACGCCATGGTCGCGCAAGGTCGTTTCGACCAGTGCCTGGTCGGCGATATCGCCTTGCACGAAAGCGACGTCATCGGGCACGGCGAATTTGAATCCCGTAGTCAGATTGTCGATCACGACAACGCGGTAGCCCGCATCGCGCAAGGCCAGAACGGCGTGACTGCCGATATAGCCCGCACCCCCGGTAACAAGTATCGTCGGCCTGTCTGATGATGTCTGCAAAGCGCCCTCCGGCCCCGAACCTATCGTCTGGTAGGGGGCGATCCGGATAGGGTCAATGCCGCGCCGGCGATACTCCAAAATGGCTGATTAGATATGGAAAGCCGGTAGCATCGGCTGTTTTCCAAGCGCAGCGTGAGCGGCCCTAAAAGGCGTTCTTATGGACGACGACCTTGATGGTGCTCAAGAAGATCAACAGTTCGCGGGTGAAGGACCAGCTTTCGATATATTCAAGGTCGGCCAGCAGCCGGTTTTCCAGGTCCTGCGGAAGATCGGTAGCGCCCCGATAGCCGCGGACCTGGGCCAAGCCGGTGATACCGGGCTTCAGCGAGTGGCGGCACCAATAAAGCTGGCTGATTTCCCAGAACGGCTTGTTGCCGGCCGTGGAACCCAATGCATGCGGCCGGGGACCGACCAGGCTCATGTCGCCGCGCAGGACGTTGATCAGCTGCGGCAATTCGTCGATGCTCGTCCGCCGGATGATCGCGCCCACTTTGGTGATCCGCTTGTCGTCCCGGCTGGCTGACGTGTTTCCGCTATGATCGGTCAGATCGTTCCGCATGCTGCGGAACTTCATGATCTTGAACAGGCGATTGCCCCTGCCGACGCGATTCTGCATGAAGAAGACCGGACCCGGGCTCTCCAGCTTGATCGCGATCGCCACGATCAGCAGCAAGGGGCTGAGCAAAACGAGCGCCGGAGCAGTAATCGCAAGGTCGAACGCGCGCTTCTTCGCTCGGTTCGACATGCTGAGCGGCCCCTTCGACACGATCTGGGTCGTATGATCGGCATAGGAGCCCACGCCGATGACGCCGGTCAGGTCGACATCGGGGACGACGATCTCCCCCTGGATGTTGGCGCCTTGCAACAGCAAACGCCATTGCGCCACACGTTCCGTTGGGCAGGCGATGACCACCCGGTCATAGGATTGCAACCAGCAGCCCAGCCGATGCAGCATCAGGGGATCATTGAGGTCGGGTTGGAGGTGGGCCTCCACCGCGTCCACGACATGGGCGCTGGGCGCTCCGGGCAGTGAAACGCCGTCCTTGATAAGAAGATTATTGGTCAGCTCTCCGTCCGCCGCCTTGAAGATATAGGCGGAATAAGGACGTCGCGCCGCCGCCAGCAGGATCGCGCTGATGATGATCCCGATCGTGAAGGGAAGGCGGGAAATCTGATTGCCGACGTGGGCGAAATAGAGGAAACTGTGGCACGCCAGCATCGTCAGGACCATGTGGGTCAGGCATTTTCCGGCACTGGCGCGCGGATTTTCCAGCGCTTCCAAGGCATAGGCCTGGCCGTTGATGGCGATGCACAAATAGATCAAGGTGACCATGGCGGCGACATTGACGCCATGAAGGCCGAGCAGGCTTCGCGTCGCCACCGCTTCGATCACGATGAACGTCAGAATGATCAACAAGCAGTCAAGCGCCATTAGCCCAAGATAGCTATGAAAACGAAGCAAGCGTTTCGAACTTGCCGTCGATTTATAGACCGTATCCGACGCAGGTGTTCCGCTGGCTAAAAACAAACGAACCTCCACTTCCTTGCGGCGATGCGATATATCGGGGAACAAAGCCTCGCCGTAAACAAAGGATTATCACCTGTTAACCGGTGGCCAAAAACGGCACAAAGTCATTGAGACTCTTCTTATGGCTTATCAGGCCTTTATAGTATGTTACCTGCAATGCCGTCGTGGCGCCCTGAAGCTGCTATACTATTTCTCCGGCCCCGCGGCTCCGAAGGGCACCGGCTGGGGCTTGGCCGGAATGGTAAAGCTCACTTATGTTGCATTGCAACGTCGAGCAGGCGGAAAATCCGCCGACCGGAGATAATTATGTGATGGTCGGTGAATCCGCGAACAGGCTCGCTCACCTGAATGGTCGACGGTGCCGCAATTGAATTACCCAAACCCTTGGATCCGGCGCGTAGCTCGCGAAATCAGAAGAGAAGAGCCCTGATCCCATAGCCGATCGCCACCGCCGCGATGAGCAGAGCAGGATAGGCGGCCCACCGCGACAAGGCTTCGACGCCGCGGTCGAGGGAGCTTGCGGGCGCCGCTCCTTCGGCCAGCCGCTGCTCGATCAACTCGTGCATCGCGCCTACGACGCCGCTTGCGACGCTGTTCGTGCTCGTTCCAGCGTTGCTCGTCTTCGGTTGGACCGAAGCGGTGGGAAGGGAATGTTTGAGGGCGGGCACTGGGGAGTCTCCTTGGACGCGGCGCCATCCTATCGCCGAGGAGCTAACGGCGAGTTAACATGGGTCAGAGTCGTGAGATATGGTGCCGGCTTATCACGCCAGCTTTGGTGCGATCGTCGGCTTGGGCCAGGCGCGATGATGTGCTGGCGCAGCGCGGAGGAGCTGCCGCCGCGCACCGGTTGTCTGGACATCTTCAAAGGGCTGCCGCATCTTATCATGTCGAAGACGGAGATTCGTTAATGCGCCGATGCCTTTACCGCACCATGATCGGTGTGCTCGCTCTCACGGCATGGCCGGCATATGGACAAGATGTCGATGACGCTCGACAAATCGCTCGGACGCCGTGGGACGACAAGAAGGTAACGGCCGCAGTCGTCAAGCTCTGTGACATACCGCGCATCTACATCGTGGTGAACCGGGAATATGACGGCTATGCGCGGCTGAGGGAATCTCCCAGCGTGACCAGCGAGCAGCATAAATGTGCCATACGCATCGTTGAGGGCAGGAAGATTCCCATCAGGAAATGATTCGCGCCAAGCCATGAAGGGCCACCTTTGAATGGCTGGCGATCTATATCTGGACAGACTTCCTGCTTGGAGGGGCGAGGCGCGTCGAATTTGTTCTCGTCCCACGGCTGAGTCAGCCCTATGGGCTGCCCGAGTCCGGAAGAAGCCGGCATCGTAGGTCAATGCCCTTAACTGGGCGTGTGAGCGCTAGGTGCTGCGGAGAGGGCGGCCCCCGTGCCCCGCTTATTGCTCCACGATCGCAATGCCCGCGCAACCGGCTTCTCGAACCAGAGGTTGATGGCGATCGCGCTCGCAGTGGTGATCGCAATCAGAAGAAGAGTGAGCATTTCGGCCGAGAGTTGGACCCAGAAAGGTTGGAGAAGCCGAATGGCTATCGAACTGATGGGGCCGTGCGTTAGATACAGCGCGTAGGAGCTTTCGCCCAAAAGGGTTTGAGCTGGAGATTTCTTCATCTGCCGGGTGAGTCCAAGAGACACCATTCCGGCGACCAGCACGGCCGAGGCGGCAAGGTAGAGGAGGGTGTTCTGCGCCTGTCCCATGGGAACGATCTCCAAATGGGATGGATTGGCTATCCACCATTCGACCAACATGATGGCGCCGTATAGAGCGACCCCCAGGCCGATGGCGGCATAGGGATAACGCAAAGGCCGCATAGGCAAAAGCCAGGCCAGCAGCAGCCCGATGCCAAAGCCCAGATTATGGACGCCCAGAAGCATGTCCGGTTCAGGGGGCAGAGTAAAAAAGGGATGAGCAAGATTGATGAGGATGGCCGCCTGCCAGCACATCAACAAGGCGATGCCGATGCGCCGGTTCAGGATTGCGAGCGCGAATATGAGGTAGAATATCAGCTCGCGTCGCAACGTCCATACGGCCAGGATGACTCCGTCTTGCATTGGGTGCGGGATCAGAAAGCAGTCGTACAGGATCATCCAGGGGTCCAGCAGGCCTGTCGTCCCGCCCGGAACGTAGAGGCGGATCAGTCCCCATCCGATCATGGTCGCCCAAAGGACCGGAACGATCCGGATCACGCGCTTGCGCGCGAAATTGGCGAGGTGCCCTGGATTGTCCAGGTCGTTCGCGTGGACATATAATATGATGAAGCCGCTGAGCACGAAAAAATAGGCCACGCCCGAATGGCCGCCGCGAAAGATACCCCAAAAGGGAATCGTGCCCACGAAATGCTGGACCGTGATGCTGACGTGGAAAAACGCAACAAGAAGCGCGGCGGCAAATCGCCCCATGTCAAGCGAAGGTAAATGCACGGGGCGTTGAAGCTCTATTGCCATGTCGAAACGACTAATGCGGTCGGTTTGAATTTACCAGCCACATTTAGGGTTGCCCGGCGAGGGTGGAAAATGGGCACGCGTGCGCAACAACAGCATATCCTTTGGTTTTTAAACCATATTAGTCGTCATTATATTGTTACGACAGCCAAATGTCTCTAAAATGCAATGATTATATTGCCCTCTTGTCCGGATGGACCAGGGCTTTCCATGGTTAAGCTCTGTTTAAGCAAAAACCCCCACCAAAGAGTAAGACCGGTCGGATATTGCCCCCACCAGGATTAAGTAATCACGGGTGGCAAATGTCTAATACTTCTATCGGTCCGGTTTCAAAATCCGGCATAAAGGTGAGCGCGGGCACAGGGAACAACAAGCTAACAATAGATGTAGCTCAAGACTATTATCTAAAGGATGCGCAGTTCCAGGTTCTGGTGGACGGAAAGCAGGTTGGGGGAACCTACACCGTCACCGGAACGGTCAACTCTCAGACGACCGACCAGTTCACCCTTTATGGCGACTGGGGCGGGGGCAAGCATGACGTGCAGATCGTGTATCTGAATGACGCTTTCAACGCGGCGACCGGCCAGGACGCCAATCTGCGGATCTCGAACATCACGCTTGACGGCATATCGGTTCTGTCGTCGCCTGCCTATATGTTCGGCAACGGCAGCCGCTCCTTTGCGGTCGACACCAGCTCCGTGGCATCGTCGACGATGAAGACGATCGCGGGCACCGCGGCGACTGACACGCTGACGGGGACGAGCGCGCATGAGATCATCACCGGCGGTCGCAACAACGACGTCATGACCGGCGGCGGCGGTCGCGACATATTCGTGCTGAGCAGTGGCGACGGCAATGACAAGATCATGGACTTCGCCGCCACCGGCGCCGGCAGCGATGTCCTGCGCCTCTCGGGCTACATGATCTCCAGCTTCGATGACTTGAAACCGCACATGCGCCAGTCGGGCGCGAATACGGTCATTGAAATGGCGGCCAATAACTACGCCGTTCTCACGAACGTCAAGATGTCGGACCTGACGGCTGCGAATTTTGAATTCGTCAACGCGGTCGCCGCTAAAAATGCGAGCAGCCAGACCATTGGGACCGGCAGCAACCAGCTTGTCCTTAAGCTGACCCAGGATTTCTTCCAGGGTGCGGACGCGAAATATACCGTTGCAGTCGATGGCGTGCAGGTGGGAGGCGTGAACTCGCTCTCCGCCGTTCGACTGACCGGCAAGCAGGATACGCTGACGGTGAAGGGCGATTGGGCCGCGGGCAACCACAAGATCACGGTCACGTTCCTGAACGACGCTTTCAATGGCACGACTTTCGAAGATCGCAACCTGATCATTGAGGGCGCCAGCATCAACGGCGTCAATATCGCCAGCGCGGCGCATGTTCAGAGTGGCAATGGCAGTTATTCCTTCGTGGCGGCGGTGCCTGCGCCGGTGGTTACGGCTCCTGTCGTAACGCCACCGCTGGCAACGGCGCCAGTGGAGACCGTGCCCGTTGTCGAACCCAAGCCGATCGTGGTGGATACGACGCATGACCTGTTCAGCTATGCCCGTGGGGAAGGGGCCAAGGTCATTACCGGCTTCAGCGCCGCCGGCGACGGGTCGGACATGCTGCGCCTCAGCGACTTCGGTCTGCTCAACAAGGCGGCCAATGCATATTCGATAACGAGCTTCGCTGAGCTGAAGTCTCATATGAGCCAGGTCGGCGCGGACACGGTCATCTCCTTGTCCTCCACCGACAGCATCACCCTGAAGGACGTAAAGGCCGCCGATCTTACCGCAGCCAATCTGTCCTTCATGTCGAAGATCGACGGGGCGATGGAAGCCGCGACGAACAATGGCTGGATCGTGTTCAACAACACCTGGGGCTCGTCCGATTTCACCTATGGCAAAGACTATAGGATGACGGCGACCTACGATCTTGAAAACATGGCTTTGGGCACGACCTTCACTTGGGACTATGGCGCGGCGCGCTATGATTATACCAAGGTGCTGGGCTATCCCTCGGTCATGTTCGGCTACGACACGTTCGGCAACGCCGGCTATGTCGGCGACCGTTCGCAGTCGCTGCCGGTCAAGATCAGCAACCTTGATGCCCTCACCACGAAGTTCGACGTGGACTGGGGCGGCGACAAGGCGGGCTATGATGTTTCCTATGACATCTGGCTGACCAACAAGCCGAACGGCATCTGGTCCGACATCACCAATGAGGTGATGATCTGGCTGCACAAGGGCGACATGGGCATTTGGGGCTCGCAGGTCGGAACCTACACCGACGGCAACTATAGCGCGAAAATCTATCATACCGGGACTTACACCGCGCTGGTCCCCGACAAGGACTATAAGGCCGGCGACATCGACGTCGCGGATGTGCTCAAGAAGCTGGTTTCGCTCGGTATCGTATCGACCTCCGAATATGTGAACCAGATCGATCTGGGCGCCGAGCCGTGGAAAGGTTCCGGGTCACTGTCGATCAACAGCCTCAGCTATGATATCGAGAGCCATGACGCTTCGGGTGTCCTCACCCATAGCTATGCCGACGGCAGTGCGACGGAAGTGACGAAAACGGGCACGGCCAAGGGGGATGTGCTGATGGCGGACGGCGCCCTGATCGCAACGCTGAAAGGCGGCGCGGGCAATGACAGCTTCCAGTTCACCAAGGGGAAGACGGGCGCGGTGACGGTCGAAGATTTCCATGCCTATACCACGGCGTCGGCCGAGCATGATCTTCTGAAATTCGTGGGCTATGGCAGCGGAGCCACGCTGGTCCATGACGATGCCGATGCCTGGTCCATCCATTATGCGGGCGGCGTCGATCATATCACGCTCCACAATGTGACCAGCCTGTCGTCAAGTGACTATCTGTTCGTCTGATACCCTCGACAGTCAGACAACCCGGAACGGGCGGCTCGAAAGGGCCGCCCGTTTCGTTTCGCCTAAGAAGAGGTGGCTGTCCTACAGTCTTGCCGCCATGCAATGAACAAATCAGGAACGGATAGAGCTCCCGCCCTATCCTGAATGGAGGGTTCCCCATGACGACAAGCTTTGCCAATGTCACGCTCGATCCAAGCGATTGGATCGATCTGTGCGCACTCTATCCCACGCTGGCCAATAGCGACGTGATCCTGCGTTACCTCGACCCGCGCTTCGCGCGAATCGTCCATGGCGGGGCGGTCAAGCCGACCGCATCGGACGACGGCGACATGTTCAATCCGCAGCAGGCCGTTTACGTCAATAGCGACCATATCTGGGTGATCGGAGAGGGCGTCCTCTCCGTGACCATTTTGTAAGGAGGGACAAGTCATGAGCCTAGACAGCGCCGCGCTGGGCCTTGCCCTGCGCACTCGAAAATCGCTTCGCCTCAACGCGTCACGCAAGCCCGCGACCCTCCTCGTTCTCGGTCAGTCGACCGAGCAGGGGCCGATCCCCCTTGCGGATCAGGCGGCTTATCCCAATGCCTTAACATCCGCGCGCAACCCCGGTTTTGCGCAAAAGCGCCTCGTCCCGGTCGCCGGTCGGGGCGGATGGTGGGCCAAGGTCTATGACGATCTGTGGGACTGGGGCTATGATCTGGACATCATCAACGGGGCCGTTGGCGGGGCCTCGCTCCTCGACCATATCGTCGGCACGATCGCGGACAGCATCAAGGCCTTTTTGCCGCGGCGATCGCTCCTCTAGGAAGGCGCAGCGCCTTCGCCATCTCGCGCGACAGCCTGTCCCAATCCGGGGACAGGCTGTCATGCCTTGCACAGCGCGCTGGCCAAAGCGGCGCGCTTGGAACAAAATGCCGGCGATTCGATGGTCCCGGGGGCTGCTTTGGCGGATTTGGCAAGCAAGGTGGCGAATACACCTATCATGGCGGAGATTTCGCCTGCGGTGGGAAAAGCGCTGGCGCGACGTTTGCGGAGGCAGGCCGGGCAGGTCGCCGCCGATTGGGCCGAGCGTCATCGCGCCTATCCGGCATATCTGGACAATGCGGTGCAGGAACTGGGGGACTGGACCGCTTATGCAGGCCGGTTCGCCAAGCCGCTGCTCGCGGTATTGGCGCTTGGCCTGCATAGCGGGCAGGACTTCTACTTTCACATCTATGCCAATGAAAGGCTTCGCTTCGCCGCTCCGGACGATGGTGGCGAGGATTTGTGCGCGCTTCTATCGGCGGACGAGCAGGCGCTTCCAGGCCTGCTTGGGCTTGAGGAGGATGGGCGGGAAGCGCGGGCGTTGCGGGCGATACTGGCGCGTACGCACAGGCTGTTGACGCAAGAGGGTGACGAGGTGCGCTTCGCCTTTGTCGGCGATTGCGTCATGACGGAAATTCAATCCTTCCTGCGGCCGGGCCTCGCCGCCGCCGGACGGCGCCTGTCGGGACAGCATTTTTATTTCAGCGCGCGGCTCGGCGCGGCGCTGGACGCCCAGGAAGTCCTGCGCGCCATGGAGCGCAAGCGTTTCGACCTGATCGCGCTTAGTTTCCTGACTTTTGAAGGCCTGCCAATCTATACGGCGTTGTTGCGGGAGGCCGGGCGGCTGAGCGCGACCGAGCGTCAGGAGCGCTGCGACGCGCTGCTGGCCTTGATTGACGCCTATCTCCGCGACCTGCGGGCCGAGACGGACGCGCCCATCCTGCTCCACGGCTGTTCGGGCCTGCCGATCGAGCGGTGGCGGCGATATCTTCCTCTAGCTCCGGCCATGTCGGCTGCCCATGCCGATGTCGCGCTGCGGCTCGACACCGGCTTGCGCGCGATGAGCGAAGGGCTGGACAATGTCATCTTCGTTGACGAGCGGGCCTTTGTTGCGCCGATGGGCCTGCGGGCCGCCGACCGCCGCCTGCTGCCGCGGACGCTCACGCATGGCGGGCTCTTTCACCCCAGCCGCTTTGGCCTGGCCGTGTCGCAAGATTATGTGCGGATCGCGCGCGCCTACGCCATGCTCGCCAAGACCAAGGTGCTGCTGGTCGATTTCGACAACACCTTGTGGGAAGGGGTGATGGCCGACGGGCCCGTCCAGCATGACCTGGCCGCCCAATCGCTGCTGAAGGAATTGAAGGAGGCCGGTATTTTGCTGGTTTCGGTCAGCAAGAACAGCGAGGCCAACGTCCGCTGGGACGAGATGGTCCTGAAGCCCGACGATTTCGTCCTGCACAAGATCAGTTGGGACCTGAAGGCGAAATCCGTGCTGGAAATCGCCGATCAGCTCAACCTCGATCCCAAATCCTTCGTGTTGATAGATGACAATCCGGTGGAGCGCGACCTTATCACATCCACCGTTGCCGGCGTGACCGCGCTCGACCCGCTTGATCCGGCCACCTGGCCCGCTCTGGCGCTGCTTATGCGTTTTCCCGCGACGCGTGCGACGGAGGAGGCCCGGCGCCGCACGGAAATGTATAGGGAGGCCGCGGCCCGGCGGGAGGCGAGCAGCGCCAAGCTCGACTATGGCGCGATGATGCATTCGCTGGAGTTGAAGGTCGGCTGGCGCAAGGCGGGGCCAAGCGATCTCGACAGGCTTAACGAACTGATCAATCGAACGAACCAGTTCAACACGACGACCGTGCGGTACAGCATGGCCGAATTGGGCGACCTGATCGCCGATGAGGGGCGGGACGTCTTCGTGTCTACCCTGTCCGACAAATTCGGAAGCCTGGGCGTGGTCGGAGTGGTCATCACCCGCGTGGATCAGGAGGAACTGCATTTCGAGAATGTGGTCATGAGTTGCCGCGCTATGGGCTTTGGGCTGGAAAGTCAGTTGGTGCATGGCCCGCTCGCTGCGCGACCTGGCCGCCGCCGCGCGGTCGGCCTGTATATCCCCACGGAGCGTAACGGCCCCTGCGCCGATCTGTTCGCGCTGCACGGGTTTCAGGAAACGGAGCCTGGCCGATGGGCGCTTGATCTAAACGGCGCGATGCCATCTGTCCCTGACTGGTTGCACATTTCGAACGGCTGAAATCAAGGTTGGGCGGCACGGTTGCCCATGTCTTCATATTGTCCCAAAAACAGGCTTTGTGCGCTGCACCAAATCATTGCTTCCGCGATATAATGCGGTTAGCAATCGGCTCGAACTGTCGGAGATCTTATGCGTAAGGGAATCATTTTGGCGGGGGGTTCGGGCACCCGGCTCTATCCGCTGACGCGCGGCGTTTCGAAGCAGCTCATGCCCGTGTTCGATAAACCGATGATTTACTACCCTCTTTCGACCCTGATGCTGTCGGGCATCCGCGAGGTCCTCATCATCACCACGCCCTATGATCAGGCCGCTTTCAAGGCGCTGCTGGGGGACGGCAGCGACATCGGCATGGCCATTGACTATGCGGTTCAGCCCGACCCGGCCGGACTGGCCCAGGCCTATCATATTGGCGCCGATTTTATCGGCTCCTCGCCCTCGACCCTGGTTCTTGGCGACAATATTTTCTACGGCCACGGCCTCGTCGATCTGCTCCACAGCGCCGATCAGCGCCAGGATGGCGCCACGGTGTTCGGCTATTATGTCAGCGACGCGCGGGCTTATGGTGTCGTGTCCTTCGACAAGGACGGACGCGCCGAGACCATTGAGGAGAAGCCGGAAAATCCCAAATCCAATTATGCGGTCACGGGTCTTTATTTCTATGATGGCGACGCGGTGGCGATAGCCCGCGACCTGAAGCCCAGTCCCCGTGGAGAGCTGGAGATTACCGATCTCAACCGGCTCTATCTGGAGGCGGGCAAGCTCAATGTCGAGATTATGGGCCGGGGCTATGCCTGGCTGGATACCGGCACCCATGCCTCGCTCATCGACGCGGCGCTCTACGTCCGCATCACCGAGGAGCGGCAGGGACTGAAGATATGCTGCCCGGAGGAAATCGCCTGGCGGCAGGGCTTCATCGACGACGCGCAGCTGGAAAAGCTGGCCGGTCCGCTGCGCAAGAGCGGCTATGGCCAATATCTGCTGGACCTTCTTGAAGGCGGAGCGGCGTTGCCATGAACATCATCGAAACCCCGATCGCCGACCTGCTTGTCATCGAGCCGAAGATATTCGGCGACGATCGCGGCTTCTTTCTGGAAAGCTGGAGCGAAGCCATCTTTCGAGAGGCGGGGCTGGACCTTTCCTTCGTGCAGGACAATCACAGCCGTTCCGCGCGTGGCGTGCTGCGCGGCATTCATTTCCAGAACCCCGATCCGCAGGGCAAGCTTGTGCGTGTCGTGTCGGGGCGGGTGTGGGACGTCGCCGTCGACTTGCGCCGTTCGTCGCCGACCTTCGGCCAATGGTATGGCCTGGAACTGAGCGAGGCGAACAAGCGCATGTTCTGGGTGCCGCCCGGCTTTGGCCATGGCTTTGTGAGCCTGGAGGATGGCACTGACTTTCTTTACAAGTGCACCGCGCCTTATTCTCCCGCCAATGAGCATTCGCTGCTCTGGAACGATTCGGCGGTGGGCATCGAGTGGCCGCTCGAGGGGCTGGAGCCGCAGTTGTCGGCGAAGGATCGGGAGGCAAAAGGCCTCGACCAGATCGAGGCTTTTGCATGAAGGTTCTTGTCACCGGAGCCAAGGGGCAGTTGGGCCGCTGTCTGCAGGCTTGCGCTCCGGTCGGGACTGAGATCGTGGCCCATGGTTCCGATACGCTGGACATCACCGACCGCATGGCCGTCGAAGCGCTGTTCGATGCCGAAAAGCCGGAGCTTGTGCTGAACGCGGCTGCCTATACCGCGGTTGATAAGGCTGAGAGTGACGAGGAGGGGGCCTTTGCCGTCAATGCGACGGCGGTCGGCATATTGGCCGATGCCGCGCGAACCCATGGCGCGCGCTTCGTTCATGTTTCGACCGATTTCGTGTTCGATGGTACGTCCGGTTCTCCCTATGCGACCGATGCGCCAACCAACCCGCTGGGCGTCTATGGCCGCACGAAATTGGGCGGCGAGCTTTTGGCGGGGCCGGATGCGCTGGTCGTTCGGACCGCTTGGGTCTATGCCCCGGTGGGCGGCAATTTCGTTCGCACGATGTTGCGGCTGATGAGCGAACGGCCGGAGGTGCGGGTCGTGGCCGACCAGGTCGGCACCCCGACCTATGCCCCCGGCCTCGCCCGAGCGCTGTGGACGCTGGCCGAGCGGGAGATAGTGGGCGTTCACCATTATACCGATGCTGGCGTCGCTAGTTGGTACGACTTCGCCGTCGCGATCCAGGAGGAGGCATTAGCCGTCGGCCTGCTGAAAGCGGCGGTCTCGGTAGTCCCCATTGCGACCGCGGACTTCCCCACGCCCGCGCGCCGCCCCAGCTATTCCGTGCTCGACAAGACATCGATGTTCGCCGCGTTGGGAGGGCCTACGCCGCATTGGCGGGACAATCTGCGGGTTATGATCGCGCAGATTGCCGCCAATGGTTGATCCTCGGGAAATCAATGCAGGCCGGAACCGGCCATGCCACCTGGTCCTGGAATGGAACCGCGCACTATGATAATGTCCTGTCGAGAGGATTGGGTGGGGCGGGCCACGGTCCGATCCGTCGTGGAAATCGCGGCAACCTCCACATGATGTAAGCGCGCAGGAGAAAGGGTGTGGATCGTCCCCATCCCTGACGCCGGCGTGGTGGCCATAACATTCAATCGGAGATAGCAATGATCAGATTTGACAGGCTCGAAAGCGAATCAACGACTTTGGCTGAACAATTCAAGAATGCATCTCCATTCTCTTTTGTTGCCATCGACAATTTCTGTGAGCCGGAAGCACTGCGCAAACTGGTATCGCAAATTCCCGATCCCATCGAGGCCGAGATCGGAAAAAGCCGGGATTATATATTTGCCAAGAACAAATTCGAGAAATCGGCTTTTCGCACGCTCGGCGACTTGTTCGAGGAAATCTATGCCGACCTGATGTCGGACAGGTTCAAGGCGGTGCTCAGCAGGATCGTCGGGCAGGATGTCTGGGTTGATCCCGAATTCCACGGTGGGGGTATCCATCAGGGTGGCCGCGACAGCTTCCTCGACATGCATGTCGACTTTTCCCACCATCCGCTAAATGATGGCTGGTTTCGCAACCTCAACATCCTCCTCTATCTGAACGAGGGGTGGGAGCCGAGTTGGAGCGGGCAATTGGACCTGCGGCATAAGAAAACCGGCGAAAGCACGAAGATAGAACCGCTCTTCAATCGCTGCGTCATCATGCATACGCGCGATTATACCTTGCACGGCTATGGCCGTCTGGCCTTCCCAGAGAGCCGCTATCGCCGCTCGATCGCCACCTATGCCTATAGCATGGCGGAAGAGGGCGCGGCTTACCGTTCGACGGTCTGGTATCCGGAAAACACCAATAGGATGAAGCGCCTGATCGGCCGCAGTTGGCCGCAGTTAGTGGCGCTGAAAACCAAATTCTTCGGCAGCGCGACCGAACGCAACCGGTGATGGACGGCATGTCTCCTGGCGGGGCGACAAGGCTGGGCAGCATCGAACAGACGGGACAGGGAATGGGTGGAGAAACGGGCCGGGAGCGTGACGTGCTCCTCGGTATAGACGGGCATATTCTGACCGGTAAATTCCAGGGGACACGCACCACCCTGACTAGCCTTCTGAAGACGCTTGCGCCCCGCCTGGGTGCCCGTCGGGCGATCATCTATTCGGACAATCCGGGCGAGGCGCGCGCGCTCGTCGGCTCGGATGCCTATAGCTATGGCGATCTTGGCCATTCCGGATCCCTAAAGCGCCTGCTCTTGGTGCTACCACGCCTGTTTCGGCGTGATGGCGTCACGATCGGAGTCTTCCAATATGGCCCAGTCGGCCCGAAGCTGCGATTTTGGCCATGTTGAAGAACAAAGATTGA
>JARYGO010000031.1:0-3480 GCA_033795485.1 Sphingobium sp.
GTCTCGCTGCGTCCATGCTTCTGGCCGGCTGCTCGTTCGCGCCGGCGCATGTCCGGCCACCGCAGCCTGTTCCGCAAACCTATGCCGCATCGGCTTCCGGCTCGCAGTCCATCGCCCATATCGGCTGGTATGATTTCTTCCGCGAGGCGCAGCTTCGGGCGCTGATCGCTGCGGCGCTCGAGAACAACCGCGATATTCGGATCGCGTCCGGGCGCGTCGCGGAGGCGCGGTCGGCGTGGCGGATCCAAGGATCGGCGCTCTACCCTGAGCTCGATGCCGTGGCGACCGGAACGCGGGGAAGAACCCCGGCTGATCTGTCGGTGACGGGCCAGGCGGTCACCGGCAACCAGATCTACGCCCAGTTGAGCGCCGGCTGGGAGATCGACCTCTGGGGCCGGCTGCGCAATCTCAACGAGGCGGCGCGCGCGCAATATCTGGCGACGGAGGA
The DNA here is from genome assembly GCA_033795485.1 of Sphingobium sp. Classification (GTDB taxonomy): domain Bacteria; phylum Pseudomonadota; class Alphaproteobacteria; order Sphingomonadales; family Sphingomonadaceae; genus Sphingobium. The sequence continues at coordinate 449 of JARYGO010000031.1, forward strand.
AGCGCGGCGCGCGATCGCGACCGACCTCATCGCCCAGGTTGCCAACGGCTATCTGCTCGAGCGCGAATATGAAGAGCGCGCGGATTTAGCGAGCCGGACGATCACGACGCGCGAGGAGTCGCTCAGGATCCTGCGGCGGCGCTACGAGGTGGGTTCGGGCTCGAAGCTCGAGATGACGCAGGCGCAGACCCTGCTGGCGCAGGCGCAGGCGGCGCTGCAGGCGCTCGATCAGGATCGCGACGTCAATCGAAACGCCCTGGCGCTGCTGGTCGGGCGTCCGGTCGACATCCCGCCCGGGCCGCTCGGTCTTGCCGAATCGGCCCCGGAGATGGCGCTTCCCGCTGGCCTGCCGTCGGAGCTTCTGGCCAACCGGCCCGATATCGTGGCGGCGGAATATTCCCTGCGCGCCGCCAATGCGAATATCGGCGCCGCGCGCGCCGCCTTCTTTCCCAATATCAGCCTGACCGGCGCCTTCGGCACGGCGAGCAGCGAGCTGGACGGTCTGTTCAGGGATGGAAGCCTCTCCTGGAACTTCACGCCGACCATCAGCCTGCCGCTGTTCAACGCCGGACGCCTCAAGGGCAATCTCGACGTCGCGAAGGCCCGGCAGGTGATTGCCGTCGCGGACTATGAAGGGACGGTGCAGGCCGCGTTCCGCGATGTTTCGGATGCCCTGGTCCGGCGCCGGCAACTCGGCCTCCAGATCGAAATGACGCGCACGATGCTCGCGGCGCTTCAGGAACGCGCGCGCCTTGCCCAATTGCGTTTCGACAACGGGCGCTCGGCCTATCTCGAAGTCCTCGACGCGCAGCGCGACCTGTTCGACACCGAGCAGACGCTTGTCCAGCTTCGCCGCGCCCATCTCGGGAGCGCCGTCGCCCTCTATGCGGCTCTGGGCGGGGGCTTCATCCAGAATCCAGCCTTCGACATCAACACGGCTGAAACCAGGAATCCAGTGCAATGACGATGCCCCAGAAGACGTGGATCATCAGGGGCGGCATCGCCATGGCCATTGTTGCCGTGGCCATCATCCTCTGGCTGCTGCTCAAGCCCGCTGACCTTCCAGACGGCATCATTGGCGGCAACGGCCGGATCGAGGCGATCGAGATCGACATCTCCGCCAAAACCCCTGGGCGGATACGCGACATCGTCGCCGACGAGGGCGACTTCGTGAAGGCGGGACAGGTTGTCGCGCATATGGACATCGATGTCCTCAACGCCCAGCGCTCCGAGGCACAGGCGCAGCTCGCCCAGGCGCTCAACGCCATCCTGATCGCGCAAAGCCAGGTGTCGCAGCGCCAGAGCGAGCGCGCGGCCGCCTTTGCCGCCGTCCGGCAGCGTGAGGCGGAGCTGAACGCCGCGCGCAAGCGGCTGGCGCGTTCGGAGACGCTGGCGCGCGAGGGCGCCACTGCCGTGCAGGAGCGCGACGACGATCAGGCGCAGGTCGAAGGCGCGACGGCCGCCGTCGAGGCGGCGCGCGCGCAGATGGCGGCGGTCGATTCGGCCATCGGCACCGCGCGCAGCCAGGTGATCGGCGCGCGCTCGAACGTCGATGCGGCCCGCGCTACGATCGAGCGGATCGAGGCCGATATCCGCGACAGCGACCTGCGCGCTCCGGTGGCCGGAAGGGTCCAGTATCGCGTGGCCCAGCCGGGCGAGGTCGTCGCCGGCGGCGGGCGGGTACTCAACCTCGTCAATCTCGGCGACGTCTACATGACCTTCTTCCTGCCCGAGACCGTGGCGGGACGCGTGGCCCTGGGGAGCGACGTGCGGATCGTGCTCGATGCCGCGCCCGACTATGTGATCCCGGCCAAGGTGTCGTTCGTCGCCGATGTCGCGCAGTTCACGCCCAAGACCGTCGAGACGGCAAGCGAACGGCAGAAGCTGATGTTCCGGGTGAAGGCGCGGATCGATCCCGCCCTGCTCGATCGCCACATCACCCAGGTCAAGACCGGGCTGCCCGGCATGGCCTATGTGCGGACCAGCCGCGATGCCGAATGGCCGGCGAAGCTGACCGTCAACGTGTCGCGATGACCGCGCCCGGCATGTCGGAGGGCGCCTCGCCGGAATTGGCGGCACGCCTTTCGGGCGTCAGCCTGCACTATGGCAGGACGCGGGCGCTCGACAGCATCGATCTGGAAATTCCGGCCGGACGCATGGTCGCGCTGATCGGCCCCGACGGCGTCGGCAAGTCCACCCTGTTCTCGCTGCTCGCCGGCGCGCGCGTGATCCAGGAGGGCAGTGTCGAGGTTCTTAGCGGCGATATGGCGGACCGGCGCCACCGCGAAGCGGTCTGTCCGCGCATCGCCTATATGCCGCAGGGCCTGGGCAAGAATCTCTATCCGACCTTGTCCATCGACGAGAATCTGGAATTTTTCGCGCGCCTGTTCGGGCAGGATGCACAGGAACGCGAGCGGCGGATCGCCCAGCTCACCGAGAGCACCGGCCTTGCGCCGTTCCGCAAACGTCCGGCCGGCAAGCTCTCCGGTGGCATGAAGCAGAAGCTCGGGCTGTGCTGCGCCCTCATCCACGACCCCGATTTCCTGCTGCTCGACGAGCCGACCACGGGCGTCGACCCGCTGTCGCGCGCGCAGTTCTGGGACCTGATCGACCGCATCCGCGCCGACCGGCCTGGGATGAGCGTGCTGGTCGCCACCGCCTATATGGAGGAGGCTGCGCGGTTCGATTGGTTGGTGGCGATGGATGCGGGGCAGATCCTCGCAACCGGCACTCCGGTGGATTTCTATGAACGCACCGGCACCGACGGCCTGGAGCAGGCGTTCATCGCCCTGCTGCCCGAAGAGCGCCGGCGTGGTCACAAGCCCGTGACCATCCCTCCGCGCAGCGACGGGAGCGAGACCGAGATCGCCATCGAGGCCAAGGGGCTGACCATGCGGTTCGGCGACTTCACTGCGGTCGATCATGTCGATTTCCGCATCGAGCGCGGCGAAATCTTCGGCTTCCTGGGTTCGAACGGCTGCGGCAAGTCGACGACGATGAAGATGCTGACCGGCCTGCTCAAGGCGAGCGAG
>JARYGO010000002.1:0-379264 GCA_033795485.1 Sphingobium sp.
CCGCCATCGCCCTCGCAGCAACGGTCATCTTCTGGCTGTGATCAATGAGTCCTGAACCTAGTCATTTGAGCCAAAGCATGATGCTGGCGAGTTTGATGAAGCGAGGAGGTTGCGGCGAGTTTATAGTGAGTTGCGATGCGACACCATTGTCGAGCTTGGCGAAGAAGCCCTCGATAACCCAGCGTTGCTTGTAGGCGACGAGGTCATAGCGGTGCTTGTATTTGCGATGGCGGCGCGGCGGGATGAGCGGCTCGCCGCCTTGATCGTAGATGAGATCATGCAGCCTGTCGGCGTCGTAGGCGCTGTCGGCCAGAACCTGACGGGCTGGGGACTCCTCGGGCAGGTGGTCCACAACAAAAGCCTGATGTTCGTCGAGGAGACCGCCGTCTTGGGATCGCTGAGGCTATTGCAGGCAGAGGTCATATGGAGCGGCTCGCCCAGAGTTATGCTGTGAATGGCGAAATGTTCATGGTGTTGCCGCCGTCGTTCGATATGCTTGTTTTAAGACCCATTATCTGAAGTGCGCCACAGCAACATCTAAATTGAGCAGTGGGATCGCGATCGCCATAGTTCAAGTTAGCTGTAGACTCGTAAGCGCGGAGCCACAGGCGCATTGAGCGAGCCGCTACAAGGAAACGAGCCTCGGCGGCCCGCTGTCAACGTCGTCGAATGTTGATCCTCAAACTTAAATTAAGTTCGGCTCATCCGCCAAATCCAACAATCTTGCGGCCAATGCCAGCCCCTTCGTGACATATCTGCAACATAAGTCATTGTTTATGTTAGGTTCATGAAACCAACGGCTCCCCCCGGACTTCAACGTCATCCCCGCACAGGGGAGAATGACGAATGGAGTTTTTATGAAAAAGATACTGGTCGCAGCCCTCCTGACGGGCTCCGCCGTCGCCACCCCGGCGCTGGCGCAGGATACCAACCCGACCTTCACCGGCCCCCGGGTCGAAGCCATTTTGGGCTATGACCATATCGGCGCGGGCAGCGATGTTGACAATGAGAATGGCCGCGACGACCAGTCGATCGACGGCCTGATCTATGGCGCCGGCGTCGGCTATGACGTCGCCGTGGGCGGCGCGGTGCTGGGTGTCGAGGGCGAGATCACCGACTCAACGGCCAAGAGCGACCGCCACGACCTGACCGACCAGTTCGGTTTCGGCCGCGTCAGCGCGGGCCGCGATCTCTATGTCGGCGCGCGGGCGGGCATCCTCGCCAATCCACAGACATTGGTCTACGTGAAGGGCGGCTATACCAACCAGAAGCTGAGCGTACTGGCCGGCGACACCAACCAGCAGACCGACGCGGCGTTCAAGCTGGACGGCTGGCGGATCGGCGCGGGCGTGGAGCGCGCGATCGGCACCAACAGCTTCGCCAAGGTCGAATATCGCTACTCCAAATATGATAGCGCCCATATCGACTATATGGACGGCGCGACCAGCAGCGAGTTTGATGTCGACACCGACCGCCATCAAGTGGTCGCCAGCGTAGGCTATCGCTTCTGATATGAGGGGAAGGGGCCGGCGTGACGCTGGCCCCTTTTCGTTTGGCGCGGCGAGTAGCCTTCGAGCTTGTCGAGAAGGCGTATCGAGAACGCGAGCGAAGCGCCAATTTCTCGACTTCGGTTCTCGAAGGCTCGAACCTCCGTTCGACACGAACGGTTCTGATTTAACGCTTTGCGCTTTAAAGCGTCGCCTCGATTTCCCGGGCGGCCATGTCGGGGTCTTCGGCCAGGCTGATGGGCCGACCGACGACCAGGATCGACGCGCCCCGGTTCAGCGCCTGGCGCGGGGTCACGGCGCGCTTCTGGTCGCCCTTCGCGCCGCCGGCGGGCCGCACGCCCGGCACCACGAAGAAGCCGTCGCGCCACGCGGCCTTGGCCGCCGCCACTTCCTCGCCCGAACAGACGATGCCGTCCAGTCCCGCGCTCCGGGCCAGGTCGGCGAGCCGCGCGACTTGATCCCGCGCCCGGCCGCCGACGCCGATATCCAGCAGGTCGGCGTCGTCCAGGCTGGTCAGCACGGTGACGGCCACCACCTTCGTCCGCGCGCCCGCCGCCGCCTTGGCGTCCTCCAGCATCGCGCGGCCGCCGGCGGCGTGCACGGTCAAGATCGCGGGCTCCAGCACATGCAGCGCCTGCACCGCCTTCGCCACGGTATTGGGAATGTCGTGGAGCTTGAGGTCCAGGAAGATCGGCAGGCCGAGCTTCATCATCTCGTGCACGCCATGATGGCCGTTGGCGCAGAAAAATTCGAGGCCCAGCTTCAGGCCGCCAACATGGCGCTGCACCTTCGCGGCGAGCGCCCGCGCCTTGGCAAGATCGGGCGTGTCGATCGCGACATAGACAGGATTGGTCATGGCTTTTCGGCGAGAAGAGGGGCGGGGGTGGGTGCGGGGGATAGTGCAGGCTCGGCGATGGTCGCTTCGTGGGCGGCGAAGGCCGGGGACGGGGTTATAGCCGGCCCGCTGGTGGCCGCCGATGTCGCGGTGACCAGCGCCTTTTCGGTGCTCTCCAGCTTGCGCTTCAACCGCCATTTGGTCGCCCGCCCGGCGAGCCAGAAGGGCAGGGCGCCGATCAGGAAGGCGAGCAGGATCGGAAACCAGATTTTCGTTTCCCAGACGATCTCGCCCCAGATCTTGATTTCCACCGGCCGGTTATTGGCCTTGCAGAACAGGGCGATCGCCACCGCCAGGATGACCCAGAAGGCAGTTTTCAGGAATTGCATCGGCTATCCTCTTTGCAGCGGTCCGGAGAAGCTTAGGCGATTTGCGTGAATGGCGGAAGCCCCGCCACCCGGCCGCGAATCCGTCGCTCAGGCCGCGCCGAAGACCCGCGCGAAGATCGTGTCGACCTGCCGGAAATGATAGCCGAGATCGAACTTCTCCTCGATCTGCGCGGGGGTAAGCGCGGCGGTCACGTCAGGGTCGGCCTTCAGCAATTCCATCAGCGACAACTGCCCGTCGGATTCCCACACCTTCATCGCGTTGCGCTGGACGTAGCGATAGCTGTCCTCGCGGCTGACGCCGGCCTGCGTCAGCGCCAGCAGCACCCGCTGCGAATGGACGAGGCCGCCCATCTTGTCGAGATTCCTCATCATCCGGTCGGGATAGACCAGCAGCTTGTCGATGACGCCGGTCAGGCGGCCCAGCGCGAAATCCAGAGTGATGGTGGCGTCGGGGCCGATATAGCGCTCGACCGACGAATGGCTGATGTCGCGCTCATGCCACAGCGCGACATTCTCCATCGCTGGCAGGGCATAGGCGCGGACCATGCGGGCAAGGCCGGTCAGATTCTCGGTCAGCACCGGGTTGCGCTTGTGCGGCATGGCCGACGAGCCCTTCTGCCCTGGCGAGAAATATTCCTCCGCCTCCAGCACCTCGGTCCGCTGGAGGTGGCGGACCTCGACCGCCAGCCGCTCGATCGAGCTGGCGACGACGCCCAGCGTGGCGAAGAACATCGCGTGGCGATCGCGCGGGATCACCTGGGTCGACACCGGCTCCACCGCGAGGCCCAGCTTCGCGGCGACATAATCCTCCACGCGCGGGTCGATATTGGCGAAGGTGCCGACCGCGCCCGAAATGGCGCAGGTGGCGACTTCCGCGCGCGCGGCGACCAGGCGCGCCCGGCACCGGCTGAACTCGGCATAGGCCTCGGCCATCTTCAGGCCGAACGTCACCGGCTCGGCATGGATGCCGTGGCTGCGGCCGATCGTGGGGGTCAGCTTATGCTCAAACGCGCGGCGCTTCACCACGTCGAGCAGCGCGTCGACATCGGCGATCAGCAGGTCGGCGGCGCGGGCGAGCTGAACGGCGAGGCAGGTGTCGAGAACGTCGCTGCTCGTCATGCCCTGATGCATGAAGCGGGCTTCCTCCCCCACCTGTTCGGCCACCCAGGTGAGGAATGCGATGACGTCATGCTTGGTCACCGCCTCGATCGCGTCGATGGCGGGCACGTCGATCGACGGCTCGGTCGCCCACCAGTCCCACAAAGCCTTGGCCGCCGACTGCGGCACCACGCCAAGGTCGGCCAGCGCCTGGGTCGCATGCGCCTCGATCTCGAACCAGATGCGGAAGCGCGCCTCGGGCTCCCAAATGGCGGTCATCTGGGGTCGGGCGTAACGCGGAACCATAAGCGAATCCTGCCTTTCTAGGGTTAGGGCTGGCGCGCCGCCTAGCAGGCCGCGCAGGCGGGGGCAAATCGCCCACGGGGCATCATATTGGGTGAAGTAAAAGCTCGGTTCATCGTGAAAAGGCCATGTTGGCCGACGAACCGAGGCAAATCCAGTGATGGAGTGTATCAGGACTGGGGCGCAACTGGAACCGAGATGACTATAGCATCATTATAGCATGGTTATTTCGGTGCGAATATCGTGCCTGACTGAATATTTGTTCATATAGGACAGGAGATTGCGATGATCCGTAGCTTGCTTTGTTCGACCGCGCTTTTGATCGCGGGCCCGGCCATTGCCCAGACCACTGGCTCGACCGCGCAGCCGCAGGATCCGAGCGCCGTGGCGCCGCAGTCGGCGACGCCCGCCAGCCCGGCGACGCCGGCAACGCCCGCCGCCCCGGCACAGGCTCAGCCCGCGCCGGCCGCCAATTCGGTCGCGGCGATCGTAGACAGCGAGTTCCCCGCCTATGACGCCAACAAGGACGGGCAGCTCGACCAGAGCGAGTTCAGCAAGTGGATGGTCGCGCTCAAGGACCAGGAGATGAAGTCGACGGGCAAGACCCTGGCGCCCGCCGAAGTGACTGCCTGGGCCAATGGCGCCTTCACCAGCGCGGACGCCGACAAGAGTACGGCGGTCAGCAAGACCGAACTGGTCACCTATCTGAGCGGTGGCGCGGGCTAAGGCCCAGCGGCGATATCGGATTTCCCCGTCACGAAGGACAGGGGAAAGGAACCCGGAAGGGTCGCACAATGGGTGGTCCCGCGCAAAGCGGGGCCGCCCTTTTTTTGCGGGTGGTCCTTCTGGAGACGGGCTTTATCCGAACCTAAGTAGAGAAATCAGCGCTTGGTCGAGTTCTCGATACGCCTTCTCGACAAGCTCGAAAGCTACTCGAACCGAACGGATGTGGTTTTTGATTGACGCCGGACGCTCCAAAGCATGGTGTCAGCGCCGATAATGGTCCATATACCATTGGGCGAAGCGGCCTAGCCCCTCGGCCAGCATGACCTTGGGCTTGTAGCCGGTCAGGGCCGCCAGCCGCGAGACGTCGGCATAGGTGGCGGTCACGTCGCCCGGCTGCATCGGCCGCATGATCTTCTCCGCCTTGCGCCCGATCGCTACTTCCAGCGTCTCGATCATCTCCATCAGGCCCACCGGATGGCTGTCGCCGATATTGAGCAGGCGATGCTCGCCCCGGCCCGGCACATGGTCGAGCGCGCCCAATATCCCGTCGACGATATCATCTATATAGGTGAAGTCGCGGGCCATCCGCCCCTCGCCATAAACCTCGATCGGCTCGCCCCGCATGATCTTTTCGGTGAAGCCGAAATAGGCCATATCCGGCCGGCCCCATGGACCATAGACGGTGAAGAAGCGCAGGCCCGTCTGCGGCAGGCCGTAGAGCGTCGCATAGGATTGGCTCATCAGCTCGCAGGATCGCTTGGTCGCGGCATAGAGCGAGACCGGGCTGGTCGCCGGTTCGTCCTCTGTAAAGCCCGCGCCGCCCATCGGCTTTTCGCCATAGACCGAGCTGGAGGATGCATAGACCAGGTGGATGAAATCCCCGGCGTGGCGGCACGCCTCCATCACCGCCAGATGCCCGGCGAGATTGGACTTTTCATAGGCGAAGGGATTGTCGATGCTGTAGCGCACCCCCGCCTGCGCGGCGAGGTGGACGACGCGCCGGACGCAAGCGTCCTTCACCAGCGCGGCGACGGCCGAAGCGTCCGAAACGTCCATCCTGTGGAAGCTGAACGCATCGTTCCCCCCGAAGGTCGATAGGCGCGCGTCCTTCAGGCAGGGGTCGTAATAGTCGTTCAGATTGTCGATACCGATGACGGTCTCGCCCCGCTCCAGCAGTCGATGGGCGGTGGCATGGCCGATGAAGCCGGCGGCGCCGGTGACGAGGATCGGGCCGAGCGCGGTCATCGGCCTTATTTCTCGGCCCCCTTGCTCTGAAGCTGGACATAATTCTGAATGCCCATCCGTTCGATCATTTCGAACTGGGTTTCCAGCGTGTCGATATGCTCTTCCTCGCTTTCCAATATATATTGGAACAAGTCGCGGGTCACATAGTCGCGTACGGATTCGCAATAGGCGATGCCGTCCTTCAGCGCGGGCAGCGCCTCATATTCCAGTTCCAAGTCGGCCTTCAGCACCTCCTCGACCGATTCGCCGATCTTCAGCCGCCCCAGCAACTGGAAATTAGGCAGGCCGTCGAGGAACAGGATGCGCTCCGCCACCTTATCGGCATGCTTCATCTCATCGATCGATTCGGCATATTCGAACTTGGCGAGCTTCTCGACGCCCCAATGGTCGAGCATCCGGTAATGAAGGAAATATTGGTTGATCGCCGTCAACTCGTTCTTGAGCACGTCGTTCAGATAGTCGATGACCTTGGGGTCGCCCTTCATGGCGTGTCGCTCCGGTTGTTTCGCGGGCGACTATAGGCGGGAAGGCGGGATTGTTAAACCGGAAAAACCGCGGAAATCCGGGGCTTTTAAAGCCGCTATTGCGTCCTGATCGCACCGGTCTGATTGGGAATGCGGATCAGGCGGAGGCCATTTCCGCCGCGATGATCGTGCGGGCGAAGGGCACGCACTGGCCGCATTTGGGGCGGCGGCCGAACCGGGCATAGGCGCTGCACGGCGTGCTCGCGCCCTCGCGCACGGCGGTTTTCAGATCCTTCTCACGGATGGCATTGCAGACGCAGACGACCATGGGCTCTCCTCTACCCAGGAAATAGTATGTTTGATAATGGGTCGCAATAGTAAATCAGACGCTCCTGCGAATTGTTTGCATCTTGCCCCGCGCCAGCGACCGCCACAGCCATTCGGCCGGGCCCAGCGCGAATCGTGCGAGCCACCAGGGCGACCAGAGCAGCATGACCGCCCAGGCTGCGGGAACGAACAGCAGCAGGGCCGCATGGCCGAAACGCCCGAACAGCCCGAGGCCCCACCCATAGAAGATCGCGGTCATCACCAGGCTGGTGCCCAGATAGTTGGACAGCGCCATCCGCCCGGCCGCGCCGATCCGCGCCGCCAGCGGATGGTCGCGATGGCGAAGGGCGAGCCACAGGATCAGGGCCGCCCATCCCACCGCCAGCGGGATGCGGAAGGGAAAGGACCAGGCGAAGCTGATCCCCAGCGCCGTCAGCGGCGCGAAGGCCGACAAGATCGCCCATGCTCCCAGCGCCAGCATCGGCGGCACGCCGATCGCGAAACAGTGGCGCGCCGTCTTCCGATACTGGTCGATGTCCCACCGCCCGGTCAGGAAGCCGCTTTTCAGCATCGCCATGCCCATCAGCATGAAGCCCAGCGTATCGACGCTGGTGAACTGAAGGCCACGCAACCACTCGCTCGGATAGCGGGCAAGCTGATGCCCGACGATCGCACCATAGCCCGAGCGATAGAGGGCGATTTCCTGCCGGACCGCCGGATCGGCGGGGTCGCTGAGCGCGGCGATGAACCCCGCATATCCGGTCCCGCCCGTCCGCGACCAGGCATAAAGGGTCGCGACGAAGACGACGACGATCAGGAAATGCAGCAGGAACAGGCTGAACGCCCATTTGACCAGCGCCAGCGGTTGCGCCCGAACGAAGAACAGCGCGACCAGCCCCACCAGCGCATAGGTCATCAATATGTCGCCCCACCACAGCAGCAGATAATGGGCGAGGCCGATGACAAAAAGCCATCCGCTACGGACCTTCTGGGCACGCATCCCGTCGCGCCCGGCCATTTCCTCCCTATCGATCAGCAGCAGCATCGACGCGCCGAACAGCATGGAGAAAAGCGCGCGCATCTTGCCGTCCACCAGCACCAACCCGACCAGCCAGGCGATACAGTCGGCGACGCTCATCGGCCCGGCCGCCGCGGGATCGAGATAGGCCTGCGAGGGCAGGGCGAAGGCGCCGATGTTCATCCACACGATCCCCATGACCGCGCAGCCGCGCAGGATGTCGATGGTGGGGACGCGCGCCGGATCGGCGGTCGGGGAAAAGGGCGGCACTCAAGATCCTTGTTGATGCTGGTATTGGCGCGATGGCTCTGCCATTCGGTTAGCCATGAACGCGGATCGCAAGCAACGGATAAGCGACGCCTTCGGCGCGGCGGTTGACCGCTATGACGATCATGCCGGGCCGCAGCGCTCCGCCGCCCTACTGGTCGCCGACCTCGCCCAGCGGCAGAAGCCCCAGGGAGGCGGCCGCATCCTGGAGATCGGCTGCGGCACCGGCTTCCTCACTCGCGAGATCCAGTTGCGCTGGCCGGGGGCCGAACTGGTCGTCACCGACATCGCGCCCGAAATGGTCGGACGGGCCGCATGGGGGGGGATGGTCGCGGGCAGCTTCCTGACGATGGACGGGGAACGGCCAGCCTTCGAAGGGGCCTGGTTCGACCTCATCCTCTCCAGCCTCGCCTTTCAGTGGTTCGACGATCCGGGAGCCGCTGTCGGCCGGCTGACCGGGCTGCTGCGGCCCGGCGGTAGCCTGTTCTTCTCGACCATGGGCGAGCGCAGCTTCACGCGCTGGCGCGCTGCGCATCGCATGGCCGGACTGACGGCGGGGGTGCCCGATTATCCGGCGCTGGCCGACCTCCGGGCGCTGCTGGCCGGTCAGCCCGACGCCTTCGCCTTCGACGAGGATTATCCGCTGGCCTGCCCCCGCGCCCGCGACCTGCTCGCGCATCTCAAGGGGATCGGCGCGGCGGTGCCGGCGCCGGGCCGCGCGCCGCTGACGCCCGCCCAGTTGCGCCGCGCGATGGCGGCCTACGACGCGGCGGACGGGGATGGGGACAATTATCATGTCCTGTTCGCGCGGGTGACGCTGCCGGATCGGGGGTAGGAGGGATTTACAGTCCTTCCGCCTCGACCCAATGGGCGGCGGTCAGCTTTCGCGCGAGATCGAACACCTGCTTGCGGATATCCGGCACGGCCACGATTTCCCAATGCGCGCCCCGCGTCATCGGGCCGACCGCGAACAGTCGCTCGTTCGCATCGCCGTCCCGCCGGATCGTTCGGGCCTGCTGATCGACGTCGATGCCGATGTTCATGGGATCGGGCCGGATCGCGCCCGACCGGCGGAGCATCCGCAACAGAGGCTCGGTCGTCCGGCTAAGATCGCTCAAGGGGCCGGTGCAGTTGACGACCCGGTCGACTGACATGCGCGTGGTGTCGTCCGCCCCGCGCGCGCGCCAGGTCAGGCGCAGGCCATGACCGGCCGGCTCCGCGTCGATCACCCGGCCGGCCAGGACGCTTAGCTGGCCGCGCGCCTTCATGGCCTCCAGCCGCTCGGCCACCTGCGGCGCGATGCGGTGGCGGTGAATGTCCCAGAAGGGGCGCAAGTGCCGCAGGAAGCGCGCCTTGTCGGCGGGACTGGCCAGGCTCCAGAGGCCCTGGGTGAAGGGGCGCAGCTCATCGACCGCGTTGCGCCAGCCGACTTCGCTGCTGCGCCGGCGGACCGCGCCGACCAGGGCCGATGCCGATGGGGCTGGCCGCTCCGCGATCGGCGTGAAGGCGGCGGCGGGCGCATGGGTGTGCGGCGTCAGGCCCCGGCGCGACAGGGCGGTGATGCGGCCGCCGAAACCGGCGTCGTCCAGCGTCAGCGCGCAATCCACGGCGGTCAGCCCCGTGCCCAGCAGCAGGACATGGTCGTCGTCCGACAGCCCCGCCGCGATGTCGCGCGACCATGGATCATTGACATAGGCGGGCGGCGACCAACCCCAAAAGGCCGGCAGGTCGTGGGGCGGCAGGTTGCCCGGCGCGAGGATGACGATGTCGCCCTCCAGCCAGCGCCCGGACGCGAGCGTCAGCCGCCCGCCCTGGTCCGACAAGTCTAGGCCGGTCACCTCGTCTGATAGGATGGCGAGGCGGTCGCCTGCCGCGTCCCGCATGTCGGCGAGCATTTCGGCGAGATAGGCGCCATAGTCCCGGCGAGTCGCGAAGGTCGCGTCCGACCCGATGCCGCGCTGGACGAGCCAGTCGACGAAATGGCCCGGCTGGTCGGCGAAGGCGCTCATATTGCCGGCCCGGACGTTGAGCACATGCCGCTCATGCGCCGCGCCATAGGCAAGGCCGCGCCCCAGCCGCGCGGCGTCGCGCTCGATCAGCGTGACGCTCAGGGACCCGTGCCGCAGCAGGTTGATCGCCAGCAATGTTCCGGAAAAACCGCCCCCGACGATCAAGGCGTGGCGCGCGATCAGCATGGCTCAAGCAATTCTAATGAGTCGAGGAGGATTGCTTGACAGACATATCTCCACTGATTGCATAGATAAATAGCCTGTCCGTTTTTCGAGGAAGGGTTGCACATGGCCTTGTTGAAGGCGATCCGCGCATATTGGGGCCGCGCCTATGCGGCGTTCAAGCGCGAATTTTTCAGGGACCCCGACGTCATCCTGTTCAGCAGGGGACCCGACGAGATAGAGCGCGCGCGCGACGAAAAGCTCGGCCTCGGCTGAATGGTTTCCCGGCGGGCGTTTTTAGGCGCGGCTGCGGCCTCGCTGATGGTCGCCGGCTGCGGGCGCGGTGGCGGGCAGGATGGAAAGCCCCGCCTGCGCGTATCCCTGACCGGCAAGGGAGAGAGCGACTCGCGCCTGCTCCTCAAGGCCGCCGGGATAAGGCCCGAAGGATTCGACGTCAGCTACAGCGAGTTTTCCTCCGGCCAACTGGTGGTCGAGGCGCTGAACGGCGGATCGCTCGATTATGGCGGGATGAGCGAGATTCCGCCGATCTTCGCCGCCGCCTCCACCATCCAGAGCTTTCGCCAGATCGCCGTCCTGCATGGCGACGTGAACAATCAGGTCGTGCTGGTCCCCAAGGGGTCGCGGGCGCGGTCGATCGCCGATCTTCGCGGCAAGCGGGTCGGCTATGTGCGGGCGACCACATCGCAATATTTCCTGATCCGCATGCTGGAAGAGGCGGGCCTGGGCTGGGACGACATCACCCCGGTCGCGATGGCGGTATCCGACGGCGCGGCCGCCTTTTCGCAGGGGGCGCTGGACGCCTGGGCGATCTACGGCTTTCCGATCCAGCGCGCCATCGCGACGGAAGGCGCGCGGATATTGCGGACGGCGCAGGGCATATTGTCGGGCAATTATCTGGTCGCCGCCCATGTCGACGCGTTGGCGGACGCGCGCAAGAGCCGGATCATCGGCGACTATCTGGCGCTTTTGCAGAAGGCTTTCGGCTGGGCAAGGGCCAATCAGGACGAATGGGCGACGATCGTTGCCACCGACATAGGCGTGCCGCGCGACTATGTCGTCGACCAGTTCCGCCGCAAGAGCGCGAGCTACGAGCTGCGTCCCGTCACCGAAGCGGCCGTCGCTTCCCAGCAGCAGGTGGCCGATATTTTCCTGAAGGCCGGGCTGATCCCGCGGCGGGTCGACGTTCGGCCCCTGTGGGATTCCCGCTTCAACAATCAGATTCCCGCTATCGGAAAAGGATGAGCCATGGCCACCCAGGCTGTTTTCCCGCCCCTCCACGGCGCGACCGGCGCGGTCCCGCCGGACGTGCTGGAGCGAATCACGCGCGAACTGGCGGCGAGCGCTGAACATTATGACCGCACCGCCGATTTTCCGGCCGCCAATTTCGACTTGCTGGCGCGCGAGGGGCTGATCGGCCTGACCGTGCCGCGCAAATTGGGCGGACGCGGGGCGGCGCTGGGGGACGCGCTGCGGGTGCTGGGCGCGGTGGCGAAGGGGGAGCCGTCGACGGCGCTGATCCTGTTCATGACCTATCATTATCACGCGACCCCAGCGCGCGCGCGGGGCTGGCCGCCCGCCCTCTACGAACGGCTGGCGCGCGAGGCGGTGGCCGGGCGCGGGCTGATCGGCGGCCTTCGGGTGGAGCCGGAACTGGGCACGCCGGTGCGCGGCGGTCTGCCCGCCACGGTGGCGCGGCGCGCCAACGGGGGCTGGGCGCTCAGCGGAACGAAAATCTATTCGACTGGCTCGACCGGCCTCGACTGGTTTTCCGTCTGGGCGAAGACCGACGAGGAAAAGCCGCGCGTCGGCAACTTCTTGGTGCGGGCGGACAGCGCCGGGATCGAGATCGAGCCGGCTTGGAATCATCTGGGGATGCGCGCGACGGTCAGCCATGCGGTGCATTTCACCGATACGCCGGTCCCGTTGGATCATGCCGTGGACATTCGCGCGCCCGAGGAATGGCCGGCCGCCGCCGCCGACCCTTCGCTGGCGGTCTGGAACGCGCTTGCCATATCGACCATCTACAGCGGCGTCGCGCGGGCCGCGCGCGACTGGCTGCGCGGCTATCTGAACGATCGGGCACCCAGCAATCTTGGCGCATCGCTCGCCACCCTGCCGCGCGTGCAGGAGAAGTTCGGGGAGATCGAGGCCCTGCTCCAGACCAACCGCACGCTGATCGAGTCGGCCGCCGCGCGCGCCGACGCGGGCGATCCGCCAGGAGCGGCGGAGGTCAATATCGTCAAATATGTGGCGACCGGCAACGCGATCCGCGCGGTCGAGATCGGCCTGGAGCTGACGGGCAACCCCGGCATCAGCCGGAAGAACCCGCTGGAGCGCCATTATCGCGACGTGCTGTGCAGCCGCATCCATTCGCCGCAGACCGACACGATATTGGTCGCGGCCGGGCGCGCGGCGCTGGGGAACTGACGTCCATGTCCTTCGTCATCGCCAGCCAGTTGGAGCCCGACTTCAACCGCAGCCTCGCGCGTCATCCGTCCAATCCGATCCTGATCGACGTCGCCGAGGACGAACCGTGGAGCGCGGCCGCGGAAGCCGACATCCTGCTCGTCCGGCCGTCGCCCGCCTGGCGCCAGCCCGCATTTCCACGGCCGGCCGGCTGGCCGGGACGCCTGAAATGGGTCTATAGCGCGTCGGCGGGGGTCGATTTCTACCCCGGCTGGCTGCTAGACGCGCCGCTCGTCACCTGCGGCCGGGGCGTCGCGTCGGAGGAGATCGCCGATTATGTGATCGCCGCCATCTATGCCCACGCCAAAAATCTGGAGGCGGTGACCGCGCGGTCGCGCGCGCAATGGGTCCAGTCCCCGCTAGGCCGGGTGTCGGGAACGACCATCGGCATCGTCGGACTGGGCGCGATCGGCACGGCCGTCGCGCGGCGCGGCCTGGCGCTCGGCGCGCAGGTGATGGCCGTGCGGCGCTCCGGCCCGCAATCGGGTCTTGCCGGGGTGGAGCTAGTCGCCGACCTCGAAAGGCTGATGGCGAAGGCCGACCATATCGTCCTGTGCGTTCCCGCCACGCCGCAGACCCGCCATCTGGTGGACGACGCGCTGCTGGCGCGGGTCAAGCCGGGCGCGCATCTCATCAATATCGCGCGCGGCTCGGTGGTCGATCAGGAGGCGCTGGTCCGCGCGCTCGACGCCGGGCGGCTTGGCTTCGCGACGCTGGACGTCACCGAGCCCGAGCCGCTGCCCGAGGGCCATCCGCTCTACAGCCACCCGCGCGTGCGCCTGACCCCGCATATTTCCAGCAACTATACGCTGGTCCGCCACCGCCTGCTCGAAAAGGTGCAGGACGACCTCTCCCGCTTCGCGCGCGGCGAAGAACCCTCAGACGTGGTGGACCCGGCGCGGGGCTATTGATCCGAGGCTGGTTCTAAAGCGCCTCGACGGTCTCGCGCGCCAGTTCGGCCAGGCGCTGGGCCGCGCGGTCCAGCATGTCGCCCGACCGAATGATCGCCGCCACGCGCGGCAGATCGGGCAATCGTTCATGCACCAGCACCGTCCCTTCGCCCAGAAACAAATGGGTGCGGCAGGTGATGCCCAGGCCCGCGCCGACGGCGGCCTTCAGCGTGCCCAGATTGGGGGTCTCGACCGCGATGCGCCAGCGAAGGCCCGCATCCTCCAGGCTGCGGATCGCCGCTTCGCGGAAGCGGCACGGCTCCTCCAGCACCGCCAGCGGGATGACCTCTCGGTCGAGCAGCGCATGTTCGCCATACCAGCTCATCGGCGCGACCGTGACCGCATGGGCGTCGTTGGGCGCGGCGAAGCCCAGCAGGATGTCGAGATCACGCCGGTCGAGCAGCGCCTGCAATTCCGCCGTGCCCGCGACCCGCGCATAGATTTGCGCGTCGGGATGCAACTCGGCGAAGCGCGAAAGAAGCCCGGTGAGCAGCGTATCGGCGAAATCCTGGACCATGCCGATCCGCGCCGGCCCGGCGAAGCGCCCGGCGCTGACGGCCGCCACCGCCTCGTCATGCAGGTTGAGCACGCGCCGCGCATAGTCGAGCAGCACCTCACCCGCGCTCGTCAGGCTCAGCCGCCGCCCTTCGCGCAGGAACAGCGACTGCTGCACCAGTTCCTCCAGCCGCTTGATCTGAAGGCTGAGCGCCGACTGGGTGACGAACACCTGTTCGGACGCGTTCAGCATCGACCCGGTGTCGACGATCGCGACGAAGCTGCGGAGCAGGTTTGTGGGCAGGTTGACCGGCATGGGACCTCAATGAACGAAGCGCGTCCGATCCGCGGTCGGAAACGGAATGACGGCTTATTGCTTCTTCTTATATATCAATCAAACTAGTAGAGATTTAAGGCAAGCAGGAAAAGCTATCAGCCCGGCGATCTGGGGGGAAAACGCCCGAAAACCGCGACGAATGGGGCAATGGCAGCGATCAAATGCCACCTATGATCGCTGGAAATATAGCTACCAGCGGAACTCAATTGAAACGATAGACAAATGATGTTGAGCTTCCCGTCATTCAGCGAGGGCGAGAATGATGACGGCATTGACGATCGACAGGAATGTGGCGGCAGCGCCATCCCGCCGGAGCTTTTCGCTGGCTCGGCTGGGTGGGCGCTGGCTCTCGCCGATATTGCTGCTGCTGCTGTGGGAGCTGGGGTCGCGGGTCGGCCTGATCCCGGAACGGACGCTGGCCGCGCCTTCCGCCGTGCTGGGCACGCTGCTGGAGATGGTCCTGTCCGGCGAGCTGCCCTCCAACCTACTGGTCTCCTTCGCCCGCGTCGCCGTGGGCCTGCTGATCGGCGTGGGGCTGGGCGTCGTCCTCGGCCTCGTCGCGGGGCTGTCGCGCAGCGGCGAACTGGCCGTCGATCCGCTGATGCAGATCAAGCGGACGATACCGGCGCTGGCGCTGACGCCCCTGTTCATCGTCTGGTTCGGCATCGGCGAGACGCCCAAGGTCGCGCTGATCGCCTTCGGCACCATTTTTCCTGTCTATCTGAACCTCTATAGCGGCATTCGCGGCGTCGACCTGCGCCTGCTGGACGCGGCGCGCAGCTTCGGGCTCAGCCGCTGGGACCAGATATGGCACGTCATCCTGCCCTCGGCCCTGCCGTCGCTGCTCGTCGGCCTGCGCTACGCCCTGTCGGTCTCGATCCTGGTGCTGGTGGTGGCCGAACAGATCAACGCGTCGGCGGGGCTCGGCTATCTCATCAACAACGCCCGTGACTTCATGCGCACCGACATCATCGTCGTCTGCCTGATGGTCTACGCCATTCTGGGCCTTGGCGCCGACTGGCTGGTCCGCACGATCGAAGCCCGGGCCCTCATCTGGCGCCCCAGCATAGTGGAGCAATGAACATGGACGCACGGCTTGGATTTGCCCCGGCGGGCGAAGCGCGGAAGGAAACGGGCGAGGCGCCGAACGAAACGCATGACGCCGCCGCCGGTTTCCGGGACCGGACCAACGCCCAGCCGGTGGTTCGCCTACGCAATTTCGTCCGCCGCTTCGGCGCCAACACGATCATCGACGGGCTGAACCTGGATATCGCGCCGGGCGAGTTCATCGCGCTGCTCGGCCGGTCGGGTTCGGGCAAGACCACGCTGTTGCGGACGCTGGCCGGGCTCGACGAGGCGCGCGGCCAGGATGTGGAGGTGCCGAAGTCGCGCGCGGTGGTGTTCCAGGACGCGCGCCTGTTGCCGTGGAAGCCGGTGTGGAAGAATGTCGCGCTTGGCCTGAAGGGCGACGATATTCGCGGCCGCAGCGAGGGCGCGCTCAAGGAGGTGGGGCTTGGCCATCGCCTCGACGCCTGGCCGCTGACGCTCTCGGGCGGCGAGGCGCAGCGGGTCGCGCTGGCCCGCGCGCTGGTCCGCGAACCCCAGTTGCTGCTGCTGGACGAGCCCTTCGCCGCGCTGGACGCGCTGACCCGCTACCGGATGCACGAGCTGGTGCTGTCGCTGTGGCGCGCCCATCGCCCGGCGGTGCTGCTCGTCACCCATGATGTCGAGGAAGCGATCACGCTGGCCGACCGGATATTGGTGCTGGACGCGGGCCGGATCGTCGCCGAGGAGCGGATCAAGGCCCCGCGCGGGCAGCGGGCGAGCTTTTCGGGCCGCCTGCGCGAGCAGCTTCTGTCCTATCTGGGCGGAGACTTGCATGGCGGGCCCTTCGCCGAGGCCGCCGAATGAACGCCGTCGCCGCCATCGACCGACTGACGGAAGCGGATGGCTCGGCGGACACGGATGGCGATGTGAGCCGCCTGCGCGGTTTTGTCACCGCCTTCGCCGACCTGCTGGCGGCCACCCGCGACGAACAGGCGATATTGGAAAGCGGCGGCGCGCTGCTCGCGCGGCTGATCGCCCGGGACGATTGGCTGCCCGCCGCCTTCGCCCGGCCCGATCCCGACCGTTACCAGCAATATCTGCTCCATTGCGACAGCCGCGAGCGCTTCAGCGTGGTCAGCTTCGTCTGGGGGCCGGGACAATCGACGCCGATCCACGACCATGGCGTCTGGGGCCTGGTGGGCGTACTGCGCGGGGCGGAGAAGGTCGAACATTTCCGCCGCGCGCCGACCGGCGCCCTGATCGCGGAGGGAGAGGCGCTGCTGCACGAGGGGGAGGTCGAGGCGCTCTCCCCACGCGCCGGCGACATCCATCGCGTCACCAACGGCCGCGCCGCCGAACCGTCAGTCAGCATCCATGTCTATGGCGCCAATATCGGCGCGGTCGAGCGGGCGACCTACGCGCTCGACGGCACGCCCAAATCCTTCATCTCCGGATACGCCAACAGCGTCATCCCCAACCTCTGGGACAGATCCAAAAATGACCATCGAAACGCTTGACCGCACGCAGACCGCGACGCCCGCCGACGTCCGCGCCGCTCTGCTCGCCCGCGACGAGATCGCGCTGATCGACGTGCGGGAGGAGCATGATTTCGCGCAGGGCCATCCGCTGTTCGCCGCGCAGATCCCGCTGCGGCGGATCGATGTGGAGGCGCGCTGGCGCATCCCGCGCCTGGACACGCCGATCGTCGTCTATGACGATGGCGAAGGGCTGGCGCGCAAGGCCGCCATTCGCCTGGAGGGCCTGGGCTATACCGACGTGCGCGAGCTGGAAGGCGGCCTAGGCGGCTGGCGGGAGGCGGGCTATGAGCTGTTCGAGGACGTCAACAGCTATTCCAAGGCCTTCGGCGAGCTGGTCGAGCATCGCCGCCATACCCCCTCGCTGGCGGCGGAGGAGGTGCAGGCGCTGATCCGCGAAAAGGCCGACATCGCGATCCTCGACGCGCGCCGCTACGACGAATATAACACGATGAGCATCCCGACCGGCACCAGCGTGCCGGGCGCCGAGCTGGTGCTGCGCGCGCGCGCCATAGCGCCCGATCCGGACACCACCATCATCGTCAACTGCGCGGGGCGCACCCGCTCCATCATCGGCACCCAGTCGCTGGTCAATGCGGGCCTTCCCAACAGGATATTCGCGCTGCGCAACGGCACGATCGGCTGGACGCTGGCCGGACAGGAACTGGAGACTGGCCAGGACCGCGTCGCGCCGGAGGTCGACCGGGAGGGGGTGGACGAAGCCCGCGCCCATGCCCGCGACGTCGCCTATCGCGCGGGGGTCAAGCGGATCGACTGGGCCGAGCTGGACCATCTGAAGGCCGATACCGCGCGCACCCTCTATCTCTACGACGTGCGCCAGCCGCGCGACTATGAAAAGGGACATCTGCCCGGCTTCCGCAACGCGCAGGGCGGTCAGCTCGTGCAGGAAACCGACCATAATGCGCCCGTGCGCGGCGCGCGCATCGTCGTGACCGACGATATCGGCCCGCGCGCCGACATGACCGCCTCCTGGCTCGCCCAGCTCGGCTGGGAAGTCTATGTGCTCGACGTCGACTGGTCGGCTTTCGCGCTGGAGACCGGGCCGGACGGCGCCCCTGCGCCGCGCGACCGGGAAGGACGCTACAAGCGACCCTATGAGGGCACGGACAACCAGGCCGAGAAGATGCAGGCCTATCTCGACTGGGAATATGGGCTGGTCGACCAGCTCGCCCGCGACGGCACCCACGGCTTTTTCGTCATCTGATTTTTAGGCAGGAGGCTCGTCATGAGCGTCAAGTTCATCGGTTATATCGGTTTCAACAACGGATCGGAAACGCAGGCCGCCGTGCGCAGCCGCGCGCTCGACCGCGACTATGTCGAGGCGGCGGCGAAGGCGCAGGAACAGGGCGGCTTCGACCGCGTGCTGATCCCCTTCGGGTCCAACAGCCCGGAAAGCCAGATCGTCGCGGCCCATGCGGCGGCGATCACGACGACCCTGGGCTTTCTGGTCGCCCACCGGCCCGGCTTCACCCAGCCCACGGTCGCCGCGCGGCAACTCGCCACGCTCGACCAGCTTTCGGGCGGGCGAGTCGCGGTCCATATCATCACCGGCGGCGCGGACGAGGAAATGGCGCGCGACGGCGACACCAGGTCGGTCAAGGCGGAACGCTATGCCCGCACCGACGAATATCTGTCGATCCTGCGGCAGGAATGGACCCAGGCGCAGCCCTTCGACCATCACGGCCGCTTCTATGACGTCAAGCAGGCGTTCAGCGCGATCAAGCCCGACAATCTGCCGGTCTTCTTCGGCGGGTCGTCCGAGGAGGCGATCGAGGTCGCGGGACGCCATGCGGATGTCTATGCGTTGTGGGGCGAGACGCTGGAGGCCGTGCAGGACACGGTCCGCCAGGTGCGGCGCTCGGCCGCGCGCTATGGCCGCGATCCGGGCTTCTCCCTGTCGCTGCGGCCGGTGATCGCCGATACCGAGGAAGCGGCCTGGAAGCGCGCGGCGGAGATCGAGGATCAGGTGCGTGAGAACCGCATCGCCGCCGGGCTTCCGCTGACCGGCCACCGCCCACCCAACGCCGGCTCTCTCCGCTTGCTTGACACCGCCAGCAGCAACCGCCGCGACAAGCGGCTGTGGACCGGGGTGGCGGCGCTCACCGGCGCGGCGGGCAACAGCACCGGCCTGGTCGGCACGCCCGAACAGGTGGCCGACGCCATGCTCGATTATTATGACATCGGCATCGACCATTTCCTGATCCGCGGCTTCGATCCGCTGGGCGACTCCATCCTCTACGGCCGGGAACTGCTTCCGGTCGTCCGCGCGAAGGTCGCGGCGCGCACCCAGGCCGATCTGGCGCTCGCGGGCTGACATGGCGAAAAACAGGGTCGCCGCCATCGGCGTGGCGGTGGTCGTGGCGGCGGGCCTCGCGTTCGCCGCCACGCGCTTTGCCGGGGGAGACGAGCATGTGCTGCGCGTCGCCAACCAGAAGGGGCAGGTCAAGTCGATGATGATCGCGTCGGGCGCGCTGAACGGCGCGCCCTACACGGTCGAATGGTCGGAATTTCCCGCCGCCCAGCCGCTGCTGGAAGCGGTCGGCGGGGCCGCGGCGGACCTGGGCCTCGCGGCCGACGCCCCCTTCATCTTCGCCTATCAGAGCGGCAGCCCGATCAAGGCGATCGCGGTGCAGGCCCCGGCCAGGCAAGCCGGGGAGGCCCTGGCCGTGCTGGTCAAGACCGGCTCGCCGATCCGGTCGGCGGGCGACCTAATCGGCAAGTCGATCGCCACCACGCGCGGGTCGATCGGCCATCACCTGCTGCTCCAGGCGCTGGAGCGGGCGAAGATACCGGCGGACAAGGTGCGCGTCACCTTCCTGCCGCCCGGCGACGCGAAGGCCGCGTTCGACAGCGGCGCGATCGACGCCTGGGCGACCTGGACGCCCTATACCAATGTCGCGATCAAGGAAGGCGCGCGGCCGGTGGTCGATGCGAAGGATTATGGCCTGCCGCTCTATATCGACATCGCCAATGAAGATTCGATCAAGCCCAAGCGCGCCCTGCTGGCCGATTTCCTGAAGCGCGAGGCGAAGGCCGTGGCCTGGGCGCGCGCGCATCCCGACGATTTCGCGCAGGTGCTGGCGAAGGAGACGGGGCTTCCGCTGGACATCGCCCGCGCCAGCTTCGACCGGAACAACCGGATATCCCAGCCGATCGATGACCGGCTGGTCGCGCACGAGCAGGCGATCACCGCGCGCTTTCGCAAGGCGGGGCTGATCGACGGGGAAAGGGACGTTCGGCAAGCCTTCGACGCCAGTTTCGGCCAGGCTGGGAAAGAATAACTTTGAATGAATAAACATGATCTAAAGTTAAACTTTAGTCATAGATCATCAGCGGAAGTCGTTATTCCTGCGCAGCTATAGGAAATAGACGATCCCTGTTCATTGGGGGATCAAGAATAATGAAACGGTGCTTTTATCTGAACTCGTCGGCCATCGTGGCTCTCTCGCTGGCGGGCGCTCCGCTGGCCGCGCAGACCGTTGCCCCGCCCGCCGAGACCGCCGCCGATGCGGCCGATGACGCCACGATCATCGTGACGGGGGTGCGCGGCGCGCCCCGCACGATCGCGGAAAGCCCCGCGCCGATCGACGTCGTCAGCGCCGACAAGTTGCAGGGCACCGGCTCCGCCGAGTTCGGGGAGGCGCTGTCGAAGCTCCTGCCTTCGCTCAATTTCGGCGCGACCCATGCCGGCGTCTTCTCCATCGGCCGGCCGGTCACCAATCGCGGCCTCGCGCCCGCCTACACGCTGGTGCTGGTGAACGGAAAGCGGCGCCATAACAGCGGTTTCCTCAACAACAGCACGGCCGACACGTCGGGCGCGAACCCGGTCGACATCGACCTGATCCCGACCAGCGCGATCGACCGGATAGAGGTGCTGAAGGATTCGGCCGCCGCCCAATATGGCACCGACGCGATCGCCGGCGTCATCAACATCCAACTCGTCGAGAAGGAGGGGCTGAGCGGCGACTTCACCTATGGCACGCTCTACGAGGCCAACGGCAAGCCGGATAGCTGGAAGGGGACGCTGCGCTACGGCACCCGCATCGGCGACGGCGGCTTCCTGACGCTGAGCGGCGACATCCGCAAGCGCGGCGGGGCCTGGTGGAACCTGCTCGCCACCGACACCAATCTTTATGGCCTCCCGGCCGGGCGCACGATCGACCAGGTCGTGGCGAGCAGCGGCCTCAGCCGCGCGCAGGTCGAAGCCAATATCGCCGAGGCCGAGGCGCGCAACGCGCAATGGAATCGCGACGGCGCGCATAATGGCGACCCGCAGATCAAGGCCTTCAACCTCGCCTATAACGCGCGACTGCCGGTGACCGAGACGGTGACGCTCTATTCCTTCGGCACCTATGGCGAGCGCGACGCCCAGATCGGCAATAATTTCCGCCGGCCCAACAGCACGGCCAATTTCAGCGCCCAATTCCCGGACGGCTATTATCCGCTCAACAATATCGACGAGAATGACTTTCAGATCGTCGCCGGCCTCCAGGGCAAGCTCTGGGGCTGGGACTATGACGTTAGCTCCTCCTTCGGCCGCAATTACAGCCATCAATATTCCAAGCTGTCGGTGCGCCCTTCGCTGGGGCCGGACGGGCCGACGGAATGGCCCAACCTCGCCAATTTCGAGTTCCGCCAATGGACCCACAATGTCGACCTGACGCGCGAGTTCGACATCGGCCTGGCGCGGCCGGTGCAGCTTTCGATCGGCGGAGAATATAGGCTGGACCGCTTCCGGACCTTCGCCGGCGATCCGCTGGCCTATGCGCCGGCTAATTACATATTCCAGCCGGGCGACCAGCAATATGACTGGAATGTCGGCCGCGTCGCCTCGCCGGTCGTGCAGGGCGGGATCGTGCTGTCCCCCGATGACGAGGCGGACATCAGCCGCAAGGTCTATGCCGGCTATGTCGACCTTGGCCTCTATCCGCTCGACGCCTGGTATATAGGCGCGGCGATCCGCGCCGAACATTATAGCGACGGGTCGGGCAGCCCGGTGGGCCTGAAGCTCAACAGCCGCTATGAGTTCAGCCCGGCCTTCGCGGTGCGCGGCACGGTCGGCACCGGCTTTCGCGCGCCGTCGCTGACCCAGATCGGCTATGCCCAGACCGACGGGCGCACATCGACTTTCTTCAACCCCGCGACCGGGCAGACGGAGCTGCGCCCGACCGTAGCCAAGCTGGTGACGGCGGACTCGGCCGTTGGCCAGTTGCTGGGAGCAAGACCTTTGAAGGCGGAAAAGACATGGAATGCGGGCCTTGGTTTAGTCGTCACGCCCGCGCCGTCGCTGTCGATCACGCTGGACGGCTATTATATCCGCATCAAGGATCGGGTGGAGCGCACCGGCCGCCTGTTCGGCACGGGCATATCGGCGATCCTCGCCGCCAATGGCCTGGCCGACATCGAGCAGGCGGAATATTTCATCAACGCGGCCGACACGACCACCAAGGGGTTCGACCTGGTGGCCGATTATTCGACCGGCATCGGCGATCTGGGCAAGCTGGGCCTGACGCTGGCGTTCAACTATTCCAAGACGGAAGTGACGGACGTCATCGCCGCGCCCGCGCAGCTCTTCGCCGCGGACGGCACGTCGCTGTTGGGCGCGGGTTCGGTCTTTTTCGGCGGAGACAAGATCGGCGAGCTGGAGGTGCTTCAGCCGCACAGCAAGCTGGTGGGCACGCTCAACTGGAGCAGGGGCATTTTCGGCCTGAGCGTCACCAACACGCGCTACGGCAAATATACGCAGCGCACGGCGGCCGGCGACGACCGTTATTTCGGCGCCAAATGGATCACCGACGCCAGCGCCAGCGCCAGGGTGACCGACTTCGCCACCCTGTCGATCGGCGCCACCAATATTTTCGATGTCCGGCCCGAAACCAACGGGCCCGGCAGTCCCCAGACGGGGCAGGGCTATTACGGCCCCTCGCCCTTCAACCCGGCAGGCGGATATTATTATGGACGAATCGCGCTTTCCTTCTGACCACTGGCTTTTTGAACGCCGGACATTTCTGGCCGGCTTCGCGCTGTTCGGCCTGGCCGCGTGCGGCGGGGCCGGGAAGGGGCGGCGGACCAGGCTGGTGCTGGGCGATCAGGTCCATCTGATGCAGTCGAAGGCGGAGGCGGCCGGGGTGTTGGGCGGCCTTCCCTATGACATAGAATGGGCCAATTTCGTAGGCGCCGCGCCGCTGCTGGAGGCGCTGAACGCGGGCGCGGTCGATACCGCGCCGGCCGGCGACCTGCCGGTCGTGCTGGCGGCGTCGGCCGGGGTGCCGCTGAAGATCGTCGCGGGCGCGCTGTCCTCCACGCGGGACATCGCCATCATCGTGCCGCCGAAATCGCCGATCCGGTCCGTCGCGGCGCTGGCCGGGCGGCGCGTCATCGTGTCGAGCGCGCGGGGCAGCATATCGCATTATCTGCTGCTGGAGGCGCTGAAGGAAGCCGGGGTGGACCGGCGCAAGGTCGATATCGGCTTCATGCTACCCAACGATGCGGCCGCCGCCTTCGCCGCCGGGCGCATAGAGGCGTGGGCGACCTTCGGCACCTATCAGATCGCCGCAGAACAGCGCGGCGCGCGCATCCTGCGGGACGGGCAGGGGATCAACACCGGCCTTTCGTTGTTCGCCGCCTCCCAAGCCGCGCTCGACGATCCGGACAAGCGCGCCGCGTTGCGCGACATGTTCGGGCGGCTGAGGGACGCCAGCCGCTGGGCGCAGGCTCATCCCGCCGATTATGCCCGCCTTTTCGCCAAGCAGACGAAGATCGATCCCAAGCTGGCGGCGCTGGTGGTGGAACGGCAGAACCCCCTGCTGATCCCGCCCGACGAGGCCGTGATCCGACCGTTGCAGCGCACCGTCGACCGCTTCTTCGCCGATGGCGAACTGCCGGCCCATGTTGATGTGGCCTCGATCGTCGACGCCGGGATTTTACCCGCATAAGCGCCGCCGCACAGGCGTTGAGAAATCCTCATTGGGCAGCGTCGCCCCATTTTCCTAAACTCCCCGGCAAAGGAGCATCAGCATGGCCACCATCCTGAAGGACGATCGTTTCCGCCCGTCGACCATCACCGACGCCGAATGGCAGGTCCGAGTCGACCTCGCCGCCTTCTATCGCCTGTCCGCGCTCTATGGCTGGGACGATTTCATCTACACCCATATCTCCGCCCGCGTGCCGGGACCGGACCATCATTTCCTCATCAACCCGTTCGGCCTGATGTTCGACGAGATAACCGCGTCCAGCCTGGTGAAGGTGGATCTGGACGGCAATGTCATCGGCGCGAGCGACTATGGCATCAACTATGCCGGCTATGTGATCCATTCGGCCATCCACGGCGCGCGCGAGGACGCGCGGTTCATCGCCCATTTCCACAGCGCCGACGGCATGGCGGTCTCAGCCCATGCCGAAGGATTGCTGCCGCTGAACCAGCGCGCGCTCTCCCTGATCCCGCGCTTGTCCTATCATGATTATGAAGGGGTGGCGTTGAACCTGGACGAGCGGGAGCGGCTGGTCGCCGACCTTGGCGATACCAAGGTGATGCTGCTGCGCAACCATGGCACGCTGGCGCTGGGCGCGACGCCGGGCGAGGCGTTCAGCGGCATCTATCATCTGGAGGAAGCCTGCAAGGCGCAGGTCCGCACCCTGTCGATCGGCCGCGACAATATATTGATCGCGCCGGAGGAGGCGCAGGAGGAAGTGCGCCGGCAGATGAACCGGGAGCGCCAGCCGGTCGAGGGCGCGAAATCCCATTACGACCTCGTCTGGGAAGCCGCGCTGCGCAAGGCCCAGCGGCAGGCCCCAGGCTTCGACGCCTGATCTCTCCTTCCCCGATCAAAGGACCGCGCATGACCAACCGGCAATTGAAACTAGGCCTGGTGCCGACGGGCGTGGGCGGTCCGGGCGACAGCAATCGCTGGCTGGATACCGACATTCCCCTGGACGCCAGCGTCAACATCGACTGGTATATCGATGTCGCCCGAAAGGCCGAGGCGGCGAAGTTCGACCTGGTCTTCATCGTCGACAGCCAGTTCATCACGCCCCATTCGCCGCCCCATTATCTGAACCGCCTGGAACCCCTGACGCTGTTGTCGGCGCTGGCGGTGGCGACCTCGCGCATCGGCCTGGTCGGCACGCTCACCACCTCCTACAACGACCCGTTCAGCATCGCGCGCCGCCTCGCTTCGCTCGACCTCATCAGCCGGGGCCGGGCGGGGTGGAATGTCGTCACCAGCGGCGACGCGGGAACGGCCGGCAATTTCAGCCAGGACGAGCATTTCGACTATGACACGCGCTATCGCCGCGCGGTCGAGTTTCTGGACGTGACGCGGGGGCTTTGGCGATCGTGGGAGGACGGCGCGCTGGTCCGAGACCGGGCCACCGGCCAGTTCCTTGATCCCGACAAGCTGCACCGGCTGGACCATAAGGGCGAGTTCTTCTCCGTGGCCGGCCCGCTCAACATCCAGCGTTCGGCCCAGGGCGAGCCGGTGATCTTCCAGGCCGGCGACAGCGACCAGGGGCGGGATCTGGGCGCGACCGTCGCCGACGCCATCTTCACCCACGCCGCGACGATCGAGCAGGGCAAGGCCTTCTACGCCGACCTCAAGGGCCGCGCTGCGCGGCGCGGCCGCGATCCCGACCAGATCGTCATCCTGCCGGGCTTCTTCGTCTATGTCGGCGACACCGATGCCCAGGCTCGGGAGATAGAGGATCATTATCGCCGGATGGACCAGAGTTTCGATCAGGCGCTGGCGGAGTTCGGCCGCGCCTTCGGCTGGCATGATTTCCGCCGCTACGATGTCGACGCGCCCTTTCCAGTCGAGGCGCTCGAACATGCACGCAACAGCTTCTACACCCAGGCGAAGAAGATCACGGACCAGGCGGTGGCCGAGGGCCTGACCCTGCGCCAGGCGGTCGAGCGGCAGCGGGCGGGAAGGGGAAGCCCCTTTGTCGGATCGCCCGAGACGCTCGCCGACGAGATCGAGCGCTGGTTTTCGGAGCGGGCGCTCGACGGGCTCAACGTCCATCTCGGGCATCCCGAGCAGTTCGATCGTTTCATTGGTCAGGTCGTGCCAATCCTTCAGGAACGCGGCCTCTTTCGCCGGGACTATGCGGCGGACACGTTGCGCGGGAATCTGGGCCTGCCGATCCCCGCCAATCGGCGCGAAGGCGTTCAGGCTCGGCGCAACGCCGCCTGAAAGCCGGTGCAATTATAAGCATATATCGTCCGCCCTCGCGCAATCCTCATTGGCCGGCGCGGCCCGACAGCGGCAGAAAGGAGCGACGATTGGAAGGAGAGCAGCATGGCGACGATCTTGGCAGACACGCTCGGCGCGCGGTACGCGGCGCTACAGGCCGAACGGCAGCGTAGCTGGCCGCCTGAGCAGCTTGCCGGCAACGCGCGGCAGCGCCAGGCGCTGGTCGACCGCTTCGATCCGGCCGCCGTCGCCCAGCCCGGCGACATCCTGCCGCCGCTGACGCTGGACGATGTCGAGGGCGGAACGGTGACGCTGGACCGGCTGACGGCGGACGGTCCGGCCGTGCTGATCTTCTTCCGTTTCGCCGGATGCCCGGCCTGCAACTTGGCGCTCCCTTATTATGCGCAGACGCTTCACCCCGCCCTGCGCGAGCGGGGCATCCCGATCGTGGCGGTCAGCCCGCAGCCGCCCGATCGCCTGCGCGAGATTAAGGTGCGGCACGACCTGCCTTTCACCGTCGCGAGCGATGGCAACAACGCCCTTGCTGACATATTGGAGATCAGCTTCGTGCCCGACGACCGGCCGGAGCCGCCGCCGGCGGGCTGGATCGGCGAGGTGACCGGGACGGGGAGCTGGGCCTTGCCCCAGCCGGCGGTTCTGGTGCTTGATCCGGGCAGGGCCGTCCGCTGGCTTCAGGTTAGCCCGGACTGGCTGGTCCGCCCCGAAAGCGAGGAGATATTAGAAGCGCTCGATCGCCTCTGACTGCTGTGCGTCGACGAGTCCGTCCGTGATGAACGACGCCGCGCGACCCCGTGGAACAACGGCCCCCGCCGGCGCCGCCCGGTGGGCGGGTGACTGGACAGGCCGGCCCAGCGCTGGCATTCGCCTTCCATGACCAATGTTCCGATAGAATCGACCACCTTTCGACGCATCCTGGGCCATTATCCCACCGGCGTCTGCGTGATCAGCGCCGTGGAGGAGGGCGGGGCTCCGGTCGGCATGGCCGTGGGATCGTTCACCTCGGTATCGCTCGACCCGCCGCTCGTCGCTTTCTTCCCGGACCGGGGCTCGTCGAGCTGGCCTAGGATTGAGCGCGCTGGGCGCTTCTGCGTCAACGTGCTGGCCGACGATCAGGAACATCTGTCCCGCCGTTTCGCCGCACGGATCGCCGACAAGTTCGAGGGGCTGGATTATCGCCTGTCCGACACCGGGCTGCCGGTGCTGGCCGATGTCGTCGCCTGGATCGAATGCACACTCCATGCGGTGCATGAAGCGGGCGATCATTTCATCGTGCTGGGGCGGGTCGATTCCCTGGACGTCGCGCGCGACAGCCACCCGCTGCTGTTCGTGCGGGGGAAATATGGGCAGTTCGCGCCCTTCCCGCCAGCGATCATCGACTGATCCGCCCGTCGCGGGAGCAGGAAAAGGTCTGGAGGCCCGAGCCGGAATCGAACCGGCGTGCAAGGATTTGCAGTCCTCTGCGTCACCACTCCGCCATCGGGCCATCCAATGTGGTGGGACGCGCCAGATGTGCGGCTTCGGCGTCAATGTCAAGTCGGCGCGGGGCTGCCGCCGCACTTTCCACCGCAAAGATTTTGTCCGCGCCACGCGAAGCCGCTTGGCGTCGTCCGTCGCCTGATCTAGAGGTCCGATGATTTCCACGCCTGTATTGCATTGCCAATACAGTTGTGCCAAGCGAGGAGCCGTCGTGACCGAGCACAACCCTTCATCCATGCGCGCCGCAATGGTCGAGAGCCAGCTTCGCACCAGCGACGTCAGCGACACGCGCGTCATCGCCGCGATGGCGCGTGTGCCGCGCGAGGCGTTCGTGCCCGCCGAGCGCCGGCCCATGGCCTATGTCGACCGGGCGATCCCGCTCCCCGGCGGACGCGCGCTCAACCCGCCGCTCGCCACCGGGCGGCTGCTGAGCGAGTTGCGGATCGAGCCCGGCGACCATGTGCTGCTGATCGGCGCGGCCACCGGCTATTGCGCCACGCTGCTGGAGGCGATGGACGCCGATGTCGTCGCAGTCGAGGAAGAGGGCGGTCCGGAATGGATGGCGCGGGGGATCCAGCCGGTGCGCGGCCTGCTGGCCGCGGGCGCGCCGCAGCATGCCCCCTATGACGTGCTGCTGATTGACGGTGCGGTGGAGGAAGTCCCCGCCGCGATCGTTGAGCAGCTTGCCGAGGGCGCCCGCGTGG
Organism: Sphingobium sp.; assembly: GCA_033795485.1. GTDB lineage: Bacteria > Pseudomonadota > Alphaproteobacteria > Sphingomonadales > Sphingomonadaceae > Sphingobium. The sequence goes on from JARYGO010000002.1 coordinate 28,613, forward strand.
CGACTGGCCTAGTCGAGCGGGGCGTGACGCGCCTGTGCACTGGCCGTAAAGTGGCGGGCACGCTGGGCCTGGCTAGCCTGACCGACATGGAGATGGTCATCTTGCCCGGTTTTTCCGCCCCGGCGCGTTTCGTTTTTTAAGAAGAACAGGGAGCCATGACAGCAAAGCGACTTTCCTTCCCGCGCTCCGTCGCGACAGCCTTGCTGCTGGTTTCCACTTCGCTGGCGTCGCCTGTATCGGCGGGCACGTTGCAGGAGGCGCTGGTCAAGGCCTATCGCGCCAACCCCACGCTGACCGCCGCGCGCGCCGGGCAGCGGGCGACGGACGAGAATGTGCCGATCCAGAAATCGGCGGGCCGCCCGAACATCGGCGCGTCAGCCCAGTTCCAGGAACTGATCGTCCGCCCGTCGAACAGCTTCCTGGCGCCGCACAGGTCGGCGTCCGCCACCGGCAATATCGACGTGCCCATTTATCAAGGCGGGGCGGTGCGCAACGGCGTCAGGGCGGCGAAGATAAGGGTGGAGGCCGGCCAGGCCAATTTGCGGGCCACGGAAGCGAGCATCTTCGCCCAGGTCGTCGCCGCCTATATGGACGTGATCCGCGACAGCGCGATCGTCGCGCTCAACCGCGCCAATGTGAACGTGCTGGACGTCAACCTTCAGGCGACCAACGACAGGTTCGAGGTCGGCGACCTGACCCGCACCGACATTGCTCAGTCGGAATCGCGACTGGCGCTGGCGCGATCGGACCTTCAGACGGCGGAAGCCAACCTTATCACCAGCCGCGAAAATTATATTGCGCTGGTCGGCGAGGCGCCCGACGACCTGGAGCCGCCGCCGGCGCTGCCGGGCCTGCCCGCGACGCCCGAGGCCGCTGTGCAGGTGGCGCTGGTCGACAATCCCGACATTCTCGCCGCGAAGAAAGCGCGGGACGCGGCGCGCTACGACGTGAAGGCGGCGAAGGCGGCCACGCTGCCCACCCTGTCGGCCTTCACCCAGGGCAGCTATACCGACTATCTGACCAGCGACATCGCCGCCAACAAGCAGGTCGCGGCCGGCGCGACCCTGACGGTGCCGCTTTATCAGGGCGGCCGTCCCGCCGCTCAGGTCCGCCAGAACCAGGCGTTCGAATCGCAGGCGATCGAAAATGAGATCGCCGCCGAGCGCAGCGTCATCGCCCAGGCCCGCGCCGCCTACGCAAGCTGGCAGGCGTCGCTGCTGACCATCCAGTCCAGCCAGGTGGCGGTCAACGCGACCTCCCTGTCGCTGGAGGGCGTGCGCGCCGAGAACTCCGTGGGCAGCCGCACCATCCTGGACATATTGAACGCCGAGCAGGAGGCGCTGATCGCCCGGGTCGAACTGGTGTCGGCGCGGCGCAACGCCTATGTCGCGGGCTTCAGCCTGCTGGCGGCGATGGGCCATGCGGAGGCGAAGGATCTGGGGCTGGAGGGCGGCGCCCTCTACGACCCGATGGTTAATTACGAACGGGTCAAGGGCAAATGGTGGGACTGGGATTATGACCCGGCGCCGCTGCCCGTCGCCACGCGGACCGTTGACTCGCCGACGCAAAACGCCAATGTGGACGCGAAGGCCGCCCAATAGCCTCTGGCGGGCGCCGTCTTTTGAGCAGGGTTAACGGGGCAGGGTTAACAGGGGCGCGATCGGCGATGGGTGACATGAGCAAGGAACCGTCGATGGAAGAGATACTCTCCTCCATCAAGCGGATCATCGCCGAAGAGGGCGAAGAGGCGGTTCAGGCGGCTCCGCGCCGGGGCCGCGCCGCCACGTCCCAGCCGCTGCCGACGGAAATCGCCGTGCCCGCGCCCGATCTCGACCCGGACGGTCTGGGCATCGAGGAAGTGTTGGAACTGACCGACGAAATCCCGGAGGAGCCCGTGCCCGCTTCCAAGCCTGCCTCCGCTTCATCCCCGGCCGCATCCTCCTCCGCCGCGCAGCGCGAGGCCGCGCCCGACCCGGCCTCGATATTGTCGGTGGAAAGCGAGATCGCGGCGCGCCAGTCGCTCTCCACCTTGTCCTCCATGCTGGTCGCCCCGCGTGAGGGCGAGGATAATACGCTCGATGGCCTCGTCCGCGCGATGCTGCGGCCGATGCTCAAGGATTGGCTCGACGCCCATCTGCCCGCGCTGGTCGAGCAGATGGTGGCCAAGGAAATCGCCCGCATCACCGGACGTTGAGCCTGCATCGCTGCTCGGTTAGCGCGGGGCGATTTGACGCTCGACTTTGTTGACGCGCCTGGATTGGCGGTTCGGCTGGATTCAGTCTGTTCAGGTGGAAGCTTTGTTCCTGCGAAGGCGGGACCAGTTCTGGCCTCCCAACTGGGCTCCTGCCTTCGCAGGAGCACATAGCGTATGAAAGGCCTATAGCCAATCTGTCGCCCCATCGCCTTTCTGGCGTTTGACCTCGGCGGCGCAGGCGTTAAAGCCCCAGCCATGACCGACCTGCCCAAGACGTTCGACCCCGCCGAAATCGAAGCCCACTGGTATGCCCATTGGGAGGAAAAGGGTCTGTTCCGCCCCCATCGGCCCGATGCCACGCCCTTCACCATCGTCAACCCGCCGCCCAACGTCACGGGCAGCCTGCATATCGGCCATGCGCTCGACAATACGTTGCAGGACGTGGTGATCCGCTACGAACGGCTGCGCGGCAAGGACGCGCTGTGGGTGGTCGGCACCGACCATGCCGGCATCGCCACGCAGATGGTGGTCGAGCGCCAGATGGAGCAGCGGCAGGACAAGCGCACTAACTATACCCGCGAGCAGTTCATCGAGAAGGTCTGGGAATGGAAGGCCGAGAGCGGCGGGGCGATCACCCGGCAGCTTCGGCGGCTGGGCTGCTCGATGGACTGGACCAATGAGCGTTTCACGATGGACGAAGGCTTTTCGAAGGCGGTCGTCACCGTGTTCGTCGAGCTGCACAGGCGCGGGCTGCTGTATCGCGACAAGCGGCTGGTCAACTGGGACCCGCATTTCCGCTCCGCCATCTCCGATCTGGAGGTCGAGACGAAGGAAGTGAACGGCAAGTTCTGGCACTTCTCCTATCCGTTGGAGGATGGTTCCGGCCATATCTCGGTCGCGACGACGCGGCCCGAGACGATGCTGGCGGACATGGCCGTAGCGGTCAATCCGGAGGACTCGCGCTACAAGGCGCTGGTGGGCAAGCGCGTTCGCCTGCCCATCACCGGCCGGCTGATCCCCATCGTCGCCGACGACCATGCCGATCCTGAATTGGGCAGCGGCGCGGTCAAGATCACGCCCGGCCACGACTTCAACGATTTCGAGGTCGGCAGGCGCGCCGGGTTCAAGGCGGCCGACATGCTCAACATGCTCGACGCCGACGCGAAGGTCGTCCAGACCGCCGACGGCCTGATCCCGGCCGATTATCTGGGCCTCGACAGGTTCGACGCGCGCAAGGCGGTCGTCACGGCGATCGAGGCGGCGGGGCTGCTGGAACGCGTCGAGGATCGCATTATCCAGACCCCTTATGGCGATCGCTCGGGGGTGGTCATCGAACCCTGGCTGACCGACCAATGGTATGTCGCCGCCAAGACGCTCGCCCAGCCGGCGATCGAGGCGGTGCGGAGCGGCGCGATCGAGATAGTGCCCAGCACCTGGGAGAAGACCTGGTTCAACTGGATGGAGAATATCCAGCCCTGGTGCGTCTCCCGCCAGCTCTGGTGGGGCCACCAGATACCGGCATGGTATGACGAGGACGGCAACCCCTATGTCGCGCAGACGGAGGCGGAGGCGCAGGCGCTCGCGGGCAACCGGAAGCTGACGCGTGACCCCGATGTCCTCGACACCTGGTTCTCCTCCGCCCTCTGGCCGTTCGCCACGCTCGGCTGGCCCGACGATCTCACTCACCCCTCCCCTTCAGGGGAGGGGACGGGGGTGGGGCCTCTCGGCCAGACGCAGCGCCTGGGGCAGGACGCCGCCCCCACCCCACGTCCCGGTTCGCCATTGGACCGTCACTACCCCAACGACCTGCTGATCTCGGGCTTCGACATCCTCTTCTTCTGGGACGCCCGCATGGCGATGCAGGGGATCGAGTTCATGAAGGACGTGCCGTGGCGCAAGCTCTATCTCCACGGCCTCGTCCGCGCCGCCGACGGCGCGAAGATGTCGAAGTCGAAGGGCAACACGGTCGATCCGCTGCGCCTGATCGACCGCTATGGCGCGGACGCGCTGCGCTTCTTCATGAGCGCGATGGAAAGCCAGGGCCGCGACATCAAGATGGATGAGAAGCGGGTCGAGGGCTATCGCAATTTCGCGACCAAGCTGTGGAACGCCGCGCGCTTCCTCCAGGCGAACGGAGTGACGGCATCGACATCCGCCCATGCCCCGGCCGCCGAACTGCCGGTCAACAGATGGATCATCGGCGAAGTCGTCGCGACCGTCCAGGCGCTGGACCTCGCCATGGCCGACCTGCGGTTCGACGCCGCGGCGAACGCCATCTATCATTTCGTCTGGGACCAGTTTTGCGACTGGTATATCGAACTGGGCAAGCCGGTCTCCATCGGGGAAGAACGCGGCCAGATGGACGCGGAGACCAGGGCGGTCGCGGGCTGGGCGTTCGATCAGATCCTCGTCATGCTCCACCCCTTCATGCCCTTCATCACCGAGGAACTGTGGCATGCGCTGGGTGAGAGGGAGTGCGACCTGATCGTGGCCCGCTGGCCGCAAGTCGATGCGCAGTCGATCGACGCGATGGCGGGGCAAGAGATCGACTGGCTGATCCGACTCGTCTCCGCCGTCCGCGCCGCGCGCACCGAACTCAACGTGCCGCCCGGCGCGAAGATGAGCGCCCATGTCCGCGACGCGGACGAGACTACACGCGCCAGGATAGGACGGCAGGCCGGAGCGCTGGCGCGCCTGGCGCGGATCGAGGCGCTGTCCTTCGATCCCGCGCCCGCCGGCGGCGCGGCGCAGGTGGTGGTGGACGAGGCGACCTTCGCCCTGCCGCTGGAGGGCGTGATCGACCTCGACGCCGAGAAGGCCCGTCTTGCCAAGGGACTGGCGGCGGCGGAGAAGGAGCGCGACAGCCTGGGCAATCGGCTGTCCAACCAGGCCTTCGTCGAAAAGGCCAAGCCGGAGGCGATCGCCAAGGCGCGCGAGGACCATGCGGAGAAGAGCGCCGAGGCGGACCGGCTGAAGGCGGCGTTGGACCGGCTGGCATGAGGATGCGACCGTGCTCCTGCGAAAGCAGGAGCCCAGGAGGTTTGGCGCGGCGCTTGCCACCCTGGGGCTCCTGCCTTCGCAGGAGCACGATCCGCCTAGTGGCGTGTGGCTAAAGATAAGGGAAGGAGAGGGGCAATGGCGGCAAGCAAAGCGGGTGCTAGAGACCTGACGCAAGGGCCGATCGGCAAGACCCTGCTGCTGTTCGCGATTCCCACGCTCGCCTCCAATATCCTCCAGTCGCTGAACGGGTCGATCAACGCCGTCTGGGTCGGCCGTTTCCTGGGCGAGCAGGCCTTGGCGGCGACCGCCAACGCCAACATCATCATGTTCCTGATGTTCTCCATCGTCTTCGGGTTCGGCATGGCCTCTACCGTGGTGATCGCGCAGGCGGTCGGCGGCGGCGACATCGACGCGGCCCGCCGTGCCTTCGGCTCGGCGGTCGGCTTCTGCTTTCTGCTCAGCATGGTCGTCGCGGCCGGCGGCTGGCTGGGCAGTGGCGCGCTGCTGCGGCTGCTCGCGACGCCGGCGGAGGCGTTCGACATGGCGCATGTCTATCTTCAGGTGATCTTCGTCGCCATGCCCGCGACGCTGCTTAGCGTCATGATGATGATGGGGCTGCGCGGGGCCGGGGACGCGCGCACGCCGCTGATCTTCATGATCGTCAGCGTCGGCATCGATATCATCCTCAACCCCGTGCTGATCCTGGGCCTGGGGCCGGTGCCCGCGATGGGCATAGCCGGGTCGGCGGCGGCGACGGCGGCGGCGGGCTTTATCAGCCTGATCCTGCTGGTCGCCCGTGTCTATCGCCGGGACCTGCCTCTGCGCCTGCGCGGAACGGAGATGGGCTATCTGCGCCCCGCCGCCGCGCAGATGAAGGTCATTCTGGTCAAGGGCCTGCCCATGGGCCTGCAAATGATCGTCATGTCCGCGTCCGGGCTAGTCATGATCGGCCTCGTCAACCGCGAGGGGCTGTTGGTGACGGCCGCCTATGGCGCATCCCAGCAGCTATGGACCTACCTTCAGATGCCGGCGATGGCGATGGGCGCGGCGGTCAGCGCCATGGCGGCGCAGAATATCGGCGCGGGCCGGTGGGACCGGGTAGGCCGGGTCACAGGCTTCGGCCTTGGCTATCAATGCCTGATTACCGGCACGATGATCGCGCTGCTGCTGCTGTTCGACCGTCCGCTGCTGGCGCTGTTCCTGGGGTCGGGCAGCCCGGCGATCGAGGTGGCGCGCCACATGCAGCTACTGGCGAGCGGGAGCTTCCTGCTGTTCGGCTGCACGATGATCTTCTTTGGCGCGATGCGCGCCAACGGCGTGGTGATCGCGCCGCTGCTGGTGCTGATCTTCACACTGTTCGGGGTCCGGCTGACCTTCTATCATCTGGGCTATCCCCATCTGGGCGCGGACGCGCTGTGGCTCAGCTTTCCGGTCGGATCGTCGGTGGCGGTGGTGCTGGCGGCTCTGCTCTACATGCGGGGCGACTGGCGCAAGGCGAAACTGATCGTCGCGCCGAGCGCGGAGGAATGTCGCGAGACCGTCCAGGCGGAGGCCGAGCCGGCCGGGCGCATCGCGCCCGCCGGGTGACTATCGGCCCTGGTTGCGCCAGCGGGTGATCGTTCGCTCCAATATATCCTGCTCGTCGCCCGCCTGACGCCACAGGTCGGTGAAGCTGGGGTCGCCCGAGGCCGGACGCCGTTCCGCCTCCAGATCGTCGAGCGAGACGCGGATCGGCACGGCGACGCCCTCGCCGCAGATGATGCACTCGCGGTTGCGCAGCGCCGGAATGGAATCGAGGAAGCCGCGCGCGCCTTCGGGCATCGCCGCCTTGACGAAGGCCTGGTCCCGGTCGTTGTTCAGGCGCATGGAGATGATGGTGCCGCATTGCGACAGTACGCCTTCGGCAAGGTCGGAAGGGCGCTGGGTAATCAGGCCCAGCGAAATGCCATATTTGCGGCCTTCCTTGGCGATGCGCTCCAATATCTTGCGGACGGCCTGGCCCCCCCCGGTCGTGTTGCTGGGGATATAGCGATGGGCCTCCTCGCATATCAGCAGGATCGGCCGCTGCGGCTCGCTGCGCGCCCAGATCGCATAGTCGAACACCAGCCGCGACAGCACCGACACGACGGTCGCGGTAATTTCCGAGGGCATGGCCGACACGTCGATGATGGAAATGGGCTTGTCGTGCGCGGGCAGGCGGAAAATCTTGGCCAGGAAATCCTGCATCGAATCCGCGACCAGCATACCCGAGAACATGAAGCTGTAGCGCGGATCGGCCCGGATTTCGTCGATCTTGGTCTTCAGGCGCATATAGGGCAGGGAATTGGTGCCCTTGTCGAGCTTCCCCATCTCGTTCTGGAGGATGTTCGTAAGGTCCGACAGCAGATAGGGGATCGGCGAATCCACCGTCAGCCGGCCGATCTGCTCGGCCAGCCGGTTCTTCGAACGCGCCGCCAGCAGGCATTTGGCGAGGATGTCGCTGTCCTGCGTACGGTCCGACCCTTCGGAGGTCACGAACACCTCGCAATGTTCCTCGAAATTCATCAGCCAATAGGGCAAAGCGAGATTGTTGACGTCGAAGATCGCGCCGTTGGTCGCGAAGGCCGCGCCATATTCGCCATGGGGGTCGATCATCACGATATGGCCCTGCGGCGACAGGTCGCAGATGCGGTGCAGGATCAGCGCGGCGCTCGTCGATTTGCCGGTGCCGGTCGATCCCAGCAACGCGAAATGCTTGCCCAGCATCGAATCGACATAAAGGGCCGCGCGCGTGTCGCTGGTCGGATAGACGGTGCCGATCTGGACGTGCGGGCGGTCGTCGGCCGCGTAGATTTCCCGCATGTCGAGCGCCGACACCGGATAGATTTCCGCCCCCGGCGCGGGATAGCGGGTCACGCCCCGGCGGAAGCCCTGGATGCTGCCCGTCAGCGGCTCCTCTAGACCCTCGCCCAGAAAGTCGATGTCGGCGATGATGCTGTTGGCGTCGTTCCGGTCCAGCGCCATCCGGCGGATCGAGGCGATCAGCCAGCTTCGCCCGACCCGCATCTTCACCTGGCTGCCGACCTGCCCCGCCATCGCGATACAGGGATCGGCGTCCAGGGCCAGTGCCTGCTGGCGCGCGGCGTCGATGATGACCTTTGAACTGGAGCCGGCGATCTGAAACACCATGCCCAGCGGCGCGCCCATTCGCGCGCGCGCGCTCGTCATGGCGCTGGAAAATTCATTCGCCCCCGGCATATGGGTCATCAGCCTTCGTCCCCTGCGGCCACGCGGAGCGCGGCACATCTGACCGATTTTTTAGGGGCGAGAGGTAAATAATAAGCTTAAGGCCGGCTGGCAGGCGTGGCGGAATGGCCCAAGAACGAAGAATGGAGGAATTTCGGCGGTGGCTCCCTATGGGATCATTTCCTTGTCCAGCCCCGATTTTGGAACATGGATCAGCGCCAGACATTAATCATCAGGACAGCCAGGACGATCATTTGCCCCACATCCTTCCGGCCGACCCGGCCCGGCGCTCCGACGCCATATCCATTGCGCGCGTTCTCTGCATCTTGGGCGTCGTCTATGTTCATGCCTGGACCGGGCGCAACGGCGTCGATCTGGAGGCGATGCGCGGATCGCCGCAGGAAATCTTCCGTTGGATATTGATGGAGGCGCTGGGCCGCAGCGCAGTGCCGCTGCTCGGCCTGATTTCGGGATGGCTGGTCATGGCATCGGCCCGGACCCGCGACTGGCGCGATCATGTCGCGCGCAAGGCCCGGACCATCGCCGTGCCGATGGTCCTGTGGAACGGCATCGCCATCCTGCTGGTGTCGGGCGCGGCGCTCTACGGCAGGCTGGAGGCCCCGGTCCCGCAGTCCTGGGAATGGGTGGCGCAGGAATTGTTCGTGCTGACGCGCAATCCCGACATCAACGTCCAGATGCCCTTCCTGCGCGACCTGTTCCTGTGCATGGTCGCGGCCCCGCTGTTCGTGCGGTTGCCATCGCCCCTTCTGCTCGCCGTGGCGGCCCTGGCGGGCGCGTGCCATATAGCAGGGCTGGGGCCTCCGGTGCTGATGCGCGCGTCGATCCTGTGCTTCTTCCTGCTGGGCATGGTCGCGCGGCGAGCGGGAACGGCTGACCGCGCGGCGGCGCTGCCTTTCTGGATCGCGGCCTTGCCTTATGCGCTACTGATGCCGCTGCGCCTTGCCATCGCCCTGCATGTCGGGCGGGAACCGGGGCACGAGCTGGTCGCGGCGGTCGACCTGCTGGCGCGGGTGGCCGCCGCGCTCCTGTTCTGGCGGCTGGCATGGTTTCTGGCGTTAAGGCCGGCGGGCGGGGCGCTGCTGCGGATCGAACCCTACGCCTTCTTCCTCTTTTGCGCGCATCTGATCGTCATCTGGCTTGCCGGACCGCTGGTGGGGCAACTGGTCGGGCCGCTGGGATCGCCGCTCTATCCCCTTTATTTGCTGCTCCAGCCGATGCTGATCCTGATCCCGGTCGTCGCCTTCGCCACGCTGCTGCGGCGCACATCGGCCCCGATCGCCAATCTGCTGAGCGGAGGCAGGCTGGGGCGGCGCTAGAGCATTTTCAAGTCAGGTGGACCTGACGACTCGGAAATGCGGAGAACAAACAAAATAAAACATGATCCGCTTCATCTAAGCGGATCATGTTTTAGGCCGGCTGGGGATCGGCGATGGCCCGTGCCGCCGCCATGGCGATCGCGAAGCTGCGCTTGCGGGCTTCGAAATCATAGATGGCGCTGGTGACGATCACCTCGTCCACGCGCGTCCGGGCGACGAAGGCGCGCAGGTCCCGCTCGACATCGGCTTGGGTGCCGATGCTGGAGACGCTCAGCACATCGGCCAGCATGTGCAGCGCCTGCGGGGGCAGGCTTTCGAGATAGCCGGGGAGCGGCGGAGGAAATCTCCCTGGTTGTCCGGTCCGCAGCCGAACGAAGCTCTGCTGCATCGACGTGGCGAGCACGGCCGCCTCTTCGCGATCGTCGGCGGCGAAGATGTTGAACCCGGCCATGGCATAGGGCTCACGCAATTGGGCCGAGGGGCGGAAGTCCCGGCGGTAGATCTCCAGCGCCTCGTCCAGCGCCGCCGGCGCGAAATGCGAGGCGAAGGCATAGGGCAGGCCGAGCGCGGCGGCGAGTTGCGCGCCATAGAGGCTCGATCCCAATATCCATAGCGGCACATCCTCGCCCGCGCCGGGCGTGGCGGTGAAGCCCAGCCGCTCGTCGCCCGCAAAAAAGGCCTGTAATTCCAGGACGTCGCGCGGAAACTGGTCGGCCCCGCCGGCAAGGTTTCGCCGCATCGCCTGCGCGACGCGCTGGTCGGAACCGGGCGCGCGGCCCAGGCCCAGATCGACGCGGCCGGGAAACAGCGCCGCCAGCGTGCCGAACTGCTCGGCGATCGCCAGCGGAGCATGGTTGGGCAGCATGATCCCGCCCGCGCCGATGCGGATATGGGATGTCGCCTGGCCGACATGCGCCAGGACCACCGATGTCGCGGCGGAGGCGATGCCCGGCATGCCATGATGTTCGGCGGTCCAGTAGCGCCGATAGCCTAGATGCTCGACATGGCGCGCGAGATCGGCGGCATGGGCGAGGGCGGTGGCCACGTCGCCGCCTTCAAGGACGGGGACCAGGTCGAGGACGGATAAGGCGGTCATGCACCCGATATGGGAGCAATGTCCGTTTTATTCCACTACTAAATTGCCTGACGATGGGCGGGAATGGCCTCAGATGGCGCGGCCGAATCCCTGAACGCGTGGTTCGACGCGGCGTCCGAACGCGGCCGGGCGGCGAGCGGCCAGCGGGCTCGCGTCGCGGTCCAGCAGGGCGAGGGTCTCGGTGAAGCAGGGGCGCAGGGCCACGACCACCTCGATTAGCTCCTCGGGATTTTCGTGAAACTCGACGCAGCGGCGCGCGACCATTTCGATATCCTCGGCCATGCTGCTCAGCCGATAGGCGCCGAACTGCGCCGATTCGCCTTTCAGCGTATGCGCCGGAAGCACCAGCGCGGCGGCGTCGCGCGCGCGGAACGCCTGTTCGATCGTCGTGATCGACTTCTCGCCGTCTTCCCGGAAATAGCCAAGGATTCGCACGAAACCCGGGCCCAGTTCGGCCTTGATCCGCGTCAGCTCGGCCCATTCGACCAGATTGGTATCGAGATAGGACACCCTGTCACTCTCCTGCCTTCATGGGGCAGCGTTAACGCCACGCGCGTAAACAGGAGGTTAAAGGACCGTAGACCGAAACGATTTCTTTATTTGTTACGCACTCCGCGACAAATGGAAATGAGCCGGCCCTGCGACGGCGAAGGCCCATCCCTGCTGCGCTGCCAGCGCGCGCAGTTCGCGCTCGGCGACCGGATCGTCGGCGCGGATGGCGACGGCGGCGGCCTCCCGCATCGCTCGCGCGGCGCGCAGCGCGGGCCACGGGCATTTCATGCCGCGCGCGTCGATCGCGACGGGCTTGCTCACTTGCCGAAGGGATTTTTCGCGCTGCGCAGGGTCAGTCGAACCGGCACTGCGCCAAAGCCCAACTCCTTGCGGATGCCGTTGACGAGGTAGCGGCGGTAGCTTTCGGGCAGTTCGTCCAGCCGGGTTCCGAACAGGACGAAGCCGGGCGGGCGGGTCTTGGCCTGGGTGATGTAGCGCAGCTTGATCCGCTTGCCGCCCGGTGCTGGGGGCGGATTGGCCTCCAGCGCGGATTCGAACCAGCGGTTGAGCACACCCGTCGACACCCGCATCGACCAGGCGGAGCGCGTCTCGAACGCCACGCGGATCAGGTCGTCCAGTCCCTTTCCGGTCGCGGCCGACACGGTCATGATCGGCACGCCGCGCACCTGCGCGAGCCCGTCGAACAGCGCCTGCTTGATGCCCTGATACAGCGCCGAGCCATGTTCGACCGTGTCCCATTTGTTGAGCGCGATGACCAGCGCCCGACCTTCCTCCAGCACTCTGTCGGCGATCCGCAGGTCCTGCGCCTCCAATCCCCGCGTGGCGTCCAGCAGCAGCACGACGACCTCGGCGAAATTGACGGCGTTCAGGCCGTCGCTGACCGCCAGCTTCTCCAGCTTGTCCTGCACCTTGGCGCGCTTACGCATTCCGGCCGTGTCGATCAGGCGGACGGGACGATCCACGCCCTCGTCGCTGGTCCACATCCAGTCGACGGCGATGCTGTCGCGGGTGATCCCCGCCTCCGGGCCGGTCAGCAGCCGGTTCTCGCCCAGCAGGCGGTTGATGAGGGTGGACTTGCCCGCATTGGGCCGTCCGACGATGGCGAGCTTTAGCGGCGCGCTTTCCTCGTCCTCGTAAAATTCCTTCTCATGCTCGAACTCTTCGCGCTCCAGATGCGGCAGCAGCGCCTGGAACAGGTCGGCCAAGCCCTGGCCATGTTCGGCGGAAAAGGGGATGGGATCGCCCAGGCCGAGGCTATAAGCCTCCATGACGCCGTCCTCGCTCGCCTTGCCCTCCGCCTTGTTGGCGACCAGCACGACCGGCGCGTCGCCCTCCCGCAGCCAGCGGGCGATTTCCTCGTCCAGCGGCACGATGCCCGCGCGCGCGTCGACCATGAACAGGGCGACGTCGCAATTCTCCACCGCCGCCTGGGTCTGCATCCGCATCCGGCCGGGCAGCGACTGAGGGTCCTCATCCTCATAGCCAGCCGTGTCGATGATGGTGAAGTCGAGGCCCAGCAGATGCGCCTCGCCCTCCCGCCGGTCGCGGGTCACGCCCGGCTGGTCGTCGACCAGCGCCAGCTTCTTGCCGACCAGCCGGTTGAAGAGGGTGGACTTGCCCACATTGGGCCGCCCGACAATGGCAACGGTGGGCAGCATGGCGGGCCCGATTCCTTTCTTTCGCCCAGGATAGGAACCTGCGCGCCCAAAATCAAAAGCGTTCGCCCCGGCCTGTCGAGGAACGTGACTCCTTCGACAGGCCGGGGCGAACGGAAAACTGTCTTCGCGCTTTGCTGTTACCGCAGCGCCGTCAACTTGCCGTCGTCGGCGAGCAGGTAGAGCATATTGTTCGCGACCACGGGGGAAAGCGACATGGACCGATCCATGTCGACGCTCGCCTGAACCGTGCCGGTCGCCGGATCGACATAGGCGAGTTCGCCGCGCGTCGACACCACGATCAGGCGGCCGCCCGCCAGCACCGGGCCGGTCCAGCGGATCGCGCCCTTCTTGTCCTTTTCGTCCTTCCAGCGGCGCAGCTGGCTGATCCAGCGGATCTTGCCGGTCGCGCGCGCGACGCACAGCAGCTTGGCGTCGCTGGTGACGACGAACACCCATTCGCCAACCACCCAGGGAGTGGAGATGCCGGCGATGTTGATTTCCCACAGGCGCTGGCCGCTCACCAGTTCGTAGGAGGCCATGCGCCCGCCCTGGCCGATGGCGAATACCCGGCCCCGGTCGATGACCGGATCGGCGTCGATGTCGGTCAGGGTCGCGACGGCGGTGGAGATGCTGGTGCGCGACAGGGCGTCGCCCCACAGCGTGCGCCCGTTTTCGTAGCGATAGGCGTTGAGTTCGCCCGAACTGAAGCCCGCGATCACAGTGCCCTGCGCGGCGGCCGGAGCGGCGACGCCGAACACGCCTGTCGTCTGGAGCGTGCCGCTGTCGGTCCACTGCACTTCGCCGTCGGTCTGGTTCAGCGCGAAGATCTGATTGTCCTGGCTGATGACATAGGCATGGCCGTTGGCGAGCGTGGGCGCGCCGCGCAGCGGGCCGCCGGGATGCTTTTTCCATATGATCGCGCCGTCCGCGACATTGAGCGCGGCGACATCGCCGATGCCGGTGCTGGCGAACAGCCTGTCGCCCAGCACGCTGACGCCGCCGCCGAACAGCGCGCGGCCATTGCCCTGGCTGGGCAGGGGGGTTTGCCACAGCCGCGATCCGCTGGCCGCGTCGAAGGCGACGACCCGCGCGCCCGCGTCGATGACGAACAGCTTGCCGCCCGCCACGACCGGGGAGGCCGCCAGCCGCGCCTGCGGCTTGCTGCCCTCTATGCCCGCGCTCCAAACCTGCGCGGGCGATGCGCCCAGCGCCGGATGGCCCATCGCCTTGGACGGATCGCCGCCAGGCTGCGACCATTGGTCGTTGGCGACCGGCTCGGGCAGCGTGACGGGCACGTCGGCGATCGCCGGATCGACCTCGACGCCCTGCTCGTTGGTCAGGATCGACACGCGCTTGCCCACCACCGGCGTCTTGGGCCCGCCCTTCTTGCCGCCGATGATGCCGCAGCCCGACAACAGGCCGATCATCGCCGCAACCGTAACGGCACGGCGCAGGGCCGTGGATGTCTTCATGCTCTGCATCCTGATCGCTTTCTATCCCTCAACCGGCTCGCCGGATGTCTCCACGGCGTCCACCCCCAATAGCCCGGCCATCTGTCGCGCGCGTGAACGGATCGACGCGGGCACATTGTCGTCCTTCGCCATCGCCGCGAAGATCGGCCCGGCAAGGTCGGGCTTGCGCATCTTCATATAGGCGATCGCGACCATCTCGCCGGCGCTGCCGAACCAGGGCGCGCCCTCGACCGCCAGCGGCTTTAAGCGGTCGACGATCTGCTGCGGGGTCAGGCTGTCGAACTCCAGCGCGGTCTGGCGGATGAGCGCCAGATCGCGATAGGGCTGGTCGAGCGCGGTGTCGGCCGCCATTTCCCTGTAGAGGGCGATCGCCGCCTTGTTGTCGCCCTTGCGCGCGGCGACGCCGGCCTTCACCAGCCGCGCGGACGCCGCGAAGCCGGGCTGGCTGGCCCGCGCCAGGCTGTCGAGCGCCTTGGCGTCCGGCGTGCCGCCGCCCGCCGCGCTGTCGAGGATCTTCGCATAGTCCTCCGACACGGCCTCCGACTGCTGTCGGCTGTAATGCTGCCAGTAGAGCCACGCCCCGAAGAGGGCGAGGCCGACCACCACCGCGCCCAGCACCCAACGGCCATAGCGCTCCCAAAAGGTCAGAAGCTGGTCCTGCCGGACCGCATCGTCCACTTCGCGCATGAAGGCTTCGCTATTTTGCGGCGTCAGGGCCACATCATTCTCCGGGAAAATCTGGTCGGCATCAAAGGCGGACCATTAGGGCGGCGACCGGCCATAGGCAAATCACTTTTTGGGGCGGTAGACCTGATCCTCGGTCGGGAATTGCCGCGCCCGCACGTCCTGCGCGTAGCGCGCGGCCGCGCCGCCGATCGTCTCGCCGATCGCCTCATAGCGTTTGACGAAGCGCGGGACCCGATCGAACATGCCCAGCATGTCCTCCGTCACCAGCACCTGTCCGTCGCAATGGGCCGACGCGCCGATGCCGATCACCGGGATGTCCAGGCTGTCGGTGACCGCCACCGCCAGTTCCTCCATCACTCCCTCCAGCACCACGGCGAAGGCGCCCGCCGCCGCGACCGCGCGGGCGTCGGCCATGATCCTGGCATGTTCCTCCTGGCTCTTGCCCCGCGCGCCATAGCCGCCCAGCGCGTTCACCGCCTGCGGCGTCAGGCCGACATGCGCCATCACGGGAATGCCGCGCCGCGAAAGGAAGCTGATGGTTTCGGCCATCGCCTCGCCGCCCTCCAGCTTCACCGCCGCGCAGCCGGTTTCCGCCAGCATCCGGCTCGCGCTGGCGAAGGCCGCCTGCGGCGACGCCTCATAGCTGCCGAAGGGCATGTCGACGATGACCACGCTATGATAGCTGCCCCGGACCACGGCGGCGCCATGCGCGCACATCATGTCCAGCGTAACCCCCAGCGTGGAGGGCAGGCCGTAGATCACCTGCCCCAGCGAATCGCCGACCAGCAGCATGTCGCAATGCGGGTCCAGGATCTGCGCTTGCCGCGCCGTATAGGCGGTCAGCATGACCAGCGGCTCGGCGGTCTTCCCCTCGACCTTGCGCCGCTGGATCATGGGCACGGTCAGGCGCTTCATTGGCGCGGGGGTGGGGTTGGCGCGGCTGGTCGCCGTGTCGATCGTGAAGGTCGTGGACATGGCCGCAATGCCTACCCCCAGCCGGGGACGCGGGCAAGCGCCGTCGGCGTCAGGCGGTCCGTTCCGGCACGGCCCGCGAATCCGCGAGGATGGCGTCCTGATCCGCGACCGCCTCCCAGGGAAAGACGAACCAGTCCTTCGTCACCTGCCGGTCGATCGTCCGCGCGCTATGCTCCACCTTCTCGCGGGAGCGGCTGTTGTCGATCAGCACGGCGAAGCGGACATTGGCGTCGTCCGCGCCGTCCTGCCTGAGCGCCGCGCGTAAGTCGCCGATCGTGCGGCCGGTGTCGTTGATGTCGTCGATGAACAGCAGCTTCTCGCCCGCCGCGCTGCGCTGCGCCAGCTTCACCAGCAGGTCGTCGGAAAAATCGGGGACTTTGGTGGAATAATCGACCGACAGCATCGGCGCCCCTATCCCGTGGCTGAGGAAGGTGCCGGGCACCAGCCCGCCGCGCCCGATGCCGATGATGAAGTCCGGCCGCCAGAGCGACGCGCGCAGCGCCGCCGCCAGCGCCGTCACGTCGGCGATGAAATCCGCGAAGGGAATATGGGTGATGGTCGGATCGGCCATGGCGAATCGTCCGTCAGCGGGGAGGAGCGACCGCTATAGCCGGTGGACCGCTGGATTCGGAAATCGCTTCCTCCGGCCGGCGCGCATAGTGGCGTGCGATCAGCGCGCAGGCCATCAATTGGATCTGGTGGAACAGCATCAGCGGCAGGATGATCGGCCCCACGGTGGCGGCGGGGAACAGCACGCCGGCCATCGGCACGCCCGCCGCCAGGCTTTTCTTCGACCCGCAAAATTGCAGGACGATACGGTCCTCGCGCGAAAAACCCAGCATCCGCCCCAGCGCCCAGCTAAAAACCAGCGCCAGTGTCAGGATCGCGGCGCAGGCGCCCGCGATCAGCAGCAGTTCGGCGCGCGACAGGCGATGCCACAGCCCCTCGACCACCGCCGCGCTGAACGCGCTATAGACGACCAGCAGGATCGAGCCGCGATCGACCTTCGCCACCGTCCCCTTGTGCCGGGCGATGAACCCGCCGATCCAGGGTCGCAGCAGATGCCCGAGGATGAAGGGCAGCAGCAGTTGCAGGACGATCCCCTCGACCGCCGCGATCGACAGCCCGCCGCCGGGACCACCGACGCCATGCATCAGCAGCGTGACCAGCAGCGGCGTCAGAAAAATGCCGAGCAGGTTGGAGAAGGAGGCGCTGACGACCGCGGCGGCGACATTGCCCCGCGCGATCGCGGTGAAGGCGATCGAGGATTGGACGGTGGACGGCAGCAGCGTCAGGAACAACAGGCCGGTGGCGACGAGCGGCGGAATGCCGGGCAGTTCCGATACGCCCCAGCCGATCGCAGGAAACAGGAGGAAGGTGGTCGCCAGGGTCGCTAGATGCAGCTTCCATGCCCGTGCGCCGTTCCATACGGCCTCGCGCGATAGTTTAGCGCCGTGTAGGAAGAACAGCAGGACGATGCCAGCCCCGGCGGCGGCGCCGGCGATGGTCGCGGCCTGCCCCCGCGCGGGCAGGAAGGTGGCGAGCAGGACGGTGCCGATCAGCGCCATCAGGAATGGGTCGAGAAACTGCCGAATCCGGTTCACACGGCATTTCCACGCAAGCGCGCGACCGTGGCGTCCAGCTCCGCCAGATGCGCGGCGACGGCCGCGTCGGGCAGGAAGGAGCCGAGGAAGCTGTTGCGCGCCAGCGTCACGAAATCCGCCTCGTCGAGTTGGCCGGTCCGCGCCAGCGCTCGGTAATTGTCGTTCACATAGCCGCCGAAATAGGCCGGATCGTCGGAATTGACGGTTGCCCGCAGCCCGGCGTCCAGCATGTGCCGCATCGGATGGGCGTCCATGCTGTCCACGACGCACAGCTTCAGGTTGGACAGCGGGCAGACGGTCAGGGTCATCGCTTCGCGCGCCAGCCGGGCGGTCAGCACCGGGTCCTCCAGCGCGCGGTTGCCATGGTCCAGCCGGTCGATCGACAGCGTATCGAGCGCCTGCCATACATAGTCGGGCGGTCCTTCCTCCCCGGCATGGGCGACGCGCTTCAGTCCCATGTCCGCCGCCGCCGCGAAAAGCCGCGCGAACTTCTCCGGCGGATGGCCGACTTCGGAAGAATCGAGGCCTATACCGGCGATCCGGTCGAGGAAAGGCTCCGCGCTTTTCAGCGTCGCGAACGCCGCCGCCTCGTCCAGATGCCGCAATATGCACAGGATCAACTTCGACGTCAGGCCGAATTGCGCCCGCGCCGCCTCTAAGCCGGAATGGAGGCCCTCAAGCACGATATCGAACGCTATGCCCCGGTCGGTATGGGTCTGCGGATCGAAGAAAATCTCGGCATGGCGCACATTGTCGACCGCCGCGCGGCTGGCATAGGCGAAGGCCAGGTCGTGAAAATCCTGCTGCGTCCGCAACACGTCCGCGCCCTGATAATAGATGTCCAGGAAGTCCTGCAACCGGCTGAAGTCATAGGCAGCGCGAATCTCCTCCACCGACGCGAAGGGCAGGGTGACGCCGTTGCGCCGGGCCAGCGCGAACATCAGCTCGGGTTCCAGCGATCCTTCGATATGCAGATGCAGCTCCGCCTTGGGCAGCGCGGCGGCGAAATCGGCGAGGTCGGTCATGCAGTCTCCTGGTCGCGCTATCGGCAAGCCGTCCGCTCACATAGGCGCAGGCGGAACCGTCGTCATCCCCCTGCCATCCAGGCGAAGCGGATGACGAACAGCAGCGCCAGGACGATGCCGTCGCGACCGCCGCCGCGTCGTTCATGCGGTCTGCCCCGGTCGCCGGCAAAGACTAGATGCCATGCGATCCCCTTGACCTTCCCGTCGCCCGCGCCGCCCCCGGTTCAGACGCTATCGGAAAGGATAACAGCCTTCATCCCGAACACAATCGCGTGGGCGGCGCGCGGAAAATATTGGCACGCCCCGTTTTTCCCCTTAAGGGCGGCCGCCGAGGGGCGGGTTTCACCCGCGCCTTCTATAGATCGCGCCGGTGCCCCTTCACGGGGCTGAAATGGGAATGCGGTGCGGAGGGCGTCATGCCCTCCCATTCCGCGGCTGTCCCTGCAACTGTAAGCGGTAGCGTGACGCACCGGGTCCGGTTCCCAGATTGGGAATGCGGACCGGCCACTGGAGCCAAAGCTTCCGGGAAGGCCGTGCGTCCCGCCCTGATCCGCGAGCCAGGAGACCTGCCGGCGTCTGGTCGCTCTTGCCCTGGTCCAGGGGATGGCCATGGCACGGTGTTTTCCGTCTGAGCGACGACCCATGCGGCCGGGGCCGCATCGGTGCGCGCGATGGAAAGCCGGTGTCCAGCCGTCCCGCCGCATCGGCCGCTTCGCGCGGCAGGCTCCCGGTCCGTTTCGCTCGGACGCCAGGGAGCATATAGAATGCTGAGAACAGGGATTTCTTTGGTCGCGCTGCTGGCGTCGGCCCCGGCGCTGTGCCAGACGGACGACGATATCGTCGTTACGGCGGCGGGCATCGCCCAGCCGCGCGACGAAGTGGGGCAGGCGATCAGCGTGATCGACGCGGATACGATCCGCACCCGGCAGGACATCAATGTCGTGGACCTGCTCGCGACCACGCCCGGCGTGCGCTGGAACCGCACCGGGACCACCGGCGGCGCGACCGGCGTGTCGCTGCGCGGCGCGGAAACGACGCAGACGCTGGTTCTGATCGATGGGGTCAAGGTCAACGACCCCAGCGGCATCGGCGACGGCTATGACTTCGGCAATCTGCTGGTCGGCAATATCCGCCGGATCGAGATTTTGCGCGGCTCCAACTCGGTGGTTTACGGCAGCCAGGCGATCGGTGGCGTCGTCAACGTGATGACGGCGGTTCGGGGCGAAGGCCATGCCGTCAACGCTTCGGTCGACTATGGCTATAGCGACACGCTGAACGCCAAGGCGGACCTGTCGGGCACCAGCGGCATCGTGTCGGGCGGGGTCGGCGTCGCTTATCTTACGACGGACGGCATCTCGTCGGCGTCCCGCGACTTCGGCGCGACCGAGCGCGACGGCTATGAGAATGTCACCGCCAACGCGAAGGTGAAGGTCGCCTTCTCCGATGCGCTGAGCCTCGACCTGCGCGGCTATTATATCCACGCCGACCTTGATTATGACAGCTTCTTCGGGGGTCCCGCCGACAGCGCCGACGCCAGCATATCCGACCAATATGTCGGCTATGCCGGCCTCAATCTCGCTTTGCTCGACGGCCGCCTGACCAGCCGCGCGGCGGTCACCTGGTTCCGCCAGACCCGCGACTATTATTTCGCGCGCGGCACCGATCCGGACTATGGCTATGAGGGCACCAACCTGCGCTTCGAATATAAGGGCATCTATGCGCCGGTCGAGGCGGCGAAGCTGGTCTTCGGCTATGAGCATGAACGGCCCGATTATGACTTCTTCGGCTTCGGCGACACGGCCTCCGCCAAGGCGAATATCGACAGCGTCTATGGCCTGGCGATCGTCAAGCCCTTGGCCGGCCTGTCGCTGACCGGCGGCGCCCGGCATGACGATCACAGCCAGTTCGGCGGCGCGACGACCTTCGGCGCAAACGCCAACTACACGCCCAACGGCGGCGCGACCAACCTGCGCCTCTCCTATGGCGAGGGGTTCAAGGCGCCGTCGCTCTACCAGCTTTACGACAGCTTCTCAGGCAATGCCGCGTTGCGCCCGGAGCGCTCGAAAAGCTACGATCTGGGCCTCGACCAGAGCCTGGTCGACGGGCGGGCCAACCTGTCGGTCACGCTGTTCCGGCGCGACACCCGTGACCAGATCAACTATGACAACGCGACCTTCACCTATGGCAATATCGACCGCACGCGCGCGAAGGGCGTGGAGGCGACGATGACGCTGAAGCCCGTCGACGCCCTGACCTTCACCGCCGCCTACAGCCATGTGGATGCGCGGGACCGGTCGGACGGGTCGACCAACCAGGGCAACCGCCTGCCGCGCCGCGCCGGTGACGCGGTCAGCTTCTCGGCCGATTACGCCTGGCCCTTCGGCCTATCGACCGGGGCCACGCTGACGGCGGTGGGCGACAGTTTCGACGATGCGGGCAACAGCCGCCGCCTGGACGGCTATGCGCTGGTCGGCGTCCGCGCCTCGCTGCCGATTACTGACTATCTGGAGGTCTATGGCCGCGTCGACAATCTGGCGGATGAGGATTACGTCACCGCCTATGGCTATGGCACCTATGGGCGGTCCGCTTATGGCGGCGTGCGTGTCCGTTTCTGATCGCCCTTCGGCCGGGTCAGCGTCTCTTGCGGACGCTGGCCTGCGCCACCAGGCTGCGCGCGGCCTCGACATAGGCGGGGCCGCCGCACACCGTCCACGCCTGCGGCAGCGTCAGGCGGGGAATGGCGCGCAGGATCGGATGGTGCAGCATCTCCGTTCCCTGGTCGCGCACCCGCATCGTCTCGCGCTCGATGATGATGAAGTCCGGGCGGGCGGCGATCATCTGCTCCAGGCCGACCTGCGCCAGCCCCGGCTTGCCCAGCCTGGCCGCGAGATTGATGAGGCCCGCTCGCCGCATCAGGTCGTCGACCAGCGTGCCCGTCCCCGTCATGAAGCCGCGCCGCTGATAATAAGCGGCGACCTTGCCGCCGCTCAGCTGGGGAAGGGCGGCAAGGTCCCGATCCATCCGCCGCACCAGTGCCTCGCCGCGACCGGCATGGCCGACGGCGCGCGCCACGCGTCGAATCTGGGCGACGACATCGGCATAGCTGGCGCTGTCGTCCAGCCCGATGCCCGCGATCCGCATCCCCTGCGGCGTGCCCGCGACGCCGCCCGCGCCGTCGGCACGGCCGATCAGCAGGTCGGGGCGGATCGCCAGCACCTGCTCTGCCGGACGAGTCAGCGCGCGCAGGTCCCTGGCCTCGCCCGCCGCCGCCGAAAGGGCGGGATCGTGAGCGAAGGGGCTGAGCGCGGCGATCTGCGCCCGGTCGGCAAGCGCCAGCACGAGCTGGTCCGAGCAGACGTTGAGCGACACGATCCGGCGCGGCGGCGCGGCGGCTTCGGCGCGTCCGCTCGCCAGCGCCAGCCCCAGGGCGGCCAGGATCATATATCCGCGCATCCGCCCTCCCATAGCGCGCCGCTGCGGGCAGGCAAGGCATGAGCGAGCGGCCGCGCCACCCGTTGCTGCTCCCGCTGCTCGGCGCGCTGATCCTTCTGGCGGCCGCCGGGTCGCTGGCGCTGGGAGCGGTGCCGCTGTCGCTGGCGCGAATCCTTGCCGCGATCGGCGGCGGGAGCGATCCGGTGGCGACGGCGATCCTCTTCGACCTGCGCCTGCCGCGTCTGTTGCTCAGCCTGCTGGTCGGCGCGATGCTGGGCCTGGCGGGCGCGGCCTTGCAGGGCTATCTGCGCAATCCGCTGGCCGAACCCTCGGTTCTGGGCGCGTCCAACGCGGCGGCGCTGGGCGCGGTCGTCGCGCTTTATTTCGGGCTGGCGGACCTGCACCCCGCCTTGCTGCCGGCCCTCGCCATCCTCGCTGCGCTGCTGGCGCTGGGCGGATTGTTCCTGCTGGCCGGGCCTTCTGAAAGCCCGCTGACGCTGATCCTGGCGGGCATCGCTGCCAGCACGGTGGCGGGAGCGGGGATCAGCCTGGCGCTCAACCTGTCCCCCAATCCCTTCGCGGCGATGGAGATCATGAACTGGCTGCTGGGGTCGGTCGAAAATCGCAGCTACGGCCATGTCTGGCTGGCGCTGCCCTGCGTCGTTCTGGGCGGTGCGCTGCTGCTGGCGGACGGCCGCGCGCTCGATGCGCTGACGCTGGGGGAGGAGGGCGCGCAGGCGCTGGGCGTCGACCTTGGCCGCGCACGGCTGCGCCTGTTGCTGGGCGTGGCCATCGGCGTGGGCGGCGCGGTCGCGGTGTCCGGGTCGATCGGCTTCGTCGGCCTGATCGTTCCGCACCTGGTCCGGCCGTTCACCGATCGCTCGCCGTCGGCCATCCTGCTGCCCTCGGCGCTGGGCGGCGCGGCGCTGCTGACGCTGGCGGACATCGGCATCCGGCTGATCCCCAGCACCAGCGAATTGCGGCTGGGCGTGCTGACGGCCTTTCTGGGCGTGCCGATCTTCCTGGCGCATCTGATGCGGGAGCGGCGGCTATGGTGACGATCGCCGCCCAGGGCCTGTCGGTGGACCTGCGCCGCCATCCGGCGCTGCGCGACGTCTATGCCGTGCTGCGACCCGGCAGCCTTACCGGCGTCATCGGTCCGAACGGCGCGGGCAAGTCCACGCTGATCCGGGCGATGCTGGGTCTGGTGAAGCCGGCCGGCGGCACGGCGCTGATCGACGACGAGCCGGTCGCGCGGATGGCGAGGGCCGAAATCGCCCGGCGCGTCGCCTATCTGCCGCAGGGGCAGACGCTGCACTGGCCGCTGTCGGTCGCGCGGCTGGTTGCGCTGGGCCGCCTGCCCCATCTGGGGCCGCTGTCCCGCATCACGCCCGCCGACGAGGCGCTGATCGACGCGGCCATGGCGCGGGCGGATGTCGGCCATCTGCGGGATCGCATCGCCACCGAACTGTCGGGCGGGGAGCGCGCCCGCGTGCTGCTGGCCCGCGCGCTGGCGGTCGGCGCGCCCGCGCTGATCGCCGACGAGCCGCTCGCCTCGCTCGATCCGGGGCACCAGATCGACGTGATGCAATTGCTGGCCCGCGAAGCGCGTGAGGGCGCGCTGGTGGCGGCGGTGCTGCACGATCTGACGCTGGCGGCCCGCTATTGCGACCGCCTGCTGCTATTGTCGCAGGGGCGGTTGGTCGCGGACGGCCCGCCCGCCGAGGTTCTGACCGCCGACAGGCTCGCGCGCGTCTATGGCATCGGCGCGCGGATCGAGGAAAGCGGGACCGGCCTGCTGATCGTCCTGACAAACCGGCTCTAGTTGCTGACTACGCTCAACTAAATCAATCTGAACGAGACAGAACTCGGGGCCGAATATCGATCGGTCCCGGATGAGGTCACATCCCGGCGCGGGGCCGACGACGGTGCTCAGGGCATGATCTAGGACGAATGCTCCCGACGCGATGGCAGGGGCCGTTGCTTCGCCTTTCGAGGCGGTCGCCATAGCGGACGCGATAAATCGGTCGATCGTCCAGCTTTCCGATCCGGAACGCGGATGGCATTCGAGCGCGCGGCATCAGCTTTCCACGAACGCGTTATCGCAGTTGAGGAAATCGATGATTATATTGCTGACCATGTGCGACGTATTGTGCAGCCCTGGATGACCCGCCGCAACGGCGGCGACGAACTCCGCCATCGGGAAAGGCGCGCCGCTCTTGTCGATCGCCCGCGTAAACGGGAGGGTAACGTGGGCACGTCGTGTCAGGAAAGCGCGCCCTTCACCAGCCCGCTCGCCTTGCTCATGTCGATGACGCTGCCGTGGCGTTCCTTCAGCACCGCCATCACTCGCCCCATGTCCTTGACGCTGGCCGCGCAGACCTCGGCCTTGATCGCCTCGATCGCCGCCTTCGTCTCGTCCTCGCTCAATTGCTGCGGCAGGAAGCCTTCGATGACGTCGAGTTCGGCCTGTTCCTTCGCCGCCAGCTCGTCGCGGCCGCCGCTTTTGAACATCTCGATCGATTCGCGGCGCTGCTTGACCATCTTTTGCAGCACCTCGACCACCACGGCGTCGTCGTCGGGCACCTGGCTCGCGGTGCGCAGCTCTATGTCGCGGTCCTTCAGCTTCGCCAGGATCAGGCGGACGGCGGCCAGCCGGTCCTTGTCCCCGGCCTTCATGGCGGTGACCTGCGCGCTCTTTATCTGCTCGCGAATCATGGCGAAAATCTCTCTGTCTGTCGGAAAGGATCAGCTATAGCGTCAAAAGAGTTTTTTAACAGGCGTTGACCCCGGCGCGCCACAGGCATAGGTGACCGGCCGTTTAACCCGCAGCAGACGGGTTCCCGCCAAAAGCATAAGGACCGCGACCGATGGCTGACGCCAAGACCCTCCCCGTGCCCAAAGGAGCGACAGGGATATTGGTCCTGGCCGACGGCACGGCGGTGTTCGGCCGTGGTTTCGGCGCGGTCGGCGAAGCGGTGGGGGAGTTGTGCTTCAACACCGCCATGACCGGTTATCAGGAGGTCATGACCGACCCCAGCTATGCCGGGCAGATCGTCACTTTCACCTTTCCTCATATCGGCAATGTCGGCACCAATCTGGACGATGTCGAGGCGGAGAATCCCTTCGCGCTGGGCTGCGTCGTGCGGCAGGACGTGACCGAGCCCAGCAATTTCCGCAACGTCGAGCCGTTCGATCAGTGGATGAAGGAGCGGGGCCGGATCGGCCTGTCTGGCGTCGATACTCGTGCCCTCACCCGCATGATCCGGGAAAAGGGTGCGCCCAACGCCGTGATCGCGCATGATCGCGAAGGACGATTCGACGTGGACGCGCTGGCCGCCAAGGCGCGGGCGTGGCCGGGGCTGGAGGGCATGGACCTCGCCATCGAGGTGACGGGCAAGGAAAGCCGCCTCTGGAAGCACGGCGTGTGGAAGCTGGGTTTTGGCTATGGTCAGGACGAAGCGGGGGAGGAGCGTCCCCACGTCGTCGCGATCGATTATGGCGCGAAGAATAATATCTTCCGCAATCTGGTGAAGGCGGGTGCGCGCGTGACGGTGCTGCCGGCGAACGCGACCTATGAGGACGTCATGGCGCAGAAGCCCGACGGCGTGTTCCTGTCGAACGGGCCGGGCGACCCGGCGGCGACAGGCGCCTATGCGGTGCCGGTGATCTCGTCGCTGCTGAATGAGGATGTGCCGATCTTCGGCATCTGCCTTGGCCACCAGTTGCTGGGTCTGGCGGCGGGCGCCAAGACGGTGAAGATGCACCAGGGGCATCGCGGCGCCAACCATCCGGTCAAGCGGCTGTCGGACGGGCAGGTCGAGATCACCTCGATGAACCATGGCTTCGCGGTCGACGCCGACACGCTGCCCGCTAATGTGCGGCCAACCCATGTGTCCTTGTTCGACGGCAGCAACGCCGGGCTTGAACTGACGGACAAGAAAGCCTTTTCCGTCCAATATCATCCCGAAGCGTCGCCGGGGCCGCAGGACAGTTTCTACCTGTTCGAGCGGTTCGTGGAAGGATTGAAGTGAGCATCAAGCTGCCCCAGGTCGATCCCGCGCGCCTCGCAGAGGAATGGGAGGCGGATAGGGAAGTGCTCGCCAACCTCGCCGCCAGTGGCGACAGGGCCCGCACCCCGCGCTCCGTCGATGTCAGCTTTCGCGGGTCCGACAAGGATTTCGACCGGGTGCTGGAGATTGCGGGCCAATTCGGCTTCGTCGAGCTGGATCGGGAGGAGGGCGAGGACGGCCTTTATCTGTTCCTGGAAACCGAACAGGCGGTGGACGAGGAATCGATCCGCGCGCTGACCCGCAAATGCCTCCAGATCGAAATCCTCTGCGGCGTCGAATATGACGGCTGGGGCTGCGAGGCCGAGACCGGCGGGCTGCATTAACGGCTTCCATCCCATCCGCCAGCCCTTCTTCCGAACAGAGGCCAGATAATGCCCAGACGCACCGACATCTCCTCCATCCTCATCATCGGC
Organism: Sphingobium sp.; assembly: GCA_033795485.1. GTDB lineage: Bacteria > Pseudomonadota > Alphaproteobacteria > Sphingomonadales > Sphingomonadaceae > Sphingobium. The sequence goes on from JARYGO010000002.1 coordinate 55,317, forward strand.
GCGGGGCCGATCATCATCGGCCAGGCGTGCGAGTTCGATTATTCGGGCACGCAGGCGGTGAAGGCGCTGAAGGAAGAGGGCTATCGCATCATCCTGGTCAATTCGAACCCGGCGACGATCATGACCGATCCCGAGTTCGCGGACGCCACCTATATCGAGCCGATCACGCCGGAAATCGTGGCGAAGATCATCGAGAAGGAGCGGCCGGACGCGGTGCTGCCGACGATGGGCGGGCAGACGGCGCTGAACACCGCGCTGGCGCTGTTCAACGACGGCACGCTGGAGAAGTTCGGCGTGCAGATGATCGGCGCGGACGCGGCGGCGATCGACAAGGCGGAGGATCGGCTGAAGTTCCGCGACGCGATGGACAGGATCGGTCTGGAGTCCGCCCGCTCGCGCATCGCCCATACGATGGATGAGGCGCTGGAGGCGCTGGAGTTTACCGGGCTTCCCTCGATCATCCGGCCCAGCTTCACGCTCGGCGGCACCGGCGGTGGCGTCGCCTATAACCGGGAGGAGTTCAAGCGGATCGTCATGGAAGGGCTGGACGCCAGCCCGACGACCGAGGTGCTGATCGAGGAATCGCTGCTCGGCTGGAAGGAATATGAGATGGAGGTTGTCCGCGACCGCGCGGACAATTGCATCATCATCTGTTCGATCGAGAATGTTGATCCGATGGGCGTCCATACCGGCGACAGCATCACCGTGGCGCCGGCGCTGACGCTGACCGACAAGGAATATCAGATCATGCGCAACGCCAGCATCGCGGTGCTGCGCGAAATCGGCGTCGAAACAGGCGGTTCCAACGTGCAGTTCGCGGTCAATCCGAAGGACGGCCGCCTGGTCGTGATCGAGATGAACCCGCGCGTGTCGCGCTCGTCCGCGCTGGCGTCGAAGGCGACGGGCTTCCCGATCGCCAAGGTCGCGGCCAAGCTCGCCGTCGGTTACACGCTAGACGAGATCGAGAATGACATTACCGGCGCGACGCCCGCCAGTTTCGAGCCGACGATCGACTATGTCGTGACCAAGATCCCGCGCTTCGCCTTCGAGAAGTTCAAGGGTAGCGAGCCGTTGCTGGGCACCGCGATGAAATCGGTGGGCGAGGTGATGGCGATCGGCCGCAACATCCACGAATCCATGCAGAAGGCGCTGCGGGGGCTGGAAACCGGCCTGTCGGGCTTCGATCAAGTCGATCATCTGGTCGGCGCGCCGCGCGACGATATCGTCGCCGCCCTGTCGCTGCCCACGCCCGACCGGCTGCTGATCGCCGCGCAGGCGCTGCGCGAGGGATTGAGCGTCGCGGAAATCCACGGCATCGCCAAATATGACCCCTGGTTCCTGGAGCGGATCAAGGAAATCGTCGACGCGGAAGGCGAGGTGCTGGGCAACGGCCTCCCGCAGGACGCTGACGGCATGCGGCGGCTGAAGTCGATGGGCTTTTCCGACAATCGGCTCGCCTGGCTGGCGCTTAAATCCGCGAACCTGCGGGGCATGGAGCAGGGCATCGCGCGCGGCTCAGGCCTGATCCACGAAGCGGTCAAGGCGATGACCGGCGGCGTCACCGAGGAAGAGGTGCGCAAGCTGCGCCACCGGCTGGGCGTGCGTCCGGTGTTCAAGCGCATCGACACCTGCGCCGCCGAGTTTGAGGCCAAGACGCCCTATATGTATTCGACCTATGAGGCGCCGATATTCGGGCAGGCCGAGAATGAGGCCGCGCCGTCCGATCGGCGGAAGGTCGTCATCCTGGGCGGCGGACCCAACCGAATCGGACAGGGTATCGAGTTCGACTATTGCTGCTGCCATGCCTGCTTCGCGCTGGGCGAAGTCGGCTTTGAAACCATCATGATAAACTGCAACCCTGAGACGGTGTCGACCGACTACGACACGTCAGACCGCCTCTATTTCGAGCCGCTAACGGCCGAGGACGTGCTGGAGATACTGGATGTCGAGCGGTCCAACGGCACGCTCGCCGGGGTGATCGTGCAACTGGGCGGCCAGACGCCGCTCAAGCTGGCGCAGGCGTTGGAGGATGCCGGCATCCCCATCCTGGGCACGTCGCCCGATTCCATTGATCTCGCCGAGGATCGCGAGCGGTTCGCGGCGCTGATCGACCGGCTGAAGCTGCTCCAGCCGGCAAACGGCATCGCTCGCAGCCGGGAGGAGGCGATCGCGGTCGCCAGCCGCATCGGCTATCCGGTGCTGATGCGGCCCAGCTATGTGCTGGGCGGCCGGGCGATGGAGATCGTCGACGGCCAAGCGCAGCTGGAGGAATATATCGCCACCGCCGTCAAGGTGTCGGGCGACTCGCCGGTGCTGATCGACCAATATCTGCGCGACGCGGTCGAAGTGGACGTCGATGCGCTCTGCGATGGCAACGACGTAGTGGTCGCGGGCGTGCTCCAGCATATCGAGGAGGCGGGGGTCCATTCGGGCGACAGCGCCTGCTCTCTGCCCCCCTACAGCCTTTCGCCCGACATCATCGCGGAGATCGAGCGGCAGGCCGACGTGCTGGCCCGCGCCTTGTCCGTGCGCGGCCTGATGAACATCCAGTTCGCGGTGAAGGACGGCCGCGTCTATCTGATCGAGGTCAACCCCCGCGCCAGCCGGACCGTGCCCTTCGTGGCGAAGGCGATCGGCACGCCGATCGCCAAGATCGCAGCGCGCGTCATGGCCGGGGAGAAGCTGGCGGCGTTGCCGAGGATCGACCGCAACGCGATCAGCCATGTGGCCGTGAAGGAGGCTGTATTCCCCTTCGCCCGCTTCCCCGGCGTCGACCCCGTCCTTTCTCCCGAAATGAAGAGCACCGGCGAAGTCATGGGAATCGACAGCGATTTCGCGACCGCCTTCGCCAAGGCGCAGCTTGGCGCGGGCACCATCCTGCCGACCGGCGGGACGGTGTTCATATCGCTCAAGGATGGCGACAAGGCGGTGATCCTGCCGGCCGTGCGCAAGCTGGTGGACATGGGCTTCCACGTGATCGCGACCGGCGGCACTGCCGATTATTTCGCGGCCCACGGCCTGCCGGTGGAGACGGTCAATAAGGTCGCGGAGGGTCGGCCCCATATCGTCGACCGGATCACCGACGGCGATGTCGCGCTGATCTTCAACACCACCGAGGGGTGGCAATCGCTCAAGGACAGCAAGGCGATCCGCACCAGCGCGCTGCGGCAGAAGGTCGCGAGCTTTACCACGGCGGCGGCCAGCGTCGCGGCGGTGGACGCGATCGAGGCCTTGCGCGGCCACGCCCTTGAAGTGCGCGCGCTCCAGTCCTATTATCCCATGTCGCAAGCCTGAAACCTCTGCACAAGGAAGCATGCTGCGGGCGGCCCTGTTCGGGCCGTCGAAGGGAAGTTTTGACGAAGGATTTGCAATAATGGCGACCGTCGAGAAGATGCCGATGCTGCAGATGGGCTATGACAAGCTCAGCGCGCAGCTCCGCGATCTGAAGGCCGAAAGGCCGCAGATCGTGGACGCCATCGAGGAAGCGCGCGCGCATGGCGACCTGTCCGAAAATGCCGAATATCATGCCGCGAAGGAACGGCAGGGCCAGGTGGAAGCGACGATCGCCGACCTGGAGGACAAGCTGTCGCGCGCCCAGATCATCGACCCGTCGACTCTGTCGGGCGACAAGATCGTGTTCGGCGCGACCGTGACGCTGCTGGACGAGGACGACAAGCCCGTCCAATATCAGATCGTGGGCCAGGCCGAGGCGGACGCCAAGGCGGGGATGATCAGCTATAACAGCCCGCTGGGGCGCGCGCTGATCGGTCGCAATGTCGGCGACGAGGTGGAGGTCACCGTGCCGTCGGGCGACAAATTCTACCTGGTGGACAAGATCGCTTTCATCTGAACCCCCTGGAAAGCCGGGCGAGCGAGGAAGCAAGTGGTGAAGCGTCCGATCCTGCAAAGCATGACCGGCTGGCTGGCGCTTGCGACCCTGGGCATGTTCCTGCTGCTGCTGGCGTCCGGACAGATCGACAATGCGGCCGTGCTGGCCGGCGTGCTGCCCGCGCGTTTCAGCGATCCCGACCTGCTGGCCGGCATGGCCGCCGTGCCGCTCTGGCTCACTCCGCTCAGCTGCACGCTGGTCCATGCCGGATGGATGCATGTCGGCTTCAACCTGCTGATGCTGCTTTTCTGCGGGCAGCAGGTCGAACATGTGCTGGGCCGCTGGCTGACGCTGCTACTCTATATAGCGGGCGCTTACGTCGCAGCGCTGGCCCAATATGCGATGGACCCCGCATCGACCAACCCGATGGTCGGCGCCAGCGGCGCGATCTCCGCGATCATCGCGACCTATGCCCTTCTCTACAGCCGGCAGGACATACGGGCGATTGGCCCCATCTCTGCCAACATGGTCCGGCTGCTATGGTTGGCGGCGGGCTGGATCGCCGTCCAGTTGATGATCGGCATCGCCACCAGCGGCGGGCGGGGAGGGCTGGGCGCGATCGCCTTTGCCGCGCATATAGGCGGATTCGTCGCCGGCCTGCTGCTGACGCGACCCTTGCTGCGCATACGGTTCCGCAAGCCGCCACAGGCTCTGCGTTAGAGCGTCGAGCGTCATAAATCAGAACCGTTCATGTCGAGAACGAAGTCAAGAAATGGGCGTTTCGCTCGAGTTCTCGATATGTCTTCTCGACAAGCTCGAAGGCTACTCGAACCGAACGGGTGTGAGGGCTATTCCGATATGATGGGAGCACCGCTTAAACGCTGAGCAGAACAAAGTTGTGCTTTGTTCTGTGCCGAATGAATGAGCAAAAGCCCTGCCTCTTAGTCGAGAGGCAGGGCTTTTTGTTGAAAAGGCGCTCCGTTCAATCCGCAGCGCTTGGCAGTTCGGGTTCCAGCAGCCGGTGCAGATGGACCACGACATAGCGCATTTCCGCGTCGTCCACGGTCCGCTGCGCCGCGCCGCGCCACGCCTTTTCGGCCGAGGCATAGTCGGGAAAGACGCCGACGAAATCGATCGCGTTCAAATCCTCGAACTCCAGCGTCTGGGGGTTTTTGACGCGACCGCCGATCACCAGATGCATCTTGCTCATGGCGCTGTTTTCCTTTTGCCAGGGGTTTGCCCACGCCTATCAGCCGCGCAACCCCTTTCCAAGAGGTGGACGCGGCTGAAATCGCTGCGATCCGTGGCGACGCGGTTATTTTCTGGGCAAGCGGGTCTTCAACGCGTCGCCAAGAGCGCTCGCCTTTTCCGCGACCAGGGCGATCACTTCGTCCGCCAGGCCCGAAGCCTTGGCGGCTACGTCGGATTTGAGAACATTGTCCTTTGCCGACACGGCGCCGTCCCTGGCCGCCGCCGCGCCATCGAGCGCGGCCGACTTCGCCGCATGCGCGCCGTCGCGGGCGGTCGCGAGTGCGCCGCTGGCCTTTGCCTTCGCCACGTCGGCGCCTTCAGCCGCCGCGGCGCGCGCCGCGATCGCGGCTTCCACCGCGCGCGAGCCGATCGCCGTCGCGACGCCGGGAAGCTGTTTCATCAGCCGCCGGCTCTTGGGGAACATCCAGGCGACGACTGCGCCCGCCGCGACGGCGGCGGCAGTGGCGGCGATCGGATGGTCCTGCACGATTTCATTGGCCCGCGCCGCGACCCGCTGGCTGCGGTCGCGCGCGTCGCTATAGGCGGCGGAGGCCTTTTCCTTCGCCTCGCTGGCCTTGTCCCGGCCGGTCTGCATGAGGTCGCTCGCGCTTTCGCGGGCGCGGCTGGTTCCGTCCTTCAGCTTGCCGCCGGCGCTGCCGGCGAAGTCGTTGGCGGCGTCGCGGACGCGGTTTAATTGTGCTTGGATGTCAGCCATTGTCAGTCTCCGATGATGGGCGGTCGTCCCGCAATTCCTCGTCGCTCTCGTCAACGAACAGGCGGCGCAAAAGTGTCCAGAGCGGTCGCCGCGCAAACCAGGCGATCAGCGCGATTCCGGCCGCGCCTGCGGCGACCGGGCGCTTGCGCGCGCCGGCCTGAAGCTTGTGGACGGTGTTATGCGCGCCCTGCACGACCTTCTCCCGCAGGTCTTCGCGCAGGCGAGCCGGCGCGATCCGAGCGGCGGCCGCATGGGCGCTGTCCGTCAGCGCCGCGCGCCGCGCCCGCGCCCGCTCGCATGCGGCGCGATAGGCCATGTCCTCGCTCATCCCCGCACGGCCTTTCTCATCCGGTCGACTCGCGCCTTCGCCAGCAGCAGCAGGACAAGCGCGATCAGAAGCGTCACCCCCAGCACGGCACCGGTCGCGCCAAGCGGCGTCAAAGTGGGAGCCAGGGTGAGGATGAGACCGACAAGAAGGGCTACCAGTGCCGCGAACAGTAGCGTCAGGGCCACGGTCCCGAGGATCGCGGCGTCCCGGACACCGGCCGCGACGATGCGAGCGCGCAGTTTCTGCCGGTCCGCTTCCGCGCCCGCATAGACACGAGCGTCATGATAGAGCCGAGCGAAACTTTCGCCGATCGACGCGTCGGTGTCGCCCGCTCCCGCGTCGCTAATTCCCGTGTCGCCTGCTCCCCCGTCATATGCCTCCGGGGTGCTCTGATCCGGCACATCCCGCGCCGGAACGATCGGGGGGTCTTCTGTTTCTTCGCTCACGTCACCCCCTCGCCTCGAAAGGCGGGACTATCGGCATGGCCGGACAAGGCGCGCAGCCTTCTCCGTCATCCGGCAATCATTCCTCGCTCGACCCCTTGGCCAACCGCATCAGCACGAAGCCGACGACAGCCGCAGCGCCGATCGCGACGGCCGGGCTCCGGCGCACGAAGTCGCGCGCTTCCGTCAAGAGCTGGTCGACATCCTTGCTGTCCAGCGAGTCCGCCGCGCCGGCCACGGACTGCGCCGCCTGGCGGGCATAGTCGCCATATTGCGGCCCCAGCTTGGCATCGACCGTTCCGGCCGTGTCGGAAATCAGCTTGGCCAGGCTCTGCATCGCCGTTCCGGTCTTTCCCTTGGCGACGTCGGCGGCCGATTTGGCGGTCTTGCCGGCCTGCTCCTTCAGGGGGTCGAGATGCGCTTTCCAGTCCACCTCGTTCAACTTGTCCGCCGCGGTCTGAGCGGCCTTGCCCGCCTTCGCCTTGAGCGGTGCGACCTGGGCGCTCCAGCCCGTGGCTGCATTGCCGCCGTTCGTGTCCGTCTGGACCGGCGAGGGAGGCGAGGCGGCGGGGGTCGAGACGACAGCGCCCTTCACCGGCTTGGCTCTGGTGGCCTTGGGGGCGTCCGCTTTAGGGGAACGTCCGCGCTTCGCTGGGACTTCGGGCGTGTCTGCCATGTGATTTCTCCCTCATATCGTCGTCATCGTCGCCGGAAGACTCGCCGCTCCGGCCCTTCGCGAACCTAATGTTCGCGGGCCGATACAGTTCCGTTGCCGTTCCAGTTTCGACCATCGGGATTTTTTGCGGGATGACAAGAGGGGCCGCATTGCCAAGGGCGTGGAGCGTGGCTAATCGAGGCGCGACCGGCGCAAAGCTGCATCTTTTGCTGGATCGGTCTTAAGGATCTTTATCCAAGGGAGCTTCCATGACCGCCATTCTCGACATTCATGCCCGCCAGATACTCGACAGCCGGGGCAATCCCACGGTCGAGGTCGACGTGATGCTGGAGGATGGCAGCTTCGGCCGCGCCGCCGTGCCTTCGGGCGCGTCCACCGGCGCCTATGAAGCGGTCGAGAAGCGCGACGGCGACAAGGCCAAATATCTGGGCAAGGGCGTGCTGGCGGCGGTCGAGGCCGTGAACGGCGAGATCGCCGAGCAGCTCATCGGCCTTGATGCCGAGGACCAGGGCGAGGTCGATGCGGCGATGATCGCGCTCGACGGGACGGAGAATAAGAGCCGCCTGGGCGCCAACGCAATCCTGGGCGTCAGCCTCGCCACCGCGAAGGCCGCCGCCGACGCGCGCGGCCTGCCGCTCTATCGCTATGTCGGCGGCGTGTCGGCCCATGTGCTGCCGGTGCCGATGATGAACATCATCAATGGCGGCGAGCATGCCGACAATCCGATCGACTTTCAGGAGTTCATGATCATGCCCGTCGGGGCGGAAAGCCTGGCCGACGCGGTGCGGATCGGTTCCGAGATCTTCCACACGCTGAAAAAGGGCCTGCACGACAAGGGGCTGGCGACCGCTGTGGGCGACGAGGGCGGCTTCGCGCCCAACCTCGCTTCCACCCGTGACGCGCTCGACTTCATCATGGAATCGGTGTCAAAGGCGGGCTACTCGCCGGGCGACGATGTCGTGCTGGCGCTCGACTGCGCGGCGACCGAATTTTTCAAGAACGGCAAATATGAGATTTCGGGCGAGGGCTTGTCCTTGAACCCCGTGAAAATGGCCGATTATCTGGCCGCGCTGTGCGCCGACTATCCGATCAAGTCGATCGAGGACGGCATGAGCGAGGATGATTTCGAGGGATGGAAGGCGCTGACCGACAAGATCGGCGGCTTCGTGCAGCTCGTCGGCGACGACCTGTTCGTCACCAATCCCAAGCGTCTGGCGATGGGCATCGAAAAGGGGCTCGCCAACTCGCTGCTGGTCAAGGTCAACCAGATCGGCACGCTGAGCGAGACGCTGGCGGCGGTCAGCCTGGCCCAGCGTTCCTCCTACACCGCCGTCATGTCGCACCGTTCGGGCGAGACGGAGGACGCGACCATCGCGGACCTCGCGGTCGCGACTAACTGCGGCCAGATCAAGACCGGGTCGCTCGCGCGTTCCGACCGGCTCGCCAAATATAACCAGCTCATCCGCATCGAGGAAGAACTGGGCGACATCGCGGTCTATGCGGGGCGTTCCATCTTCCGCTAAATCTTCCTTATTCGCACCGATCCGCATCCATTGGTCGCGGATAGGCGATTTTTTCCTTGCGGCGCGAAAAATCTTGTGATTCTAAAGGTGGATGGCGCAGATCGCTAAACTTCGCATGTTGCTGTTCTCGGCTTTGGGGCCGGCGATCGCCATCCTCCTGCTGCTGTTTTTCGCCGCCTATGCGGTTCTGGGGTCCAGCGGCATACTGGCGTGGGGCGACTATGCGCGCCAGCTGCGCGTGGCGCGCACCGACCTTGCGCAGGTGCAGGAGCAGCGGCGGGAAATGCGCAACCGCGTCGACCTGCTGGACCCGCGCCGGGTCGATCCCGATCTCAGCGACGAGCTGATCCGCCGCCAACTGGGCGTCGTGCATCAGGACGAGGTCATAATTCCGCTGAATTGACGTATCGGAATGTGGGCTAAATGCGCGCATATAGCGCGGGCCCGCCGTTGCAATGTGCCGGCATAGCGCTCTATATCGGTGGTCCATCCTGCACCCCGAGACAAAAGGATAATTGCCTTGGTGAAATCACCCACGCCGCGCCCTTCGTCCGCGAAGGCGAAGCCGGCTGCACCGGCTGCGGCGGATCATAATCGGGTAAAACCCGAAGCCCCGGTCGATTATCAAGCGACCAAGGAAGAGCTGCTGGAGTTCTACCGCCAGATGGTGCTGATCCGCCGTTTCGAGGAGAAGGCGGGCCAGCTTTACGGCCTGGGCCTGATCGGCGGCTTCTGCCACCTCTATATCGGCCAGGAAGCCGTCGCAGTGGGCATCCAGTCGGCGCTGGAAGTCGGCAAGGACAGCGTCATCACCGGCTATCGCGACCATGGCCATATGCTGGCCTATGGCATCGACCCCAATGTCATCATGGCCGAACTGACCGGCCGGGAGGCGGGGATCAGCCGGGGCAAGGGCGGTTCGATGCACATGTTCAGCGTCGAGCATAAATTCTACGGCGGGCACGGCATCGTCGGCGCGCAGGTGTCGCTGGGCACCGGCCTTGGCTTCGCGCATAAATATAATGGCGACGGCGGCGTGTGCGTCGCCTATTTCGGCGACGGCGCAGCCAACCAGGGCCAGGTCTATGAAAGCTTCAACATGGCCGAGCTGTGGAAGCTGCCGATGATCTTCGTCATCGAGAACAACCAATATGCGATGGGCACCAGCGTCAACCGCTCCTCGGCCGAGGACCAGCTCTATCGTCGTGGCGAAAGCTTCCGCATCCCCGGCATCCAGGTCAACGGCATGGACGTGCTCGCTGTGCGCGGCGCTACCGAGGAGGCGCTGAAATGGGTGCAGGATGGCAATGGTCCGATCCTGCTGGAGATGAAGACCTATCGCTATCGCGGCCACTCCATGTCCGATCCGGCCAAATATCGCTCGCGCGAGGAAGTGCAGGCGATGCGCGACAAGTCCGACCCGATCGAGGGCGTGAAGAAGCATCTTCAGGCGGCCGGCGTCTCCGAGGATGAGATGAAGGCGATCGACCAGGAGATCCGCAAGGTCGTCGCCGCGGCGGCGGACTTCGCGGAAACCTCGCCGGAGCCGGAAGCCGGGGAACTCTATACCGACGTGCTGGTGGAGCAATATTGATGGGTATCGAAATCAAGATGCCGGCGCTGTCCCCGACCATGGAGGAAGGCACGCTGGCCAAGTGGCTGGTCAAGGAGGGTGACGACGTCCAGTCGGGCGACATCCTGGCGGAGATCGAGACCGACAAGGCGACGATGGAGTTCGAAGCGGTCGACGAGGGCAAGATCGGCAAGATCATGATCGCCGAAGGGACCGAGGGCGTGAAGGTCGGCACCGTCATCGCGACGATGGCCGGCGAGGATGGCGCGGCCGAAGCCTCCGCCGCTCCCGCCGCCGAGGCTCCCGCCGCTGACGCGAAGGCGCAGGAAAGCGCGCCCCCCGCCGCGCCCGAGCAGAAGCCCGACGCGCCCAAGGCCGATAGCGGCACGGCGAAGCTGGCGAGCGAAGTCCGCGCCTCCGTGGCCGATCCGGACCTGCCCGAAGGCACGGAATATGTGAAGACGACCGTGCGCGAGGCCCTGCGCGACGCCATGGCCGAGGAGATGCGCAAGGACGAGCGCGTCTTCGTGATGGGCGAGGAGGTCGCCGAATATCAGGGCGCGTACAAGGTGACGCAGGGGCTGCTGGAGGAGTTCGGGGCGAAGCGCGTCATCGACACGCCGATCACCGAATACGGCTTTGCCGGCATCGGCGCGGGCGCGGCCATGGGCGGCCTGCGTCCGATCGTCGAGTTCATGACCTTCAACTTCGCGATGCAGGCGATCGACCATATTATCAATTCGGCGGCCAAGACCAACTACATGTCCGGCGGCCAGATGCGCTGCCCGATCGTGTTCCGTGGTCCCAACGGCGCCGCCAGCCGGGTCGGCGCCCAGCACAGCCAGAATTACGGCCCCTGGTATGCCGCCGTCCCCGGCCTGATCGTCATCGCGCCCTATGACTCGGCCGACGCGAAGGGGCTGCTGAAGGCGGCGATCCGGTCCAACGATCCGGTCGTGTTCCTAGAGAACGAGCTGGTCTATGGCCGCAGCTTCGACGTGCCCAAGGTGGACGATTATGTCCTGCCGATCGGCAAGGCGCGGATCGTGCGCAAGGGCGAGAGCGTGACGCTGGTCAGCTATTCGATCGGCGTCGGCATCGCGCTGGAAGCGGCGGAGAAGCTGGCCGAGGAAGGCATTGAGGCGGAGGTCATCGACCTGCGCACGCTGCGTCCGCTGGACACCGCGACCGTGCTGGAGAGCCTGAAGAAGACCAACCGGCTGGTGGTGGTCGAGGAAGGCTGGCCGGTCTGCTCGATCGCGTCGGAAATCGCCGCCGTGGTGATGGAGCAGGGGTTCGACGATATCGACGCGCCGGTGCTGCGCGTCACCAACGAGGACGTGCCGCTGCCTTATGCCGCGAACCTGGAAAAGGCCGCGCTGATCGATGCCGGCCGCGTCGTCGCGGCGGTGAAGAAGGTCTGCTACAAGAGTTGAGCTTTTCCGGGGCGCGTCATGGTGGCGCGCCCGGACCGGCTCTGCGGATCGGGGCAGGGGTCAGGCGGTATAAGCCGTGCAGACCGACGCCGTGCCGCCCGCCGTCGGCGCATTATTGTTGCGGTCGCGCACCACCATGCTGGCGATTGCGCTCAAAGTGGGGGTGCCCAGGAAGCTGCTGCTGATCAGCGGTCTGTAGGTATATTGCACCTCGACGAAGATGACCTCCGTGTCCGCGCTCGCGGCGATCTTGCGTCCGGTCGGTCCCATGCCCGTCACGCCCAGATTGTCGCCCGCCGCGCCGTAGGAGGAGTTGACGACCTTTGCCCCGGTGCAGCGCTGCCAGCGGATATTCTGGTTGGTGACATTTCCCGATCCGTCGACCACCGGCCGGATGCTGGACACGATGATCCGGCCGTTGTTGCGGAAGCCGATCGTGTCCGTCATCGTCTTCATGCCCGCCAGCGTGTCGGTGATCTGCTCCTCGCTGATCCCGTTCTTGTAGCGCGATATATTGTCGGCGGTCTGGGTGGCGAGGTCGCCCAGCTTCTGCGAGGCGAAGGCCATGTTGGCGGCCTCCGTCCCCGCCATGACGACGCCGACCATGATCGGCATGCCCAGCGCGAACTCGACCGCCGCCATGCCCGCCATGTCCCGCGTCAGCCGCCGGGCGCTTCGGAACAGCCAAGCGATCATGAGGTGCGGCACCTTTCGCTCGGGGGTATCTGGCCCCGATAGGGCTGCCGCCGCGCCATGCTGGTCGCGGTCATCGTGACGGTGCCGGGCATGCCGATCAGCCGCCAGATCGGCAGGATGCGGTTATAGGTCACGCTGGCGGTATAGCGGACCAGATCGTCCGCGCCGCCGATGCCGGTCTTGCCGTTGACGACGATGTTGCGCAGGCTGTTGTCGTCGACGTCCAGCCAGCAGTCCTGCTTGTCGGCGACGCCGTCGCCGTTGGTGTCGGACGGCGGGTCCAGCACGCCATTATTGTTCGTGTCGACGGTCAGCGGCTCCATCGTGTTGATGTTGGTGAACTGATAGAAGCTGCCCTTGCTGATCGTCGGCGTCACCCCGCGTGGCAGCACTCGCTCGATCTGGGTGCGCAGTTCGGTCTCGATCGCCGCGTCGTTGGTCGCCGTGTCGTCGGTAAGGACCGTGGTCATGCGCGACGCGCTCTGCACCGCGCCCTGCATGGTTGCCCGGACATATATCTGATAGCCCATGTCCAGCCCGCCCATGATCAGCATGCACAGGGGAATGAAGATCAGGCCGAACTCCGGGACCGACACGCCCCGCCGGTCCCGCGCGAGACGGGCGATGGTTGCAAGCGGCATCCTCATTGCGATAGCCGGAGCGAGCCGATGGTTTCGCCGATGTCGCGAAAAGCTTGGTTCAGGCCCGCCGCATTGTCCGCCTTATAGCCAAAGCCTGCGCCGGACGAGCAGCCGGTCATGTCGGCGCTGAGCGACGACCCCGCGCCGAAGGATATGGCGAAGATCTTCACGTCCATATTCTTGATCGCCGCGCAGGTCATCAGCCAGCGCTGGGTGTGGTTTTTCTTGTTGGTGTCCACGGTGCCGTCGGCCGCCACGCGTTTCCACCATCGTTCCTGCGCATAAGCGCCATAGCCGGTGTTGCCGGTGTCCATTTCACCATCGGTCATCAGGATGACGTAACGGGACACGGGATAGGTGTTGTAGATGACGGGGTTGCTCGCCGACCAAAGGCCAGTCCCCCGCGAAAGCAATCGCGCGGCCCACAACATGCCGAGGTCCAGATAGGTGCCGCCATTGGCGAGGAAGCCGGTCGACGCCGCGAAATAATTGTTGAAGTCGGTGCCGGACATCGTTTGCAATTCACGCATCGCCTTGGGGCATGCATATTGCGAACTGCCGACCCTCGAAGGGTCCGCGACCGTCCAGCGGGTCGCGGTCGACGAGGGCACGGTATCGAACCGCAGGTCGTTCGCGCCGGATGGCAGGTTGTTGGGTATGGAATGGCCCGATGTCGGCGTGATGCTGTTGCTGGTGGACAATTCCTCCACGCACCCGTCCCATGTGTTGTTCATCCAGGTCGCGATCTGGTCGGCGTTACTGCCATGGGTGACGGTGGTCGGCGAACTGGAACTGTCGCGGTAGGAACCCGTGGTGTTGAACCAGGTCGGGTGACGGCTGTAGAGCGTTGTATTGCTGGCGTCTCGGCTGAAGCCGGGGTTGGTCATCTGCGAAAAGGGCACGATCGCCCAGCGGATGCGCTTGCGCGTGGCGGCGGGAGCCGTGTTGAACTGCGCCTCGATCGTGGCCATCTGCGCTTGCAGGTTTGTGAGCGCAGCCCGCAACGCCTGCATGCGCGAAATATTATTGTTGTTCTCCGCCCCTTCCTCGCGAACGAAGGTCACGGTCCGTCCATCCACCACAGTGGTCTTGCCGCTGCGGTTATAATCGTTGATCCAGTCGCTGCAATCGCTGGCGTCGCGCTCGGGTTTGCAGGCCATCGATCCGGTCGTGTCCAGCACCAGCACGATGTCGATATTGGCATAGTCGTTGCGCGCGCTGCACGACACGGTGACGGGGATCGTCTCCTTCTTGAACAGCTTCATGACCGTCGTGGGAACGCTGGACGTCAAGGTCAGCAGCACTTGATCGTTCGCGCCCAGCGTGGGTGTCGCCCAGGTCGTCTGTGTATAGGTCGCCGTTCCCATATAGCCCGAGGGGAAATTGAAATTGGCGTATTTCTGCACCTCATCCTTGACGGTCTGCGTGATGCTTCCGCCCGAGGCCATGGCCTTGCGCCCCGCCAGAACGCCCGCGTCGCAGGCCTGGCTGAGGCGCGTCTTGACGAGATAGGCGCGGCTTAGGTCCAGCCCGCCGCCAATCATTCCCGCCAATGGAAACAGCGCCATGGCGATGATGGCGAGCGTGTTGCCCCGCTGGTCGCGCGCCAGCCTGGCCAGAAAGCCATTGGATTTGGACCCGGCTGGTCCCATTAGGTTTCCGTTCTTCAATGTGCGACCTGGGTCCGTCTCATGCGGCCCATTTACTCTTGCTCTGGGTTAAAATGCCTAACCGAACGGAGTTAACAGGGCGCTAAGCGGTAGGAGGCAAATAGCCCTGATGAATGAGACTCTGGTCGAAATACGGCCGCTCGATCGGCTGCTCAGCGCCTATGCCGGGCGGGACGCGGCGCGTCACTGGCTGGTCTGGGCCTATGACGCCCGTCTGGCGCAGGTGGTGCGCACGACGACCGAGCCGCTGATCGGGCAGATGCGCCTCGCCTGGTGGCAGGATGTGCTGACGGACGAGAACGGGGCGAAGGGGCGGGGCGAACCGCTGCTGGCGGCAATGCGCGCTGCCGGCGTGGCCGGGCATCCGGGGCTCGACTCCATGCTGGATGGCTGGGAAGCGCTGATCGGCGGGGAAGCGCCCGATCCGGCCGCGCTGCGAACCTTCGGCGTCGGTCGCGGGGGGGGCATGTTCCGGGCGCTGGCCGGAGCGGATGAAGGCCATGGGGAGGCGCTGGAGCAGGCGGGTGCGCTGTGGGCCCTGTGGGATCTGTCGGGCCATGTCGGATCGAGGGCGGAGGTGGAGGCCGCAGTCGAGGCGGCGCGGGAATTTCTGGGCGGCGCGCCGACGTGGGACTGGCCGCGACGGTGGAAGCCGATGCGGCTGGCAGCGGAACTGGCGCGCGACGACATCACGCGTGGGCAGGCAGCGCCCCGGACCCTGACGCCGCGCCTCTACGCGCGCTTGCTGCGGCTGGCGCTTGTCGGGCGATAGCGCGCTGGGCTAGAGCGGCGAGCATTAAACCAGAACCACGCCCGTTCGGTTCGAGTAGCCTTCGAGCTTGTCGAGAAGGCGTATCGAGAAGTCCAGTGAAGCGCCGATTTCTCGACTTCGCTCGAAACGAACGGTTCTGGTTTAGCGCTCGACGCTATAGGCTTCGTCATCGGGAGGCAATTATGGGTCGGTTTCTGGCGGGGACGATGGCGGCTTTGCTGCTGGTCGCGGGCGGGTTGTTCTGGTGGCAGGGCCGCGCGCCAATCGCCGCCGCGCCGGCCGCCGCCTTGGCGCCACCGCCGCCGCCATCGGTCGAGCCGCTGCCGCAGGGCGACCCGGACGCGACCGGCGACGCGCCGCCGATGCCGGGCGAGGCCTCTCCCCAGAGCCGCGAGCAGCGGCGCTTCGCCCGCTACGACCGCAACCGCGACGGAGCGATCACGCGGGTGGAGATGCTGGGCAGCCGGACCAAGTCCTTCAAGGCGCTGGACAAGGACCGCGACAACCTTTTGTCTTTCGAGGAATGGGCGGTCGCCACGTCGGACCGTTTCGGCGGCGCGGACGGGGACGGCGACGGCAGGCTGACGCCCGCCGAGTTCGCCAAAACCGCGCCGCCGCGCAAGGCCACGCCGAAGTGCAAATGCTGAAGGAACTGCTGCCCGGCCGGGTTCAGTTCGTTTCCAACCCGGCAGTCTCCAAGCCGGCCATCCATTGCGCCAGCGAAGCGCGGGCGCGGCCGGTATAGGCTTCCTTCCGCTGCTTTTTCTTCACGTCGTCTATCGGCGGGAACAGGCCGAAATTGACGTTCATCGGCTGATAGTCGGCGGTCGAGACATTGCCGGTGATATGGCCCAGCAGCGCGCCCAGCGCCGTATCGACTGGAGGCGGGGGCAAGTCCCGGCCCTGTAGCTCGGCCAACGCGAAACGTCCAGCGAGCAAGCCGATGGCGCTGCTTTCGACATAGCCCTCGCACCCGGTCATTTGTCCAGCGAAGCGCAGATGGGAGGCGGCGCGCAGGCGCAGCGTATCGTCCAGCAGCTTGGGGCTCTGGATGAAGGTGTTGCGGTGGAGGCCGCCCAGCCGCGCGAACTCCGCCCGTTCCAGGCCGGGGATCGTGCGGAACAGCTCCACCTGCGCGCCATGTTTGAGCTTGGTCTGGAAGCCGACCATGTTCCAGAGCGTGCCGCTGGCATTGTCTTGCCGCAACTGGACCACCGCATAGGGCCAGCGGCCGGTGCGTGGATCATCGAGCCCCATCGGCTTCATCGGACCGTGGCGCAGCGTTTCCGGACCGCGCGAGGCCATGACCTCTATCGGCATGCACCCCTCGAAATAGGGCGTGTCCGTTTCCCATTGCTTGAACTCGGTCTTTTCGCCGTCGAGCAGGCCTTGGACGAAGGCTGCATATTGCTCGCGAGTCATCGGGCAATTGATATAATCCTTGCCCTCGCCGCCGCCGGGTCCGATCTTGTCCCAGCGATTGGCCATCCAGCATTTGTCCATGTCGATGCTGTCGAAATAGACGACCGGGGCGATCGCGTCGAAAAAGGCTAGATGGTCCATGCCCGCCGCCTGGCCGATGCTGGCGGCGAGCGCCGGCGCGGTCAGCGGACCCGTGGCGACGATGGTCATGCCTTGCGACGGCAGGCTGTCGATGCGTTCCCGCACGATCTCGACCAGCGGATGATCGGCGAGCGCCCGCGTCACTCCGGTGGAGAAGATGTCGCGATCGACCGCCAGCGCCGATCCGGCCGGCACCTTCGCTCGTTCGGCCTGGCCCATGATAAGCGAGCCGAGCGCGCGCATTTCCTGATGCAGCAGGCCGACCGCATTCTTGTCCGCGTCGTCCGATCTGAAGCTGTTGGAACAGACCAGTTCGGCAAGCCCCTCGGTCTGATGCGCGGGCGTCGTGTCGCCCGAGCCACGCATTTCCGACAGCCGCACGCGCACGCCCGCCTGCGCCAGTTGCCAGGCCGCCTCCGACCCGGCGAGGCCGCCGCCGATGATATGAACCTGATGCCCCGTCACGCCGTCTTGCCTGGATGCTCGTCTGTCATGCGGCCCCTCTACCCGCGTTCGGCGGGAAAGGAGAGGGAAAAAGCCACCTGGGCCGCCGGCGACGCGGCGGCCCAGGTGGCTCAGGCGCGCGCGGTCAGCCCGTTCGCGGCGGACAGGACCGCCTTGACCGACGCGGTGGCGACGTCGCTGTCGGTGCCCACGCCAAAGACCGTGCGGCCATCGGGTGCGCGGCATTCGACATAGGCGGCGGCGTTGACGTCGCTGCCGGCACCGACCGCATGTTCGCTATAGTCCGCGATCTCCAGCTCGACCCCGAACTCGTCGCGCAGCGCCGCCAGCACGCTGGAGAGCAGGCCGTTGCCGCGTCCCGATATGCTGCGCTCGCCGCCCTGATAGCCGATCTTGCCGGTGAAGATGCGGTCACCCGCCGCCCCGCTCTCATGATAGTCGATCAGGCGATAGGGCTGATCCGAGCCGAGGCGATAATGACCCTCGAACGCGGCCCAGATGTCGGCGGCGTTGAGTTCCCGGCTGGTCTCGTCGGCCATGGCCTGAACGACGCGGCTGAAATCGGCCTGCATCCGCTTGGGCAGCTTCAATCCCTTGTCCTGTTGCAGCACCCAGGCGACGCCGCCCTTGCCCGATTGCGAATTGACGCGGATCACCGCCTCATAGTCGCGGCCCAGATCCTTGGGGTCTATCGGCAGGTAAGGCACGTCCCAGATAAGGTCGTTGCGCGCTTCCTGCGCGGCGAAGCCCTTCTTGATCGCGTCCTGATGGCTGCCGGAAAAGGCGGTGAACACCAGCTCGCCCGCATAGGGGTGGCGGGGATGGACGGGGAGCTGGTTGCAATATTCGACCGTCTGGATCACCTCGTCGATGTCGGAGAAGTCCAGCGCCGGGTTGACGCCCTGGGTATAGAGGTTGAGCGCGACCGTCACGATGTCGCAATTGCCCGTGCGCTCGCCATTGCCGAACAGGCATCCCTCGACCCGGTCCGCGCCCGCCATCAGCCCCAGCTCGGCGGCGGCGACGCCGGTGCCACGGTCATTATGCGGGTGGAGCGAGATGACCACGCTGTCCCGGCGGGAGATGTTGCGGCACATCCATTCGATCTGGTCGGCATAGATATTGGGGGTCGCCGCCTCGACCGTCGCGGGCAGGTTCAGGATCAGCGGCCGCTCCGGCGTGGGCCGCAATATGTCCATCACCGCTTCGCAACATTCCAGGCTGAAATCCAGCTCGGCAGTGGAGAAGGTTTCGGGGCTATATTCGAAATGCCAGTCGGTGCCCGGCTGGGCGGCGGCTTCATCGCGCAGCAGCTTGGCGGCGTCGATCGCGATCTGCTTGATCTGCGGACGTTCCATGCCGAACACGATGCGGCGCCACGCGGGCGAGATGGCGTTATAGACATGGACGATCGCCTGTTTGGTGCCCTTCAGGCTCTGAAAGGTTGTCGCGATCAGGTCGGCGCGCGCCTGCGTCAGCACCTGCACCAGGACATCGTCGGGGATCGCGTCAGACTGGACGAGGCCGCTGATGAAGTCGAACTCGGTCGCGCCGGCCGACGGGAAGCCGACCTCTATCTCCTTGACGCCGACCCTGACCAGCAGGTCGAAGAAGCGGCGTTTCTTTTCCGCATTCATTGGGTCGATCAGCGCCTGGTTGCCGTCGCGAAGGTCGGTCGACAGCCAGCGCGGCGGCGCGGTGATGACGCGCGAGGGCCATTGGCGGTCGGGCAGGTCGACCTGGGGGAAAGATCGGTATTTTTGCGAAGGATCGGTCAGCATCATGGGAAAGCTACTTCTTCTGCATGGCGGACACCCGATGGCGTCCGGTTCTACGATGTGCCTGCGAATGAGCCCTTAGGCGTATCGACGCCGCCCATAAGCGAAGGGCAGCGGAAAAACCACGCCTAAGGGCGTGTAAGTCGTAGTAGCAGGGGAAGAAGCGCGCGCCGCATGATAGGGCGGGGCATAGCGGAGGCGGGGGTGGGGCGTCCAGTATTTAATGGCGCTTTATTTTGCTTATAGGCGTCGTCATTCCGGCCTTGATCCGGGATCCATGGGCAACGAGGTCGCAGAAAGTGCGCCGGCGTTGAGCCCATGGATCCCGGATCAAGTCCGGGATGACGATGGAAAAGATATGGGACGGATTGCCTCGTTCAGCCCTTCACGAAGCCCGCGATGATCTTCAGCTCGATCGCGTCGCCCACGACCGGCACGGCCATGCCCATGCCGAAATCGCTGCGCTTGATCGTGCCGGTGGCGATGAAGCCCACATTTTCCTTCTTGTTCATCGGGTTCGCGCCCGCGCCGTAAAATTGCGCATCCAGCGTCACGGGCTTGGTCACGCCCTTGATCGTGAGGTTGCCGCTGATCTCCGCGCCGGTCGCCCCCTCCGGCTTCACGCCGGTCGATACGAAGGTCGCGGTGGGAAACTTCGCGCTGTCGAAGAAGTCGGGCTTCATCAAATGCGCGTCGAGCGCGGGCACGCCGGTCCTGAGGTTCGCGATGGGGATCTCGACCGACAGCTTGGCGGCGGCCGGAGCCTTGGGGTCCAGCGTCAGCGTGCCGGTGGGCATCGCGATCACGCCCATATTGTTGGTGAAGCCCATATGGTCATAGGCGAAGACGATCTGGGTATGGCCGCCGTCGATCGTGTAGGTGCCGCTCGTGACCTTGGCCACGTCCTTCGTGCCAGGGGGCGAGGAGGGCATCTGGGCGACCAGCGCGGAGCCGCCGGCGATGGCGATCAGGGCGGCGGCGGGGATCAGAAACTTGCGCATGGGACAGGCTCTCCAGAAACATCAGGACCGCCCACGAAGATAGCAGCGTCCCAGGATTGTTCCAGAGGCGAAACCGGAAACGGTTCGTTCCCGGTTCGCGGAGCGAAAAACCGCCGCGCCGGCCGCCCGCCACCTCCGGCTTTAACCTGGTGGCGGGCGACGCCGGGTCGTCAGTTCTTTTCCTTGTCCACCAGCTTGTTGGCGCCGATCCAGGGCATCATGGCGCGCAACTGCTCGCCCGTCTTCTCGATTGGATGCTGGGCCTGGAGCTTGCGCTTCGCCTTCATCTCCGGATAGCCCATCTTGATGTCGGTCATGAAGCGCTGAACGAACTTGCCCTGCTGGATGTCGGTCAGCACGCGCTTCATCTCGGCCTTGGTCTCGTCGGTGATGATGCGCGGGCCGGTGTGATAGTCGCCATATTCGGCGGTGTTGCTGATCGAATAGCGCATGTTGGCGATGCCGCCCTCATACATCAGGTCGACGATCAGCTTGGTTTCGTGCAAGCACTCAAAATAGGCCATTTCGGGCGCGTAGCCGGCCTCCACCAGCGTCTCGAACCCCGCCATGATCAGGTGGGTCAGGCCGCCGCACAGCACCGCCTGCTCGCCGAACAGGTCGGTCTCGCACTCTTCCTTGAAATTGGTCTCGATGACGCCCGACCGGCCGCCGCCGACGCCGCTCGCATAGGAAAGGGCGATGTCGTGAGCGTTGCCGGTCGCGTCCTGATGAACCGCGATCAGGCAGGGGACGCCGCCGCCGCGCTGATATTCGGAGCGGACGGTGTGGCCCGGACCCTTGGGCGCGATCATGATGACGTCGACATCGGCGCGGGGCTCGATCAGGCCGAAATGGACGTTCAGGCCATGAGCGAAGGCCAGCGCCGCGCCGGGCCGCAGATTGGCGTGGATGTCGGCGGCGTAGATGTCGGCCTGATTCTCGTCGGGCGCCAGGATCATCAGCACGTCGGCCCAGGCGGCGGCGTCGGCGTTCGACAGCACCTTGAACCCTGCGCCCTCGGCCTTCTTGGCGCTGCCCGAACCGGGGCGCAGCGCGATGGCGACCTCGGCCACGCCCGAATCGCGCAGGTTCTGCGCATGGGCATGGCCCTGGCTGCCATAGCCCAGGATCGCGACCTTCTTGCCCTTGATCAGGCCGATGTCCGCATCATGATCGTAATAGACCTTCATTGAAAACCCCTTTTCAACTCCCGCGCGGGAGGCGTTGCAATGTGGTGGAAAGGAACGCCCCCCTGCGGCGGCGCGGAACGAAAAACTCAGATCGGCTCCTTGCCCCGGACCAGGCCGACGACGCCGGTTCGGCCGACCTCGACCAGGCCGATCTGGCGCATCAGGCCCACGAAATTGTCGACCTTTTCGGTCGTGCCGGTAATTTCGAAGATGAAGCTTTCGATCGTCGTATCGACCACCTTGGCCCGGAACACGTCGGCCAGGCGCAGCGCCTCGATCCGGTCCTCGCCCGTGCCGGCGACCTTCACCAGCGCCAGCTCGCGCTCCACATAGGGGCCGCTTTCCGACAGGTCGGTGACTTTGTGGACGGGCACCAGCCGGTCGAGCTGGGCGATGATCTGGTCGATCACCTTGGGCGGGCCGCTGGTGACGATGGTGATCCGGCTGACGCCGTGGTCGGGGGTGATGTCCGCCACCGTCAGGCTGTCGATATTATAGCCGCGCGCGGTGAACATGCCCGCGATACGCGCCAATATGCCCGCCTCGTTGGAGACCGTCAGCGACAGGACGTGCCGCTGCTCAAATTCCTGCTGAATATGCATCAGTTATCCGTTTCGCTGTCCGGTGCGGGCTGCTCTTCATCCTCATGGTGGAGCGAGAGCATGCCGATGAAGGCATAATGCCAGCTGTTGTCCTGGCGATGGGCGAGGCGAGCGGGAAAGCCGACCACGGCGCCATGGATGCGGCCCAGATGCTCGCCGACATAGCGCGGGGCGACCAGCAGGCGACCGATACGCCGCCCATGAAAGTCGAAGCCATGGTCGAGATGCACTTCCCATTCCTCGGTGTCGGGATCGACATGGTCGGTGGTCCAGCCGGTCAGTTCGGCGGTGCCCGCTGTCCGCTCGAAATCCCAGGGTTCCGTCACATGGATGCGGAGCTTGAGATGCCCTGTCACGACAAGGCCATCACACCAGCGCCTTCGCCTCGTCCGACAGGCTGCCGGACACTTGGCTGGGGTCTAGCAGCATGTCGGTATGGGCCGCGCCCGAAGGGATCATCGGGAAGCAGTTGGACAGCTTGGCGACGCGGCAGTCGACGATCACCGGCCCCGGCGTGTCGATCATCCGGGCGATTCCCGCCTCCAGATCGTCCATCCCCTCGATGCGGATGCCGGTCCAGCCATAGGCCTCGCCCAGCTTCACGAAATCAGGCAGGCTGTCCGAATAGCTGTTGGAATAGCGGCTTTCATAGGTCAGTTCCTGCCACTGGCGGACCATGCCCATATATTCATTGTTGAGGATGAACAGCTTGACCGGCAGGCGATATTGGCTGGCCGTGCCCATCTCCTGGATGTTCATCTGAACCGACGCGTCGCCCGCGACGCAGACCACCAAACTGTCGGGGTTGCCGAGCTGCGCGCCGATCGCCGCCGGAAAGCCATAGCCCATCGTGCCCAGGCCGCCCGAGGTCAGCCATTTGTTGGGCGCGTCGAAGTGGAAATGCTGGGCGGCCCACATCTGGTGCTGGCCGACTTCGGTGGTGATGATGACGTCGCGACCGCGCGTCGCCGCATAGAGGTCGGCGATCGCGCGCTGGGGCATGATCTCCGTCCCATTCTCCGCATAGTCCAGGCTCCTGCGCGCGCGCCAGCCTTCGATCCGCGCCCACCAGTCGGAAAGGTCGGCCGCTTCATGGCCGCGCGCCTTCCACAGCGCGACCATGTCGGCGAGCGCGCTGGCGACATCGGCGACGACGGCCACGTCGACCTCCACGATCTTGTTGATCGAGCTGCGATCTATGTCGATATGAACCTTGCGGCTGTTCGGCGCGAAGGCGTCGAGCCGTCCGGTCACCCGATCGTCGAAGCGCGCCCCGACGCAGACGATCAGGTCGGCGCGGTTCATCGCGAAATTGGCCTCATAGGTGCCGTGCATCCCCAGCATCCCCAGCCACTGGCCGGAGGAAGCGGGGAAGGCGCCGAGGCCCATCAGGGTCGAGGTGACCGGCGCGCCGGTCAGCGCCGCCAGTTCGCGCAGCAGGGCGGAGGCCTGCGGACCCGAATTGATGACCCCGCCGCCGGTATAGAGAATGGGCCGCTCGGCCGCCGCCAGCATCTCGACCGCCGCGTCGATCGCGGAAGCGTCGGCCTTGACCTGGGGGCGGTAGCTGGCGTGGCGGATCGGCTCCGGGCGCTTGTAGGGCGCGGTCGCGACCTGGACATTCTTGGGGATGTCGACGACGACCGGACCGGGACGGCCGGTGGTGGCGATGTGGAAAGCCTCATGAACGATGCCCGCCAGCCGGGCGGGGTCCTTCACCAGATAATTATGCTTGGTGCAGTGGCGGGTGATGCCGATCGTGTCGGCTTCCTGAAAGGCGTCGGTGCCGATGAGCTGGGTCGCGACCTGCCCGGTGAGGACGATCATCGGGATCGAATCCATCAGCGCGTCGGTGATGCCGGTGACCGCGTTGGTCGCGCCGGGGCCGGAGGTGACCAGCACGACGCCGGGCTTGCCGGTGGAACGAGCATAGCCCTCCGCCATATGGGTCGCGCCCTGTTCGTGGCGCACCAGCACATGCTTGATCGTCGGGTGGTTGTAGAGCGCGTCGTAAATGGGCAGCACCGCGCCGCCCGGATAGCCGAACACGACCTCGACGCCCAGATCGACTAGGCATTCGACCAAAATGTCCGCGCCGCTCTTTTCGGCCACGTTACGTCCTTCCCGTGAAATCCAAGCCCGCGCCCATGCGCCAGCCACCCTAAATTGGCAAGGTGGCAGCCTCTATTTGTTATAAAGTGGCTAGTCAAGAATTAAAATTGTAATTTAGTTACGAGATCGCCGATAATTTTGGTATCAACCTCCCGGCTGACGCGGGGCCAGCCTGCCGGGGGCTGGTTCGCGAACCAGGTATATTGTCGCTTCGCATATTGGCGGGTGGCGATCCGGCCCCGTTCCAGCATCGTGTCGCGGTCGATCTCCCCCGCCAGCCACGCCGCGATCTCCCGCACGCCGATCGCGCGCATGACCGGCAAAGCGGGGTCGAGGCCGCGCGCCAGCAGCGCCCGCACTTCCTCCGCCGCGCCGCTGTCCACCATCGCGGCGAAGCGCCGGTCGCAGCGCGCGATCAGCCACTCGCGCGGCGGCAGCAGCAGCATGGGCCGGAGCGTAATCTGGTCGCCGATGCCGCCCTGCTTGTCACGCTGCCATTGCGCCAGCGGGCGGCCGGTGGAGCGGATCACCTCCAGCGCGCGGGCGACGCGGGTCGTGTCGGCGGCGGCCAGCCGCGCGGCGGCCTGCGGGTCCTCGCGCGACAGGGCGGCATGGGCGTCCGCCACCGGCAGCGCGCGGACGGCGGCGCGGATGTCCGGGTCGATCTCCGGCACCGGGGCGATCCCGTCGAGCAGGGTGCGCAGATAGAGGCCGGTGCCGCCCACCAGGATCGGCAGGCGTCCGGCGGCATGGGCCTGGGCGATCTCGGCCCGCGCCTCCATCGCCCAGTGCGCCGCCGTGCAGGCGTGCGCGCCGTCGACATGGCCGAACAGGCGGTGGGGCACGCCGGCCATTTCCTCCGGCGACGGCCGGGCGGAGAGGATGGCGAGGTCGGCATAGACCTGGCTGGCGTCGGCGTTGATGACGACGCCGCCAGCCGCCCGGCCCAGCGCGACCGCGATCGCGCTCTTGCCGCTGGCGGTCGGCCCGGCAATAAGCGCGAGCGGCGGGCGGGATTCGCCCTTCGTCTGTTCAGGAGTATCCATGTTCGTCGCGACCTTAGTGGCAAGCGCCTCGATCGGGCAGGGGGATATTGGTGAGGGGACGGACCGGCTGCGCGAAGCCGGCTGCGCGCCCGGGGAAGCGGTCTGGCTGGACGAGGGCCGCGCGGCCGACCTGTTCTTCGCGACCGGGCCGGTCGCCGCGCGGGCGGCGCTGGCAGGCGTCGGGCAGGGGGTCGACGTGATTGTCCAGCCGGTCGCCACGCGCGAAAAGGCGCTGCTGATCGCCGACATGGATTCGACCATGATTACGGTCGAATGTATCGACGAACTGGCCGATTATGCGGGCATCAAGGCGCAGATCGCCGAAATTACCGAACGCGCGATGCAGGGGGAACTGGATTTCGCGGGCGCGCTGCACGGCCGCGTCGCGCTGCTCAAGGGGCTGGAGGACGCCGCCATCGACCGCTGCCGGGCCGAGCGGGTGCGGATCATGCCGGGAGCTATTGCGCTCGTGCGGACGATGCGCGCGCGCGGCGCGGAAACGCTGCTGGTGTCGGGCGGCTTCACCCGCTTCACCGGGCCGGTGGCGGAAGAGATCGGCTTTCACCGCGCGGTCGCCAATGTGCTGGAGATCGACGGCGCGGTGCTGGCCGGGACGGTCGCCGAACCGATCGTCGACGCAGCGCGCAAGCGGGCGGAGCTGGAGGCGGCGATAGCGGGCGGCATCGACCGCGCGCTGACGCTGGCGGTCGGCGACGGCGCCAACGACATACCGATGATCGAGGGGGCCGGGCTGGGCGTCGCCTATCATGCCAAGCCCAGGACGCGCGCGGCGGCGGCGGCGGAAATCGTGCATGGCGACCTGTCGGCGCTGCTTTACGCGCAGGGGATTGCCGCGAAGCAGTGGGTCACCGCGTAAACCGCGACGCCTATCGCCAGAGCATGTCCAGCAGCGCCATCATCCCGCGCTCGTCCCTGGCCGAAAGGCTCCCGCGCGGTCCGCTGACGCCCCGGCATTCCAGGCAATCGGCGCGGACGCCGCCGCCCATCACCAGACCGCGCATGTCGGCGATCGCCTGAAGCGCCCATTGGCGCTGGATCGCGGCCTGGCGGCTCAGCAGGTCGCGGGGCAGGCCGGCATAGTCGCGTTCGCTGTCCATGAAGTTCCGCGCGAACTCGGCCCATTTGTCGGGCGCCTTCTCGATCCGGTAGGGGCGGGCGGTCGTCGGGTCGAGCTTCGCGCGCCGCGCCGCTTCGGCGATCGCGTCTTCCAGGCCGCCGAAACGGTCGACCAGCCCGATCTGGCGGGCGGTGCCGCCGTCCCAGACGCGGCCCTGCGCGACGGCGTCGATCTGTTGCGGCGACTTCTTGCGCGCCTCTGCGACGATGCCGACGAAGCGGCGATAAATATCCTCGACCCCCAGCTGCATCACCGCGTCGAACTGCGGCGTCGTTCCGCCCGCAAGGTCGGGCTGGCCGGACAGGGGTGTCGTGGCCACGCCGTCGGTGGTCACGCCGATCTTCGCCAGCGTTCCCTCGAAGCTTGGCAGGATGCCGAACACGCCGATCGAGCCGGTGATCGTGTCGGGCTCGGCGAAGATGATGTCGGCGGGGGTGGAGACCCAGTAGCCGCCGCTCGCCGCGACATTGCCCATGGAAACCACGATGGGCAGGCCCTTGGCCTTGGCCGCGAAGATGGCCGAGCGGATTTTTTCCGACGCCATCACCGATCCGCCGGGGGAATCGACGCGCACCACCAATGCCTTCAGATCGCGCTCCGCCAGCGCGGCGCGGAGCAGGTCGGCTATCGTGTCGCCCGCCGCCGTGCCGGGCCCGGCCTCGCCATCCACGATGTCGCCCGCGACCGTCAGCACGCCGATCTGGCCGTCATTGGCGGGCCGGCGCGCCTTCACATAGGCGGCGAAGTCGATCGTGGCGAAATCCCCGTCCTTTTCCTGAAGCGGCTTGCCGGCGATCTCCGCGACTCGCTTCCCGAACCGGGCCTCGTCGCCCAGCCTGTCGATCAGCCCGGCGCTCTGCGCGGCCTTCGCCAGATTGCCGCCCGCCGCCCGCGCGGCCGCCGCGATGTCGGCAACATAGGCCGCCATCTTCGCCTGGGGCCGCGCCTTGCCCACATCGCGCCGCCAGCTTTCCCAAAGAGCGGAGGACAGCGCCACGTCCGCTTCCTTCGCTTCGGGCGACTGGTCGGTCCGGATGAAGGGCTCGACGAAGCTTTTATAGGTGCCGACGCGATAGACATGGGTGTTGACGCCCAGCCTGTCGATCAACCCTTTATAATAGAGCCGCGAGCCGCCCGGCCCGGCGATCGCCACCCCGCCCAGCGCGTCGCCCCATATTTCGCTGGCATGGGCGGCTAGCTGGTAGCTGTCGTCGGTGTAGATGGTGGAGAAGGCCAGCACCGGCTTCTTCGCCGCGCGCACCGCGTCCAACGCCTTGCCGACGCGGGCGAGCGCGACCTGCCCGCCACCCATGAAGCCGTCGAGATTGAGGACCACCGCCTTCACCTTGGCGTCGCCCCTGGCCGCGTCGAGCGCCGTGACGATGTCGCTCAGCCGATATTCCCTCGGCCGTTCGGAGGAGGAAGAAAGCAGCGCGAAGGCGTCGGCCTCCGACGGCTGTTCGACGATCGTGCCGTCGAGGTCGAGCAGCAGCGCCCCGCTGGCTACCGGTGCCGTGGGATTGGGCGAAAAGGACAGGGCGGCATAGAGCAGGCCGAAGAACAGCAGCAGGAAAAGCAGGACCAGTCCATCCTTGATGGCGACCAATATCCGCCAGATGCCCTTTACAAATGCCACGTCGCCGTTCCTTCGATCTTGCCGTCCCGGCGCTAACCGATAGCCCCGCGCCCCGCAATGCGCCCCGTCATCTTGCACGGGCGGTTCCAGCCGCTATGGGAAGGCGCGACACTAGGTTCAAGGAGACGCACCCCATGCCCACGCTCGTCCTCATCCGTCACGGCCAGTCCGCCTGGAACCTGGAAAACCGCTTTACCGGCTGGTGGGACGTGGACGTGACCGAAAAGGGCGCGGAAGAGGCGCGCGCGGCCGGGCGGCTGATGGCGGAAAAGGGGCTGGATTTCGACGCCTGCTTCACCAGCGTCCAGACCCGCGCGATCAAGACGCTGAACCTGGCGCTGGAGGAAATGGGCCGCCTGTGGCTGCCGGTCGAAAAGGACTGGCATCTTAATGAACGCCATTATGGCGGCCTGACGGGGCTCGACAAGGCGGAGACGGCGGCCAAGCATGGCGACGCGCAGGTGAAGATCTGGCGGCGCAGCTTCGACATCCCGCCGCCGGTGCTGGAGGCGGGCAGCGCGTTCGACCTGTCGGCCGATCGCCGCTATGCCGGAATCCCCATCCCCTCGACCGAAAGCCTGAAGGATACGATCGCGCGCGTGCTGCCCTATTGGGAGAGCCGGATCGCGCCGGAACTGAGGGCGGGCAAGCGGGTGCTGATCTCCGCCCATGGCAACAGCCTGCGCGCGCTGGTCAAGCATCTGTCGAACATTCCCGACGACGCGATTACCGAACTGGAAATCCCGACCGGCCAGCCGATCGTCTATGATCTGGCCGACGACCTGACCGCGATCGACCGCTATTATCTGTCGGAACGCTGAAAGCGCGCCGCGTTCCGGCATTGCTCCGCCCATGGCCTGCCGCTAAGGGGCTTTCCTTCCGGGCGGCGGCAGGGCGTCCCACGGGAGCCGGACCAGGGGAGTAGGGCATGATCGAGGGCGTTGTGGTCGGCATCATCATGGGCAGCCGGTCCGACTGGGAAACGATGCGCCATGCGTCGGAGACGCTCGATGCGCTTGGCGTCGTCCATGAGTGCAAGGTGGTGTCCGCCCATCGCACGCCGCAGCGGCTCTACGACTATGCCACCGGCGCGGTGGGCCGGGGCCTAAAGGCGATCATCGCGGGGGCGGGCGGCGCGGCCCATCTGCCCGGCATGGCGGCGTCGATGACGCGCCTGCCGGTGCTGGGCGTGCCCGTGGAATCGAAGGCGCTGAGCGGCATGGATTCGCTGCTGTCGATCGTCCAGATGCCCGCTGGCGTCCCCGTCGGCACGCTGGCCATCGGCCGGGCGGGCGCGGTCAACGCCGCGCTGCTGGCGGCGGCGATGCTGGCGACCACGAATGAGGCATTGGCGCGGCGGCTGGACGACTGGCGGGCCAGGCAGACGCAGGACGTGGCCGAGGCGCCCGAATGAGCGTCATCGCGCCGGGCGCCACGATCGGCATCCTGGGCGGGGGGCAGCTTGGCCGGATGATCGCGGTCGCCGCCGCGCAGCTTGGCTATCGCACCCACATCTACGCGCCCGAAGCCAGCGGGCCTGCGGCCGACGTGTCCCCGCACTGGACGCGCGGCGCCTATGAGGACGCGGGCGCGCTGACCGCCTTCGCCAACAGCGTCGATGTCGTCACCTACGAGTTCGAGAATATCGTCCCCTCCGCCGTCGAGGTGCTGGCGGCGCAGGGCCTGGTCCATCCCAACGCCCGCGCGCTGGGCATCGCGCAGGACCGGATCGCGGAAAAGCGGTTCGTCTGCGATCTGGGCGGGACGACCGCGCCCTTCGCGCCGGTCGAGAGCCTGGACGATCTGGACGCCGCGATCGACATGATCGGCAGCCGGACGATCCTGAAGACCAACCGCATGGGCTATGACGGCAAGGGGCAGGCGCGGATCGCCGAGCCGGGCGACGCGGTGGGCGCATGGAACGCGATCGGCCGGCAGAGCGCGATCCTGGAAGGCTTCGTGACCTTCGCCGAGGAGTTCTCCGTCATACTGGTGCGCGGCGGGGACGGCGACGTGCGCTTCTGGGATTCGCCGGCCAATGTCCATGTCGAGGGCATATTGTCGACCTCGACCGTGCCGGCCGGACCGCTGATCGAGGAGCAGGTCGCCGCCGCGCGGGCGCTGGCGCGCCGGATCGCCGAGGCGCTCGACTATGTCGGGGTCCTAACCTGCGAGTTCTTCGCCTCCGCCGACGGGCCGCTGTTCAACGAGATGGCCCCCCGCGTCCATAACAGTGGCCACTGGACGATCGAGGGCGCGCTTACCAGCCAGTTCGAAAATCATGTCCGCGCCATTTGCGGCCTGCCGCTGGGGGACACGGCGCTTGCCGCCAAGCGCGTCGAGATGCGCAACCTCATCGGCGAGGAGGCGGGACAATGGCGCGCCATCCTGGCCGATCCCGCCAACCATCTGCACCTCTATGGCAAGACCGAGGCGCGGCCGGGCCGCAAGATGGGGCATGTGACCCGGCTGGTCTGGTGATCGGCCGCAGCACCATCATGCTGGTCATGGCCCGCGCCGACAATGGCGTGATCGGCAGGGACGGGGCGCTGCCCTGGCATCTGCCCGCCGACCTCAAGCATTTCAAGGCGTTGACGCGGGGGTTGCCGATGGTCATGGGCCGCCGGACCTTCGACAGCCTGCCCGGCCTGCTGCCCGGCCGCCGCCATATCGTCTTGACCCGCGACCCCGCATGGCGCGCGGCCGGAGCGGAGATCGCGCGCGGCGTCACGGATGCGGTCCGCATCGCCGACGCGCCGCTGGTCGCGGTGATCGGCGGCGCGGAAATCCATGCGCTGTTCCTGCCCCACGCCGATCGCATCGAATTGACCGAAGTGCATGCCGACGCTGAAGGTGATGTCCGCATAGACCCGCCGGACCTCGCGGTCTGGAAGGAGACGGCGCGCGAGGATCATGCGGCGGAAGGGGACCGGCCCGGCCACAGCTTCGTCACCTTTCGGCGGAACCTGGACTGAAAGGGCGGAACGAACGGCGGTTCCGGGCGCTTCTGGGGTTTCCATGCCCATAGGAGTTCTGTCCCATGCCGACGGTCGAAACGCGCGACGGCGCGCGCATCCATTACAAGGATATCGGTTCGGGAAGCCCTGTGGTGCTGATCCACGGCTGGCCGCTGACCGGCGATATGTGGGAATATCAGACGGTCGCGCTGGTGGAGGCCGGGCATCGCGTCATCACTTATGACCGGCGCGGCTTCGGTCAGTCCAGCCATCCGGCGACCGGCTATACTTATGACGTGTTCGCCGACGATCTGGCCGACCTGCTGGGCGAACTGGACCTGACCGGGGCCGCGCTGGTCGGATTTTCGATGGGCGGGGGCGAAATCGCCCGCTACCTGTCGCGCCATGGCGCGGGCCGCGTGTCGAGCGCGGTGCTGATCTCCTCGGTCGTTCCCTACCTGCTGAAGACGCCGGACAATCCCGACGGCGTCGATGAAAGCGTGTTCGAGGGGATGAAGGCGGAGATTCGTCAGGATCGCTTCGCGTTTCTCCAGACGTTCGCCGAGGCATTTTACGGCATCGGCTGGATGTCGAAGCCGGTGAGCCAGGGCGTGCTCGACTGGAGCTTCCTGCTTGCCGCCATGGCCAGCCCGATCGCGACGATCGCCTGCGTCGACGCGTTCGGCACGACCGATTTTCGGCCGGACCTCGCCGCCTTCACTGTCCCCACGCTGATCATCCACGGCACGGCCGACAAGACCGTGCCGATCGATCCATCCGGCCGCGCGGCGGCGGCGGGCATCATGGGGGCGCAGTTCGTGGAGTTCGATGGGGAGCCGCATGGCCTGTTCGCGACCGCGCCGGACCGGCTGAACAAGGATCTGATCGACTTCCTGCGGGGCTGACCCTTTCCGGTCCCGACCGATTGCGCCGCGTCGCCGCCGTCCCTATAGCCGCCCTCATGGAGCGGCTGGACAGTGGCGTCCCGGTGCCCGCGCATTTGCGTGGCGCCATCGTGGCGCTGGGCAATTTCGACGGATTTCACAGCGGTCATCAGGCCGTGGTTGGTCGCGCCGTCGCGCTGGCGCGGGCGCAGCGGCGTACCGCGATCGTCGCGACCTTCGACCCGCATCCGATGCGGCTGTTTCGGCCCGATACGCCGCCCTTTCGCCTGACCACGCTCAACCAGCGGCAGCGGCTGTTCGCGGAAGCGGGCGCGGACGCGATGCTGGTCTTTCATTTCGACGCGCGCTTCGCGGCGCTGAGCGCCGAGGATTTCGTGGCGCTCGTCACCGACGAGATGGGCGCGGCAGGCGTGGTGACGGGAGAGGATTTCACCTTCGGGAAAGGACGCAGCGGTTCCATAGAACGCCTGCGCGCGGCCGGCGCGGCCAGGGGCTTTCTGGCCGAAGCGGTGGCGCCGGTGCTGGACGAGGCGGGTGGCGTGATCTCCTCCAGCCGTATCCGGGAGGCGCTGGTGGCGGGCGACTGCGCCACGGCGACCCGGCTGCTGACGCGGCCCTTCGCCATAGAGGGGCGGGTGCAGCATGGCGACAAGCTGGGGCGGACCATCGGCTATCCCACCGCCAATATCGACATGGGCAGCTATTTGCGGCCGGCCTACGGCATTTATGCGGTGCGCGGGCTGCTGCCCGACGGGCGAGTGCTGGACGGGGCGGCGAACCTGGGCATCCGCCCGACCTTCGACCCGCCCAAGGAACTGCTGGAGCCCTATTTCTTCGACTTCGCCGAAAGCCTGTATGATCAAGTCATCGAGGTGCAGTTGATCCAGAGGCTGCGGGGCGAGGCTAAGTTCGACAGCCTGGACGCGCTGACCGCCCAGATGGACGCCGATTGCGCGCTGGCGCGGCAAATCCTTGCGGCGACGCCCGCCGTCGCGTAGGGCCGCGAACTTGTCTCCCAGCTATATTTCGCGGACCGCATGACCGACCAGCCCGACTATAAAAACACCGTATTCCTGCCGGTCACCGACTTCCCGATGAAGGCCGGGCTGGCGCAGAAGGAGCCGGCGATCGCCGCGAAGTGGGAGGCGATGAACCTCTACGGCAAGCTGCGCGAGCGCCGTGCCGGCCGCGAACGCTTCATCCTCCACGACGGCCCGCCCTACGCCAATGGCGACATCCATATGGGCCATGCGATGAACAAGGTGCTGAAGGACATCATCGTCCGCAGCCAGTCGCTGCTGGGCAAGGACGCCCCCTATGTGCCCGGCTGGGACTGCCACGGCCTGCCGATCGAATGGAAGATCGAGGAGGAATATCGCAAGAAGAAGCTGAACAAGGACGAGGTTCCCGCCGCCGAGTTCCGCGCCCAGTGCCGCGCCTATGCCGACAAATGGGTGGACGTGCAGAAGGACCAGTTCAAGCGGCTGGGCGTGATGGGCGATTGGGCCGATGCCTACCTCACCATGAAGTTCGATGCCGAGGCGACGATCGTCGGTGAACTGCTGAAATTCGCCGAAAGCGGCCAGCTCTATCGCGGCGCGAAGCCCGTCATGTGGTCCCCGGTCGAAAAGACGGCGCTGGCCGAGGCGGAGGTGGAATATGAGGATGTCACCTCGACCCAGATCGACGTGGCGTTCGAGATCGTGGAAGCGCCAGGCGCGCCGGAACTGGTCGGGGCCTTTGCGGTGATCTGGACGACGACTCCTTGGACAATCCCGGTAAACCAGGCGATCGCTTATGGGGAGGAGATTGAGTATTCGGCTTGGCGGCTCGGAGATAAGATTGTCCTGACCGCTACCGAGTTGTGGAATGATTTTGCTCAGCGGGCGGGTTCCACGCCTTGGCTATCCGAAGATGAAGGCTGGACTGTAGTTTGGGCTGGCAAAGGCGCCGACCTTTCTGGCGCCATCGCTCGTCACCCCATGCACGAGCTCGGCGGTTTCTTCGCTCGCCCGCGTCCCTTCCTCCCCGCCGATCATGTCACGACCGACGCGGGCACCGGCTTAGTCCATATGGCGCCCGACCATGGCGAGGAGGATTTCATCGCCTGCAAGAAGCTGGGTATCGACCCGGTCTTCGCAGTCGATGATGGCGGCTTCTACCGCGCGGACTGGGAATGGCTCCCGGGACAGGGCAGCGTCATCAATACGAAGTTCAACGGCCCGGAAGGCCCGATCTGCGCCGACCTGCGCGAAGCCGGCGCGTTGCTGAGCGCCGGCGAGTTCCGCCACAGCTATCCGCATAGCTGGCGGTCGAAGGCGCGGATCATCTACCGCTGCACGCCGCAATGGTTCATCCCGATGGATCAAGCCGCGAAAAGCGGCCGTCGGGGGGACGGCCGCAGCGGTTTGATCGGCGAGCGAAGCGAGCCGTCGGCGCAGATGTCGCCTGCCGTTCTCGACAAGCTCGAACCGAACGGAGGTGGAGATGCCCTCCAAAATCCGTTCGGTTCGAGCAGCTTCGAGCGAAGTCGAGAAGCGTCGGTCGAGAACAACGGCAACGGCGCGACCCTGCGCGAAATCGCGCTCGATGCCATCGCCGATACCCGCTGGGTGCCCGAACGCTCGATCAACCGCATCCGCTCGATGGTGGAGGGACGGCCCGACTGGGTGATCTCCCGCCAGCGCGCCTGGGGCGTGCCGATCGCCCTCTATGTTCATCGCAAGAGCGGGCAATATCTGGTCGATCCGGCGGTCAATGCCCGCATCGTCGAAGCCTTCAGGCTGGGCGGCGCGGACGCCTGGTTCGGCGCCGATCATCAGGCGCTGCTCGGCCCCGACTACGACCTTGCCGATTATGAAGTCGTCAACGACATCCTGGACGTGTGGTTCGACAGCGGTTCGACCCATAGTTTCGTGGTCGAGGGCCGCTATGGCCCCGATGTGCGCGCCGACCTCTATATCGAGGGGTCCGATCAGCATCGCGGCTGGTTCCAGTCCTCGCTTCTGGAAAGCTGCGGCACGCGCGGCCGCGCGCCCTATGACGCGGTGCTGACTCACGGCTTCGCGCTCGACGGCCAAGGCAAGAAAATGTCCAAGTCGCTGGGCAATGTCGTCGATCCGCTGAAGATCATGAGCGAAAGCGGCGCGGACATATTGCGCGTATGGGTCGCCAGCACCGATTATTTCGACGATGTCCGCATCGGCAAGGAAGTGCTGGCGGGATCGTCCGACGCCTATCGCAAGCTGCGCAACAGCTTCCGCTATCTGCTCGGCGCGCTTTCCGATCATGATGAGGGTGAGGCGGTATCCTATGCCGAGATGCCGGAACTGGAGCGCTACATGCTCCATCGCCTGGCGGAACTGGACGCGGAACTGCGCTCGGTCGTGGACAAGGGCGCGGGCAGCGGCAACTGGCTGGAGTTCAGCCGCTATACCAGGGCGCTGTTCGACTTCGCCAATAGCGACCTGTCGGCCTTCTTCTTCGACATCCGCAAGGACTGCCTCTATTGCGACGCGAAGAGCGACCCCAAGCGCCGCGCCTATCGCACCGTGCTCGACACGCTGTTCCACGCGCTGGTCCGCTACGCCGCCCCGATCATTCCCTTCACGGCCGAGGAAGTATGGCAGAGCCGCTTCCCGAGCGAGGATGAGAGCGTCCATTTCCTTGAATGGCCGCTGGTCGACGCGCGCTGGATCGACGGCGGCCTGGGCGAGAAATGGGCCAATCTTCGCGCCAAGCGCGAGGAGGTGAACGAAGCCATCGAGCCGCTGCGCCGCGAGAAGATCGTCCGCTCCAGCCTGGAGGCGGACGTGCGCATGGGCGAGCTAGTCCCGACCGGCGACGTCGATTTCGCCGAACTGGCGATCGTCGCGCGAGTGGAAATGGGCGTGGGCGACGGCATCGTCGTACGGCCGTCCGACTGGCACAAATGCGGCCGCTGCTGGCGCCTGCTGCCCGAAGTGGCGGAGGACGGCGCGCTGTGCGACCGCTGCGACGAGGTGCTTCAGGCATGAGCCTGCCCCCGTCCCCCCATCAGCTGTACCCCAATCACCGCCCGCTGGGTTTGGTCGTCGCCGGCGCGACCCTGCTGCTCGACCAGCTTATCAAATATACTGTCACCTATCCGCTGGCGCTCCGGTCGCGGGCGGAGGCGGGCATCGAATTGCTGCCCTTCTTCCGCTTGCGCTGGCTGGAGAACAGGGGCGTGTCGATGGGCTTCTTCCACGCGTCGACCGAGGGCGCGCGCTGGGCGCTGGTGGGCATGACCATGGTGATCGCGCTGTTCGTGGCCATATGGATGTGGCGGGAACGGGCGCGGCAGGACGTCGCCGCGCTGGGGCTGGTGCTGGGCGGGGCCATCGGCAACATCATCGACCGGATGCGGCTGGGCTATGTCGTTGATTATGCGGACCTGCACATCGGCGAATGGCGGCCCTTCCTGATTTTCAACCTGGCGGACGCGGCGATCACCATCGGCGTGCTGATCCTGCTTGCACGCGCGCTGCTGCTGCGCGAGAAGAGCGCAAAGACGGAGTCATGAGTGTAATGCGTAAATTGATCCTCGCCGCCGGTCTGGTGAGCAGCCTGTCCGCCTGTGGTTCGACCGGCCTGTTCGACCGCGAGCGTCCCGACGAGTTCGCCGTGTCGCGTCAGGCGCCGCTGGTGATCCCGCCCGATTTCGCGCTGGTGCCGCCTGCGCCGGGCGCGCCCTCCTCGAACAGCGTGGATTCGAGCCGCGCGGCGATGGAGGCGATGTTCGGCGGCCCCTCCGCCCGCAGCGCCAGCGAGACCGCCACGCTCGACGCCGCCGGCCGCGCCAACGCCGCGCCGGGCATCCGCTCCGCCGTCGGCGATCCCGCGACCGAGGTGGTGGACAAGGGCGCGGCGACCCGCGAAATCCTGGCCGCCCCGGAAGGCGACGGGCAGGACGCGCGCGCCTCGGTGCCGCCGCAGCAGTAAAAAATCAGGGCACAGCCCTGCTATTCAAAGTGACGGAAGGTCCGGGCGATGGTGGCGCCGGACCTTTTCATGCCTGCTCCGTAAAGGCCTTGAGCCGGGCCAGCGTGCCGTCCCACTGCGCGCCGACCGCGTCCAGCCAGGCGCGGGCCTCCTCGATCGCCTCGCGGCGCAGGGCGACATGCACTTCGCGCCCGCTCTTGCGGCGATCGACCAAGCCCGCCTGGTGCAATATCTCGACATGCTTGGCCACGGCCTGCCGGCTGATCGGCAGGTCCGCACCGATCCGCGCGATGGATCGCGGACGCCCATCGGCCAGGCGCTCGACCATGGCGAGCCGGGTGGGGTCGCCCAGCGCGGCGAAGAACATGGCCGGGGCGGGGGCGTCAGCCCTCGACATAGGCGCGGATATTCTGGACCTGCTGAGTCCAGCCGCCGTCATTGTCGCGCATGACGTTGGAGCGGCGGGGTTCGGGAACGGCGTTGAAACCGCTTTCGGTGACGGTGAGGCGGGTGCCGGCCGCGATCGGTTCCAGCAGGAAGGTGACGAGCGTCCATTCGGGCACGGGGACGCCGCTTTCCATCAGCGCCTTATCGCCGCCGGTCGCCGGCCATGCGAAGGCGAAGCGGGTCATCGGCTCGATCGCCACGACGCGCGCCTCCCAGCGATAATCTTCATAGCCGGGATAGGTCATGTGGCCGGTCGAGGATTGGCCCACGGCGAACGGCTGGTCGAGCGCGACCCGGAACCAATCGCCGAACTTTTCATGGTCGGTCAGCGCGTCCCAGACTTTTTCGATGGGCGCGGCGATGTCGATGCTTTTGGTGATGGTGTCAGGCATGATGGGCAACCTCCTGATTGCCTATTATACCGTGTCTGGGAAATAGGCAACCAAATTGTTGCCAATCACCGGCGGCGGTTGGATGGGGTGGGAAGCGCGCTGTTCAGGCCAGCGCCCCCGAACCCAGCCCCGCGCTGTTATGCCGCAGCGCCGTCAGCACGGTGTCGATGATCGCGTCGGCATCCAGCCGGGCGTCGGCATATTGTTTTTCCGGCCTGTCCTGATCCTGGAAAATGTCGGGCAGGCGCAAGGTGCGGATCTTGAGGCCAGCGTCGGTCAGGCCCAGGTCGCTCGCCAATGTCAGCACATGGGCGCCAAGGCCGCCGATCGCCCCTTCCTCCACCGTCACCGCGACTTCATGCGTGGTCAGCAGCTTGCGGATCAGCGCCTCGTCCAACGGCTTGGCGAAACGCAGGTCGGCGACTGTCGCGCTAAGGCCCTTGGCATCGAGCACATCGGCCGCCTTCAGCGCTTCCTCGAGCCGGGTGCCGAGGGAAAGGATCGCGACCTGCCGCCCTTCCCGCACGATCCGGCCCTTGCCGATCTCCAGCCGCTGGGGAACGGCGGGCAGCTTAACGCCGGTGCCGTTGCCGCGCGGATAGCGCACGGCGATAGGTCCGCTGTCATGCACCGCGCAGGTATGGGTCATGTGCACCAGCTCCGCTTCGTCGGCGGCGGCCATCACAACGAAATTGGGGAGGGTGGCGAGATAGGCGATGTCGAAGCTGCCGGCATGGGTGCTGCCGTCCGCGCCGACCAGGCCCGCCCTGTCGATGGCGAAGCGCACCGGCAGGTTCTGGATCGCCACGTCATGCACGACTTGGTCATAAGCGCGCTGGAGGAAGGTCGAATAGATGGCGCAGAAGGGGCGCATCCCCTGCGCGGCGAGGCCAGCGGCGAAGGTGACGGCATGCTGCTCGGCGATGCCCACGTCGAAGGTGCGGTCGGGAAAGGCGGCCTGGAACTTGTCGAGGCCGGTGCCTGACGGCATGGCCGCCGTGATCGCGCAGATGGCGGGATCGCGCTCCGCCTCCGCGACCAGCGCCCCGGCAAAGACATTGGTATAGCTGGGCGGCCCCGGCGGCGCCTTCGCCTGCGTGCCGGTGACGATGTCGAACTTCTGCACGCCATGATATTTGTCGGCCGCGTTCTCGGCGGGGGCATAGCCCTTGCCCTTTTGCGTCACGACATGGATCAGGCAGGGCCCTTCCGCCGCGTCGCGAACATTTTCCAGCACCGGGATCAACTGGTCCAGATTATGGCCGTCGACCGGGCCGACATAGTAAAAGCCCAGCTCCTCGAACAGCGTGCCGCCCATCGCCATGCCGCGCGCATATTCGTCGGTCTTGCGGGCGGCCTTGTGCAGGGGTCCCGGCAGCCGGCGGGCGAGGCGCTTCAACGCGTCGCGAACGGACAGGAACTCGCGGCTCGACACGATCCGGGCGAGATAGGCGGACAGGCCCCCGACAGGAGGCGCGATCGACATGTCATTGTCGTTGAGGATGACGACCAGGCGATTGCCGGCCTCCCGCGCGTTGTTCATCGCCTCATAGGCCATGCCAGCCGACATCGCGCCGTCGCCGATCACGGCGATGGCCTTGCCCGGCTGGTCCTTCAGCTTGTTGGCGATGGCGAAGCCCAGCGCGGCGCTGATCGAGGTGGAGCTGTGCGCCGCGCCGAACGGGTCGTAATCGCTTTCCGCCCTTTTGGTGAAGCCGCTGAGGCCCCCGCCCTGGCGCAACGTGCGGATGCGGTCGCGGCGTCCGGTCAATATCTTGTGGGGATAGCATTGGTGGCCGACGTCCCAGACCAGCCGGTCGCGCGGCGTGTCGAACACATAATGGATCGCGGTCGTCAGTTCGACGACGCCCAGCCCGGAGCCCAGATGGCCGCCGGTGACGCCGACCGCCGAAATGACCTCCTGCCGCAGTTCGTCGGCGAGCTGGCGCAGATCCTCGGGCGGCAGCTTGCGCAGGTCGGCGGGCACGTCGACCCGGTCGAGCA
The DNA here is from genome assembly GCA_033795485.1 of Sphingobium sp. Classification (GTDB taxonomy): domain Bacteria; phylum Pseudomonadota; class Alphaproteobacteria; order Sphingomonadales; family Sphingomonadaceae; genus Sphingobium. The sequence goes on from JARYGO010000002.1 coordinate 95,068, forward strand.
GGGGTGTCAGGGGACGGTCGGTCATTATGTCGGCATTCTCCTGCGACCGCTCTGCCCGCGCCGGGACCCGCGATCAAGTCACGTCATGCGGCGCACTTGGCGCAGGTGCCCAATATCTCGATGACCGGACGCTCGGCGGTGAAGCCCTCATGGCTGGCGACGGCGCGCACGTCGCCGGTCACCTTGTCGTCGTCGACATGGGTCGCCTCATGGCAGACGCGGCATACCAGGAAGATGCAGTCGTGCAGGCAGCCGGGATGGGCATTGGCGATATAGGCGTTCGCGCTTTCCACTCGCATCGCGATATTGTTCGACACGAACAGGTCGAGAATCCGATAGACGCTGTTGGGAGCGACGCGCTTTCCCCGCGCCTTCGACACAGTGTCGGCGATGTCGTAGGCCGAGGCGGGCTTGTCCTGCGCGGAGAGCGCGTCGAAGATCGCGGCGCGCATCGGCGTCCACTGCTCGCTTTTCGCCTCCAGCGTCGCCTGCGCGGCGTTCGCCAATTTGGTGCCGGTCGGCTCCTGATGATGATGGTGCTGGCCCATTGTCCCTATCTAGGCGGCGCGGGCGCGCGGAGCAAGTGTCCGGGCGGGGCAGGCAAAGCCCGTGGCCGTGAAGCCGGCGCTCAAATGCCTTCTATCGCGCGCTCATCCGTCCTACATGGGAGAACATGACCGCGCCGCTCTATAATAACGACATCCTCCGCCTCGCCACCAGCATCCCGCACCACCGGCGTCTGCCGGACCCGCAGGCGAGCGTGGAGAAGCGCTCGCCCACCTGCGGGTCGCGCGTGACCGCCGACGTGCGGATGGCCGACGGGCGGCTTGCCGAGATGGGCTTGGAGGTGAGGGCCTGCGCGCTGGGCCAGGCATCGGCCGCTTTGATGGCCGCGCAGGCGATCGGCATGACCGCCGACGAGTTGGCCGAGGCGAGCGACCAGCTGGCCGCCTATCTGGCGGGCGAGAGCGACGATCTGGATTTCTGGCCGGGGCTTGCGGTGCTGGCGCCGGCGAGGGGCTATCCCGCCCGCCACGCCTCCATCCGGTTGGGGTTCGAGGCGATCGCCGAAGCGGCGCGGATGGCGGACGCATGAATCATGCGCTGATCGCGACGGCGGCGGCGACGGCATCATCGAAGGCCGCGGCCGAGGGCGCGGGCGCGACCGATATGCTGCTGTCGGAGGGCGTGATCCTGCTGGGCGCGGCCGTGCTGTTCGTCCTCCTCTTCCGCCGTTTCGGCCTCGGTGCCGTGCTCGGCTATCTGGTCGCCGGCGCGCTCGTTGGGCCGCAGGGGCTGGGGCTGGTCGGCGGGGCCGAATCGAAGCTCGCTATCGCCGAGATCGGCATCGTCCTGCTGCTGTTCCTGGTCGGCCTGGAACTCAATCCTTCGCGCCTGTGGCGGCTGAAGCGCGACATCTTCGTGCTGGGCGCGGCGCAAGTGGTGCTGTGCGGGCTGGTGCTGACGGGCGTGATCTTCCTGACGACCGGCTTCACCTGGGGCGCGGCGATCGCGCTCGGCCTGCCGCTGGCCTTGTCGTCCACCGCGCAGGTGCTGCCCAGCCTCAAGAGCAGCGGGCGGATCAACTCGCCCTTCGGGGAAAAGACATTTTCAGTCCTGCTGTTCCAGGACCTCTCGATCGTGCCGCTGATCACCATCATCGCCGCGCTGTCGCGCAATCCGGCCGATGCCGCCGGGCCGCCGGGGTTCGTGCTGGCGGGATATACGGTGGCCGCGATCATGGGGCTGGTGTTGGCCGGACGCTTCGTCCTGCGGCCTCTGCTGCGGCTGGTCGGCGGGCTGGGAGAGCGCGAGCTGTTCGTCGTGGTCGGGCTGTTCACCGTGCTGGCCGCCGCGGCGCTGATGCACGCGCTTCACCTGTCGACCGCGCTCGGCGCTTTCGTCGCGGGCGTGATGCTGGCCGACTCGCCCTATCGGCACGAGATCGAATCGGATGTTGAGCCGTTCCGGTCGATCCTGCTCGGCCTCTTCTTCCTTGCCGTCGGCATGATGCTGGACCTGCGGGCGGTGATGGCCAACCCGCTGTTCGTGCTGAGCATGGCGGCGATCTTGGTCGCGACCAAAGCGGCGATCGTCACCTTGCTCGCCCGGCTGTTCGGCATGGCCTGGAAACAGGCGATCGGCATCGGCCTGCTGCTGAGCCAGGGCGGCGAGTTCGGCTTCGTCCTGTTCGCGCAGGCGCAGAACGCCTATCTGATCGCGCCGCAGGCCGCGAGCCTGTTCAGCGCCATCGTCACCTTCTCCATGGCGACCACGCCCTTCCTGATGCTGTTCGCCCGCCGGCTGGAGTTCGCGCGGTCAGGTGCGTCCGATCTGCCGGGTCCCGAGGAAGCGCCGCGCGGCAACGCCATCATCGTCGGCTATGGCCGGTTCGGCCAGACGGTCGCGCAGATGCTGATGGGCCATGGCTTCGGCGTGACGCTGATCGATAAGAAGCCGACCCAGATCGAGCAGTCCAGCCGGTTCGACATGAAGGTCTATTATGGCGACGGCACTCGCATCGATCTGCTGCGCCGGGCGGGCGCAGAGGAGGCACGGCTGATCGCCTTCTGCATCGACGATCCCACGCTGGACAAGAAGCGGCTGGAGCCGATCGCCGAAGCCTTTCCGCAGGCGGCGTTGGTGGTGCGCGCCTTCGACCGGCGGCAGCTTCTGGAACTGGTGGACATGGATCTGGCCGGGGTCGTGCGCGAAGTGTTCGAGTCCGCCGTCTGCATGGGCGTGCAGGCGATGGAGGCGCTGGGCGTGCCGGAGGCCGAGGTGGCGGAGGTCGAGCGGCAATATCGCGAGAATGACGGGCAGCGGTTCGACCTTCAGCGCGAACATGGCGACCTGATCGCGGCCAAGGAGCTGATGTTCCGCCCCGGACGAGCCATGCGGCTGCTTAGCCGGGGGGATGGGGAGACGACATGATCGGACTATTGGCGGCATTGTCGGCGGCGCTGGCCGTCGCAGCGGGGGCGTTCGGCGCGCATGGCGCGTCCAGCCCGCAGGCGGCCGAGTGGCTGCGCACCGGCGGGCTATATCAGCTAGTCCATGCGGTCGCCGCGCTGGCGGTGATGGGACAGGCGCGGGGCGCGGCCATCATCCTGCTGGCGGGGGCGGCGATCTTCGCCGTCACGCTCTACGCGATGGCGCTAGGCGGGCCGCGCTGGCTGGGCGCGGTGACGCCGATCGGGGGAAGCCTGCTGATCGGCGGCTGGCTCTGGGCCGCATGGCGATACTGGCAGGGGTAAAAAAAGGGCGGCGAACACCAGTCGCCGCCCCTTCGAGGAGGCTTTAGAGAGCCGCCTTCAGCTTCTCGACCAGATCGGTCTTTTCCCAGGGGAAGAAGTCGCCGTCGGGCGTGCGGCCGAAATGGCCATAGGCGGCGGAAGGCTGATAGATCGGCTTGTTGAGGCCCAGATGCGTGCGGATGCCGCGCGGGGTCAGGCCGCCCAGATCGGCGATGCCCTTGATCGCCTCCTCGATCTTCGCGTCGTCGACCGTGCCGGTGCCATGGGTGTCGACATAGAGCGACAGCGGCTCCGACACGCCGATTGCATAGGCGAGCTGGATCGTGCAGCGCCTGGCGAGGCCGGCTGCGACGATGTTCTTCGCCAGATAGCGAGTGATATAGGCGGCCGAGCGGTCGACCTTGGTCGGGTCCTTGCCGCTGAACGCGCCGCCGCCATGGGGCGCCGCGCCGCCATAGGTGTCGACGATGATCTTGCGGCCGGTAAGGCCCGCGTCGCCGTCCGGCCCGCCAATCTCGAAGCTGCCGGTCGGGTTGATGTGATAGACGGTTGCGTCGGACAGTAGGTGCGCGGGCAGGATATCAGCGACGACGCCCTTCACATAGGCCCTGAGTTCGGCATCCTTCTCGCCTTCGTCATAGCCCTTGCCATGTTGGGTCGACACGACGATCGCGGTGGCCGCGGCGGGCTTGCCATCCTCGAAGCGCAAGGTGACCTGGCTCTTGGCGTCGGGCTCAAGGAAGGGCGCGGCCCCGGAATGGCGGTCGGCGGCCATGCGCTCCAATATCTTGTGGCTGTAATAGAGGGTGGCGGGCATCAGGTCGGGGGTTTCATCGCAGGCGAAGCCGAACATGATGCCCTGGTCGCCGGCGCCCTCGTCCTTGTTGCCGGACGCGTCGACGCCCTGCGCGATATGGGCGGACTGGCCGTGCAGATTATTCTCGAACCGGAAGGTCTGCCAGTGGAAGCCGTCCTGCTCGTAGCCGATGCGCTTGACGGTGGCGCGGACCGTCGCCTCTATCTCCTCGCGCGCGCCCGAAGCCCAAGCGTCATTCTCATAGACGCCCTTGCAGCGGATCTCGCCCGCCAGCACCACGAGCTGGGTCGTCGTCAGCGTTTCGCAGGCGATCCGCGCTTCCGGGTCCTTGGACAGGAAGAGATCGACGATCGCGTCCGAAATCTGATCGGCGACCTTGTCGGGGTGACCCTCGGAGACGGACTCGGAGGTGAAGAGATAATTGCTGCGCATGGGACTCCAGTTATCTTCGGCAGAAAGGCGATATAAAGATAATGTTATATGCGCTTTAGCGACAGAGTCTCCGCGTTGCAACCGCGAGGGCCAGCAGGACGAGCATGAGCAGGAAGGGCGCCAGATTGCCAACGCGAGCAAAGATTGTCGGCGGCGCAGCGGGGGGCAGGCCGGTTTCCAGAAAGCCCGCCCGTTTCGCGCCGATCGCGCTCAGCACATGGCCGCGCGAGTCGATGATCGCGGAGATGCCGGTCGGCGTCGACCGGATCGTCGGCATAGCCTCCTCGATCGCGCGCAGACGGGCCTGAGCCAGATGCTGGACCGGCCCCCAACTGCCAAACCAAGCATCATTGGACGGGTTGAAGAGGAAGTCGGGCCGATCAGCGGCGTCAATCACCTGTCCTGAAAAGATGATCTCATAGCAGATCTGAACGCCCATCTTCAGCGGCGGGCGACCGGGGGCGCCCGTCAAGCTGAGGCTTTGCGGGCCGGGACCGGGCCAGAAATCGGCGTCGCCAGGCACCAGGCGCGACAGGCCGAGCGGCGTCAGCAACTGGCGCATCGGCAGATATTCGCCATAGGGCACCAGATGCGCCTTGCTGTAGCGGCCCAGAATGCGCGCTTGCGGCGTGACCACCCACAGGCTGTTGTTCGCGCCCGCCAGCACCCGGTCGGTGTAAAGCCCCTTATCCTGTTCCTTGAAATAGACCTTGTCGCCGCCCGTCATCAGCAGGTCGCCCGGCCCTAGCAGGGCGGCCAGCCGGTCGCGCCATTCGCGTTCCATGTCGAGCCAGGCGGGAATCGCCGCTTCGGGCCAGAAGATCAGGCGCGGAGCGGGGCGCGGCGCGCCGGTCAGGGCGATGAGCTTGCGGAAATTGGCCTGCTCCAGTTCGGCCGAATATTTGTCGCCCTGGTCGATATTTGGCTGGACCACGCGGATGCGCGGCGCGCCCGGAGGCGAAGGCGTGGGCGCCATGAGCAGGCCCCAGAGCGCGAGCAGGATGATCGGCGCGATGATCCCGGCGGCGGGGCGCATCCGGCGGCGCGCCAGCAGGGAGAGGGCGCCGGACGCCAATATAGCCAGCGCGCCAAGGCCATATGTGCCGATGATGGTCGCGGCCGTCGCGGCTCCGGTGGTCAGCCACATCACGCCCAGCGGATTCCAGGCGAAGCCGGTGAAGAGGGTCGCGCGCAGATATTCGGTGGCCAGCCAGAAGGCGGCGAGGAGGAGGATGAAGGGCAGGATATCGGCCCCGGTCCTACCGCGTTCTCCCATCCCCATGCGCGCGCTCAGCCAACGGTCGAACCACCAGCTTCCCAGCGTGGCCAGCGCCGGATAGACGGCCAGATAGAGCGACAACAGGATGACCGCGGCATAGCCGAACCAGTGCGGCATCGCGTCCTGGAACGTGAAGGCGTGGGCGATCCAGTTGAGGCCCAGCGTGAAATGGCCGACCCCGAACAGCCACCCACGTAGGAAAGCGGCCCGCCGGTCAGGCGCGCGCGCCACCAGCAGGATGAGCGCGGCGAGACAGAGGAGCGTCACCGGCCACAGATTAAGCGGGGCGAAACCAGTGGCCGAAAAAAAGCCCGCGAGCAGCGCGGCCAGTTTCGGGCGGCGAAAGAGCGCGGCCTCGATCACGCGATCAGCGCAGCGTCGCCATCGTCGCGCCGCTGCACTTGTCGTTCTTGTCTCCGCCGCCCGACAGCATGGAAGCGGCAAGGAAACCGCCGACGATCAGCAGTAGGAACAGGGCCGAAAGCCAGCCCAGATATTTTTCGATGAACGGCTTGATGGTCGCCCCGAACTTCCAGAACAGCGCGCCCACCAGCATGAACTGAAAGGCGCGGCTGGCGATGCTGGCCCATAGGAACGTGAAGATCGGCAAGCCGACGAAGCCGGCGGTGATCGTTATCAGCTTGAAGGGGATGGGCGTCGCGCCCTTGATCAATATGATTTCCGCGCCATAATCGCGCAGGTAGCAGGCCGCGACCGGGAACTTGGCGGCCAGGCCGAGCGCATCCAATATCTGGTGGCCGACCGCTTCATAGAGGAAATAGCCGATCCCATAGCCGAGCATGCCGCCCAGGACGGAGGCCAGCGTGCAGATGAAGCCGAAGCGCAGCGCGCGCTCCGGCCGGGCAAGGCACATCAGACCCAGCAACGGATGCGGCGGAATGGGGAAAAAGCTCGATTCCATGAAGGAAATGGCGAACAGCCAGCGCTCCGCATGGGCGTGGGCCGCCTTGGCGAGCGTCCATTGGTAGAGGCGCGTGAGCATCGGCACCGCGCCTAGCCGATGCGCATCCCGCCCGCCAGCGCTTTTGCGAGCACGACCATCGAAAGCGGCGGGTCGAGCGGGATGGGAAAGGGGCGGGTCTCGCCCGTCAGCGCATGGCCGCGCCGCTGATAATAGGCGATCAGCTCTTTTCAGCTGTCAATGACCGTCATCTCCATGCTGTTCGCGGCGAAATCGGCCACCGCCCTTGCCTCCGCCGCTTCGATCATCCGCCGCCCCAGGCCGCTCGCCTGCCGCGTCGGGTCGATGCACAGCAGCCCGAGATAGGCGACGGCGCCGCCGCGATCGGTCACCTGCACGCAGCCAATGGGCTGCGCGCCCTCGAGCGCCACGAGCAGCCGGTCCGCCGGACTGTCGAGAATGGCCGTCAGCGTCGCCAGGTCGGTGCGCGCGCCCGTCAGCAGGTCCGATTCGAACGTCCAGCCCGCGCGCGCCGTGTCCCCGCGATAGGCGCGCTCGATCACTGGATGAAGGGCGGAAAGGTCGGCGGGAACGGCGGTACGAATCTGCATGGGGCCGCGCTTTGCCTCACGCCTCCGGCCGGGTCCATATCCATGTGCCGCCGATCAGCGCGGCGGCGAGGGGGATCAGGAACCAGGGAAAGGGCGAGAAGATCAGCGCGAGCAGGATGCTGAATGCGAAGGCGGCGATCGCGGCCTGCTTGCCCCGGCGGCTGATCGCGCCTCTTTCCCGCCAGCGCCGGATATGCGGCCCGAAATGGCGATGGTCGAGCAGCCTCGCCTCCAGCGCCGGATTGCTGCGGGCAAAGCAGTAGGCGGCCAGGATCATGAAGGGCACAGTCGGCAGCAGCGGCAGAAAGGCGCCGATAGCCCCTAGCCCGAGCGAAAGGAACCCGCCGGCGAGGTAAAGGCTTCGCTTCATGCCGCCGACGGCAGCCGCAGCCGCACCAGCAGGCCGCCCAGATCCTCGCTTTCCTCCAGCGCGACGCTGCCGCCATAGATTTCGGCGACGTCGCGGACGATGGCCAGGCCAAGGCCCGTGCCCGGCTTTCCGGAATCGAGCCGCGCGCCGCGATCGAAGATACGGGCGCGGTCCGCCTCCGGAATGCCCGCGCCATCGTCCTCCACCACTATCTCGACCATGGGACCTGCGTGCTGGACCGTCGTGAACACGCTGCCGCCGCCATATTTCGCCGCGTTTTCGATCAGATTGCCGAGCAGTTCGTCCAAATCCTGCCGTTCCACGCGGACGACGGCGTCCTTCGCGCCGTCCATGTCGATGCGCGCGTCGGAATAGAGGCGGGCGACGGCGCGCTCCACCGCCTGAAGGCTTGGCCATATGTCCGCGCGGCTCTGCGCCGCGCCGCGCCGCCCGACCGCGCGGGCGCGGGCGAGATGATGGTCGACCTGACGGCGCATCGTCGTCGCCTCTCGTATTACCGTGTCGCCCAGGTCCGGGGCGCGGGCGGTAGCGGCGTTCATGATCACGGTCAGCGGCGTCTTCAGCGCATGTGCAAGGTTGCCGGCATGGGTACGCGCTTCCTCCGCCTGCCGCTCATTATGGGCGAGCAGGGCGTTCAGCTCCTCGACCATCGGCAGCACCTCGACCGGCATGGGCTCGGTGATGCGGCTCTTTTCCGCGGCGCGCATCCGCGCGATCTCCTTGCGGACCTTGCGCAGCGGCAGCAGGCCGTAGATGGTCTGGAGCGCCGCCAGGACGATCAGGCCCAGCGCCAGCAGGGCGAAGCTCTTGAACAGGGTCGACCGCAGTGTGCGGATCTGGTTGTCCAGGCCCTCCCGCGCCTGCGCCACCATGAACATCCAGCGCGTGTCGGAGCCGGGCAGGATCACCGTCCGCTCCATGACGCGCAGATCCTCGCCCGGAAACTGCTTGCTGTCGTAGATGTGGAAATTGCGGTCGGCATGGGATGCCGGCACGCGCAGCGCGCGATCCCACAGCGATCGCGACCGCCAGTCCTCACGCCCCGGCGCGCTGATCTGGTAGTAAAGGCCGCTATTGGGTTCCAAGAAGCGCTGATCGGCCAGCGGCCGGTTGAACAGCACCTCGCCGTCCGGACCGATCTCCGCCGAAGCGATCATCGCGGTCAGCACATAGCTCATGCCGTCGTCGAAATTGCGGGTGATCGCGTCGGCCAGCACCCGGTCGAGCGCGACGCCGCCGCCCAGCAGCAGCAGGCTGATCCACAGCGCCGCGATGCCGATCATGCGGCGGCTGAGCGACCCGGTGGAGCGGACGGTGGGGACAGCGGGATCGGTCATCGCCTGGCCTGAACGCCTCCCTCATCCGCTCGCGCGGAGCCCGCCGAAACCTCATCCTTGGAGGAAGCGGGTCCCTTCGACAAGCCAGGGTCGAGGGGACGCAAAAAATATCAGCGTCCCGGCTCGTCCAGGCTATAGCCCAGGCCCCTGATGGTGGTGATGACGTCGGCGCCCAGTTTCTTGCGGATGCGGGTGACGAACACTTCGATCGTATTGGAATCCCGGTCAAAATCCTGGTCGTAAATATGTTCGATAAGCTCGGTGCGGCTGACGACCTTGCCCTTGTGGTGGAGGAGGTAGGACAATAGCTTATATTCCTGCGCGGTCAGCTTGACCGGCTCTCCGCCGATCGTGACCTTGCCCGACCGGGTGTCGAGCCGGACATCGCCGGCCGTCAGTTCGCTCGACGCGTTGCCCGACGCGCGGCGGATCAGCGCGCGCAGGCGGGCGATCAGCTCCTCGCTCTGGAAGGGCTTGGCCAGATAATCGTCGGCGCCCGCGTCCAGGCCCGCGACCTTGTCCGACCAGCTATCGCGCGCGGTCAGCACCAGCACGGGGAAGGTCCTGCCCTCCTTGCGCCAGCGGTCGAGGACGGTCAGGCCGTCGATCGTCGGCAGGCCAAGGTCCAGCACCACCGCGTCGTAGCTTTCGGTGGACCCCAGGAAATGTCCATCCTCGCCATCATCGGCCAGATCCACGGCATAGCCCGCGCCTTCGAGCGTATTTTTGAGCTGCTGCCCCAGGCTCGGTTCATCCTCGACGATCAGCAGGCGCATGAAACCCCGTTTCTGTTATAATGATCTTTCAAGGGTGCGCCGCGTCAGCGCGCCCAGCCGGTTATATCGCCCGTTCGGCCATCGGCATCAACCCATAGGACCTTGCCGTCCTTCACATATTTCAAGCGATAGCTGTTGGATTCGGGATTGAACTCCGATCCGACATAGGTCGCGCCGTCCATCGCCGCGTCGACGCGGCGCTTGATGATGGAAAAGGGCATGACATGGCCATCGAGCATCGCCCGCCGGGCCGCGTCCTGCTCGTCGCGGCGGCTCTGGGCGTCGGCGGTATGCACCAGGCCCGTTGCGGCAGTGATCGCGGCGAGGGCTGAAATCGCGCATTTTCTCCACATCGTCATGGATGATGGCATAGGCGGAGGCTATTGAACAGGTGGTGAATGGGGACGGGACGCGGCCGGTCGCATCCCGTGCCCGCCACCCTCACTTGTCGAGCGCGTACTGGACCGTCAGCGTCACGGCGGAGGAGACCTGGCCCGGTTCGACCGGCGTGTCGGCCGCTTCCGCCTTCATCCGCATCGCCATCATCGGCATCGGCGGGCGGCCCGCGCTGCTGCTCTCCGCGATCGAGAGCAGCCGCGCGGAGCGGTAGCCGGTAGCCTGCGCATAGAAGTCGGCCTGCTGCCGCGCGGTTCTGAGCGCGGCCGAGCGGGCCTGCGCGATCATCGGCGTGGGGTCGGAGATGGTGAAGGTGGGGCCGGAGAGGTTGGTCGCCCCCGCCGCCACCATCCTGTCGAGCATCGGCCCGACCCGCTGGATGTCGCGCAGCTTGACCGTGAGCTGATTGGACGCCTCATAACCCATGAAACGCGGCGGCGACTGGCTGCCGTCGCTGTTGCGGCCGCTATAGTCATATTGGGGGCTTAGGTTGATGCCGCTGGTCTGGATGTCCTTGCGGTCGATCCCAGCCTTCGCCAGCGCCGCGACCAGCCTGGACATCTGCGCCGCATTGTCGCCCATCGCCTGCGCGGCGGTCATGGCGCGGGTCTGGACGCCGGTGCCGACGGTCGCCATGTCGGGCGCGGCCTCGACCGTTTCGGTGATGTTGAGGGTGACCACCGGCGCGGTTTCGGCCAGCGTGACGCTGGTCTGCGCGGCGGCGGCCATGGGCAGCGAAGAGGCGGCGAGGGCCACCAGGGCAAAGGCGGATTTCATCGGTAACTCTCCTGCTATGAGGCGGCCCTTTAGCGGCACGCGCGATGAACGGACGCTGACGTGCGATGAAAGCCGTCAGACAGGCGGCGGTTCCTGCTCTCTTCCCGCCGGGGTTGCGGAGGGCGGAGGAACGCCCTAGCTGCACGGCCATGGCGGCTCCAATCCTCTCCTTTGAAAATCTGGGTCTCAGCCAGGGCACCCATTGGCTGTTCCGGGGCATCGACATCCATGTCGGCGCCAAGGACCGGCTGGCGCTGATCGGGCGCAACGGCGCGGGCAAGACGACGCTGCTCAAATTGCTGGGCGGGATGATCGAGCCGGACGAGGGCACGCGATCGGTCGTCGCGGGCACGCGGGTGATCCTGCTGGAGCAGGACCCGGACGTCAGCGCCTTTCGGACGCTGCACGATTTCGCGCTGGCGGGCGCGTTCGCGCCGCCCAGGCATGAGGTGGAGGCGATCGCCGACCAGCTTGGCATCGACCTTTCCCGCGAAGCCGCGACAGCGAGCGGGGGCGAGCGGCGGCGCGCGGCGATCGCGCGCGCGCTGGCGAGCGAGCCCGACCTGCTGCTGCTGGACGAGCCGACCAACCATCTGGACATCGCCGCGATCGACTGGCTGGAAAACTGGCTGGCGCGCTATAACGGCGCGTTCGTGGCCATCAGCCATGACCGCGCCTTCCTGACGCGCCTCACGCGGCAGACGCTGTGGCTGGACCGGGGACGGATGCGGCGCAACGAAATCGGCTTCGGCGGTTTCGACCAGTGGATGGAGGCCGTCTATGCCGAGGAGGCGCGCGCCGCCGACAAGCTGGACGCGAAGCTGAAGATCGAGGCGCACTGGCTGGAACGCGGGGTCACGGCCCGGCGCAAGCGCAACCAGGGGCGGCTCGCCAAGCTATGGGAGATGCGGGCGGCGCGCGCGGCGATGGTTGGGCCGCAGGGCACCGCGAAGCTGGCGGTGGCCGCCGACGACAGCAAGACCAAGAGCGTGATCGTCGCCGAACATGTGACCAAGCGGTTCGGGGAGCGCACGGTCATCGACGATTTCACCCTGCGCATCCAGCGGGGCGACCGGATCGGCATCGTCGGCGGCAATGGTGCGGGCAAGACGACGCTGCTGAAACTGCTGACCGGGGAGACCGCGCCCGACGAAGGCGGCGTGCGGCAGGCGCAGAGCCTGGACATGATCTTCATCGACCAGCAGCGCAGCCTGATGCAGCCGGACAAGCGCGTGCGCGACGTGCTTGCCGAGGGCGGCGACTGGATCGACGTGCGCGGGGTGCGCAAGCATGTCCATGGCTATCTGAAGGAGTTTCTGTTCGACCCCTCGCTGGCCGAGGCGCGGGTGGGGACGCTGTCGGGCGGCGAGCGGTCGCGCCTGCTGTTCGCGCGGGAGTTCGCGCGCGAATCCAACCTGCTGGTGCTGGACGAGCCGACCAACGACCTGGACCTGGAAACGCTCGACCTGTTGCAGGAGGTGATCGCCGACTATGACGGCACCGTCCTGATCGTCAGCCATGACCGCGATTTCCTGGACAAGACGGTCACGGTGACGCTGGGGCTGGACGGGTCGGGCAAGGTCGACGTGATCGTCGGCGGCTATGCCGACTGGATCGCCAAGCGGGACCCGCGCAGGGCGGCGAAGGTGGAGAAGAGGGCGGAGACCGCCGCTCCGCCGCCAAAGAGCATTGCGACGAAGCTCAGCTACAAGGACCAGCGCGACCTGGACCTTCTGCCCAAGCGGATCGAGGAGATCGAGGCCGCGATAGCGCGCGACGAGGCGGCGCTCGCCGATCCCGACCTCTACAGCCGCGATTTCGCGAAGTTCGAGGCGCTGACCAAGGCGGTCGAAAAGGCGCGGGCGGAAAAGGACGCGGCCGAGATGCGCTGGCTGGAACTCGCCGAAATGGCCGAGGGATTGAAGGCGTAAGCCCCGGAGCCGCGCCTGCAATCTAATTTTGTGACTCGCGCAATCTGGCGCGGACGTCGGCGTCTCTTTCGCCGCACTGCGCCCCATCGGGCTGCATATCCATGGGGCCGTCGAGCAGCGCGGCCCGGGCCTGGGCGAGCGGCAATGGAACGACGCGCGCGGTCCCTGCCTCAATGTCGTCCTGCGTGACGCACCGCATCGAATAGATCAGCATGGCGCACCGCCCGCCAGGAGCATCCGGTTTGGGCACCCATCGGATATCGCGACGGACGAACCGGGTCTGCGCGGGGCAATAACGCCATTCGGCCTGCTGGACCCGCCTGAATTCCCAATCGGCGTCCTCCACCTGGGCTTCCGTAAAAAAGCCGATCCCGGTGACATAGCCGATGTCGCCGCCCAAGGTCATCGTCGTCGTGGAAACCGACAGGTTCTCCGGCGGGGAAGGCTCCGCGGATGGAGCGGGCTGTCCGGATGTCAGCAACAGGATAGGCACGCATGAAATCAGCGTGGCCAAGGGGCGAAGGTTCATCGCCCAATCCTTAGCCGCCAAGGGTTAAGAATGCGCCTGCCCCTTATGCCGCTACACGGTCGAGGTAGGGCAGGCGCGCAGCCCAGCCGGTGGGCAGGCCGTTTACTACCAGCGCCCGCGCCTTGTGCCACAGGGCGGAGAGCAGCAGCAGAGCCGATCCGATGACCAGCGCCGTGAAGGCGGCGGAAAGTTCGACGGCCCCCGCCTGCCGGAACAGCGCGTACAGGGCGAAGAGCACATAGGCGAGGCTGGAGACGAGCAGCGCGCGCCTGTCCACCGCCAGCGCGACCAAGCCGAAGGCGACATAGAGGGCGATCACGGTCAGCGCCTTCAGGGCGCCGATCTGACCGTCGAACACGCCCATGATCTGGAACATCGAATGGGCGATCATCGGCGCTGCCGCCAGGTGGAGCCAGAAGGCGACGTCGGACCGGCGCGTCTGCCGTCCCCGATCGCTGATATCCCAGTGCATGGCGAAGGCGAAGATGGCGAGGCCCGCCGCCAACAGCAGCCAGAAGAGCGCGTCCTTAGCGGCGGGCACCGCCCAGAGCAGTAGGCCAAGCGCAACGGCGGCGGCGCTGGTCGCGCCAGCGGCGACGGTGATGGGTACCATGAAGCGCCGCCAATGCACCCAGGCAGCGGCGGTGGTGAGCAGCGCCGATAGCGCCATCAGCAGGGACGTGACTCGATCTCCGGCATGGGGCGCCATCGCGGTGAACAACGCCATCAGGCCAAAACCGACCCCGCCCACGAAACCGAGCAACAGCAGGATGCTGGGCAGCGCCATTCGCCGTTGCCGCGTGAAATATTCGGCAAGGCCCCAACTGACGGCGGCGATCAGCAGGCCGACGGCGGGCGAGGGCGCATGAACGTCCGCGCCCAGGCGCAGGCTGTTGCCCAGCCAGCCGACCGCGACCAGCAGGATGATGCAGGCGATGCCCACGAAAATATCATTGAAGCCGGTGAGCAGGCGGAAATGTTCTTCATCGACGACCGGGCTGGCGCGCAGCGTGGCGACATGATCGCGCAGCGCCTGCGCCGCCTGCGGGGACAGGGCTCCGGCCGCTACGGCATCTTGAAGGTCGCTCTCGCTATACATGGTTTCGCTCCGGTCACGCGAGGAAGTCACCTTGCGAATAGCACGACTGTATCACTTGGGCAATACAGTTCGGCTAGGGCGATGGTCCTGCTTTTCGGCTTTCCCGCCGGGCGCGCCGATGTTAGCGCCCGTGGAAAATGCAAGGAAGGCCACCAACTCCATGACGCTGCCGTCGCTGTTCCAGGATCGCCTGTCGCTGCCGCTTATCGGATCGCCGATGTTCATCATATCGCAGCCGGATCTGGTGATCGCCCAGTGCCGCGCGGGCGTGGTGGGCGCTTTCCCATCGCTCAACGCCCGGCCGTCGGGCGTGTTCGAGCAATGGCTGCGGCGGTTGACGACCGAACTGACGGAGGCGGACGCGCCTTTCGCCGTCAATCTGATCGTCCATCGCTCCAATCCCCGGCTGGAGGAGGATCTGGCGCTGTGCGTGCAATATCGAGTGCCGATCGTCATCACCTCGCTAGGCGCGCGGGAGGATGTGAACGCGGCGATCCACGGCTATGGCGGCATCGTCCTGCATGACGTGATCGACGACCGTTTCGCGCGCAAGGCGGTCGCGAAGGGCGCGGACGGGCTGATCGCGGTGGCGGCGGGGGCGGGCGGCCATGCCGGCACCCAGTCGCCTTTCGCCTTGATCGAGGAGATCCGCGCCTGGTTCGCCGGGCCGCTGGCGCTATCAGGGGCGATCGCCACCGGCCGCTCGATCGCGGCGGCGCGGGCGATGGGCGCGGACCTTGCCTATGCCGGGTCCGCCTTTATCGCCACGGTCGAGGCCAATGCCGATGCCGCCTATAAGCAGGCGATCGTCGACGGTCATGCGAGCGACATCGTCTATTCCAACCTGTTCACCGGCGTGCATGGCAATTATCTGAAATCCAGCATCGTCGCGGCGGGACTGGACCCCGACAATCTGCCCGAATCCGATCCTGCCCAGATGGATTTCGGCGCCATGACGGAGGGCAAGAAGGCGTGGCGCGATATCTGGGGATGCGGGCAGGGGATCGGCGCCATTCATGAGGTAGTGCCCGCCGCCGACCTGATCGCGCGGTTGCGGCGGGAATATCGGGCGGCGGTCGAGGCATTGTGCGCCGGGTAACGGGCGGAACGGCCCGTGGATCGTAGCTACCGCCCCTCCGTCGCGCTGGTCATCGAGAAGATGCCGGTCGCGTTGCCGGTGTCGAAGGCGAGGTCCAGCCTGCCGGTGGCCGGGTCGATGTCCCGGCTGATGAACTCATAGAAGGAGCCGGGGACCCTGCGCCGCTCGCCATTGGCGAAGGGACGCTCGATCCCGTCGGCGCGGAAGGCGGTCTGGCGGACGCGGCCGGTGGCGGAGATTTCCAGCCTGGGTTTCAGCGGCTTGTTCGCCGCCTTCAGCCGATCGGCCAGCGCGGCGACATCGGCCACCCGGTCGGTCGCATGGTTGAAGGCGTTGCCCTCCGTCGCGATCCAGGCAGCCTCGTTGGAACGCGAGAGCAGCAGCTCATAATCCTCGATCGCCGGCGGCCGATGCTGACGGTCGAAGGCCGAGATGATCGAGGGCAGCGCGGCGCTGGCGACGGGAAAGGGCGTGCGGCCCTCATCGGCGAACCGCGCAAGCGCAATCCGCGCGGCTTGGTCCAGCGGATCGGCCGAACTGTCGAATGTGCGGTGCGCGGCCGCGACGAAGTCGGCGTCGAAGCGCTCGACATGAAGCTCGCTCAGGAAGAATTGCGGGATCGCTTCCGGGAAATCCGCATGGACATAGGCGCGGCCCGTCATCCGCAGGCGATCGAGCGGATAGACGCCCGCCATGCGATAGCCGAGCGGCAGGAATATGCGCGTGAAGGCGTCCTCCCCCGGCGGCACCGCGCCGGTCGGGCCATCGGGAAAGCGCACGGCGCGCAAGGCGCCATGGTCGAACCGGACGCGGACGCCCTGCTCCAGCATGTCGGCGACATGCGCCGCTCCGGTCGGCACGCGCTCCAGCAGGTCATGGAACAGGATGATGTTCATCGCCATGGCGAAGGCGGCGCGCGACACGCTGTCGCCATCCTCCGCCAGCAGCGCGGCGTCCACGTCCAACGCGTCAAGCGCGGCCTTCGCCGCCTCCGCGCCCAGATGCGCCGTGACCAGCGCTGATATCGTGCCTGTTTCCGCCATCTCTCCTACTCCTTCATGCCCGCCCGCGCATCCGGCCGATCAGGCTGCGGTCCGCGAGCACCGCGCGGGCGGCGTTGTGGCCGGGCGCGCCGGTGACGCCGCCGCCCGGATGCGTGCCGGCCCCGCACATATAGAGGCCCTTTAGCGGTCCGCGATAGCTGCCGTGGCCCAGAACGGGCCGCGCCGCCCATAATTGGTCCAGGGTCATGTTGCCGTGCATGATGTCGCCGCCGACCAGGCCGAACTTTCGTTCCAGATCCAGCGGCGAGTGGATCTGGCGAGCGATGACCGACGCCTTGAAACCCGGCGCATAGGCGTCGACCGTGTCGATGATGCGATCGGCCGCCGCCTCGCGCTCGTCGTCCCAATTGCGGCCGTCGGGAAGCTCCGGCGCGAATTGCTGGCAGAAGAGGCTGGCGACGTGTGCGCCGGCGGGCGCGAGGCTGTCGTCGATGGTGGAGGGGATCAGCATCTCCACGATCGGCTGTTTGGCGAAGCCGTCGCGCTTCGCATCGAGATAGGCCCGGTCCATATAGTCGAGCGTCGGGGCGATGATGATGCCCGACCGATGATGCTCGCCCACGCCAGGCAGACATGCGAAGTCGGGCAGGGCGGAAAGCGCGACGTTCATGCGGAAAGTGCCGGAGCCGGCCCTGAACGCGCGGATGCGGCGCAGGAAGTCGGCGGGCAGGTCGGCGCCGTCCATCAGCCGTTCGTAGAGCAGCTTCGGCCCGACATTGGCGATGACGGTCGCGCCCGCCACTTCCTCGCCGCTTTCCAGGGCGACGCCGGCCGCTCGGCCGTCATCGACCAGGATGCGGGCGACCGGCGCGTCCAGGCTGATCTCCACGCCCATCGCGGTCACGACCTCCGCCATGATCCGCGTGATCGCGCCCATGCCGCCGACGCTGTGGCCCCATGCGCCCTTCTTGCCGTTCACTTCCCCGAAGACATGATGGAGCAGCACATAGGCGCTGGCCGGCGTGTCGGGCGAGGCGAAATTGCCCACGACCGCATCGAAGCCGAAGGCGGCCTTCACCGCCTCGCTCTCGAACCAGCCATCCAGGAAGGCGCGGGCGGACCCGGCGAACAGGTCCAGCACGTCGCGCTGCCGTTCGACCGACAGGCCGGCAAAGCGGCGGGCCTGCCGGATGGCGTCGATCAGCGCCGCCACGCTTTCGCCGGCATTCGGCGGAGCCTTCAGCACCATGTCGCGCAGCAGGTCGGCGACCTCCTCGAGTGCTGCATAGTAAGACGGGAGGATCGCGGCGTCGCGCGCGCTGAACTTGCGGAACTCCGCCTGCGTCCGCTCGACGCCGCCGCCAAGCTTCAGATAGCGGCCGTCGGGCTGGGGCAGGAAGTTGCTGATCGGCCGCTCGATCACTCGATAGCCATGCTCGGCGAGCTTCATGTCGGCGATCACCTTCGGGTTCAGCAGGCTGACCGTGTAGCTCGCGGTGGAGTTACGGAAGCCCGGCGCGAACTCCTCCGTGACCGCCGCGCCGCCGACGACGCCGCGCCGCTCCAATATCCGCACCTTATACCCGGCGCGGGCGAGGTAGAAGGCGCAGACCAAGCCATTATGGCCGCCGCCAACGACCAGGGCGTCGTAGCGGCCGGTCATGGAACGCGGCTCCTCGTCCTGCCTGCAATGTCCATCGCGGTCATCCGATCCAGTAAGGGACGATGTTGCGGTGATCGGGGTCGATATGGATTTGCCGGTCAGCGGGCGGAAAGGCGCGCTGATCGCAGCTTTGTCGGGGGCAGAGGCGGCAGGTGATGCCGATCGGCGTGGCCGCGCCCTCATCCTCCAGCCGCAGCCCGTCGGCATAGACGAAGTTGGCGGCATGGGCGACCTCGCAGCCGAGCACCACGGCGTAGCGGCGCGGCGTGCGGGCATAGCTGCCCGACGGCTTGACCAGGCCCTTGGCCATGGAGACGTAGCGCACCCCGTCCGGGGTCTCGCCGAGTTGGACGTTGATCCGGTCGGGAATGGCGACCGCCTCATGCACGTTCCAGAGCGGACAGGCGCCGCCGAAGCGAGCGAATTGCAGCCGGGTGGCGCTATGGCGCTTGGTGATGTTGCCCGCCATGTCCACCCGGCAGAAGAAGAAGGGGATGCCGCGCAGGCCCGGGCGTTGCAGGGTCGAGAGACGATGGCAGGCCTGTTCGAAGCTGACGCCGAAGGTGCGCGCCAGCCGGTCTATGTCGTGGCGCAGGGTCCGCGCCGCCTCGCGGAAAGAGGCATAGGGCAGAAGCAGCGCGCCTGCCGCGTAATTGCCAAGGCCAATGGCGAGCAGCCGGTCGGCGTTCGCGATCGGGATGGCTGCGCGGCCCGCGATGTCGGCGATCTCCGCCGCGCCCTCCAGCATCATGAGCTGGTGCGCGAGCATGAACTTGCGGCTTTCCGTCGGCAGCGCGGCGTTGACGAACAGGCGCCTTTCGGCCGAATAGAAGGCGCGCAGCGCGGTGTCGGGCGTGTCCGCGATCAGCGTCTCGATACCGTGGCGGCGGGCCAGCGCCTCGACCAGCATCCCTTCGTCCAGCGGCTGCCCGGCGGTCAGCTTGGCGGCCATGT
The DNA here is from genome assembly GCA_033795485.1 of Sphingobium sp. Taxonomy (GTDB): domain Bacteria; phylum Pseudomonadota; class Alphaproteobacteria; order Sphingomonadales; family Sphingomonadaceae; genus Sphingobium. The sequence continues at coordinate 114,342 of JARYGO010000002.1, forward strand.
CCTCGGCCAGGCAGTCGAGGCTGTGGACATAATTGCCCGCCTCGTGAAACCAGTCGCGCGCCGCCTCCCATGGCAGGCGGGCCTGGACCGCGCTGTCGGTGGCGATCGCCTCCTCTATCATGTTGATGCGTTCGTTGGCGCGCAGATGGGCGTTGTAGAGGTCGACATAGCGAGCGGCGAACTCGGGAAATTGCAGATGCAGCTTCTCGATCCGCTCGGGCTCCATCGGCGGGCCGGTCAGCTCGGGATGGGCGAGGGCGAAGGTGAAGGCGCCCAGCAGATGCTCCTCCTCCTGCTTGTCGAAGCTGGCCCAATCGACCGGGAAGGCGTGGGCCAGCGCGGCCTTGACCTTGGCCGTCAGCGGTCGGTCGTCATTTTCAAGCTGGCTGAGATAGGAGACGGAAATGCCCAGCGCATAGGCCATCGTCGCCTGATCCATGCGATGTTCGAGCCGTAACCGACGGAGCCGGGGACCGGCGAAGATTCGAGTGCCTCTGGCCATTTCGCAGCCGTAATTTGCAAAATGGTGATTTGCAAATCCGCAAATTTACATTTGCGAATTTTCGCCGACACTGGAAAGGGTTTTACCGAAGGGGAGACACGCTTCATGTCTAAACTGGCCATTATCGAGCAGCTTGCAGCCAAGCGGGATGCCGCGCGCCTGGGCGGCGGGCAGCGCCGCATCGACGCGCAGCACGCCAAGGGCAAGCTGACCGCGCGGGAGCGGATCGACGTCCTGCTGGACGAGGACAGTTTTGAAGAGCTGGACATGTATGTCGAGCATAATTGCGTCGATTTCGGCATGGACGAGGCCCATGTGCCGGGGGACGGCGTCGTTACCGGGTCGGGCACCATCAACGGCCGGCTGGTGTTCGTCTTCAGCCAGGACTTCACCGTCTATGGCGGCGCGGTGTCCGAACGGCACGCGATGAAGATCTGCAAGATCATGGACATGGCGCTGAAGGTCGGCGCGCCGGTCATCGGCCTCAACGACAGCGGCGGCGCGCGCATCCAGGAGGGGGTCGCCTCGCTCGCCGGTTATGCGGAGATATTCCAGCGCAACGTGCTGGCGTCGGGCGTGGTGCCGCAGATCAGCGTCATCATGGGCCCTTGCGCTGGCGGCGCGGTCTATTCGCCGGCGATGACCGACTTCATCTTCATGGTGAAGGATTCCTCCTTCATGTTCGTCACCGGCCCCGATGTGGTCAAGACGGTCACCAACGAGATCGTGACGCAGGAGGAACTGGGCGGCGCGGTGACGCACACGACCAAGTCCGGCGTCGCCGATGTCGCGTTCGAAAATGATATCGAGGCGCTGCTGGCGGTGCGCGATTTCGTCGACTTCCTGCCTGCGTCCAACCGGGAGCCGGTGCCCGAGCGGCCGAGCGCCGATCCGTGGGATCGTGTCGAACCCAGCCTCGACACGCTGATCCCGGCCAACGCCAACCAGCCCTACGACATGCACGAGCTGATCCGCAAGATCGTCGACGAAGGCGATTTCTTCGAGGTGCAGCCCGCCCATGCCGGCAACATTCTGTGCGGCTTTGGCCGGGTCGAGGGGCGTACGATCGGCATAGTCGCGAACCAGCCGATGGTGCTGGCGGGCGTGCTGGACATCAATTCATCGAAGAAGGCGGGGCGCTTCGTGCGCTTCTGCGACGCCTTCGAGATTCCGATCGTCACGCTGGTCGACGTGCCGGGCTTCCTGCCGGGCACGGCGCAGGAGCATAACGGCATCATCAAGCATGGCGCCAAGCTGCTGTTCGCTTATGCCGAGGCGACCGTGCCCAAGATCACGCTGATCACGCGCAAGGCCTATGGCGGCGCCTATGACGTCATGTCCTCCAAACATCTGCGCGGCGACCTCAACTATGCCTGGCCGACCGCCGAGATCGCTGTGATGGGGGCCAAGGGCGCGGTGGAGATCATCTTCCGGGGCAAGACCGCCGAGGAGATCGCGGAGCGGACCAAGGAATATGAGGACCGTTTCGCCAATCCGTTCGTCGCGGCGAGCCAGGGCTTCATCGACGAGGTGATCCAGCCGCACTCCACCCGCAGGCGCATCGCCCTGGGGCTGCGCAAGCTGCGCAACAAGGCGCTGGAGAATCCCTGGAAGAAGCACGACAATATCCCGCTGTAGCGGTGAATGAGGATTTGACATGGAAGATATCTATATCGTCAGCGGCGTCCGGACCGCGATCGGCACCTTTGGCGGATCGCTCGCCTCCTTGCGCCCGGCGGAACTGGGCGCGATCGTCATCAAGGAAGCGATCGCCAGGGCGGGGATCGGCCCGGAAAAGGTCGAGAATGTCGTGATCGGAACCGTCGTTCCGACCCAGCCGAGCGACGCCTATGTCAGCCGGGTCGCCGCCGTGAACGCGGGCATCCCCATCTCGACGCCGGCGATGAACGTCAATCGGCTGTGCGGTTCGGGATTGCAGGCGATCGTGTCGGCCGCGCAGGGAATCGCGCTGGGCGAGCATGGGGTAGCGATCGGCGGCGGCGCGGAATCCATGTCCAACGCCCCGCACATGGTCCTGACCGCCCGCAACGGCCAGAAGATGGGCGACATGCTGATGGTCGACGCCATGCTGGGCGCGCTGCACGATCCGTTCGAGAATTTCCATATGGGCGTGACGGCCGAAAATGTGGCTGAGCGCTGCGCGATCAGCCGCGAGGAGCAGGACGCGGTGGCCGTCGAGAGCCACAGGCGCGCCGCCGCCGCCATCGCGGCGGGCCATTTCAAGGACCAGATCGTCCCGGTCGAGGTCAAGACCCGCAAGGGCCTCACGACGTTCGACACCGATGAGCATGTCAGGGCCGACGCGTCGGTCGAGGGCATGGCCGCGCTGAAACCGGTGTTCAAGAAAGACGGCACCGTCACCGCCGGCAACGCGTCCGGCATCAACGACGGCGCGGGCGCGGTCGTTCTGGCGAGCGGCGCGGCGGTGGCCGAACTGGGCCTGAAGCCGATGGCGAAGATCCTCGGCTGGGGCCATGCCGGCGTCGAGCCCCGGGTCATGGGGCTAGGGCCGGTCGAGGCCGTGCCGATCGCGCTGAAGCGCGCGGGGCTGACGCTCGACCAGGTTGACGTGATCGAATCCAACGAAGCCTTCGCCGCCCAGGCATGCGGGGTGGCGAAGGAGCTGGGCTTCGATCCGGCGAAGACCAACCCCAACGGCTCGGGCATATCGCTGGGCCATCCGATCGGGGGCACTGGCGCGATCCTGACGGTCAAGGCCGCCTATGAACTCAAGCGCACCGGCGGGCGCTATGCGCTCATCACCATGTGCATCGGCGGCGGCCAGGGGATCGCCATGGTCATAGAGAATGTCGCGTGAAGCTGGGGCGTCTCAACCATATCGGCATCGCCACGCCGTCGCTGGAGGCGAGCATCGCCTATTATCGCGACGTAATGGGCGCGACGATCGCCCATGCGCCGTTCGACCTGCCGGCCCAGGGCGTGAAGGTCTGCTTCGTCGACACGCCCGGCGAGAATGGAACGGCGGGCACGCAGATCGAGCTGATCGAGCCGCTGGGCGAGGCGTCGCCCATCCATGGCTTCATCGCCAAGAACCCGGCCGGGGGGCAGCATCATATGTGCTATGAAGTGCCCGACATCTATGCGGCCAAGGCCTGGTTCGAGGGGCTGGGCAAGAAGGTGCTGGGCGAACCGCGCATCGGCGCGCACGGCACGCCGATCTTCTTCGTGCACCCCAAGGACATGAACGGCGTGCTGACCGAGATCATGGAGACGCCCAAAGAGGCGCATTGAGCAGATTGAGCCGGTCGGTTCGAGCAGCTTCGCGCTTGTCGAGAAGCGTCCGTCGAGAACTGTTCTCGACAAGCTCGAACCGAACGGATGTTGGAATTGGTAGGAACCGGAAATGACCGACAAGCCGACGCTGGACCAGTGGGCCGCCGCCGCCGCCAAGGAAGTGAAGGGCCAGGACCTGACCTGGCGCACGCCCGAGGGGATCGACGTCAAGCCGCTCTATACGGCCGAAGACGTGACCGTGGAGCCCGGCCTTCCGGGTTTCGCGCCTTTCACGCGGGGGGTGCGGGCGTCCATGTATGCCGGGCGTCCCTGGACCATCCGGCAATATGCGGGCTTTTCAACGGCGGAGGAATCCAACGCCTTCTACAAGCGCAACCTGGCGGCCGGGCAGAAGGGCCTGTCGGTCGCTTTCGACCTCGCCACCCATCGCGGCTATGACAGCGACCATCCGCGCGTCACTGGCGATGTCGGCAAGGCCGGCGTGGCGATCGACACGCTGGAGGATATGAAGATCCTGTTCGACGGCATTCCGCTCGACAAGATGAGCGTGTCGATGACGATGAACGGCGCGGTGATCCCGATCCTCGCCTTCTTCATCGTGACGGGCGAGGAGCAGGGGGTCGACCGCAAGCTGCTGGACGGGACCATTCAGAACGACATTCTGAAGGAGTTCATGGTCCGCAACACCTATATCTATCCGCCCGAACCCTCGATGCGGATCATCTCCGACATTTTCGGTTATACGTCGCGCGAGATGCCGAAGTTCAACAGCATCTCCATCTCCGGCTATCATATGCAGGAGGCTGGGGCGACGCAGGTGCAGGAACTGGCCTTCACCATCGCCGACGGCATGGAATATGTGAAATATGGCGTGGCGTCGGGCCTCGACATCGACAAGTTCGCCGGGCGGCTGAGCTTCTTCTTCGCGATCGGCATGAACTTCTTCATGGAAATCGCCAAGCTGCGCGCGGCGCGCGTGCTGTGGCACCGGGCGATGACGCAGCTCGGCGCGCGGGACGAGCGGTCGAAGATGCTGCGCACCCACTGCCAGACCAGCGGCGTGTCGCTGACCGAGCAGGACCCCTATAACAACGTCATGCGCACCACGATCGAGGCGATGGCGGCGATGCTGGGCGGCACCCAGTCGCTCCATACCAACGCGCTGGACGAGGCGATCGCGCTGCCCACCGATTTTTCCGCCCGGATCGCGCGCAATACGCAGATCGTGATCCAGGAGGAGACCGGCATGACCAAGGTCGTCGATCCCCTGGGCGGCAGCTATTATGTCGAGGCGCTGACGCAGGAGCTGGTCGACAAGGCCTGGGCCATTATCGAGAAGGTGCAGGCCGAGGGCGGCATGGCTAAGGCGGTGGCCGCCGGCTGGCCCAAGGCGATGATCGAGGAGGCAGCCGCCGCGCGGCAGGCGCGCGTGGATCGCGGCGAAGACGTGATCGTGGGCGTCAACAAATATCGCCTCGCCAACGAGGATCTGCTGGAGACGCTGGAGGTCGACAACGCCAAGGTGCGCGAAGGCCAGATCGCGCGCATCAACAAGACCAAGGCGGAGCGGGACGAGGGTAAGTGCCAGGCCGCGCTCCAGGCGCTGCGCGATGGTGCGGCGGCCCCAGCCAGCCTTGAGAATAATCTTCTGGCCCTGGCGGTGGAGTGCGCCCGCGCGCGCGCGACGCTGGGCGAGATTTCGGCGGCGATGGAGGAAAGCTTCGATCGCTACGGCACGGTGCCGACGCCGGTGAAGGGCGTCTATGCCGCGCCCTATGCCGGCGACAGCCGCTGGCAACAGGTTCTTGACGGAGTGCAGGCCGTCGAGCGGCGCCTCGGTCGCAGGCCCAAACTCCTCGTCGCCAAGATGGGGCAGGACGGGCACGACCGGGGCGCCAACATCATCGCGTCCGCGTTCGGGGACATGGGTTTCGACGTGGTGTCGGGGCCGTTGTTCCAGACGCCGGACGAGACGGTCGTGCTGGCGCTGCAAAGCGGCGTGGACGTGGTCGGCGCATCCTCGCTCGCCGCCGGGCACAAGACGCTGATCCCCGAACTGATTGCCAAGCTGCGCGAGCAGGGACGAAACGACATCAAGGTCATCGCGGGCGGAGTGATCCCGCCGCAGGATTACGACTTCCTCCGTGACGCGGGCGTCCAGGGCATTTATGGACCGGGCTCCAATGTCGTGGAATGCGCCGCCGACGTGCTGCGCCTCCTTGGCCACAACATGCCCCCCGCCGGGCTGGAGGAAGCCGCTTGAATATCACCGATTCCCAAACTGAAACCCGACGGGAAGGGGATGATCCCCGAACCGATTGGACCCGCGAGGAGATCGCGGCGCTCTTCAACCTGCCCTTCAACGACCTGATGTTCGAGGCGCAGACGGTCCATCGCGCCAACCAGCCGCGCAACCAGGTGCAGCTTTCCACGCTGCTGTCGATCAAGACCGGCGGCTGCCCGGAGGATTGCGGCTATTGCAGCCAGTCGACCGAGGCGGACAGCGGCCTCCAGGCCACCAAGCTGATGGACGTGCAGGCCGTGCTCCAGGCGGCGGCTCAGGCCAAGGACCATGGGTCGGGCCGCTTCTGCATGGGCGCGGCGTGGCGCAATCCCAAGCAGCGCGACATGCCCAAGCTGGTCGCGATGGTGCAGGGCGTGCGCGCGATGGGCATGGAGACCTGCATGACGCTAGGCATGCTGGATGCGAGCCAAGCGAAGCAGCTCGCCGACGCGGGCCTCGATTATTATAATCACAATATCGACACCTCGCCGGAAAATTACGCCAACGTCATCACCACGCGCACCTTCGCGGACCGGATCGAGACGCTGGAGAATGTGCGAAGCGCCGGCATCAACGTCTGCTGCGGCGGTATCGTCGGCATGGGCGAGACCAGGGAGGACCGCATCGGCTTCCTCCACGCGCTCGCCACCATGCCGCACCCCGAAAGCGTGCCGATCAACGCGTTGGTGCCGGTCAAGGGCACGGTGCTGGGCGATATGCTGGAGGGAACCCCGCTCGCGAAGATCGACGAGGTGGAGTTCGTCCGCACCGTCGCCGTCGCGCGGATCGTCATGCCGCGCTCGATGGTGCGCCTCAGCGCCGGGCGGGAAAGCATGAGCGAGGCAGCCCAGGCGCTCTGCTTCATGGCGGGCGCGAACAGCATCTTCACCGGCGACAAGCTGCTGACGGCGGCCAATGCGGGGGACGACAAGGACGCCGCGCTGCTCGGCAAGCTGGGCATGACCGCCATGGCCGCGCAGCCGCACGGGCATCTGGAGGCGGCGGAATAATATCATCCGTTCGGGTCGAGCAGCTTCGAGCCTGTCGAGAAATGGCCGTCGAGAACGGTGTTCGACACGCTCGAACCGAACGATGGAACAAGGACTGGGGCAAGGATAAAAGATGGCAATCACCAAGATCCTGATCGCGAACCGTGGCGAAATCGCGTGCCGCGTCATCCGCACCGCGCGGAAGATGGGCATCAAGACCGTGGCGGTCTATTCCGACGCGGACGCGCGCAGCCCCCATGTGCTGATGGCCGACGAAGCGGTGCATATCGGCCCGTCGCCCGCGGCTCAGTCCTACCTGCTGGCCGACAAGATCATCGAGGCGTGCAAGGCGACCGGCGCCGACGCGGTCCACCCCGGCTATGGCTTTCTTTCGGAGCGGGAGAGCTTTCGCAAGGCGCTGGACGCCGAAGGGATCATCTTCGTGGGTCCCCCGGCCAACGCGATCGCCGCGATGGGCGACAAGATCGAATCCAAGAAGCTGGCGATGGAGGCGGGCGTCAATGTCGTCCCCGGCTTCGTCGGGGTCATCGAGAACACCGAACATGCGGTGAAGATCTCCAACGAGATCGGCTATCCGGTGATGATGAAGGCGTCGGCCGGCGGCGGCGGCAAGGGGATGCGCCTCGCCTATAGCGAGCAGGACGTGCGCGAGGGGTTCGAGGCGACGAAGCGCGAGGGGCTGAACAGCTTCGGCGATGATCGCGTGTTCATCGAGAAGTTCATCGAAAGCCCGCGCCATATCGAAATCCAGATATTGGGCGATCAGCACGGCAACATCGTCTATCTGAACGAACGCGAATGTTCGATCCAGCGCCGCCACCAGAAGGTGGTGGAGGAGGCGCCGTCGCCCTTCGTCACGCCCAAGATGCGCAAGGCGATGGGCGATCAATGCGTCGCGCTCGCTCGCGCGGTCGGCTATTTCAGCGCGGGCACCGTCGAACTCATCGTGTCGGGCGCGGACAAGACCGGCGAAGGCTTCTACTTCCTGGAGATGAACACGCGGCTTCAGGTCGAGCATCCGGTGACCGAGGAGATCACCGGCCTGGACCTGGTCGAGCAGATGATCCGCGTCGCCAATGGCGAGACCCTGGCCTTCACGCAGGACGATGTGAAGATCAACGGCTGGGCGATCGAGAACCGCGTCTATGCCGAAGACCCCTATCGCGGGTTCCTGCCTTCGACCGGACGCCTGATCCGCTACACGCCGCCCGAAACCAGGGGCGAGGGGATCAGCGGCGTTCGCGTCGACGACGGCGTGGAGGAGGGGGGCGAAGTCTCCATGTTCTACGACCCGATGATCGCCAAGCTCATCACCTGGGCGCCGACGCGTCTGGAGGCCATCGACAAGCAGATCGCGGCCCTGGACCGGTTCGAGATTGAGGGGCCGGGCCACAACATAGATTTCCTCTCCGCGCTGATGCAGCATGAGCGCTTCCGCTCGGGCGAGATCACCACCGGCTTCATCGCGGAGGAATATCCCGACGGGTTCACCGGCGCGCCCGCCTCGCCCGAATTGCTGAAGAGGCTCGCCGCCGTCGGCGCTTTCGCGGCGATGGCCCAGGCCGATCGCGCGCGGCGGATCGATGGGCAGCTGGGCCGGAAGCTGAAGGCGCCGACCGGCTGGCAGGTGAAGATCGGGGGCGCGTTCCACGATATCGTCATCAGCGGCGACGATGTCACCGTGGACGGCGAGGCGATCGACATGGCGCTGGAATATACGCCCGGCGACCGGCTGATAGAGGCGGAGTTCGGCGACGAGGAACTGGCGGTGAAGGTCGCGCCGGTGCGGGCGGGCTTCGTGCTGACCGCGCATGGGGCCAGCCACCGCCTGCATATCCTGCCCGCCCATGCCGCCCCGCATGCACAGCACATGATGGAAAAGATCCCGCCCGACCTGTCCCGCTTCCTGATCTGCCCGATGCCCGGCCTGCTGGTCGCTCTCCATGTGGCCGAAGGCGACAAGGTCGAGGCCGGCCAACCGCTCGCGGTGATCGAGGCGATGAAGATGGAGAATATCTTGCGCGCGCAGAAGGCCGGGGTGGTCAAGCGCGTGTCGGCCGCGCAGGGCGAGAGTCTGGCGGTGGACGCGATCATATTGGAAATGGAGTAGGAAGCGCATATCCTCCTCGCGCGTCCCGCGAATGGAGGCTTCCTGCTTGCACCTGAACCATGACCCGGCCGCGCCGCCCGCCGAAACCATCGCGTTCGACGACTTCCTGAAGGTCGACATCCGCATCGGCACGATTCTATCGGCGGAGGCGTTTCCGCAGGCGCGCAAGCCCGCCTTCAAGCTGGCGATCGATTTCGGCCCCGGCGTCGGCGTCAGAAGGTCGAGCGCGCAGATCACCGAACATCATGCGCTCGCCGACCTGCCCGGACGGCAGGTAGCGGCCGTGGTCAATTTCCCGCCCCGCCGGATTGCGGGGTTCATATCCGAAGTGCTGACGCTGGGCTTCGCCGACGAGGCGGGCGCGGTCGTGCTGTTCGCGCCCGACCGGCCAGTGCCGAACGGGTCCCGGCTGTTCTGACAACATAGCTGGCAACATGGTGCGGCTTGCGCCGGAGCAACGATGATCTTGTGCCTGCTTGCCCCCGGATGGTCCTTCCTGCATGACCATCGTCCGGCGGGGGAAAGCGGAATGACGGGCACGGCGGCAGGGGCGGATTATGTCATGGATGCGAAGCGGGATCGGCTGATCATCACCGCCTCGTCGCTCGGCACGATCTTCGAATGGTATGATTTCTATATCTACGGTGTGCTGGCGCCGATCATCGGGCGGACCTTCTTCCCGACCGACAATCCGACCGTCGAACTCCTCTATACATTGGCCGGCTTCGCCGTCGGCTTCGCCTTTCGGCCGATCGGCGCGGCGCTGTTCGGCTATTTGGGCGACCGGCTGGGGCGCAAATATACGTTTCTGACGACGATCGTGCTGATGGGGGCGGCGACGGCGGGCGTCGGCCTGCTACCCTCGGCGGCCAGCATCGGCGTCGCCGCGCCTGTCATCCTGATCCTGCTGCGGATCGCGCAGGGCATGGCGCTGGGCGGGGAATATGGCGGCGCGGCCATTTATGTCGCCGAACATGCGCGGGTGGCGCGGCGCGGCCTCTACACCAGCTTCATCCAGGCGGGGGTGATCGCGGGCTTCGTCCTGTCCCTGATCGTTGTGATCGGCACGCAGGCGCTGGTCGGGCAGGCGGTCTGGAATGATTGGGGCTGGCGGATACCCTTCATCTTCTCGATCGCGTTGCTCGGCATTTCGCTGTGGATGCGGATGAAATTGTCCGAAAGTCCTGTGTTTGCGGCGATGAAGCGGGCAGGCGAGGTGGCGAAGAGTCCGCTGAAGGAAAGCTTCACCTTCCCCGGCAACCGCAAGCGGATGCTGGTGGCGATGCTGGGGATCGCGGCGGGCTTTACCGTCATCGCCTATACGGTGATGTTCCAGACACTTTATTTCCTCCAGAATTCGTTGCGGGTCGCGCCGCTGACCGCGCAGTTGCTGGTGGGCGGCAGCGCCTTGGTCGGAACGTCCTTCTTCATATTCTTCGGTCATCTGTCCGATCGGATCGGGCGCAAGCCTTCGATCCTTGCCGGCTATGCGCTGGTCCTGCTTCTCGTCCTGCCACTGTTCCACGCGATCGCGGGCGCGGCCAATCCGGGGCTGGCGCGCGCGGCGGCGCGCGCGCCCGTGGTCGTCGCAGGGCCGGATTGCGCGTTCGACCCCTTCGCGAAGGTGCAGCCGACCGCCTGCGGCAAGCTGCTCGACTATTTTTCCAAGCGCGGGGTCCCCTATCGAAAGGCCGATGCGCCTGAGGTGACGGTATCGGTCGGCGGCGCGATCCAGTCGCACCTCGACGCGCAAGCGCTGGACGCCGCGCTCGCCCGCGCGGGCTATGACTTCGCGCCGGTGCGGCCCGCTGCGGGCAAGCTGGTCCTCATCTTCCTGATCCTCACCCTGCTATGGGGACTTTCCGGCATGACCTATGGTCCGGTCGCGGCATTGCTGTCGGAATATTTCCCCGCCCGCATCCGCTACAGTTCCATGTCCATTCCCTATCATGTGGGCACCGGCTATTTCGGCGGCTTCCTGCCGCTCGTCAGCCAATATATCATCGCGCGGACCGGCGATCCCTATTCGGGCCTCTGGTATATGCTCGCGGTGGTGGCGATGGCGCTGGTCGTCTGCTTGGTGGCGCTGCCTGAAACCCGGGGCGCGAAACTGGAGGCGTGAGCGCTTGGCGCTGCTCGCCCGAAACGCTATCGGCGGGCGATGGATGATTTCACCGCTCCGCTGCGCCTGCGCCTGGATGGCGACGCGCTGCTGTCCAACTGGCGCTGGCTGAAGGCGCGGGGAGGTAGCGCGGCATGCGGGGCGGCGATCAAGGCGGACGGATACGGCCTTGGCGCGCGCGGCGTGATGGCGCGGCTGACGGAGGCAGGCTGCCGCGACTTTTTCGTGTCGAACTGGGCCGAGGCGGCGGCGCTGGAACCCTTCGCCGAGGGCCTGTCGCTGTCCGTGCTGCACGGCGTGCGCGAGGAGGATATGGGCCGCGCGCTGGCGTCCCGAGCGCGGCCGGTCCTGTGTTCGGTCGAGCAGATCGCCCGGTGGCACGCGGCGGGCGGCGGCGCGTGCGACGTGATGGTCGATACCGGCATGAACCGGCTGGGCCTCGACTGGCGCGGGGATGTCGCGGCGATGGTCGCGGGGCTGCGCGTCGAGACGCTGATGAGCCATCTGGCTTCGGCCGACGAGGACAGCGCGCTCAACCAGATCCAGCGAGACCGCTTCGCCGCGCTGCGGGCGGCGGTGCCCGCGCGGCGCTACAGCCTGGCTAACAGCGCGGGCATTTGTCTCGGTCCCGATTATGCGCACGACCTGACCCGTCCCGGCATCGCGCTCTATGGCGGCGTGCCGCGCGGGGAGGCGCGGGGCGGGATCGCGCAGGTGGTCTTTCCGCAGGCGCAGCTATTGCAGCGGCGGCGCGTGATGGCCGGAGACATGATCGGCTATAACGCGACTCATGTGGCGGCGACGGACATGGAGGTCGCGATCCTTAACATTGGCTATGCCGACGGCTATCTGCGTGGCTTTTCCGCGCGGGGCGCAGCGCTGGTCGACGGAGTGCGCCTGCCGGTCGTGGGCCGGGTTTCGATGGACCTGATCGCGATCGACGTGACCGACGCACCACATGTGGCAGAAGGGGACTGGCTGACGATCGACTATGCGCTACCGGAAGCGGCGGCGGCATCGGGATTGTCGCAATATGAGTTGCTGACGGGCCTCGGCGCGCGGTTCGATCGGGTCTGGGCGTGACATCCCTCGCTACGGCTTTACGATGAAGCGGCTGCCAGCGCGCATCATCCCATGATCTGGAGGCGCAGCGTGCTCCTGCGGAAGCAGGAGCCCAATTCTGCGCCAGGATGGGATTCCTGCCTGCGCAGGAACACGGCTTTCACCTGAACCGGACAAGCTTAGTTGATCGACGGCCGGTCCGGTCTTTCAGCTCCGCGCCTTTAGCGCTCGATGCACATGGCGATGCCCATGCCGCCGCCGATGCACAGGGTGGCGAGGCCCTTGTTCGCGTCGCGCTTTTCCATTTCGTAGAGCAGCGTAGTCAGGATGCGCGCGCCCGACGCGCCGATCGGATGGCCGATGGCGATCGCGCCGCCGTTGACGTTGACCTTTTCAGCGTCCCAGCCCAGTTCCTTGCCGACCGACAGGGCCTGCGCGGCAAAGGCTTCATTGGCTTCGATCAGGTCGAGGTCGGCGACCGACCAGCCGGCCTTCTCCAGCGCCTTGCGGCTGGCCGGGGCCGGGCCGATGCCCATGATCGCCGGATCGACGCCGCAGGTCGCCCAGCTAGCGATGCGGCCCAGCACGGTCGCGCCGCGCTTCGCGGCCTCCTCGGCGCGCATCAGCACCAGCGCCGCGCCGCCGTCGTTCAGGCCGCTGGCGTTGGCGGCGGTTACGCTGCCGTCCTTCTTGAACGCGGGCTTGAGGCCAGCCATCGCTTCGATCGTCGCGCCGTCGCGGATATATTCGTCGGCGTCGACGATCGTATCGCCCTTGCGTCCCTTGACGGTCACTGGCGCGATCTCGTCCTTGAAGCGGCCCGAAGCGCGCGCGGCCGACGCCTTGGTCTGGCTGGCGACGGCGAAGGCGTCCTGCTCCTCGCGGGTGACCTGATATTTCTCGGCGAGATTTTCGGCCGTAATGCCCATATGGTAGCCGTTGAAGGCGTCGGTCAGGCCGTCGAGCACCATCGTGTCGACCAGGCTGACATTGCCCATCTTGGTGCCGCCACGCAGCTTTTGCGCATGGGGCGACAGCGACATGCTTTCCTGCCCGCCAGCAACCATGATGCGCGCGTCGCCGGTGGCGATCGCCTGCGCGGCCAGCGCCACGGCGCGCAGGCCCGATCCGCAGACCTGATTGATGCAGAAGGCGGTGCGGTCGACCGGAATGCCGGCGGCGACCGCGGCCTGGCGCGCGGGGTTCTGCCCCAGCGCCGCCGTCAGCACATGGCCCAATATGACTTCGTCCACTTCCTCTGGCGACACGCCGGCCTGGGCGAGCGCGGCCTGGATGGCGATGCTGCCCAGTTCATGGGCCGGCACGGCGCCCAGGCCGCCCAGGAAGCTGCCGACGGGCGTGCGCTTGGCGGCGGTGATGACGATATCGGTCACGGACATATCCTCGGGCTGGTGGAACGGGTCGGTCAGGCGCTTAGCATCATCCGCCGGCCCGCGAAAGAAAATCGGACAGCGGCCGCCAAAGCGCATCGCGCGCCCGGCCGCTGACGATCATGCCGACATGGCCCAGCGCCAGCGTACGGGTGTCGGCCAGCTTGGGGGACGCTTCGGCGGGCACGATCCGGTCGGTGGACGATCGCACCGACAGGGTGGGGCAGGGCAGGGCGGCGGGATTGACCGCGACGCCGCCGACCTGCCATCGCCCGGCGCCGGTCATGTCGCGGGCATAGAAGTCATCGAACAGCTGACGCGCGGCAGCGAAGGTCAGCGGCGCGCCTTCATTGGCCCAATCCTCGACAGCCAGGAAGGCGTCATGCTGCGGCGATCCCTCCGCCATGTCCGCGAAGGCGGCATATTTGGCGACGGTGCGGCGCGGATCGAGCGCCCAGAAGCCCGACTGCAAAATCTCCATCGGCACATAGCCCAGCCGTTCGCATGTCGGCTTCGCGTTGCGCCACAGGGCCGCGATCTGATCGCGGTCGGCGGCCGGGAAGCCGTCGAAATGCCAGGGCGCGGCTATGGTCGCGACCCCGCGCGCGCTCGCCGCCGCCGCGCATCCCAGTGCCAGTGTGCCGCCCAGGCAATAGCCGACCAGGATCGGCGGACGCGACAGGGCGTCGAGCAGGGGGATCAGCCGCTCGGTGACATGGGCGCTCAGGTCCAGCCCGGAATCGTCCGCGCCCGGGCTGCCCCAGTCGACCAGATAGGCGTCGTGGCCGTTCGCCGTCAGGTGGCGGAGCAACGATCGTTCCCGCGACAGGTCCAGCACACGGGGCGGATTGATAAGCGAGGGGATGCACACGACCGGCGCGCGTCCGGCGTCCCCCGCGTCGCCGGCGAAGTGCAGCAATCGTGCCTGCCCCGCCGCAGCAAATATGGCCGGCGCGGGAGGGGGGGCGGGGCGCGTGGCCTCCTGATAGCGGCGCAGGCCGATGAAGGCCCGCCGCCTCAAATCAGGATCGTCGCGGGTTTCCCGCCACAGCATATCCAGAAACAGGGGCAACGGGCGCGGTCCATGTTGCGGCGCGGCAACGCCTTGTGCTAATGCAACATTATCAGGCTTGGGAGGAGCGGTCATGGCGAAATCGAAACCGGCGAATGAGTCGGAACCCGTTGTCATCAAGAAATACGCCAATCGCCGCCTCTACAATACCGAAACCTCAAGCTACATCACGCTGGACCTTCTGTCGCAGATGACGCGCGACGGGCGCGAATTCGTGGTGGTGGACGCCAAGAGCGGCGAGGACATCACCCATAATGTGCTGACCCAGATCATCATGGAAGAGGAGCAGCGCGGCAAGAACATGCTGCCCGTCAATTTCCTGCGCCAGCTCATTTCCATGTACGGCGATTCCATGCAGTCAATGGTGCCGCAATATCTGGAAGCGTCGATGGACGCCTTTCGCAAGAACCAGTTGCAGTTCCAGCAGGCGATGCAGGGCGCGTTCGGCGGCGGCCCGCTGGCCGAGATCGCCAAGCGCAACATGCAGATGTTCGAAGCGGCGACCAGCGCCTTCAAGGGCGGCGTGCCGGGTGTGCCTGGCGCGACTACCCCGAGCAGCGATGAGAGCGAGAAGGACGACGAGATCGCCGTGCTGAAGGCGCAGCTTGCCGCCCTCAACGCGAAGATCGACAAGCTGGGCTAAAAGCGTCGGCGGTTCAGTCGTTTGCGCGCCGCGCCATGGCGTGGATTTCCGCGCGCGACAGCAGCAGGTCCAGATCCGCGCGGCTGATGTCGAAACTGTCCTGAAGATCGTCCAGCGCGCGGTCGATATCCTGCGCATGGAAACCGGCCTGCTCGCGCATCGCGTCCAGCACGGCGGGCGGCTCGCCGGGCTGGTGCGGATAGCTGTGCGGCGTCAGCCGGTGGAAGAACAGCGCGAGGGTCACCAGCGCGATCGAATTGATACCCACCGGCGCGAAAGCGAAACTGTAGCCCGCGGCATGGATGCCCTGGCTGCCGATGACCGCCGTCAGCGCGGCGGCGCCGCCCGGCGGGTGCAGGCAGCGCAGCAGCGACATGAGCAGGATCGCCAGGCCCACCGCCGCGCCGGCCGCGACGGTCTGGTCCGGGATCGTCCGAAAGGCGGCCACCCCGACCAGGCTCGACAGGATATTGCCGCCAACGACCGGCCATGGCTGCGCCAAGGGGCTGGCCGGGACCGCGAACACTAGCACGGCCGAAGCGCCGAGCGGTGCGACGATGATCGGCAGGTCGGCGGCGGATAGCGGCAGTTCGGCGCATACCACTATGGTTAGGGCCAGGCATAGCCCGGCACCGCAGCAGGCCAGCAGCCGATCGAGAAAATGCGTGCCCGGCAGCAGCGGTCTGAATAGTCGCCAACCCATATGCGCGCTCTTCCCTTCGCTCTGTCGGCCCGCTTCCTTGCCCGTGCCGCGCCAAAATGCCAGTCTCTTGTCCTGCTGGCCTGCAAAGCCACCCTTGGGGGCAGGCGAGTGGGCGCGGGCAGGGGGTCGACAGCCCCGCCGCCCATCGCCTATGGCGCGCTGATATTTCCATCGAACCCAAGGCCGACCAATTCCGTGAAACATGCTCTTTCCGTGACCCGCGAACAGGATTTCAGCGCCTGGTATCAGGCCGTCATTTCCGAAGGCGACCTTGCCGAGGAGAGCGGCGTGCGCGGGTGCATGGTCATCCGGCCATGGGGCTATGGCATCTGGGAGCGCATACAGAAGCTGCTCGATGAGCGGATCAAGGCGACGGGCCATGAAAATTGCTATTTCCCGCTGTTCATCCCGCTTTCCTATTTCGAGAAGGAGGCCGAGCATGTCGACGGCTTCGCCAAGGAAATGGCGGTCGTCACGCATCACCGGCTGATCCACAATGACGGCAAGCTCGTCCCCGATCCGGAGGCGAAGCTGGAGGAGCCCCTGGTCGTGCGGCCGACGTCGGAGACGGTGATCGGCGCGGCCTTTTCCCGCTGGGTCCAGTCGTGGCGTGACCTGCCGATACTCATCAACCAATGGGCCAATGTTGTGCGCTGGGAGATGCGCACGCGCATGTTCCTGCGCACCAGCGAATTTCTGTGGCAGGAGGGGCATACCGCTCACGCCACGGTGGAGGAAGCGCGCGACGAGACCATGAAGATGCTGGAGGTCTATCGCAGCTTCGCCGAGGAGTGCGTGGCGCTGCCGGTGATCGCCGGCGAGAAGCCGGAAAATGAGCGCTTCCCCGGCGCAGTCGCGACCTATTCGATCGAAGCGATGATGCAGGACGGCAAGGCGTTGCAGGCCGGGACTTCGCACTTCCTGGGCACGACCTTTTCCGCCGCGCAGAATATCCGCTTCCAGAATGCGGAGGGCAGCCAGGAACTGGCCCAGACCACCAGTTGGGGCATGTCGACCCGGATGATCGGCGGGCTCATCATGGTGCATGGCGACGATGACGGGCTGCGAGTGCCGCCCCGCGTCGCGCCCTATCAGATCGTCGTCGTGCCGATGCTGCGCGATACGGAAGAGGATGCCGCGATCCTCGATTATTGCGCGGGCATCGTCGCCGATCTGAACCGGCTGGATATATTCCGCGAGCCTGTGCGCGCGCTGCTCGACCGGCGACAGGCGAAGGCGGCGAACAAGCGCTGGGGCTGGGTCAAGAAGGGCGCGCCGATCATCATCGAGGTTGGCGGGCGCGACCTGGCGGCGGGCAACGTCTCGGTCATCCGCCGCGACCGCCTCTATCGCGAGGATGGGAAGCTGGACAGCGCAGGACTGGCGCGGGCCGATTTCCTTAGCGGCGCGGCGGCCATGCTGGAGGATATCCAGAACAGCCTGTTCGACCAGGCCCATGCGCGCCTGCACACCAACATCAATCGCGATGTCGTCACGCTGGACGCGCTACAGGCGCATTTCAAGGCGAGCGCGAAGCCCGGCTGGGCCGAGGTGCAGTGGGCCAAGCCCAGCGGCGCGGCGCTCGACAAGGTGGTCGCCTGGCTGAAGGGCGAGAAGCTGACGCTGCGCAACGTGCCGATGGATGCGGTTCCGGCCGATGGAAGCTGCATATTCACCGGCGCGTCCGCCGTGGAGCGAGTGCTGGTCGGTCGCTCCTATTGATAGGATGGGGCGGGAGCGCCGGGCTGTCCCGATTGTCAGTAGCTATTCAGGAAAATCGCTTTAGGCTGCGACGCCTATGACCCGATCCTTCCGGCGCGCCGCCGCTTCGCTTTCCGTTCTTTCCATGCTGCTGTCGGGGCTTTCCGCCCCGGCCTTCGCGCAGGCTCCCCTGGCGGCGCGGGCGGACGCGCCGCTCAGACAGGGCGGCGTCCAGCCGCAGGTCCGGCCATGGCTCTACGAGAATAGCGACGTGCCGATCGACCCGGCCTGGCGTTTCGGCACGCTGTCCAACGGCCTGCGCTACGCGGTCCGCCGCAACGGCGTGCCGCCGGGGCAGGTGTCGATCCGCCTGCGCATCGACGCGGGGTCCCTGATGGAGCGTCCCGACGAACTGGGATTCGCGCATTTTATGGAGCATCTGACGATGCGCGGGTCCAAACATGTGCCCGATGGCGAATCCAAGCGCATCTGGCAGCGGCTGGGCGTGACCTTCGGCAGCGACAGCAATGCCCAGACCACCCCCACCGGCACCACCTACGCGCTCGATCTGCCGCAGGCGACTCCCGCGGGCCTGGCCGAAAGCATGAAGATATTATCGGGCATGATGACCGAGCCCAATATCATCGATGACGCCGTCGCCGCCGAACGGGCGGTGGTGCTTGCCGAGATGCGTGAGTCCTACAGCCCGCAACTGCGGATCTCCGACGCCAGCCGGATGCATTTCTTCGCAGGGCAGCCGCTGGCTGACCATAACCCGATCGGCACGGTCAAGACGCTGACGGGCGCCACGGCGGCGGCGATGGAGGCGTTTCACGACCGCTGGTATCGTCCCGAAAACGCGGTCATCTCGATCGCGGGCGACATTGATCCGGCGGTGGCCGAGCAACTCGTTAAGGATCATTTTTCCGGCTGGACAGGGACCGGCAAGGGCGCGGCCCTGCCCGATTTCGGCGAACCCGATCCCAAGGCGCCGGCCACGAAGATCGTGGTGGAACCGGGCGTGCCGACCGGCCTCACCATGGCCTTCCTGCGGCCGTGGAAGCCGCGCGCCGATACGATCGTCTATAATCAGGACAAGCTGACCGACATGCTGGCCCTGCAAATCATCAACCGCAGGCTAGAGCAGGCGGCGCGGGGCGGCGGCAGCTTCCTTCAGGCCAGCGCCGACCAGCAGGATGTCAGCCGATCGGTCGACGGCACCTTCATCACCATCGTGCCCGCGGCTGACAATTGGGAAAAGGCGCTGGCCGACGTCCGCGCGATCATCGAGGACGCGAAGGCGACGCCGCCGAGCCAGCAGGAGATCGACCGCGAATATGCGCAGTTCGACACCGCTCTCGCCGTGCAGGTCGAGAATTACGATACGGAAGCCGGGGCCAAGCAGGCGAGCGATCTGGTGAGCGCCGTCGACATTCGCGAGACGACGGTGAGCCCGCAAGCGGCGCTGGACATCTTCCGCGCCGGCAAGCCCGCGATGACCCCGCAGAGGATGCTGGATTCGACTCGCCGGCTCTTTTCGGCCGGGGTATTCCGCGCGCTGCTGATGATGGGCAAGGCGCAGCCGGGCGCGGAGCAGAAGCTGGCGGCCGCGCTGGCGGCGCCGGTCGCGGCCGCCCGGAATGCGCGCCTTTCCGAAGGCGCGGTGACGATGGCCGACCTGCCCAAGCTCGGGCCCCCGGGCAAGCTGGTGTCGCGCACGCCGCTGGGCCTGCTCGGCATGGAGAGCGTGACCTTCTCAAACGGCGTCAAAATGACACTGTTCGCTACCGACGCGGAGCCGGAAAAGGTGCGGATCAACGTCCGTTTCGGTCATGGCCAGCAGGATTTTTCTCCAACGAAGCCCGCTTTGGGATGGGCGGCCGGCTATGCCCTGATGGCGAGCGGGATCGGCAAGCTCGGCCAGCGCGAGCTGGACGACCTGACGAACGGACGCCGCATGGGGTTCGACTTCTCGATCGACGACGACGCGTTCGAGATGGCGGCGGTGACGCGGCCGGCCGACTATAAGGACCAGCTAAGGCTGTTCGCGGCCAAGCTCGCCCAGCCTGGATGGGACCCTGCGCCGATCGCGCGGGTGAAGGCTGGCGCGGCGCTCGCCTACGACGCGATGTCACGCTCCCCCGACGCGGTGCTCGGTCGCGATCTGGGCTGGCTGCTCCATGGCAAGGACGTGCGTTATCGCACGCCGTCGCGCGCGGAGATCGACGCGCTGACGCCGCAGGCCTTCCGCGCCACATGGGAGCCGCTGCTCGCCTCCGGCCCGATCGAGGTGCAGGTGTTCGGGCAGGTCAATGCCGATGACGCCATCGCGGCGGTGGCCGCGACCCTGGGCGCTTTGCCGCCGCGCCCCGACAGGCCCGTGCCTGCCGCCAACCGCGTGATGCGCTTCCCCGCTCCGGTCGAAAAGCCGGTCGTGCTGCGGCACAAGGGCGACCGGGAGCAGGCGGCGGCGGTGCTTGCATGGCCCACATCGGGCGGTTTCGCCGCCTTGCGGGAAGCCCGGCAGCTGGAAATATTGACTCAGATCTTCAACGACAGGCTGTTCGACAAGCTGCGCTCCACGGAGGGCGCGGCCTATTCGCCCAGCGTCCAGAACAACTGGCCCTTCTCCTTCGACAGCGGCGGCTACATATTGGTGACGAGCCAGGTGAAGCCGGAGAAGGTCGATTATTTTTTCGGCCTGGTGAAGCAGACGGCCGCTGACCTAGCGGCGACGCCGATCAGCGACGACGAGTTGCAGCGGGCGGTGGCGCCGATGCGGCAATTGCTAGCGCGAGCCAGCACCGGCCCCGCCTTCTGGATGAGCCAGACGGAGGGCGCGGCGCAGGACCCCCGCTATATTCAGGCGACACGGACGATGGGCGACGATATGCTGAGCGTGACGCCCGCGGACGTGCAGGCGCTGGCGAAAAAATATATGGTGCCGGGCAAGAGCTGGTCGGCGGTGGTGCTGCCCGAGGGCGTGGCGGCGAAATAGACAGTAGCGCCGCCGGGAGCCGCTCGTGGAACTGCGGCCCTTGATGGCTTAATGCGCGGCGGGGGCCTGCTGCCCGGCCTCGACCGTCCGCAGGCTCGCCATGATCAGTCTGGCCGCCCATTGCGCGGCTTCCGGCGAGCTGAGCTTGGGCATGGAAAGGCTGCGATGGCCAAGGCCGAACATGCAGGCCATGATCACCTCCTCCGCCGCGTCGATCGCCTTGTCCGACAGGCCGGGGTTGGCGATGCATGCGCATTCGCGTAGGACGGCGCGGTAGCGCACGCACATCGCGGTAATCGTCTCGCCGACAGCAGGATTACGGAAGGCTTCCGCCAATATGTCGAAGGACAGGGCCTCTTCCTCGGTGTCGATGACGGTCAGCGCCATCAACTCGAAAGTGCGCTCAATACTGAGTTCGCCTCTCTTGGCGCGCTCGCACAGCAGGGAAATCTCGGCGACTCGTTCATCGGCGTCCGCCGCGACGATGGCGGCGATGATGTCTTCCTTGTCCTTGAACAGGCGATATATCTGCCCCACCGAAACCTGCGCCGCCTGCGCCAGCTCGGCCATCGGCGTCTGGTGGAATCCCTGGCCGGCGAACGACGAACGGGCCGCAAGCAGGATGCGATCCCGGCTTCCTAATTCATGCTGCACCGCACCCATTTTTTCCATCCGCTCCCTTTTTGTTCTTGAACTTGGTGTCGCACAATCCTACCTGCCCGGCAAGCGGAATGAACATTCATTCCGGTCTATGCGCCTGCCGTGGGAAAAGGGAACCCCCTCTATGCAATCGTTCAGCCGCCTCGGCATGCTGCTTTGTGCCTCATCGCTGGCGTTGGCCGCCTGCGGAGAGAAGGAGCAGCCGGCGCCGCCCCCGCCGACCGTGGGCGTGGTGACGATGAAGCTGGAGTCAGCGGCGCTGCTGAACGAGCTTCCAGGCCGAGTCGCCGCCGCAGAACTGTCCGAAGTGCGGCCGCAGATCAGCGGCGTTATCCGTCGCCGGCTGTTTACGGAAGGCGCTTATGTCCGGGCCGGACAGGTGCTGTATGAGATCGAGGACGCCCCCTATCGGGCCGCCCTGGCGCAGGCGCAGGGCAATCTGGCAAGGGCCCAGGCGTCGATCAATGCGACCGCGCTACAGGCACAGCGCTACCGGGATCTGGTCGCCGTCAATGCGGTCAGCCGGCAGGAGGCGGACAATGCGATAGCCTCCGCCGCGTCGGCGCGCGCCGATGTTGCAGCGCAGCGCGCCGCGGTGCAAGCCGCGCAGGTCAGTCAGGGCTTCACGCGCATCCGCGCGCCGATCTCGGGCAGGATCGGCCGCTCCCTCTACACGCCTGGCGCGCTGGTGCAGGCGGGGCAGCCCGACGCGCTGGCGACGATCCAGCAGACCAACATGGTCTATGTCGACCTGACCCAGTCGGCCGCGCAGATATTGAACCTTCGCGAAGCGCTGCGCAGCGGCGGGGTAGAGCAGGCGGACGGCGCGCGCGTGCGGTTGCTGCTGCCCAACGGCAAGACCTATCCAATCGAGGGGCGGCTGCAATTTTCCGAAGTGTCGGTCGATCCGACCTCCGGCGCGGTGACTTTGCGCGCGACCTTCCCCAATCCCGACGGGCTGCTGCTGCCGGGCATGTATGTGCGGGCGACGCTGGCCGAGGGCAAGCGGGAGCAGGCCATATTGGCGCCGCAACAGGGCATCACCCGCGATCCGCGCGGCCGCGCGACGGCGATGGTCGTGGGCGCGGGCAACAAGGTCGAAATGCGCACGGTGGAGACGGACCGGGCGATCGGCGACAAATGGATCGTGACCAAGGGCTTGAAGCCCGGCGACAGGCTGATTGTCGAGGGGCTGGTCAACCTTCGCCCCGGCGCAGTGGTCAAGCCCGCCGCTCCGCAGCAGGTGACGGCTCCGGCGGCGGGGAGCTGATCCCATGGCCCGCTATTTCATCGACCGGCCCATCTTCGCATGGGTGATTGCGATCGTCATCATGCTCGCGGGGCTGCTGGCCATCCGCTCGCTGCCGGTCGCCCAATTTCCGCAGATCGCGCCGCCCAAGGTGACGATCGCCACCACCTATCCCGGCGCCAACGCCCAGACGCTGGAAAGCACGACGACCCAGATCATCGAGCAGCAGCTCAAGGGCATCGACAACCTCACCTATTTTGCCTCAACCAGCGATTCCGCCGGTAATCTGACGATCACCCTGACGTTCGAACAGGGTACCAATCCGGATACCGCGCAGGTCCAGGTTCAGAACAAGCTGGCGCAGGCCACCCCGCTGCTGCCGCAGGAAGTGCAGCAGCAGGGGCTCCGCGTGAACAAGTCGGCGGCCAGCTTCCTGATGGTCATCGCCTTCTATGCCGATGACGGCGTTCACGATAAGACCGATCTGGGCGACTTCGTCTCGTCCAGCATCGCCGACCCGATCAGCCGCGTGACCGGGGTCGGCGACACGCAGATCTTCGGATCGCAATATGCGATGCGCATCTGGCTCGACCCGTTCAAGATGGCCAATCTCAACATCACCACGGGCGACGTGAAGGCGGCGATTCGGGCGCAGAACGCGCAGATATCGTCGGGTCAGGTCGGTGGTTTGCCCTCGTCCGACAAGCAGGCGCTAAACGCCACGATCACCTCGCAATCGCGTCTGCGCACCGCCGAAGAGTTCCGCAACATCATGTTGCGCAACAACAGCAACGGGTCGATCGTCCGCCTCTCCGACGTCGCGCGCGTGGAGATGGGCGCGGAGAATGAAAGTTTCGAGGTGCGCTTTGACGGGCATCCCGGCACCGGGCTGGCTATCAGGCTCGCGCCGGGCGCGAACGCGCTCGACACCGTGACGGCCGTGAAGAAGCAGATCAACGAACTGTCCCCTACATTCCCGGCCTATGTGAAATATGATTTTCCGGTCGATAATTCCACCTATGTGCGCCTCTCCGTCGAGCAGGTGATCCATACGCTGGTGGAGGCCATCCTGCTGGTCTTCGTGGTCATGTTCATCTTCCTTCAGAACTGGCGGGCGACCCTGATCCCCACGATTGCGGTGCCGGTGGTGCTGCTGGGATCGCTGGCGGTGCTCAGCGTCGCGGGCTTCACCATCAACACGCTAACCTTGTTCGGCATGGTGCTGGCGATCGGCCTGCTGGTCGACGACGCCATCGTCGTCGTCGAAAATGTCGAGCGGCTGATCCAGGAGGAGGGGCTCGATCCGAAGGAAGCCGCGAAAAAGTCTATGGACGAGATCAGCGGCGCGCTGATCGGCATCGGTCTGGTGCTGTCGGCGGTGTTCCTGCCCATGGCCTTTTTCTCCGGATCGACGGGCGTCATTTTCCGTCAGTTTTCGATCACCATCGTCTCTTCCATGGTGCTCTCGGTGCTGGTGGCGTTGATCCTTACGCCGGCCCTGTGCGCGACGATCCTGAAACCGGCCAAGGATCATGGCGAGAAGAAAGGCTTTTTCGGCTGGTTCAACCGCACGTTCGACAAGGGCGTCGACAGGTTCGGCAAGGGAGTCCAGACGATCGAGCATCGCTGGGCGCGGACGATGCTGGTCTATGCTGCGATCGTCGCAGCCATGGCGATCGTCTTCATCCGCCTGCCCGCCGGTTTTCTGCCGCCCGAGGATACCGGCATCATCATCAACCAGGTGTCGCTGCCGGCTGGTTCGACGCTGGCGGAAACGCAGCGCACGCTGGCCAAGGTCCGCGATCATTATCTGGTCGATGAAAAGGCCAATGTGGCCCATGTCTTCACCGTCGGCGGTTTCGGTTTCGTGGGCACCGGGCAGAATGTCGGCATAGCCTTCGTCCGAATGAAGGATTGGGCCGATCGCAAGGGCGCGGAAAATGGCGTGGAGGCGGTCACCGGGCGGGCCAATGGCGCGTTCCAGAAAATCCGCGCGGGCATGGCCATCGCCTTCGTGCCGCCATCGGTTCAGGAACTGGGCAACGCCAGCGGCTTTGACTTCCAGTTGAAGGACATGGGTAATCTGGGCCATGACAGGCTTCTCGCGGCGCGCAACCAGCTGTTGGGCGCGGCGATGGGCGACCAGCGGCTGATGCAGGTCCGTCCCAACGGGCTGGAGGACTCCCCGCAACTCAAGCTGGACGTGGACAAGGAAGCCGCCGGCGCGCTGGGCGTGTCGCAGGCCGACATCAACGATACGATCAGCACCGCGCTGGCCGGTTCCTACGTCAACGACTTTATCGACCGCGACCGCGTCAAGCGAGTCTATGTCCAGGCCGATGCTCCGTTCCGCGCGACGCCCGACGCCATCGGCAACCTGCATGTGCGCGGTTCCACGGGCACGATGGCGCCGCTGTCCTCCTTTTCCACGACCGAGTGGGGTTATGGCCCCGCGCGGCTGGAGCGCTATAACGGCGTGCCTTCGTTTGAGATCATGGGATCGCCGGGGCCTGGCCTGAGCACGGGCGCGGCGATGGCGGCGATGGAGGAACATGCCGCCAAGCTGCCCGCGGGCGTGGGGTTCGAATGGACCGGCATCTCCTATGAGGAAAGCCAGTCGGGCGGGCAGGCGCCCGCGCTCTACGCCCTGTCGATGCTGATCGTGTTCCTGTGCCTCGCGGCGCTCTATGAAAGCTGGTCGGTGCCGATCGCGGTCATGCTGGTCGTGCCGCTCGGCGTATTGGGCGCGGTGGTGGCGGCGATGCTGGTCGGTCTCAATAACGACATCTATCTGCAGGTGGGCCTGATCACCACGATCGGCGTGTCCGCGAAGAACGCGATCCTGATCGTGGAGTTCGCCGAGGAGAAGATGCGCGAGGGGATGCCCGCGCCGCAGGCCGCGCTGGAGGCGGCGAAGCTGCGTCTGCGGCCGATCCTGATGACCAGCTTCGCCTTCATCTTCGGCGTGCTGCCGCTGGCCGTCGCGACGGGGGCGGGCGCCGGCGGCCAGAACGCGATCGGCTGGGCGGTGGTCGGCGGCATGTTGTCGGCGACGGTGCTGGCGATCTTCTTCGTCCCCGTATTCTTCACCGTGGTGAAGCGGCTGTTCCGTGAACATGGCCATGCAGGCCGGCGCGCCGATGACCAGGCCGCGCCGGGCGCGCTGCCGCAGGAAGGTTGACCATGATGATTTCCACCCGCACCGCCGGCATCCTGGCGCTGGCCCTGTCGCTCGCCGCGTGCGACATGGCGCCCAAATATGTCCGGCCCGAACTGCCCGTCCCGGCGGCCAGTCCCACTGGCCCGGCCTATGCGGCGGACGCAGCCGGGCAACCGGCGGTCGTTCCGGCCGATACGGCCTGGCGTGATTTTTTCATCGATGCGCGCCTGTCGCGGGTGATCGAGACCGCGCTCGCCAATAATCGCGATCTGCGGATCGCGCTCGCCAATGTCGAACAGGCGCGGGCGCAATATCGCGTCCAGCGCGCGGACCTGCTGCCCACGGTCGCGGCCAGCGGTGGCGCCACCTATCAGAAGTCCCCCATCGGGCAGGTCGGGGCCGGCGGCGGCGCCGGGGCCGGCGCATCGGGCCGAACCGACATCTACCAGGCGCAGGTCGGCATCTCCGCCTGGGAGATCGACTTGTTCGGCCGGGTGCGCAACCTCAGCAGAGCCGCGCAGGAGCAATATTTCGCCAGCATCGAGACGCGTAACGCCGCCCAGACCGCGCTGATTGCGGAGGTCGCCACCGCCTGGATGACGATGGCGGCCGATCAGGAGCGGCTGCGGATCGCCCGCGATCTGGAAAAGACGTTCGGGCAGACGCTGGAGCTGAACCGCGCGCGCTTCGCCAAGGGGATCGCATCCGAGCTGGAGGTGCGGCAGGCGCAGACCAGCTACGATCAGGCGCGCTCGGACATTGCCGAGGCGATGACGCTGGTGGCGCAGGACCAGAATGCGCTGAACCTGCTGGCCGGCAAGAGCCTGCCCGCCCAGGACCTTCCCGCCGCCATGCCGGATGTCAGTCCGACAATCGAGAACCTACCCGCCAATATCGCTTCCGAGGTGCTGCTGCGCCGCCCGGACATAGCGGCGGCCGAGCATCAGTTGCGCGGCGCCAACGCCAATATCGGCGCGGCGCGGGCGGCCTTCTTTCCGAACATCTCGCTGACGGCCGCCTTCGGCACGTTGAGCCTGGGCCTTTCCAACCTGTTCACATCGGGCAGCGAAAGCTGGTCCGTCGCTCCGTCCGCGACGCTGCCGATCTTCGACTTCGGCCGCAATGCCGGCAATCTGCGTTACGCCCGGGCGACCTACGACGCGATGCTCGCCACATATGAGAAGAGCGTGCAGACCGGCTTCCGCGAGGTCGCCGACGCGCTCGCGCGGCGCCGCACGATGGAGGAGCAGTTGGCGGCGCAAATCTCGCTCGCGGCAGCGTCGCGCGTCGCGCTTCGCCTGTCGGACGCCCGGTTCAGGGCCGGGGTCGATCCGTTCCTGACCACGCTGGACGCGCAGCGTGCGCTCTATGCGGCGGAACAGAGCCTGCTCGCCACCCGGCTGGTGCGGGCGACCAACATGGTCGAGCTTTATCGCGCGATGGGCGGCGGCCTTAGATAAGCTTAGCCGAGCAGGCTGCGCGCGACGGCTTCGGCGACCTTGATGCCGTCGATGGCCGCCGACAATATGCCCCCGGCATAGCCGACTCCCTCGCCCGCCGGAAACAGGCCGCGCGTGTTGACGCTGTGGAAGTCCTGGCCGCGCCAGATCCGCACCGGGGAGGATGTGCGAGTCTCCACCCCCGTCATCACGGCGTCGGGATGGTCGTAATTGGCGATCTGGCGGCCGAAGACCGGCAGCGCTTCGCGAAGGGCGGCGATGGCGAAGGCGGGCAGGATGTCGGCCAGGTCGGCGGGCCGGACGCCGGGCTTATAAGAAGGCTGCACTTTGCCGAAGCCGGTCGACGCCCGGCCAGCGAGGAAATCGCCGACGCGCTGGCCCGGCGCGTCGTAATTCGCCCCGCCCGCGTGAAATGCCGCTTCCTCGAGCGCGCGTTGCAGCGCGACGCCGGCCAGCGGGTGACCCGGATAGTCGCGCCGCGGGTCTATGCCCACCACCAGCCCTGAATTGGCGTTGAACTCGGCGCGGCTATATTGGCTCATGCCGTTGGTGACGACGCGCCCTTCCTCCGACGTGGCGGCGACCACACGGCCGCCGGGACACATGCAGAAGCTGTAGACGGTGCGGTCGTCGGCGCAATGGTGCGATAATGTGTATGCGGCCGCGCCCAGGTCGGGATGCCCGGCGCAGGGGCCGAAGCGCGCGCGGTCGATCCAGCTTTGCGGATGTTCGATCCGCACCCCGATCGAAAAAGGCTTGGCCTCCATATGCACGCCGCGATCGAGCAGCGTATCAAAGGTGCCGCGCGCGCTATGGCCGATGGCCAGCACGACATGGGTCGCCTCCAGATAGTCGCCGGTCTGGAAATGCAGGCCGCGCAGCGACCGCGTGCCGTCGGATGCGACTGCGATGTCGAAATCCTCGACCCGGTGCCGCCAGCGATATTCGCCGCCCAGCGCCTCTATCGTCCGGCGCATCGATTCGACCATGGTGACCAGGCGGAAAGTGCCGATATGCGGGTGGGCTTCGGTCAGGATTTCCGGCGGAGCGCCCGCCGCGACGAACTCGGTCAGCACCTTGCGGCCCAGATGACGCGGGTCCTTGATCTGGCTCCACAGCTTTCCGTCGGAGAAGGTGCCCGCGCCGCCCTCCCCGAACTGCACGTTGGATTCGGGATCGAGCACCGACCGGCGCCACAGGCCCCATGTGTCCTTGGTCCGCTCGCGCACGACCTTGCCGCGATCGACGATGATCGGGCGGAACCCCATCTGCGCCAGGATCAGCCCGGCGAACAGCCCGCAGGGGCCGGCGCCGATGACGACCGGGCGCGGGCAGGGCATAGCGTCGGGCGCGCGCGCCACGAACCGATAGGCGGTATCGGGCGTCGGACAAATATGCGGGCCGTCGCCCAGCCGCGCCAGAATATCGGCTTCGTCCCGCACCTCCACATCGACCGAATAGACGAGCAGGATGGCGGACTTGCGCCGCGCGTCGTTGGCGCGCCGGGCGATGGCGAAGGACAGAAGATCGTCGGGAGCGATGCCCAGGCGGTCAAGGATCGCGTCCTTCAACGCCTCGGGGGGATGATCGAGGGGCAGCTTGATTTCGGACAGGCGTAGCATGGCCCGGCGTCTAGGACAGAATCCCTCCCCGCGCCACATGCGACCGTCCGGAGCATGCCGGGTGATGGTGCGGCCTTGGTGATTGCGAAGCCACAAACCGACAGCGATGTTCGGGGGATGAAGGCAGCTGGTGCACCCGACAGGATTCGAACCTGTGGCCTCTGCCTTCGGAGGGCAGCGCTCTATCCAGCTGAGCTACGGGTGCGCAGTGGAGGAGGCCGCTTAGCAAAGGGCGATGCCGCGCGCCAGCGGCAAAATCGCGCTTTGCCGGAAAAGCGAGGCGCTATTTCGCCGCCTTGGTCATCGGCTGGAACTTGCCGAGACCGCAACTGGCGCCCGGTTGCAGATTGGGGCTGGAGTAGAGGACGGTGATGATATCGACCGAGCAAAGCTGGGAGAGGGAGGTGCGGTAGGAAAAGCGCCGCTCGAACCCCAGGCTGGGACAGCTGTTGGGCAGGGTGTTGCGATAGATCTTATTGCCGTTGACGACGAAGTCGATCGTCCTGTCGTCACGCACGTTGGTGGACCGGATCGAGCGGATGGGGATGCAGTCGGCGGGCTTGCCCGAGGCGACATAGGGATCGGGCTGTTTTGGCTTGGCCGCCGACCCGGCCGAGGGCGATAATCCGAAGCCGAGCGTGGCCACCATTGCGGCGGCAAGAAAACGGGGACTGGGCAGGGCGATCATGAGGCCTCTCCTGAGACATTATCCTATGGAAATGACGGTATGAGGGAGTCGGTTCCGTAGGTCGTTCATGAACCCGGTCGGCTTAACCCCGCCGGAACGGTCAGGCGGGTTTTGCCATACTGGCGGCCGGCGCGGGGGTCTTCGGCTCGAACCGGCACAGGTCGGCGACAATGCAGCGCCAGCATTCGGGCCGCCGCGCCTTGCACACATAGCGGCCGTGCAGGATCAGCCAATGGTGGGCGTCCCGCCGGAAGGGCTGCGGCACCCGATTTTCCAGCTTTTGCTCGACCTCTATCACGGTCTTGCCCGGAGCAAGGCCGGTGCGGTTGCCGACGCGGAAGATATGGGTATCGACGGCGAAGGTCTCCGCGCCGAAGGCGGTGTTCATCACGACATTGGCGGTCTTGCGGCCGACGCCGGGCAGGGTGGTCAGCATGTCGCGATCCCGTGGCACCTGCCCGCCATGATCGCGCACCAATATCTCCGACAGGGCGATCACATTCTTGGCCTTGGCGTTGAACAGGCCGATCGTCTTGATATGCGCCTTCAACCCCTCCTCGCCGAGCGCCACCATCTGCGCCGGCGTCTCCACGTCGCGGAACAGCGCGTGGGTCGCCTTGTTGACGCCGACGTCGGTGGATTGGGCGGACAGCACGACGGCGACCAGCAACTGATAGTCGTTGCCATATTCCAGCTCGGTACGGGGCGCCGGATTGTCTTCGGCCAGGCGGCTGAAGAAATCGAACATCTGCGCCCTGTTCATTGATCGCCCATGTTCATGATCGGCTACAGGCCCAGCACGCCCGTCATGTCATAACGTCCCGCCGGCTGATTGGTCAGCCAGAGGGCTGCCCGCACCGCGCCGCGCGCGAAGATGGAGCGGTTCTCCGCCCGATGCCCGATTTCGATCCGCTCGCCTTCGGCCGCCAATATCACCTGATGGTCCCCCGCCACCGATCCCCCCCGAAGCGCGGCGAAGCCGATCGCGCCCCGGCTCCTCGCGCCGGTGATGCCGTCGCGCCCGCGCTCGCTATGGTCGGCAAGCGCGATCCCGCGTCCGCGCGCTGCCGCTTCGCCGAGCAGCAGCGCGGTGCCGGAGGGCGCGTCCACCTTGTGCCGGTGATGCATCTCGACAATCTCTATGTCCCAATCGTCGCCCAGCCGCGCCGCCGCCTGTTCGACCAGCGCGGCGAGCAGGTTGACGCCGAGCGAGGTGTTGCCGGTCTGGAGGACGGGGATCAGCAGCGCGGCCTCGTCGATCAGGGCATGATGGACGGCTTCAAGTCCGGTGGTGCCGACGACCAGCGGCTTGCGGGCGGCGATGCAGGCGTCGAGATGCGCGGAAAGCGCGCCGGGAACTGAAAAATCTATCAGCACGTCGCTCGCTTCCGCGACGGCCAGGGGATCGCGGCCGATCCGCACGCCGGGCGCGATCTCGCCGCCGTCGGGCGCGGAGTCGGTGCCGCCCGCAACGGCCAGCCCCGCCTCGGCCGCCGCCAGCGCTATGGCGCGTCCCATCCGACCCGCCGCCCCGAAGATACCGAGTGAAATCATTTGCCGCCCAATCGCTGTCCGTCTTTCCCGCCGATGCCAGAGCGGAGCGGACTTGTCATCCCGTGATGCGGATGGCACCCATGCGCGCATGGACGCCGACATCCGCAACATCGTCATCCTGACCGGCGCGGGCATATCCGCCGAAAGCGGCTTGGCTACCTTTCGCGGCCCGGACGGCCTGTGGGAAGGGCACCGGGTCGAGGATGTCTGTACGCCCGAAGCGCTCGCACGCGACGCCGTGCTGGTCCACCGCTTCTATGACGAGCGTCGCGCCAGGCTGGCGGAGGTGGCGCCGAACGCGGCGCACCAGGCGCTGGCGGCGCTCGACCGCGCCTGGCCGGGCGAATTGCTGATCGTTACGCAGAATGTCGACGATCTGCATGAACGGGCAGGGGCGACGCGCCTGATCCATATGCATGGCGAGTTGAAATCGGCGCTGTGCGCGGCCTGCGGCAAGGCCGTTTCCTGGGAAGCGCCGCTGCCGCCCGGCAGCCGCTGCGATGGATGCGGCAAGGGCGCGTTGCGGCCGGACATCGTCTTTTTCGGCGAGATGCCCTATCATATGGACAGGATCGACGCGGCGCTGCGCCGCGCCGACCTGTTCCTGTCGATCGGGACATCGGGCGCGGTCTATCCGGCCGCCGGTTTCGTGCAGACGGCCGCCCATACGGGCGCGCGGACGCTGGAACTCAATCTCGACCCGTCGGCAGGCAGCATCTATTTCAATGAAAGCAGGCTTGGGCCCGCCAGCATTCTGGTGCCGGAAATAGTAGCGGAATTGCTGGTCTGACGGGTCGGCCTCAATCCCTGTAGAGCAGCATCACCGATCCGTCCTCGCCCTTCACGACGCGGACGGGCAGGCTCAGTTGCAGGGCGGAGAGGAACTCCTGGCTGTCGGTGGTGCGGAAGCTGCCCCCCAGGCGAAGCGCGGACACGCGGGTATCGCCGATCAGGATCGGGGCCCTGCGGTAGCGGTTGAACTCGGTTGCAGCCTGCTCGACCGTCTCGCCGTTCAACTCGACCATCTGCTCGCGCCAGGCGGTGCGCTGGCCCACCAGTTGCGGTCCCAGGCGCGTGAGGGCGACCGCGCGCGGCTGGATCACCGCGCCGCTGCCCGCGCCCACTTTGCTAAGGCCGCCCCGCCCGCAGCGCACCTGCACGCTGCCATGCGTGACGGTGAGTTCGACCAGCGCCGTCCGCATCCGAACGTTGAAGGCCGTGCCGACTGCCCGGATCACGGCGGATCGCACCTCCACATCGAAGGGGCGCGCGGCGTCATGCGCCACGTCGAACGACGCCTCGCCCTTCACGATCCGCACCTTGCGGCCATTGTCGGTGAAGCGCACCTCGGCCTGGCTGTCGCTGTTCAGATGGAGGACCGATCCGTCCGCCAGCGCGATGTCCCGCATCTCGCCCACGGCGGTCTCGTAGCGATCGACGCCGTTGAAGGTCCGAACCGTCACCACGGCGGCGACGATGAACAGCAATATGGCGATGCCGGCCGCGATCATGATGTTGCGGGAAATGCGCCGCTGTTCTTCTTCGCTGACGATCGTTTCGGGCGGCGGCAGGACGATGTCGACGGCGCCCGATTTCAGCCGTTCGGCCGCTTCCCACGCCAGTTCGGCTCGCCCGAAGGCCACAGCGTGGCGCGGATCGGCCTCCACCCACGCGCAGATCAGTGATTCGTCTTCGGGGCTTGGGTCGCTGTTAAGCCGGGCCAGCAGGCGCGCGGCTTCCGCTTCGATCGCGTCCCGGTCCGCGTAGCTTGAACTTGGTCCCGACGCCTGCACGTTCGAAGTCCGTTTCCTCACGTTCCGCCCAGGCCCGCATAACTATGCCGATCGCTTTGGCCAGATGTTTTTCAACCGTAGAAACGGACAGCGACATTTCCTCCGCTATTTCAAGCATTGATTTTTCATGCACGCGGCGAAGGATGAAGACCCGGCGGCATTGCACCGGAAGCGAATCGACGATGGTCTGGACCTGGCGCAACGCCTCGCGGGCATGAAGCTGGGCTTCGACATTATGCTCGCCCTGAAGCAGTTCCAGGTCGGCGATTGTCTCGAAACTGACGACTTTGTTGCGGCGGGCGGTGTCGATAACCAGATTGCGCGCGATGGTGAACAAATAGGCGCGGCCGGTGGTCACATTCTCCCAGTTTTCCGTGGCATAGGCGCGGGTCAGAACCTCCGCCACCATATCCTCAAGCTCATGGGTCGAAGGCAGGATGCGCCGGAGGCGTCCGCGAAGCGCGGCCTCCTGCGGCAATATGACCATTTTGAACCATTCTAGCTTGGCGCGAACCTTATGCACGTGCGACCCCCGTCTCTTGTCAGCCGTGCCTCTCCCGCGTCACTTCGATTTCTTTTCTGTTACATATTTCAATCATGGATTCAGGGGACTGTCTAGCGGCCAGGGACGCATATTTTCGCGTGAGACCGACAGGACGCAGCTTTCGTACGGAAAGCTGTGGATATCTTGCAACAACCAGCGGTCGCCCGGCCCGCGCCTCCTATATTTCGGGGATTTCCGATGGAGAACTGTCAGGCTGGTCGTAATCCGGGGCTTGCGGGCTGATTTCCGGCGGCTCCTGCACCGGCGTCTCCCCCGGGCCGATCGGCGGCGGCGCTTCGGGCGGGGACTGGGGCTCGATCGTATCGGGCGCCGGGATGCCATCTGGGGCGGGATCGGGGGCTATGTCCGGCTGGGTCGCCATGGCGCGTCTCCTTATTCAAAGGGGGCTACGCGCCAGCCGTCCGGCCGGTTCCGCCGACTTATCCACAATCTCTTGCCTCGCCCGGCGCTTTTCTCTATGCCGCGCCGACCGGCGACCGATGCGGGCGTGGCGAAACTGGTAGACGCGCCAGATTTAGGTTCTGGTATCGCAAGATGTGGGGGTTCGAGTCCCTTCGCCCGCACCAGTTGCGCTTGAGGCCGCGTCCCATCAGGGAAGCCACCCGGATTTCCTATATAAAGGCGTTTGAGAGAAGAGATGCAGACTGTCGAGACGTTGAACGAGGGCCTGAAGCGCGCCTACACCGTAACCATCACGTCGAAGGACATCGACGCCCGCGTCGAGAAGGAAGTGGCCGCGATCGCGCCGCAGATCAAGATGCCCGGCTTCCGCCCCGGCAAGGTGCCCGCCAACCTCGTGAAGAAGATGCACGGCGAGTCGCTGCAACGCGATGCGCTCAACAATTCGATTCAGGACAGCATCCAGAAGCTGATCGCCGACCAAAAGCTGCGTCCCGCGATGCAGCCCTCGGTCGAGCTGGACGAGGGCTTCGAATTCGGCCAGGACGCCGAGATCAAGGTCGCGCTGGAGGTGCTGCCCGATGTCGCCGCGCCCAGCATCGAAGGGCTGAAGCTGGAACGGCTGACCGCCGAGGTGAGCGACGCCCAGGTCGAGGAGGCCGCGGCCCGCATCGCCGGCCAGCAGAACGCCTACGAAGCCTTTGAGGAGGGCCACGAGGCGAAGGATGGCGATACCGTCGTCATCGACTTCGTGGGCAAGGTCGACGGCGTTCCCTTCGACGGCGGCACCGGCGAGGACATGAAGGTCAAGATCGGTTCGGGCAGTCTGATCCCCGGTTTCGAGGAGCAGCTCGTCGGTGTTAAGACCGGCGACGAAAAGGTGCTGAACGTCACCTTCCCCGAAGACTATGGCGCGGAGAATCTGGCGGGCAAGGCCGCGACCTTCGACATCACCGTCAAGTCGATCCTCGACAGCGACAAGCCCAAGATCGACGACGAGTTCGCCAAGTCCCTTGGCCTCGAAGGCATCGACCAGCTCAAGGAGCTGCTCAAGGGGCAGATCGAGCAGGAGCATAACGGCCTCACCCGCACCTATATGAAGCGCAAGCTGCTCGACCAGCTTGCCGCCACCCATGATTTCGAGGTGCCGCCCAGCATGGTGGAGGCTGAGTTCAACCAGATATGGGCGCAGCTTCAGCATGAGGCGGGCCATGAGGAAGATCCCGAAGCGGCCCTTGCCGAGATGGAAGCGGAAAAGGAAGATTATCGCGCCATCGCCGTGCGCCGCGTCCGCCTGGGCCTGCTGCTGTCCGAAATCGGTCAGGCGAATGGCGTCACCGTTTCCGATCAGGAGATGAACCGCCTGATCATGCAGGCCGCGCAGCAATATGGCCCGCAGGATCGCGAGCGCTTTGTCCAATATGTCCGCCAGGACCCGATGGCCGCCGCGCAGCTTCGCGCGCCGCTCTATGAGGACAAGGTCGTCGACTATCTGTTCGAGAAGGCGGAGGTCACCGACAAGGTCGTGACCCGCGAGGAATTGGAGGCGGCGATCGAGGCCGGCGAAGAGGGTGAGTTGAAGCCGCACGTCCATGGCCCGGACTGCGGCCATGACCACGATCACGAACACGACCATAAGCCGAAGGCGAAGAAGGCCGCGCCCAAGAAGGCGAAGGCTGCCGATGATGTGAGCGATGAGGCGCCCGCCGAAGAAGCGCAGGCCGAGGCCGTGCCGGCCGAGGAAGCGCCCGCCAAGAAGCCGGCGAAGAAGGCTCCCGCCAAGAAAGAGGAAGCCCCCGCCGAAACCGCTTCGGCCGAAACCGCCGTGGCAGAGGACAAGCCCAAGAAGAAGGCGGCGCCCAAAAAGCCCGCCGCCAAGGCCGAGTAATCGGCCCTGTCCTGGATAGCATAGCGCCCGGCCTCCTCGCGAAGCCGGGCGTTTCGCTTTATGGAGGATGCGGCATAGATGCGGCGGCTGGGGCAGGCGCGGACGAAATGTTAAACAAGTCGGGGCACAAGGGGCGTCGACGGCAGACCGCGCGGCGAGGCGCGGCGAAAAGGCGGCGGGAATGAAGGAATATCCGGGCATCGAGGCGCAGCAGGCGGTCGCGGGACCGCGCATCGCGGTGGTCCTGCCCTGCTATAATGAGGCGGGCGCGATCGTTCAGACGATCGAGGGGTTCCGCCGGGCGCTTCCCGACGCCCTGATCTACGTCTTCGACAATAATAGCAGCGACGCCAGCCGCGACCTTGCGGCCGGGGCGGGCGCGATCGTCCGCCGCGTGGCCCAGCAGGGCAAGGGTCATGTCGTGCGCCGCATGTTCGCCGACGTCGACGCCGACATCTATATCATGGCCGATGGCGACGCGACCTATGAGGCGGCGGCCGCGCCCGCGATGGTCGCGGCCATGCTGGCCGATAATCTCGACATGGTGGTGGGCTGCCGCAGGGACGAGGTGGAGGCCGCCTATCGGCGCGGCCATCGGCTGGGCAACGCGGTGCTGACCGGGCTTTTGAAGCAATTGTTCGGCCGCAGCTTCACCGACATCCTCTCGGGCTATCGCGTTTTTTCCCGCCGCTTCGTCAAGAGCTTTCCCGTGCTGTCGGCCGGGTTCGAGATAGAGACCGAGATCAGCGTCCACGCGCTCGAACTCGCGATGCCGGTGGCGGAGGTCGTCACCGCCTATGCCGCCCGGCCCGAGGGATCGGTCAGCAAGCTCAGCACCTGGCGCGACGGCTGGCGCATCCTGCGCACGATCGTCACCCTCTATCGGATCGAGCGGCCGGTGCTCTTCTTCGGCGCCTTCGCCGCGATCCTCGCGCTCGCGGGGCTGGTTCTGGCCGCGCCCCTCATCGTCACCTATATGCAGACGGGCCTGGTGCCGCGGTTTCCCACCGCGATCCTGGTCACGGGCCTGATGATCCTCGCGACGCTCAGCGGCATGTGCGGCCTCATCCTCGATACGGTCGTGCGCGGCCGGCGGGAGGTGCGCCGCCTCGCCTATCTCGCCTTCCGCGCGCCCTCGGACTATGGCATCGGGGCCTGATCCCTTCCATGCTATCGGCCCTCTTGAACAATATCGGCAACATGCCGATGTAGGGGACGGGCAAAAGCACCTGACTGAAAGAGCAAAATGACCAATATCATGCATGATCCGATGGCGGCGCTGGTCCCCATCGTCATCGAACAGTCCAACCGTGGCGAGCGCAGCTTCGACATCTACTCGCGGCTGCTGCGCGAACGGATCATCTTCATCACCGGTCAGGTCGAGGATCATATGGCCTCGCTGATCGTCGCCCAGCTTCTGTTCCTCGAATCGGAAAATCCGAAGAAGGACATCTGGATGTATATCAACTCGCCGGGCGGCGTGGTGACGTCGGGCATGGCGATCCACGACACGATGAAATATATTCGCCCCCAGGTCGGCACCGTGTGCATCGGCCAAGCGGCGTCGATGGGCAGCTTCCTGCTGGCGGCCGGCGAACCGGGCAAGCGCATCGCCCTGTCCAATGCCCGCATCATGATCCATCAGCCGTCCGGCGGCGCGCAGGGCATGGCGTCCGACATCGAGATCCAGGCCAAGGAAATCCTGCGAATCCGCCAGCGGCTGAACAGCCTCTACGCCAAATATACCGGCAAGCCGCTGGAGGAAATCGAGCGAGCAATGGACCGCGACACCTTCCTGGAAGCGGAAGAGGCCAAGGCGTTCGGCCTTGTCGACGAAGTGTTCGATCAGCGTCCCGCTCTCCCGGAAAATAGCGAAGGCTGATATGGTATACCCCCGGCGCGTCCTTTTCGCCTCTTGTGAAACGGGCGCGCCACGGTCTAGGATGAGCCTGGACCAGATTATCCCACGCCTTGTCCGGCATTCCGCCGGTGGCCGGGAAGGAAGAATGGCGAATGACTAAGCTTACGGGCTCCGATTCCAAAAGCACGCTCTACTGCTCGTTCTGCGGCAAGTCGCAGCATGAGGTGCGCAAGCTGATCGCGGGGCCGACCGTCTTCATCTGCGATGAATGCGTGGAACTGTGCAACGACATCATCCGCGAGGAGACCAAGGGTGGTCTCGTCGGCAAGAAGGATGGCGGCGTGCCGACCCCGCAGGAAATTTGCGACGTTCTGGACGATTATGTGATCGGCCAGAGCCGGGCGAAGCGCGTCCTGTCGGTCGCGGTCCACAATCATTACAAGCGCCTCAACCATGGCTCCAAGCCGGGCGAGGTCGAACTGGCTAAGTCGAACATCCTGCTCGTGGGGCCTACCGGCTGCGGCAAGACGCTGCTGGCGCAGACGCTCGCCAAGACGTTCGACGTGCCTTTCACCATGGCAGACGCGACCACGCTGACCGAGGCCGGCTATGTCGGCGAGGATGTCGAGAATATCATCCTCAAGCTGCTCCAGGCGTCCGACTATAATGTCGAGAAGGCCCAGCGCGGCATCGTCTATATCGACGAGATCGACAAGATCAGCCGCAAGGCGGAAAATCCGTCGATCACTCGCGACGTGTCGGGCGAGGGGGTGCAGCAGGCGCTCTTGAAGCTGATGGAAGGCACGACCGCGAGCGTTCCGCCGCAGGGCGGGCGCAAGCATCCGCAGCAGGAGTTCCTTCAGGTCGACACGACCAACATCCTGTTCATCTGCGGCGGCGCGTTCGCTGGCCTTGAAAAGATCATCGGCGACCGTCTGGAAGCCAAGTCGATCGGTTTCGGCGCCTATGTCGCCGCGCCCGAGGAGCGCAAGACCGGCGAACTGCTGCGCCAGAGCGAGCCCGAGGATCTGCTGAAATTCGGCCTGATCCCCGAATTCGTCGGCCGCCTGCCGGTCATCGCGACGCTGGAGGATCTGGACGTGGCCGCGCTGGTCAAGATCCTGGTCGAGCCCAAGAACGCGCTGGTCAAGCAATATGGCAAGCTGTTCGACATGGAGAATGTGGAGCTGAGCTTCACCGACGATGCCCTGACCGCGATCGCGCGCAAGGCGATCGAGCGCAAGACCGGCGCGCGCGGGCTGCGGTCGATCCTGGAATCGATCCTGCTCGACACGATGTTCGACCTACCCTCGATGCAGGGTGTGGGCGAGGTCGTGGTCGACAAGGATGTCGTCGCTGGCACGAAGGAGCCGATCCGGGTGTTCAGCGAATCCGACAAGCGCAAGGCCGGCGACGCCGCCTGAGCGGCTTCCCTAATGAGCAAATCGTAAAAGGCCGGCGGGAACCGCCGGCCTTTTTCATGCCTTTTGCCGCGCCGCACAAATTTATCCGGCATTGTGGCATATTTGCCATAGCAGAGGCGTGGGCGGAGGATTGTGTAATTCCAGAGTAATAACAGTATGTTGATCTCTCCCGCTCTGCCTTTTCTACCGTCCAAGCTCCATATGTTACGCTAGCGTGACGCTATCCTGGGTGCATTGTAACATAAATGCAATCAGAGCATCACAGGGCGGTCGCCAGCGGCCCCCAGAGGCGGGGCCAGCTCGGATGAGCATATCAATGGAGGGCGCTCGGCGCCGAAACTCCATCAAGAGGGATGGGTCTATAATGAAGCAATTTTATCTGTGCGGCGCCGCCGCGATCGCGCTGGCCATTCCGGGCACGGCGCTGGCCCAGTCGACCGGCTCGATAGATTTCGAAAATGAGATCGTCGTCACCGGCGCGCGCGCCAGCAACGGCGTGGCGGGCATCGTCCTGCCTGAAACGACCAAGGCCAAGGGCGTTCTGACCCAGGAAATCATCGCCAAGCAGGGTTCGGGCAACACCATCCTGAACGCGATCAACCTGATTCCCGGCGTCAGCTTCCAGAATAACGATCCCTATGGTTCGTCGGGCGGCCAGTTGAACATCCGTGGTTTCGGCCCGGATCGCGTGTCGCTGACCTTCGACGGCATGCCGCTGAACGACACCGGCAACTACGCCATCTATTCCAACCAGCAGCTCGACCCCGAACTGATCGAGGAAATCAACGTCAACCTGGGCTCGACCGACGTCGACAGCCCCACGGCGGCTGCTTCGGGCGGCACGGTCAACTACCGCTCGATCACCCCCTCGGACGATTTCGGCGTGACGATGGTCGGCGCCGGCGGCGAATATAATTTCTTCCGTCTGTTCGGGCTGGTGCAGACCGGCGTGTTCACGCCCTGGGGCACCAAGGCCTGGTTCTCCGCCAGCACCACGCGCAACGACAATGTCTACAATAATTTCGGCGAGATCGACAAGCAGCAGTATAATGCGAAGATCTACCAGCCGATCGGCGACAATGGCGACTTCATCTCCGTCGCGGGTCACTGGAACGCCAACCGCAGCAACTTCTTCGGCTCGCTGCCGCTGCGCGTCGACACCGACCAGGGCCGCGTCGTGGGTTCGGCCTCGGGCAACCGCTATCCGCTCAACAGGGACGAGCGCTTCTACGATATCGCGCCCTGCACCATGCCGGTCGGCGTGAGCGGCACCGCTCAGGCCGCCGGCACCTGCGGCACGCTGTTCGACTATCGCTTCAACCCGTCGAACACCGGCAACATCCGCATCAACTCGCGCTTCACGCTGACCGACAAGCTGACGCTGACGATCGATCCCAGCTATCAATATGTGAAGGCGAACGGCGGCGGCACGGTTTCGGGCATCGAAGCCGCGCGCGACATCAACCCCAGCGGCGGTGCGGCCAACTGCACGACCGTAACTACGGGCGCCAATGTTTTCTGCCAGCCCGGCTTCTTCGGCGGCAGCGCCTATTTCGGCCGCGACATCAACGGCGATGGCGATATTCTCGACACCGTCAACGTACTGTCGCCCAGTCAGACGACGACCGATCGCTTCGCGGTCATCAGTTCGCTGCGCTACGACATCGACGACGATAACCGCGTCCGTATCGCCTACACCTTCGATCATGGCCGTCATCGCCAGACCGGCGAAGTCGGCCTGCTGAGCCCCTCGGGCCGCACGGTCGATGTGTTCCCCGTGGATGATCCGCAGCTCGCCGCGAATGGCAGCGCGCTCCAGAAGCGTGACCGTCTGTCCTACGCCATCCTGCATCAGGTGTCGGGCGAATATGTCGGCAAGTTCTTCGACGAGATGCTGACGGTGCAGGCGGGCGTTCGCGCGCCCTTCTTCACCCGTCGCCTGACCAACAACTGCTTCACCAGCAGCGCCTCGGGCTTCGTTGAATGTTTCGGCACCGGTGCGACCATCCCGGGCAACGTCCAGGCGCTGAACCCTACTTGGGCCGCGCCGCAGAAGCGCACCGTCAAATATGACTAGATCCTGCCGAGCGTTGGCCTGAACTTCAAGATCACGCCCGATGCGAGCGTGTTCTGGAACTATTCGAAGGGCCTTCAGGTGCCCGGCACCGATCCTCTCTACAACAGCTTCTTCTTCGCGGAAGGCACTGAAGGCGCGGAGCCGCAGCCGGAAACCAGCGACAGCTTTGACCTGGGTGCGCGCTACACCACCAACAAGCTCCAGGTGCAGGCTTCGCTCTGGTACACCTCCTACAAAAACCGTCTTGCGTCGTCGTTCGACCCGGAACTGAACGCCAGCGTCTATCGTAACCTGGGTGATGTCGAGAAATATGGCATCGACGGCAGCGTGTCGTTCCAGCCGGTCGAATATTTCAACCTCTATGTCTTCGGTTCCTACCTGAAGTCGAAGATTCAGGATGACATCCAGATCGGCGTGTGCCCCACCGCGACGGCGCCGGGTTGCACGGCCGTCGGACAAGCGCTGTTCGCGCCCACCGCCGGCAAGCGCGAAAGCGGCGCGCCGGTTTACATGCTGGGCGCTCGCGGCGAGGTCAATTTCGAGGGGTTGACCATCGGCATCCAGGCCAAGCGCACCGGCAAGCGCTATGTCTATGACACCAACCAGGCGACCTACCGGAATACGGCGGCGGCTTTGACGCCGGTGCAGATCTATAGCGCGGCGGCTCCGGCCTATACGCTCGTTGATCTTGACGCGCGCTTCTCGCTTGAGAAGCTCGGTGCCGAAAATGTCTGGGTGCAGCTCAACGTCAGCAACCTGTTCGACAAATTCTATGTCGGCGGCTTTGGCGGTGGTCTCAACCAGTCCTACACTGTCGCCACCGGCGTTTACGGCAACCCCAACTTCGTCCAGTTGGGTTCGCCCCGCGCGGTTTCGGGTTCGATCCACGTCGGCTTCTGATAGCGGGCTGACCCAAGCAAAAGGGGAGGGGGCGCGGAGTGATCCGCGCCCCTTTTTCGTTCCTATGGCCGGCGTGATTCAAGAAAGAGAAAGAGAGAGAGCAACGGCATTTCAACGGCCTATCGCGTGGCCCTCACTCCCGCAAACAGCTATCCAGCCCCTCGCGCTGCACCAAGCCGATCCGCGCGGCAATGCTATTGCCGTAGCGCCGGGTGAAGCCGCGCGGGGTGACGGCCGCGCGTTTCTTGGGCAGGGGCAGCACGGCCGCGATCCTTGCCGCTTCCGCCCTGGTCAGCCGGCTGGCGTCGTGATGGAAATAGCGCATCGCTCCGGCATTGGCGCCATAGGTGCCGATCCCGGTTTCCGCGACATTCAGATAGACTTCCATGATCCTTTGCTTGGTCCAGATCGCCTCGATCAACAGGGTGAACCAGGCCTCGAACCCCTTGCGAATGAGGCCGCCGCCCTGGAACAGAAAGACATTCTTCGCGGTCTGCTGGCTGATGGTCGATCCGCCCCGGATGCGCCCGCCGCTGGCATTGTGGCGCAGCGCCTGGGCGATGGCGACGGCGTCGAAGCCATGATGGGCGCAAAAGCGGGAATCTTCCCCTGCGATCGCCGCCCGGGCCATGTCCGGGTCCATCCGGGACAGCGGCATCCAGTCCTTGGTGATCCCATTGTCGTCCATCAGCATCGTCATCGTCACCGGCGGCGGAACGAAGCGATAGAGAGTGACGAGGAAGAGCGACAGCGCCACGAAGCCCAGCAGGATGCGGACCGGCCAGAGAAGCCAGGGGGACGATCGGCGGGCGGGGGCGGCGGGCTTTGCTGTCATCCGCCCAGCCTAACGCGGCTCCGTTGCGCCGTCACCCCGGCTTCGTGTCAGGCGGGGACCAGTTCCGGCCGCTTGCCGCCCCGGCCGATCGCCAGCACCATCGCCGCGCCTATCAGGCACAACAGGCCCGCGACGATGAAGGCGGGCATATAGGTCTGCCATAGCGTTCGCGACAGCCCGCCGCCGATCGCGGCGCTGGCCGCGCCCAACTGGTGGCCGGCGAATATCCAGCCGAAGACGATGTTCGTCCGCTCGGCGCCGAAGCGCTGCGCCGTCAGCTTGACGGTCGGCGGCACCGTCGCCACCCAATCGAGCCCATAGAAGACCGCGAAGATCGACAGGCTGTAGAGCGAGAAATCGCTATAGGGCAAATAGAGCAGCGACAGGCCGCGAAGCCCGTAATACCAGAAGAGCAGCCAGCGATTGTCGAAGCGGTCCGACAGCCAGCCCGACCCCAGCGTGCCTGCGAAGTCGAACAGCCCCATCATCGCCAGCATCGACGCGGCGCCGACCGCCGCCAGCCCGTAGTCGCCGCACATGGCGATAAAATGGGTCTGGATCAGCCCGTTCGTGCTGGCCCCGCAGATGAAGAAGGAAAAGAAGAGAATCCAGAAACTGGGCACCCGCGCCGCGTCCCGCAGCACGATCAGCGGCGTCATCAGCAACGGGCCAAGACCGGCGGGTTGGGGAGGGGCGGGCTGCACCTCCGTTTCGCCATAGGGCGGCAGGCCCAGATCGGCGGGCCGGTCGCGCATCAGCAGCAGCACGGCGACCGCCGCCAGTGCGATGGCGCCGCAGATCAGCATGATCGCCGCCCGCCACCCCAGCGCCTCGGTCATCCCCGCGAGCAGGGGCAGAAAGGCGAGCTGGCCGGTCGCCGTGCTCGCCGAAAGCAGGCCCATCACCAAGCCCCGCCGTTCGGAGAACCACCGCGTCGCGACGGTCGCGCCCAGCACCATGGCGGTCATGCCGGTGCCAAGGCCGATGACCACGCCCCAGAGCAGGAAAAGCTGCCACAGCCGCGACATGCCGAGCGAAAGCAGCAGCCCGCCCATGATGATGCCAAGGGATACCAGCATCATCCGCCGGACGCCGAATCGGTTCATGAAGGCGGCGGCGAACGGCCCCATGCCGCCGAAAAGCAGGAAGCGGATGGCGAGCGCGCTGGAGATGTCGGCGGCGTTCCAGCCATATTCCCGCTGAAGCGGCACGATGAAGACGCCCGGCGCGCCGACCGCGCCGGCGACCACCAGCATGGTGAGGAAGGTGACGGCCGCGACGGTCCAGCCATAGTGGCGGCGGGTCCGCGCCATGCGGTCGGCCAGCCTGTTCGATAGCGTCATCTGCATCCCTTCGCCCCCGGTTTGATATTTATGATGACTATCATATAACGGGTCAAGGGCCAGTCAGGAGCAGATGGATATGAAGGTCAGCCGCGAACAGGCACGGCGCAACCGCGAGGCGGTGGTCGAGGCGGCATCCCGCCTTTTCCGTGCTCGCGGGGTGGAGGGCGTGGCGATCGGAGAGGTCATGCGGGCGGGAGGCATGACCCATGGCGGCTTCTATAACCAGTTTCCCTCCAAGGATGCCCTGGCGGCGGAAGCGTGCGCCCTGGCGCTGGAGGGCAGCGTCGCGCGCTGGCGTAGTATCGCCGAGGAGGCCGGAGGCGCGG
Organism: Sphingobium sp.; assembly: GCA_033795485.1. Lineage (GTDB taxonomy): Bacteria > Pseudomonadota > Alphaproteobacteria > Sphingomonadales > Sphingomonadaceae > Sphingobium. Next base: position 159,023 of record JARYGO010000002.1, read on the forward strand.
ATGGCGCCAAAGCCATCGTCCGGGACTATCTGAGCGCCCGCAACCGGGACGCCCCCGAAACTGGCTGCGCGCTTGTCTCGCTTGGGGCCGAGGCGGCGCGGCGCGGGGGCGGGATGGCGGTGGCGCTGCGCGAAGGGCTAGACGGGCTGGTCGACGCCTATGCGGCCGCCGGTGGCGTCGAACGGGACGCGGCGCTCGCCGCCGTGGCGCAGATGGTCGGAGCGATGATGCTGGCGCGGGCCGTCGATGATGAGGCGCTTTCGGACCGGCTGCTGGCCGCGACTCGCACCGCGTTGACGGCCTGACGGCATGTGAGCCGGTGAGGCATAGCCTTGGGGTGATCCGGTCGCCAAAACTGACGGGGCTGGTCGTGAAAGGATGGCCTAAAGTCTGTCCTGGTTCAATCGGGGGCTCAATCTGAACAGGACGGAGCCTAGAACTGGGCGGCATTCAGATGATGGCGTGCCGAGCCGATGGCCAGCGGGGCTAAAATGGTGATTTTACGCGAACCTTGAAACAAGTCACATGCCTCGTTTCAGGGTAAATAGGTGAGCACCGGAAGTGCGGACAATCGCCGTTGCAAGCCGCCGGCAGCGAATGTCGATCAATCCTAGTGCGTCGCCAGCGTCCTGTGCGCCATGCCGGGCCGGCCTTGGGCGCAATCATCTTCCGCATATTTCCATCGCCAGTCAGATAGCGGATGAAGGAACTCTCTTGCCTGCGACGAAGGTGGCGCGTCTCGCCGGCCGCTCTCCCATGATAGCAGGTGCGACTGTTCGGCCCGTGCAGCCGATCGTTAGCCATGCGCGCGATCGAGGCATGAGCCGGAGCCATCAAAACTGTAGTGGGTGAAAGATGCATCCGCAGCGACAAGCATCGCGTAAGCCGACAAGCATGTGGTGCGACGCGTCCTGTCCGCTCTCCATCAGCCGCCAAGAAAAAGGCCCCGGAACTTTCGCTCCGGGGCCTCCGCTTGGGATAGATATGGAGAACGTGTCAGGCAGGTGACAGGCGCGCCAGCGAGCCCAGCCGATCACCGGCGATGCGCATCATCGCCTTTTGCAGCTTTTCGAAGGCCCGCACCTCGATCTGGCGCACACGTTCGCGCGAGACGCCATAGACCTGGCTCAGATCCTCCAGCGTCTTGGGTTCTTCGGCCAGCCGCCGCTCGGCTAGGATATGCTTCTCGCGATCGTTGAGGTCGCTCATCGCCTCCATCAGCATCGCGTGGCGCAGGTCCTTTTCCTGGGCGTCGGCCACCCGCTCGTCCTGCAACGGGTCATTGTCCTGCAACCAGTCCTGCCACTGACCCTCGCCATCTTCGCGCATCGGCACGTTCAGCGACGTGTCGCCGCCCATCGCCATGCGCCGGTTCATGCTGACGACATCGTCTTCCGACACGCCCAGCTTGGTCGCGATATGGGTGACATCCTCGGGGCGAAGGTCGCCATCCTCGAACGCCTCGATATTGTTCTTCATTCGACGCAGGTTGAAGAACAGCTTCTTCTGCGAGGCGGTCGTGCCCATCTTCACCAGGCTCCACGAGCGCAGGATGAACTCCTGGATCGAGGCGCGAATCCACCACATGGCGTAGGTCGCCAGACGGAAGCCGCGCTCGGGCTCGAACTTCTTCACGCCCTGCATCAGCCCGATATTGCCTTCGGAGATCAGCTCGCTGACCGGCAGGCCATAGCCGCGATAGCCCATGGCGATCTTCGCCACCAGGCGCAGATGCGACGTCACGAGCTGCGCCGCCGCCTCAGGGTCCTGATGCTCGGCATAGCGCTTCGCCAGCATATATTCCTGCTCGGGCGCGAGAATCGGAAATTTCCGGATTTCCGATAGATAGCGGTTCAGGCTGGCATCACCGCCCAGCGCCGGCACCGCGGGGACATTGCTCTTGTCGGCCATGTCACAATTCCTTCCCTCATCATGCGCGGTGGGACCCGATATTGGCGTCCTGCACCGCAGCAAACTTGTCGAACCTTATACGTCAAGCCGGCTTAACAGTTCCTGCATGTCGGCCGGAATCGGGCTTTCGAACGATAAAGCCACGCTTGTCACGGGATGTATGAACCCCAGCGTTTTGGCGTGCAATGCCTGTCGATCGAAACCCAATGTTTCCAGTATTGATTTGAAACCTTTCCTGTCTCTACCGTAAACCGGATCGCCGATCAAGGGGTGTCCGATATGGGCCATGTGCACGCGAACCTGATGGGTGCGCCCTGTTTCCAAGCGGCATTCCACCAATGCCGCGCCATGCAGGCGCCGGATGGTGCGATAATGGGTGACCGCATGTTTGCCGCGCCCTTCCCGATGAACCGCCATCTTCTTTCGATCGGCGTCGGATCGTCCAATCCAGCTATCGACCGTGCCGGACGGCGGCGCGGGATGGCCGTAGGCGATCGCGGCGTAGAGACGGGCGATCGAATGATCCTTGAACTGGCGCGCCAGCCCTTCATGCGCGATGTCGGACTTTGCGACGACCAGCAGCCCCGACGTATCCTTGTCGATCCGGTGGACGATCCCCGGACGCGCCACGCCGCCGATGCCCGAAAGCTGCCCGGCGCAATGGTGGAGCAGGGCGTTGACCAGCGTGCCGTCCTCATTGCCCGCCGCCGGATGAACGACCATGCCCGCGGGCTTGTCGATCACGATCAGATGCGCGTCCTCATGGACGATCGTCAACGGGATGTCCTGCGCCGCTGTTTCCAGCGGGGCGGGCGGGGGCAGGGTGATGGCATAGCCGTCCCCCTCCGCGACCTTCAGCGAAGGGCTGACCGGCCGGCCGGTCGTCCGCGCGATCACCTGTCCCGTCAGGATCAGCGCCTTCAGCCGCTCGCGCGAGAGATCCGGGCAGAGTTCGGCGAGGGCGCGGTCCAGCCTCAGGCCAGCCTGCGCCGGCCCGATCATCGTTTCGATAGTGGTAACCCCCGCGACCATTGCGTAGCATGTAGGAATGGACGTGCGGATTTCAAGGTCGTTGCTGGAACAAATCGTGGCCGAAGCCGCTGGCCGAACGGTGGAGATATGCGGGCTGCTGATGGGACGGGACCACCATATCGAGGCGATCCTGCCCGCAGCCAATGTGGCGGCGGACCCGGCTCGCCATTTCGAGCTGGATCCGCAGGTCTTGCTTCGCGCCCACCGGGAGGCGCGCCGGGGCGGTGCGCGGGTGCTGGGCCATTATCATTCCCACCCCTCGGGCGTCGCCATCCCGTCGGCGACGGACGCGGCCTGCGCCGCGCCGGACGGTTCATTATGGCTGATCGTAGCGGGCGGGGCCGCTCGGCTCTGGCGGGCGGGCGCGGGGGACGGCGGAGTCGTGTTCGACGAGGTGGAACTTTGCTTTTCGGAGGCGGACGCATGATCGACGGACTTGCATCATATGCCGGGCCGCCCCATTAGCCAGAAGTGCGCGGCCCCGCCGTCATAATCGTCCGATATCGTGCAACAGCCAGGCAGCCTTATTCATGACCAGCCCCGCCCCGACCTGTGACAGCATAGAGTTCGCCAGCCTGCTCTGCTCGCGCCTGTGCCATGATCTGCTCAGCCCCGTGGGCGCGCTCAACAACGGGTTGGAGTTGATGGCGGACGAGACCGACCCGGAGATGCGGCAGCGCTGCCTGGAGCTGCTGGGCGACAGCGCCAGGACATCGGCCAACAAGCTCAAATATTTCCGTCTCGCCTTCGGATCGGCGGGCGGCTTCGGCGACGCGGTGCCGACGCACGAGGCGCGGGTGGCGATCGAGGGCATGTTCTCCACCAGCGGACGGGTGAAGATCGGCTGGATGGTGGCGGAGGACATGCTCGGCAAGCTGCCGATCAAGATATTGCTCAACCTCGCCCTGATCGCCGGCGATGCGCTGGTGCGTGGCGGGCAGCTCGACATCGGCGCCGAGCGGCGCGAGGGATTGACGGAGATCGTCGTGCGCGGCGAAGGACCGAAGGTCGTGCTGGACCCTGAGCTGCGCGCCGCGCTGGCCGGCAGCCTGCCGCCGGAAGGCCTGGCCTCCCGCACGGCCGCAGCCTGGATGGTGCGGACGTTGGTGATGGACGCGGGCGGCGAGATCGCCCTGTCCGCGCCCGGCGATCCGGCGCTGCTGTTCGGCGCGGCGATCCCAGACCGCCATTAGGTCCGACGTTAGAACTCGAGCTTTAAGCACACCGAAGCCGAGAAATCAGCGCTCGTTCAAATTCTCGATACGCCTTCTCGACAAGCTCGAAGGCTACTCGAACCGAACGGCTGTGTTTCTGATTTAGCGCGTGCCACTCTCCGGTTCGCATCCGGCGGCGCTCGCCTCGCGACAGGCGAGCGGCTCATGATAGCGCCTCGACAGCCGGTGCAAGGAAAAAGGCCCGGCCGCTTGCGCGGTCGGGCCTCCCTCCAGTCGCCTGTGAAAGGATCAGGCGCTGTAATACATGTCGAATTCGACCGGCGAGGGGGCCATTTCCCAGCGATAGACTTCCGGCCACTTCAGCTCGATATAGGCTTCGATCTGGTCCTTCGTGAACACGTCGCCCTTCAGCAGGAAGTCGTGATCGGCCTCCAGGCTGTTCAGCGCCTCGCGAAGCGAACCGCATACGGTGGGCACCTGGCTCAGTTCCTCGGGCGGCAGGTCGTAGAGATTCTTGTCCATCGCGCCGCCGGGATGGAGCTTGTTCTCGATGCCGTCCAGGCCCGCCATCAGCAGCGCCGAATAGCAGAGATAGGGGTTGGCCATCGCGTCGGGGAAGCGGAACTCCACGCGCTTCGCCTTGGCGCCAGCGCCATAGGGGATGCGGCAGGAGGCCGAGCGGTTGCGCGCCGAATAGGCGAGCAGCACCGGTGCCTCGAAGCCCGGCACCAGACGCTTGTAGCTGTTGGTGGTCGGGTTGGTGAAGGCGTTCAGCGCCTTGGCGTGCTTGATGACGCCGCCGATGAAGTAGAGGCACATGTCCGACAGGCCGGCATAGCCTTCGCCCGCGAACAGCGGCTTGCCGCCGTCCCAGATCGACATATGAGTGTGCATGCCCGACCCGTTGTCCTGCGCGATCGGCTTGGGCATGAAGGTCGCGGTCTTGCCATAGGCCTGAGCGACCATCTGGACGACATATTTGTAGATCTGCATCCGGTCGGCGGTCTGAACCAGCGTGCCGAAGGTCAGGCCCAGCTCATGCTGCGCGGCCGCGACCTCATGGTGATGCTTGTCGCAGGGCAGGCCCATCTCCAGCATGGTGGTGACCATCTCGGCGCGGATGTCGGTGCAGGGATCGACCGGCGCGACGGGGAAATAGCCGCCCTTGGCGCGCGGACGATGGCCGAGGTTCCCGCCTTCATATTCCTTACCGGTGTTGGTCGGCAACTCGATATCGTCGATCTTGAAATAGCTTTGCGAATAGTCGTTTTCGAAGCGGACGTCGTCGAACATGAAGAACTCGGCTTCCGGCCCGACATAGACGGTGTCGCCGAAACCGGCCGACTTGACGAAGGCCTCGGCGCGCTTGGCGGTCGAGCGCGGGTCGCGGGTGTAAAGCTCGCCGGTGTCGGGTTCGACGATATCGCAGAAGAGGATCAGCATCGGCGTGGCGCTGAACGGATCGACATAGACGGCGTCCAGATCGGGCTTCAGGATCATGTCCGACTCGTTGATGGCCTTCCACCCCTCGATAGAGGAACCGTCGAACATCAGGCCCTGGGTCAGCTCATCCTCGCCGATGACCGACGACACCATCGTCAGATGCTGCCACTTTCCCTTGGGGTCGGTGAAACGGACATCGACCCATTCGATCTCCTTTTCCTCGATCATCTTGAGAATGTCTTTTGGCGTGTTGGCCATCGTCGATACCCTTCTCTGATATTCCCCCCAAGGGGATGTTAGGTGGTTGCCCTTTTCCACCGGCCCGCACCGGCGCGAAATATGTCGTCGTCAGATCGCGTCGCTGTCGCGCTCGCCCGTGCGGATGCGCACCGCGCCCTCGATCGCCGAGATGAAGATCTTGCCGTCGCCGATCCTGCCCGTCTGCGCGGCCGAGGAGATGGCCTCCACCACCCGGTCGGCCAGGGCGTCGTCGACCACGACCTCCAGCTTCACCTTGGGCAGGAAGTCCACGACATATTCGGCGCCGCGATACAGTTCGGTGTGCCCCTTCTGCCGGCCGAAGCCCTTCGCCTCCGTCACGGTGATGCCCGACACGCCGACCTCGTGAAGCGCCTCCTTCACCTCGTCCAGCTTGAAAGGCTTGATGATCGCTTCGATCTTTTTCATCTCGTCCAGTCCCATGCCTCAGTCGCATCGCGACAGCGCGGGAATCCCCGCGACCGCCCGCTCTCCCAGAAGACGATCTAAGGCCCGTCGAGGCCCCGCCGCATCCGCAAGCAATCAATTACCGTGCCAATTGACGAATCGCTAGGAATGCTTTCGGCGATGCAGCAATATTTGTCCATATTGCCCGGATTCAGGGCAATTTCCGGTCTCGCTGCCTGATTTTTAAGCAGCCTTGGACATGCCGCGTCAAAGCCCGTACGGCGGCGCGTGCAGGCCCGCCGGGCTGAGCGTGAAAATCTCGCAACCCGTCTCGGTGATGCCGATGCTATGTTCGAACTGGGCGGACAAGGTGCGGTCGCGGGTGACCGCCGTCCAGCCATCCTCCATCATCTTCACGCCCGGCTTGCCGATGTTGATCATCGGTTCGATGGTGAAGAACATGCCGGGCCGCAGTTCGGGGCCCGTGCCGGGGCGGCCGATATGCACGACCTCCGGGCTGTCATGAAACACGCGACCTACGCCATGACCGCAGAAATCGCGCACGACCCCATAGCGATGCTTTTCCGCGTGGCGCTGGATGGCATGGCCTATGTCGCCCAGATGGTTGCCGGGCTTCGCCTGCTCGATCCCTAGCATCAGGCATTCATAGGTGACGTCGACCAGCCGCTTCGCCTTGATCGGCGCTTCGCCCGCGATGTACATGCGGCTGCTGTCGCCATGCCAGCCGTCCAGCAGCGGCGTCACGTCGATGTTCAATATGTCGCCCTCGCGGAGCGTCTTTTCGCCCGGGATGCCGTGGCAAATCACGTTGTTAAGCGAGATGCAGCAGCTATGGGTATAGCCGCGATAGCCCAGCGTAGCGGGCACGCCGCCGCCGTCCAGCGTCATGCGCCGCACGATGTCGTCCAGCTCGCCGGTCGTGACGCCGGGAACGACGTGCGGGACGAGCGCGTCCAATATCTCGGCGGCCAGCCGCCCGGCGCGCCGCATGCCAGCAAACCCGCTTTCGTCATGCAGCTTGATGGCGGGCGAGCGTGAGACGGGCGCGTCGGCGGTCATGGTCATATAATCGGTCATGTTCCCAACATAGCAAAGCCGATCACCAAAAACGAGGGGGGAGTGGCCGCGCGGCGCGGGCGGCCGATCCGATCGCTCCCCCACACGCTCGGTGCATTATCCGCTTTGCCGGGGCGGCCCATGGCCTTATGCCTTCCGCACATGACGAACGCCCCCGCATCCGAACGCATCTGGAGCGCCGCGCTGGTCGTGATCGGCGACGAGATCTTGTCGGGCCGGACGCAGGATCGCAATATCGCCCAGATCGCGTCCTGGCTGAACATACAGGGCATCCGCCTGAAGGAAGTGCGGGTTGTGGCCGACGATGCGCGAGCCATCGGCGAGGCGGTAAACCTGCTGCGCGCGCGCAACGATTATCTGTTCACCACCGGCGGGATCGGCCCCACGCACGACGACATCACCGTCGACGCGATCGCTGGCGCGCTGGGCGTGGACGTAGAGATTCATCCGCAGGCGCGGGCCGTGCTGGAGGCCTATTATGCGACGCGTGGCGGGTTGACGGAGGCGCGGCTGCGCATGGCGCGCGTGCCGGCGGGATCAAGCCTGATCCACAATCGCATGTCCGGCGCGCCCGGCATCCGCCACGGCAATATCTTCATCATGGCCGGGGTGCCCCATATCACGGCGGGCATGCTGGAAAGCCTGACCGGCACGCTTGAGGGCGGCAAGCCGCTTCTGTCCGCCCAGATCGGCTGCTGGGTCGCCGAAAGCGAGATCGCCGACCTACTGGCGGAGGCCGAACGGAGCCATGAGGGGTGCCAGATCGGCAGCTACCCCTTTTTCCGCGAGGGTAAGACGGGCGCGAACTTCGTCGTGCGGTCGACCGATCGGGATCGTCTGGAGGGCTGTGTCGCGCATCTGACCGCCGCGCTGGAGGCGTCCGGCCATCCCGTGTTCGCGGAAGGCATCTGATCGCGGCTTGTCCGGGGTGATGGTGAGTCCAGCTGGGCTCGAACCAGCGACCTACTGATTAAAAGTCAGTTGCTCTACCGACTGAGCTATGGACCCCAACGGCGTGCGCCCGCCCTAAAGAGGGCCGGGCGTCGGGTCAACCTCCAGCGATGCTCTGGTCCCGCGACTTTTTCAGGCGGGCGCGCAGATGGGCGATGCGCAGGCCGGTGATCGGGTCGCGCCATGCCGGAACGATCGCGGCCAGCGGCTCAAGCACGAACGGGCGTTGACGGTAAGCGGGGTGCGGAATCCGGAGGGCGGGGCTGGACCAGCGCCCGCCCGACCAGAGAATGATGTCGATGTCGAGCGTCCTTTCACCCCAGCGGCGCGCGCGGCGGCGGCCGAAGCGCCGCTCAATCGCCTGGACTTGATCCAGCATCCGGTCGGGCGGCAGCGGGCTGGCGAGCAGCAGGGCGCTGTTGACATAGCGGCGCCGCGACGGACCGATCGGCGCGCTGTCGTGGATCGGCGCCACGGCAAGGACCTGACCGGCTTCGGCCAATGCGGCCACGGCGGCCCGTAGAAGCGCCGGCGGGGCTAGACGCGCCGACAAGGGACGGTTGGACCCCAGCGCCAGAATATAGCGATGCTCGTTCGCCGCGCTCATATGCGGCAGCCGGACTTGCCCGCTCCGTCGCGCCCCGTGACGGGCCGTATCAGATATCCTGGGCAATCCGGCCGTACAGTTCGGGGCGGCGGTCGCGGAAAAATCCCATGCCCGCCCGGTGCTTGCGCGCGCGCTCCAGGTCCAGCGTCGCGACCAGCGCGCCATGATCCTTCGCATCCGCCTCCGCTACGAAATCGCCCCATTCGTCGGCGATGAAGCTGTGGCCGTAGAAAAGCTGGCCCTCCTCGTCACCGATCCGGTTGGCGGCGATCACCGGCATGCAGTTGCTGACCGCATGGCCCAACATCGCGCGCCGCCACATGCGGCTGGTGTCGAGGTCGGCGTCATAGGGTTCGGAGCCGATGGCGGTGGGATAGAAAAGCATCTCCGCGCCCATCAGCGCCATGACCCGCGCGGTTTCGGGATACCATTGGTCCCAGCAGATGCCGACGCCGATGGTGCCATATCGCGTGTCCCACACTTTGAAGCCCGAATTGCCGGGGCGAAAATAATATTTCTCCTCATAGCCCGGCCCATCGGGAATATGGCTCTTGCGATAGACGCCCATGATCTCGCCCAGGTCGTCGATCATCGCCAGGCTGTTATAATGATGATGCCCGTCCCGCTCGAAGAAGCTGACCGGGATATAGACGCCTAGATCCTTTGCCAGCTTGCGCATTTCCTGCACGGCGGGATGCGTGTCCGTCGGCTGCGCGGTCGCGAACAGCGCTTCGTCCTCGACGCGGCAGAAATAGGGCCCCTCGAACAGTTCGGGCGGCAGGATGATCTTCGCGCCGCGCATCGCGGCCTTCTTCACATGATCGGCGACCTTGGCGATATTCTCGCCCATGTCGCCGGAAAAGCCGAGCTGGAGCGCGGCGACTGTAACCTTTGTCATGTCCGTCTATCGTCCGGTTGAGGGCTGGGCATCTGCTGGCTGGTGCAGTGGAAACTGCCGCCGCCCGACAATATGGCGTCGCTGGGCAGTCCGACAATGGCCCGGCCGGGAAAGAAGGGCGCCAGCGCGTCGAGCGCGGCCTGATCGTTGGGCCGGCCATAGACGGGCACGACGACGGCGGCGTTGCCGACATAGAAGTTCATATAGCTGGCCGGGATGGCCCCGCCGTCCACCAGCACCAGGCCGGGGGAGGGGATGGAGGCGATTTCCAGGCCATGCGCCCGGGCGCGGGCGCGGGCGTCGGCATAGACGGCGGCGTTGGGATCGTCCGGCGTAGTCGCTTCGGGCAGGGCCAGCAAGCCGGGGGCCACGAACCGCGCCAGATTGTCGACATGGCCGTCGGTATGATCGTTCAGCAGCCCGTCGCCGAGCCACAGCATGTCGGACAGGCCGAGCGTGCCGGCCAGCAGCGTTTCTATCTTGCCGCGATCGAGGTCGGGATTGCGATTGGGATTGAGCAGGCATTGCTCGGTCGTGACGAACAGCCCGTCGCCGTCGGTATCGATCGCGCCCCCTTCGAACACCCAGTTCTGGCTGTTGGTCGCAAGGCCGGTCGTGGTAGCCAGCCGCGCGCCGATATCCTCGTCCCCCGGCATCCGATATTTGCCGCCCCAGCCGTTGAAGCCGAAATCGACCAGGGCGCGCTGTCCCGCCGCGTCCAGCACCGCGATCGGCGCGGTGTCCCGCAGCCAGACGTCGCCGATCTTCTGGACCAGGATCGTAACACCAGGGCCGGCCAGTGTCCGGGCCGTTTCCGCGTCGGCGTCGCTGCCGACGACCAGGCGAACCTCCTCGCCCCGGCCCTCGGCATGGACGGCGCGCGCGAACGCCGCGATCTGGGCCCGCGCCTGATCGAACGCGCCGGGCCATTCGGCCGGGTCGGTCGGGAAGCCGATCCACACCCAATCGTGCGGCGCCCATTCGGCGGGCATGCGGAAAGTCATAACTGGTTCCCCGGCTGGCAAGGCATGGCCCGCGCTCTACAGGATCGTCGCCGCGCCGCCACCCGTAATAATGCGCGAGCGCCGCGATCCGTGCCGCGCCTCAACGAAAAAGGGCGGCTCCTCGCGGGGCCGCCCTTTGTCCGATGGTTTGAAACCGATCAGCGCGAATAGAATTCGACGACCAGATTGGGCTCCATCTTCACCGGATAGGGCACCTCGTCCAGCGTGGGCACGCGGACATAGGTGACCTTGGCCGCGCCGTCCGGAGCGACATAATCGGGGATGTCGCGCTCGGCCAGGCCCTGCGCTTCCATCACCAGCGCCATTTCCTGCGCCTTCTTGCCCAGCGTGATCTCGTCGCCCGGTTTCACCAGACGGCTGGCGATGTTGCACTTGACGCCGTTCACATAGATGTGGCCGTGCGACACGAGCTGGCGGGCCGACCAGATGGTCGGGGCGAACTTGGCGCGATAGACGAGCGCATCCAGGCGGCGCTCCAGCAGGCCGATCAGGTTCTGGCCGGTGTCGCCCTTCATCCGGGCGGCTTCGGTATAGGCCTTCTTGAACTGCTTTTCGGTCACGTCGCCATAATAGCCCTTCAGCTTCTGCTTCGCCTTGAGCTGGATGCCGTAGTCGGAAATCTTGCCCTTGCGGCGCTGACCGTGCTGGCCGGGACCATATTCGCGCTTGTTGACCGGGGACTTGGGGCGGCCCCAGATATTCTCGCCCATGCGGCGGTCGAGTTTATACTTGGCGCTGGAACGCTTAGACATGCATAATCCTTACAATAGCTGACAACGTCAGCCGCCCGAAGGCGGCGTCTTTCCCGGTATGCCGCCTGCTTTCCATATTTCAGGGACAGGGCCGCCGCTTCACCGGGGTGCGGGGCCAATTGCGAAGGCGCGCCTATGACGAAGGGGAGGCGTCCTGTCAACCCTGGACCTCACCCCCTCGACAGGGGGCCGGGCCGGCGCTACGCCTCTGCGCCATGAACCCGGAAAGCTATGGCACGATGGAACAGGTCCGCGCGGGCGTGGACATGATTGACCGCCAGTTGGTCGCCCTGCTGGCGGAGCGCTTCGCCCATATGCGCGCGGCCGCCCGGATCAAGGCCGATCGCGGCGCGGTCCGTGACGAAGCGCGCAAGGCCGAGGTGATCGCCAATGCGCGGCGGGAGGCCGAGCGACTGAGCGTGCCGGCCGATATGGTCGCGTCGCTGTGGGATCAGCTGGTGGAAGCCTCGATCGCGTATGAGATGGCCGAGTTCGATCGGATAAGGGGCGGCTGACGACCCCTAATCCTCCGCCCCCGCCGTTCGGTTCAAGCTTGTCGAGAACTCAGCGCGGCGCTCTCGACAAGCTTGAACCGAACGGCGGGGGGAAGAAGCGAAAGGTTGGGAACCGAACGGCTCGGGATAGTTCAGGCCCTATCTCGCGCCCTTGGACGCCCCAGCGTCGACAGCACGCCGCGCAGCGTGCGGACCTCCAGATGGTTCCAGCCCGGCTTCGTCAGCAGATTGCGGAGCGTCAGCCGGGTCGCAGTGGCGCGGTCGGGCGGAAAGAAATAGCCGGCGCCTTCCAGCATCGTTTCCAACTGCGCGATCATGCCGTCCAGTTCCTCCTGCGGCGCTGGCTCGCCCAGGTCGGTGACGGTCGGCTGTTCCAACGCCGCCTGCTTCGACCATTCATAGGCGCATAATATCACCGCCTGGGCGAGATTGAGCGAGCCGAACTCCGGATTGATCGGCACGGTCAGGATCTTGCGGGCGACCGCGACATCCTCGGTCTCCAGCCCAGACCGTTCCGGCCCGAAGACGAGGGCGCTGCGGCCCGGCGCGCCATGGATTTCCCGCGCGGCTTGTTCGGGCGTGACCACCGGCTTGGTAACGCCGCGCTTGCGCACGGTGGTCGCATAGACATGGGGACAGTCGGCGATGGCTTCGGCCACGGTGGCGAACACCTCCGCCTTCTCCAGCACAATGTCAGCGCCCGCTGCGGACGGCCCGGCGTCCGGGTTCGGCCAGCCGTCGCGGGGCGCGACCAGCCGCAGATCGGTCAGGCCGAAGTTCAGCATGGCCCGCGCGGCCTTGCCGATATTCTCGCCCAGTTGCGGACGGACCAGGACGATGACCGGGGGAGGGGATATGCCCAGCCCCTTTTCCTCTCCCCCTCGGAAAGGGGAGGGAGAGGCCGCCTCACTCACGCCCCACCTCCTGCACCGTGCTGGCGAACTCCTCGAAATCCCTGGCTTCGGTGAAATCCTTATAGACGCTGGCGAAGCGGATATAGGCGACGCTGTCGAGGCGCTTCAGGCCCTCCATCACCATCTGGCCGATGGATTGGGCCGCGACCTCGCCGTCGCCGCTGGTTTCCAGCTGGCGCTGGATGCCGGAAATCAGCTTTTCGATGCGCGCCGGGTCGATCGGGCGCTTGCGGCAGGCGATACCGATGGACCGGGCCAGCTTGTCCCGGTCGAAGGCTTCCTTGCGCCCCTCGCTCTTCACCACCCAGACCTCGCGAAGCTGGATGCGCTCGAAAGTCGTGAAGCGCGCCCCGCAAGCCTCGCACTGGCGGCGGCGGCGGATCGCCGCCCCGTCCTCGGTGGGGCGGCTGTCCTTTACCTGGCTGTCCTCGTGGGTGCAGAAGGGGCAACGCAAGTTCCGCTTACCCCTGGTAGATCGGAAAACGGGCGCACAGCGCGCCGACGCGGGCGCGGACGCCGGCTTCGACCGCCGGGTCGCCAGCCTCGCCCTTGTCGCGCAGCGCGCCAAGGACATCGGCGATCATGTCGCCGATGTCCTGGAACTCGGCGACGCCGAAGCCGCGCGTGGTCCCGGCGGGCGATCCGACGCGGATGCCGCTGGTCTTGGTCGGGGGAAGGGGATCGCCCGGCACGCCATTCTTGTTGCAGGTGATGAAGCTGCGCTCAAGCGCCTCGTCGGCGTCCTTGCCCGAAATGCCGTAGGGGCGCAGGTCGATCAGCGCCAGATGCGTGTCGGTGCCGCCGGAAATCACCGCCAGGCCGCGCTGCTCCAACCGGGCGGCCAGCGCCTGCGCGTTGGCGACGATCGCCTGGGCATAGGTCCTGAACTCGGGGCGCAGCGCCTCGCCGAACGCCACCGCCTTGGCGGCGATGACATGCATCAACGGGCCGCCCTGAAGGCCGGGGAAGATGGCCGAGTTGATCTTCTTGGCGATCGCCTCGTCATCGGTCAGGATCATGCCGCCGCGCGGGCCGCGCAGCGTCTTGTGCGTGGTCGTGGTGACGACATGGGCGTGGCCGAAGGGCGTCGGATGCGCGCCGCCGGCGACCAGCCCGGCGAAATGCGCCATGTCGACCATGAACAGCGCGCCGACCTTGTCCGCGATGGCGCGGAAGCGGGCAAAGTCGATCTGGCGGGGATAGGCGCTGCCGCCCGCGATGATGAGCTTCGGGCTGCATTCGATCGCCTGACGCTCGACATCGTCATAGTCGACGAGGTGCGTGTCTTCCCGCACGCCATATTGCACCGCGTTGAACCATTTGCCCGACATGCTGGGCTTCGACCCGTGGGTCAGGTGGCCGCCGGCGTCGAGCGACAGGCCCATGATCGTCTCGCCTGGCTTCACCAGCGCCAGCATGACGCCGCCATTGGCCTGTGCGCCCGAATGGGGCTGGACGTTGGCGAAGCCGCAGCCGAAAAGCTGCTTGGCGCGGTCGATGGCGAGCTGTTCGACTTCGTCGGAAGGCGCGCAGCCCTGATAATAGCGCTTGCCCGGATAGCCCTCGGCATATTTGTTGGTGAAGACCGAACCCTGCGCCTCCAGAACCGCCTTGCTGACGATATTTTCAGAGGCGATCAGTTCGATCTGATCCTGTTCGCGCTTCAACTCCCTGCCGATCGCCGCGGCGATCAGCGGATCGGTGGTCGCGAGGCTGTCGGTGAAATAGCCCGCGGCGCGGATGTCGGACAGGTCGGGCTGGGCCAGGGTTGCGGTGCTCATGGCGGCAGGGCTCCTTGTTAAAGCGCGGGGCTGGAAAGCTTGTCGACGCGGCCGGTGTGGCGGCCTTCGCCGAAGGATGTGGACAGGAAAGCGGTGACGCAGGCCTTGGCCATGTCGACGCCGGTCAGGCGCGCGCCCAGCGCCAGGACGTTGGCGTCGTTATGCTCGCGGGCGAGCGCGGCCGACAGCGGCTCGCCGACCAGCGCGCAGCGGCAGGCGGGATTGCGGTTGACCGCGATCGAAATGCCGATGCCCGAGCCACAGAGCGCGATCCCGCGCTCCGCCGTGCCGGACGCGATCGCTGTCGCAAGCTTGTAACCATAATCGGGATAATCGACGCGGTCGGCCGTTTCCGGGCCAAGGTCGGCGACCTCATGCCCCTCGGCGCTCAGCCAATTGACGAGGTCCGCCTTCAGATCGACGGCGGCATGGTCGGACGCGATGGCAATCTTCATGGGGACGGCCCCTTCGCTGGCGGCGGGTGATTCGGTCACGCGCCTCTTAGGCGCGCCGCCCGCCGATTGCCACCGCAGACCTGCCCGCCTATGGACCGGGCCATGAACGGAACGATCCTGTCGATATTGATGCTGGCCGGCATCGCGCTGACCGGCGGTGGCGTCTATGCGCTCGTCCGGCGGCGGGACGCCAAGCGCGGCGCGCTGATGCTGGTAGCGGGGCTGGTCATGTTCGCCAATGTGGCGATCATGACCGTGCCGCTGGGCTGAATGTCGATCGGCCCTAACGAATGGGGGAGTCCGGGCTTAGGCGCATGTCGAGATAATTGTCGACCGACTTCATCAGCTGATCCAGCTCATGCTCGAAGAAGTGGTTCGCGCCCCGGATTTCGTCATGATGGATGGTGATGCCCTTCTGGGTGCGCAGCTTGTCGACCAGCTTCTGGACCGCGCCGGCGGTCACCACCTCGTCATTCGTCCCCTGGACGATGATGCCGCTGGCGGGGCAGGGCGCGAGGAAGGAGAAATCATACATATTGGCGGGCGGCGCGACCGAGATGAAGCCGCGCACTTCCGGCCGGCGCATCAAAAGCTGCATGCCGATCCAGGCGCCGAAAGAAAAGCCCGCGATCCAGGTCGTCTGCGCTTCCGGATGGAAGCTCTGGACCCAGTCGAGCGCGGCGGCGGCGTCGCTCAGTTCGCCGATGCCGTTGTCGAACGTGCCTTGGCTGCGGCCGACGCCCCGGAAATTGAAGCGCAGCACCGCGAAGCCGCGCTTCACGAACGTCTTGTAGAGCGCCTGGGTGATGCGGTCGTTCATCGTCCCGCCGCCCTGCGGGTGGGGATGCAGGATCATCGCCACCGGCGCGCGCGGGCGGGGCGGGGGGCTGAAGCGCCCTTCCAGGCGTCCTTCGGGTCCGGGGAAAATGACGTCGGGCATGGCACCTGCGATTGTTCTGGCCGCGAAAGCGGCGCGATATTGCTTGAGGCCCGCAAATCCTGGCTGGCTGCGGGCGAATGGAGGCCTATATAGAAGCCGACACGATTTCCGCAATCATTTGAGTGATCCGCCGCCGATGGCCGCCGCCGACCGTCTTTACCTCGATCATGCCGCGACCACGCCGATGCTGCCGGAGGCGAGGGCCGCCATGGCGGAGGGCATGGCCGCATGGGCCAACCCTTCCTCGCCCCATGCCGATGGACGAGGGGCGCGCGCTCTGCTGGAGGAGGCGCGCCGAAGGATCGGCGCTTCGCTCGGCTGGTCCGGCCCCATCCTCTTCACCTCCGGTGCGAGCGAGGCTATCGCGTTGGCGCTGGGACGCGCGAAAGCGAGTCCAATCGTCACCTCTCCGGTCGAACATGACGCCGTGCTGCGCGTGACGCCGGGCGCGCCGCGGCTCCCGGTCGATGGCGACGGGATCGTCCGGCCGGGCGAGGGGGCGGGCTTGCTGGCCGTCCAGCATGTCAATAACGAGACCGGCGTGATCCAGCCGCTCGACCGCCTGCGGCAGGAGAAGGCGGTCCTGTTCGCCGACTGCGCCCAGAGCGCGGGCAAGCTGCCCCTGCCCGACGCCGACATGATCGCGATCAGCGCCCACAAGTTCGGCGGTCCGCCCGGCATCGGTGCGCTGCTGGTCCGCGACCTCGCGCTGCTGGAGCCGACCGGCGGGCAGGAGCAGGGCTATCGGGCGGGCACGGAGAACCTGCCCGCCATCCTCGCCATGGCGGCGGCGCTGGAAGCGGCGGCCGACTGGCTGCCCAGGGCGCAGGCGCTCCGCGCGCGGCTGGACAGCGCGATCGAAGCGGCCGGCGGACAGGTGGTGGCTCGTGACGCGCCCCGCATACCGACGATCGCCAGCTACCGGATGCCGGGGCTGTCCGCGCGCGCGCAGCTTATCCGCTTCGACCTTGCGGGCATATCCGTCTCGGCCGGAAGCGCCTGCTCGTCGGGTTCGTTGAAGGCCAGTCATGTGCTGCGCGCGATGGGGTGGACGGACGAAGGGGCGGGCGAAGTGGTGCGGGTAAGCTTTGGTCCGTCGACCAGCGAAGCGGATATCGCCCGTTTCCTCTCCGTCTGGACCGCTATGGTTCCGCACACGGCCGGCCGGGCGATGTCATGATCTATCTCGATTATCAGGCGACGACGCCGCTCGCGCCGGAAGCGTTCGAGGCCATGCTGCCCTTGCTGCGCGACCAGTTCGCCAACCCGCACAGCGCGCACCGCCCCGGACGCGCGGCGGCGGCGGCGGTCGAGGTGGCGCGGGATCGGGTAGCGGCCGCGCTGGGGCTTGCCGGCGGACGCCTGATCTTCACCTCAGGCGCGACCGAAGCGCTCAATATCGCGATCATGGGCGCGGCCCGGATCGGCAAGGCGGCGGGGCGGCGCAGGATCGTCACCATCGCGACCGAACATGCCGCCGTGCGCGACACCGTGGCGGCGCTGGAGGCCGAGGGCTGCGAGCCGGTCCTGCTGCCGGTGGACGGGGCGGGTCTGGTCGACCTCGACGCCGCGCGCGGCGCGATCGACGAGCGGACCGCGCTGGTCGCGGCGATGCTCGTCAACAACGAGATCGGCGTGATCCAGCCGGTGGATTTGCTGGCCGACATGGCGCGACAGGCTGGCGCGCCGTTCCTGTGCGACGCGGTGCAGGGGTTCGGCCGGGTCGCCCTGCCGCAGGGGGCCGACATGGTGGCGATCAGCGCGCACAAGGTGCACGGTCCCAAGGGCATCGGCGCCCTGTGGCTGCGCGACGGCCTGACGCTGCCGCCGTTGATCCACGGCGGCGGGCAGGAGGGGGGACTGCGTTCGGGCACCTTGTCGCCCGCGCTCTGCGCCGGCTTCGGCGTTGCGGCGGACCTGCTCGCGCATCGCGGCGAGCAGGACGCCGCCCATGTCGAGGCGCTGTGGCGGCGGGCGCGCGCCCTGTTCGCCGGCTGGACGCTGAACGGCGCGGAGGAGGCCCGCTATCACGGCAATCTCAATATCCGGCGCGAGGGCCTGGACGCCGCGCGGCTGATGTCGGATTGCCGCTCCGTCGCCTTCTCGCTGGGTTCGGCCTGCGCGAGCGGGTCGGGCCGGCCCAGCCATGTCTTGCAAGCGATCGGATTGTCAGACAGACAGGCGCGAGGATCGGTGCGGATCGGCTTTGGCCGTTATACCACGCCGGACGAACTGGAGGATGCGACAAGGGCGATCAACGATGCGGCGGCCGCGCAGGGGCTGCCGATCGGCTAAGCCTGTTCAGGGAGTCGCACCAGTCATGACCCGGGTCACCTTCATCAGCGCGGACGGAGAGCGGCGGCAGGAGGTCGACGCACCGGCGGGCGCGGTCCTGCTGGACGTGGCGCAGGCCGCCGGCCAGCCGCTGGAGGGGACGTGCGAGGGGCAGATGGCCTGTTCGACCTGCCATGTGATCGTCGACGCCGCCGATTTCGCCAAACTGCCGCGCGCCAGCGAGGCCGAGGAGGATATGCTGGACCTAGCCGCCGCCGCGACCCGCACCAGCCGCCTTTCCTGCCAGATCCTGCTGGAGGAGGGGATTGAGGCGATCACCGTCCGCATGCCCGGCGAGTTCTATAATATGCAGGGCATGTAGCCCGGCCTCATCGTTCCAAGCCAGTGGACAGCGGCGCATGGCTGGGCCAGACAGGGCGCATGACCCTCGCGCTTCGTGTCACTCTATTGCTTGTCGGCGCCATGCTCGCCGCCGGCCCCACCTCCGCCCAGGATCAGTCCGCGTCGGATAGGCCCGCGCCCGCCGCCGACGCCCCCCGCCAGTCGCTGATGCCGCAGGCGCCGCGCTACCTCGTCTCCGAATCAACGATGAAGGCGATCCGCAATCCCAAGGACATAGAGGCGGAGACCGGCGGCCGTCTGGGCGTGGCGCTGGTCGACAGGGCGGGCAAGCTGTTGCTCGGCTTCAACCGCGACGACAGGTTCGCGATGTGCTCGACCTTCAAGGCGCCGCTGGGCGCGGCGATTTTGGCCGGAGCAGAAGGGGGCAAGTTCGGACTGGAGGGCAGCATCCCCTTCGGCAAGGACGATCTTCTCGATCATGCGCCGGTGGTGAAGAAGAATCTGAAGCGCGGCCGGATGTCGATGGCCGAACTCGCCGCCGCCGCGATCGAAGTGAGCGACAATAGCGCCGCCAACCTGCTGCTGCCCATGGTGGGCGGGCCGGAGGGCTTCACGCGCTTTCTGCGCGCGCATGGCGATACCGTCACGCGCCTCGACCGCAACGAGCCGGCGCTGAACGAGAATGCCGAAGGCGATCCGCGCGACACGACCAGCCCCGCCGCGATGGCCGGGCTCATGGCCACGCTTCTGTTCCGCGATCTGAAACCCGAAAGCGCCGACATGCTGCGCGGCTGGCTGAACACCAGCACGACCGGGGCCAAGCGGATCAAGGCGGGCCTGCCCGAAGGCTGGACGTCGGGCAGCAAGACGGGAAGCTGCGGCACCGCCTTCAACGATGTGGCGCTGGTCCGATCGCCGCAGGGGGAGGAATATATTCTGGCCATCTATCTCGATCGCCCGACCGTTGACGCGGCCGCCGCCGAGGCCGCCATCGCGGAAACGGCGCGCGCGGCGCTATCCTTCCTGGCGAAAGCGGAGCGAAGCGGCCTGGAATAGCATGGGCAAGCCGGCGAGAATGTCGTCCGGGTCGAAATAGATGTGAAGGGATCGATATATTATCGCTGCTGTTCACGCCGGCGGCAGGCGCAGGCTGACGCGCATCCGGACGATCGGATCGCTATCGTCGCGCGCCCGTGAGCGCCCTTTATCCGGCTGGCCCGGCAGGGACCGTCTGTGCCGTCGCTTCCTCTATTGGCACGGCGGTGGCTTCCGGGGTGGCGCTATGATCGGGCAGCAGCTTCACCGTCTTCTTACGATCCACCTCCCGCTTCGCCTCCAAAAGCTTGCCGGCCAGATAGGCGCCAGTCACGAACAGCGCGCCGCCGGGATAGCGCATGATGACGCGCTTGGCGCCCGCGCCGGCCAGCAGGCCGACCATTCCCTTTTTGCCGGTGGCGGCCGCGACCCGCGCGGCGACCACGGCCGCGCCGATCCGCGCCGTCTTTCGCAGAAGGCCCGCCTTGCGCGGCGGGCGGATGGTGACGAGCGGCGCGGCGGGGGCTTTATGCTTCATACCGCGTCAATGTATCGCGCGGCCGGTGGTTCCGCCATGATGATCCGCATCAGACCATATTTTCAGGCCGCACCAGCCGGTCGAATGTCGGCTCATCCACCAGCCCCAGCGCCAGCCCGGCCTCGCGCAGCGTCTGCCCATATTTGTGGGCATGTTTGGCGATGGCCGCCGCATTGTCATAGCCGATCTCGGGCGCCAGCGCCGTCACCAGCATCAGCGATCGGTCGACCAGTTCGGCGATGCGGCCCTCATTCGCCTCCAGCCCCTCGACGCAGCGCTCGGCGAAACTGTCCATGCCGACGGCCAGCAAGTGAATGGAGCGCAGGACCGCCGCGCCGATCATCGGCTTGAACACATTGAGTTCCAGATGACCCTGAAGCCCGCCGACGGTCACTGCCTGATGGTTGCCGATAACCTGGGCCGCGACCATCGTCAGCATCTCGCACTGGGTGGGATTGACCTTGCCTGGCATGATCGAGCTTCCGGGCTCATTGGCGGGCAGGTCGAGTTCGCCGAGGCCGGAGCGGGGACCACTGCCCAGCAGGCGGATGTCGTTGGCGATCTTGGTCAGGGCGACGGCCAGCGTGGCGAGCGTCCCGGACAGGTGGACCAGTGGATCGTTGGAGGCCAGCGCCTCGAACTTGTTGTCGGCCGGGCGGAAGGGAAGGCCGGTCAGGGCCGCGATCTCCGCCGCCACCGCCTTGTCGAACCCGGCCGGGGCGTTGAGCCCGGTGCCGACCGCCGTGCCGCCCTGCGCCAGCGCGGTCATGCCGTGCATCACGGCCGGCTCGATCCGCCTGCGCGAGCGGTAGATCTGGTGCGCATAGCCGGAAAATTCCTGCCCGAGCGTCAGCGGCGTGGCGTCCTGCAAATGAGTGCGGCCGATCTTGACGATGCCGTTCCAGGCGTGCGCCTTCGCCTCCAGCGCGGCTTGCAGCCGGTCGAGCGCGGGGAAAAGGGCGTCGGTGACGGCGCGGGCGGCGGCGATATGCAGCGCCGTTGGAAAGCTGTCGTTGGACGATTGGCCCATATTGACATGGTCGTTGGGATGAACCGGCGCCTTGCCGCCGCGCGCGCCGGACAGCGCTTCGTTGGCCCGGCCCGCTATCACCTCGTTGACGTTCATGTTCGACTGGGTGCCGCTGCCGGTCTGCCAGACGACCAGCGGGAACTGATCGTCATGCCTGCCCTCGATCACCTCGGCGGCGGCGGCCTCGATCGCATCCGCCAGCCCCGCGTCGAGGCCATGGGCGCGGTTCACACGGGCGGCGGCCTGTTTGACGATAGCAAGGGCATGGACGATGCCGATCGGCATCCGCTCCGTCGCGCCGAACGGAAAATTCTCAATGCTGCGCTGGGTCTGCGCGCCCCAATAAGCGGCGGCGGGAACCTCTATCGCGCCAATGCTGTCAGTCTCGGTGCGGGTTTCGGGCGTGGCGGAGGACATGGGGCAGGGGCTCCTTCGACGGGAATCGCCCGCGAGAGCGAGCCTCCGCCATGTGGGGAGGCGGACCGCGAATGCCAGCCCTATTTCTTCTTGCCGAAATCCACCGTGACGACGTTCGACCCGTCCTCGGTGACCACCTGCGGCGCGTCATTCTCAGCCGCTTCATGGGGGCCGACATCCTCGTCGTCGCCCTGGACCTGGAACTGAAGCGCGAAATTGACCGCCGGATCGACGAAGGCGGTGATCGCGCCGAAGGGGATGACCAGATGCGCGCCGACCTGGTTGAAGGTCAGGCTGACCTCGAAATGATGATCGCTGACCTTGAGGTCCCAGAATTTATTCTGGAGCACGATGGTCATCTCGTCGGGGAAGCGCTCCACCAGATGCCGGGGGATGTCGACCCCGGCGGCCTGCGTCTTGAAGGTGATGTAGAAATGATGCGCGCCGGGCAGGTCGCCGGTCGCCGCTACCTCGCCCAGCACCCGGCCGACGACCGCGCGCAGGGCCTCCTGCACGATCTCGTCATAGGGAATCAGGCTGTCGGGCAGGTCTTCGCTCATGTGTCCACTTCCTAACGACGGGACCCGGGCGGTCAAGAGCGGCTGTCGGGAGCATCCCTCCCACGTTGCGGGCTTCGTCCCGCATTGCATGGCGCGTGTCAGGCGTTATAGGGCCTAGCCATGCGCACGGCCGAAATTCATCGCCATACGGCGGAAACATCGATCGACGTCGTCGTCAATCTGGACGGCACCGGCGTCTATGAAGTATCGACCGGCATCGGCTTCCTCGATCATATGATCGAGCAGCTTTCGCGCCATTCGCTGATCGACATGACGGTGAAGACGGTCGGAGACCTGCATGTCGACCAGCATCACACGACCGAGGACACGGCGATCGCGATCGGCGAGGCCATTGCCAAGGCGCTGGGCGACAAGCGCGGCATCACCCGCTACGGCAGCGTCTATTCGCCGATGGACGAGACGCTGACGCGCGTGGCGCTGGACATTTCGGGCCGCCCCTGGCTGGTGTTCAAGGCCCCCTTCACCGTGCAGCGGCTGGGCGAATGGGACACCGAGCTGATCGAGCATTGGTTCCACAGCTTCGCGCAGGCGGCTGGGATTACGCTGCATGTCGAAAATCTCTATGGCGGCAACAACCATCATGTGGTCGAAAGCTGCTTCAAGGGGCTGGCCCGCGCGCTTCGGCAGGCCGTCGAGATAGACCCGCGCAAGGCGGACGCGATTCCGTCGACCAAGGGGATGCTGTGACCGCCGTCGCCCTGATCGACTATGGCGCGGGCAATCTCCATTCGGTGCATAATGCGCTGCGCAAGGCGGGGGCGGACGACGTGGCGATCACCGCCGACGCGGACGTCGTGGCGAAGGCCGACCGGATCGTCTTGCCCGGCGTCGGCGCGTTCCGCGCCTGCCGCGACGCG
Source organism: Sphingobium sp. (assembly GCA_033795485.1). Classification (GTDB taxonomy): domain Bacteria; phylum Pseudomonadota; class Alphaproteobacteria; order Sphingomonadales; family Sphingomonadaceae; genus Sphingobium. Next base: position 182,281 of record JARYGO010000002.1, read on the forward strand.
CTGGTAGCGATCCCCGGCATGGTCGAGGCGATGGGGGAAGCGGTCGCCACGCGGGGCGCGCCCTTCCTAGGCGTGTGCGTGGGCATGCAGTTGCTGGCCGACGCCGGCGAGGAGTTCGGGCGGCACGAGGGGCTGGGCTGGGTGCCGGGCACCGTGCGGCTGATCGAGCCGGCGGATCCGTCGGTCAAGGTGCCGCATATGGGCTGGAACGATGTCATCCTGGCCGGCGTTCCGCCGCTGTTGGCCACGGGCGAGGCCTATTTCCTGCACAGCTATCATTTCGACGCGGCCGACGCGCGCGATGTCGCCGCCGTGACCGATCATGGCGGGCCCTTGGTCGCCGCCGTCGCGCGCGACACCATCATCGGCTGTCAGTTCCACCCGGAAAAGAGCCAGGGCTACGGGATTTCCTTTCTCTCCCGCTTTCTGGAGTGGCGGCCATGAGCCCTTCGACTTCGCTCAAGCCGGGCCTGATCGTCTTTCCCGCCATCGACCTGAAAGCCGGACAGGTGGTTCGCTTGGCCGAAGGCGACATGAACCGCGCCACCGTCTATGGCGATGATCCCGCCGCGCAGGCGATGCTGTTCGCGCAGGCGGGGGCGGAGCATCTGCATGTCGTCGATCTGGACGGCAGCTTCGCGGGCCACGCGGTCAACGTGCGCGCGGTCGAGGCGATCGTCGACGCCTTTCCAGGCCATGTGCAACTGGGCGGCGGCATCCGCAACCGGGAAGCGGTGGAGCGCTGGTTCGACCTAGGCGTCTCGCGGATCGTCATCGGCACGGCGGCGCTCAAGGACCCGGCCTTCGTCAAGGCCGTGGCGCGCGACTTTCCCGGCGGCATCGTCGTGGCGGTGGATGCCCGCGACGGCTTCGTGGCGACCGACGGCTGGGCGGAAAAGTCGGACATGGAAGTCATCGACCTCGCCCGGCGGTTCGAGGATGCCGGGGTCGCCAGCCTGTTGTTCACCGATGTCGGCCGCGACGGGATGTTGAAGGGCTGCAACATAGACGCGACGGTCGATCTGGCGCGCGCCACCGATGTCCCGGTGATCGCCAGCGGCGGCGTGGCGGGAATCGCCGATATCCGCGTCCTCAGCCTCCACGCCGACGAGGGGATCGAAGGGGTCATCACCGGCCGGGCGCTTTATGACGGACGACTGGACCTGAAGACCGCGATCGCGGTGGCGAAGGCGGCGGCATGACGGTCCGCACCCGCGTCATTCCCTGTCTGGACGTCGCCAATGGGCGCGTGGTTAAGGGCGTCAACTTCGTCGACCTCAAGGACGCCGGCGATCCGGTCGAGCAGGCGAAGCTCTATGACGCCGCCGGCGCGGACGAGCTTTGCTTTCTGGACATCACCGCGACGCATGAGGCGCGCGGCACCATATTGGATGTCGTGCGGCGGACGGCGGAGGTCTGTTTCATGCCGCTGACGGTCGGCGGCGGCGTCCGCAGCCCGGAGGATGCGCGCGCTCTGCTGCTGGCGGGGGCGGACAAGGTGACGGTGAACAGCGCGGCGGTCGCGCGGCCGGAACTGGTCGCCGACATCGCCGATCGCTTCGGCAGCCAGTGCATCGTCGGGTCGGTCGACGCGCGGCGGGTGGGGGAGGGGCCGGACGGCGCGCCCCGCTGGGAAATCTTCACCCATGGCGGGCGCAAGCCGACCGGGATCGACGCTTTGGCCCATGCCCGGCGGCTGGCGGAGTGCGGCGCGGGCGAATTGCTGGTGACATCGATGGACGGGGACGGGACGCGCGCCGGCTACGACCTGGCGCTGACCCGCGCGATCGCCGACGCCGTTTCGGTGCCGGTGATCGCCAGCGGCGGGGTCGGCACGCTCGACCATCTGGTCGAAGGAGTGATCGACGGCCATGCCAGCGCCGTGCTGGCCGCGTCGATATTTCATTTCGGCCATCATACGATCGCGCAGGCGCATCAGGCGCTGGCGCGCGCGGGTGTCGCGGTTCGCGCGGCCTGAACCTCACGCGCGCGGCGAAGCAAAGGCAGAACAGCGAATATCGGTTGACGGCTCGCGCGCGCGGCGCTTGATGGCGCGATGCGCGCGACCCTTCACGATCTCGAACGAACGATCCTCGAACGGCGGGGCGCGGACCCCGCCACCTCCTATGTCGCGAAGCTGAGCGCCAGGGGGCGCGGCAAGATCGCGCAGAAGGTCGGCGAGGAAGCGGTCGAAACCGTTATCGCATCATTATCCGCGGACCGGGCCGAAACCATAGGAGAAGCGGCGGACCTGCTGTTTCACCTTATCCTGCTGCTTGCCGACAGCAGCGTCGCGCTGGACGAGGTTCTGGATGAGCTGGAACGGCGAGAGGGCGTGTCGGGGCTGATCGAAAAAGCGTCGCGCACGCCCGACTGACCGACGGCAGGTGGTGGTTGCCCAACCCTCACATATCCTGATGCCGGCAGCGGCAAACCGCCCCTCATCGCAAGGGTTTGGATGAGGGGCGCATCCTCGATTGCTGTCGGGCATTAAGGACGCCGCGCCATTAACATTTCACATATAGATTCGGAAGAGTAATAATGCTTCGTGCCAGAAAGAATTTCTGTCATTCTATTGCACGAGCGTAAAAGGAGTGTCGGCCGGGCAGGTGCTTATCTTTCCGCCAGCTTTTCCAGTGCGATGAACCGCTGCGACCATAAGGCTCCATAGAGCGCCATCCATTCCACCACCGGGCCGATGCCCTTCGTCCGGGCAGTGTAGAGCGTCTCGCGGCCCGCCCGGCGGCTGGTGACGAGGCCAGCGCGTTTCAATTGCCCCAGATGGCGCGAGACCATCGGTTGCGACACGCCCGCGATGGCGGTGAGGGCGTGGACGCTATGTTCGCCCTCTCGCGCGAGCCGCTCGAACAGCCCCCGGCGCGTGCGGTCGCCCAGCGCCTTGAAGATCAGGTCGTTCGTCATCGCGCCCTCCATAACTTCGCGGTTATGGATCACGTATAACTATCCGATTATATCAGCGTCAAGGAAGGCCGGTTTGATATTCAAAACCAACGTTAACGAAAAAAATCCCCCATCAGCCTTAGGGTGAGTCTTCGGCGCAACAGCTACAGCATCTTGAGTCCGGCTCCCATAGGGAGACTCAATATATCGTGGTCGCCCCTCTGTCATGCTACCTCATCGGCCCATCTCCACGGCGCATGCCGTCAGGGGACGCTTGACGCCGCACTCCCGAGGACTCATCCCGAGGGCATCAGTCGACGGGGGGTGGTTCATGGGTGTGCTGGAACGGGTTGCGACCCGCCGAACGAGGGCGGCTGCGCCGGTCGCCGGGGTCGTTCCGGTCGAGGCGGACAGGCTGCTTCGCGGCGACTGCATCGCCGAGATGGCGAAGCTGCCGGACGGCTGCATCGACATGATCTTCGCCGATCCGCCCTATAATCTCCAGCTTGGCGGCGATCTCTTCCGGCCCGAGGGCGGGCGAGTGGACGCGGTCGACAATGATTGGGACAAGTTCGACACGCTGGCCGCCTATGACCGCTTCACCACCGCCTGGCTGAAGGAAGCGCGGCGCATCCTGAAGCCCAACGGCACCATCTGGGTGATCGGCAGCTATCACAATATCTTCCGCGTGGGCGCGGCCCTGCAGGATGAGGGCTTCTGGATTCTGAACGACATCATCTGGCGCAAGGCGAACCCGATGCCCAATTTCAAGGGCACGCGCTTCACCAACGCGCATGAGACGCTGATCTGGGCGAGCCAGGGCGAGGATGCGCGCTACACCTTCAATTACAAGGCAATGAAGACGCTGAACGACGAGCTTCAGATGCGCTCGGACTGGGTGCTGCCGATCTGCAGCGGGCAGGAACGGCTGAAGCGCAACGGGACCAAGGCGCATCCCACGCAAAAGCCCGAAGCGCTGCTGTATCGCGTCATGCTGGCGTCGACCAAGCCGGGCGACATCGTGCTCGATCCTTTTTTCGGCACCGGCACGACCGGCGCGGTAGCCAAGCGGCTGGGCCGCAAATGGATCGGCATCGAGCGCGAGGACGCCTATATAGGGGTCGCGATGGAGCGGATCGAGGCGGCGCTGCCGCTCGACGAGTCCGCGCTCACCATCATGCAGACCGCGCGCCAACAGCCCAAGGTCGCCTTCGGCACATTGGTCGAAACCGGCTATCTGGCGCCCGGCACGGTGCTGACCGACAGCAAGCGCCGCTGGAAGCTGGCGGTGCGCGCGGACGGATCGCTCCAGGGCGAGGGGCTGGAAGGATCGATCCACAAGCTGGGCGCGGCCTTGCAGAATGCGCCGTCGTGCAACGGCTGGACCTTCTGGCATTATGAGGCGGAGGATGGGCTTAGGGCGATAGACGCGCTGCGCCAGACCTATTTGCTGGCGAACGAACCCTGAGCGGCGGTTTCTCACCATCCGGCTGGATGGAAGCATGGCCTTCGCCCAGGTCCGGCGCGCATGGGAGGTGAGATGACGGTTGCCGATATTCCCGCCGACGCGCGGCTTTACCTGCGTCCCGTCTGGTTCGTGGATTCGCCCTTCGGCCTTGACGGACAGGTGGCGCGGCTGGGTAACGGCCTGCTGTGGTTCCAGGGCTATGAGCTGACCGCTATGCAGGGCGGCGCGCGGGTGGCGCGGCGCATGGTGCCGGTTGCCGACCTGGAGCGGGTGGCGGCGGGCCTGCCCGAAGCGCAGGGTGCTCGGCTGCGCGCGCTGGCGGCCGCGATCTCCGTCCCGCGACCGCCGCTGGTGCTGGGCGGCCGGACGATCCGGTTCGAGGGGTGCCAGGTGATGGGCATCCTCAACATGACGCCCGACAGTTTCTCCGATGGCGGCAGGCATCTGAACGATCCGCAGGGTGCGGCGGAGGCGGGCTTCGCGATGGCGGCGGCGGGCGCGGCGCTGATCGATGTCGGCGGCGAATCCACCCGCCCCCGCGCCGCCAGATTGTGGGAAGGGGATGAGATCGCGCGGGTCGTCCCCGTGATCGAGCGTCTGGCGGCGGCGGGCGTGCCGGTGTCGATCGACACGCGCAAGGCCGGGGTCATGGAGGCCGCGCTGGCCGCCGGCGCGGGAATCGTCAACGACGTCAGCGCGCTACAGCATGACCCGCGCGCGCTGGAGGTGGTCCAGGCGGCCGCCTGTCCGGTGATCCTGATGCACGCGCCCTCGTCCGGCGACGATCCGCACGACAATGCCGCCGGCTATGCCGATGTGGCGACGGACGTGTTCGATGCGCTGGAGGCGCGGATTGCGGCTTGTATGGCGGCGGGCATCCCGCGCGAGCGGGTGATGGTCGATCCGGGGCTGGGCTTTGGCAAGTCGCTGGCCGACAATATGGCGCTGGTGAACCGGCTGGCGCTGTTCCAGGGGCTGGGCGTGCCGCTGCTGTTCGGCGGGAGCCGCAAGCGGATGATCGGCGCCCTGTCGAACGAAGTGCCGCCGGCCGACCGGCTGGGCGGCTCGGTCGCGCTGGCGGTGCGCGCGGCGGACCTGGGCGCGCAGATGGTGCGAGTGCATGACGTGCCCGAAACCGTCCAGGCGCTGCATGTCTGGCGCGGTCTGAAGGACGCGGCGGTGACGGGGGGCTAGGAGCGATTCCGTTCGGACGGACCCTATTGGGGTGCCACTGTCCTGCGTCTAGGCAATTCGATGCATCGACGGGAGAATGACCGATATGACGGATGATGTTCGTGAGGCGCTGGACCGTTTTCAGGATTTCGTCGGCCGGTTCGGGATGGATGCGGTGATCGACGCCCGGAGCGGGTTCAGCACGGGCGACGCCACGCTGCTGATCGGTGAAATTGAACTGGCGGCGCAGTCGCATCTGAACGATCGGGACATATCCGACCGCTGACGGCGCGGGCTCAGGGAAGGTCGGTTTTGTCGGCGGCGTTGGTAGGGGCGCTTTCATTGCCCGATGCGTCCGCCGCCTGCCCTTCGGGCGCGAACACGCGCAGGCTGTCCAGCACCGTCCTGGCGATGGGTTTATATTGCTCGCCCAGCATTTCGGGATAGACGAAGGTGGCGGTGACGATCGAGCCGTCGGGCCGCTTCAATAGGCGCACCGCGACGCCATTGCCCTCGCCGTCGGTCGCGGTGCCGCGATATTCATTGTCGCCGACGAAATCGCCATCGACCGAATCCGATCCGCTGCTGACCGCCTCGACGATCTGGCGCAGGTCCTGGTCGTTGGCGTTCCTTTGCCAGAAGACGCGCACGTCCGCGCCCGCGCCCGGGTCCTGATAGACGACGCCCTGCGTGCTGCTGGCCGCCGCGTCCTTCGTCCAGCCTTCGGGGAAGGTGATCGAAAACCCATGTTCCAGATTGACGTAGTTGCGGTTGTCGGCCGCGGCCGGGGCGCTCGCATTGGCCATCGCGTTGGCGGCGGCGGCATTGGCGGCGGCCGCCAGTTCCGCCTCGTTCGGCAGTTCGGCGACCGGCTCCTGTCGACCGCAAGCGACGAGCAGGAGGAGGGGACTGAGCGTTGCGGCAAGGGATTTGTTCATGCCATGCTCCAAAGCATAGGCGCGGCGGCTTTTCAACGGCGCAGGCGGGCCGCCCTGCGACCAGGGGTGGTGATAGGGCGTCCGGCGAGCGGGAGGGGCGGCGAGCAGGCACAGCCCGTCAGGCCGCGTTGTCGATCCCCAGTTCGGCGAGCTTGCGATACAGGGTCGACCGGCCGATGCCCAGCCGCCGGGCGACTTCGGTCATGCGCCCGCGATAATGGCCGATAGCGAGGCGGATCACATCCGCCTCGATCTCCGCGAGCTGGCGGACATGGCCGTCCCCTTCGAACAGGGTGATGCCGGCGGCGTCCTCGTGGTTTTGGGCCTGGGCTATGCGGGCGGCTCCGGGCACGCGGCGCGCGGCGATATGGGCGGCGACCTGCGGAAAATCATGGGGCGTCAGGGCGTCGCCCTCGCACAGTACGGCGGCGCGGAAAAGGGCGTTCTGCAACTGGCGGACATTGCCGGGCCAGTCATGCTGCATCAGCAGCGCCAGCGCGTCCCCGGTCAGACCCAGGCTGCGCAGGCCGGGCTGGGTGGCGATGCGCGCCAGCAGATGGCGCGACAAGGCGGGAATGTCGCCCATCCGCTCGCGCAGCGGCGGCACGGTGAGCTGGACGACGTTGAGGCGGTAATAAAGGTCCTCGCGGAACCGGCCCGCCTCTACCTCTTCCTGAAGGCGTTTGTTGGTGGCGGCGATGACGCGGACGTCGACATGGACCGGCGCGCGCGCGCCGATCGGCTGCACCTCTCCATCCTGCAGCACGCGCAGCAGCTTGACCTGCGCGTCCAGCGGCATCTCGCTGACTTCGTCCAGGAACAGGGTGCCAAGGTCGGCGCTGACGAAGCGGCCGATATGGCGGTCGAAGGCGCCGGTGAAGGCGCCGCGTTCATGGCCGAACAGTTCGGATTCGACCAGGTTCGAGGGGATCGCCCCACAATTGACGGTCACCATGGGCTGTTTGTGCCGGGGCGACGCCGCATGGATGGCGCGGGCGATCACATCCTTGCCGACGCCGCTTTCGCCTTCGACCAGCACCGGCACGCGGGCGCGTGCCGCCTTGGCCGCTATTGCCAGCGCCGCGCGGAACTGCGGCGCGGAGCCCACCACATCCTCGAAGGAGAGCGGGGCCGTGATCTTTTCGGTAAGCGGGCGCAGTTCGCCGCTGTTGCCGTGGCTCAGGGTCGCATTAAGCGCGGCCAGCAGGCGATCGGGCGCTATCGGCTTGGTCAGATAGTCCGTCGCCCCCGCGCGCATCGCCTGCACGGCGACGGCGACGCTGTCATGGGCGGTCAGGATGAGGATGGGGAGGGCCGGGCGGCGCGCCCGGATTTCCCGGATCAGCGGGGCCGGATCATAGTCGGGGCTCCACTGGTCGACCAGCACGGCGTCCAGGCGCATGCCGTCCTGCGTGCCCAGCGTGGCGATGGCGGTTTCGGCATCGGCGGCGAGCAGCGCGCGCCACCCCGCCCGTGCGGAGAGCGCGGCGACCAGGCGGCGCTGCGCCGGCTCGTCATCCACCAGCATCAGAAATGGAGTGCCGTCCCGCGCCACATGAACCCCTTCATTCAAACCACTCATGGGCTTAGCGCGACGCGGTAAAGACGCGCTTAATCGTAAAAGATTTTCTTTCCGGCCTGCGGGTTGAGGGGGCCGTCTCTAGTCGATAAGAGGTTCGCGCAATTGCCGCCTGGATAGCATGAGGGGACAAATTATGGCGTCCGAGGGAAATATGAAGAGCGCGAACCAGACCTATGCCGGGTTCACCGCGATCATGAAGTGGGGCACAGTGGCCAGCGTGGCCGTAGCGGCCCTGGTCGTGCTGCTGATCTCAAGCTGACTTCGAGCCAGTAGACGGGAGGGGGTGCAAGAATAATGAAAATAGCGATCGTGAAGGAACAGGCGGGGGGCGAGCGGCGGGTGGCCGCCACGCCCGAGACGGTGAAGAAGTTCATCGCCCTTGGCGCTGAGATGGCGGTGGAGGCGGGGGCGGGGATCAGCGCTTCTATCGCCGACGCCGATTATGCGGCGGCGGGCGCGCAGGTGGGCGACAGAGCGGCGACGCTGAACGGCGCGGACATCGTGCTGGCGGTGCAGGGCCCGGAGCCGGCGACCCTTGCGGGCGTCAAGCCCGGCGCATGGATCGTGGCCGGCCTCAATCCCTTCGGCGATCGCGCGCGCGTCGACGCCTATGCGGCGGCGGGTTATGAGGCGCTGGCAATGGAGTTCATGCCGCGCATTACCCGCGCCCAGTCGATGGACATACTTTCGTCGCAGTCGAACCTGTCGGGCTATAAGGCGGTGCTGGACGCGGCGGCCGAATATGGCCGTGCTTTCCCGATGATGATGACGGCGGCGGGCACGGTTTCGGCCGCGCGCGTCTTCGTCATGGGCGTGGGCGTGGCGGGCCTCCAGGCGATCGCCACCGCGCGCCGCCTGGGCGCGCAGGTCTCCGCCACCGACGTACGCGCCGCGACGAAGGAGCAGATCGAGAGCCTTGGCGCCAAGGCGATCTTCGTCGAGAAGGTCGCGGGGATCGAGGGCGAGGGCACGGGCGGCTACGCCACCGAAATGTCCGACGAATATAAGGCGGCGCAGGCCGAGCTGGTGTCGTCGCACATCGCCAAGCAGGACATCGTCATCACCACCGCGCTGATCCCCGGACGCCCGGCGCCGCGCCTTATCAGCGACGCGCAGATCGCGTCGATGAAGCCGGGCAGCGTCATCGTCGACCTAGCCGTCGAGCAGGGCGGCAATGTCGAGGGCGCGGTCGCGGGCGAAGTGGTCGAACGGCATGGCGTCAGGATCGTGGGCCACCGCAACGTGCCCTCGCGGCTTGCCGCCGACACATCGGCCCTGTTCTCGCGCAACCTCTACAACTTCCTGTCCGCCTTCTGGGACAAGGAAAAGAATGCGCCGGTGCTGGACGAGGAGATCGGCAACGCCATCCGCCTGACGCAGGGCGGCAAGGTCGTGAACGAGCGGCTGCTCGGCTAGGGGAACGCCTGGCCGTGCGCTGCACGGCAGGCCACGTCCCGCAGCCAATCCGGGACGAAAGGGGAGTAGGAACGATGGACTTCATTTCCATCCTGTCGGTTTTCGTGCTGGCGTGTTTCGTCGGCTATTATGTGGTCTGGTCGGTCACGCCGGCGCTGCACACGCCGCTGATGGCGGTTACCAACGCCATCTCGTCGGTCATCATCGTCGGCGCGCTGGTCGCGTCGGCCGAGGCGGGTAGCGCGGCCGCCAAATATCTGGGGCTGCTGGCGGTCGTGTTCGCCAGCGTCAACATCTTCGGCGGCTTCGCCGTGACCGAGCGCATGCTGGCGATGTACAAGAAGAAGGAGCGCAAATAATGCTCGACGCAGCCGCTTCTTCGCTGTCCCACGACGCCGTCGCCCTGGGGGGCGTCCCGCCCTTCGTCGCCCTCGCCTATCTGATCGCGGGCATCCTCTTCATCCTGGCGCTGCGCGGGCTTTCCAGCCCGGCGAGCAGCCGCACCGGCAACCGTTTCGGCATGGCGGGCATGGCGATCGCGGTGGGCACCACCCTTTATACCCATGATGTGGTGAGCCTGCCGGAAATCGGCGCGGCAATCTTCATCGGCGGCGTCATCGGCTTCGTCATCGCGCGCAAGATCGCGATGACCGACATGCCGCAGCTCGTGGCGGCCTTCCACAGCCTGGTCGGCCTTGCCGCGGTGCTGGTGGGCGCGGCTGCTTATCTCAATCCCGGCGCATTCGGCATCCTCGACGCTGTGACCGGAGAGATCCACAATGCCAGCCGCATCGAGATGGGGCTGGGCGTGGCGATCGGCGCGATCACCTTCTCCGGATCGGTCATCGCCTTCCTGAAACTCAACGGCAACATGTCGGGCAAGCCGATCATGCTGCCGGGCCGGCACGTCATCAATCTGGGCACGCTGGCCGCGATACTGGGCCTCATCGCCTATTTCGTGACCGACCAGAGCCCCTGGATATTCTGGACGGTGACGGCGCTCAGCTTCCTCATCGGCTTCCTGCTGATCATCCCGATCGGCGGGGCGGACATGCCGGTCGTTGTCTCGATGCTGAACAGCTATTCGGGCTGGGCAGCCGCGGCGATGGGCTTTACGCTGGGCAACAGCGCGATGATCATCACCGGCGCGCTGGTGGGCTCCTCGGGTGCGATCCTGTCCTACATCATGTGCAAGGCGATGAACCGCAGCTTCATCAGCGTGATCGCCGGCGGCTTCGGCGCGGAGAGCGGCGGTCCCTCCGGCGGCGCGGCGGCGGTCGACCGCCCCTACAAGCGCGGATCGGCCGAGGACGCCGCCTTCCTGATGAAACAGGCCGACAGCGTCATCATTGTGCCGGGCTATGGCATGGCGGTCAGCCAGGCGCAGCACGCGCTGCGCGAGATGGGGGACCTGCTGAAGAAGGAAGGGGTCAGCGTCAAATATGCGATCCACCCGGTCGCCGGACGCATGCCGGGCCATATGAACGTGCTGCTGGCCGAAGCCAACGTCCCCTATGACGAGGTGTTCGAGCTGGAGGACATCAACGGCGAGTTCGGCCAGGCCGACGTCGCCTTCGTCATCGGCGCCAACGACGTCACCAACCCGGCGGCCAAGACCGACAAATCCTCGCCCATCTACGGCATGCCGATCCTGGACGTAGCCAACGCCAAGTCGGTGCTGTTCGTCAAACGCTCGATGGGCGGAGCGGGCTATGCCGGCGTCGATAACGAGGTCTTCTACATGGACAACACCATGATGCTGCTCGCCGACGCCAAGAAGATGGTCGAGGAAATCGTCAAGGGGCTTGCCCACTAGGCGCGCCATCTTCTAACCTTGAAGGGGACGGCAGGGCATCGCGCTCCGCCGTCCCTTTTCATTTTTCGCGTCAGGGGTGTCGATGCGCAAGCTCGGTTTGATCGGGGGTCTTAGCTGGACATCGACCGCCCGCTACTATCAGATCATCAACGAGGTGGTGCATCGCGAAAAGGGCGGGCAGCACAGCGCGCCGCTGTTGATCGAAAGCCTGGACTTCGCCGAGGTCGCGCGCTGCGCGACCCAGAACGACTGGGACTGCGCTACCAGCCAGTTGGTGGATACGGCCCGGCGGCTGGAGCAGGCGGGCGCGCAATGCCTGTTGATCTGCGCCAATTCCATGCACCGGGTCTATGATCAAGTGCAGGGCGCCGTCGGCGTTCCGATCATCCATATCGCGGACGTGGTGGGCGACCAGATGAAGGCGGAAGGAGTCGAGAAGGCCGCGCTGATCGGCACGCGCAACGTGATGACCGAGAAATTCTACCGCCAGCGGCTGGTGAGCCACGGCATTTCCCTGTTGCCCGCCAACATGCAACTGGCCGACCAGATCGACCGCATCGTCTATGAGGAACTGACGATCGGCAAGGTCAGCCGCGACTCCGCGCGGTTCATGAAGTCCGAACTCACCGATATCGCCAAGGAGGATGTGCAGGCGGTGGTGCTGGCCTGCACGGAGCTTGAGCTGATCGTCGACATCAAGGCGAACGTGCTGCCGATCTACGACTGCACATCGATCCATGCCAGGGCCGGGGCGGCGTTCATTCTGGAGGGGTGAACGGGGACACTGGTTCCGGCGAACGGCCTCGGAGCTATCATGCCGGCGTCCAGGTCTGGGTCTTGCAGAAGAAGGCGATGCAGCCCTGCACCTTCAATGTGCCGTCGGCGTTGCGGCTGACCTTCGACGCGTATATTTTGCCGCTTTCGGGGTCATAGATCGTCCCCTTCCATTGCGATCCTGCATCGCTGAAATTGCTGAGGATCGCCAGTCCCTCCAGCGGACGGTTGCGCAGCGTGGGATCGGGATTCTTGAAGTCGGTGTGCGGGCGGCCGGGGGTGGGCTTCACGATCTTGACGATGCGCCCGCAGACGCTGCCGCCGCAAGGCGCGATCTGGACGATCGCCTTGCCGTCCACCGTCGACCAGCGCCCGCCGATGGGCTGGGCGGCATAGAGCGGGGCTGCAGCGAGAATGGCCGCTCCCATGGAAAATCCGGTGGCGATGATCTTGCGCGACATGCTCTGCTCTCCTCTTGTGAAAAGAGGCATAAGCGCGGGCGCGGCGGCTATCCAGCGGGAAATGCGGGGCAAAAGGGGCGTGAGGGCGCGCCGCTACGGCAACGCGCCCTCACGCCGTCATGATTTCTTTAGAAGGCGGTGCTGATCGAGCAGGCCGCCGGACCCAGGATGACGACGAACAGCGTCGGCAGGATGAAAAGGATCAGCGGCACGGTCATGATCGCGGGCAGGCGGGCGGCCTTTTCCTCGGCCCGCATCATGCGTTCGTGGCGGAACTCGGCGGACAGCACGCGCAGGGCGGAGGCAAGCGGGGTGCCGTATTTCTCGGTCTGGATCATGGTCGTTACCACGCCCTTGACCGCGTCCAGCTTGACCCGCGTGGCGAGATTTTCGAACGCCATGCGGCGCTCGGTCAGGAAGGACAGCTCGATCGCGGTGAGCTGAAACTCGTCGCCCAGCTCGGGATAGGCGCGGCCCAGTTCTCGCGCAACGCGATTGAAGGCGGCGTCGACGGTCAGACCCGCCTCGGCGCAGATGACCAGCAGGTCGAGCGCGTCGGGCAGCCCCTTGCGGATGGCGGCCGACCGTTTTTGCACCTTGTTGTCGATGAATATGTCCGGCGCCTTGTAGGACAGGAGCAGCGCGCCGGCGAAGGCCATGAACCGCTTCATGCCGCCCCATTCGGGGAAAGCGCCCACGCCATAGAGCATCAGCGCCGCGAAGCCGCCGATGACGATGGGCAGGACCATGCGGCCGAAGATGATGGCGACGGCCCAGTCCTTCGACCGGATGCCCGCCTGCGCCAGACGGATCTGCGCTTCCTTGAGCTGGTCGTCCTGCAACACCTTCAGGCTGGAGAGGAAGGACCGCATCTGGTCGGTGGTCTGGTTCTTCTTGACCAGCTTGGCGCGGCGCTTGGCGGTCGAGGCGGTGATGCCCGCCTTCAACTGCTCGCGCCGCTCGTTCAGCGCCTTGACGCGCCGGGCCATCGGATCGCGCGCGGTCATGATCGCATAGAGCGCGAAGAGCACGGCGAATGTCGCGAGGGCCGCGAGCAGGGTGCCGAAATCGCTGGCGGTCAGGCCGAACAGGGTCGAGCCGGGCGGGGGTGGTGCGTTCATGAGTCTTCCTTGCCCCTAGATCTCGAAGTTGATCATCTGGGCCATGATGAAGGCGCCGATCGCCATCCAGCAGGCCCCGCCAATGCCGATCACCTGCATGGTGGACAGGCCGAAAAGCCCCTGCGGATCGGGCGTGAAGAAGGGCGCCATATAGTTGAAGTTGATGTAGCAGATCATACCGAACACCATGAACGGCAGCACGCCGATGATATAGGCCGACGCCTTGGATTCAGAGGACATCGCGCGGATCTTGAGCTTCATCTGCGCGCGCTGGCGCAGCACGGTGGCAAGGTTCGACAGGGTCTCCGCCAGGTTGCCGCCCGTCTCCCGCTGGATCGACAGGGTGATGACGAAGAACTGGAACTCCGGCGTGCCCAGGCGATCGGCGGTTTCCTGGAGCGCCTGGTCCATCGTCTTGCCGATCTTGATCCGCTCGGTGATGAGGCGGAACTCCTCGCCCACCGGGCCGGGTATTTCCGAGGACACGATCCCCAGCGTCTCGGCGATCGGCAGACCCGAGCGCAGGCCGCGCGTCAGCAGCTCAAGGGCGTCGGGGAACTTGGCCGTGAACTTGAAGACCCGCTTCTTGATAAGGCGCCCGACCCACCAATGCGGCAGGCCCAGCCCGGCGGCCAGACCGACGAATATCGCGAGCAGCGCGGGAAAGCCCCTGATCATCAGCAGGGCCGTGATGCCGAGCGCGATCCCCGCGCAACTGCTCATATAGCCGTTGAGCGTCCATTTCTTGCCCGTCATGCGCAGGCGCTTGGACATATTTTCCGGATTGGGAATCAGCGACGCCAGCATCTGAAGATCGGCCGTGGCGGGACGGTTGGAGATCGCCTTGCGCATCCGCGCTTCCAGCAGCGCCTCGGTCGACTCGCCGTGGCGGCCGCGAATGGACGCCACACGCCGCTTGCCCGCCTTATCGGGCGACGGACCGGCGAAGGCCATCACCCCCATGCCCACCAGGGTCGCGATGAGCACCGCCATCAGGAGGATATTGCCGTCCATCTCAACCCAGTCCCGTCAAAGTTCCGATATATGCCGCCCTTGAGGACGGCAGGGCATCCATCAGGCGTCGGCCGGCGCGGCCTTGGCCTTGCCGCGCGAGGCGACCATGCCCTTCAATCCGCCGATCTTGCCAAGCAGCGAGTCGCCTCGCTTCTTGGCGGATTTGCCGCCATCCTCGTCGCCATGGTCGGCGGCCGCGCCCAGCACCTGGTCCATCATCGCGGTGCAGGCGGCGGCGAGCTTGCTGCCCTTCGACACTTCGGCCAGCGTTTTGCCCAGCTTCGCGGCTTGGGCCGCTAGCTTTTGGTCGAAGGGGATGACGACGTCGATCTTGCGTTCGATCGACTGTTCGAAATCCTTGCGGTTGATCTCGATATTGCCGCTATGGACCTGGTTGGCGACGACGATGACGCGGGTCTGCGGCGCGTTCGAGCGCAGCCAGGACAGCAGCCGGATCGAATCGCGTGCGGCGGCCAGCGTCAATTCGGTAACGACCACGGTGACGTTCACGTCGGCCATCAGGTGCGGATGCTGGATCAGCATCCCCCTGGGCAGGTCGACCACGCTGCATTCGAAGGCGGTGCGGAACTCCTCCAGCAATTGATAGAAGGCGCCGCCGTCGGTCATCATCGGCTGGCTGATCGGCGCTTCGGCCGACAGGATGGCCAGCGTGTCGCTGGCGCGCACCATCGCCCGCTCGATGAACAGGCCGTCGATGCGGCTGGGGTTCTCGATCGCGTCGGTCAGGCCACGGCCCGGCTCCAGGTCCATCGCCAGCGCATTGGTGCCGAAATGGACGTCGAGGTCGAGCAGTGCGGTCGGCCGCTTCTTCTTGTCGCTGAGCAGCCAGGCGAGCGACGTGGCGAGCGTGGAGGCGCCCGCGCCGCCCCGTGTGCCGATGACGGCGGCGGTCAGGTGGGGGTGCTCGACGCTATGGTCGACCCGGGGGGCCATGAACACTGCCTGCGCCTGAACCAGCGCATCGCGCAACTGGTCCGCGCCGAAGGGCTTCAGCAGATAATCCTGGATGCCGCTCGACACGAGGTCGCGATAGAGGCGCACGTCGTTGACCTGCCCGGCCGCGATGACGACCGTTCCAGGCTCGCACACTTCGGCAAGGCTGTTGATGTCGTTCAGCGGATCGCCGCTTTCCGACATGTCGATGAACAATATCTGCGGCGACGCGCTGATCGACAGGCTCTGGACCGCGTTGCGCATCCCGCCCTTCGACACTTTCTCGGGCGCCCAGCCCAGTTCGCTGGCGACGCTGCGCAGCAGGTCGAAGCTGTGATCGTCGCAGACGAAGGCGTGAAAGGGATCACGCTGCGTGGCGAGGCCCGGTTTCCAGGGTGCGTTCATGTCAATTGCCTCCCGACAAGGTCTTGAGGTCGCCCGATCCGGTGGGCTGCTTGTCGCGATAGGTGGAGATGGCGCGGTTCGACGTTGCCGTGCGCAGGCCGCTTTCGCTCGCCTGGCCGCGCACCAGATCCTCCGGATTGGCGACCATCGCGGCAAGGTTGCTGTTGATGCCGCAGCCATAGTTGGACGAGGTGCCCAGGTTCATGTTGGTTTCCGCCTTGCTGCGCCAGTCGGGGCAGCCCGGCACGCTGGCGATGGCGCGGCGCACGATCAGCCGGGCCGATCCGTCGGCGGGCAGGCCGGCGGCGGCGGAGCTGTCCTCGCCGACCAGCAGTCCGTGGCGGGCGACGACATCGGCGACGCCGTCGCGCAGCGCGGGGCTGTAGGTGCCCGCGTCGGTGACGATCGACACTTGGTCGCCATAGCCTACGCCGATCGAGACCAGCCAGTCGTTGGTTCGCTGCGCTTCCGCTTCGGACAGCGCGCCGTCGACGCCCGGCATCACGTCGAACGTGTAGGCGGCGTAGCTGACGACCGGCTGATGGACGGATTCGACGCTGCGATTGTCGCGGTCGCGCGCCTGCGCGGCGGACGGCAGGGCAAGCGCGCCGATCAGCGCCAGCGGGACGATGGAGAGGGAAACGAAGCGCGTCATGTCTATCGTCCTTGGTTAGAAGCTGAAGCCGGGGGCGGCGCTGTTGCCCTTGGGCGCGCGCTTGGCCTCGTCGCGGCTCGCGACGGCCGGCAGCGCGGCGGACGCTTGCGGACCCGGAACGGGGGCGGGCGCGCGGCTCGGCATTTCGCTGCGCTTGCCGCTGATGCTGTCATTGCCTTGCTGGAGGAACAGGCCCTGGCCGATATTGGCGTTGCGGAACCCGTCTGTCGGCAGGCGGATGTCGGACGCGTTCACCGGCTTCACCAGATAGGGCGTGACGACGATCACCAGTTCGGTCTCGTTGCGCTGGAAGGCGCGCGACTTGAACAGGCTTCCCAGGATGGGAATATTGCCAAGCCCCGGCACCTTGTTAATCGTGTTTCCGGTCTCATTGTTCAGCAGGCCCGCGATCATGAAGGCCTGACCCGAACCCAGCTCGACCGTGGTTTCGGCCGTCCGGCTCTTGAGGGCAGGAACCGAAGAACTCAGCGAGAAATCGAGGCTCGACACCGTGGGACGAACGCGCAGCGAGATGCGGCCATCGGCGAGCACGGTCGGCGTGAAGGCTAACTGCACGCCATATTGCTTGAATTCGATGCTGTTGCCCTGGGTGCCGTTGCTGACCGTATAGGGATATTCGCCGCCCGCCAGGAAGCTGGCGGTTTCTCCCGACAGCGACGTCAGGTTGGGCTGCGCCAGGGTGGTCGACAAGCCGGCAGATTCGGCCAGGTCAAGCGCGCCGGCGATGTCCAAGCCCAGCAGGCGCGCGACGCCGCCGATGCTGAAGGAGCCGTCAGACGGATTGCTGAACTCCCAATATCCCGGAGTGGTCGCGGTCGGACGCGTCAGTTCAACGAAATTGCGGGTGCCGCCGCCGATATTGCCGGCGACCTTGCCGCCGCCGCCGTCGAAGCTGGCAAAGTTGGTGCCGATCTTGTGACCGACATCGCGGCTCACCTCGGCGATCTTGACTTGAAGATTGACCTGAAGCGGGGTCGCCATCAGCAGGCGGCTGACCACGGTCACGTCCTTGCCGACGAAGGCCTGCGTCAGCCGTTCGGCCTCGGCCGCGTCCTCGGGCGCCTTGATCGTGCCGGTGAGCAGCACCATGCCGTTCATCTTGCTGACCGCGATATTGGCCTCCGGCATGGCGAGCCGCAGCATCTGGTCGATGCTGGTCAGATTGTTGCCGACCCGCACGGTGCTGGAGAACAGCACCTTGCCGTTGGCGGCCGTCGCGAACACGGTCGTTTCGCCGGGACCCTTGGCGATCAGGTAAAGCTGGTTGTCCGCGCGGACATGGACGTCGACCACATTGGGGTTGGCGACGACCACGTCGGTCATCTTGCCCGGCAGATTGACGACCTTGCTGCCGCCGACCGAGAGCAGGATCGCATTATCCTGCACGGCCCCTTGAGCGTTGAGCGCGGCGGTCGGCGCGGCGATGGCGGCCAGCGCCATGCCGATGGCGACGGCCGGGGCGGCCAGCGGCCGTCCGGCCGCGCGGCGCGCGAGAATGTGCATCCCCTTCATCTTACTTCCCCCCGACCGGAACTTCGGTCACGTTGGTGCCGCGAGCGACGCGGATCACTGGTCCCTTGTAGGCGACCGGAACGGCCGCGCCGCCGGGGCCGGGCGCCACGGCGGGCGCTTCGGCCTTGGCCGGGACGGAGCTGCGCTGGTAGCGCGACACGTCCGCGCCGGTCGAATAAGTGCTGCCCCGGTCGACCGGACGCGCGGCGATCTTCGCCAGCGCCTTCTTCTCGGCCGTGGGGTTGCTGCCGTCGGGCAGGTCGTCGGCGACGGCGATGGCGACATCCAGGTCGGACGCATTGTCGGCCATGGAACGCAGCGACAGCGACAGCGACCCGATGGTCTGCGAAACGGCGATCTTCTCGGCGATCTTGGGCGTCACTTCCAGCGTGACGTTGGAATAGGTCTGGACGACGGGCTTGCCGTCGGGGCCCATCGCATCAGTGCGCTGGTCGGTGGCGAGGACGCGCAGGTTGCGCAGGATGGTTTCGGACACCTTGAGCGGATCGCCGTCGCCGCCGCCCGACACCGACTGGGTCAGGACCAGGTCGACGCGGTCGCCGGGAAAGATGAAGCCCGCGACAGAGCTTTGCGCGGAGACAGGCACCGTGACGGCGCGCATGCCGGGGCCGAGCGCGGCGGCCAGGAAGCCGCGATCGCCCGGCTGGACGAGCGCGCCCTGCGTCAGCGGCTGGCCGGCGGTGATGGCGTTGCGGACCACGCTGCCAGCGAGCTTGGCGGGATCGGCCTGGCCCCTCAGATAATAGACCTGCTCCACCAGCTCCTTGGGCCAGGGCTGATAGCGGAAGCTTTCCGCGTCGAGGATCGTGCCGACCGGCAGCGCCTTGGTCGCGACCAGCACATGGGGCTGGTCGGCCTCCACGGGCATGGATGCCGCGCCGACCTGCGGCGCTCCTGAAGTGTTGAACATGCTGCGCGCCAGCAGCGCTGTCGTGACGGCGATGACTAGCGCCCCCACCAGCAGCACGATCTTCTTTGCGTCCATGACGAAACTCGCTCCCTCAAGCAGGGTGATGGAAACCCTTCACCGTGCAGACATCATGCAAATTGGTTAATATATCGTTCGCCAACCAGCCAAAGCGCGGCCAATACTATGGCGACGCCATAGGGTATTTCCGGCTGGCCCAGTCTGCGCGTCATCCGGTGATGCACGACCGTGGCGATCGTGACCGCCCCGCCCAGCATCGCCATCAGCACCAGCATCGACAGCACGGCCATCGGCGGGAACCACAGGGCGAGCGCGGCCAGCAGCTTGACGTCGCCGCCGCCCATCCAGCCCAAGGAAAAGAGCAGGGCGAACAGGGTGAAGACGGCGGCGGCCAGCGCGAGCTGGATCGCCATGCCCGGCCAGAGCGGCAACGCGCACGCGATCCAGTAGACCGGCGCGAGCAGCGCGATGGCGATATTCAGGCGGTTGGAGATGATGCGGGACCTAAGATCGGTCACGGCGGCGCATATCAGCAGCGCCGCAAGCAGGACCGTGAGCCCCAGTCTGAAATATTCCCCCATCATGGGACTGAAGGTCTAGACCCAATGGCTTACCAAACCGTAACCATGGCGCGAATGGATTCGTTGACCCCCTCGCTGGACCTTCCGCCCTTCGACCGTCGCGCCTGGCCGGAGGGCGGGACGCTCGATTATTGGACCGCGCCCGACGGATGGCCGATCCGGCGCTATCGGCTGGGAACGGGCACGCGCGGCCATATGCTGCTGATCGGCGGACGCGGCGACATGATCGAAAAATATCTGGAGGTCATCGCCCATTGGGCCGAGCAGGGATGGGCGGTGACCAGCTTCGACTGGCGCGGGCAAGGCGGATCGGGGCGGATGACCGACGATCCCCTGGCCGGGCATATCGCCAATTTCGCGACCTGGATAGCCGATCTGGGCGCGCTGGCGGCCGATTGGCGCGCCGATGGCAGCGACGGGCCACGAGTGATGCTGGGTCATTCGATGGGTGGGCACCTGTTGCTGCGGGCCATGGCCGAGGGGGTGGTGAAGCCGCAGGCGGCGGTGCTGGTCGCGCCGATGCTCGGCCTACGCAGCGCGCCGCTGCCCGGCCGGCTCGCAGAGGGTGTCGCGCGGCTGATGTGCCGTATCGGCCGGGCCGAGCGGATGGCCTGGACCCAGCAGGAAGAAACGGAACGGCAGCGCGCCGTCCGGGAGCGTCGGCTGACTCACAGCCCGGAACGCTATGCCGACGAGCTGTGGTGGCGGGAATATAATCGCGCGATCGCGCTGGGCCCGCCAAGCTGGGCCTGGGTCGCGCAGGCATTCGCCTCCACTCGCGCCCTGGCGGAGAGCCCGGCGCTGGCCAGGCTGGAGGTGCCCATGCTGGTGCTGGCGACGACCGCCGACCGGCTGGTGTCGACCGCCGCCATCCGCCGGATCGTCACGCGCCTGCCGACCGCGAGGCTGCATGTCTATGGCAAGGAGGCGGCGCACGAGATATTGCGGGAGCTGGACCCGGTGCGGCTGGACGCCCTGCGCCGGATTGACGCCTTCCTGGCCGAAACCGCGCCATGACCGATGTCGACATCGTTATTGTCGGCGGCGGCATGGCGGGCGCCAGCCTTGGCGCGCATCTCGCCCCCCATGCGCGAGTGCTGATCGTCGAGATGGAGGCAGCGCCGGGCTATCACGCCACTGGCCGGTCGGTCGCCTTCTGGCAGGAAAGCTATGGCGGGCCGGCGATCCAGCCGCTGACGAGTGCGTCGGGGCCCTTGCTCTGGAATCCTGATCCCGTCCTGTCCGATCGGCCCTTCCTCACGCCCCGGCGGACGCTGCATATCGGGCGAGCGGACAGCGCCGCCGCCCGTGACGCGATGCTGACCGCCTGGGGCGGCAGCATCGCGATGACGCCGGTCGACCCTCATAATCTGGTGCCGGGGCTGCGGCCCGACTGGACCATCGGCCTGTTCGAGCCCAGTTGCTGCGATATTGACGTGACGGCGCTGCATCAGGCCTATCTGGCGCAGGTCAGGCGCGGCGGCGGGCGGATCGCCGGCGGAGCCGCGTTGCGGTCCGCGCGGCGCGACGGCGGCGGCTGGCGGATAGAGGCGGGCGGCGCGGCCATTGCCTGCCGCATCCTCGTCAACGCGGCCGGCGCCTGGGCCGATGAGGTCGCACGGCTTTGCGGCGTTGCGCCGATCGGCATAATGCCGCTGCGCCGCACGGTCGTCCAGCTGCGCGTGCCCGGCCTGCCATCCCCGGACCTGCCGCTGGTCATGGATCTGGAAGGGCGTTTCTATTTCAAGCCCGAAGGGGCGGACCGCTTATGGCTGACTCCCCATGACGAGACGCCGTCCGCTCCCTGCGACGCCGCGCCGGAGGAACTGGCCGTGGCGCAGGCGATCGACCGCTTCACGCAGGTGGTCGACTGGCCGGTTGCGGCGGTCGAACGGAAATGGGCGGGCCTGCGCAGCTTCGCGCCCGACCGCGCGCCCGTCTATGGCTATGATGCAGAGGCGCCGGGCTTCTTCTGGTTTGCCGGGCAGGGCGGCTTCGGCATCCAGACCGCGCCAGCGGCCGCGTTGCTGGGCGAAGCGCTGATCCGCGACGTGACGCCGGCGGCGGCCGTCGCCGGCATCGACGCCGGACTCTATTCGCCGCGAAGGTTCCGGTAATCGCCACCCTGAAGAGCCGCGTTTTTTCCGGACGGATGCAGGAGCCATCTCTTGCCCATCGCGTTGATGTGCCGTCGAGGAGAGAATGATGTCGCCCAAGCCGCCCGTTCCCGCAGCCAGCACGCCGCCCTATCCAGCCCATCCCGCCCCGGTCGATAAATCCTCCAGCGGGAAAGAGGAGGCGCAGCCTCAGCCCGAAGAGGCGAAGCGCCATGTGGTGGCGAAAGGCGCGGCGATCGGCATCGGATCAGCCGCCATCGTCGCCGCCTTGCTCTATATACGCCGCAAATAGCCACCTCGGCGGGCCCTTTCCATAAAGGCGGACGCAATGACTATCTCCCCCACCATGTCCCTGGCCGACAGGTCGCTGCTGCGTGAACAATGTTTCGTGGATGGGGGCTGGATCGGGACCGGAACGATCCCCGTCATCGACCCTGCGACCAAGGAGGAACTCGCCAGCGTGCCCGATCTTGGCGCGCGCGAGACCCAGGCCGCGATCGAGGCCGCGCAAAAGGCGTTGCCCGCCTGGCGCGGGCTGCTCGCGGCCGAGCGGTCGCGAATCCTGCGCCGCTGGTTCGACCTGATGATGGATCACCAGGCCGATATGGCGATGATCCTGACGCTGGAGCAGGGAAAGCCGCTGACCGAGGCGAAGGGGGAGATCGCCTATGCGGCGTCCTTCATCGAATGGTTCGCGGAGGAAGCCAAGCGCATCTATGGCGAAGTGATCCCGACCTTCCGGCAGGACAGCCGCGTCGTGACCATCCGCCAGCCCGTCGGTGTGGTCGCGGCGATCACCCCGTGGAACTTCCCGGCGGCCATGATCACGCGCAAGGCCGCACCCGCGCTTGCCGCCGGCTGCACCATGATCGTGAAGCCCGCGACCCAGACGCCGCTGACCGCGCTGGCGCTGGCCGTGCTGGCCGAGCGGGCGGGCGTGCCCAAGGGGGTGTTCAACGTCGTCACCGGATCGTCGCGGGTGATCGGCGCGGAACTGACGTCCAGCCCAATCGTCGCGAAGCTCAGCTTCACCGGCTCCACGGAGGTCGGAAAGACG
The DNA here is from genome assembly GCA_033795485.1 of Sphingobium sp. Taxonomy (GTDB): domain Bacteria; phylum Pseudomonadota; class Alphaproteobacteria; order Sphingomonadales; family Sphingomonadaceae; genus Sphingobium. The sequence continues at coordinate 205,196 of JARYGO010000002.1, forward strand.
CTGATGGCTCAGTGCGCGCCGACGATGAAGAAGCTGTCGATGGAACTGGGGGGCAACGCCCCGTTCATCGTCTTTGCCGACGCGGATCTGGATCTGGCGGTCGAGGGTGCGATCGCCTCCAAATATCGCAACAGCGGCCAGACCTGCGTGTGCGCGAACCGCCTGCTGGTGCAGAGGGAGGTCGCGCAGGTGTTCGAGGCCAAGCTTAAGGCCGCCGTGGAGAAGCTGAAGGTCGGGCCGGGGACCGAGCAGGATGTGGCGCAAGGGCCGCTGATCGACCAGGCGGCGCTGGACAAGGTGGAGGAGCATGTCGCCGATGCGCTTGCCAAGGGCGGGCGACTGGTGCTGGGCGGACAACGCCACGCGCGCGGCGCGACCTTCTTCCAGCCCACCATCATCGCCGACTGCGCGCCGGGCATGACGCTGGCGCGGGAGGAGACGTTCGGGCCGCTCGCCGCCCTGTTCCCCTTCGATAGCGAGGAAGACGCCATCGCGCTGGCGAACGACACTGAGGTTGGCCTGGCGGGCTATTTCTACACGCGTGATCTGGCGCGGGCCTGGCGCGTGGGCGAAGCACTGGAGGTCGGCATGGTCGGCATCAACACGGGCCTGATCTCGACCGAGGTCGCTCCGTTCGGCGGTGTCAAGCAATCCGGCATGGGCCGGGAGGGGTCGCGCCACGGTATCGAGGATTATACTGAGATCAAATATTTGTGCATGGCCGGTCTTTAAGCTGGGGGTTCCTTGACAGGGCCCACGCTGCCGCATAGCTACCCGTCGGTATAGCATATTCCTGATGGTTTTGTCGGGAGGAGGAGGCGGGATGGACATTAACGGGTTGGCGGCGATCGTCACGGGCGGCGCGTCTGGGCTGGGCAATGCGACCGCCAGGATGCTGGCGGAAGCGGGCGCGAAGGTGGCGCTGTTCGACCTGAACGAAGAGGTCGGCGCGGCGGCGGCCGGAGAGATTGGCAGCCGCTTCTTCAAGGTCAATGTCGCGGACGAGGAAAGCGTGCGCGAAGCGCTGGCCGGCGCGGAGCACGCGCACGGCCCGGCGCGCATATTGGTCAACTGCGCCGGGGTTGCGCCGGCGATCCGCATCGTCGCCAAGGACGGCACGCCCCATTCGCTCGACGCCTATCGCAAGGCGATCGAAGTCAACCTGATCGGTACCTTCAACATGATCGCGCAGTTCGCCGCGCGCCTGATCGCGGCGGGAGTCGAGGGCGAAGAGGCGGGCGTCGTCATCAACACCGCGTCGGTCGCCGCCTATGACGGGCAGATCGGCCAGGCCGCCTATGCCTCGTCGAAGGGCGGGGTGGTCGGACTGACGCTGCCCGCCGCGCGCGACCTCGCGCAGCACCGCATCCGGGTGATGACCATCGCCCCCGGCATTTTCCTGACGCCGATGCTGATGGGCCTGCCGCAGGCGGCGCAGGATTCGCTCGGCACGCAGGTCCCGCATCCCAGCCGCCTGGGCAAGCCCGCCGAATATGCCCAGCTGGCGCAATCCATCATCGCCAATCCGATGCTGAATGGAGAGGTGATCCGGTTGGACGGCGCGATTCGCATGGCCCCGCGCTGAAAGGGCCGGGGCGGCTCAGGCCGCGGCCTTGCCCAGCGCTTCCAGCACGATCGGCGCATGGGCCGGGCGGCAGATGAGCAGGTCCGGCATATAGACATCGGCGCGATTGTAGATCAGCGGCGTCCCGTCGATGCGGCTGACGTGCAGGCCATGGGCCAGCGCGACCGCCGCGGGCGCGCAACTGTCCCATTCATATTGGCCGCCCGAATGAAGATAGATGTCGGCATCGCCTAATATCACCGACATCGCCTTCGCGCCGGCCGAGCCCATCGGCACCAGTTCCGCGTCCAGCGCTCGCGCCACCGCGATCGCTTCGGGAGCGGGGCGGGTGCGCGACACGACCATGCGCAGCCGGGCGGACGGCTCGGGCACCGCGCGCGGCTGATCGGTCCGCAGCAGCATCCCGCCATCCATGCCGGGCAGGGCGACGGCCCCGACCGTGGGCACGCCGTCGACCGCGAGCGCCACATGCACCGCCCAGTCGGCCCGTTCCTCGCCATATTCGCGGGTGCCGTCGACCGGATCGACGATCCAGACGCGCGATCGGGTCAGACGCTCGCCATTACAGGCCATCTCCTCGGACAGCAGCCCGTCCTCGGGACGCCGGTCCCGCAGGGCGGCGACCAGGAACTGATTGGCCGTCTGGTCGCCAGCCTTGCCCAGCGCGGCGGCGGAGAAAAGGCCGGACGCGCGCACTTCCAGCAGAATATGGCCAGCGGTTTCGGCCAGATGCGCCGCAAGCTCGGCATCGGACAGGGCGGGGCGCGCGACCGGGCTCATTTCAGCGGCATGATCTGGCGGACGATATGCTCGGCCGCCTGCGCCGGTGTCATCTCCACCGTGTTGACGCGGATTTCCGGCTGCTCGGGCGCTTCATAGGGGCTGTCGATGCCCGTGAAGTTCTTAAGGTCGCCGCTGCGCGCCTTCTTATATAGTCCCTTCACGTCGCGTTCCTCGGCCACGGCCAGCGGCGTGTCCACGAAAATCTCGATGAACTCGCCTTCGGGCAACATCGCGCGCACCATATCCCGTTCGGCCCGGAAAGGCGAGATGAAGGCGGTCAGCACGATCAGACCCGCATCCGCCATCAGCTTCGCCACTTCGCCCACGCGGCGGATATTCTCGATCCGGTCGGCCTCGGTAAAGCCCAGATCCTTGTTGAGGCCATGGCGGATATTGTCGCCGTCCAGCAGGAAGGTGTGCCGGTTCATGAGGTTCAGCCGCTTCTCTACCTCATTGGCGATGGTCGATTTGCCCGCGCCAGAAAGGCCGGTGAACCACAGGACGCGCGGGGTCTGGTTCTTCATCCGCGCATGTTCGGCGCGGTCGATGTCGGTCGCCTGCCAATGGACGTTCTGCGCGCGGCGCAGCGCGAAATGCAACATGCCCGCGCCGACCGTGCGGTTAGTGATCTTGTCGATCAGGATGAAGCCGCCGAGCCTGCGATCTTCCGCATAGGGCGTGAAGATGATGGGCCTGTCGGTGCTGATCTCCGCGACGCCGATGGCGTTCAGTTCCAGCGTCTTGGCCGCCAGATGCTCCATCGTGTTGACGTTGATCGTATATTTCGGCTCCTGCACGGTCGCAGACACGGTCTGCGTGCCGAGCTTCAGCCAATAGCCCCGCCCGACGATCAGCGGTTCGTCGTCCATCCAGACGATGTTCGCTTCGAACTGGGCGGCGGCTTCGGGCGGATTGTCGGCGGCCGCGATCACGTCGCCGCGCGAACAGTCGATCTCGTCGGCAAGGCACAGGGTGACGGACTGCCCGGCTACCGCTTCGTCCAGATCGCCATCAAGCGTCACGATGCGGCTGATCGTCGACGTCTTGCCGGAGGGAAGGACGCGCACCGCGTCACCCGGCTTGATTGAGCCGCTGGCGATCAGGCCAGAAAAGCCCCGGAAGTCGAGGTTGGGGCGGTTCACCCACTGGACCGCCATGCGGAAGGGTTTTTGCTGGTCGGAGACATTGTCGATCTCGACCGTCTCCAGATGCTGGATCAGTGATGGGCCGCCATACCAGGGGGTGTTCGGCGAGGAGGCCGTGATGTTGTCGCCCCGAAAGCCGCTGATCGGTATCGGCGTGAAGCGGGTGATGCCGATGCTGGCGGCGAAGGCGCTATAATCCGCGACGATTCTGTCGAACACGGCCTGGTCATAGCCGACCAGATCCATCTTGTTCACCGCCAGCACGATATTGCGGATGCCGATCAGATGGGAAAGATAGCTGTGCCGCCGGGTCTGGGTCAGCACGCCCTTGCGCGCGTCGATCAGGATGACGGCGAGGTCGGCGGTAGAGGCGCCCGTCACCATGTTGCGGGTATATTGTTCATGGCCCGGCGTGTCGGCGACGATGAACTTGCGCTTTTCCGTCGCGAAGAAGCGATAGGCGACGTCGATGGTGATGCCCTGTTCCCGCTCGGCGGCGAGGCCGTCGACCAGCAGGGCGAAGTCGATCTCCTGCCCCTGGGTGCCGACGCGCTTGCTGTCCGCCTCCAGCGCGGCGAGCTGATCCTCGAAGATCATCTTGCTGTCGTAGAGCAGGCGCCCGATCAGCGTCGACTTGCCGTCATCGACCGACCCGCAGGTGATGAAGCGCAGCAGGCTCTTATGCTGGTGCGTCTCCAGATAGGCGTCGATGTCCCGCGCGATCAGGGCGTCGGTCCGGTAGATGGGGTCGATGGTGTCGGTCATTATCATTGTCCCGTCATCCCAGGAGGCTGGGATATCGTTGATCTGGGGCGAGGGCTCGAGGTAGCGAGAGGTTCATCATGACGCCTGAGGCCCCAGCCTGCACTGGGGCTGACGCTTCGGAACGCTTCGCATTCCGTGGCGCGTCAGAAATACCCCTCTTGCTTCTTCTTCTCCATCGACGCGTCGCCGCCGTCCCGGTCGATGACGCGGCCCTGCCGTTCGGACGTGGTGGTGAGCAGCATTTCCTGAATGACTTCCGGCAGCGTCCTGGCCTCGCTTTCGACCGCGCCGGTCAGCGGATAGCAGCCAAGGGTGCGGAAGCGGATCGAGCGTTCGACCGGAACCTCGCCGGGCCGCAAGGGAAAGCGGTCGTCATCGACCATCAGCAGCATTCCGTCGCGTTCCACCGTCGGACGCGGCGCGCTGAAATAGAGCGGCACGATCGGAATGTCGTTGAGGTGGATATATTGCCAGATGTCCAGCTCGGTCCAGTTGCTGATCGGAAAGACGCGGATGCTCTCGCCCTTGGCCTTGCGGGCGTTGTAGAGGTTCCACAGTTCCGGGCGCTGGTTCTTGGGATCCCAGCCGTGGGACGCGGTGCGGAAGGAGAAGATGCGCTCCTTCGCCCGGCTCTTCTCCTCGTCGCGCCGCGCGCCGCCGAAGGCCGCGTTGAATCCATATTTGTCGAGCGCCTGCTTCAACCCCTCGGTCTTCCACATATCCGTGTGCAGCGGCCCGTGATCGAACGGATTGATGCCGCGCGCCTGCGCCTCCGGATTCTTGTAGACCAGCAGCTCCATGCCGCTTTCCCGCGCCATCCGGTCGCGCAGCTCGTACATCGCCTGAAACTTCCAGGTGGTGTCGACATGCAGCAGGGGGAAGGGCGGGGGGGAGGGATAGAAGGCCTTGCGCGCCAGGTGCAGCATGACCGCGCTGTCCTTGCCCACGCTGTAGAGCATCACCGGACGCTCGGCCTCCGCCACCACTTCGCGCAGGATGTGGATGCTCTCGGCCTCCAGCCGTTCCAGATGGGTCAATAGGCGCGCCATGATCTATTCCGTCATTTCCTGAAGTGGTGCTTCTTTGTCAGGGGCGACAGGGGGCAACCAGCGGGAAAATCTTGACCGGCTGATGGGTCAGCTTGCGCCATGCGTAACATGCCTTCAGCGCGGCGCGAAACCGCTGGAGAGCAGGTCGACCATCTGTTCGGCCAGGCGTTCAGGAGGCTGGGGTCCGTCCGCCTTGTGCCAGCGCGCCGGCCAGTTGAGCGCGCCCGCCAGCGCGAAGGCCAGCAATTTTGGATCGAGCGGGGCGATCGATCCGTCGGCTATCCCCTCCTCGATCAATCCACGCATCGCCGCGTCGATATCCCGCTTGAGGTCCCGGAAACGTCGCCTGCTGTCGGGCGTCAGCGCCTCTTCGCCGCTGCGGATCACGCAGCGGCCGAAATCGTCCATCGTCACTTCCGCATAATGGCGCAGGAATATCTTCAGCCGCTCCAGCCCCGGTCCCGGCATGGCGCGCGCGCTGGCCGCCGCCTCCAGCAATTGGCCAAGGCCGATGCTCACGCATTCCAGCAGCACCTGATCCTTGTTGCCCAGATAATGGTAGATGGTCGGCTTGGAAATGCCGAGGCTCGCTGCCACATCCTCCAGCGAGGTGGCGTGAAAGCCGCGCTCGTTGAACATGCGCACGGCCCCGCGCAGGACCGCGTGGCGCTTGGCCTCGCGCTCCTCCTCCTTCTGCTGGCGTGTGCGAAACGGGGAATCAAGGATGGTCAAGGCAACTTCCTGATGATGATTGAACAAGGACGACGGACGAACCATATGCGAACATGATCTACCACAAAGTAGACTATAAGCCGACCGGTATGATAGATGCCCGACAGCATCGAAAGGATGGAGCCGGCGGTTGCCGGTGCATTTGACTCTCCTTCAGAAAGGCTTTTCCATGTCCGACCCCGTCGTTATCGCCAGCATCGCCAGGACGCCCATGGGGGGATTTCAGGGCGCCCTCTCCTCCGTGAAGGCAACCGAACTCGGCGCGGCGGCGGTGGCCGCCGCCGTGGAGCGGGCGGGAGTCAATCCCGACCTCATCGAACGCATCTATATGGGCTGCGTGCTGGCGGCCGGGCTGGGCCAGGCGCCCGCGCGGCAGGTGGCCCTGGGCGCCGGCTTGCCCCAGTCGGTCGAGGCCACGACGGTCAACAAGATGTGCGGATCGGGCATGCAGGCCGCGATCATGGCCCATGACGCGCTGGCGGCGGGCAGCGCCGACATCATAGTCGCGGGCGGCATGGAAAGCATGACCAATGCCCCTTACGCCCTGCCAAAGCATCGTTCGGGCGCGCGGATCGGCCATGACCGGATCATCGACACGATGATGATGGACGGGCTGGAGGACGCCTACGAACCCGGCAAGGCCATGGGCGTGTTCGCCGAGCAGGCTGTGGAGGCTTATCAGTTCAGCCGCGCCGATCAGGACGCCTATGCGGTCGCGTCGCTGGAACGCGCCCAGGCGGCGATCACGTCGGGCGCTTTTTCCGCAGAGATCGCGCCGGTGACGATCAAGGGGCGCGGCGGCGACTCGGTCGTTGAGATCGACGAACAGCCCGGCAAGGCCAGGCCGGAGAAGATCCCGGGTCTCAAGCCGGCTTTCGTGCCCGATGGGACGATCACGGCCGCCAATGCCTCGTCCATCTCGGACGGCGCGGCTGCGCTGGTCATGACCCGCCGGAGCGTCGCTGAAAAGCTGGGCCTGCCGGTCGTGGCGACCGTTGTGGGCACCGGCTCTCACGCGCATGAGCCCGCCTGGTTCACGACCGCGCCCGTTCCCGCCATGCGCAAGGCGCTGGGGCGCGCGGGCTGGACCGCGCAGGATGTCGACCTGTTCGAGGTCAACGAGGCTTTCGCCGTGGTCGCGATGATCGCCGCGCGCGACCTCGGCATCCCGGCCGAGAAGCTCAACGTCAATGGCGGCGCGACCGCGCTGGGCCATCCGATCGGCGCCAGCGGCGCGCGCATCCTGGTCACGCTGATCGCCGCGCTCCAGGCCCGTGGCCTCAAGCGCGGCATGGCGAGCCTGTGCATCGGCGGCGGCGAAGCGACGGCGATGGCGATCGAACTGGCGTGAGATTGCCCGCCGGCCGCTTCTACCAGCCGAAGACGTAGCGTTCGCGCCGCACGTCCGCGCCGCCGCGCAGCGTTCCGGTTTCCGGCACGACGCCCGCCGCGACGATGCCCGTCGACACGGCATAGGGGCCAAGCACGTCCAGCTTATGGCCCCGGGCGGTCAGGGCCGCGCGCACCTCCACGGGCACCCGATCCTCGATCTCCAGCACGCCGGGCTCGTCCTTCTTGATGGCGAAGGAGCCGTGGAAATGGTTGGAATTGATGCGCGGCGCCTCGATCGCCGCCTGTAGCGGCTGGTTGAAGGCGAGGACGCGCAGCAGCACGTTCATGATCTGCTGGTCCTGATTGTCCCCGCCCGGCGTGCCGATGGCCAGGTAGGGCGCGCCGTCCTTCAGCACCATGGAGGGCGACAGGGTCGTGCGCGGCCGCTTGCCGGGCACCAGCACGTTGGGGCTGGCGGGGTCCAGGTCGAACACGGTCAGCCGGTTGCTCATCGGCACCCCGGTGTCGCCCGCGATATAGGCTCCGCCCAGCAGCCAGCCGGAACTGGGCGTGCAACTGAACAGATTGCCGTCCTTGTCCACGACCTCGACGGCCGTGGTGTCGGCCACCGGACCGCCCTTGCGCTTCAGCATGTGCGGCGTGAAGGCGGGCGTCGAGCGCTTCCTGCCCTCGAACGCCCACGGATCGCCGAACCTGTGCTCCAGCGAAGCGCTGGGGCCGATCAATTTGGCGCGGGCGGCGGCATAGTCCTTCGACAACAGCCCCTTGGCGGGGACCGTCGCGAAATCGGGATCGCCGAAGAAGGCGTTGCGATCGTCGAAGGCCAGCTTGATCGATTCCGCGACGGTGTGGAGATAGGGGTCGGAGCCCGGCTCCATCGATGCGATCCCGGCGGCTTCCGCGATGTTGAGCGCCATCAGCATGGCCGGGCCCTGGCTCCAGAATCCGGCCTTGCACACGGTGTAGCCGAACACGCTGGTCATGGCGGGCGCCTCCACCTTGCCCTTGTAGCGGGCAAGGTCATCATAGCGCATCAGGCCGCCGTCGGCCTCCATCGCCGCGCCGATGCGGCGGGCGATGTCGCCCTTGTAGAAGGCGTCTCGCCCGGCCTGGATCGCCGCCTTGCGATCCTTTGTCCGTGCAAATGCCGCGCGGTCGGCCTCGGCGATGATCCGCATGGTACGGGCAAGATTGGGCTGACGGAATATCTCGCCGGTCCGGGGCAGCTTGCCGCCCGGATAATAGGTGTCATAGGCGGTCTTGTATTTCGATGTCGCTTTCTGCTGGCTGACGAACACTTCGGCCAGGAAATTATACATGACGAAGCCATCTGCCAGCTCGATCGCGGGCTGCATCACTTGGTCCAGCGTCATCGTGCCGTTCAGTTGCAGGGCCAGCGCCATCGCGTCCACCATGGCGGGGACGGTGCCGCCATTGGGCCCGTTGCCGGGAATGACGCCTGCTTCGGCGAACTTGTCCGGCGTCGCCAGGCCCGGCGCAACGCCCTGGCCGCTGATCGCCGACACTTTCCTGCTCTTGCTGTCATAGACGATCGTCGGCGCTTCGCCGCCAAAGCCGAAATGCGAGATTTCCGTGACCGCCGCCGCGAAAACCGCCGCGACGCCGGCGTCGGTGGCGTTGCCGCCCGCCAGCAGGATGCGCGTTCCGGCGGCGACAGCATAATGGCGTCCCGCCGCGACGATGCCGAAATTGCCCACGATCTCGGGCCTCAGCGTTTCGCCGGCGCTGACGAGGCGGGTGGGCTCGATCGCGGGCTTGGCCGGGGAGGGGGCGGTCGTCTGCGCCATCAGCGGCGCGCCGCCGCCGATCAGGGCCGCGCCGCCGGCGGCGAGCCCGGCCAGTTCGCGGCGGCTGAAAGTCGTTTTCCCGCTCTGGTCGCGATCATCCATATCTCGTTTAGGTCCCTTATGATGTGGCGGCGTGTCCGCCCGTCCGGCATCCGGCTAAACGAGGGAGGCCCGACGATCCGCAATGTCAAAAAATGCGCATCGAAATCGTCCCCCCGCTCAAGGAAGATTAAATAAAAATGACAAATTGATGGCGGGTTTTGGCTGTTTGACAGTTTTTGCCATCGAGAACGCTGCACAAATGGAAGACTGGCAGGACCGGCGATCCATCGGCAGGCAAGCGGCATGGCAGAGCCGCGATCAGGGAGGGGATGTCGAGCTTCCGTTGCGGCGACCCGCTGCGACAATCCAAAGCCGTCCGCCAGATGACGGCAGTGTCGCGGGTTCGGCCGGAGCGAGCGAGGGCGCCGCGCGCAACAATGGCGCGCGAGCGGGAATCATCGTTGGGACATGGTCCGTCGCCGGGGAAGAGGGGACGGGCTCGCTGGGGGATATGAACATGAAAGCTCTGAAAGCCATCAATATCAGCTTGCTCGGCGTCAGTATCGTCGCGCTGTCGACCGGCGTCGCCTGGGCCGAGCAGGGCGCCAGCCTGGCCGTCACCACGGCCGCCGCGCAGACCGCGAACGACAGTGCGCCCCAACCTGAGGGCGAAGTCACCGAAAATCGCGGCGAGGATATCGTCGTCATCGGGTCGCAGATCCGCGGCGCCAAGACCACCGGTGCGTTGCCGGTCAACATCGTCGGCGAATCTCAGATCGAGGCGGTGGCCGCGGTTTCGGGCGCCGACCTGTTCCGCTCCATCCCACAACTGGGCGGCGTGACCTTCAACGAACAGGTGCTGGGCGGCGGCAATGCCAATGCGGCGCGCGGCGACGTGTCGACCGTTTCGCTGCGCGGGCTGGGGCAGGGCAATACGCTGCTACTCATCAACGGCCGCCGCACCGTGCTGCACCCCACGTCGCAGGCGATCACCGGCGTCGTCGATTCCGGCGTGCCGACTTTCGGCTACAACTCCAACACCATTCCCGTCGGCAATATCTCCCGGGTCGAGGTTCTGCGCGACGGCGCGGCCGCGCTCTATGGATCGGACGCGGTGGCGGGCGTCGTCAACAATGTCCTCAATTCCGATTTCAAGGGCGGGAAGTTCGACGCCCAATATGGCGGCGCGGAAGGGACCAATCTGCGCGAGTTCACGGTCAACGGGCTGGTCGGCACGGACTTTTCCGAAGGCCGCGGCAACATCTCGCTCTTCGCCGGCTATGCGCAGAAATCCAAGCTCTATCTGAGCGATCAGGATTATACCGCCAGCGTCGATCGGCGCGGCTATGTGGCCGGAACGCCCTTCGCCAACGTCTCCGCGTTCAACGGCACCAGCACCAGCACGCCATGGGGCACGTTCCGCGCGCTGGCGACGACCCCCAGCGCCAATGGACTCGTCAGCTTCCTCAACCGGACCATCTCCAGCGGCACCACCGTCTTCACCAATGCGTCGAGCCAGTTCCATATCCAGCCCAACGCCAACACCGGTTGCCGGATCGCGTCGGGCACGCCCGGCATGTGCTATGACGATGGCAATGGCGCCACCGAAATGGCGAATGTCGATTCCAACCTGCGCTTCAATTCGCCGGCGACCTTCGACGATCTGACCACTCAGCCGTCGGTCAAGCGCATCAACCTGTTCGCCAATGCCCATTACGACCTGACTGACAATCTGACCCTGTTCGGCGAAGCGGGCTTCTATCGTGGCAAGACCGACGCCACGATCGGCGCGCCCGGGTCGCTCGCCAACATTCCTATCACGGTCGCGGCCAACGCCTATTGGAACCCGCTGGGCCCGGTCGGGTCGCCCAACCGCATTCCGGGCCTCAGCACCGCCGTGGTGCCGGCGACCGGCCTGCCGGTCCAGATCACGTCATTGAGCTATGTCGATGTCGGATCGCGCTCGGTTAAGGTCACCAACTATCAATATCGCTTCCTGGGCGGCCTCCGCGGCAGCTTCGGCGATTGGGACTTCGACTCGGCGGCGCTCTACACCTGGGCCACGGCCGCGGACACGCAGGAGAATTTCTCCAACACGCTGCTCCAGGCGGCGATAAACAAGACGACGCCGGACGCCTATAATCCCTTCAACGGCGGCTGCATCGACGCGCCGTCGATCGGCGATTGCACGCCCAACAGCCAGGCGACGATCGACAGCTTCATGATCGAGGCGACTCGGAAGACGCGCACGTCGCTCGCGCTGGCGGACTTCAAGATATCGAACAACAATCTGATCGGCCTGTGGGCCGACAACAGCATCGGCATCGCGGCCGGCATCGAATATCGCCGCGAAACCTATCATGACGACCGTTCGACCTATCAGGGCGGCATCGCGGGCGTCGACACCACCTATACCGACGCGGTGACCGGCATCTTCTATGGTTCCGACCTTGGCGGCGCCAGTCCCAGCCCTGACGTGCGCGGCAAGCGCAACGTGAAGTCGGCCTATGCCGAACTCGCGATTCCGATCTTCAGCCCGGAAATGGAGGTGCCCTTCTTCCGCAGCCTCGATTTCCAGATCGCCGGCCGGTATGAAGATTATAGCGACGTCGGCTCGGTCGCGAAGCCCAAGATCGCGGGATCGTGGGAATTGCTGGAGGGCATCAAGCTGCGCGGCTCCTGGTCGCAGGGCTTCCGCGCCCCGAACCTGGAGGTCATCAACACCTCCACGCTGGACCGCGTGAACAGCGGCATCGACTATGTGCTGTGCGAGGCGGACCTACGGGCCGGGCGCATCGCCAACTTCTCGCAGTGCAATCGCAGCATCTCCGTCCTGCGGCGCAGCGGCGGCAACCCCAATCTGAAGCCCGAGGAATCCACGAGCTGGAGCTTTGGCGCCGTGTTCTCGCCCCCGCTGGGCGACGGGCTGGGCAAGGTGACGTTCACCGTCGACCGCTGGCGCATCAAGCAGAAGAATGTCGTCGGTCTGCTCGACTATCAGAACGGGCTCAATCTCGACTATCTGCTGCGTGCGCAGGGCAGCAGCAACCCGAACGTCGTTCGCCGCGCGCCGACGGCCGACGACATCGCGTTGGCGCAGGGCACCGGCCTGGCGCCGGTGGGCGAGCTGCTCTACGTCGTCGCCAATTTCGAAAATCTGCTGCCGGTGACGGTGCAGGGCATCGATTTCGGCCTCGACTATATCCTGCCCAATACGTCGATCGGCACTTTCTCCCTGAACGTGAACGCGTCCCGCCTCATCAGCTATTATGTCGATGCGCCGCAGGGCGTGGCCGACGTGATCGCCGGGCGCGACGCTGGCGTCATCAATGCCGGCGTGCCCATCCAGGGCGGTGGCGACGTGGTGGGACGGGACGGCCAGCCGCGCTGGCGCATTTCCGCGACGCTGGACTGGACGATGGGCCCGGTGAAGATCGGCGCCTTCACCCAGTTCATCGACGATGTGTACGAAAATTCCGTCCGCGACGCCCAGACCAATGCTTTCATCGTGAAGGGTCAAACGACGGTCAATCTCTACGCCCAATATACGTTCCAGAATGAAGGGCCGCTCAACGACACGACTATCCAGGTCGGCGCGCGCAACATCTTCGACAAGGACCCGCCGTTCGCCTCGAGCGGCTATCTGTCGAGCGTCTATCAGCCGCAGGCGCGCTACTGGTACACCGGGATCAAGAAGAAGTTCTGATCCCTTGCAGGGTGCGGCGTTCCAACCGGAGCGCCGCGCCTTTTTCGTTGAGACGAGGATTTTTCCGATGACCGCGCACGTCCCCGAGCCGACCGGCCCCGCATCGAAGGGCGCGACTATCGACCGCCGCGCCCTGCTCGGCGGAAGCCTGGGGGCCGCGGCGCTGGCGGCGCTTCCGATGCGGGCCGCCCTTGCCCAGTCGGGCGAGCGCGCGCCGGATGCCCCGCGCACGGGCATGGCCACGGTCGCCCAGCATCGGGTCGAGGTGCCGATGCCCACCGGCGGCGTGTCGGCGGGCCATCCGCTGGCGGCGGTGGCGGGCACGCGGATGCTGATGATGGGGGGCAGCGCGGCGGACGCGGCTGTCGCGGCGATGGCGGTGATGAACGTCGTCGAACCTTGGGCGTCGAGCGCGGCGGGCAACGGCTTCGCCACCTGCCTGGACCGCAAGAGCGGCAAGGTCTCCTCCCTGGCTTTCACCGGCGGCGCGCCAAAGCTGCTCGACCCCGACGTGGACCCCAAGCTGCTGGACCATGGGCATAAGGCCGTCACCGTGCCCGGCGCGTTCGGCGGGTGGATCGCGCTCGCGCGCCGGTTCGGCCGGCTACCCTTGGCGACGCTGCTGGAACCGGCGATCGGCTATGCCCGCGACGGCCATCCGCTCGATCCGTCGATCGCGATGTTCATCCGCCGCGCGCAGAAGACCCTAGCCCTCTATCCGACCAGTGCGGCAATTTTCCTGCCCGGCGGCCAGCCGCCCGCGCCGCGCGCGCCGTTCCGGAACCCGCCGCTCGCGGCCACGCTACAGGCGCTGGCCGACGCCGAGACCAAGGCGCGGCGCGGCGGAGCGGACCGGGACCGCGCGCTCCAGGCCGCCTATGACTATTTCTACACCGGCCCGGTCGCGCAGGAGATGACGCGCTATTCCGAGAGCCAGGGCGGCTGGCTGCGCATGGCGGACATGCGCGCCTACGCGCCGAAATGGGCCGATCCGGTGACGACCAACTATCGCGGCCTCGACGTCTATTGCAGTCCGCTGACTTCCCGCACCGGGCTAGAGCTGTGCGAGCAGCTCAATCTGGTCGAGGGGTTCGACCTGGCCGCCCTGCCCGCCGAAGGGGCGCAGGCGACTCACCTGCTGATCGAGGTGATCAAGGTCGCCAAGGCCGATGTCTATCGCTACGCCGCCGATCCCGCGTTCAGCGCGACGCCGGTCGACATGCTGCTGTCGAAGGCATTCGCTAGCCAGCGCCGCACTCTGATCGCCCCGTCGCGGGCCGGCGTCTTTCCCGAAGGCGCTGCGACCAGGGGCGCAATGCGCGATGCGCCGCGCCTCGCCGTGCGCGACGAACGCAGCCGGGGCGGGGACACGACCAGCCTATCGGTGGTGGATGCGGACGGCAATGCGATCGCGGTGACGACCACGGTCGGCGGCGGTTTCGGCACGTTCGTGGTGATGGGCGAGACCGGATTGCTGTGCAACAACGGCCTGCGCCTGGGATCGACCGCGCCGGAGGCCGGACATCCCAACAAGGTCGCGCCGGGCAAGATCGCGCTGCTGGGCAACGGCCCCACCATCGTCCTCGACAAGGGCCGGTTCAAGCTGGTGTGCGGATCGCCGGGGGGTGAGACGATCGGCCAGACCCAGTTCCAGTTCCTGGTCAATGTGATCGACCGGGGCATGGGCATCCAGGCGGCCATTGAAGCCCCACGCTTCGCGCTCGACGCCGATCCCAGCTTCTACAAGCCCGGCGCGGCGATCACCGTCCAGATGGAGGGGCGCTTCGCTCCGGCCACCGTGCAGGGCCTGACCGCAATGGGCCACCGCACAGAGACGGTGGGACCCTATGCCATCGGCAGCGTCCAGGGCGTGCTGGCCGACGCGTCAGGCACCCGCATGGGTGGCGCCGATCCCCGCCGCATGGGCTATGCCGTGGGCTATTGAGATTGAAGAAGGAAGTGGGCGGCGACGTGACGCCACCCACCTGGTCGTCCGGCTCTTACAGATCAGCCTGACGCGCGTCGCTGCGGCGGGCGATTTCCGCCTCGATCACGCGCGTGTCGCTATGGCAAGCGCCCGGCGTGGAGCCGGAATGGGTCGAGCCGGAAACGGTGGCGGTCCACAGGCAGCGCTGGCTGTCGATGCGGCCGGGCGTATGGGCGCCGATCGTGCGCGTCTGGATTGCCGGCTGTGCGGTGGGCGCGGCAGCGGCGGCGGCCAGCGCGATCATCATTAGGCTCATGTCATTCTCCTGCTCGATATCCGATCATGTCCGGATCACGACGGAGATGTATAAGCCGTCTGTTGCTGACGCTTTTCTGGAGGGTGACAAAGTCTGGTTTTCCGCCATTTGGCGAGCGCATATATTATGTCCCGACCCGCAACATTGCAGACCGGGACATATTTACGAACGAACGGAGCGGCTTAAGCCTTAGTCCTTGATGGGCTTCAAAAGCTCCGCCTCGCTATAGACCGCGCCATTGGCGATCACGGTCTCGACGTTGAAGCTGTTGGCGATATTCTCGCGCGGGTCGCCCCTGACCAGGACGATGTCGGCGAGCTTGCCGGGTTCGATCGTGCCGGCGTCCAGGTTCAGCGACTTGGCCGAATTGACGGTCGCCGTCTGGAGGGCCTGGAACGGGGTCAGGCCAGCCTCGACATAGGAAGCGATCTCCGCGTGCAGGTTGGTGGCGATCAGCGTGTCCGTGCCCGCGGTGATCAGCGTGCCGGCGTCATACATGGCCTTGATCGCCTTGCGCTGCCCCGCCAGCATCGGGGACAGCATCGTCGCCATGCCGTCGGTCTCGCGGATCGATGCCTGGGCCCATAGCGGGTAGAGGTTGACGCGCGGATCGTCGCGATAGGACGGGTTCTTCTCCAGATAGCCGGTCAGCGCGCCGAACATGGTGGGGGTCAAGGTCCGCTGGCTCTTGCCGAACAGCTGGATCACATCCTCATAGGCGCGGCCCTGCGGCCCCTGCTTGGGCGAATAGCCCCGGCGGCTGGTCGCGCCCATATGCTCGGTGGCATCGACGCCCGAATAGGCGGCGGGGAAGATCTCATGCCCTGTCACGGGGACTCCCATCGCGTGCGCGGCCTCCACGATCCGGCGCTGCTGGATGTCGGGCATGCGGACATAGCTTTTGAGGATGTCATATTTGAGGATGCGCGCGCGTTCCAATTCGCGCTCCAGATGCGCGGGGCCCGCGACCGCCACGCCCATCTTGTAATAGACGCGCTGCCATTCCAGCAGCGGGCCGTTGGTGTAGATGCGCGGGCCGATGCGCACCCCGGCCTCGGACGCCTCGCGATCCTCCAGCCCGCTATAGACCTGATTGCCCGGATCGCGGACCGTGGTAATCCCATAGGCCAGCCAGGCGCGATGCCCGGCCGCGCCGAAATCCTTCTGCGCATGGGAATGATGTTCGATCAGGCCGGGGATGGCGGTAAGGCCCGTGCCGTCGACGACTTTCGCGCCGGAGGCATGGAGCGCCGGGTCGTGCGCGACGACCTGGACGATCCGATTGCCCTCCAGCACGATGTCCCTGTCATGCTGCGTCTCGTCATGGACGGAGTCGACAAGGCCGCTCACATGCACGACGGTGCGACCCGAAGGCTTGGCGAGCGTATAGGTAAGGTTCAGCGGCACCTCGCGGATGACGCCTGTCTCTATGTCGAGCGTTTTCAGCTTGTCGTTCGACTGGTAGAGGATGGTGCGGCTGTCGCCGGTCCAGGTCGGATAATGCGCCATCTCCGACCCATAGGCGCGCGGCGGGCCGGAGGGGGCGCCGTCCGCGCCGACCGGCCAGACCTTCAGCAGCCCTTCGTAGATCGCGGCCATCTTTTTGCCGTCCGGCGACCAGGCGGGACCGCCGCCGCCGCGCGTGTCGATGCCGATATTCGCGTCGGGCGTCTGCCAGAAGGGAGGGCTCTTGCCGTCGGTCGGGATGATATAGATCTGGTTCGTGCCCTCGCGGAAGCTTTTGGAAAACAGCTTGGACAGCGAGATGGCCACATATTTGCCGTCGGCCGACCAGCTCGGCTCGCCCGGCTGGGGTAGGGACGCCTGGAGCCGCGTGACCTTGCCGCTGTCGACATCGACCGTGAACACCCCCGCCACGCCCCAGCGCCCGTCGACGTCGATCGCCGCGATCGACTTGCCGTCGGGCGACCAGGCCGCGCCCAGCGGCTGGGTGGTCATATCGGTCACCTGCCGGTCCTTGCCGGTCTTGATGTCGCGGACCCATAGCTGCGGCAGGCCGCCCGCCTTGTCGGAACTATAGGCGATCTTCGTGCCGTCCGGCGACCAGGACGGGTCGGCGTCCATCGCATGGTCCCTGGTCAGATTTTCCGGCGTTCCGCCCGCGACCGGCGCGACATAGAGGTCGCCGAGCGCAATGAAGGCGACGGACTTGCCGTCGGGCGAGATGGTCGGCTTCAATATGCCGACCGCCTTGCGCGGGGCCGTCGAATCCCAGTCGCGTTTGGCGCGGACATAGCTGGGGTGGGTCGCTTCAAGCCGGGCGGTGAAGCCCACCGTTTTCGCTGACTTGCCCATGCGCTGGCGGATTAGGCCATCCGACACATAGGAGAAGCGGCCGTTGGGGGCCCAGGACACGCGGAACGGAAAGACATTCTCCTCCCCCGACATGGTGACGCCGTCTATCTCCAGATGGCTGCCTTTGGCGTCGGCGACGACATAGGCGAGCTGCCCCTTGGGACCATAGGAGGGCGCATCGGCGCGGCCGTCGACTTCCTTCAGCAGCGCTTCGGTGCCGGTGGCGAGCGAAGTCGCCCAGATCGCGTTCTTATTGTCGCGCGGGCTGGCATAGGCGATCGTCGCGCCGTCGGGCGACCAGCTCGGCAGGCGATCCTCAAACGCATTGGATGTGATCTGCTTGACCGCGCCGGTCGCCAGCTCGATCGTCCAGATATTATAGCTGGGGAAACCCGCCGAGCTGCGGTCTGAGGAAAAGGCGAGCAACTTCCCGTCGGGCGACCAGGCGGGTTCGCGATCATCATAGGTGCCGGAAGTAAGCTGCCGGGCGTTGCTGCCGTCGGCGTCGACGGTCCACAGGTCGTAATTGCCGTCGCGGAAAGCGAAATAGGCGAGCGTCTTGCCGTCGGGCGACCAGACCGGCTGGCGCGCGTCGTTGAAATAATCGGTAATGCGGCGGGCCTTGCCGCCCTTCGCCGGGATCAGCCACAGGCTGCCTTGCAGGTCGACGGCGAGGGTGCGGCCGTCCGGCGAGGCGGAGACCGACATGGACGTGCCCTCATGAACATCGAACGCCACCGTCTCGCCTGTTCCCGGTGGGGTCAGCGACGGCGCCTGCGCCCGGACGTCGCCCGCCCCCATGGCGATCGCCGCCAGCGCCGCCGCCAGCGCCACACCGTTCCCCATCGCCTTCATCCGCTTTCCCCGCTTGCAATCGCCTCTGCCCCCAAGGACGTTTCCCGACCCGAAATCCGCCATGCGCCCGATGCGATCTTTCGCCGCTAAGCCTTTGACGAAGGCCATGTTGCTGCCCTAGCCTGATGCCATGGCGGCCTCAGGCCAATCCTACGACAAACAAGGACATATTATGAAACGCATCCTGTTCGCGCTGCTCGCGACGACCGCCTTCACCGGCACGACCGCCGCCGGCGCGCAGGCGCCGGAGCGCGGAAAAGACGACAAGCCCAAATGGGATGTCGCCGCCGATCACGGCCCGGCCAGCGACGTGCCGATAGACACGCGCACCGGCACATGGATGTCGCTGGACGTGTCACCCGATGGCCGGACGATCGCCTTCGACCTTCTGGGCGACCTCTATCTGCTGCCGATCGCGGGCGGCGAGGCGCGGGCGATCACGACCGGCGGCGCGTGGGACATGCAGCCGCGCTTCTCGCCCGACGGCAGGAGCATCGCCTTCACGTCGGACCGGGGCGGCGGCGACAATATCTGGATCATCGACGCGGACGGCGGCAATCCGCGCCAGGTGACGAAGGAGGATTTCCGGCTGCTCAACCAGGCGGACTGGTCGCCGGACGGCGACTATATCGTCGCGCGCAAGCATTTTACCTCCACCCGCTCGCTGGGCGCAGGCGAAATGTGGCTCTATCACAGGAGCGGCGGGGGCGGGGTGCAGCTCACGAAGAAGCGCACCGATCAGAAGGACACGAACGAGCCCGCCTTTTCCCCCGACGGTCGCTATCTCTATTATTCCGACGATGTGACGCCGGGCGATGTCTTTGAATATAGCAAGGACGTGAACGGCGAGATTTACGCCATCCAGCGGCTCGACCGCGAAACCGGAAAGATCGAGAAATATATCGGCGGGCCCGGCGGCTCGATCCGTCCGACGCCCTCACCCGATGGAAAGTCGATCGCTTTCATCCGCCGCGACCGTTATAAATCCGTCCTCTATGTAATGGACATCGCGACCGGGCGCGAGACGCCGGTCACCGATATTCTCGATCGGGACATGCAGGAAACCTGGGCGGTGCAGGGCGTCTATCCGGGGATGGAGTGGACGCCTGACAACCGCTCGATCGTCTTCTGGGCCAAGGGCGGGATCAAGCGGGTCGACATCGCCGGCAGGACGGTCAGCGACATTCCCTTCCATGTCGCCGGCGTCCGCCGCATGACGGAGGCGGTGCGCACGCCGGTCGATGTCGCGCCCGACAGCTTCGACGTGAAGATGATCCGCTTCGCCCATGTCTCTCCCAAGGGGGACAAGGTGGTGTTCGAGGCGCTGGGCCATTTGTGGATTCGCGACGTGAACGGCGGCGCGCCCAAACGCCTCACCAGCCAGACCGACCATTTCGAACTTTATCCGAGCTGGTCGCGTGACGGCAGGCAGATCGTCTATGCGAGTTGGTCGGACAGCGAGCAGGGTGCGGTGCGGGTAGTGTCGGCGGCGGGCGGCGCGGGGCGCAAGGTGACGCGGAGCGCGGGCAATTTCCTGGAGCCGGTTTTCTCTCCGGACGGCAGGACGATCGCCTTCACCAAGGTGCAGGACGGCACCCTGACCTCGCCGGTCAACGGCATGGAGCCCGGCATCTACATCGTTCCGGCCGCCGGGGGCGACATGCGCCGCCTGACTGACGCGGGATCGCAGCCGCAATTCGGCGCGCGCAGCGACCGCCTCTATTTCGCGGCCAAGGAGGCGAAGAAGCTGGCGCTAAAGTCGATCAACCTCGACCGCACGGACGAGCGCGCGCACCTGATCGGCGAGTTCGCAGGCGAATATGCGGTCTCGCCGGACGAGAAATGGGTCGCCTGGACCGAGAGGTTCCAGGCGCGGGTCATGCCCTTCGCCCGGTCTGGCCAGCCGATCGACGTGTCGGCCGACATGAAGGCGCTGCCGGTCTTTCAGGTAACCAGGGATGCGGGTGACTGGGTCCATTGGTCGGGCGATTCGTCGAAGCTCTGGTGGTCGCTCGGGCCGCAGCTTTTCGGGCGACCGACGCGCGAGGATTTCGCCTTCGTCCCCGGCGCGTCCGCGACGTTGCCGCCCGTCGCCGAGCAGGGCATCAACCTGGGCTTCAGCCAGGCGCAGGACAGGCCCGCCGGCCGCGTCGCCTTCACCAACGCGCGGATCATCACCATGCGCGAGGGCACCGAAGTGATCGAGCAGGGCACGATCCTGCTCAACGGCAACCGCATCGAAGCGGTCGGCGGAAACGTCGCCGTCCCCGCCGACGCGAAGATTTTCGACGCGACCGGCAAGACCATCATGCCGGGCATCATCGACGGCCACTGGCACGGCCCCATGGGCGTGGACGAGATCATTCCGCAGCAAAGCTGGGTCAATTATGCGGGGCTTGGCTTCGGCGTCACGACGATCCACGATCCGTCCAACGACACGAGCGAGATTTTCGCGGCGTCCGAACTGGGCAAGGCGGGGCTGATCGTTGCGCCGCGCATCTTCTCCACCGGCACGATCCTCTATGGCGCCACCACGCCCTTCACCGCGAAGGTCGACAGCGTCGAGGATGCGCGCGGCCATCTGCGCCGGTTGAAGGCGGCCGGGGCATGGTCGGTCAAAAGCTATAACCAGCCCCGGCGCGAACAGCGGCAGATGATCATCCAGGCGGCGCGCGAACTGGGCATGGACGTGGTGCCGGAGGGCGGATCGCTGTTCGAACTCAACATGACCATGATCGTCGACGGACACACGACCATCGAACATTCGCTGCCCGTCGCCCATGTCTATGACGATGTGCTGCAATTATGGAAGGCGTCGAAGACCGCCTATAACCCGACGCTGATCGTCGCCTATGGCGGGTCGTTCGGGGAGAATTACTGGTATCAGCACAGCAATGTCTGGGCCGACCCGATCCTGTCGAAATGGGTGCCGCGCCGGATGCTCGACGCCCGCGCGCGCCGCCCGGTGATGGTGCCGGACGAGGAGAATAATGTGCTGGAGATCGCGCGGACGGCGAAGCTGATCGCCGACCTTGGCGTGCCGGTCACCATCGGCGCGCACGGCCAGCGCGAGGGGTTGGGCGCGCATTGGGACATATGGACGTTCGCGCTGGGCGGCATGACGCCGATCCAGGCGCTGGCGACCGCGACCTATAATCCGGCGCGCGCCTATGGACTGGACCGCGACCTGGGCACGTTGGAACCGGGCAAGCTCGCCGACCTCATCGTCCTCGACGCCAATCCGCTGGACAATATCCGCAACACCACGTCTATCCGCTACACGGTGGCGAACGGCCGCGTCTATGACGGCAATATGGACGAGGTCGGCACGCGCATCAGGAAACGCCAGCCCTTCTGGTTCGAGCAGCCGGGCAATGGCGGCTGGACCGACAAGGCGGCGGCGCAGGCCATCGGCCATCAGGACTGACGGAGAAGAAAAGCCCCTCCCCTTCAGGGAGGGGTTGGGGTGGGGTTTGGCGCTGTCTCCGCAAGGCAGGCCCCATCCCAACCAAGGCTATATGTCCAAGGCTCAAGCCGCCACCAATTCCCCCTCGCTGGCATAGGCAGCCTTGTCCAATATCCCCTCGCGCTTGGCGACGATGGTGGCGACCAGCACCTGCCCCGCGACATTGACGGCCGTGCGGCCCATGTCGAGGATCGGGTCGATCGCCAGCAGCAGGCCCGCGCCCTCCAGCGGCAGGCCCAGGGTGGAAAGGGTGAGCGTCAGCATCACGGTCGCGCCCGTCAGCCCCGCCGTCGCCGCCGATCCGATGACCGACACGAAGGCGATCAGCGCATAGTCGATGGCGTGAAGCGGAATGCCGTAGAAACCGGCCACGAAGATCGCCGACAGCGCTGGATAGATGGAGGCGCAGCCGTCCATCTTGGTCGTCGACGCGAGCGGAATGGCGAAGGCGGCATAGGCTTTTTCCACGCCCATCCTCTCGGTCACCGCCTCCGTGACCGGCAGCGTGCCGACCGACGAGCGCGAGACGAAGCCCAACTGGATGGCAGGCCACGCCTTGGCGAAGAAGGGCAGGGGCTTGAGGCCGTTGGCGATCAGCAGCGCCGGATAGACGCCGAGCAGCACGAGCGCGAGGCCCAGATAGATGGCGCCGGTGAAGGTGCCAAGCTGCGCCAGCGCACCCCAGCCATAGGTGGCGACCGCCGCGCCGATCAGCCCGGCCGACCCGATCGGGGTTAAGCGGATGACCCAGCCGAGCAGCGCGCGCACCACCGCCAGGAAAGAGCGGACGAAGGCGAGGAAGGATTCCGCCCGCTCCCCGACCTTGAGCGTCGCCAGCCCGACGGCGATGGAAATGACCAGCAGTTGCAAGATGTTGAAGGAGATGGAAGTGCTGGCGGCGCCACCGGTGATCTTCGTGCTGGCGGACAGGGCTAAACTGTTGCCGGGCACCAGGCCCTTGAGGAAATCGAGCCAGCCGCCGACCGAGGAAGGCGCGGCCGGCGGGGTCGCCGGGCCCTGCGCGCCGACGCCGGGCTGGATCAGCACGCCCAGCAACAGGCCGATGACGACCGCGATCAACGCGGTGATCGCGAACCAGAGCAGTGTCTGCCCCGCCAGTCGCGCCGCATTATCCAGCGCGCGCAGGTTGGCGATGCTGGCGACGATCGCGGCGAACACCAGCGGCGGCACGATCGCCTTCAGCAGCGAGACGAAGATGCTCCCGACGGTCTTCAGCGTTTCGGCCAGCCAGTTGAGGTCGCCGTCCGGGCCCGCGCCCATGCCGCGCGCGACAAACCCCAGTGCCAGCCCGACGACCATGCCGGCCAGCACCTGAAATCCAAAATTGCGATGATTGCCGAAACTGCGCAGCGTGCTCATGACGTCCCTTTTCCCTTTCGGGCGTGATGCCGCAAATATCGGAGGAGTTCCGTCTGATTGCGCGAAAGCAATTCTAAGGAGCGACAAAGCGCGGATGAGGGTGCCCTCTCTTCGCGCGGCCGATTTCTTTCCCGCTAAACGCATCGGCGGGCGCGATCCGCCATGCCACAACGGCGCTCGGCGGAATATGGGAATTATCGCATTATTGCGGCAAAGTGGCGGGCGCCGCTCCGCCGAGCCGCGCTAACGTCCGGCGCGGTGGTTGAGGTCGTGGCCCAGCGCCAATATGCCGACGCCGATCAGCGTATAGACGCTTTCTTCCAGCCCATGATCCATGGTCAGCGCGCCCGCCATCACGCCAAGGCCAAGCGATCCGATGGCGGCCGGCATCATGAAGCCGTGAACGAAAGCGCCATGGCCGAGCGCGATCGCGCCCAGAATGATGGCGATCGCCAAACCGGCTTCGTGGAAGATCGGGCTTTCGAATATGCCGCCGGCCGACGCGAGCAGGCCAAGGATGACGGCGGTGGCGAAACAATGGGCGACGCACAGACCGGATAGGGCGATCGCGATCCGGTCAATACGGCCGCTCATCAGGCTATGGCGCAGGCTTTCCGTCATGGTGACGGCTACATAGGCCGGCTCAGGTCAAGTTACAACATATCATTTGCCGTCCTTGGCGATTTGCCCTTCTTGCCCTGAACCACCCGCAGTCCGGCGTCAGGCCGCGAGGCGGATGCAGTTCCGGCCGCTATGCTTGGCCTGGTAAAGCGCTTTGTCGGCCGCTTCCAGCACCGCCGATCCGTCCTCCATGCCGTCCAGTTGGACAAGGCCGGCGCTGAAGGTGATCGACAGGCTGCGGCGCGGGTCGATCGGCACGGCCATCTGCGCGACCATGGTCCGCAGCCGCTCGCAGATGGCGCTCGCGCGGGCGAGATCGGCGTTGGGCAACAGGATGGCGAACTCCTCACCCCCCAGCCGGCCGATCATGTCGCTCGCGCGCATGCCGGGCCGCAGGGTGTCGACGAAGGCGTGCAGCACGCGGTCACCCGCCGCATGGCCATAATGGTCGTTGACTCGCTTGAAATGGTCGATGTCGATCAGCGCCAGACAGGATCGCCTGCCCTTGGCGACGCGCGCCATCTCCTTGTCCAGCCGTTCCAGGAAGGCGCGGCGCGTGGCCGCGCCGGTCAGTTCGTCGATATTGGCGACCGCTTGCAATTCGCGCTCGACCGCCTTGTGCCGGGACATGTCGCGCAGGGTGCTGACGATGCCGTCGGGGACGCCGCGTTCGTCAAGGATAGCGCGAGCCACCATCTCGTACCAGCTCGGCTCGCCCTGCGGCGCGCTGCGCCGGAACTCGACCATATGGATCGCGCCGGGCTCCTCCAGCGCCTTGCGGCAGGTCGCGAGGACCAGGTCGCGATCCGCCGGATCGACATAGTCGATCGCCGCCTGCCCGATCATCGCGTCCGGCGCATGGCCCAGACGCTGCGCGACTGAGGGCGAGGCATATTGGATGACGCCGCTGGCATCGAGATTGAGGACGACGTCGCCGCTATGATCGGCAATGATGCGATAGCGCGCCTCACTTTCGCGCAGCATCTGGAACAGCCTTTTGCGGCCGTTGAGTTCGGCGGCGACCGGTACGGAGATCAGGAAGCTGAAGGCCAGGTAGAATTGCAGGAACTGCGTCCGCTCGCCGATCGGCCCGTCGATCAGGTCGATCGGTCCGGCCCCCGTCAGCGTCGCGGAGCCGCCGATGACGACCAGCAGCAATATCGCCGCCGTCGCGCCCATATGGCCGACCCGGAAAGCGATGATGACCAGCGGCAGCATGGGCAGGAACAGGACCGGATAGGAGGATTGGTTGAAGGTCACCCAGGTCGCGAGCGCGAACAGGGAAAGCAGGCCCATCGCTTCAGCCTTCAGGCGAAGCGGCGCGTCCCGCAGCCAGCGGCCCGCTTCGCCCTCCAGCAGCACGACCAGGCCTGGGCCGCATATCAGTGCGCCCAGCACATGCCCGGTGTACCAAGCGAGCCAGTTGCTCCAATAGCTTTTGCCGGTGACCAGCATGGCGACAGTGGCGGCTCCGAACGCGCCGACGATGTTGGCGACTCCGCACAGGGCGGCGATGAAGATGAGCAGGGGTTTCAGCGATCCGGCGACCATGCTGCCCGGCACGAAGCGTCGATGCAACGCCGCGACGATCAGCGCTTCGGCCATGTTGATGACGGCCATGGGCAGCGCGGCGTCCGGGCCCATGCCGAAAAGGGCGGTCGCGATGGTGCTGGCGATCGCACAGGCGGCGACCGGCCGCCACCAATAGCTGGTGGGCGTCGTCAGCAGCTCGGCCATTAGAAAGGCGTTGGCGACCCAGATGAAAGCCAGCCCGCCCTCGAATCGCGATGTCAGCAGCGCCAGCGTCGCCGTCGCGAAATAGACGAGGCTGGTGGCGATCGGCCGCAGGATCAGGGAAGGGGTGCGCAGGGTGGGCATGGGTGTGGAGTCCCTGCTAGCGCGCGATGGTTAAGATATGCTCACGGCCCGGCACCTGGGCAATGCAAACAAGATCAGGCTGTAAGTGGATTGATGAGGGTGATCGCTTTCCCTTCCAAGAGAGAGCCACTCAGCGTCGATAAAAGCGCGCGGCTGTCGGACAATGGCGTGGACACGGCTTGCGTCGTCTCTCCCGTGAAGGCATGGCTCGCGGCGATGACAGCCTTTGGCCAGACCCACACGACGCGCATGACGCAGCGCCCCCTCGCGCTGGCCCGCTGGCTGCTGTTCGTCGCCGCGCTGGTCTTTGCGATGGTGGTGGTCGGGGGCATCACGCGGCTGACCGAATCGGGCCTTTCGATCACCGAATGGAAACCGATCACCGGGGCTCTCCCGCCGCTGACCCACGACCAATGGATGGCGGCATTCCGCAGTTACCAGCAGATACCGGAATATCAGCAGATCAACCGCGGCATGAGCCTGTCGGACTTTCAGTTCATCTTTTTCTGGGAATGGCTGCACCGCCTGCTCGGGCGTTTGATCGGGGTCGCCTTCGCGCTGCCGCTATTATGGTTCGCCTGGAGGCGCGCGATTCCGGCCGGCTACGGTCCGCGTCTGGTCGCCCTGCTGGCGCTCGGCGGATTACAGGGGGCGATCGGCTGGTGGATGGTGAAGTCGGGCCTGTCCGTCCGCACCGATGTCAGCCACTATCGTCTGGCCGTCCATCTGCTAACCGCGCTGTTCATCATCGCGGGCTTGGTCTGGACCGCGCTCGACCTCGACGCGCTGGCCCGTCACAACCGCGCCGCGCCCGCGCGCCTGCGCCTCATTCCAGCGCTGGCGCTGTTCGCGCTGTTCGTCCAGTTGATGTTCGGCGCGTTCACCGCCGGGCTCAATGCCGGCTATGTCTCCAACACATGGCCGCTGATGAACGACCATCTGGTGCCCGATGGAATAGAATGGCTCGGCTCGCTATGGGCGACGCTGTCCAGCGATCCTTTCCTTGTCCACTTCATTCATCGCTGGTGGGCATGGGTCGCCGCCGTCATGCTGATCCTACTGGCGCGCAAGGCGAAGGCGGCGGGCAGCAGGGGCGCGTCGGTCGCGATCAACGCCATGCTGGGCACGCAGATCCTGCTGGGGATCGCCACGGTATTGAGCGGGATCGCGCTGCCCCTGGCGGTGCTGCACCAGGCGGTCGGCGCGCTGGTCGTGGCGAGCGCCGCCTGGGGCGCGTATGCGGTGGGCGCGGGCCGGCGGGCGGGATGATCCGCCTGCTTGCGGCCCTGTGCGCGCTCCTTTGGGCGCTGCTCCCGGCTTCGGCGCTGGCCGAGCAGGTGCGGATCGGCTTCGCGCCGCCCACGGGGCGCGATCTTCTGTACCGGATCGAGCAGCAGCGGCCAGTTGCCGGACGGATGACCCGGTTCAGCGCCGACCGCCTTCTGCGCTTCATGGCGGTGGAGGACGGCGGCTACAGGCTGCGCGCCACGCTGACGCGCATCGACACCGACGCGGCCGGGGAAGCGGGCGAACCCTATCGAGTCGCGCTGTCGCCGCTGATCGGCCTTGCGCTCGATTTTCGAGTCGACGCCCAGGGGCGGATCACCGCGCTCGACAATATGGATGCGGCTTGGGCGCGTGTGGAGGCCGGATTGGCCGCGATGCGCACGGGCTTCGCCGAAGGGTCGGCGCGGCACAGGGCCGTCACCAACATTCTCGCGCTATTCTCCGGCCAGACGGCGGACGGGCGGTTGGCGCTGCTGTCCGGGGAAATTCAGCCGTTGCTGCTGTTCGCGAATAGCGTGATCGACGACGAGCGGCCGCGCGCGCTCAAGACCGTGGCGGGGTCGCCGCTTGGCCGCCCAGTGCCGGTCGAGGGGCTGGTCGCGCTGGCCGGACGGCATGGCGACATGCTGGATCTCACCGAAAATCTGGCAGGACAGGGGGTGCGGGTGGACATCCGCTATCGCCTCTCGCGGGTCGGCGGCGTGGTCGCGGAGGAGCGCCGCACGCTTGAAATGGGCGATAGGAAGCTGACCGAAACGCGCTCGGTCGAGGGTCTGTCGAACTGACAGGTATTATTTTACCCGTCAGCAAAGCCGCCTTATCCCTTGACTTAGAGGCTGCTGCCCGTCATTAGCCCCCATCTTCCGGTGCCCTGACGGGCCCGGTCCCGTTTCATTATGGAGTATTGGCACCATGAAGGCGCTGATGAAGACCACCAAGCCGGCGACCCCGGCGACGGTCGAAAAGAAATGGCTGCTGATCGACGCGGAAGGCCTCGTCGTCGGCCGTCTCGCCTCGACCGTGGCGAATATCCTGCGCGGCAAGCACAAGCCCAGCTTCACGCCCCATGTCGATTGCGGTGACAATGTCATCATCATCAACGCGGCCAAGGTGAAGTTCACCGGCAAGAAGCTGACCGACAAGGTCTATTACAAGCACACCGGCTATGCCGGCGGCATCAAGGAAACCACGCCCGCCAAGATTTTGGAAGGCCGTTTCCCCGAGCGCGTACTGGAAAAGGCCATCGAGCGCATGATTCCCCGTGGCCCGCTGGGCCGCCAGCAGATGCGTAACCTGCGCGTCTTCGCCGGCGCCGAGCATGTCCATGAAGCCCAGAACCCCGAAGTGCTCGATTTCGCATCGCGCAACCGCAAGAACAAGGTGGGTGCATAATGTCCGATAACCGCCAGTCCCTGTCTGACCTCGCGCAGATCGCCGCCGAGGCCTCTGCCGCTCCGATCGCGGCGCCCGTTTCCGCCGAAGCCGAAGCGCCCGCCGCGCCGGTCCAGCCCGCCGCTCCCACCATGCCGCTGCGCCAGCAGGAGATTGACGGCCTGGGCCGCGCCTATGCCACCGGCCGCCGCAAGGACGCCGTCGCCCGCGTCTGGGTGAAGCCCGGCACCGGCAAGATCACGGTCAATGGCCGCGATCAGGAAATCTATTTCGCGCGCCCCACGCTGCGTCTTGTCATCAACCAGCCCTTCGGCGTCACCGACCGCACCGGTCAGTATGACGTCATCGCCACCGTCAAGGGCGGCGGGCTGTCGGGTCAGGCCGGCGCTGTCAAGCATGGTATCGCCCAGGCGCTAACCAAATATGAGCCGGCGCTGCGCAGCGCGGTCAAGGCCGAGGGTTTTCTGACCCGCGACAGCCGCACCGTCGAGCGCAAGAAGTACGGCCGGGCCAAGGCGCGCCGCAGCTTCCAGTTCTCGAAGCGCTGATCGTTTCCCTCATCGTTCGTGGAGAAGGGGCCGGGTTTCCGGCCCCTTTTTCGTTGCGCGCCCGAACCGGCGGCAACCATATCGCCAGGGGCTTCGTTGAACCGGCAATCCCAACCGAAGGAGACATCCGATGGGCGAACTGACCGACAAGGCGAAGGCCGCGGGCAACAAGGCCGCCGGCGCGACCAAGGAAGCGATCGGCCGCAACAATGGCGACCCGAATCTGGCCGCCGAAGGCCAGGCGCAAAAGGCCAAAGGCACCGGCCAGGACATCAAGGGCTCAATCAAGGGCGCGCTCGGCGACAAAATCTGACCCGACTACGGCTTAAATTAGCAGGAACCCCGCCCTAATCAGCGGGGTTTTTGCTGTCCTGTCCCTCACGATGCGACACATAGATCCTGACGTCGCGCCGCAGTTCCCCGGCACATAGGTAGAGGGCCAGCACGTTGGGAATCGCCATCAGGAAAAAGCTGCTGTCGACGATATCGACGACCCGGCCCAGGTCGATCGCGGCGGCCGGGGGCAGGGCGACGACATAGAGTATCTTGTAGGTCCATTGCGCGCGCGGGCCGTTGCCGAACAGATAGCCCCATGCCTGAAGACCGTAAAAGCCCCAGGCGACCAGCGTAGAATAGGCGAACAGCACGACGACCACCGCCAGCAGCCAGGGGAACCAGGGCGACACCTGCCCGAAGGCGGCGGAGGTGATCGCGATCCCCTCCAGCCCGTCATTCCAAGTTCCGGCTACGACCAGCGCCAGACCGCCCACCGCGCAGACGATCATCGTGCCGAGCAACGGCTCCAGCAGCGCGACCAGTCCCTCCGCCACCGGATGCTCGACCCGCGCCAGGCTATGCGCCATGACGGCGGAGCCGACCCCCGCCTCGCTGGCGAATACCGCCCGGCGCATCCCCGCGACGAAGGCGCCGACTGCCCCTCCGGTCGCGGCCGCGCCGCTCCACGCGCCGTCCCAGATCTGCGCCAGCGCGCCGGGAATGGCGCCAAGGTTGAGCAGCAGGATCGCGGCGACGCCAAGCAGATAGACGGCGACCTTCAGGGGCGTCAGCCGCTTCGACACCTCGCCCAGCCAAGCCGCGCCGCCCAGCGTGACCAGCGCCACCGTCCCGGCCAGCGCGATGCCATAGGCCCAGCCGTTGGTCATGCCGGTGACGACCTTCACCTGGGCATAGCTCTGGTTGACTTGCACCATCGGGATGGCCCCGAACAGCGCGAAAAAGGCGTAGAAGCCGCCGAGGACAAGCCCGACCTTCGGCCAGCCCCGCGCCGCGCCCACGGCTCTTAGCACATACATCGGTCCGCCATGGGCGTGACCGCGCGCGTCGAACACCCGATATTTGAGGCCCAGCGTCACTTCCGCCATCTTCACGGTCATCGCGAACCAGCCGATGACGAACATCCACAGGATCGCGCCGGGCCCGCCCATCGTCAGCGCCACCGCGACCCCGGCGATGTTGCCAAGGCCGATTGTGCCCGACAGAGCGGTCGTCAGCGCGCCCCACTGGCTGACGTCACCCGCGGCTTCGCCCGCCCGCGGTTGCCGCCGGAGGATGCGCACCGCGCGGCCGACATGGCGCAGATTGGGGAAGTCCAGCCATAGCGTGAAGAACAGCATGGGCAGCGCCAGATAGAGTACGATCAGTTCGATCCGGGCGCCGAGCAGCGGCACCTTGAAGAACACTGCGCCCGAAAGCGCGTCCACCGCTGCATTGAAACCGTCCATCGGCGAGGGGATGGCCGCAGTCGGCTGGATTGTCGATCAAAGATTGCTATGGGTGGGATGAATTTTGAAACGGGCGGCGGACGGATGAGCAGGCGATATTTCGGCACCGACGGGATTCGGGGACGGACCAACCAGTGGCCGATGACGGCCGCGCTGGCGATGCAGGTGGGCATGGCGGCGGGCACCCATTTCCAGCGGGGCGTTCACCGGCATCGGGTGGTGATCGGCAAGGACACGCGCCTGTCGGGCTATATGGTGGAAAACGCGCTGGTCGCGGGCTTTACGGCGGTGGGCATGGATGTCGTCCAGTTCGGGCCGATCCCGACCCCGGCCGTCGCCCTGCTCGCCCATTCGATGCGCGCGGACCTGGGCGTGATGATCTCCGCCAGCCACAATCCCTATTTCGACAACGGCATCAAGCTGTTCGGCCCGGACGGCTACAAGCTGTCGGACGAGGACGAACTGAAGATCGAGGCGCTGATCGACCAGCAGGTTCCGCCGGCGGCGTCCGAGGACATCGGCCGCGCGCGACGGGTCGAGGATGCGCGCGGGCGCTATATTCATGCGGTCAAGTCCAGCTTTCCCGCTGACCTGCGGCTGGACGGCCTGAAGATCGTCGTCGATTGCGCCAACGGCGCCGCCTATCAGGTCGCGCCCTCGGCCCTGTGGGAGCTGGGGGCGGAGGTCGTCGCGGTCGGCGTCAATCCCAACGGCAAGAACATCAACGATGGCTGCGGATCGACAGCGCCGCTTCTCTGCCAGGAAACGGTGGTCTCCTCGGGCGCGGACATCGGCATCGCGCTGGACGGGGACGCCGACCGGCTGATCGTGGTCGATGAAAAGGGCATGATCGTCGACGGCGACCAGATCATGGCGCTGATCGCGGCCAACTGGGCGCGCGAAGGGATGCTGCGCGGCGGCGGCCTGGTCGCCACCGTGATGTCGAACCTGGGGCTGGAGCGTTTCCTGGGCGGGCAGGGGATCGCGCTGGAACGCACCAGCGTCGGCGACCGCTATGTGCTGGAGCGGATGCGCAGCGGCGGCTTCAATGTCGGCGGCGAGCAGTCGGGGCATATGATCCTCAGCGACTACGCCACGACTGGCGACGGCACGATCGCCGCGCTCCAGGTGCTGGCCGCGCTGGTCCGGTCCGGCAAGCCCGCCAGCGAATTGCTGCACCAGTTCGATCCGGTGCCGCAACTGCTGAAGAATGTCCGTTTCGCCGGCGGCAAGCCGCTGGAGCATGAAGAGGTGAAGCGCGTGATCGCCCAGGCCGAAAGCGATCTGGCGGGGGTCGGGCGGCTGGTGATCCGCCCGTCGGGCACCGAGCCCGTCATCCGCGTGATGGCGGAGGGCGACCGCGCCGATCAGGTGCGGGACGTGGTCGACCGCATCTGCGCGGCGGTCGAGAAGGTGGCGGCGTGACCTTGCCTGCATCCATCAGATCCATCCCCTCCCTCCGTTCGGTCTTGGGAACGCGTCCTCATGCTTGAGATGCGCCCAGACTGCGAACGCTGCGGCGCGGACTTGCCCGCCGACGAGCCCGGCGCCTTCATCTGTTCGTTCGAATGCAGCTACTGCGCGCCCTGCGCGGAGGCGCTGGATGACCGCTGCCCCAATTGCGGCGGCGAACTGATGGACCGCCCGACCCGCATGGGCAAGGCGCTGGCCGATAACCCCGCCTCGACCGAGCGCCGCTTCCGGGCATGAGCGTCGCGCGCATCCTCATCATCGCCGGGTCGGACAGCGGCGGCGGCGCGGGCATCCAGGCGGACGTCAGGACCGTGACGATGCTGGGCGGCCACGCCATGACCGCGATCACCGCGATCACCGCGCAGAATACGCTGGGCGTCCAGGCCGTCCACGCTGTGCCGACCGACATGGTATTGGCGCAGATGGAAAGCGTGATCGCGGACATCGGCGTCGACGCGGTCAAGATCGGCATGATCGGCGGCGCGGAAACGGCATCGGCCGTCGCGACCCGGCTGGGGGAGCTAGTGGGCGTCCCTATCGTCTTCGATCCGGTGATGATCGCGACCAGCGGCTCCGCGCTGGCCGACGAGGCCACGATCGCCGCGTTCGAGCGGCTGATGGAAATCGCCACGCTGGTGACCCCCAATATCCCCGAACTCGACGCCCTGGGTGGGGACGGCATCGCCGCCGCCTTCGCGACCCATGTGCTGACCAAGGGCGGGCATGGCACGGGCGCGATGCTGACGGACCGGCTGATCGGCCCGGCCCATGTCGTCAAGGCGTGGAGCAACGCCCGGATCGACACGCCGCACACCCATGGCACCGGCTGCACCTTGGCGAGCGCGATCGCCACCGGGCTGGGGCAGGGCATGACGCTGATCGACGCGATCGAGCGCGCCCGCGCCTATGTTCGCGCCGCGCTGGAACTGGCGCCCGGCCTTGGCAACGGGCATGGCCCGATGGGCGTGCCGCACGGATTTGCCCATGCCTGATTTCATCCATGAACTGCGCCATCATCCCGGCCTAGTCGCCGGGGTGGACGAGGCGGGCCGGGGGCCGCTGGCGGGGCCGGTGGTCGCCGCCGCCGTCATCCTGCGGCGGGAGGATTGCCCCGATGGCCTCGACGACAGCAAGAAGCTGACCGCCGCCCGCCGCGCGATTCTGGAGGGCGAGATCAAGGCGCGCGCGCTTTGCTGGGGGCTGGGCGTCGCCAGCGTCGAGGAGATTGACAGGATCAACATCCTCTGGGCGACGATGCTGGCCATGACCCGCGCGGTCGAGGCGCTGGCCCATGACTGCGCGCATGTCCTGGTGGACGGCAATCGCTGCCCCACATGGCGCTGGGCCTCGACCGCGATCGTCGAGGGGGACGCCAAATGCCTGTCGATCTCCGCCGCCTCGATCCTCGCCAAGGAAGCGCGCGACCGCATGATGGTGGAGGCGGCCGCCAGCCATCCCCATTATGGGTGGGAAACGAACAAGGGCTATGGCAGCGTCCATCATCTGGCGGCGCTGCGCGAACATGGCGCGACGCCGCTCCACCGCCGCAGCTTCGCGCCGGTCGCGCAACTGGCGCTGCTTTAGCGCGGCCGCGCGCCGCCGCTAGGCAGCGGCGGGCAACTCTTCTATCGCTCTGGCGGATGGGCCGACAGACGCACGGCCCGAAGGGGACTGAACGATGATGCGGAAGATCGCGCTGGCGACGATGACATGCCTCCTTCTCGCCGCCGCGCCGCCGGTCGCCGCGAAGGACGCGCCGCTCCACCGCGCCGTCATTGCCGATCCCGCGCCCGACTCGGCCTATCCGGCTGGCATGAGCGCCTTCGTCATTCCCGCGCGGGACGGGGCGATGAACGCGGTCCTCTACACGGCGGCCGGGGCGGGGCCGCACCCGACGCTGCTCCTGCTTCACGGCTTTCCCGGCAATGAGCAGAATCTCGATCTGGCGCAGGCCGCCCGCCGGGCCGGATGGCATGTGCTGACGCTCCATTATCGCGGTTCCTGGGGCAGCCCCGGCCGCTTCTCGTTCGGCGGCGCGGCGGAGGACGCCCATAGCGCCCTGGCCTTCCTGCGCGATCCCGCCACCGTCGCCAAATACCGGATCGACACGAGCGCGATCGCTGTCGCCGGCCACAGCATGGGCGGCTTCATGGCCGCCGATGCCGCCGCCGACGACCCGAAGGTGGCGGGCCTGTTCCTGCTCGATCCCTGGGACCCGGCGCAAACCGCCGCGGCGCTTGCCGATCCGAAGGCCGCCGCGGCATGGCGGGAGGAAGTGGCGAGCGACCTGCCGCCGCTGAACGGCGCGACCTATGAAAGCCTGACCGGCGAGATCGGCGGCGACGCCGCGCGCTTTGACCTTGGCCGCCGGCTGTTCGCCCTCGGCCAGCGTCCGCTGACGATCATCGGGGCGGAGCGCGGGATCGGCGCCATGGCCCGCAAGGTCACGGCCGACGCCCAGGCCGCCAATCCGGAAGCGCGGCTGATAGTCTGGCCCACCGATCACAGCTTCTCCGACAGCCGCGTGAAGCTGGCCGACGCGCTGGTGCGCTGGCTGGACCGCATCGCCCCGACGGTGCGCTGATCGGGATGGCCAAGCTCTATTTCTATTATTCCTCGATGAATGCGGGGAAGTCGACCAACCTGCTCCAGTCCAGCTTCAACTATCGCGAGCGGGGGATGGAAACGATGATCTGGACGGCCGGGATCGACGATCGCTACCGCGCCTGCCATGTCACCTCGCGCATCGGCCTGGAAGCGGCGGCGCACGGGTTCGAGCGCGACACGGAGATAGAGGCGGCGGTCGCGGCCCGCCATGCGACCACGCCGATCGCCTGCGTGATGGTGGACGAGGCGCAGTTCCTGACTCGCGCGCAGGTGCTGCAACTCGGGCGGGTCTGCGACCGGATGAATATCCCGGTCCTCTGCTACGGCCTGCGCACCGATTTCCGGGGCGAGTTGTTCGAGGGCAGCGCCGCCCTGCTGGGGCTGGCCGATACGCTGAGCGAGATCAAGACCGTCTGCGATTGCGGACGCAAGGCGACCATGAACCTGCGGATCGACGACAGCGGACGAGCGCTGGTCGAGGGCGACCAGACGCAGATCGGGGGCAACGAACGCTATATCGCGCTTTGCCGTCGCCATTTCATGGAGCGTTATGAAAGGCAGGGGGCCGGAGGCTGATCCGGCGAAGCTGGCGCGGCTATGACGAGATTAAGATATATCGCAGCCCTTGACGACGATGTATCTAAGATATATCTTGATACTTATAAGACATAGCAAGGATTCGTCATGCACCCCCATTTTCATTCCCATCACCATCATTTTCATCGCGATCTGCACCGGGCGCTGCGGCGTTGCATGGGCGGCGGTCCGGACTTCGACCGGGTGGGCCGTGGCCGCTCCGGCGGTCATTCCTTCGGCGGCGGAGGAGAGCGTGGCGGACGCCGCCGGCTCTTTGCTGGCGAAGAACTGAAACTCGTCCTGCTGGCGCTGATCGCCGCCGAACCCCGGCACGGATACGATCTGATCCGTGAGATCGAGAATCTGTCGGGCGGCGCCTATGCGCCCAGCCCCGGCGTGGTCTATCCGACATTGACGCTGCTGACGGACATGGACCTGATCGCCGAACAGCCGGGCGAGGGCAGCCGCAAGCTGTTCGCCATCACGGACGCCGGTTCCGCCTATCTGACCGACCGCGCCGCGACCAGGGACGAGGCGATGGCGCGGCTTGCGGCCCTGGCCCGGCGCGCCGAGCGCACTGACGGCGCTCCCATCCGCCGCGCGCTGCATAATCTATCGATCGCCATCCGCGCGCGGCTTGAAAAGGAGGGCGCGGACGCCGACACCATGTTCGACGTCGCGGGCCTGATCGACGAGGTCGCCGGCAAGATCGAAAGGCTGAAATGATGAGCGTGACCCGAACCGCCCGCGTGCCCACCGAAAAGGGCAGCCGCTATTTGCAGCAGCTCTGCAAACATTGGAGCCACAAGTTCGAGACGGCGTTCGACGAGACCCAGGGGCATGTCGACCTGCCGATGGGACGGGCGGCGATGGTGGCCGAGCCCGACGCGCTGGTCGTGACCCTGACCGTCGATGACCCCGAAAAGGTGACTAGGATGGAAGAGGTGGTCGCCAGCCACCTCGACCGCTTCGCTTTTCGCGAGGGGCCGCTGGCCTTCGACTGGAATTAGCCGGACGGCCTTGAGGAACCGGGGTGACGGAGGATCGTTACAGGTGCACATCTAAGCTGAAAGGCGCCTGCCATGATCAAGCTTGCCATCATCTCACTCGTCATCGCCGCCGTGCTCGCCATCCTGGGCTTTGGCGGAGCGGCCGGCACGTTCGTCGGCATAGCGAAGATATTGTTCTTCATTGCCATCGCCGTGTTCCTGCTGTTCCTGGTGCTGGGCCTGCTGGCCGGCAAGGGGATCAAGAACGTGGTCGACTGATCGTCCGTTGGAAATAGGCGATGAGGTTGACGAGACGGGGCGGCTGCTGCGCGACGAGGGCGGCTTTCTGCTCCGGCGCGATGGCGGCGGCATCTGGCGGCTGATATTGCTGCGCGTGCCCGTCGACCATGTCGAGAAGCGGGTGCGGGTCCGGGGCCATTATGCCGGAGACGATATAGTCGAAGTCGAGGGGGTCGCCGGCGCGTGAAGAATGACGCCGTTCCAGCGCCACGGGTTATCGGATCAGAAAATCCCGACTGCGCCATCGGCCCAGATGAGGCCCACTGTCAAAAGCAGCAGCGCGCCCAGCAGGAGCCGGTGCGTCGCCGTGCGCAGCAGGCGCGATCCTATCTCATAGGCGAGGCCTCCGCCGCCCAGCAGTAGCGCGGCCGCGGCGAAATCCGACTTGTCCCATTGCACTTCGCGGGTGAATTGCATGGCCACCATCGGCAGCAACAGCAGCAGGATGATCGTCATCCACATCACCCAGGGCCGCACCCTGGTAAGCGCCGCCAGCCTGTGTCGCACTTGTGCGTTCATCCGTCGATCCTCGATGCGATGCGGTTATATCCCATTTTGCGCTGGCGGCTGCAAGGATTTCCCGCTTCCGGCGGGTGTTCTTCCAGCCTGCGCATCAACTGACGCCAAGCTCCTTAGAATACCGTGCGCTAAGCGGCGCGCCTTGCCAGATAAGCGGCGCGCGCCGCATCCATGCGCGGGGTGTTCATCATCACCCATTCGGCAAGCGCCCGGACCGGCTCCAGGAACTCGCGCCCTAGGTCGGTCAGCGCATATTCCACCTGGGGCGGAGTCACCGGCGTCACGGTTCGCGAGACGAACCCATGCTCTTCCAGATCGCGCAGCGTCGACGCGAGCATCTTCTGACTGATCTCGCCTATCTCGCGTCGAAGCGCGTTGAACCGGCAGGGCCCTCTTCCAAGAACGCGCACGACCAGCATCGACCATTTGTCGCTGATCCGCGCCAGCGTCCGGCTGATATGCTCGCACGCCGCTACATTTTCTCCGCATGCTGAGGCGGTTTCCGCTCGGTTATCTAGTGTCGCCAAGGTGCCTCCTTGTTCCTTCCCAAGCTCAATATGTAAGCAGGTTACCTCAAGAAATCGCCAAATGCGAGGCTGACAATGACTGCCAAACCCCGGATCGCCCTTATTATCGGATCGACTCGCCCGGCGCGCTTCGCCGACACGCCGGCTCAATGGATGCTGAAGCAGGCCGAGGCGCGCGACGACATGGATGTCGAACTCGTCGACCTGCGCGATCACCCCATGCCCTTTTTCGACGAGGTCATGTCCAACTTGTGGGCGCCGAGCGAAAATCCAGAAGCAGTCCGCTGGCAGCAGACCATCGGCCAATATGACGGCTATATCTTCGTCGTTGCCGAATATAATCATTCGATCACCGGCGTGCTCAAGAACGCGCTCGACCAGGCTTATAAGGAGTGGAACCGCAAGCCGTTCACCGCGATCGGCTATGGCGGCACGGGCGCCACGCGCGCTGTCGAGCATCTGCGCGGCATCGGGGTCGAGCTGCAGATGGTCTCGACCAAGTCCGCCGTCCATATCGGCGGCGGCGACTTCATGGCGATCCACCCCTATTTCGGAAAGCAGCCAATCGAGACGATCGAGGCGAACCTGATTCCCTCCGCCACCGCCGCGCTCGACGAGCTGGTCTGGTGGGCCAGGGCGACAATGGCGGCCCGGGCGGCCGACGCCTGACGGCAGGCGGATCGACTCCCGCTCGCCACTGGCGTGGGCGGGGGCGCCCCCTCCACGCTGGCCCTTCGGCTGACAATCGGTATTCTCACCATAGGGAAGCTCCCGCTTCTGATCGTTTTTATGAGTGATGCTGACGAAGTTTAATCGTTTGTGCCAAGCGCTGCGCGCGACCTAATGTGCCCGAAACAAGCATAGGAGATGAGGCATGGACGCAAAGACCGGCGATGTCGGCGATGGCTGCCCTATGGACCGCCCGACCACAGTCCGTTCGCTACTCGGCCGCACCAATCGCGACTGGTGGCCCGAGGCGCTTCCGCTTGAAGTTCTCAATCAGGGCGGCCTCTCGCCCGATCCGATGGGCGACGACTTCAATTATGCCGAAGCGTTCAACGCCCTCGATTATCACGCGCTCAAGGCCGACCTCACGGCGCTGATGACCGATAGCCAGCCTTGGTGGCCGGCCGATTACGGAAATTATGGCGGCCTCTTCATCCGCATGGCGTGGCACGCCGCGGGCACCTATCGCACGGCGGACGGGCGTGGCGGCGCGAACAGCGGCCAGCAGCGCTTCGCGCCGCTCAACTCGTGGCCCGATAACGGTAATCTCGACAAGGCGCGGCGGCTGCTGTGGCCGATCAAGCGCAAATATGGCAAGAATATCAGCTGGGCCGACCTGTTCATCCTGGCCGGCAACGTCGCGATCGAATCGATGGGCGGCCCCGTCTTCGGTTTCGGCGGCGGGCGCCAGGACGTGTTCGAGCCGGAGCGCGACATTTATTGGGGCTCCGAAGAACAATTTGTCGGGCATCCGGACAATAAGACGCGTATCCTGCCCGAAGAGCAGCTTGAGCTGGAAAATCCTCTGGCGGCGATCCAGATGGGCCTCATCTACGTCAATCCGGAAGGGCCCGGGGGCGTTCCCGATGCGCTTCAGTCCGCGCGCGACATCAAGGTGACGTTCGAGCGGATGGCGATGAACCATGAGGAGACGGTTGCCCTGACCGCCGGCGGCCACACCTTCGGCAAGGCGCATGGCGCAGGCGACCCGAGCCTTGTCGACGCCGCGCCCGAAGCGGCCGACATCGCGCTGCAGGGCCTGGGTTGGGCGAGCGCCCACGAAAGCGGTTTTGGCGAGCACACGATCACCAGCGGCATCGAGGGTTCGTGGGTCAACACGCCGACGGAATGGTCGGAAAATTATTTCCGCCTGCTGCTCGATTATGACTATGAGCTGGTCCGGTCGCCGGCCGGCGCCAAGCAATGGCAGCCGATCGACCAGAAGCCAGAGGACATGGCTCCCGCCGCGCACGACCCGTCGATACGGGTGCCGACGATGATGACCACCGCCGACATGGCGCTGAAGGTCGATCCGGAGTTCCGCGTCATCTCCGAGAGGTTCCGGAACGACCATGAGGCGTTCAAGGATGCCTTTGCGCGCGCCTGGTTCAAACTCACGCACCGCGACATGGGACCCAAGGTCCGCTATCTGGGGCCGGAAGTGCCGGAAGAGGATCTGATCTGGCAGGACCCGGTTCCCGCCGGCACCAAGCCCTCGGACGCCGACATGGCGTCCTTCAAGGCGAAGATCCTCGATTGCGGGTTCAGCATCAGCCAACTCGTCAAGACCGCCTGGGCGTCGGCGTCGACCTACCGCCGGTCAGACCATCGCGGCGGCGCCAATGGCGCGCGCATCCGGCTCGAGCCGCAGAGGAATTGGGTGGTCAACGAGCCTGACGAGCTAGGCCAGGTGCTGGCGAGGATCGAGGAAGTGCGCGGCAATCTCTCGATGGCCGACGCCATCGTGCTGGCGGGCACCGCCGCCGTCGAGAAGGCGGCGAAGGATGCGGGCTTCAATGTCGAGGTTCCGTTTACCGGCGGGCGCGGCGATGCCACGCAGGATTGGACCGACGTTGAGAGCTTCGCGGTGATGGAGCCGGTGGCGGACGGCTTCCGCAACTATCTCAAGACCAAACATTCGGTGAAGACAGAGGAGCTGCTGCTTGACCGTGCGTCGCTGCTCGGCCTGTCGGTGCCGGAGATGACGGTGCTGCTAGGCGGCCTGCGCGTGC
This sequence comes from Sphingobium sp., assembly GCA_033795485.1. Taxonomy (GTDB): domain Bacteria; phylum Pseudomonadota; class Alphaproteobacteria; order Sphingomonadales; family Sphingomonadaceae; genus Sphingobium. Next base: position 245,621 of record JARYGO010000002.1, read on the forward strand.
TCGGGGCTAATTATAAGGATGGGCCGGAAGGCGTGTTCACCGACCGCAAGGGCCAGCTCACCAACGACTTCTTCGTCAATCTGCTCGACAACGACACCTTCTGGCAGGTGGTCGATACCAGCGCCGACGAGGAATTCATCGGATATGATCGCGGCGGCAGGCAGGAGAAATGGCGGGCGACCCGTACCGACCTCATCTTCGGCTCGAACAGCCAGTTGCGCGCCGTCGCGGAAGTCTATGCCGAGAAAGGGCATGAGGAAAAGTTCGTCCGCGACTTCGTCAGCGCCTGGACCAAGGTGATGAACGCCGATCGCTTCGACGTGCCGCAGAATCCCGACAGCGTGGAACCCATCGGCATCGCCGAGCCGGCCGGGGCAAAGTAGCGGAAGTCATTCGATCCGGGCGGTGGACTGCTCGGGCGGGGCCGCTCCCATGGGAGGTGTTCATAGAGGACACCGGCCAGGGGCGGCTATGCCGTCCATCTCGAAGGGCCTGCGCTGCGCCACATGGCTGTGCTAGAAGCAAGCTGCGGTCGTTCGTGGTGATCGCCATCGCGCTTGTCGACGAAGGGACGGAGCTAATGAGCACGTCCTCATCACCGGCGAAGACCCGGCGCAGACTCGACTTCGATGCGCCCGACGCGCCGGAGGGCATCTCCGCCGATATCCTGCTTACCCGGGACGCCGACGCAGTTGAGGCGCAGGTGACCGCCGGCAGCGGTCGCGGCAGGGGCGGCTCGGGCGCGCGCTGCGGTCCATTGCGCCGAAACCACCGAAGTCCCGCCGCCCGACAGGCGTCGAGCGTAAAACGACGCTAGTTGCCGAAGCCGCGCGGCGCCGGGTCGACGACGGAGAAGCTGCCGGCGCCGACCTGCGACACCTCCAGCGCGCGCTCCGCGACGCCGTTGCGGCCGAAGCGGAAGGCGCCGTCGATGCCGGAAAAGCCGCCCTCGTCGCGCAGGCGGTCGGCGGGGAAGGGGGAGCCCGGCTTCCAATCCTGCGCGATGCGCACCGTCAGCAGCACCGCGTCATAGCCGAGCGACGACAGGCGGAACGGCGCGCTGCCGTAGCGCGCCCAATATTTGTTGGCGAGCTGGCGGTAGAGGGCGTCGGACACGCTGGCGAACCAGGCGCCGCTGAGCGCCGGGCTAGCGGCGATCGCGCTTTCGGTATTCCACAATTCCGTGCCCAGCAGCCGTGCCGTCGCGCCGCCGTTCTTCCGCACGATCGGCGCGACCTGGATCGCGACCCGGCCGCTGTCGGCGATCAGCAGCGCGTCATAGCTGGAAGAGGCCTGAAGCTTCTTCACCGCCGCCGTCATCGACGATGTCGTGCGGTCGAAGGTTTGCATCGACACGACCGTGCCGCCCGCCTGCTCGACCGCGCGCAGCAGCGCCGTGCCCGACCGTTCGCCATAAGTGCCGCGCGGCACCAGCGCGCCGAAGCGCGACAGGCCCTTTTCGCGCGCGAAGCCGACGACGCGCTCGATCGACTGGTTGGGATTATAGCCCATCAGATAGACGCCGTTGCCCGCCACGCTGACATCGTTGGAAAAGCTGATGACCGGCACGTTGGCCCGCGCCGCGATCGGCCCCACGGCGCGCACATCCTCGGCCAGCAATGGCCCCAGGATCAGGCGGTTGCCGTCGGCCAGGGCGCGGCTGGCGGCTGCGGCGGCCCCGGTCGCGCTGTCATAGGTGGTGATGCGGACTTTGTCGGCCTTCGTGTCCAGCAGCGCCAGCGTGGTCGCATTGGCGATCGACTGGCCGACCCCGGCGTTGGGGCCGCTCATCGGCACCAGCAGGGCGACACGGTTGCGCAGCGCGTCGCTGGGCAGGCCGGCGTCGATGTCCGGCCGGGCCGGCTGGACGGGGCCGGTGGGCGTGGTCGGCGCAGGGCCCCTCGGCACGATCGACTGGCAGGCGGCGACCAGCAGCGCGGCGGCGGCGAAGGCGATGCGTGCCGCCCTTTTCATCGCGGGAAACGGCGCGGCGCACGGCATCGCTTGCGAAGGGGCATCCGTCTCTGTCATCTGGCGTCCTTATGGAAACAGCTTCGTCTTCTGGGCTTGAGCCCGGCCTTTATATCGTCGCGGGCCCCATCGGCAACCTTGGAGACCTGACGCCGCGCGCGGCCGAGATATTGCGCCTGGCGGACGTGATCGCGGTGGAGGATACGCGGGTAAGCGCCCGATTGCTGCGCCACGCCGGGTCGGACCGGCCGATGGTCCCCTATCACGACCATAGTTCCGACAGCCTGCGCGCACGGCTGATCGAGCGGATGGCGGGCGAATCGGTGGCGCTATTGTCCGACGCGGGCACGCCGCTGATCTCCGACCCCGGCTACAAGCTGGTGCGCGACGCGCGCGCCGCCGGCCGGCGGGTGACGACGCTGCCTGGCCCCAGCGCGGCGATCGCGGCGCTGACCCTGTCGGGCCTGCCGACCGACCGCTTCCTGTTCATGGGCTTCCTGCCGTCCAAGGCGAAGGCGCGGGGGGACGCGCTGGCCGAAGTGACGGCGTTGCGCGCCACCCTGATCTTCTACGAAAGCGGCCCACGCCTGTCGGAGAGCCTGGCGGCGATGGCGGACGTGCTGGGCGCGCGGGACGCCGCCGTCTGCCGGGAGATCAGCAAGACGTTCGAGGAGGTGGCGACCGGCACGCTGGCCGACCTGTCGGCCCGCTATGCCGACGCCCCGCCCAGGGGGGAGATCGTCGTCATCGTCGGCCCGCCGGGAGACGCGCCCCCGGCCAGCGCGGAAGATGCCGACGCCGCGCTGCGCGAGGCGCTGACCCGGCTGCCGGTGTCCAAGGCGGCGGGGGAGGTGGCGAAGGCGCTGGGCCTCGACCGCCGCGCGCTCTATGCTCGCGCGATGGAACTCAAGGAGTGACGCGGCGGGTCGCCGAACGACGCGGGCGGCAGGCCGAACGCATCGCCGCCTGGTGGCTGCGTCTCAAGGGCTGGCAGATACTCGCACGCCGGGCGCGCACGCCGTTGGGCGAAGTGGACCTAGTCGCCCGGCGCGGCGCCATGATCGCGTTCGTCGAAGTGAAGGCGCGAGGTAGCGCCGAGGCGCTCGACCTCGCGATCGACGAAAGGCGGCTGGCGCGAGTGGCGGCGGCGGCCGAAATCCTCTGGCACCAGCACGCCCGGCCCGGCGATGACATGCGGATCGACGTGATGCTCCTTGCGCCGGGGCGTCCGCCGCGCCATTTGACCAACGTCTGGCACGGGGGCTGAGCGCCTGCGCCATCCCGTCGAGAGAGCAGGACCCGCATGACCCAACTCAACCCGCTGAACGTCGCCGTGCAGATGGACCCGATGGAGGGCATCAAGATCGGGGGGGACTCGACCTTCCACATCATGCTGGCGGCCCAGAAGCGGGGCCACATGCTCTATCATTATCTGGCCCCGGACCTCAGCTATCGTGACGGCCGCGTGCTGGCGCGGGCGCGGCCGGTGAAGGTTCAGAAGGTGGAGGGCGACCATTTCGCCTATGGCGACTGGCAGTTGCTGGACCTCGGCCGCGACGTGGACGTCGTGCTGATGCGGCAGGACCCGCCGTTCGACCTTTCCTACATCACCGCCACTCATCTGCTGGAGCGGGTCCAGGCCGAAACGCTGGTCGTCAACGACCCCGCATCGGTCCGCAACGCACCCGAAAAGCTGTTCGTGCTCGATTATGCGCGCTTCATGCCGCCGACGATGATTACGCGCGACCTCGCGCAGGTCCGCGCCTTCCTCGCCGAACATGGCGAGATCGTCGTCAAGCCGCTCTACGGCAATGCGGGCACGGCGGTCTTCCATGTCGGGCGGTCGGGCGCGAACCTGTCGGCGCTGGTGGAACTCTTCAATGCCTCATGGGTCGAACCCTTCATGGTCCAGGCCTTCATCCCCGGCGTCGCCAAGGGCGACAAGCGCATCGTGCTGGTGGATGGAGAGATCGCTGGCGCCGTCAACCGCATCCCCGGCGCGGGCGAGATTCGGTCCAACCTGGCGGTCGGCGGATCGGCGGCAAAGACCGAACTCACCGATAGGGAGCGCGAAATCTGCGCCGCCATGGGGCCGGAGCTGAAGGCGCGCGGGCTCCTGTTTGTCGGCATCGACGTCATCGGCGGCGAATGGCTCACGGAGATCAACGTGACCTCGCCCACCGGCATCGTGTCGATCGACGCGTTCGACGGCACCGACACGGGCGGCATGATCTGGGAAGCGATCGACGCGCGGCTTGCCGCCCGCGCGGTCGGCTGATCGCCATGGACCGGGCGCCCGCGCGATGACCGACTGGGTGCTGCGGCTAATCGATGCGGGCGGATATTGGGGCATCTTCCTGCTGATGGTGCTGGAAAATGTCTTTCCGCCGATCCCGTCCGAACTGATCATGGGCATCGGCGGCATCCGCGTCGGTCAAGGGCGGCTGGACATGGCCCTGCTGCTGCTGGCGGGAACGCTGGGCACGACGCTGGGCAATTATGTCTGGTATCTGGCGGGGCGGCTGATGGGGTTCGAGCGGCTTCGGCCGCTGGTCGATCGCTATGGCCGCTGGGCGACGCTGGAATGGAAGGATGTGGAGGCGCTGGACCGGCTGTTCGGCAAATATGGACAGGCGGCGGTGTTCGTGTTCCGCTTCCTGCCCGTATTCCGCACGATGATCTCGCTGCCCGCCGGCCTGTTCCGCATGGGCCATGTCCGCTTCCTGCTATGGACGGCGGCCGGCGCGCTGGTGTGGAACGTCGTGCTTGCTTATGCCGGCTATCTGCTGGGCTATCATTTCAGCGACATCGACAAATATGTGGGTCCGGTGGCGACCGTTTGCGTCCTCGGCGCGGTGATCGGCTATGTGTGGCGGCTGCTTACTTGGAAGCCGTCTAAAAAGGCATCTTGATACCGGTCATAACGCGAGGTGACGTGGAGCCGTTGGGGAAGCTTTGGCTTTCGACATGGACATTGGCGCGCACCTTGCCGAACAGGCCGATTTCGGCGCGGCCAAGCGGCGGTTCGCCGGTTTCTTCGGGCTCGCGTTCGACTCGCTGGCTGAGGCGGCGGCCAGTGACGACGATCGCGCCGTTGTCCGGGGGCGGCGCTTTCTTCAGGTCGAAGTCGATCGGAGCGATCGGCACGGCGGCCGCGCTTTGAAGGGCGATGAGCAATCGGACCATGCGCGATCCTCCGCTGGAGAGGATGGCGAGTCTGCCTCTCGATTGCGGCGTTTCGATGGCCGAATTTACGCGCGCGGATGGGCGTTGCGATAGACGTCGAGAAGATGGGCGGCGTCGACCTGGGTATAGACTTGGGTGGAGGACAGGCTGGCATGGCCCAGCAGTTCCTGAAGGCTGCGCAGGTCCGCGCCCCGACCGAGCAGGTGAGTCGCGAAACTGTGGCGCAGGGCGTGGGGCGTTGTCCGCTCCGACAGGCCGAGCCGCCCGCGCGCGCCCTGCACCGCGCGCCGGATCAGCGCGGGCGACAGCGGCCCGCCGCGCGCGCCCCGGAACAGCGGCGCGTGGCGTTCGGGCGGGAAGGGGCAACTTTCCGCATAATGGTCGATCGCGGCGCGCACCTGGGGCAGCAGCGGCACGATCCGCGTCTTGCCGCGCTTGCCGGTAACGCGGATCGTATCGCCCAGCGGCAGCGCCGCGCCGGTCAGCCCCATCGCCTCGCCGATGCGCAGGCCCGCGCCATAGAGCAGCAGCAGCACCGCCCAGTCGCGCGCGCCGATCCACGGCTCCCGCGCGGTCTCGGCGATATCCTGGGCCAGCGCGACGGCTTCGTCCGGCGATATGGGGCGGGGCAGGCCGCGCTTGACGCGCGGGCCTTTGATGGCCGGCACCCGCGCCTCGTCCCCGCCGACGAAGCGCAGGAAGCCGCGCACCGCCGACAGTTCGCGCGCGGCCGACAGATTGCCGATCCCGTCCATCCGCCGATCCGTCAGGAAGGCGCGCAGGTCCGACTGGTCTAGATCGGCGAGCATCGCCCGCGTCACCGCGCCGCCGCGATGCACGGCCAGAAAGGCGACCAGCCGCTCCGCCGTGGCGAGATAGGCGCGCACCGTATGGACGGAGCGCCGTCGGTCGAGCGCCAGATGCGCGCGCCATTGTTCGGGCAGGGAGGGAGTGGGGGTCATCGAAAACACCCTAGAAGCCTTGGCGTGTAATGGAAACGGGTCGCGTTCGGCGGCGCGTGGGACCGTTCGCCCCTTGAAACGCGCCAAAAAATGGGCACATGGGGGACATGGACACGCCCTTCGATCCGGCCGCCATGCCGACCGGCCTGGCGATGCGCCTGTCGCCTCTGGTCGCTAGGGTGCTCGCGCCCAATCCCTCGCCCTTCACCTATACCGGCACGCAGACCTATGTTGTGGGCGATGGTGATGTCGCCGTCATAGATCCCGGCCCGGACGATCCCAGCCATCTCGACGCGCTGACGGCGGCGATCGCCGGGCGGCCGGTTGTGGCGATCCTGTGCACTCACACTCACCGCGACCACAGCCCGGCGGCGCGTCCGCTGGCCGAGCGGACGGGCGCGCCGATCATCGGCTGCGCCCCCCTGACGCTGGAGGATGACGGCCCGCGCGCCGACGCGGCGTTCGACCCCGGCTATCGTCCCGACCGCGTGCTCGCCGATGGCGAGCGAGTGACGGGGCAGGGCTGGACGCTGGAGGCGGTGGCGACGCCCGGCCACACGTCGAACCATTTGTGCTTCGCGCTGCCGGAGGAGGAGGCGCTGTTCACCGGCGACCATGTCATGGGCTGGTCGACCAGCGTCATCTCGCCGCCCGATGGCGACATGAGCGCCTATATGCGGTCCATGCAGCGCCTGGCCGACCGGGACGACCGCATCTATTATCCGGCCCATGGCGACCCGGTGGAATCGCCCCAGCGCCTGGTGCGCGGGATGATGGGCCATCGCAAGCAGCGCGAGGGGCAGATTTTGCGCCACATCGCCGAGCCGGGCGGCGTCACCATCCCGCAGATGGTCGAACAGATGTACAAGGGCGTCGACACCCGGCTGCACGCGGCGGCGGGGCGATCAGTGCTGGCGCATCTGGTCGATCTCGACCAGCGCGGGCTCGCGGCCGCGACCGGAGACGGCCGATGGATCGCGCGCTGAGGGGCTGGCCGGCGGCGCTGGCTCTGCTGCTTATCCTGCTGGTGGGCGCGGCGATGCTGGTCGGCTGGCAGCGCTATAATCGCGACTATGTGGTGACGACGCAGGAGGACGGCAGCGCCGTCACGCGAATCATCGCCGAGCGGTTCGCCGGGACCAGCAGCCTCAAGGTCTCCGAACTGTCGGGCACGATCCAGAGCAGCGCACAGGATGTGCGCGGCTTTGGCTGGCTGAAGTCCGACCAGGTGGTGAAGATGCCCTTCTCGGTCGATTATTTCGTCGACGCGTCGAGGATCGGCCCGGAGGACCTGCAATGGGTGGAGGCGTCGCGCACGTTGATCGTCAACGCGCCCGACGTCACGGCCGCGCGGCCTAATGTCGACGAAAGCCGTCGGACGCTGGTGCGCACCAACGGCCTCTATGTGACGCGCAAGGCGGGCGAGGAACTCAACCGCCGCACCTCCGTCCATGCCCAGGCGAAGGCGGCGGCGGAAGCGGGCTCGCCCGAGCGTATGGCCCAGGCGCGCGAAAATGCGCGGGCGGCGCTGGCGAAGCTGCTGGGCGCGCCGCTGGCGACGCTGGGCTATGGCGACGCGCAGGTGGTGGTGACCTTTCCGGCCGAGCGGCCCCTGCGCGATGCCGAACAATGGGATGTGACGACGCCGATCAATCAGGTACTGGCAAACCGCCGGTAACTATAGTCTGCCGCGCGGGTAGGGCGCGAGTGGGAGTAGCCTAAAGATGAATGCGATGAGTGAATCCTTGAGGGGCCTCGACCTGCGGGCCGAGATCGACCGGCTGCGCAAGGAGCGCAACGCCGTGATCCTGGGCCATTATTATCAAAGCCCGGAAATCCAGGATCTGTCGGATTTCGTCGGCGACAGCCTGGAGCTGTCGCGCAAGGCGGCGGAGACGGACGCGGAGGTCATTGCCTTTTGCGGCGTGCGCTTCATGGCGGAGACCGCGAAGATATTGTCGCCGCAGAAGATCGTCGTTCTGCCGGACATGGACGCAGGGTGCAGCCTGGAGGACAGTTGCCCGCCCGCGCAGTTCAAGGCGTTCCGCGAGGCGCATCCCGATCATATCGCGCTCAGCTACATCAACTGTTCGGCGGAGGTGAAGGCGCTGAGCGACATCATCGTCACCAGCTCGTCGGCCGAGAAGATATTGGCGCAGATCCCAAAGGAACAGAAGATCATCTTCGGCCCCGACAAGCATCTGGGCGGCTATCTGAAGCGCAAGCTGGGCCGCGACATGCTGCTGTGGCCCGGCGTGTGCATCGTGCATGAGGCTTTCAGCGAGACCGAATTGCTGAAGCTGAAGGCGCTGCATCCGGACGCGCCCGTCGCCGCCCATCCCGAATGTCCGCCCTATATCGTCGATCATGCCGATTATGTCGGATCGACCAGCGGCATATTGGATTTCGCGAAGGCCATGCCCGGCGACACGCTGATCGTCGCGACCGAGCCGCATATCATCCACCAGATGGAAAAGGCGGTGCCGGAGAAGCATTTCATCGGCGCGCCCGGCGCGGACGGCAACTGCAACTGCAACATCTGCCCCTATATGGCGCTGAACACGATGGAGAAGCTGTATGTCGCGCTGCGCGACCTCCAGCCCCGGATCGAGATGGACGAGGGGCTGCGCGTCGCCGCGAAGAAGAGCCTCGACCGGATGCTGGAGATGGCGAGCGCCACGGTGGGGCAGGGAGATGTCGGCGCGCGGCCTTAAGTGCGGCCATGGGTGAAGTGGCAACTGGTCTGGCGTCCCGGCGCGGGATCGCTTAACGACCGGACCATGAAGTTCCTGTCGCCGCTCCGCTCCACGCCGATCCTCATCGCGCCCCCGTTATCCGCCGCAATGGCCATCGCCGCGCCTGCGGACGATCCCTATCTCTGGCTGGAGGAGATAGAGGGCCCCAAGGCGGTGGCGCAGGTGGAGGCGTGGAACGCCGCGACCGAAAAGCTGCTGCGCGCCGACCCGGCGTTCGAGAAGGACCGCGCGCGCGCCAGGGCGATATTGGACGATGAAAGCCAGATCGCGCTGCCCGACGCGGTGATGGGCGACCGAGTGACCAACCTGTGGCGCGACGCGAAGAACCCGCGCGGTCTGTGGCGGTCCAGCGATCTGGCCTCCTATCTGGCGGGCAAGCCCCGATGGAAGACGATCATCGACGTCGACGCGCTCGGCAAGGCCGAGGGGAAAAGCTGGGTCTGGCATAGCGCCGACTGCTTGGCCCCTGATTATCGCCGCTGTCTGATTTCGCTCAGCCCCGGCGGCACGGACGCGGACGTGGTGCGCGAGTTCGACCTGGCGACTGGCGCGTTCGTCAAGGACGGCTTCAGCCTGCCGGCCGCGAAGAGCGAGGTCACCTGGGCCGACGCCGACACGCTGTTGGTCGCGACCGATTTCGGTCCGGGCACGATGACCGCCTCGGGCTATGCCCGGCAAGTCAAGCGCTGGAAGCGGGGCACGCCACTGTCCGCCGCCACGCTGGTCCAGGAGGGTGCGGCGAGCGACATATCCATGGCGCCGCGCGCGATGATGGACGGGGACAGGCGCTGGCTGTTCCTTCAGCGGGGCCTCACCTTCTACACCAACCGGCTATGGATCGGCGCGCCGGATGGGTCGTTCGTGGAGACGCCGGTGCCCGAGACGGCGGATCTGCGCGCGGTGATCGGCGGGCGGATGATCGTCTTTCTCAACCAGCCGCTCGGCGACATTTCCGCCGGGTCGCTGGTGGCCTGGCCGCTCGTAGATGTCGCGGCGGGCAAGGCGGGCGCGCCCGAGGTGGTGCTGACCCCCACCGCCCGCGCGACGATCGAGGAAGTGTCGGCGACCGATAAGATCCTGTGGGTCAAGCTGCTGGACGATGTGTCGGGCAGGCTGGCGGCGCTGACCCGCGATCCGGCGACGGGAGCCTGGACGCGCCGCGACGTGCCGCTCGCGGACAAGGCCACTGTCCATCTCGTGGGGGAGGCGGGCAAGCAGGATATGGTCTTCGCGTCGGTGGAGGGAATGCTGACTCCGCCGACGCTGATGGCCGCGTGGGCAAGCGGCCCGGCGCGCACCGTGCAGCAACTGCCCGCGCGGTTCGACGCCAGCCGGTTTGCCGTGGAACAGCGCTTCGCGACCTCGAAGGACGGAACGCGCATCCCCTATTTCCTCGCCCGCAGAAAGGACGTGGAGGGGCCGGTTCCCGCCTTCATCCACGCCTATGGCGGCTTCCGCCTGGCGCAGACGCCCACCTACCTCACCACCGAGCCCTATCGCGCCGGGCCGCTGGGCCTTTTCTGGGTGGAGGAGGGTAATGCCTATGTCCTCGCGAACATCCGGGGCGGGGGCGAATATGGGCCGGCTTGGCATCAGGCGGCGCTGAGGGAGAAGCGGCAGAATGCGTTCGACGATCTGCATGCGGTGGCCGAGGATCTGGTGCGCACCGGCGTCGGCATAAAGGGCGGGATCGGCATTTCCGGCCGCTCGAACGGCGGCGTGCTGGTGGGCGCGGCGATGACGCAGCGGCCCGACCTCTATGGCGCGGTGATCGCCGGGTCGCCGCTCGAGGATATGAAGCGCTATTCCCATTTGTCGGCGGGCGCGTCCTGGGTCGCGGAATATGGCGACCCCGACAAGCCGGAGGATTGGGCCTTCATGGCGAAATGGTCGCCCTATCAGAATCTGCGCAAGGGCGTGAAATATCCCCCCGCCTTCTTCTATCTGTCGACCAAGGACGACCGCGTCCATCCCGGCCATGCGCGCAAGATGGCCGCCAGGCTGACCGACTATGGCAACCGCGTTTATTATCACGAATATCGCGAGGGTGGCCATTCGGTCGGCGCCGATCATGCGGAGGACGCCGTGCGCGCGGCGCTGCTCCATGCGTTCCTGAAGCGCGAACTGGGGAGCAACGCCAAGTGAGCGAGTCTTTCGAGCTGGCCGGATTCGATATCGACGCCTTCGTCGCGGCCACATTGGCGGAGGATCTTGGCCCGGACGGGCGCGACGTGACGAGCGAGGCGGTCATCCCGGCGGCGGCGATCTTCGACGGGGTGATGGACAGTCGCGACGCCGTGACGGTGGCAGGCCTGCCCATCGCTGCCGCCTTCTTCCGCGCGCTCGATCCAGAGGTGGAGATCGAATTGCTGGCGCGGGATGGCGACCGGGTGCCGGCGGGAACGGACATCATGCGGATGAGGGGGCGGGCGCGGGCGATGCTGACGGCGGAGCGCGCCGCGCTCAACACCGTCCAGCATCTGACCGGCATCGCCACCCTGACCCGCGCCTATGTTGACGCCATGCTCGGCACCGGCGCGATCCTGCTCGACACGCGCAAGACCATTCCGGGCCTGCGCGTCCTGGAGAAATACGCGACTCGTATGGGCGGGGCGACCAACCACCGCATGGGGCTGTGGGACGCGGCGATGATAAAGGACAATCATGTCGCCGTCGCCGGATCGGTGGACGCCGCCGTGCGCCGCGCGGTGGACGCCGGGATCGAGCGGATCATCGTCGAGGTCGACCGGATCGACCAGATCGAACCCGCGCTCGACGCCGGGGCGACGCATCTGCTGCTCGATAATATGGACCCGCCGACGCTGCGCGGCGCGGTGACGCTGGTCGGCGGACGCGTGCCGACGGAGGCGTCAGGCGGCGTGCGGCTCGACACCATTCGCGCCATAGCGGAAACTGGGGTCACCTATGTCAGTGTCGGACGCCTTACCCAGTCGGCTCCGGCGGCCGACATCGGCCTGGATTTCGCCAGTGCTTAAGGGGCTGATCGCGCTCGCCGCCTTGGCGATGCCGGGGGCGGCGTTCGCCCAGGCCGCGCAATGCACCATTCCCCAGCAGATCGCGCGTCCCAGGCCCGACCTGCCCGATGCGGATCAGCCCAGGCGCGTGCTGCCGATCGGCGGCTATACGCTGGCGCTGACATGGTCGCCGCAATATTGCGCGACCGCGTCCAGCGCTGGTTTCCAGTGCGGCGGCAAGAATGGCCGCTTCGGCTTCACTCTGCACGGCCTCTGGCCCGATGGCGTGGGGAAGGACTGGCCGCAATATTGCTGGTCGACCGGCCTGCTGCCGCGCAAGCTCATTCGCGACAATTTGTGCGCGACGCCCTCGGTCCAGCTCATCCAGCATGAATGGGCCAAGCACGGCACCTGCATGACCACCAGGCCCGAACGCTATTTCAAGCGGGCGCAGGCGCTTTATACCGCCATCCGCTATCCCGACATGGCCGCGCTCGCCGAGCGTCCCTCGCTGACGGTGGGCGACTTCGCCAAGGCCTTCGCCGCCGCCAATCGCGGCATCGGCGCGGACATGATGCGCGTGACGGTGACTCAGAGCGGATGGCTGGACGAAGTCTGGCTCTGCCTGGACAAGCGACTGGGCTATGTGCGCTGCCCCGCGCATCAGGGCGGCGCGTCGGACGGCACGAGGCTGCGGATCGCGCGCCCCGCGCGCTAATGGGCGGACGGAAATCAGCCGCTCGCTCAATGCACCCCCTCGGGGCCGCCCACGCCCGGATGGATTTCCGTCCGCTCGGCTGCGACGACCTCATTCTCCGGCATCAGCTTCGCTGCGATCAGGCCGGCGGCGATCAGGCCGACGAGGTCGCTGAACGCCAGATAGAGGATATAGCCCCAGGGCGCATGGTTGAAGACTGCCTGGCCGACATGCATCCACAGCACCATGCCGATCGCGAACAGCGCGGTCGCCCGTGCCCGCGCGCCGAAACCGGGCAGCACCAGACGCAGCGCGAGCGCGATCAGCAGGCCGGTGGCCAGCGCCAGGATGAACCCGCCGATCAGGCTGGAGCCGTCGGTCACGGGAAATCCGCCGCTATTGTAGAAAATTTGCGCGACCGGCCCCTTGCCGTAGAGGACGGTGCCCTCCGCCGTGGCGGGATCGGGGATGATATAGACGCCCGTGCCGGTGGGATTGAGCGCCTGCGCCATTGCCGCCTGAAGATTGGCGCTCGCGGGCCCGTCGGCGCGGCTGAATGCGATGGCGCTGAGCGGGGTGCCCCAGAAGATGAAGCCGGTCACATAGAGGGCCAAACCGCCCAGCAGGCCGCCAAGGATCGTTCGGAACATCGGCTGTCTCCGTCCACCCGTCATGGGTGTCGGGCGGGGGAACGCGCGAGCCGCGACTATTTTCCATCCGTTGCGACCGGACGCGGACTTAATCGTCGATCAGGGTCCGGTTGAGCTTGCGGATGAAGCCGATGAGGCCCGTCTGGCGGCTGCGCTTCATCCGTTCGGCGTGCAGGATCGTGCGGACCTTCTGGAAACAGGCTTCCGCATCGTCGTTACACAGCACATAGTCATAGGCGTCCCAGTGCGCGATCTCGCCGGCCGCGCGGGCCATGCGGGCGGTGATGACCTCTTCGCTATCGGTCGCGCGGCCGCGCAGGCGCTTTTCCAACTCCACCATCGAGGGCGGCAGGATGAAGACCCGCACCACGTCGCCACCCGCGATCTGGTGGAGCTGCTGCGCGCCCTGCCAGTCGATATCGAACAGCACGTCGCGGCCTGACTTCAGCATCGTTTCCACCGGCGCGCGCGGCGTGCCGTAGCGATGGCCGAACACATGCGCCCATTCCAGGAACTCGTGGCCGTTGGCCATCGCCCGGAAGCGGTCCAGATCGACGAAATGATAATCCTTGCCCTCAACCTCGCCGGGGCGGATCGGTCGGGTGGTGGCGGACACCGACATTTCTAGATCGCTCTCCGCCGCCAGCAGCTTGCGGGCGATGGTCGATTTGCCCGCGCCGGACGGGGAGGAGAGGACGAAGAGGACGCCCCGCCGCTTGAAGCCATGCGGGTCGGAGTGGATGCTGTGGGCCATGGCTGCTAGTGGCGTCGTGTACGGCATTTGGCAAGAGGCTGCGTGGCCGGGCGCGCTGCCGCCGGGCGGTGGCCTGCCAGCCGACAAACGGCCGATCCCGTTCGACCGATGACATGGACGATGAGCGGACCCTCTTGACCGGCGAACCGAAAGAGCCAATCCCACTGGCATGAGGGCCGCGCCGTCCCGGCCGGCCCCTGGACTTGTCGGAGTCTCCTGTCTCATGCCTATCGTCAAGATGCTTCCCCTGATGCTGGCCGCCGCGCCGCTGGCCCTCGCCGCCCCGGCCACCGCGCAGAGCGCGCCCGCCCCCGCCGGCCCGGCCGCGTCGATCACTACGCAGCTGCCGCGCGGCGCCGTGCCCACTCATTATGCGATCGAGGTGACGCCCGACGCCGCCAACCTGAAGTTCAAGGGGAAGGTCAGGATCAGCGTGACGCTGACGCAGGCCATGCCGACGCTGACGCTGAACGCCGCCGATGTCACTTTCGGGGCGGTGTCGATCACGCCGGCCAAGGGGAAGGCGATGACCGGCAAGGCCAGCGTCGACGCCGACGCGCAGACCGCGACGCTGGATTTCGGCAAGCCGCTGGCGCCGGGCAGCTATCTACTCGACATCGCCTATGACGGCATCATCAATACGCAGGCCAATGGCCTGTTCGCGCTCGACTATACCGACAATGCGGGTCAGGCGAAGCGCGCGCTCTTCACCCAGTTCGAGGCGCCGGACGCCCGCCGCTTCGTGCCGAGCTGGGACGAGCCGAGCTACAAGGCGACCTTCGACCTGTCCGCCGTCGTCCCGACCGGGCAGATGGCGGTCGGCAACATGCCGGTCAAGGCCAGCAAGGATCTGGGCGGCGGCAGGACGATGGTGACGTTCGGCACCACCCCCAAAATGTCGTCCTACCTGCTGTTCTTCGGCCTCGGCGAACTCGATCGCGCGACCAAGATGGCGGGGCCGACCGAAGTCGGCGTCATCACCGGCAAGGGCAATACCGGCAAGGCGCAGCTCGCGCTCGATGCGTCCGCCGCGATCCTGCCCTGGTATAACGACTATTTCGGCGTTCCCTATCCGCTGCCCAAGCTCGACAATGTCGCCGGGCCGGGCCAGAGCCAGTTTTTCAGCGCGATGGAGAATTGGGGCGCGATCTTCACTTTCGAGCGCGCCTTGCTGGTCGATCCCCGCTTCACCACCGAAGCGCAGCGCCGCCGCATTTATGAGACGGTCGCGCATGAAATGGCGCACCAGTGGTTCGGCGACCTCGTCACCATGGCCTGGTGGGACGATCTGTGGCTGAACGAGGGCTTTGCGAGCTGGATGGCGACCAAGGTCAGCGACAAGCTGCAACCCCAATGGGAGATGCTGCTGACCCGCGTCGACGGGCGGGAGATGGCGATGAGCCTGGACGCGCTGGCGACCACCCATCCGGTCGTGCAGAAGATCACGACCGTCGATCAGGTGAACCAGGCGTTCGACGCCATCACCTATCAGAAGGGCGAGGCGGTCATCACCATGCTGGAGGGCTATGCCGGCGAGGATGTGTGGCGGCAGGGCATCCGCAGCTATATGAAGGCGCACGCCCATGGCAACACGGTCACCGACGATCTGTGGAAGGCGGTCGAGGGGGCGGGCGCGAAGGGGCTGGTGTCGATCGCGCACGACTTCACCAGCAAGCCGGGCATCCCGCTCGTCACCGTCGACAGCGCGACCTGTCGGGGCGGATCGACCATCCTGTCGCTGAGCCAGGGCGAGTTCAGCCGCGACAATAAGGGGAAGACGCCGCTAAGCTGGAACGTGCCGGTGATGGCGCAGACCATCGGCGGCGCACCCCAGCGGCTGATCCTGCAAGGCAAGGGGCAGGTGACGCTGCCGGGCTGCGGCGCCTATATCGTCAACGCCGGCCAGACCGGCTATTATCGCTCGCTCTATCCAAAGGCCAATGTGCAGGCGCTGGCGAAGGATTTCACGAAGCTGTCGTCGATGGACCAGACTGGCCTGCTCGCCGATAATTTCCAGTTGGGCCTGGGCGGCTATCAGCCGATCGGGCTGGCGCTTGACCTGGTGGCGGCGGTGCCCGCGAGCGCCAGTCCCGCCGTGCTGTCGGAAGTGCCCGGCTACCTCAAGAGCAGCTACGACATGCTGGAGGGCGATCCCGCGCAGGCGAAGGCGGCCGCATACGCCTCGGCCAAGCTGACGCCGATCCTGACCTCGATCGGCTATGACGCGCGGCCGGGCGAGGGGCCGCAAATCCCGGTGCTGCGCTCCAGCCTGGTGACGACCCTGGGCGATATGGGCGACAAGGCCGTGGTGGCGGAGGCCAATCGGCGCTTCGCGGCGCTCGACGCCAATCCGACCGCGCTCGACGGGCCGCTGAAGAACGCATGGCTGGGGATCATCGCCGGCAATGCCGACCAGGCGACTTGGGACAAGCTGCGCAAGATGGCCAACGCGGCCAAGACCGACCTGGAAAAGAGCCAGCTTTTCGGCCTGCTGGGGCAGGCGCGCGATCCCAGGCTGGGGGCGCAGGCGCTCGACCTTGCGCTGACAGACGAGCCGGGCAAGACGACCAGCGCGGCGATCATCGCCTATGTCGGGTCCGAACATCCGATGCTCGCGGTCGATTATGTGCTGGCCCATCGCCAGCAATATGAGGCGCTGATCGACGTGTCGGCGCGGTCCCAGGCGGTGGCGCGGCTGGGGATCAATTCGGCCGACCCGGCGATGGCGACCAAGCTGGACGCCTATGCGACCCAGTATCTGACGCCAGAATCGCGCAAGGTCACCGACCGGGCGATCTCGACGATCAGGACAAGGATCGAGACGCGCGCGCGGCTGAAGCCGGAACTAGCCGCTTGGCTGGCGAAGAAGTAACGTGAAGCGGGCGGCGGACCGAACCGCCGCCCCTTTTTCCTTTATGGGGGATTTTACTGCGGGAGGCTGAGGGCCTTCACGATGTCCTCCCACGCCACCAGCTTGAAATTCTGGGCGGCGGCGGCATTGTGGCCGTCCTGGGCAATGAACAGGCCGCCGGGGAAGGCTGGGCCGAAATCGCCCAGCACCAGTTCGATCCCATCGGTCTCCTCCGAACCGCCGACGGCGCCGTCGACCACGCGGAAACGGCCGACATAGGCGTCGTCGCTGAGGCGATAGGCGACATAGGCGTTGTCGCCCTGGCTGGAGACGAGGACATAGCCGTCTTTCTCGCCGATCGGGGCGATGGCCACCCCCTCCGCATCGGCGACGATATTCTTGCCGTCGGCGGCGGCGATCATGACCGGCGTGGTCGATCCGGTGGCGGCCGCGTCGAACCGCCACAGGCCCACATCCTCCTCCGCCACATAGAGCCGCCCGGTGCGGTCGTCGACGGCGCAGCCTTCCGACTGGGTGCCGAGCTTCATCGTCCGCACGATATGGCCCGTGGGCGTCGCGCCGGAGACGTCGAGCGCCACTTGGTTGATCGTGCCGTCCTTCAGCACGATGAAGGCATAGGTCGCGGTGGCGTCGCGGCCCAGGCACACGCCATAGGCTTCGCCGGCCCCACCGTCGACCTTGCCCAGCGCCGTCAGCTTCCCGGTCGATGGGTCCAGCCGGAACAGCGCCAGCTTGGCGTTCGCTAGGTCGTTGCGGTCGCTGGCGACGACCAGGATGCCGCTGCCGCCGTTGATCGCCACGCCGTCCTTCAGGTCGACATTGTTGACCCGGCCCGCGTCCAGGAAATCGCGCACCTTGCCGTCCAAGCCATAGACATAGAGGCCGGCCTTTTTGTCCGTGCCCACGATCAGGCTGGCGGCCGGGTCGGCGGCGTTGCGCCAGATGGCGGGATCGTCGGCGGCGTCGGCGTTGGCCGTGCCGACCGGGGCGGTCTCGCCGCGCGCCATGACGCTGACGGCGGGGGTGGCGTTGGCGATGCGCTGGGCCACGGGTATTTCCGACGAAGCCGCGCAACCGGACAGTGTAATAAAAGTGAAAACACTTATCATCGAACTGTAATGTTTATGTCGCGATATAGTCACGTACAACTCCTAGCGGCCCCTTGTCGACGCGGGGGATAAAGAAAAGTCGCCCTACGTCAATCATGCTCACATTGAAGAGGGGGATTTATGGTCGCGACCAAGTGGCTAATGTTTGGCTGTGCATCGCTGGCGCTGGCGACGAGTGCGGCGCGCGCACAGGAGTCCGGGCCTGCCGATGATGCGAGCCGCACGGACGGCCCGATCATCACTGCGCAGGACATCGTCGTCAACGGCGGCATCGGCTATCGCGACCGCACGGACACGCCCGAGCCGGTGCTGAAATATGGCACCGACTATTTCCAGCGCTTCGAGCCGCTGACCGCAGGCGACGCCCTGAAGCGCGTGCCGTCGGTCACCTTCCTGTCCGACGTGATCGAAAGCGACGCGCCCCGGCTGCGCGGCCTGCCGCCCGGTTATACCCAGATCCTCATTAACGGCGAGCGCGTGCCCGGCTCCAGCGCCGACCGCAGCTTCTTCCTCGACCGCATCCCGGCCGAGCTGATCGACAGCGTCGAGATCGTCCGCTCCTCGTCGGCCCGCCGCACCGGCGACGCGGTGGCGGGATCGCTCAACATCAACCTGCGCGACGGTTATGAGCTGGACGGCGGCTATATCCGCGCCGGTGCGCTGCGCTATGACGACAAGGAACTCGAACCTAGCCTTGGCCTCGTCTGGGGCGGCCAAGTCGGCCCCGGTCGCCTGCTGCTGGGCGCGAACCTGCAAGGGCGCCACAATCCCAAGAAGAAGGAAAGCTATCGCTACGGCGATTCGCCCGAGAATAATCCCGATTATGCGACCGACGATTTCGACAATCGCGAGGATCAGTCCGACACCCGCGACGGCAAGGATTACAGCTTCAACGGCACTTATGAGATCGACGCCGGCGACACCAATTTCAAGCTGAATGGCTTCTATGTGAAGACCGACCGCACCGAGTCCGAGCGAAGCTTCGAATATGACGACGCGACCGCCCTCACCGGCCCGGTGCCGGCCGGCAACCTGCTGAGCGACAACGCCAATGTCGCCAAGATCGACCAGGAAAATTATACGATCGACGGCAAGCTGACCCAGGATTGGGCGGCGGGCAAGACATCGGTGCGCGTCGGCTACGCCAAGTTCATCGAGGACCGGACCGAGACCGAATATCAGATCGGCTTCGACGTCGATGAAGGCGATGATCCCGAGTTCGAGGGCGCGCTGACCCAGACCGACATCAAGGACGAGGAATTTTCGGTCAAGCTGGAGCATGAGCTGCCGCTCAACGACAGCATGAAGTTCGTGTTCGGCGGCTTCTACCAGGACAAGACCCGCCGCACCGGCATTTTCGAGGCGGAACAGGAGGGCGAGGGCAGCTTCGCCTGGGACCAGTTCAGCAGCAACCCGACCGAGCTTGCCGGCGACTTCGAGGAACTGGAGGCGAGCGACGGGGGCGACAACCGCATCAAGGAAAATCGTCGCGACGTCTTTGCCCTGGTCGAGGGCGACAGCGGGATGCTGAAATGGGAAGCCGGCCTGCGCTATGAAAATACCAAGGTGCGGATCGCCGACTTTACGGTGGACGACGAACTGGCCAACCAGCGCAACGATTATGACGCCTTCCTGCCGTCGGCGTCGTTCAAGCTGTCGCTGACCGACAGCGACCGCATCATCGGTTCGGTCGCGCGCACGCTGCGCCGCCCGGAGTTCAACTATATCACGCCGGCGCTGCTGGAAGAGGAAGTGGGCGACAGCGACTTGCTGGGCAATCCGCAGCTCGACCCGGAAACGGCCTGGGGCTTCGATCTCGGCTATGAACATCGCATGGGCAGCGGCGGCATCGTCGGCGTCAATGTCTTCTACCGCGACATCAAGGACCTGATCGAGCTTACCAACACCGGCGTCGAAGGATCGGAGGGCGAGGGCACGTTCGTCTATCAGCCGCAGAATATCGGCGACGGGAAGGTCTATGGCGTGGAGTTCGACCTGTCGAGCGACCTGGGCTTTGTCGGCCTGCCCGACACCGGCATTTTCGGTAACGTCTCGTGGCTGGACAGCGAAGTGACGGATGCGCTTGGCAAGCGCCGGTTCAACGACCAGTCGAAATATGTCTATAATTTCGGCTTCATCCAGAACTTCCCGCAGGCCGGCGCGGCGTTCGGCGCGACCTACCGCAAGCAGGGTTCCGCCTTCGGGCGGGTGATCGCCGAGGAAGTGACGACCACCTATGGCGCGGAGCTGGAAATCTTCGTCGAGAAGCGGATCGGCAAGAAGTTCACGATCCGCGCGGTCGGCTCCAACCTGCTGGACGGAAAGAAGAAGGAAGTCTTCAACAAGTTCGACAATCTGGAAGACCAGATGGACCGCGACTTCGACGAATATGAATTGGAAAGCGAGAAGGCCGGCCCGGTCTTCCAGATCATGGCGCGCTACGCCTTCTGATCGCCACGCCGGACAAGAAGGGGAGGGGGCCGCGCCTGGACGCGGCCCCCTTTTTCATGGGATCAGGCCAGCGGCTTGGCGACCATGTGCCGCAGGCGGGCGTAGAGCAGGGCGATCGCGCCGGCAAAGACGATCACCGCCAGCGGCACGCCCCACGGGTTTTCCGCCATGATCGCCAGCGGCGCGTCGCTGTCGGTCGCGGCGACGATGCCGGCGAAGGCGACGCCGAACAGGCTTTCGCCGACGATGAAGCCGGTCGCCATCAGCACGCCCATGCGCTCGGCGAACTCCGGGTTCTGCTGGCGCAGCGCCCAGCGGTTATAGGCATGGCCGATGACCGCGCCGACCGGGATCAGCAGCGTCAGCGCCATCGGCAGGTAGATGCCCATGCCGACAGCCAGCGGCGGCAGGCGCAGCTTGCCGGCGCGGCCCAGCAGTTCGTCGATCAGGACGACGACCAGGCCGATGGCCGCGCCCACGCCGATCAGGCTCCAGTCGAGGTCGCCGCCCAGCACGCCCTTCGCCAGGGCGGAGATCAGCGCGGCCTGCGGCGCGGGCAGCGCGTTGGCCCCGGCCCCCGTCGCGCCCGCGAAGCCGAAGGCGCTGTTCAGCAGGTCGAGCACCGGCGGGATGACGAGCGAGCCGAAGATGACGCCGAGGATCAGCGCCACCTGCTGCTTCCAGGGGGTCGCGCCGACCAGCTGGCCGGTCTTCAGGTCCTGGAGATTGTCGTTGGAAATGGTCGCGACGCCAAAGACGATGGCGGTGACGAACAGCGCATAGGCGACCAGCGCCTCATTATCCCCCGGCGCGCCGCTGGACCCGTATATGGCGGCGAGCAGCAGCGCCGCGCCCAGCACTGCGAGAATGCCGACGCCCGAAATCGGGCTGTTCGACGCACCAATCAGGCCCGCCATATAGCCGCAGACCGACGCGATGACGATCCCGGCGACCAGGATATAGACCAGCGTGCCGCCGATCACGATTCCCGCATGATCGGCGATCGGGCCCCCTTGCGCGAAGCTCCACAGCAGCATCCCGATCGGCAGCAGCGACGCGACGATGGTGCCGAAGACGATGCCGATCGGCAGGTCGCGCTCGGTGAGTTCCAACAGGCCGCCGTCCCCCGCCTTGCGCACCTTCGCGGCCGCCATGGCGGAGCGGATGCCGGCGATGATCGGACCCAATATCTTGAGCAGGGTCCAGATCGCGGCGACGCCGATCGTGCCCGCGCCGATGAAGCGTGCCTTCATGCGGAAGGTCGTGCCGACGATGTCCGACAGTTCCGCACCGGCGGGGAGGGGCGAGGTCAGATAGGGCACGATGCCGACCCAGCTGATCAGCAGGCCGACGAACATGGCGACGCCCACCGACAGGCCGACCAGATGGCCGACGCCGATCAGCGCCATCGAGAAACTGGTGGACACGCTGGTCGCGCCGGAGCCGAAGCGGAAGAAGGTCGCGGCTTCTTCCGCCAGGAGGCGCGTCTTGGCGAGGATGGTGAACCCGGCGGCCGCGAGCGTGCTGGCGACGATCGCGGCGAGGCCGCGCTTATTCTCCTCCAGCCCCTCGCGCGATCCCGCGCCGACCTTCAGCACTTCGGCGGCGGCGACACCCTCCGGATAGGGGAGGTCTGAGCCGGTGACGAGCGCGCGGCGCAGCGGCACCGAATACATGACGCCCAAGATACCGCCGAGCGCGCAGGTCATCACGCTGGTCCAATAGGGAAAGCCCTGCCACCAGCCGACGATCACCAGGCCCGGCAAGACGAAGATGATCGCGGACAGCGTGCCCGCCGCCGATGCGATGGTCTGGACGATGTTGTTTTCCAAGATCGTGCCCGTCGCGAACAGCCGCAGCACGGCCATGGAAATGACGGCGGCGGGAATGGACGTTGCGAAGGTCAGGCCGATCTTCAGGCCCAGATAGACGTTGGCGGCCGTGAACAACAGGGTGATGAGCGCGCCCAATATCACCCCGCGCAGGGTGAGTTCCGCCATCGCTCCGGCCGGCTCCGCCTTCATGTCCGTTTCTGTCGTCACCGGATGCTCCCCCTGCTGCCGTCGGCGCTGTCAAACGGCCAGTAATAATATTACGCTGCTATGGATCAATCGGAAAGCGACGCCAAGTCATCATTGCATCGCCTCGCGCGCTGCGGCCGGCGGCTTCGGAGGCGCGGCGGCGGCTGTGCGTGGCTGCGCCGCTCCCCGCGCCAGCCAGGCGTCGACCAGCCGGGTCCACCGCGAATAGCCGCGCGGGTTCATGTGCAGGCCGTCGGAACGGAACAGCTGCGCGTCGGGCAGCCCGTCGGGCGCCAGCAGGACGGATCCAACGTCCAGATAATCGAAATCCTTGCCCGCGCGCGCGGCCACGGCGGCGTTGACCTCCGCCATGCGCGGCCAGAGCGTCCAGCGGATGGGGCTGGGCTTCAGCGACAGAAAGGCGATCCGCGCGCGCGGATAATCGGCCCGCAGCCGACCAAGCAGGGTCAGCGCATCCTTCGCGATCTTATCGGGCTTCGCGCCCGTCGCGAGGTCGTTTTCCCCCACATAGACGATCACGGCCGATGGCGGCGTCGGCGGCAGCAGCCGTTTGTAATAATGAAGAATGTCGGGTGTCGTCGCGCCGCCAAAGCCGCGATTGACGATCGGGATCGTCGGAAAGCTAGCCATGACGTCCCACAGCCGGATGCTGGAACTGCCCAGAAACAGGGTGGCGCCGGCCATGCGCGGCCCAGCCTTGTCGGCGCGGGCGAAGGCCTCTATCTCGTTCGAGAAGGGGAAGCTCGGATCGGGCTTGGGAGCTTCGTCGGGCGGGGCCGCCGCGACCAGCAGCGCGGCCGCGACCAGCAGCGCCGACCCGGCCGCAAAGCTCGGTTTGCGAACCGGCCTAGTGCCGATGCCGGGGGCGCAGGCGGTATTTGCCATGCTCATAGGCGCCAAACATGCCGGCGATGGCCGGATGGTCGACCGGCTCGTCGCTGTCGTCGATCATCAGATTCTGCTGGCTGACATAGGCGACATAGCTGGATTCGCCGTTTTCGGCGAGCAGATGATAGAAAGGCTGGCCCTTGTCGGGTCGCACATGTTCGGGAATGGCCTCATACCATTCGTCGCTGTTGGCGAAGACCGGGTCGATGTCGAACACCACGCCCCGGAAGCCGAACATGCGATGCTGGACGACGTCGCCGATGCTGAAACGGGCGTGAGCAATGGGAGGAGCGGTGACGCCGGTGCCGAAAAGCTGAATCGCGTTGGTCATGCCTGCCAATGTAGGATGGTTGCCGGCGCTGACAAGAAAAATACCGCCGATCCGTCTTGGCAAGCCCGGCATCATCCGCTAATGGCCGCCCCTCGACCCGGTCGACAGGTCGGGAAAGCAAGGCTTTCCCTCCGTCGGCCTTCTGCGGAGAGGTGGCAGAGTGGTCGAATGCACCGCACTCGAAATGCGGCGTGCCGGTGACGGTACCCAGGGTTCGAATCCCTGCCTCTCCGCCAATTCGCCAAACGCCGTCCTTTGCCGCTGTTCCTGTTTTCGGGCCGCTGACGCTACGCCGCTCGGTTCTGAATAACGGTTTGGGTATCTCGCCTTTCGGCTTTGAACAAGAATGTGCGGTAAGCTGCCGTTCCTTGGGAGGTGCTCAAATCGGCGAGCCCGCTGCCCGAAGCAGGTTCGCGAACACCGCGCCGGTCGACCAGGTGATACCAAGCTGGATCAGGACGAACGCGGCCAATAGCGCAGGAAAAGGTCGAACCGTCCGCCCTCTGAAAAATGCAAGCAGGAGGGTGATGAGAAGTATAGCGTCTATCGTCCACATCGTCAGGGAGAGAGCACCGGATAAGCCCCCGACTTGCGGAACATGCTGCGCGTAAAGTCGAGCGAGTGAGGGGCCAAGGCCGATCAGGATCGTTGAACCCATCAGACGGGCATGCAACCGGGCCTTCCGCCGGAAGGTGAGGCCAAGCGCGTATATGACGGCGAAGAGAATCAGAAACATGATATCGAGGAACACCAACTCCTGCCTGACGACCGCCGGGAACGGCTCCGGCCCAGTCAGCTCCACCCAGATCATGTAGCTGGTTGTCGCGAATAATATCGTGAAGAGCCCCAATGACAGCCAGCCGAGCCGCTCATGCAACTGTCGGTTGCCACGACCTATCAGGAGCGACTGGGCGATCAGCAGCAACACCCATAGGGTCGCGGCGATGCCATGAATTATATGCCAGGCATCATTGCTGAGAGGATCGCCATAGAAACTCGGCCAGAACCCGACCGCGATCACGAGCAGCCCGCCCAGAAACCAGATGTACGACCTGCCGCGTCCCACGATCATCTTGGCTACTCCCCGGCGGCAGCCTATCATGGTCGATGGGGAACCAGCAACGCTATCGAGCAAGACTGACCGCGGGTTCAAAGCCGTGCGACCGGGCGGGCCCGCCCGCCTCGCTAGGCTGACGCGGTTTCGTTCCGGCGAAAGGACATGTCCCGCAACCGGGCGATCAGGGGCCGCTCCACTATGAAATGGAAGGCGACGCCCGCGAATATGGCGGCAGCGACCACGCCCGCAAAAGCCAACTCGACCGGCATGTTCGGCATGAACCTTCGCCAGACGCGGGCGATCACGGACAGCGCCGGGTAATGGACCAGATAGATCGAATAGCTGGCGTCCCCAAGCAGCTTGAGCAGCGCCGGCACCTTGATCGGCTTCAATGCCTCCGCGGAGGCCAGGCCCGCGACCACGAGCATCGCGCAAGCGCCGTAAACAAGTCCCTCGGTCCACCCCGTCGCGGTCTCGATAAGGCCGACAGCTATAAAGGCAAGCGTTCCAACCGCCGCGCAAAGGCGGGGCGCCGGCAGAATATTTTTCCGCGCTATATAGAATGCCCCCATGCCGAAGGCGAAGAGCAGGTTCAGCGACGAGAGATGATAGCTCGTCTCAACGCCGAGTATCTTCAAGATAAGGCATAATATCAGCCATGCCGACATGGCGGCGACGCCAAGCCGCCGGTTGAAGATGCAAAGGCCAAAGAACGCATAGAAGAGGATTTCGTGAAACAGCGTCCATGCGACCGCCAGGGACGCATGATTGTCCAGGCCCACCAGAAGAAAGCTGTTCGCGACGACGGAATGCGCCGTCAACTCCGGCTTGGAGATCGAGGGCACGGCAAGATATATCGCGACGATCGGGATGAGCACGGCCCAATAGGCTGGATAGACTCGACTGATCCGGCGCCAGGCATAGAGCCCCAAACGCTCCGGTCTGTCGATATCGTTCCTGTGGGCGGACAAAATGATGAAGCCGCTAAGAACGAAGAAAAAATGGACCCCGGCATGTCCCCAATTGAACAAGCCGCCGAAAACAGATGCATTCCAGAATTTCGGGTCCTCGAAGATGGTGCTGCTGGTATGGAAAAGCACGACGAGGATCGCGGCGAATGCGCGGCCTGCCTGAAGCGTGTCGTAACTGCGCTTCTGCGCCATCGAACATTCCCCCAATGACAACCGTGGACGAATGATATGCCAGCCGGAAGGGTGTGCATAGGCCATATCGCGTGGTTTCCACAGCGCGACCGCTGACCGGGACTGTCGCACCCCATTCCAACGGGCTGCCATTCCCATTTGCCCGACCTTAATTCCATCTATCCTCATCGGAATGCCCCCACTCGCGATGCAATCGCCGCACATAACGCACCGTTCGCCGTTCAAAGCCCAGCATGGCATTTCCCTTGGAGCTTTGTTGCTGGCAGGTCACGTGGTGGATGCGATGCGAGCGTGGGGCTCATGAGCGCGGGTTCTTCACGGCCCCGCGCGGCCAAGGGAGATGGTATGAAGATCAGGCACATGGCTTTGGTGGCGGCAGGGGTTTTGACCCTGGGCGCCTGCGCATCGCACGAATATGAAGCCCCGATCGCGCCCGCCGCGCCTGTTGGCCCCGGCGCGATCGCGGGAACGGTCGCCGCCGACAGGGATGGGGACGGGATCGTCGATGGCTATTATACCTCGGACGGCATCTATCATGCCATCCAGGGACCGCCTTGCCCGCCGCCGCCGCCCCCGCCGCCCTCGCGCTCCGGGGAACGCGGCTGAGCCAGTCCGTTATAAGGCCGATAAGGAGGGCGCGGCGGGTTCGCCGCGCCCTTTTCCTGCCTGTCCTGTTGATGCTGGCCTGCGCGCCGGCTGCCGGGCTCTCCGCGCAGGGGCCAGCGGAGGCGGAGGCGCCGACGGGCCGCAACGCGGTGGCGGCGCAGATCAAGGAGCAGGTCGGCGGGCGGCTGCGCGACATCTACGCCCCGCGCGGCTACTGGCCGCTCTGGATCGAGGATGGCGCGGTCGGCAAGCAGGCCGACGCCTTGCTGGCGCTGATCGACAGCGCCGCGCTCGATGGCCTCGATCCCGATGACTATGATCCGGGGGCTCTGCGCCGGGCCGTGGAGGCGGCCAGCGACGGGACGCCCAGGTCGCTGGCGCGCGCGGAGCTTGCGCTCTCCAAGGCTTTTGTCGCGCTGGCGGGCGACATGCGTCGTCCCTCGCGCGACGTGCCGATGCGCTATCTCGACGAGGAACTGGACCCGCGCAAGAGCAACCCCGCCGATCTGCTGCGCGCGGCCGCGCTCGCGCCGTCCTTCGCGCGCTATGTCGCGCAGGTCGGATGGATGAGCCCGCTCTACATGCGCTTGCGGCAGGCGCGGGCAGGCTATGACGAAAGCTGGGGCCGGTTGCCCGACATAGGCGTCGCCGACGACGTCAAGCTGCGGCCGGGCATGCGCGGCGTGGAGGTGGAGGCGCTGCGGCACAGGCTGGGCCTGGAGCCGGACGGCGGATATGATCGGGCGCTGGCGGCGCGGGTGCGGGCTTTTCAGGCCGACCATGGTCTGGACGCGGACGGCATAGCGGGCGCGCAGACGATCGCGGCGCTCAATCGCGGGCCGGCCTGGTTCACTCATGTCCTGGACCTCAACATGGCGCGGGCGCGACTGCTGCCGGGTCCCTGGGTGCGGCATGTCGTCGTCGATGCGGCGTCGGCCCGGCTATTCTATTATGATCGCGGGGCGCTGGACGGGACGATGAAGGTCGTGGTCGGCGCGAAGGAAAGCCAGACGCCGATGATGGCGGGGATGGTGCGCTACGCGACCCTGAACCCCTATTGGAATATCCCGACCGACCTGGTGCAAAAGAGCGTCGCGCCCAAGATATTGCGGGGCCAGTCGCTCAAAGCCCTGCGCTATGAGGCGCTGTCGGACTGGAGCGCCAATGCCCGGCCTCTCGCCCAATCAGAGGTGGACTGGAGCGCGGTCGCGGCGGGCGCCAGCGAGGTGCGGGTGCGGCAGTTGCCGGGCGGCAACAATGCGATGGGCCGGGTGAAGTTCATGTTCCCCAACGATCTGGGCATCTATCTGCACGATACGCCCGCGCGCGACCTGCTGGCGAAGGAGGCGCGGCAGTTCAGCAACGGTTGCGTGCGGCTGGAGGATGCGGCCCGGCTCGGGCGCTGGTTCTTCGGCAAGCCGCTGGGCACCGGATCAGGCGCGCCCGAACGGCATGAGCCGCTGCCCGCGCCGGTGCCGGTCTATCTCACCTATCTGACCGCCGTGCCGCAGGGCGACGGCATTCGATTCCTGCCCGATCCCTATGGGCGGGATGGGGAGTGAGGCGTCACATCTTCCTGGGAATGCAGGCCGCGCCCGACGCCTTGATCCGCGCGCACAGGCGGTCGGCGTCGGCCGAGCTGGCGAGCGGCCCGGCCTGAAGGCGGGTCACGCCGCCGCCGGCCACATAGATGGGCTTGTATACCGACAGGCCTGGAACCTTGGCGGCGAGTGAGCCCCACAGCGCGCGAGCGCGCCCGTCTTCGCTGAACGCGCCCAGCTGGACGCGCCATCCGCCATTGGCGGCGGGGGCGGGGACGGCAGGCGCGGGCCGGGGCGCGGCCGGCTTGGGTTCCGCGGCAGCCTTGGGGGTGACGGCGACAGGCTTGGGCTGCGCCGTCTTGGGCGGGATCGGGGCGGCCTTGGGCGCGGGCTCGGCGCGGGGCGTCGAGGGCGGGGGCGTGGCGTTCCGGACCGGCTCCGGCTTAGGCTTTGCGGGGGTGCTGCCGGCGGCGGTCGTCTTGGGGGCGGCCGGGGCCATCGCCAACTGGCTGGATTTCTTCTCCATGTCGGCGGCAAGAGCCAGGCCCTGTCGGCGCTGATCCTCTGGAATATATTTGTCCATCTGCTGAAGGCTGGTCGCGGCCTGGGGGAGCCCGGAAGCGGAGGCGCGGGTCATCAGCGCATAGGCGCGCACCCAGTCCTTATTGATCTGGTCGCCGTTGAACAGCGCGGTGGCGACGATATATTGCGCCCGTCCTTCACCCCGCGCGGCGGATTTCTGAAGATAGGGCATCGCCCCGGCGCGGTCGCCCTGCTGGAACATCAGCAGGCCCAGATTATCCTCCGCGCGGGCATGACCCTGCGCGGCGGCCTTGCGATACCAGTCCATCGCGGTCGACATGTCGGCCTGAACGCCCCGGCCAAGCTTATAGGCCTGGCCCATATTGAATTGCGCGTCGGCGTCGCCGGCCTGCGCCAGCGGCCGCCATTCGCCGATCGCCCGCGCATAGTCGCCCTGCTGCCACGCATCGACGCCCGCCTTCACGTCGGCGAGGGCCGGCGCGGCCAGGGCCATCGTCCCGCTCATTGCGCCCAGCGCCGCCGCCCTTATCCAGACCCCTGTCATATCCGATGCTCCCAAGCGCATAATGTGACGCGTCGCCCTGCTCGCGAGCAGGGTTGTCGGTCGCTAGCATAAGATCGGCTGCTTTATATCGCGTTAACCCGATTCCTCGCGGCCACTTCACATGCCGCGCCAGCGGTTAACCAATTTTTAGGCGCGGTCATGGCATCCCCTGCCGGAACTGGATTTTCGCGGGGGAACGGCGTGCGCGTATTGGCACTGGCATCGCAAAAAGGTGGATCGGGCAAGACGACCCTGTCCGGGCATCTGGCCGTGCAGGCGCAGCTGGCGGGCGCGGGCCCGGTCGTGCTGATCGACATCGACCCTCAGGGCTCGCTTGCCGACTGGTGGAACGAGCGCGAGGCCGAACTGCCCGCCTTCGCGCAGACCACCGTCGCCCGCCTGGGCGCGGACCTTGAGATATTGCGGCAGCAGGGCTTCCGTTTGGCGGTCATCGACACGCCGCCCGCCATCACCATGGCGATCCAGAGCGTGATTTCGGTCGCGGAACTGATCGTCGTGCCGACCCGCCCCTCGCCGCACGACCTGCGCGCGGTCGGCGCGACCGTCGACCTGTGCGAGCGCGCGGGCAAGCCGCTGATCTTCGTCGTCAACGGGGCGACGCCCAAGGCGCGCATCACCTCCGAAGCGGCCGTCGCGCTGTCGCAGCACGGCACGGTCGCGCCGGTGACGCTGCATCATCGCACCGACTTCGCCGCCTCCATGATCGACGGGCGGACGGTGATGGAGGTCGATCCCAAGAGCAAGTCCGCCGCCGAGGTCGCATTGCTGTGGACCTATGTGTCGGACCGGCTGGAAAAGAATTTCCGCCGCACCGTCTTTTCGGTCTCGCCCCCCGGAACGCCGGGGTCCAACGGCGCGCCGAGGCCGCTAGGCGGTTTCGGCCGCCGGGTCGTGGGTTGATCGGAGGACCAGATGGCCGAACCCAAACCCCTTGCTTCGCTGACGCCCGGCCTGCTCGCTCGGAAGGGCGCGGCCGTGCCCGCGATGCGTCGCCAGATGCTGACCGGCTTCGGCGGCGCGCCCACGGGCTTTCAGGATGATCTGGGCTGGAATGACATGGGCCATGGGGCGGGGAGCGCGCCCGCGCCTGTGCCGGCCGATCCGTTGCCGCTGTCCGGGCTGACGCCGATGTCCGCTTCGTCGCCGCCGGTGCCGTCGCCAGTTCCGCCCGTCGTGACTGAGCGGGCGCAACTCGCCGAAAAGGTCGCCGCCGCCGCGACTCCGCCGCAGGTGGACGCGCCGGTCGCCGGGCCCGCGCCACGACCCGCCGGGGCTGGGCGCAAGGCGGCCTTCACCTTGCGCCTGGACGCGCAGCGCCATCTGAAGCTGCGGCTGGCCTGCGCCGTCCAGCACCGCTCGGCGCAGCAGATCGTCAGCGACGCGCTCGACCAATTTCTAGACGGCCTGCCGGAGATCGACCGGCTCGCCGACCAACTGCCGCGCGATCGCGGCGAGATTTGAACAAGGGTGGGCAGGACCATGAAACGCACGGCATTGGGTAAGGCGGCGATCTCCTCGCTGCTGGTGGCAACGACCATGGTCGGCTGCACGGGGCAGGCGTTCCGCCCGCGCTCGTCGGTGGCGGTCGTCGGGACGGATGGCGCGAAACTGGCCGCGAAGGCGGAAAAGGCGCTCGCCGACCGCGCCTTCGCCGACGCCTTGCAGGCGGCCGAGGCCGCCGTCGCGGCGACGCCCGACAATGCTGCCTACCGCCAGATATTGGGTCGCGCCTATGCCGCCAATGGACGTTTCCTGTCCGCCGAGACGGCGCTGACCGACGCCATGACGCTGGGCAACAGCGACGCCCGCACGATCGTCACGCTGGCGCTGGTGCAGGTGGGGCTAGGCAAGGGCGAGGCGGCGCGCAGCCTGCTCGCCGCGCACGCCGATACCGTCCCAGCGGCCGACTATGGGCTCGCCGTAGCAATGGCCGGCGACCCGCTGGAGGGTGTTCGTGTGCTGTCGCAGGCGATCCACGATCCTTCCGCGACGGCACGGACGCGCCAGAACCTGGCCTATGCCTATGCGCTGGCCGGCCGGTGGAAGGACGCTCGCATGATGGCGGGCGAGGATCTGGCCCCGCTGGAAGCGACCCAGCGCATCGCCCAATGGGCGATGATGGCGGAGCCCTCGATGGGCGCGCAGCGAGTCGCGTCGCTGATGGGCGTGGCCCCCGATATGAACGACGCGGGCCAGCCGGTCGCGCTGGCGCTCGCGCCGGCCGCTCGGGAGGCCGCTCCGGTCGCGCTGGCCGATGCCGGCACGCAGCCGCCGCCCTCGGTAGAGGGCGCGCCGATCGTGGAGGCTCCGGCGGCCGTGGCCGTTGCGAGCGCCGAGCCTCAACTCTTCGCGCCGATCATCCGCGCCCCGGCGATCGCGGCCCGCGCCGCCGCTCCGGCCGCCACGGTGCGGAAGGTTGCCTTCCTTCAACCGGTCGAGAAGGGCGCGAGCAATTGGGTGGTGCAGGTCGGCGCTTATGACAGCGCCGCCGTCGCCCGCGAGAAATGGCAGCGCATGGCGACCATCAACGACAGGCTCGCGGCCTTCCCTGTGCTGACCAGCACGGCGACGGTCAAGGGTCGGGCCTTTCATCGCCTGGCGCTCAGCGGCTTTGGCAAGCGGACCGACGCCATGGCCCTGTGCCAGTCGATCCGCGCGCAACGCGGCCAATGCTTCGTGCGTGAAGCCTCGCCGGACGCGACGCCCCAGCGCTGGGCGCTGGCGCTCAGGGGACGCCAGTTCGCGTCCCGCTGACGCTTTACATCTTCAAGGCTGACGAGCGGGCGGGGCTTCCTAGAGGAAGGACCCGCCCTTCATGATTCGGCGGACGCGGCCCTGCACCGGCATGCGGTCGAACGGCGTATTGCCGGCCGCCGCCGCCATCTTGCCCGAATCGACGATCCAGGGGGCGTCGGGGTCCATGAAGATGATGTCGGCCGCGCTGCCGACCGAGAAGCTGCCCGCTGCGATTCCCAATATCCGCGCGGGGTTGGCCGACAGTAGCGCCATCAGCCGCGTCATCGGCACATGGCCCTCACGCACCAGGTTCAGCGATAAAGCGAGTAACGTTTCCGCGCCCGCCATGCCGGGGCTGGCGTCGGCGAAGGGCAGGCGCTTGTCCTCCGGTCCGCGCGGATCGTGGCTGGAGGTGATGACGTCGACCGTGCCGTCGGCGACGGCGGCGATCGCGGCCTTGCGATCCTCCTCCGACCGGAGCGGCGGCGACAGGCGCGCGAAGGTGCGGAAGTCGGTGACGGCGTTGTCGGACAGGAACAGATAGGCGGGGCTGATGCCGCAGGTGACGCGCAACCCCTCCGCCTTGGCGGCGCGGATCAGCGCGAAGCCGGCGGCGGTCGTCACCAGCCGGAAATGGATCGCCGCGCCGCTCTCCCGCGCCAGCATGATGTCGCGGGCGATGGCCATGGCCTCGGCGCAGGCGGGGGCGTTGGAGAGGCCGAGGCGCGTGGCGGTCTCGCCCGAGGTGGCGACCGCTTTGCCTGCCAGCCCTCCATCCTCGGCATGGGCGATGACGGTGAGGCCCAACGCGGAGGCGTAGGACAGGACCCGCAGCATGACCCCCGAATCGGCGATCCATTGCCGGCCGGTGCCCACGGCCATCGCGCCGGCGGCCTGCATCAGTCCGATCTCGGCCAGTTCCGCCCCCTTCAGCCCGCGCGTGGCGGCGGCTATCGGATGGACCCAGAAGTCGGGCTTGCCCGCGCGCGTCGCCTGGCGGATCAGGCCCGGATCGTCGAGCAGCGAGGACTGGTCGGGCATCAGCGCCGCGCGGGTGATCCCGCCGAAATGGAAGGCGGGCTTGTCGGTGCTGAAGACGCCCAGGTCGATCAGCCCCGGCGCGACGACTTGCCCGCGCGCGTCGATCGTTTCGGTGTCAGCGGGGATGTCCACGGCCCCGGCGGCGAGGATGCGGTCGCCCTCGATCAGCAGAGCGCCGGGGGCGACCTCCGCGCTCGCCGGATCGGCGAGCCGGGCGTTGATGATAGCGAGCCGGGTCATGCCCATCCCTCCACGCCGCGCGCGCCGCGCGTGAGCACGTCCAGGCAGGCCATGCGCACGGCCACGCCCATCTCCACCTGCTCGGTTATGGCCGATCGTTCCGGATGATCGGCGACGTTGCTGCTGATCTCCACGCCCCGGTTCATGGGACCGGGGTGCATGACCAGCGCATCGGGCTTGGCGCGGACCAGGCGTTCGGGGGTCAGGCCATAGAGCATGTGATATTCGCGCGGCGAGGGGATGAACGCGCCTTCCATTCGTTCATTTTGAAGGCGCAGCATCATGACCACGTCCGCGCCGTCCAGCCCCTTGTCGAAGTCCGTATAGGGTGTGGCGCCCATCGCCTCCACCTGCGCCGGCATCAGCGTGGGGGGCGCGATCGCTCGGACCTGTGCGCCCAGCGCGGCGAGGCAGAGCATGTTGGACCGTGCGACCCGGCTGTGCAGCACGTCGCCGCAGATGGCGACGACCAGCCCCTCGAACCCGCCCTTGCGGCGGCGGATGGTCAGCGCGTCGAGCAAGGCCTGCGTCGGATGTTCGTGCCAGCCGTCGCCTGCGTTCAGCACCGGGCAGTCGACCTTGTCCGCGATCAGCCTGACCGCGCCGGACGAGCCGTGGCGGATGACGATGACGTCGGCATACATGGCGTTCAGCGTCATCGCCGTGTCGATCAGCGTCTCGCCCTTCTTCACGCTCGATTGCGCGGCGTGCATGTTGACGACGTCCGCGCCCAGCCGCTTGCCCGCGATCTCGAACGACAGGAGCGTTCGGGTGCTGTTCTCGAAAAAGGCGTTGATCTGGGTCATGCCCGCCAGCCGGCCGTCATGCTTGCGCGCTATCCCGCGATTGGCGCGGACCCATTGCTCGGCCTCGTCCAGCAGGAAACGGATTTCCCACGGCTTCAGGGGCGCTATGCCCAGCAGATGCCGGTGCGGGAACAACGCCCGTCCCTGAAGATCGGACGAAGCGGGCGCGGGGATCGTTTCGGGCATGAGCCGATCCTTTAGGGGAGGGCGCGCCCAAGGGCAAGGCGGGGGGATGAAGAGGCTGCGGCGCGCCTCAGAACAAGCTGAGTTGCGGGCCGGAAGGCGGCCTGAACAGGTCGGTGCGCAGCGCGATCCGGTCGCGCGCGAAGCCCGCCTTGCGGCAGGCGCGGTTGAAGCGCGTGCGAAGCAAGTCGGCCCAGACTCCCTGGCCGCGCATCCGGCTGCCGAAATTGGGATCATTGTCGCGCCCGCCGCGCAGGTCGCGGATGATCGCCATCACCCGCCCCGCGCGATCGGGATAATGGGCGTCGAGCCAGGCGCGGAACAGCGGCGCGACCTCGTGCGGCAGGCGGACGGGGATATAGGATGCGCTGATCGCGCCCGCCTCCGCGACTTCGCCGATGATCGCCTCCATCTCATGATCGGTGATCGACGGGATGACGGGCGAAATGCTGACATGGACCGGCACGCCGGCCTGCGTCAGCGCGCGGATCGCGGCGACGCGGCGGCGCGGATGCGCTGCGCGGGGCTCCAGCGTACGGGCCACGGCCGGGTCCAGGCTGGTGACGGAGAGGCATACAACGACCAGCCTATCGCGCGCCATCGCCGAGAGCAGGTCGATGTCGCGCAGGACGCGGTCGGACTTGGTGGTGATGAACAGCGGATGGCGCGTTTCCGCCAATATCTCGACACAGGCGCGAGTGATGCGCCACTCGCGCTCGATCGGCTGATAGGGATCGGTGTTGGTGCCCATGGCGATCGGCGCGACGCTATAGGAGGGCTTCGCCAGCTCCGCCCGCAGCAGCGCGGGCGCGTCGGGCTTGGCGAAAAGGCGACTTTCGAAATCCAGCCCCGGCGACAGGTCGTGATAGGCATGGGTAGGCCGCGCGAAGCAGTAGATGCAGCCATGCTCGCAACCGCGATAGGCGTTGATCGACTGGCTAAAGCCAATGTCGGGGGAGGAATTGCGGGTGATAATGGTGCGCGGACGCTCGACCGTGACGGTCGTGCGTAACTTGGGCGCTGCGCCGTCGACGGATTCGAGCGCATCGAGCCAGTCGCCCTCCGCTTCCCGCTCGGGAAGTTTGAAGCGCCGGCTTTCCCCATTGTGAGTCGCGCCACGGCCATTGATCCGATCCATGGCATATGAGAACATAAAAGGAACAAAAGGGCAAGGCGCGTTGGCGTGCCCGCCTTTCAGCGTTCCGTCAGGCGCGGCATCAGTTCGACGAAGTTGCAGGGGCGGAAGCGGCTGTCGAGTTGGCTGACGAGAATGCCGTCCCACGCATCGCGCACTGCCCCGGTCGATCCGGGCAGGGCGAAAATATAGGTGCCGCGCGCGACGCAGGCGGTGGCGCGCGACTGGATGGTGGAGGTGCCGATCGTCTGGTAGCTGAGCCAGCGGAACAGTTCCCCGAACCCTGGAATCTCCTTGTCCTGCACCTGCGCCAGCGCTTCGGGCGTCACGTCGCGGCCGGTTACCCCAGTGCCGCCGGTGGTGATGATGCAGTCGACCAGCGGATCGTCGATCCACGCGTGGAGGCGGGCGACGATCGCGGCGCGCTCGTCATGGATGATATGGCGGTCGGCCAGGACATGGCCCGCGCTCACGATCCGCTCGGCCAGCGTGTCGCCGGAGCGGTCGTCGGCCGCCGTGCGGCTGTCGGAGACGGTCAGCACCGCGATGCGCACGGGCAGGAAGGCGCGGCTTTCGTCGATCGGCATGGCGCGCGCCGTCAGTGCGTGCCGACGGAACCGCCCAGCGCCACCGGCGTGCTGGGCGCGGGACGCGCGGCCGGCGTCCTGCCCGTCAGGCGGACCAGCTTGGTGCCCTTGGCGCCGGGAAACATCGGCCACAGGCCCTGGGCCATGCCGGTCAAGCAGTCCGCCTTGCCCTTCGCCTGGATCTGATACATCCAGTAATTGCGCATGACGATGTTCACATAGGCGCGAGTTTCATAATAGGGCAGGGATTCGATAAACAGCAGCGGGTCGCCGCCGTCCCTGACTTCATAATTCCAGCGCTCCACCGGGGTCGGGCCGGCATTATAGGCGGCCATAACCTTGGGCAGCAGGCCGCCGGTCGCGCTCATGTCGCGCAGCGACTCCAGATAGCGCTGGCCATATTCCATGTTGGTGGAGGGCACGAAAAGCTGCGCGGCGTCGCTCATGCCGACATCGCCCGCCGTGCCGGGGCGCACCTGCATCAGCCCGCGCGCGCCCGCGCTGCTGACCGCGTTCGAGCGGAAGCCCGATTCCTGGAGCGTATGGGCGTAGATCAGCGCCGGATCGACTCGCCAGCCGCCATCGGGCCTCCAGTCGGGCGCGGGAAAGCGGGCGAAGCGGTCGGGGTGCTTGCCGGCGGGGCCGTTATGGGCGAGCCAGAGCTGGGTTTCGGGCAGGTTGAGCGCGCCCGCCAGCCGCAGCAGCGCGGCATGGTGGACGCCGCCGTCCAGCTTGGCCTGAAAGCGTAGCGCCTCGTCGGCATGGGCCATGTCGCCGATCGCGGAAAAGGCCACGGCCGCGCGGGCGTTGGGGCTGTCCTTGAGCTGGAGCCATTCGGCGGCGGTGAAGCGCGGCGCGGACGGCGCGGCGCGCAGCGGCAGGCCCAGCGTCTCGCGCGCGAGCAGGCCGTAGAAGGTTTCGTCGGCGCGGGCCGCGACCCGCAGCAGGTTGGCGACCTTGGCCGGATCGCCGCACACCATGTAGGCGCGCGCGGCCCAATAGGCGCCGGCGGCGCGCATGTCCTCGTTGGTGGCGAGGGCGGAGACATTGGCGAAGGAGGGCGCGGCGGCGCGGCAATCCTTCTGCCGCCAGGCGGCGAGGCCCGTGGTCCAGTGCGCCTGAACCGCCCATTCGCCGCCGACGCGGCTTTCCAGCGCGCGCGCGGCCATGCGGCGCGCGCTATTGTCGTCATTCTCGATATAATAGGACCAGGCGACGCGCTGGCGCAGTTCGGTCAGCCCCTCGGGCGTCAGGCCCGCTTCCTGCGGGGCGAGCAGCGCTTCGGCACCGGCGGGATTATCGGCCTTGATAAAGGGCTGAATTTGGGCGGCGATCGCTTGGGCGAGCAGGTCGGTCTTGGTTGTGGAGACATATTGGCGGCGCGGGGCCGACCCCAGCCACACCATCTTCTGCACCTGCGGCAGCGCGGGCAGCATCGTCGCGCCGCGCTTTTCGGCGAGGCGCGAAAGCTGGTCCGCGCGCGGTAGCCAGGCCGCCTTGTTGATGAGGTCGAGCAGGTCGAACAGTTCGACGCGCGGCGATCCCTTGGCGAGATAGAGATCGCCGAGCGCCATCGACCGCATCGGATCGCCGCCGTCGAGCGCGAGGATCTGGGCTCTGGCGGCGTCCCATTGCTGGTCCCGAAGGCTCGCATAGATGGCGCGGTAGCGGACCTTGTCATCCTCCGCTACGGCGAAGGGCAGGCCGGTCGTCGGCGCTGTTCCCATGATCGCTGGTGTCGGGATCGGGGCATCGTTGGGGGCGGCCAGCGCGCCTTGGGCGGCGGCGCCGCTCGCCACGGCCAGCATGATCTTCAAAAGCGCACGGGCTACGGCACGAGTCACGGTTGCGGGTCCTCGATCAGGCTTTGCAGGGCGCGCCAGCATTCCGCCTTGGCCGCTGGCTGAGTCATCAGCAGGCGCGGGTGAAATGTGGCAGCGGCGGGCACAGTGCCGCCTTCATGGTTAAAGAGGCGTAAAGCATGGGGGCCGTCGTCGTGGCCGGTCGGCAAAAGGGCACGGATCGTCCGATCGCCGAGCAGCAGCAGGCGCGCGGGGCCGACGAGCGACACCTGCGCGCGCATCCGGTCGACCAGATGCGCGGTGTCGGCGGCGTCGATCAGGCCGCCCGGCGGACGCGCCAGCGCCATCGCGGTCAGATAGACGGAGTCGCGGTCGAGCCCTATGGCGCGCAGCATCGCGTCGAGCAGCACCCCGGCGCGATCGGCGAACAGCGCCCCCGCCTGCATGTCGGCCGGGTCGGGCATGTCGGTGACGACCATCAGCCGCGCACCGGCCCGCCCGGCCGGCATGATCGCGCGGCCGGGGGACCAGCGGCTTTCGGGCTGGCCGGCGTCAGTCGCCAGCCAGTGGTGGAAGGTGTCGAGCGTGGCGGGCCGCGCCGGCGCCACGGGCGCGCGCAGCTGCGCAACAGGCGCGACGGCCGCAGGCCGCGCCGGGCGCAGCCAGTCGACGGGCGACTCCCCGATGGCGCAATCCACGCCCGCGAGCGACCACCACGCCAGATAGGCGTCGGCGGAAAGCGCCGCATGTTCCGATAATGAACCCCGCATTATCCTATGTAGGGCCAGAGGTTGACGAGGGGGTCAAGAATCTTCATCGCCGATCCTGTCAAAGCGTTTTCGGTATGCGGCGACCGGATGGGGAGGGAAGCCCCTTCGGATCGTCATGATGGAGGGATTATGAGCGAACGGGAATCGATGCCCTATGACGTGGTGATCGTCGGCGGCGGCCCGGCCGGACTGTCGGCGGCGATCCGCCTGAAGCAACTCGCCAACGACGCGGGCGCAGAGCTGGCGGTGTGTGTGCTGGAAAAGGGGTCGGAGATCGGCGCGCACATCCTGTCGGGCGCGGTCATCGACCCCAAGGCGCTGGACGAGTTGCTGCCGAGCTGGAGGGAGGACGGCTGCGCATTGGGCGAGGTGCCGGTCACCGACAACCAGCACTGGATGCTGAGCAAGACCGGCAAGATGGCGATGCCGCACATCATGACGCCGGGCTGGATGCACAACAAGGGCACCTATACCGGATCGCTGGGCAACCTCTGCCGCTGGCTGGCGGAGCAGGCCGAGGGGCTGGGCGTCGAGATATTCCCCGGCTTCGCGGCCGCCGAGATCCTCTATAACGAGGACGGATCGGTGAAGGGCGTCGCCACTGGCGACATGGGCGTCGACCGCGAGGGCAACCATAAGGGAGACTATCAGCCGGGCCTGGAGCTGCACGCCAAATATACTTTCTTCGCCGAGGGCGCGCGGGGTCATCTGACCAAGATCCTCAAGCGCCAGTTCGTGCTGGACGCCGACAGCGAGCCGCAGGTCTATGGCCTTGGCATGAAGGAATTGTGGGACATCGACCCGGAACTGCATAAGCCCGGCCTCGTCATCCATACGCAGGGATGGCCGCTGACCGATGCTTATGGCGGCGGTTTCCTCTATCATCAGGCCAATGGTCAAGTGGCGCTGGGGTTCGTCGTGGGTCTTGGTTACCGCAACCCGCATCTCTACCCGTTCGAGGAGTTCCAGCGCTGGAAGCAGCATCCCGATATCCGCAAATATCTGGTGGGCGGCCGCCGCGTCTCCTATGGCGCGCGCGCGATCAACGAGGGCGGCTGGCAGTCGGTGCCCAAGCTGGTGTTCCCCGGCGGCGCGCTGATCGGCTGTTCGGCGGGCTTCGTCAACGTGCCCCGCATCAAGGGCACGCATACGGCGATGAAAACGGGCATGATCGCGGCCGAGGCGGCGTTCGAGGCGATCCAGAACGAGCGCGCGCGCGACGTCCTGCACGAGTATGAGGATCGCCTGCGGTCGAGCTGGGTCGCGAAGGAACTGCAACTGGTCAAGAATGCCGAGCCCTTGCTCTCCAAGTTCGGCAACACGATCGGCACGCTGCTCGCCGGCATCGACATGTGGATGCGCACGCTGAAGATCGGCCTGCCCTTCACGATGAAGCACAAGCCGGACAATGAGAAGATCTGGCACAAGGATGCGTGCGAGAAGATCGTCTATCCCAAGCCCGACGGCGTCATCAGCTTCGACCGGCTGTCGTCGGTTTTCCTCAGCAACACCAACCATGAGGAGGATCAGCCGGTCCATCTGCAACTGAAGGACCCGGCAATCCCGATTTCCTATAATCTGCCTCTTTATGACGAGCCGGCGCAGCGTTATTGTCCGGCAGGCGTCTATGAGGTGGTGGGACTGGAAGAGGGCGATCCCCGTTTCCAGATCAACGCGCAGAATTGCGTCCACTGCAAGACGTGCGACATCAAGGACCCGACCCAGAACATCAATTGGG
Organism: Sphingobium sp.; assembly: GCA_033795485.1. Classification (GTDB taxonomy): domain Bacteria; phylum Pseudomonadota; class Alphaproteobacteria; order Sphingomonadales; family Sphingomonadaceae; genus Sphingobium. The sequence goes on from JARYGO010000002.1 coordinate 285,778, forward strand.
TCGTGCCCGAAGGCGGCGGAGGACCCAACTATCCCAATATGTAGGCGCCTGATCCTGCTGACCCTTCTGCCGCTGGCGATTCATGGACCGGCGGCGGCATCGGTCGACCCCGCTGTGGCGCTGAACGCCTATGCCCGTGCGCGGCTGGCGGACAGCGAAGGCGCGCTGGGGGTGGCGGTCAGCGGCTATCGGGAGGCGCTGGCTCTGGACCCCGCCAGCGGCGACATCGCCCGCCGCTCCTATTTTCAGGCGTTGGAAAGCGGCGACAAGGCGCTGGCGCTGCGCTCCGCCGATCTGCTGGACGGACAAGGCGTCCTGCCGCGCGACGGCACGCTGCTGCGGATCGGGGACGCGCTGGCCAGCAAGGACTGGGCCGGAGCCCGCGCGCTGGTGGCGCGGATGGAGGCGGAGGGCAATTTCGCCTTCCTCGCTCCGATCGTGATTAGCTGGATCACGTTGGGCGAGGGCCGCTATGATGCGCCGGTCGTCGATCCCAAGGACCGTTTCGCGTTGCTCGCGACGCGCTATCTGGATGAGCATCTGGCCTTTCAGGCGCTGGCGCGAGGGCAGACGGCGGAGGCGGTGCCGCTGATCGCCCGCGCGGTCGCGGCGGCGGGAAGAGAGGGCGCCGGGCTCCGCATGGCGCTGGCCGCTCAACTGGCCGCCGCCGGGGACCGCGACAACGCGCTGGCGCTGCTGCCCGATAATCAGGCGGTCTTCGCCGCCGCGCGCGCCGATGTCTCGCGGGGCAAGGGGCGTGCCGCCGCGCTTGCGCCGCGCCAGGGCTATGCTCGGCTGATCGCGCGGCTGGCGGCGGACATCGGCGCGCAGGAGGATAGCGCCGCGCTGGCCGTGCGGCTCGCCCGGATCGCGAGCTTCGCCGATCCCGACAGCGCCGAGATCCGGGTCATCGTCGCCAGGCTGCTGACATTGGCGGGCCATCCGTCCTTCGCGGTGGACGAGGCGCGGCAGGTGCCCGCCGGCGATGGGCGTCACGCGATGGCGCAGGCCGAATTGGTCGACGCGCTGGCGGCATCGGGCGCGCGGGCGGAAGCGCTGACGCTCGCCAGGACGATGGCGGCTATGCCCGGCGCGGAGGCGGAGCGGCATGTCCGGCTTGGAAGGCTCTTGTCGGAGGACAAGGATTATCTGGGCGCGGCGGCCGCCTTCCGCGCCGCGCAGGCCGGGTTCGCGCCCGACGCCGTGCCCTGGGCGCTGCTGCTGTTCGAGGGCAGCGCGCTGGAGCAGGGCGGTCGGTGGGACGCGGCGCGCGCCGTGCTGGGCCGGGCGGCGGCGCTGGCGCCCGACGAGCCGGTGGTGCTCAACTATCTGGGCTATGCGCAGGTCGAGCGGCGGCAGAATGTGAAGGCGGCGCTGGAACTGCTGAAGAAGGCGAGCGCGCTGAAGCCGACAGACGCATCGATCAGCGATTCGCTGGGCTGGGCGCAATTCGTGACCGGCGACGCCAAGAGCGCGGTGCCGGTGCTGGAGCGCGCGGCGGCGGGCGCGCCGGACGATGCGACGGTTAACGAGCATCTGGGCGACGCCCTATGGTCGGTCGGCCGCCGCTACGAGGCGCGCTATGCTTGGCGGGCCGCGGCTCTGTTCGCCGAAGGGGAACGGGCGGACCGGCTGGCGGCCAAGACGCGCGAGGGGTTGAAGCCCGAATATGCCGCTCCCTGATGCGGCCCCGGCCGCCGCCGACGGGATTGCCCTCACCGAAACCGCCTATGCAAAGGTCAATCTGGCGCTTCATGTCCGGGGGCGGCGGGACGATGGCTATCATGAACTCGAAAGCCTGTTCGTTTTCGCCGAGGATGGCGATCGGCTGGAGGCGGCGCGGCGTGACGACGGCACGCTTCGCCTGACGCTGGGCGGCCCGTTCGGAACCGTGCTGGACAACGGGGCGGACAATCTGGTGCTGCGCGCGGCCCACGCTCTGCGCGACCGCTTCGGGCGAGGCGGGGAGGGCGCGCGGATATATCTCGACAAGCGGCTGCCGGTGGCGTCGGGCATCGGCGGAGGATCGGCGGACGCGGCGGCGGCCCTGCGGTTGCTGTGCCGCTTGTGGGACCTTGCGCCGGACGCGCCGGCGCTGGCCGAATTGGCGCTCGACCTCGGTTCGGACGTGCCCGCCTGCCTCGCCAGCGTGACCCAGATGGTCGGCGGGCGGGGCGAGCATCTGGGGGCCTGCGCCGTGCCGGGACTGGCGGGCAGGCCGATGCTGCTGGTCAATCCGGGAGTGCCGGTCTCGACCGGCGCGATATTCCGCGCCTGGGACGGGATCGACCGGGGCGCGCTGGCGGCGGTTGATCTGGAGGCGTTGGGCGCGGCGCGGAACGACCTTCAGGCGCCCGCCGTCGCGCTGGCCCCGGTCATCGCGCAAGCACTGGAATTGCTCGAAGCGCAGCGTGGAGCGGGTTTGACCCGGATGTCGGGATCGGGCGCGACCTGCTTTGCGCTGTTCGACAGGGCCGCCGACTGCCAAGCCGCCGCCACGGCGATCGCCGGCGCGCGAGCCGGCTGGTGGACCATGGCGACGAGGATAAGAGACATATGAGCGAAGCCTTCACGATGATCGACGGCGGTCCGCTGGACCTGCTCATCATCGGCGATCATGCCTCCGCCCATGTGCCGGCCGACATCGCGCTGGGGATCGACGCCACCCTGCTGTCGGACCATGTCGCGATCGACATCGGCGTTGCGGAGGTGGCGGCGCTGCTGGCGGAGCAATTGTCGTGCAAGGCGATATTGGGGGGCGTGTCGCGGCTGGTAATCGACCTCAACCGCGAGGATGACGCGCCCGGCCTGCTGCCGGTGATGAGCGACGGCCACGCTATTCCCGGCAACCGCCAGGCCGACCTTGCCGAACGGATGATCCGTTTCCATCACCCCTATCATCATCAGGTGGCGATGATGCTCGACGCGATGACTTCGCCTTTCATCCTGTCGCTGCACAGCTTCACGCCGAGGCTGGCGAGCGATCCCGCGCAGCAACGGCCCTGGGACATCGGCATCCTCTACAATGCGGACGACCGCGCGGCGCGGATCGCGATTCCCTTGCTGGAGGGGGCGGGGCTGATCGTCGGGGACCAGCTCCCCTATTCGGGCAAGCTGCTCAACGCGACGATGAACCGCCATGCGGAGGCGAACGGCATCCCTTATCTGGGGGTGGAGATGCGGCAGGACCGGGTGTCGGACGCCGCCGGGCAGCAGCGGTTCGCCGACATATTGGGTCCCATATTGCTGGAATGCCGCAATAGCCTTGCGTGAGCCGCTTGATTTTGGAAAGAGGCGCGCGACGAAAGGTAAGCCCCATGAGCCACAAGTTCGACAAGTCCAAGCTGCCCAGCCGCTATGTTTCGGTGGGGCCAGAGCGCGCGCCGCAGCGCAGCTATTATTATGCGATGGGGCTGACCGAGGAAGAGATTGCGCGGCCGTTCGTTGGCATTGCGTCTGCGGGCAATGACAGCGCGCCGTGCAACACCACGCTCGACATGCAGGCCGATTTCTGCCGGCAGGGCGTGAACGAGGCCGGCGGCATGCCGCGCCGATTCAACACCATCACCGTCACCGACGGCATCGCCATGGGCCATCAGGGCATGAAAAGCTCGCTGGTCAGCCGCGAGGTGATCGCGGATTCAGTCGAGTTGTCGGTGCGGGGCCATTGCTACGACGCGCTAGTGACGTTCGCGGGGTGCGACAAGTCGCTGCCCGGCATGATGATGGCGATGCTGCGCCTCAACGTGCCCTCGATCTTCGTCTATGGCGGGTCGATCCTGCCCGGCCGCTACCAGGACCGCGACCTGACGGTCATCGACGTGTTCGAGGTGGTCGGCCGCTACAGCGCGGGCAACTGCCCCCTGTCGGAAGTGACGGCGATCGAAAAGGCCGCCTGCCCCGGCCATGGCGCGTGTGGCGGCCAATATACCGCCAACACCATGGCCTGCGTCGGCGAAGCGATCGGCTTGTCCTTGCCAAACAGCAACATGGCACCCGCCCCTTATAAGAGCCGTGAGGAGATCGCGGTCGCCGCTGGACGCCAGGTGATGGAGCTGATCGCGCGCAACATCCGTCCGCGCGACATCTGCACGCGCGAGGCGTTCGAGAATGCGGCGCGGATCGTCGCCGCGACCGGCGGCTCCACCAACGGCGCGCTGCACCTGCCCGCCATGGCGAATGAATGCGGCATCGACTTCGATCTGTTCGACGTCGCCGAAATCTTCAAGTCCACGCCCTATATCGCCGACCTGAAGCCGGGCGGCCGCTATGTGGCGAAGGACATGTACGAGGCCGGCGGCATCTACATGCTGATGAAGACCATGTACGACAACGGCCTGCTGCACGGCGACTGCATGACCGTGACCGGCAAGACGCTGGCGGAGAATATCGACGAGATCACATGGAATCCCGACCAGAAGGTCATCTATGATGTCAAAACGCCGATCACGCCCACCGGCGGCGTCGTCGGCCTGAAGGGATCGCTGGCTCCCGATGGCGCGATCGTCAAGGTGGCGGGCATGAAGCGCCTTCAGTTCACCGGATCGGCCAAGGTGTTCGAGCGCGAGGAGGACGCCTTCGCCGCCGTCGAGGCGCAGCAGATCGGCGAGGGCGACGTGGTCGTCATCCGCTATGAAGGGCCCAAGGGCGGCCCCGGCATGCGCGAGATGCTGGCGACGACGGCGGCGCTCTATGGCCAAGGGCTGGGCGAGTCGGTGGCGTTGATCACCGACGGACGTTTTTCAGGCGGCACGCGCGGCTTCTGCATCGGCCATGTCGGTCCCGAGGCGGCAGACGGCGGCCCGATCGCGCTGGTGGAGGATGGCGACCGGATCGCGATCGACGCCGAGGCCGGCACGATCGACCTGCTGGTGGACGAGGCCGTGCTGGAGGAGCGCCGCAAGGCCTGGGCGCCGCGCGCGAACGACTATCAGGCCGGCGCGTTGTGGCGCTATGCCCGCAATGTCGGTCCCGCCTGGCAGGGTGCGGTGACGCATCCGGGGGCCAAGGCCGAAACCCATGTCTTCGCTGACATCTGACTCGCGCGTCGCCCTGTTGCTGGCCGGCCTGCTGCTGGCGGGCTGCGATCGGGATGGCGGGGCGGAGGGCGGCGGCGCCTCCCGACCGTCCGCGGGGGCGACGGTCACGGACGAGGGCCATGTCGATTGCGCGATCGGCGGAGGCGCGCGATGGACGCGCGATTGCCTGCTGGAGCGGGATGGCGACCTGCTCACCATCCGCCATGCGGACGGCGGCTTCCGCCGCCTTCGCATCGTGACCGATGGTCATGGCGTCGCTGCCGCCGATGGCGCGGAAGAGGCGATCATTCGGATCGACGGCGAGAAAAGGATCATGGTGATGGTCGGCCAGGATTTATACCGCCTGCCCGCGACGATCGGCGCGGCCAAGCGCTGATGACCGGCACGGCGATCCTGACGGCCGGGGCGATGCGCGCGGCTGAACGCGCCCTGATCGACGCGGGCGTGCCCGAATATGAATTGATGGAGCGCGCCGGCGCGGCGGCGGCCGACATCATCTGGCGCGCCGGGCATCGCCGCGAGACGCTGCTGCTGTGCGGGCCGGGCAATAATGGCGGCGACGGCTATGTCATCGCCCGGCTGCTCGCCGAGCGGGGCGTGCCGGTGCGAGTGGCGGCGAGCGGTGAGCCCCGGACGGAGTCGGCCGCAAGGGCGCGATTGTCTTGGACTGGCCCGGTCGAAGGGATCGCCGATGCCCGGCCGGCACCGCAACTGGTCGACGCGCTGTTCGGCACCGGCCTGACGCGCGGGCTGGACCCGGCGCTCGCGGCGCGCCTCGGCGAGGTCGCGGGCGCGGCGACACTGTCCCATGCCATCGACCTGCCGAGCGGCGTCGACAGCGACAGCGGCGCGATCTTGTCCGACGTACCACGCTTCGGTCTCTGCATCGCGCTGGGAGCCTATAAGCCCGCACACGCCCTATTTCCCGCGTCGGGCCGGTTTGATCGGCTGGTTCTGGCGGACATCGGCATCGCCGGCGGAGGCCCGGTCCATAGGCTCGCGCCGCCGATTTTCGCCGCGCCGAGCCCCGACGCGCATAAATATAGCCGTGGCCTGGTCGGCATGGTGGGCGGCGCGATGGCCGGGGCCGCTTTGCTGGCGGCGCGATCGGCCGCCCATGGCGGGGCAGGCATGGTCCGGCATATCGTCGCGGAGGAGGGCAGGGGCGGCCCCGATGCGATCGTCACCGTCGATGCGGCGTCTCTCGACGCGCTGGCGGCGGCGCTGGCGGACGACCGGCTGGCGGCGCTGCTGTGCGGGCCGGGCCTGGGACTGGATGCGGCGGCGCGGGCGCGGCTGAACAAGGTAGTAGCGGCCGGACGCCCGCTGGTGCTGGACGCGGACGCCCTGACCCTGCTGGCGGCGGATGGGCCGGCGTCGGTGCCGGAGGGTTCCGTGCTGACTCCGCACGAGGGCGAGTTCGTCCGTCTGTTCGGCGAACTGCCGGGCAGCAAGATCGACCGGGCGCTGGCGGCGGCGCGGCTGGCGCGATCGGTTGTCGTCCACAAGGGCGCGGACACGGTGATCGCGACGCCCGACGGCCGGGCGGCGGTGGCGCAGCGCGGTTCACCTTGGCTGTCGACGGCGGGGACCGGCGACGTGCTCGCGGGCCTCGTCGCGGCGCGGCTGGCGGTGACCGGCGACCCCTTCCGCGCCGCGTGCGAGGCGGTCTGGCTGCATAGCGAGGCGGCGCGTCGCGCGGGCGCGGCGTTCATCGCCGACGATCTGATCACGCACCTTGCGCCCGTCCTGGCTTCGCGCCTACGGGCGGGGGATGAGTGACGCTGATACGATAGTCCGGATCGCGGCGAAGGGCGACGGCGTCACCGGCGACGGGCGGCATGTGCCGCTGAGCGCTCCGGGCGACCGGATCGCCATGGACGGGACCCTTGTCGCTGGCCCGCATCGCGCCGTTCCGCCCTGCATCCATTTCCCGGCCTGCGGCGGCTGTCAGCTCCAGCATGTCGACGAGGAAAGCTTTGCCGCTTTCGTGACGGCGCGCGTGGTTGGCGCGCTGGTCGGGCAGGGGGTGGAGGCGGCGGCCGTGCTGCCGCCGCATATCTCGTCGCCCAACACACGGCGGCGCGCGGCGATGCGGGCGATGAAGCAGGGCGGGCGCGTGACGATCGGCTTCGCGGAGAGCGGCAGCCACAGCCTGATCGACCTTCGCATGTGCGCGATCCTCGATCCGCGCCTGTTCGCGCTGGTTGCGCCGCTGCGCACGCTGCTCGCCGGCCTAGTGCCGGACAAACGAGTCGCGCAGGTCAAGATGTCGCTGACCGACCAGGGCGTCGACCTGCTGCTGGAGGGCGTGGCCGTGCGCGGCCTTGCCGCTGATGAGGGGCTGGGACGCTTTGCCGCCGACCATGCCCTCGCGCGGCTGACGATCGACGAGGGGGAAGGGCCGCAGACCCGCTGGGAGCCGGAGCCGGTGACGGTCAGCTTCGGCGGCGTGGCCGTCTCCTTCCCGCCTTACGCCTTCCTTCAGGCGACGCCGGATGGCGAGGCGGCGCTGGTGGAAACGGTCGCGGCGGCGCTGCCCGAGCAAGGCGCGCTTGCCGACCTGTTCTGCGGCCTCGGCACCTTCGCGCTGGCCCTGGGGGCGGGCCGGCCCGTCTATGCGGCGGAGGCGGCGCGCGACCTGGTGCTGGCGCTGAAAGGCGCCGGCAAACGGGCGCAGCGGCGGATGGCGGCCGAGCATCGCGATCTGTTCCGGCGGCCTCTGACGCCCGACGAACTCAATCGTTTCGTGTCCGTTCTGGTCGACCCGCCACGCGCCGGCGCGCGCGAACAGGTGATGCAGATCGCGCAAAGCCGGGTGCCGACGGTCGCCTATGTCTCCTGCAATCCGGGCAGCTTCGCGCGCGACGCGGCGCATCTGGCGGCGGGCGGCTATATGCTGGAGAGCGTGCGGCCGGTGGGCCAGTTCCGCTGGTCGACCCATGTGGAACTGGCCGGGATATTCCGTCGGAAATAACATCCCGCCTTACTCCGCGTGAAATAGCACATGGATTAGTTCGGTCGCTATTTTGGCGGAACCTCCAGCTTTGCGTCAGCTTGGTGGAGGACGACCAATATAAAGTGATTGGCGATATAAAATGACAGGAGAGTTTCATGCGTAAGCTTTACCTACTAACCGCCTTATCCGCTTTGTCTCTGCCATTTGCAGTTCAGGCGCAAACATCCGGCAGTGCCGGTGGAAGCGCCAGCGGAACAATGGGATCGGCCGCCGGCGCCACCAACACAATGGGCAGCGACGGAACCGATGGGCAGACTGGAACGACTGCGGGCGGCGCTTCCACGACCGGAAGCGCAAACGGCGGCGCGCAATCGACCACGGGGTCGACAGGCCTTCGTTCGTCTGACGGTACGCGTGATACATCGACCCGGACCCAAGGCCGGGCGAATGGCGGCGGCGCTCACGGTCATACCGGTTCAGCCACCAGCGGAGGGAACGGATCGGCACCGACTGGAGCTGGTAGCTTTACGCCGGGAGGCGCGGGCGCGACGGGCACACAGGGCAGCGATGTCACTGGACCCGGTGCGCAGGCCGGCCAACGCGGAAACGCCACGGGGCAGGCTACCACTCCGCCTGATGGCGGATCGGCGGGCACTAGCAGCAGCCAGCCGCATTAAGCCGGAGGCATGAAAGAAGAGGGGTTGGACCGGCAAGCGCTAGTCCAACCCCTCTTCACGACTCTTCTGGAGCGCGGGCCAACTTGGCCGTGGCGCTACAGTAATCCTATATCAGCCCAGCTTGATGACCGTGGCGCGGCGGGGCGCGGGCAGGCGTTCCTGATAGAGGCTCGCCATCGCATCATCCTCCACCTCGACGACCGTTTCCGACGAGAAGCCGTTGAAGCCGGTCCGCATCGCGCAGCCGTAAGCGCCCAGCATCCCGATCTCGATATAATCGCCCGCCTTCACGTCCGCCGGGAGCATGAAGGGCCCCACCATATGGTCCATGTCGTCGCAGGTCGGGCCGTAGAAGGAAAAGCCCTTCAGCTCCGCCGCGCTCTCCTCTTCGCGCAGCAGCGCGACGGGGAAGCGCCAGCCGATATGCGCGGCGTCGAACAGCGCGCCATAGGCACCGTCGTTGATGTAGAGTTCGTCGCCGCGACGGCGCTCCACCCGCACGATCAACGAGCTATATTCGGCCGAGAGCGCCCGGCCGGGTTCGCACCACAATTCGGACGAATAGCTGACCGGCAGGCTTTCGAACCCGCGCTCAATCGCGTCGAAATAAAGCTCGAGCGCCGGGGGCTCCATGCCGGGGTAGATGGACGGGAAGCCGCCGCCGACATCGACGATGTCGACCGTGACCGCCGCATCCACGATCGCCGCGCGCACGCGCTCGATCGCGTCGGTATAGGCGCGCGGGCTCATCGCCTGGCTGCCGACATGGAAGCAGATGCCCAGCGCATCGGCGGCCTGGCGGGTCGCCATCAGCAGTTCGCGGGTCTCGCCCAGCTCCACGCCGAACTTCGACGCCAGCGACAGTTCCGAATGTTCGGAGGACACGCGCAGGCGCACGCACAGCTCCAGATCGGTCGCGTCGCCGGTGGCGCGCATGATCTTTTCCAGCTCGTCGATCGTGTCGAGCGAGAAGGTGCGCACGCCATGGCTGTGATAAGCCTCGAAGATCGCCTCCTCGGCCTTCACGGGATGCATGAAGCACAGCTTCGCCTGCGGCAGCGTGCGGGCGACAAGGCGAACCTCGGCGATCGACGCGACGTCGTAATGCGTGATTCCGCTGTCCCACAGCGTCTGAAGCAGGTCAGGCGAGGGGTTGGCCTTTACGGCATAGAGCGAGCGCCCCGGAAACTTCTCAGAGAAGAATCGGGCGGCGCGGGCCGCGGCCTGCGGGCGAATAAGCGTTACCGGTGCTGCCGGTTTGAGGGCGGTTGCTACCCCCAGCGCGCTAGGATGCTTGTGCAATTCAAGGGACCTCCAGTGTAGTCAGGGCACAAAAAGCTGCCTTGCGGTGGAAGTCCCATGGGGCAGCGGAAGGGCGATATATGCTGAGGGGGTCCCCCTGTAAAGCGCATGTGTAAATTTTGTTGCGCGGGGTGCTACGGAATGTGCGTTAGGACAGGCGAGCCTTGAAGTCCTCATAGCCAAATCGGCGGATTTGCTGGAGTTCGTCGGTCTGCGAGTTCCACAGCCAGATGTCCGGCAGGGGCACGCCGTTGAAAGTGTTGGTCTTGACCATCGAATAATGGGCCTGGTCGAGAAAGGCGATGCGCGCGCCGGGCTCCGCGCCGCCGGGGACGCGATAGTCGCCGATGATGTCGCCCGCCAGGCAGGACGGACCGCCGAGGCGAGTCGCCGGCCCCGAGTCCGGCTCATGCAGCATGGCCGGGCGATAGGGCGCCTCGATCACATCGGGCATGTGGCAGGTGGCGGAGATGTCCGTGATGGCGACGGGCATGCCGTTATCGATGACGTCGAGGATTTCGCCGACCAATATGCCCGCGTCCAGCGCCATCGCCTCGCCCGGCTCCAGGTAGAGGGAGAGGCCGGTTTCCGCTTGTATGTCCTTGAGGAAGCCGATCAGTTCCTCGCGCTGGTAATCGGCGCGGGTGATATGATGGCCCCCGCCGAAGTTGAGCCATTTGAGGCCCTCGACATGTGGCATGATATGCGATCTGATAGCCGCCCAGGTGCGCGCGAGCGGCTGGAAATCCTGCTCGCACAGCGAATGGAAATGGAGGCCGGACACCCCCTCCAGATGCTCGGGCCGCAACTGGTCGATCGGAAAGCCCAGCCGGCTGTGCGGCTGGCAGGGATCATATTTCGCGACCTCGCCCTCGGCATGCAGGGGGTTGAGCCGTAGGCCGATGTCGAAATCATGGCCGGCCGCGCGGGCGGCGTCGATGACGGGCCGCATGCGCGCGATCTGGCCGGGACTGTTGAAGATCACATGATCGGAAATCTTCAGGATCTCCGCCAGATCGTCGGGCTTGTAGGCCGCGCAATAGGTCGCGACCTCGCCGCCATATTCCTCCCGGCCCAGCCGCGCTTCGTAGATGCCGGACGCGCAGACGCCGTCCAGATATTCGGCGACCACGCCGCCCAGCGACCACATGGAGAAGGCCTTGAGCGCGCCGAGCACCTTGATTCCGGCGCGGTCGCGCACCTCGGCGAGGATGGCGAGGTTGCGGCGGACGGCGGCCTCGTCCATCACGAAGGCGGGCGAGGGGACGCGGTAGAGGTCGAAACGGGCGAAGGCGGCGGGATCGCCGGCTCTGGTTTCCATAATGATACTTCCCATGTGCTCCTGCAAAGGCAGGAGCCTAGGGGCGACAAGCGCTGTGCCCCAAAATCTGGGCTCCTGCTTTCGCAGGAGCACCGTGGTGGTTTAGAAATCCAGCGGGCGGTCCAGTTCCTTCACCTGCCAGGGCAGACCGTGCCTGTTCAGCATGTCCATGAAGGGATCGGGGTCGAACTGCTCGATATTGAACACGCCCTCGCCCCTCCACGCGCCGGTCAGCATCATGGCCGCGCCGATCATCGCGGGAACGCCCGTGGTGTAGCTGACCGCCTGATTGCCGGTTTCGGCGAACGCCTCCTCATGATCGCAGATGTTGAGGACATAGACGGTTTTCTGCTCGCCATCCTTCATGCCCGTCGCGATATCGCCGATATTGGTCTTTCCCTTGGTGGTGGAACCAAGGCTCGACGGTTCGGGCAGAACGGCCTTGAGAAACTGGAGCGGGATGATCTCCCGGCCTTCGTAGATCACCGGGTCGATGCGGGTCATGCCGACATTCTGGAGCACCTCCAGATGCTTGAGATAGGCGTCGCCGAACGTCATCCAAAAGCGGATACGCTTGATCTCCGGATAGAATTTGGCGAGGCTCTCCAATTCCTCATGATACATGAGATACATGTTCTTGGGGCCGACCTGGTCGAAGTCGAACGTCTGCTTGTGGCTGAGCGCGGGCCCCTCGACCCACTGGCCGTTCTCCCAATGGCGTGAGGGCGCGGTGACTTCGCGGATGTTGATCTCCGGGTTGAAGTTGGTCGCGAAATGCTGGCCATGGTCGCCGCCGTTGCAGTCGAGAATGTCGAGCGTCTCGATCGTGTCGAGCAGATGCTTCTTGATGTAGGAGGCAAAGACGCTGGTGACGCCGGGATCAAAACCGGAACCCAGCAGCGCCATCAGCCCTGCTTCCTTGAAGCGCTCATGATAGGCCCATTGCCAGCCATATTCGAACTTAGGCGTGTCGCGCGGCTCGTAATTGGCTGTGTCGAGATAGTCGACGCCGGTCTTCAGGCACGCCTCCATGATGGAGAGGTCCTGATAGGGCAGAGCGAGGTTGACGACCAGCTTGGGCTGGACGCGGGCGATCAGCGCGGCCGTGGCGTCAATATCGTCGGCGTCGACCTCGGCCGTGTCGATGATGACGCCGGTGCGCTGCTTCACCGATGCGGCGATGTCATTGCACTTGCCGACGCGGCGGCTGGCCAGGGTGACGTGGCTGAAGATGTCGCTGTTCATCGCCATCTTGTGAACCGCGACCGAACCGACGCCGCCCGCGCCGATGACCAGAACCTTGCTCAATTGCATCTCCCTGAACTGCCCGCGCGGCCCGCGCGAAAGCGCCCATATAGGGACGCCGCGTGACAGCGCAAAGTCAGACTGCCCGAAGCCTCAGACTGTCAGAAGCTGGCGCCATCGACCCGCGTGATCGTCAGCGCATCCAGATCGACGCCGGGCGCGCAGCGCAGGTTGATCGCGCGCATCGGCCCGTCCGGCGACTTGCCTTCCGCGAACGGCTGGGTGCCGCAGGTCTTGCAGAATTGATGCGTGATCTGGTGCTTGTTGAAATGATAATCGGCCAGGCTGTCCGCACCGCTGTTCAGCGTGAAGCGATCGGCGGGCACGAAGGTCAGCACCAGCCCCTTGCGGCTGCAATGCGAACAGTTGCAGGTCATGGCTTCGGTCGGGACCTCGCCGGCGACGCTGAACGTCACCGCGCCGCAATGGCAGCTTCCTTCATAGGGCATGATGCTTTCCTTTCCCGCTTCGTGGGCGGATATTAGCGTCCGGCGGTGCCGGGCTCAAAGCGGAAAGACATGCGCCCCTAACTAATCATGCGCCTCAGCGAGTCGATCAGGTCCGCCTCGGCCGCCGGCTTGTCCCTGCGGATGCGGGCGATGCGGGGGAAGCGCATGGCGAGGCCGGACTTGTGGCGCTTGCTGTTATGGATCGAATCGAAGGCGACCTCCAGCACCAGAGTCTTGTCCACCTCGCGCACCGGGCCGAAGCGGTTGACGGTGTTGCCGCGCACGAAGCGGTCCAGCCATTTCAGCTCCTCGTCGGTGAAGCCGGAATAGGCCTTGCCCACCGGCAGCAGCTCGCCGCCCCGTTCGGGCGCGTCGGTCCAGCAGCCGAACGTATAGTCGGAATAGAAGGAGGAGCGTTTGCCGTGGCCGCGTTGCGCATACATCATTACGCAATCGGCGGTCAGCGGATCGCGCTTCCATTTATACCAGAGCGTCGCCTTTCGCCCCGCGACATAGGGGCTGTCGCGCCGTTTCAGCATCACTCCTTCGATTGCGGCGTCGCGCGCGCCAGCGCGGATGGCGGCGAGCGCCTCGAAATCGGGCGCTTCGATGATGGTGGACAAGTCGAAGCGGTCGGTGTCTAGCCCGGCCATGAAGGCCTCCAGCCGGGCGCGCCGCCGCTCCCAGGGCAGCGCGCGCAGATCCTCCTCGCCCTCGATCAGCAGGTCGTAGAGACGGACGAAGGCGGGAAACTCATCCATCATCTTTGTCGTCACCGCTTTGCGCCCCAGTCGCTGTTGCAGCGCGTTGAAGCTGGCGGCCGACCCGCCATGCTCCTCCGCGCCCTGCACGTCGCCGCGCACCAGCAGCTCGCCGTCCAGCACTGCCTGACCGGCGAAAGCGCGCGCGATCTCGGGAAAGCTGCCGGTGATGTCGTCGCCGCCCCTGCTGTAGAGCCGCGTCTCGCCGCCGGTGCCGACGATCTGGATGCGGATGCCGTCCCATTTCCATTCGGCCGCATAGTCATTGAGGTCGACGCTGTCCGCCTCCAGCGGATGGGCGAGCATGAACGGGCGGAAAAAGGGTGTGCCGGCCGGGTCGGGGCGGCCCGACCGCCCCTCCGCCCAGTCGAACAGCGCCGCATAGGGCGGGGCCAGCGCATGCCAGACCTGTTCGACCTCATCGACGTCCAGCCCGAAGGCCTGCGCCACCCCGGTCTTGGCGAGCCGGGCCGAAATGCCAACGCGCAGGCCCCCGGTGGCGAGCTTCAGCAGGGCGAAACGGCCCGACGCGTCGAGGTGGTCCATCATCCCGCCCAGTTCGCGCGGCGCGGCGGCGCGGCTGACGGCGGAGAGACGATCGACCACGGCGGCAATGCTCAGTGATCCGTCGTCGCTTTCCGGCGCGATATCGTCGCGTCGGGGCCAGAGCAGGGCGACCGTCTCGGCCAGATCGCCGACATAGTCGCGGCTCATCTCGAACAGCACGGGGTCGGTGCGGTCGCGGATCATCTCGCCGATTGCCGACGCCTTGACGGTCTTAAGGTCCAGATTGCCGGTCAGCGCCGCCAGCGTCCAGCCGCGATCGGGATCGGGCGCCTCGCGCATGTAGCGGGCGATCAGGTCCAGCTTGCCGTTGCGCGACCGGGTATAGACCAAGCCGTCCAGCAACTGGGAGAATTGCCTCATATTTTTCCCTTAGGAGCACGGTGTTGCATGTTCCTGTACAGGCGCGCGTCCGTCATCCTTCGTCCTCCTCCTCGTCCTCGCGCCCGGTCAGCGCCAGCGCCCGGGCGCGCATCTGGTGCGTCTGGCACCAGTGGACCAGCGCTTCCTCGCGTCCATGCGTGACCCAGGTTTCGGACGGCGCGACCTCGGCGATGGTGTCGGTCAGCTCGTCCCAGTCCGCATGGTCGGATATGACGAGCGGCAGCTCCACATTGCGCTGGCGGGCGCGCTGGCGCACGCGCATCCAGCCCGACGCCATGGCGGTGAGCGGATCGGGCAGGCGGCGGCTCCAGCGGTCGTTAAGCGCCGACGGCGGGGCCATGACGATATGGCCGCGCAGATCCTTCGCGGCCATGCCCGCCGCTGGCCGCACGTCCCCCAGCGGCACGCCGAAATCGGCATAAAGCGCGCACATGCGCTCCAGCGCGCCATGGATATAGATGGGATCGTGATGGCCGCGCCCGCGGAGTTCGGCCATCACCCGCTGCGCCTTGCCCAGAGCATAGGCGCCGACCAGCACGCAGCGGTCCGGTTCGGCATGGAGCGCGCCCAGCAGCCGATCCATTTCGCTGCCGGTGTCGGGGTGGCGGAACACCGGCAAGCCGAACGTCGCCTCCGTCACGAAGATGTCGCAGGGGACTGGCTGGAAGGGGAGGCAGGTGGGGTCGGGCCGCCGCTTGTAATCGCCGGTGACGACCACCCGCTCGCCGGCATGGGAAAGGACGATCTGCGCCGACCCCAGCACATGCCCGGCAGGAACATAGCTGATCTCCACCCCGCCCATCCGCAGAGTCTCGCCATAGCCGACCGCCGTGCCCGAGGCGGTGCCGTAGCGCAGCGCCATGATCGCCAGCGTCTCCCGCGTCGCCCATACATGGCCATGGCCGCCGCGCGCATGATCGGCATGGCCATGCGTGACCAGCGCGCGTTCGCACGGCAGCGAGGGGTCTATCCAGGCGTCGGCGGGGCGGACGTAGATGCCGGTCGGGTGCGGCTCTATCCAATGGGCGGCGGAAGGCATTTGGAAGCAGAAGATGGGACGGGCGGGGTTGGTTCCGCAAGGCACTTCGGCAGGGCGATCCAAAAGATGCGAACGGCCATCATCAAACCGTAACCCCGCCGTCATCATGGCGTAGCGCCGCCGCCTTATGGGAACGGCCCATCGACCCGGCGACGAGGAGGGCAGGCGACATGGCGCGAGAGGCACATCAGCGGGTGACGAAAGCCGTCCACCAGCACAGACATCTGTCGAAACAGGGGCTGCTGGAACGCGCCTTCACCTTCGCCTTTCGCGGGCTCGTCTATGCTCAGATATGGGAAGACCCGGTCGTGGACATGGAGGCGCTGGCGATCACGCCGAATTGCCATGTCGTGACGATCGCGTCCGGCGGGTGCAACGTGCTGAGCTACCTGACCGCCGATCCGGCCCGGATCACCGCCGTCGACCTCAACACCGCCCATGTCGCCCTCAACAAGCTGAAGCTGGCCGCGGCGCGGGCCCTGCCCGACCATGCCGCCTTCCACCGCTTTTTCGGGGAGGCCGACAGCCCCGCCAACATCGCCGCCTACAAGGCCCATGTCGCGCCGGTGCTGGATGAGGCGACGCGCCGCTACTGGGAAGGGCGCGACCTCATCGGGCGGCGGCGGATCGGCGGCTTCGCGCGCGGCATCTACAAGCATGGCCTGCTGGGCCGCTTCATCGGCGCGGCGCATCTGGTCGCGCGGCTGCACGGCGTCAATCCCCGCCGGCTGCTCGACGCCGCCGACATGGCGGAACAGCGGGCCATATTCGAGCATGAGCTGGCGCCGGTGTTCGACCGGGGCTTCGTACGCTGGCTGACCAGCCAGCCCGCCTCCCTATTCGGCCTGGGCATCCCGCCCGCGCAGTTTGAGGCGCTGGCCGGCGACGAGCGGATGGACGCGGTGCTCAAGGGCCGGCTGGAAAAGCTGGCCTGCGGCTTTCCGCTGAAGGATAATTACTTTGCCTGGCAGGCGTTCGGACGCGGCTATGGCCAAGCGGCCGAAGCCTCGCGGCCGCCCTATCTCCAGGCCGCGCATTATCGCGCGGTCGTGGAACGCACAGAGCGAGTCGACGTACGGCACGTCAACATGACCGACTATCTGGCGTCGCGTCCCGCCGGATCGCTCGACCGCTATATATTGCTGGATGCGCAGGACTGGATGACCGACGCGCAGCTCGATGCGCTGTGGGCGGAGATCACGCGGACGGCGAAGCCCGGCGCGCGCGTTCTGTTCCGCACGGCGGGCGAGCCGACGATCCTGCCCGGCCGGGTGCGGGACGAAACGCTGCGCCACTGGCGCTACGAGGCGGAGGCGTCACGCGATTATACCGCGCGCGACCGGTCGGCCATCTATGGCGGCGTCCACCTCTATATATTGGCGGAGGGGACGGCATGAGCGGCTGGATGCTGGCAGAGGAAGGCCATGGCGCTCTGATGGACGGGGTCTATCGGCGTCAGCGCCATATCTATGACCTGACCCGCAAATATTATCTGTTGGGGCGCGATCCCATGATCCGCGACCTGGCCCCGCCCAGCGGCGGCACGGTGCTGGAGATCGGCTGCGGCACCGGGCGCAACCTGATCGCCGTGGGCCGCGCCTGGCCCGCCGCGCGCCTCTATGGCGTCGACATCTCGCAGGCGATGCTCGACACCGCGCAGGTCGCGGTCGAGCGCGTCGGCATGTGCCGCCGGACGCGGCTGATGCAGGGCGACGCCTGCACCTTCGACCCGCAGGCGCTGTTCGGGCGCGCGACCTTCGACCGCGTGTTCATCAGCTATGCGCTGTCCATGATCCCCGACTGGGAAGGGGCGCTCGCTCAGGCGGCGCGCTGCGTCGGGCCGGCCGGGCGGCTGGAGGTGGTGGATTTCGGGCAGCAGGAAAAGCTGCCGGGCCTATGGAAGAAGGCGCTGTCGGGCTGGCTCGGCCGCTTCCACGTCACCCCGCGCGCCGACCTCGCCCGCGCGATCGAACGCACCGCCCGCGATGTCGGCGGCCGGCCGCATTTCCAGCCGCTTTACGGCGGCTATGCGGTTCGGGGTGGGATGGTGCGGGGTTAGAGCCGATTATCGGCGGCTGAGGGCCGAAGCGGACAGTTGGCTGATCGTTTACCGGGATTTCAGAGCGTCATTGATCTCGATCCAGTAGCCGTCCGGATCACGAATGAAAATCTGCTGGACGCCGTCCGGGCGGACCTGGGGCTCGTGCTTTCCCTGAATGTCGGTCCAAGCTATCTTCTTCGCGTCGAGATCGGCGATCATCTTGCGCAGATCGGCGCAGGAGATCGCGAAATGATCCCATTTCGTGTTGGTCAGCGGCTCCGTTCGCCCCGACACGATATGAAGCGTCAAGCCGCCGCCCATCACCAGCCACCGCGCGGTGGGGAAAGGGGCCTTCACTTCACCGAAACCAAATAGGTCTTTGTAAAAGGCGGTGCTGCCGTTCAAATCCCGGACATGAAGGGCGACGTGATCCAGCGACGCGGAAGGCCGGGTCTCTTCGGCCAGAGCCGCGGGACAAGCGGGCATCAACGCGGCCAGTGCAAACACGAAGCGCAAGTTCATCTCGGCCCCTTCCGTCAGCGTGCGCGCAGCTTGCCTGCTATTTCACGCCGGGTAAAGGACCGTCTATAATCGGTTGTCGGCCGACATGGCCGTTACGCCGCCTTCTGCTCCGCCAGTTCCAGTTCCAGCCGATCCCATATCTCCACCAGCGCCGACACCAGGTCGCGCATCATCGCCTCGTCATGCGCGGGGCCGGGGGTGAAGCGCAGGCGCTCCGTGCCGCGCGGGACCGTGGGATAGTTGATGGGCTGCACATAGACGCCATATTCGGCGAGCAATATATCGCTGATCCGCTTGGCCTTGACCGGGTCGCCGACCATCAGCGGGACGATATGGGTGGTGGACGGCATGACCGGCAGGCCCGCGTCCGCCATCAGCCCCTTGAGCGTCGCGGCGGCGGCCTGCTGCCCCTCGCGCTCTTCGCTGGAGCCTTTGAGGTGCCGCACGCTCGCCAGCACGCCCGCAACCAGCACGGGGGAGAGCGAGGTGGTGAAGATGAAGCCGGGCGCATAGCTGCGGATCACGTCGACGATCATCTTGTCGGCGGCGATATAACCACCCATGACGCCGAACGCCTTGCCCAGCGTCCCTTCGATGATGGTCAGCCGGTCGGCGACCGCGTCGCGCTCCGAAATGCCGCCGCCGCGCGGGCCGTACATGCCGACCGCATGGACCTCGTCCAGATAGGTCAGCGCGTTATACTCGTCCGCCAGATCGCAGATGGCGGCGATCGGCGCGACATCGCCGTCCATCGAATAGACGCTCTCAAACGCGATCAGCTTGGGCGCTTCGGGATCCTCGGCGGCCAGAAGCTCGCGCAGGTGATCGACGTCATTGTGGCGGAAGACGCGCTTCTCGCAGCCCGAATTGCGGATGCCCGCGATCATCGAGGCGTGGTTCAGCTCGTCGGAAAAGACGATGCAGCCCGGCAGCAGCTTGGCCAGCGTGGAAAGCGTCGCTTCGTTCGAGACATAGCCCGAGGTGAAGAGCAGCGCCGACTCCTTGCCGTGCAGGTCGGCCAGTTCCCACTCCAGATCGACATGATAATGGGTGTTGCCACCGATATTGCGGGTGCCGCCCGACCCGGCGCCGACATCATGCAGCGCCTCCTCCATGGCCGCGACGACTTTGGGATGCTGGCCCATGGCCAGATAGTCGTTGGAGCACCAGACGGTGATGGGCTTCGGCCCGTTATGGCCGTGGAAGCAGCGGGCGTTCGGATAAGCGCCCTTGTTGCGCAATATGTCGATGAAGACGCGATAGCGGCCCTCACTATGGAGCCGATCGATCGCCTGCGCGAAGACATGCTTGTAATTCACTCGCTTCCGTCCCGTATCTCTCGCGCCCGGCGGGCCGTCCTCTCATAGCGCGGCCATTTACTCGTGCTTGACCGCCAATGCCAGCGATAACCGTTCGCAATTTCGCGAAGCCGGTAACAGGCAATGGTCGCGCCGGCGATTGGACCAATGGTCCACCCCCGTCAAAGTCCCTCCACGCGCTCCAGCCCATAGGTGCCTAGCGCGTCGCGCAGCGGATCTACGCTCTCGTCCAGGCGGGTGAAGACGGCGGTGCCGGGACGCGGCGCGGCGGGCCATTCCTGCCCCTGCGTCAGAAAGGCGATGCGCCGCGCAATCCCTTCCCCGCCGTGCAGGAAGATGAGGGGGCGGGGGGCGGCGGCGGCCAGTTCGGCCTCGACCAGCGGGAAATGGGTGCAGGCGAGCACGACGATGTCCATGGCGTCCCCGCCCGGCTGGTCGAGCAGCCCGGCCAGCGCCTCGCGCGCGATCCGGGGATCGAGCGGCCGTCCGCGCAGTTTCGCCTCCGCCAGCTCGACGAGCGCCGCCGATCCATGCCGCAGCACCGTGCAATCCGCGCCATGCTCGGCCGTCAGCCGGTCGACATAGGGCTGGCGCACGGTCGCGTCGGTGCCAAGGACGCCGAACACCCGGCTTTTCGACTGGAGCGCGGCGGGCTTGATCGCGGGCACGGTGCCGACCACTGGAATGTCAAGCGCCGCGCGCACCGCCGACAGCGCGATAGTGGACGCGGTGTTGCAGGCGATGACCGCCAGGCGCGGCCGGTAGCGCTCCACCAGCCGCCCTAGCAGGGCGGGGACTCGCGCAGCGATCTCCGCCTCGCTCTTGGTCCCATAGGGGAAACCGGCGCTGTCGGCCGCATAGACGATGGGGGCGTGGGGCAAGGCCGCGCGCGCGGGCGCCAGGATCGACAGCCCGCCGACGCCGGAATCGAAGAAGAGCAGGGGAGCGTCGGGAGCGACCGTCATTATGCCGCTATGTCGCGGGGCCAGGTGGCGGAGTCAACCGGCGGCGCGGGCGCTGCCTTGATCTTCAAGGGAATGCCTGCCCAAAAGCGCCATTGCCCCCGTCGCCTGTCACGCTATGGTCGCGGCGCAATCCTATCGGCGAGATCATGACCCCTCCCTGGCTTCTTCCGGCGTTCGTCCTCATCCTCGGCTATCTGCTGGGGTCCATTCCCTTCGGCCTGCTGCTGACGCGGGTGACCGGCGCGGGCGACCTGCGCCAGATCGGGTCGGGCAATATCGGCGCGACCAATGTGCTGCGGACCGGGCGCAAGGGACTGGCGGCGGCGACGCTGCTGCTCGATCTGCTGAAGGGCGCGGTCGCGGTGCTGATCGGCGCCTGGCTGGTCGAGGGCGGCGGTCCCATGGCTGGGGCGATGGCCTTTATCGGCCATTGCTATCCGGTTTGGCTGCGCTTCGCTGGAGGTAAGGGCGTGGCGACGATGATGGGCGTGGTGGCTGCGCTCCATTGGCCGGCCGGCATCGTCTTCGCGCTCGTCTGGCTGGGCGCGCTGTTCGCGACGAAGCGATCGTCGGTCGGCGGCATGTCGGCGGCGGTGAGCGCGCCCATCGCGATGGCCGCGTTCGGCCGGATCGAGCTGGTGCCGGTGACGCTGGCGCTGGCGCTGATCGTGCTGTGGCGGCACCGCGCCAATATCGCGCGGCTGGCGAAGGGCATCGAACCAAGGATCGGGGCCACGGAAAAATGATCGAGGCGGAGCGGTTCGACCGCCTCCGCCTGATCCGGTCGCCCCGGATCGGTCCGGTCAGCTATCGGCAACTCATGGCGCGTTTCGGCACGGCGGCCGACGCCTTGCGGGCCGTTCCCGATCTCGCGGCGCGCGGCGGGGGCAAAGCGAGCGTCGCCGACGCCGCCTCGGTCGAGCGGGAGATCGCGCGAAGCCGGGCGCTGGGCGCGCGCTACCTGCTGATGGGCGACACGGACTATCCGTTCCTGCTTGACCAGATGGAGACCGCCCCGCCTGCGCTGATCGTGCGGGGAGAGGTGGCGCTGACGGCGCGGCCCTGCATCGCCATGGTCGGCGCGCGCAACGCCTCGGCCGCCGCCTGCCGCTTCGCGCGCGGGCTGGCGCAGGATCTGGGGCAGCGCGGCGCGGTCGTCGTGTCGGGGCTGGCGCGGGGGATCGACACCGCCGCGCATCGGGGATCGGTGGGAAGCGGCACGATTGGCGTGATCGCGAGCGGGATCGACATCGCCTTTCCGCCAGAAAATGCGGGCTTGCAGGAGCAGGTGGCGCGCGAGGGGCTGCTGCTGGCCGAACAGCCGCCCGGCACCCAGCCATTGGCGCGCCACTTTCCCGCGCGCAACCGGATCATCGCGGGGCTGGCGCTGGGAACGGTGGTGGTGGAGGCCGCGCCCCGATCGGGATCGCTCATCACGGCGCGGCTCGCGGGCGAGGCGGGGCGCGAGGTGATGGCGGTGCCCGGATCGCCGCTCGACCCGCGCGCGCAAGGATGCAACCAGCTGATCCGCGACGGCGCGATCCTGGTTCAGAACGCGGCCGACGTGCTGGAGGCGGTCGGCAGCATCGACGCGCGCATGGTGCGGCAGGGAAGCTTCGGCTTTACGGGCGAGCCGGTCAGCGCCGACGTAGCGGCGCGCGAGCGGGACGCGGTGGTCGCGCTGCTGGGCCATGCGCCGGTGCCGGTGGACGAACTGATCCGGCTGTCGGGCCTCAGCCCGGCCGTGGTCCAGACGGTGCTGCTGGAGTTGGAGCTGGCCGAACGGCTGGACCGGATGGCGGGCGGAAGGGTGTCGCTTCGCTGACGAGGCCTGGCGTCACCGGATGTCGTGTCGGACTTTTCCCACCGACAATCCGTGACCTGATTGCCGCTTGACGCTAGGCCTGCGCTCCTTCCAGACTCGCGCGTACGTGTGAGACCTTCTAGTTCCGGGGCCCAAATGCAGCTTGTCATAGTAGAATCGCCGGCCAAGGCGAAGACCATTGAGAAATATCTGGGCGGCGATTTCCATGTCCTCGCATCCTATGGCCATATCCGCGACCTGCCCGCAAAGGACGGCTCGGTCGACCCCGATGCCGGCTTTGCGATGGCCTGGGAGAATTACGGTGACAAGGGCAAGCAGCTCAAGGCCATCAGCGACGCCGCCAAGAAGGCCGACCGCCTGATCCTGGCGACCGATCCCGATCGCGAAGGGGAAGCGATCAGCTGGCATGTGCAGGAGGTGCTGCGCGCCAAGAAGGCGCTGCCGCAGAAGGTCGACCGCGTGACTTTCAACGCCATCACCAAACAGGCGGTGACCGAGGCGATGGCCCATCCGCGCGCGCTGGACGAGGATCTGATCGACGCCTATCGGGCGCGCCGTGCGCTCGACTATCTGGTCGGCTTCACTCTGTCGCCGGTTCTGTGGCGCAAGCTGCCCGGCGCCAAGTCGGCGGGGCGCGTCCAGTCGGTCGCGCTGCGCCTGGTGGTCGAGCGCGAGCGCGAGATAGAGAGCTTCACCCCCCAGGAATATTGGTCGGTCGCGGCCGAGATGGAGCAGGGCGGGCAGGGCTTCACCGCGCGCCTCGTCCGTTGGCGGGGCGAGAAGATCGACCGGCTAACGATCGGCAAGGAGGGCGACGCCATGGCGGCCAAGGCCGATGTCGAGGCCGGGCGCTTCACCGTCGACCGGGTCGAGACCAAGCCGGTCGGCCGCAATCCCCCGCCGCCCTTCACGACATCGACGCTGCAACAAGAGGCCGCGCGCAAGCTGGGCTTTTCCGCCAGCCACACGATGCGGATCGCGCAGCAACTTTATGAGGACGGCGCGATCACCTATATGCGGACGGACGGCGTGCAGATGGACGGCAGCGCCATCTCCGCTGCGCGCAAGGCGATCGCCGAGCGCTATGACGGCGGCTACCTGCCCGAAAAGCCGCGCCAATATCAGACCAAGGCGAAGAACGCGCAGGAAGCGCACGAAGCTATCCGCCCCACCGATTTCGGCCGCGACAAGGCAGGCGGCGGCGATCATGCGCGCCTTTACGACCTGATCTTCAAGCGCGCTCTGGCGAGCCAGATGGCTTCCGCCCGGCTGGAGCGGACCACGATCGACCTGGTCGACGGGACCGGCAGTCATGCCTTGCGCGCCACCGGACAGGTGGTGATCTTCCCCGGCTTCCTCGCGCTCTACGAAGAGGGGCGGGATGATTCGGACGACGATGACTCTAGGCTGCTGCCCCGCATGGCGCACGGCGACACGCCCGCGAAGAAGAAGGTAACGGCGGAGCAGCATTTCACCCAACCGCCGCCGCGCTATTCGGAAGCCAGCCTAGTCAAGCGGCTGGAGGAACTGGGGATCGGTCGCCCGTCCACCTACGCCTCGACGCTTCAGGTGCTCAAGGATCGCGACTATGTGCGGATCGAGAAGAACCGTTTCTTCGCCGAGGAGAGCGGGCGGCTGGTCACGGCGTTCTTGGAGCGCTTCTTCGAGCGCTATGTGTCCTACGACTTCACCGCCGGGCTGGAGGACGAGCTGGACGATATTTCCGGCGGCCGCGCCCAGTGGCAGGCGGTGCTGGAGGCCTTTTGGCGCGACTTCAAGCCCAAGACGGCCGAAGTCATGGAGCAGAAGCCGAGCGACATCACCGCCGCGCTCGACAAGTTTCTGGAGCCGATGCTGTTCCCGCCCAAGGCCGACGGGTCCAACCCGCGCGCCTGCCCGCTCTGCGCCGACGGGCAATTGTCGCTTCGCGGCGGGCGATTTGGCGCGTTCATCGCCTGCTCCAATTATCCGGAATGCAAATATACCCGCAAGTTCGGGCAGCCCGGTGGCCAGGAGGGCGAGGATAGCGGGCCGGAAGTGCTGGGCCAGCATCCCGAGACGGGGCAGGATATCGTCCGCAAATCGGGCCGCTTCGGTCCCTATATCGAGATGGGCGAGGGCAAGGAAGCAAAGCGCGGGTCGATCCCCAAGGACCTGCCCGACGGCGAACTGACGCTCGACTGGGCGGTGAAGCTGCTGAGCCTGCCGCGCGAGGTTGGGCTGCATCCCGAAACGGGCAAGCCCATCATCGCCAATATCGGGCGGTTCGGGCCCTATCTTCTGCATGACGGCAAATATGGCCGTCTGTCCTCGACCGCCGAGATTTTCGAGGTCGGCATGAACAGCGCCGTAGTCAAGCTGGCCGAGGCGGCGACGCGGGGCGGGCGCTCCAGCGCTGGACGCGAGCCGCTGAAGATATTGGGCGCGCATCCCCGCACGGCGGCGGAGATCAAGCTGATGGAGGGGCGCTATGGCGCCTATGTGACGGACGGCACCACCAATGCCACCCTGCCCAAGACGGTGGACAAGGATCAACTGACGCTGGAGGAGGCCGCGCAACTGATCGACGCCCGCGCCGCCGCCGCGCCGGCGAAGAAGGGCAAGAAGAAGGCTGCGCCGAAAAAGGCGGCCGCGAAGAAACCGGCGACCAAGGCCGGTGGAGAAGCGAAGAAGCCGGCCGCCAGGAAAAAAGCACCAGCAAAGAAAGAAGCGGCGGAATAGGGCGACAGCCGCGCGATCGCGGCCGTCCAGCCATTGAATGACCGCGCTGCGTTCCGACATAGGCGGCGAACCAAAGGCAAGGAGGCATTATGGCCACTATCGTGATCGCCGGCGCTAGTCGCGGGATCGGGCTGGCACTGGTCCGCCATTATGCGCAGGCGCAGGCGGGCAACCGCATCTTCGCCTGGTGCCGCAATCCGGCCGGGGCCGACGCGCTCAACGCGCTGGCAGCGCAGAGCGGCGGCGCGATCGACGTGGGCACCCTCGACATGGCCGATGGCGAATCGATCGACCGGGCGGCGGCGTCGCTCGGCGGCATGCCCGTCGACCTGCTGCTGAATGTCGGCGGCCTGCTGCATCGGGAAAGCGGGCCGGAGGACCGGGCGTTTGACGGTTGGCGGGAGTCGTTCGAGGTGATGGTGATCGGGCCGTTCCGGCTGACCCAGGCATTATTGCCCAATCTGACGGGCGCCCAGGGCAAGGTATTGAGCGTGACGAGCCAGATCGGCGCGTCGACTTGGACGAGCGGCGGCCTCTATTCCTATGGCGCGGCCAAGGCGGCGCTGAACCGGGTCATGAAAAGCCTGGCGGTCGATCTGAAGGACAGGGGGATCGCGGTGGGCGTCGTCCATCCCGGCCACGTGCAGACCGACATGGGCGGCGCATCGGCCGCGATCACGCCGGATCAAAGCGCGGAGGGCATAGCCAAGGTCGCGTCAGCCCTGACGCTGGACAGGACGGGCGGATTCTTCAACTGGACCGGAGAGCCGCATCCTTGGTGACAGGCGGCCTTAGGCGCGACTTACGCATGCCTGGGGGCGGAGTGAAACGCCTCATTCCACCCAGTCGAGGCCGATGTCGCGGTAGATGCCGCGATCATCCTCCCAATCCTCCTTGACCTTCACATGGAGGTAGAGGTGGACCTTGACCCCCAGCAGGGTGGCGAGTTCCGCGCGCGCCTTCGATCCGATTTCCTTCAGGCGCTGTCCGCCCTTGCCCAGCACGATCGCGCGCTGGCTGGGGCGGCCGACCAGTATCTGCTGATGGATTTCCACCGATCCGTCGTCGCGCTCCTTATATTGCTCGGTGTCGACGGCGGCGGCATAGGGCAGTTCGGCATGAAGCTGATGATAGAGTTGTTCGCGCGTGATCTCGGCCGCGAGCATTCGGTCGGTGGCGTCGGAGACCTGATCCTCGGGGAAGTGCCAAGGGCCAGTCGGCATCGCGGCGGCGAAGGCGTGCTTGAGTTCGGGCAGGCCGTCGCCGGTCGCGGCGGAGACGAAGAATGTCTCGGCAATGTCCAGCTTTTCATAGAGCCGCTGGGTGTGGACCAGCAGCTTTTCCTTGATGGCGATGTCGACCTTGTTGAGGATCAGCCATTTGCGTTCCTTGCGCTGGGCGAGCGCGTCGAGGATCGGCTCCATCTTGGCGCCCAGGCCCGCCTTGCCATCAACCACCAGCGCGATCAGGTCCGCGCCCTGCGCGCCGCCCCATGCCGCCTGAACCATCGCCCGATCGAGCCGCCGCTTGGGCGCGAAGATGCCGGGCGTGTCGACCAGCACCATCTGCGCCGCGCCCTCTATCGCCACGCCCATGACGCGCGTGCGCGTGGTCTGCGCCTTCGGGCTGGTGATCGCGACCTTCTGGCCCACCAACGCGTTGACCAGCGTGGACTTGCCCGCGTTCGGCGCGCCGACGACGGCGATGACGCCGCAGCGCTGGTTTTCCATATTCTCTTCCAAAACAGCTCCATTCACGCTCAGCTTGGCGGAACGCTTTACGTTTCTTTGGCCGGTCGCGCCAGTTGCGCGACAATGTCCCACTTATCCCAGAAACTGCCCTCATGCCGGACTTGCGTGGGCGATATGTGGTTTAATGATGGCACCGACCGGATGCACGTCCCGATCGATGCGGACAGAAGGCCGTAGTATCGGACTGGTTGCGCAGCCGAGATCAAGCAATGCCCCGTCCGCTCCCTCTTACCCCGAACGGTTGATCGGGCGCGAGCCCGCACCACAAGCCGGAGCAAGGCCATGTTACAGGAAGGACCCTTTGTCGGGATAGATGCCCCGCAGCTGCATTTGACCGATATGCCCCATCGGATGCGGGTCTGCTCCGGTCGTATCGAGGCCCTCGACTGCCTGCAAAGGCAGGCGCTCGGAGTCTTCGGGGACGGCTTGGGCGAGAAGGGGCCTAAGTGAAATTGATTTGCCACGACACGCCGAAGCGATCGGCGACCCAGGCGAACAACCTGCTGAAGCCGTAGCTGCCTACCGGCATCATTTCCGCTCCATCTTGCTTGAGCGTGTCGCTGAGCCGTCGCACTTCCTCCTCCGACTCGCATTCTACAAAGAGGGAGGTGGACGGCGTGAAGGTGAAGGCGTGCTTGATCGGACTGTCGGTCAGCATGACCGTCTGACCAGCAATTGTCACTCGGGCCATCTTGATCATGCCCACGGGCGGACCGTCTTCCTCAGTATGGCGGTCAAGTTGTTCAACCTGCGCATCAGGAAAGACCGACAGGTAGAAGTCCAACGCGGCAGATCCGTCGCCTTGAAACATGAGGAAGGGTAGCATCGACTTCGGCATGGCTGTGCTCTCCTAGGCGCGTGGACAAATTTCCGTGTCCAGAAGGGTTGGAAGCCGACGGTCAGCTTATGGGAATGTCGGCATCAATAACTGACGTAATCGCATCTTAACCGACTCCTGCAACCTATCGAGGAGCAGGAGGGCAAATGCAGACATCTTTTCCAATCTCGGCTCGTGTATTGCTAGCTGGCTTAATGCTGCTGCTCGGTGAGGGCGCATGGGCCAACGGCATTAAAATCGACGAACCCAAAATGGTATTATTGTCTCCTGATGAAGACGTAAAGAAACCGTTCTATCTTGGGGTATACGAGGTTACTTGGAAGGATTACCTTCCTGCTGTCATTGAAGCAAAATGCCCAATGCCGGAAAATCAGTATAATGAACCCCTGAAATTCTCTGAAAAACTCGGCGATCAATACCCCATCACAGGCATTACTCGTCCTGATTTTCAGTGCTATTTGAACTGGCTCAACAAGAAATTGGGTAAAAAGTACCGACTGCCTACTGCTGCTGAATGGCGCATTGCGGGCAGGCGCACATCATATCAAGACTCTGTTTTCAAAGCTTCCCGTCCTGATCCGAGATGGGCGGTGGAGCGCGGGTTGGTGCACCCCGTTGGCCAGCTTAACCCAAGCAATGATGGCATCTTCGATCTTGAAGGCAACGCAATGGAGATTCTGGCAGATACGCGACGCATCCCTGACGATTTAGGGTGCAAAAAGCTGGGCGGCCTCTTTTGTCAGCAGTCTGCCGTCATCGGAATGTGGTATCATGGCATGGGTGACGAAAAACCTACTGGATTTTTAGACAGCCATTGGACCTATGATGGCGGGTCCGAGAGGTCAATGGGCTTTCGCCTTGCTCACGATAAATGACGGGCTATCGCCGTGAACCCATCATAGCTTTACGACTGGTTGTGGTCGCTTCCAGGCCCCCCGAATTCGTCACACCGCCTTGTCCCCCCATATACACGAGGACCTATGCCGCTAATAATCGCGCATCCCCGCACTGTTTCTGACAAAAATCGAGAGCTATTGGCTCTGATCTCTCACAAGATGATAGCTGTCGCACAAATGGATCCCGGATCAAGTCCGGGATGACGCCATGGGAGATGTCGGCTTTCAGAATTGCGGCGGGCTTTATCACCGCTCGTCTCGCAGCAGATAGCGCCTGGCATGTGGCCTCAGACAGCCTCGCACCACCGTCAAAGCACGTAGCGGCTCAAATCCGTATCCCGCGATATGTCGCCCAGCTGCTTCTCGACATAGGCGGCGTCGATCGTCAGCGTTTCGCCCTTGCGATCCTCGGCATGGAAGCTGACATCGTCGAGCAGCTTCTCCATCACCGTCTGGAGCCTTCGCGCGCCGATATTCTCGACTTCCGCATTCACTTCGGCGGCGATGCGCGCGACCGCCCCGATGCCTTCGGGCGTCAGGTCGATCGTGACTCCCTCGGTCGCCAGCAGGGCGCGATATTGAGTCACCAGGCTCGCCTTCGTGTCGGACAGGATGGCGACGAAATCGGCCTCGGTCAGCGCCTTCAACTCCACGCGTATCGGCAGGCGGCCCTGCAATTCGGGCAGCAGGTCGCTGGGCTTGGCGACGTGGAAGGCGCCGGACGCGATGAAGAGGATGTGATCGGTCTTGAGCGGCCCATATTTGGTCGACACGGTGGTCCCCTCGATCAGCGGCAGCAGGTCGCGCTGCACGCCTTCGCGGCTGACCGATCCGCCACGCACGTCGCTGACGGCGATCTTGTCGATCTCGTCGAGGAAGACGATGCCATTCTGCTCGGCGCTGGCGATGGCGACGCGCGCGACATCATCCTGGTCGAGCCGCTTGTCCTGCTCCTCCTCGACCAGCTTGTCCCATGCCTCGGCAACCCGCATCTTGCGGCGCTTCTTCTGGGTCTGGCCGAACGCCTTCGACATCATGTCGCTGATGTTGATCATGCCGACCTGACCGCCCATGCCGGGGATTTCCATCGGCATCGACGGGCTGTCGGCGACCTCCACCTCCACCTCGACATCGTTCATCTGGTCGGCTTCGATTCTCTGGCGGAAGGAGAGGCGGGTGGCCTCGCTCGCTTCCTTGCCGGTCAGCGCGTCCAGCAGGCGCGCCATCGCGGCCTCCGACGCGGCGCCGCGCACCGCCTCGCGCCGGCGGTCGCGTTCCAGCCGCACCGCCTCCTCGACCAGGTCGCGGACGATCTGCTCTACGTCGCGGCCGACATAGCCGACTTCGGTGAACTTCGTCGCCTCGACCTTCACGAAGGGGGCGTCGGCCAGCTTCGCGAGGCGGCGGCTGATCTCCGTCTTGCCGCAGCCGGTCGGGCCGATCATCAGGATATTCTTGGGCGTTACCTCGTCGCGCAGGTCGGCGGCCAGATGCTGCCGCCGCCAGCGGTTGCGCAGAGCGACCGCGACGGCGCGCTTAGCGTCGTGCTGGCCGATGATATGGGCGTCGAGCGCGGCGACGATGGCTTTGGGGGTCAGATTGTCGTTCATGATCGTCTAAAAGGTCCGTTCGCCCGCGCATGTCGCGGGGCTGCGCTTTGGGAGGGAAGGGATGGGCTTCGTTCGGTCAAACCCTTGGTCAAACCACTGAATTAAGCAGTTCGACCGTCAGTTGATCGTTGGTATAGACGCAGATGTCGGCCGCCACCGCCATCGCCTTGCGCGCGAGGGCCTCCGCATCCACTTCATAATCGACCAGCGCGCGGGCGGCGGCCAGGGCGAAATTGCCGCCAGACCCGATCGCCGCGACGCCGCCCAGCGGCTCCAGCACGTCGCCATTGCCCGTCAGGATCAGCGTCACCTCCCTGTCGGCGACGATCATCATCGCTTCCAGGTTCCGCAGATATTTGTCGGTCCGCCAGTCCTTGGCGAGTTCAACCGCGGCGCGCATCAATTGCCCGTTATGCCGCTCCAGCTTCGCCTCCAGCCGCTCGAACAAGGTGAAGGCGTCGGCGGTCGCGCCGGCGAAGCCGCCGATCACCGACCCGTCATGCAGCCGCCGCACCTTGCGGGCATTGGGCTTCATCACCGTCTGGCCCATCGACACCTGGCCGTCGCCTGCGACGACGACCTTGCCGTTCTTGCGCACCGACATGATGGTGGTTCCATGCCAGACGGGCATGGCGCTGCTATTCTCATTGATCATGGCGGCGATATGGGATCTTGGCCCGCGCCGCGCAAGCATGGATGCCGCTGCGCCAGCCCGTTTCATTTGAAGGTCGGAAATGTGACAATCAGCATCATCGCTAGCGTGGATTACTTGACTTTGTGCGTTGCAGCATGAGACATTCTCCTTCCTTGACAAGGAAGAAGGACTCGCGATGTCGCTCAAGGCCATGGCACAGGAAAAGGTCGAACGGGCCGGTATCGCCAACTATTCCTTCGATAACGACGATCTGGTCATGTGCGGCATCCGATACGCGATCGAGCCATGCAATTGCGGAGAGCAGGATTGCGACGGCGTTCGGCTGCGCAAGGCGGAGCGGCCACAGGCGAGATCGGGAACCGCTCTCCAATAGGGCGCCGGCGCGACCTTCCCTTCCCTCTAGTTGATGACTTCCTTGCCCGTGCGTCCCACGGATTCGATGTCGCGGCCGACGCCCTGCACCGTATTGCAGGCGGCAAGGGCGGTCAGCAACAGTCCGGCAAGGGCGAGGGCAATGGATCGGGACATGAAGGCAGGCTCCTGAAATCTGTTCGGGAGCCATAGCGCGTTCCGGGCGGAGGGATAAGGATATTTCGACCTTGCAACAGCCGTCCTTACCCCGCGCGCTGATCGCTTGACAGGATCGCGCGGCGGTGCCAATGGCGCTCCCTCCTTTCGGGGGCGCGTAGCTCAGTGGTAGAGCACACCCTTCACACGGGTGGGGTCGTAGGTTCAATCCCTACCGCGCCCACCATGTTTTCAACCAGTTAGGTTGAAGCATGGCCGGATCCATGAAAAATCCATGAAACTGGTCTGATCGCCTAGTGGAGAGTGCCGCCAAAAATTTTTGGTTCTCTGCTTCGATTCGAGCGATCGAACCACGAGTCGGGCTTTTCGAAAAATGGCGATATCTGAGGGTCTCTATGGGTCAGCGGTATTATGCGTCGGCCGCTTTCTTCTTGGTGCGATCGCTTCGCCGGTATCCGTCTTGACCAGTAGAGATCGTGATAAATTAGTTGCGAACCAAACGCGGAAAATGTCGATATTTCATGGGAACGATCGTTCTTAAACTGAATTTCAGAATGGTTGCGTGGCTTTCCTGATCGGGACGTGGAGCAGCCGGCTCGAGCCGTCGAGGCCTTCATCGATGCTCTGGATTAGATGGCGCTGGAGTTCGCCGGAGTGACACCGGCCGAGACTGGCCGCCCCGCCTGCCATCCAGCGACGATGCTCAAAATTTATTTCTATGGCTATCTGAACCGCGTTCACGGTACGCAACACGTCGCCGGCATCCATGCAAAGATTGGTGTCAACCGCCGTGCGGCGGCAGTCGTATGGGGAAAGAGCGGGGATTGGCATGAACGCGTCCGCAGCGGGCGAACGAGTGCGATCTCAGCCGGGTGCGGTTCGGTTGCGTTGAGAATTATTGCAAGGACGGAGACGGTGCATCATAGGCTGCGCGCCGAGTAACTCGACCAACCGTCGCTTGCCGCCTGAACGTGGCTAAGTCGTAGCTGCGCCCCTCGCTAAGCAGCGAAGCGACACGATCGGCATGAGCGGCAAACTTCGAGTGCCCAGCACGTCCGGCGGGTAGCTGGCGACGGGCGGCGTGCGTACTCAGAACAGGCCGGGACGTTGGTCTAGGAACGATGCCCGGACGGGGCTGAGTCTTCGCCCGCCTCGTGCATTCCAAGCCCCAAGCCGAGCCCACCTGCCGTGCCTCCGCCCATCCCCATGCCCCCTGCGCCTCCGCCACCGGCGCTTCCGCCCCCCTGCCGCGCTTGGCCGCGCTCTCCCTTGTCGCGTCCCCCAGCCCCGGAGGGCCGGGTTGGCCCCTGCATCGGGATCGCCAGATCGGATGGGATCGGATCTAAGTCGAGCGCCTCCCTGATGAACGCACGCAGCGAGAGGACCAGATCGTGGGTATGGACCGGACGTCCTGCGACCAGCTCACGCGCAGCGCGCTCCGCCAATCGAACCTGCTGCTCGGTGCCCAGCAGGATGATGTCGGACAGCGCCGCTTCGACCGCATCACGGACGCGACGGGTGCGGTCCGAGCTCGCTACATGCTCGGCGCTCAGCTCCAGCGCCTCTAAAGGTTCGGCAGCCGCCGCCTTGCCGCCGCTGCGCAGATCGCGCAGATGGGCGGGATCAACCGCCAGATTCCCTGTGAACGAACCTCCGAGCGTCTTGTACGCCGCGATCAGCGTACGCAGCCGCTCGTTTATCTGGCGGTTCAAGCGCTCCCGGCGCTGCTGGATCGTGACCATGGTAATCAGGCGGATGCCGACACCGACGAGCGTGAACAGCGCCAGGCCCAGCAGGGTGGTGAACAGGCCGTACCAGGAGCTGAAATCAAGATTGCGCAATGCGGCCTCGCTAAGTCAGGCGAACGGGTCGCCCACTTGAACGCATCGCGCGAAGAGCGGTGCCATGCGGCGAGAGGGCACGGCGGCCCTCACGCATCGTCCCCGCCAGCGAACGCTTGATCGAACTCGCAGCGGCGGTCGTTGAACTTTCGTCGGGGCGGACGATTGGGGGCCTGATCCATGTGAGGAATGCATGATGAAGAAGCATCTGATCGCGGCACTGATGACCGTAGCAATGGCCATGCCCGCGGCGCTTCCGACCGCAGCGGCGGCGCAGTATCGCCAGGATCGGGATAACCCGCCGAGGCGCGACTATCGCTGGCAAGGGGACAACAACCGCAACTGGGAGCCGTCCCAGCATTATCAGGCAAGGAGCCGGGGCGAACGCCGCTTGACCCGTAAGGATCGGATCTACAGGGGTAGGGACGGACGCGCGTATTGCCGGCGCAGCGACGGAACCACGGGCCTGGTCGTGGGCGCGGTAAGCGGCGGAGTTCTGGCCAACCTGGTCGGCGGCAACACGCTCGAGACCCTGCTCGGTGCCGGTGCTGGCGCGGCCCTCGGCAACGCCATTGATCGCGGCAAGGTAAAATGCCGTTGAGGCCGGTTGTCTTCGAGCGGGCTCCCGGCTCCGAACCGCCGGAACCATCTGACGACGAGGAGCCGAGATGAAGACGGACGGTGCTCGGATTTCTCGCTCTTCAAGGAGGAGACAGGCCGCTAGCTAGGGTCATGGTCCGAAAGCTGCTCGACGGGGAAAGTCCCGCTGTGTAAAAATGTATATTTGTGGTATGGTTTTCCGGAAAGACAGGGAGGCTTTGGGATGGGCCGTTTCGTGCAAGGGGAAGATCGCCGGCAGGACTATTTGCTGCCAGCATCTCTCGACGATTATGTGTCGGCAGACAACCCGGTTCGAGCGGTCGAGGCCTTCATCGATGCTCTGGATTTGAAAACGCTGGAGTTCGCCGGAATGACACCGGCCGAGACTGGCCGCCCCGCCTGCCATCCAGCGACGATACTCAAAATTTATTCTATGGCTATCTGAACCGGGTTCAGTCGAGTCGGCGGCTTGAGCGTGAAGCGCAGCGCAATGTCGAGTTGATGTGGCTGACGGACCGAACCTGTTCCACCAGAGCCGCACCGTCTCATGGCAGATGTCGATGCCGCGCTCGAACAGCAGGTCTTCCACGTTTCTCAAACTGAGCGGATAGCGGACGTACATCAGCACCACGAGGCGGATCACTTCAGGTGATGAGTTGAAAACAGCGGAACGGGCTTGCTGGTTTTGCTCGAGATTGCGCGGCATAGCCGCCACCTAGCAGCGCGGCTCACACTGTGCCACGTTGCTCTGACAAAGCCCCAACGACACCCGCCAGCATCCGGCGCTACCGGGAAGCCGGGTTGCCTTTTGCGCTGAGCACTTCGTCGAACATCGCGCCGAGCGCCTGAATAGTATAAGGCTTCGGGAGGATGTCCCGTCCTTCCGCTAGCGCAGAGGCAGCGGCTTCGCTATATCCCGATGTCAGCAGGATCTTCAGATCCGGCCAGCGCCGTCCGATCTCCCGCGTGAGTTCGAGCCCACCGATTGCGCCCGGCATCACCATGTCGCTAAAGACCATATCGAAGTCCTGGTCCCGTGCCAGCTGGTCGAGCGCGGCAGTCCCCGAATGCGCGCGCACGAAATTATAGTCCAGCTCACTCAGCATTTCCCCGACCAGTTCAGCAACATGGTCATCATCCTCGACCAGCAGGACGCGACAGCGGCGTCGAGCAGTCTGCACCGTATCCGACAGGAGCGCTGATCCAGGCAGCGGCTTGGCTGAGCAGGGTAGCAAGATCGCGACCGTGCTTCCCTTGCCGAACTCACTGTCGAAGCGCACGTCTCCGCCGGAGGACCGGGCGAACCCATAGACCTGACTCAGGCCGAGTCCAGTGCCTTGTCCTACGCCTTTGGTCGTGAAAAACGGCTCGAAGACTTTTGCGAGATTCTCCGGCGTGACGCCCACACCCTCGTCCGAGATGGCTACCCGGAGTTGCGCCGGTTCCATCTCGCTTGCGGGGAGTTGCTCGGCTTCGATCCGGATCGTGCCGCCCTCCGGCATGGCATCGCGGGCATTGAGCGCGATGTTCAGGATCGCCACTTCAAATTGCGATGGATCGACCTCGACCGGACAAAGATCAGAAGCGAAGCGCATTTCGATCACGACATTCTCCCGCAGCGATCGGTCGAGCAAGTCCCGGAGGCCGCGGACCGTCCGCTCGACATCGATCACTTCTGGCTTGAGCGGTGACTTGCGTGCGAAAGTGAGGAGCTGTTGGGTCAGTTTCGCGCCGCGGTCGATCGCCTGGCGGATACTAGCCTTCAATCGTTCACGGCGCTCGGGATCGCTGGTGCGATCGAGAAGATCCAGACCGCCCGATGCTACCATCAGTAAATTATTGAAATCATGCGCCACTCCGCCGGTCAGCTGGCCCATCGCCTCCATCTTCTGGGACTGGCGCAGCGCTTCTTCGGCCCTTTCGCGCTGCTCGGATTGCTCGCGCAACGCCCGATGGGCCCGGCTCAACGAGGAATAGGCGATGCCCAGCGAGGCGATGAGCAGCGCCGCAGTGATCAGCAACAGCGTAACGCCAAGATAGCGCGAAGCCCGACGGCTCCACGTCTCCGTGGAGTAGCGCAGATATACAAGCCCGAGGCGTGTGCCATTCTGGACGACCGGGACCAGCCAGACAATATCACCCTTCTCACGACCGCTTGCCTCGGACTGTATACGCTTAGGCAGGCCGGCGCCGGGGCGGGCGAAACCGGCCTTCAACGCGCCATCCGGGCTATAGGCGCCCGCCGCGAGCACATTGCCGTTGGCCTTGAGCGCAGTGAGATAGTCCTCGATCGTCGCTTTGTCGTCGAATGCGAGCGGGGCAGCGATGCTGCGCGCTATGATCTCCGCCTGCACATGCGAGGCGCGCAGGCGCTCGGCCAGCCGGCCCCGCTCCGTCTGCAAGCCCAGGACCAAGCTGGCGAGAAGCAGGACGAGCGCGAGCGCCACGGGGACGAGCGTGTTGGCGGCAAGGCTGCCGAGCAACGGGCGCAGGCTGTAGCGGGCCATCCTTAACTCTCCACCGACAGGGCTAGATCGAGCAACTTGGAACTGATCGACAGATCGCCTTGAGCGGCCGCGGCGCGGTTGATGATGAACCTTACCCGACCGCCTTTGACGAGGAAGCGGATCGCGCATCCTGCGCCTTGCTGCTCGTCGGCCACCGTCAGCACCGGCTGATTGCGCAGCACACGAATGATCTCGGCCACCGGCTGGGTGCGCGAGCCGGCGACAAAGGCGATATGGCAACCCATCGGGCCGTCGATGCGCTGCATCCGCCGGACCACGATACGACGGAGTCCTATTTGCTGTCCTTTGACGGCGTCATCCAGCGCCGGACCAAAGGGATCCTCGCCGATTACGCAGATTTGGAACGGTTCGGCGGAACTGGCGAACGCTTGGGATGGCCAGGTGACGAACGGCGCGAACTTGTAGAGGTAATTGGCCTTCACCGCATATTCGAGATTCGCTGCGGCCAACGCGGCGGGCGAAGTCGCCAACGCGATAATGCCGGCACGACAGACCAGGCTCACCACTGAACGCAAGGTTTTCAACTTACCATCGCCACTGGAGCCCTGCCCAAATCTGTCGCGGGATCAGATTGCCGGCGCTCCCCGGATATTCCTGATGGTACCGGTGGAGGAGATTTGCGCCGCTGACCGACAACATCAATCGGTTGGAGATCTGCCAACCTAGTCGACCGTCCAGTTCGAGATAGGGGGGCAGGCGAGGATTCGGAAACGGACCGACATGCCGCAGCCCAGCATCAATGGTGACGCCCGAGCCGAGGTCCATCGACGAGCGAATCGTGGCATGATGTTTAGGGTCGC
The DNA here is from genome assembly GCA_033795485.1 of Sphingobium sp. Classification (GTDB taxonomy): domain Bacteria; phylum Pseudomonadota; class Alphaproteobacteria; order Sphingomonadales; family Sphingomonadaceae; genus Sphingobium. The sequence continues at coordinate 323,018 of JARYGO010000002.1, forward strand.
TGCCCAGTTGCGTCAGGCCCAGCAGAGCGCTCGCGCCGGGACCGAAGCGGAAATCCCGATGGAGGAAGGAGAGTGATGCTGAGAGCTTCCACCAGCCGGTCGCCTGCCAATCCGCCCAACTGTCGATGCCCCAGCTCGTGCCACGGATCGCATTGCCCCAATAGAGCGGTAGAAAAGCGCCAGACGTCGGCTCGATGCTGCGCAGGTCGTCATAGATATGCCTGAAGCCGGTGATCGAGACGGACAATCCTTTGGCGGGCTGAAATCGCGTGCCGAGCTCGAAGGCGGTCAGCTTCTCCGACACGAAGTCCTGCGAGCCCGTGAGGAACAGCGTGCCACCAGAATATTCCCTTACGTCGCGATCAAATGGCGTCGTAGAGCGGATGGCCCGCGATGCCGCCCCCCATATAAGGATGTCTCTACCCGGCATCCATGCGAGCCGCGCGCTCGGCAGCGGCGTCACCCCCGCAAACGGATTCTTTTCGAGCTTGAGGCCCAGCGTCAGGGCGAGCTTCGGCGTCACCGTCACGGTGTCTTGAACGAAGGCGTTGGCATGCCACAGCGTGCGGCTGGCGGGATCGAACTCAAGGCCCGCCGCGCCGTGGATCCGATAACGATTCGCACGCAATCCGCCCCCGACCACCACGGCGTTCCAGCTGCCGAGAGGAGCGCTGTGCTGCGCATCGAGATCATAGGTGTCGAGCGCGAAACGACCGCCTCCATCGAACGTCTCACGGACGGTGTGATCATAATAGGCCTGGAGCTGAAGATTGGCGCCCGCGGTCGTGCCGCGGTTCCATCGAGCGAGCAGGTTGCGTCCAGCAATCCGTTCGTCCGTGGTGCCGAACTGTCCGTGTCGGCCGACATAGCGGTCGCCCTGCAGCGTAAACTGATCGCGTTCACTCCGCGCCCAATCGAGGCGGAAGCCGCCCTGCACCCGCCAGCGCTCGTCCTCGCCGGAAGCATCGGCGATGGTTCGGGTCGGGTCCTGCTGAATGCCGCGCGCATAGACGCGGTAGGTGAGGCTCTCGCCTAGCTTGCCGCCATAGCGCAAACTTCCCGCACGCTCGAGCGCGCCGCCGGTCGCTTCCACGAACACGCCCTGGCTGTCGGCGGAACTGCGCGTGATGATGTTGATGACGCCGTTCACGGCATTGGCGCCCCACAGCGTTGCGCCAGGTCCGCTGATCACCTCGATACGATTGACATCGGCGAGGAGGACATCCTGCATGTCCCAGTATACGCCGGAATATAAGGGCGTGTAGACGCTGCGGCCGTCGATCAGGACCAGCAGCTTGTTCGCGAAGTTCTGTGCCTCCGGGCTGCCGCTCATCCCGCGCGCGCTGATGACATATTGACTGGCGTTCTGCCGCGATACCACCAGGTTGGGCGCGAGCCGAAGCGCCTCTGGCAGCGTTGTCGCCCCCGACCGCTGAATGGCGTCGTGGCCGATCACGTACACAGCCGCCGGCGCTTCTCCTATTGGCTGCGGTGTCTTGGAAACCGACGAGACGTCGACGTCGCCCAGCTGATCGAGCGACATCTTGCGCAGATCGTCGAAGGTCTGCGCATTTGCGGCACAAAGAGGGGCTACGCTCGCCAACAAGACTGCCACTGACGCGCGGTGCGTTGGCTCTCTCCCGATCCTGCTAAGTAGCTTCATTGATGACGGAACCCCCTTGGTGGGATTCGTAACCGCTCTGTCCTTGGTCCGCCAGTCGCGAATTCGGCTGGGGCTTTGTGTGAGCTCAGCACTTTCTGAAGCGCGTTGCCGGTCATATAGTGCTTCCCGCCCATCTCCTCGAGCGCTGTGCCTTTGGCGGAAGATCACCACGAGACGGCGGCCCCTGACCCAAACCTCGAAACACGGAGGGTGCTGTCAGACATATGCGAACAGCTCTCGACCAGATGCAGTTCGGGTTAGCGGGACAGAGGCTCAGCTCGCGATCAACTGCCACTCTGCCAGCGCGGCAGAGCGTCTCTCCTTGTATCCGCGACATCCTAACATCAGGTGCATTTGCTTTGACAGAGCCAGCGCCGGCAATGAGCGGATGGCGGCTTTTGAGATATTCCGGCAGTCGGCGTTGAAGGCAGGCGGCTGGCAAAGCGTCCGTTGTTGGCGCTTCCGCGAATTTGACCTGTGCAACATTTTGGACTTTTGCAGGATCTTCCGAATACCCAGCGCGCGTTCTCCCGGTTGACCGACGAATTTCAAGAGTTTTAGCCGGGACCGGTGCGTCACGCAAAGGCGGCGCAGTGAGCAAAAATCGGTGCCGATGGCATCGATCAGCGTTTCATCGGCAAGAAATCAGTTCGTAATCCTCGTGATTTGGCCATGCCCAAGGCAATTCCAATCCATCTCGCGACCACTGCGTTGCCGGATAGATCGATAGGTCGGAAGAAAGGAATTCCTCATGGTTCGCAAGATGTGCCTTACCGTCGTTGCGCTTGCACTGGTTGCCGGAACTGCCGTGATCACACCAGCAGAGACCCGCGTGGTTGAGAAAGAATATGTCGGTTTTGCCGACCTCGATCTGCGAGAGACATCGGCCCGTGAGACGTTGCGGGCTCGCGTCTTCGCTGCGGCCAACCGCGTTTGTTTCAAGGATTATGGAGGCCTTGGGCGATGGGAATGCGTGCGAGAAGCCATCCGGAACGGGAAGCCTCAAATGGCTTCGGCAATCGACCGCGCGATTGCCGGACGGCCGCAGATCGCCCCAGCCCTTGCCCTTTGGAGCCGTCCCATGAGGCCAAGAAGTTAGCGGCCGCGAGAAATGGAAAAGCTACATGTTCATATGACCTGCGCCGATGGCGCTCTTGTCGCCGGAAGCGAACGTCGGGCGCAATCTTGACGTTCGCTTCTGGCGATACCCACCTTCGGGATCGGATAGGAAATTTAGATCATTCGACAGAAGGGGGGGGCGCTCTTTATCAGGCATATGTCAGGTTTCGTATGCGACGTTCTCCAATAGGTCATGAGCCCAAGTTGTTCGGCAACGGCTGGAAAGGCTGGTTCGCTCAAGACCCCACGCATGCTTCGACGCCAGAAGAGCCACGGCCTCTTGGCTGCGATCTGTAAGGCCTCGCCTTCTGCCCCTAGAGCGCCCAGTATTGTAGCCACAGCCTCGTTCGGTTGTTCCTTCGACAGCGCGATCAGCCCCTTGATGGCCTTCCCGTGCGCCTGACGATCGCCCGATTCGAGCGCTTCATACCCTGCCAAAAAGGCGGCGCGGCTCTGCTGGGTAATTTGAAGCTGTGGGCTTTGAAGAGCAGCTATGGCGCCCGCATAGTCTCCGGTTTCTGTACCCGCGCTTACAGCAATCCTTTTGTCGAAGTTGGGGTCCCTACTAAGATTGATGGCTGCATTGAAATACGGCCTAGCCTGCTCACCCCGGCCTGCACTGACAAGAGCGTCGGCCAGAGCGAGCTGGGAATCAGGCCAAAGGGCGAGCATGTCGGTGGCAGCACGAAATTGCTCGATTGCCGCACCAAGGCGGCCTACGCCTTCCAACTTCAGACCGTAGCCATAATGTTCGCACCCACAATCCAACGGTTTGGCCGCAATTGCTCTTTTGAACAGGGTTTCCTGAGCGACCCAATCGCGCTGATCAATCAGATAGGCCTTGTGCGCTAGCGCTTCGCTATTGCCGGGGTCGAGCGCTAGCGCTTTGTTCTCCGCGTCGCGCCCGGCAGCGCGCATTATTTCGGCACGCTGAGTGTTATGTTCTCCGTGAGAAGCCTGCATGAAACCGTTTCCAACTGCAGACCACCCCCACGAGAAATCGGGAACCGCCGCGACCACACGCTGCGCGAAATGCAGCGTCCTGCTCCCGCCGTAGGACCAATATTCCTGACAATATTGCATGTAATTGTTCAAGACCGTATCGGGCAGCGATTTCCGATAGGTTGATGCGCCGGACAGACCGCAACGAACAACCGTGCCCACATCGACCGCCACTTTGTGAGGAATTTCTGAGACTTGGCCTGCCGCATAATCGACGGTGTCAGACCACAGGACGACACCAGAGCGCTCGTTGCTAAATCGGGTAATCACGCGAATGGACGTGCCAACCCGATAAATCGTCCCGTCTAAAGCATATCCAGGCGCCGTTCGGGGCACTGGAGTTGAGGCGGTGGAAACGCCGATAACGCCATCGGCATTGAACGCGGCGATGATTTCAGCGCTAATGGATACGGGCATGGTTGCGGGCAGATCAGCTGATAAAGTTCGATAATCAGACAGATGCACCATCATGCTATGCGCGGCTGCTGGAGCCGGTCGAAACCGGAACCAAGCCCCGGTCGCGACGATCAGCACAAGCAACGTGCTGGCCGCAATCATCATCTGATGTCGAGAGGAGAAGGTCGCCGGGCGTCGGGCGGTTCGTCCCGCTGACGCTCGATCGTCTGAGGCTGTCTGCTCAGCCTCACCTGACTTCGACAGCAAGCGATATCCAACTTTTGTTATCGTCTCGATACGGAACTGCCCGCCCGCACCGTTTTGTGCGACGCCCCGCAGTCGTGATACGACGCGATTGATCGCATCGTCGCCAACGATCCGCCCTTCCCAACAGGATTGAAGCAGATCGTCCTTGCTGACGACGGCTCCATCTGCCCGATGTAACGCGATTAAAAATTGCATGACGCGCGGCTCGATGACGGACGTCTTGTCAGCGAAAAGCACTTCGCGAGTCGCAGGACGAAACTCGGCATTTCCAATCTGGAAAGATTGATGATGTGCGAGGACAATCGGCCCGCGAAGATGACCTATCCCGCTTGGTTGCGATTGATGCATTTCCCCGCTTGCCATGGTCGCATATTATCACTGTGGCGACCAACTTAAATAGATACGATGACGTCCCTCCCAACATTCGGCGTTGGGATGTCTGATTCTCTGGCTGGTGACACGCCTCGAAGAGGAGACCCGGATCGGCAAGGGCGGGACCCTGGCCGGACAGCTCTCGCGGCTCGACCTGGTAGTGCTCGATGAGCTTGGATATCTGCCGTTCGCGCGCTCAGGCGGGCAGCTGCTGTTCCACCTGATCAGCAAGCTGTACGAACGCACCAGCGTCGTCATCACGACTAACCTCGCCTTCGGCGAGTGGCCTACGGTGTTCGGCGATCCCAAGATGACCACGGCTCTGCTCGACCGTGTCACGCATCACTGCGATATCGTCGAGACCGGCAACAACAGCTGGCGCTTCAAAAACCGCAGTTAACCGCCACTCTTACCCCTCCTTCAAAACCGATTTGCGCTGGGTGCGCCTCCGGCGGGGATACGCCCGGCCTCCACCGCACCCTGCGCAGGGCGTCCCTGACAACTGTCCCGACAATCTCGAAAAGGGGGTCCCTCGTCGACGCCGATAGGTGGTCCCGTTTGCGCGCCGTTTGACAGTGAAAACGCGTAAGCGGCGATTGACTGGAGCGCTGACAAGCAAAGCATTGCCGGGGGGGGGGGGGCCACTACTCGCCGAAGGGATAGGTCTCAGGCACGCCGCGATGATGCTCGGAACCCAGCGGCGTCACCGCCTTGGTCTCATCGAACCAAACAAAGGCGTCGAACTGCTCCGGAAGAATGGCTTGGCTATAGTGGCTCCAAAGCTCGGTATCGGGCCGGTAGATGACACCGATGAAGCGCTCGAGCCGCGCCTCGGCGAGGCTGCGCCGCAGCGCCTCGTGCCGGCCGGGCGAAAGATCGAGCAAAAATCGAGCCTTGCCGCTGTCGTGAAACTGACGCTCGTAGCTGTCAGCGCGGGACGGATTGACCCGTTTCACTTCCATGTCGCCGTCCCAATCGGCCGCCGCCGCCACCGTGCCCGAGTGCGTGCCGAAGCCGATCAGCGCCGCGTCGCGGGCGAAGGCCTCGCGGCAAAGCTGCCCGATGTTGAGCTCCTCGCGCGCGACCCCCATGTCGGTGAAGCGCGCATCGCCGATATGACTGTTGTGCGCCCAGACGATCGCCTTAGCGTCCGGGCCCTTCGCTTCGAGCAGATTCTGAAGCGTCTCGAACATGTGCGTGTCGCGCAGGTTCCAGCTTTCCGCGCCGCCATAATACATGATCCTGTAATAGCGCTCCGCAGAGGCGATCAGTCGCGCGTTCTGGGCGGCATCGAGGAAAGCGTCGCCATCGCCGCTCGCATAGTCGAGACGTTTTTGCAGCAGATCGCGGCATTGGTCGATCACCGCCTTTTCGCATTCGGCATAGCCGCGCGACAGCGCGGCGCGGCCGTAGGTCGCCGGATCGCTCTGCCAGGGCGTCAGGCAGCCATAGCGGTCGCGCGCGACCCTGGCGGCCTCGGGATCAACCCGATCGAGATAGTCGAGCACGGCGCCGATTGAACCCGACATATTGTAGATGTCGAGGCCGTAGAAACCTGCACGCGCTTCCGTGTCGGCAATTTCGCCATTGTGCTCGCGCATCCAATGGATCAGCGCCTGCATGTCGGTGTTGCGCCACATCCAGGTCGGAAAGCGCTGGAAGGGCTTGTCCGCGCCGGCGCGATGGGGGAGATGGCGAACATAGCGATCGACAATGGCTGCATCGGGCCAGTCGGCCTCGACCGCGACTATGGTGAAGCCATGATTAGCGATCAGATGGCGGGTGATCGCCGCGCGCGCCTGATAGAATTCGCTGGTGCCGTGGCTCGCCTCGCCCAGCAGCACGACGCGGCGGTCGGCGAACCGGTCGAACAGTTTACCGAGGGCGGGATCGTCGAACGCCGGCAGATCCTCGCCCGCCTCCGCGATCATCTCGGAAAGGGATTGGCTGCGGGAGGCACCGGGCACATGGTTGCTGGCCGCGCGCCGACCGTCTTCCTTCCAGCCCTGCTCGCCGATCAGCGGCACGAACATGACGGCGCCAAGATTCTCCTCCTCGAAGCGGCTCTCGCTGACGCGCGTCACCTTGCAGAGCTTCTGGTCGCCCGGATTGCCAACGGGGATGACGAGATGGCCACCGATGGCGAGTTGCTGCTTGAGCGCGCTCGGCACGTTGGGGCCGCCGGCCGCCACCAGGATCGCATCGAACGGCGCTTCATCCTCGAGCCCGCGTGTGCCGTCGCCGATGCGGATATCGACATTGTCATAACCCAGCGCGGCGGTGCGCCCACGGGCGAGATCGCCCAAGGCCGCGTGGCGTTCGATCGCGAACACCTCGCCCGCCAGTTGGCCGAGCACGGCAGCGGCATAGCCCGAGCCCGCACCAACCTCGAGCACGCGGTCGCTAGGCTCGATCTCGGCAGCTTCGGCCATGGCAGCGACAATATAGGGCTGCGAGATCGTCTGCTCCTCCTCGATTGGGAGCGCAGAATCCTCATAGGCGAACTCCTCCAGCCCCTCCCGTACGAAACGCTCGCGGGGAACGGTGCGCATCGCCTGGAGCACACGCTTGTCGCGGATTCCGCGCCGGGCAAGGTGAATATCGACCATGCGGTCACGAAGCTTGTCAAAATCAGCCACGGGCATCTCCCGTTCGCTTTCTGGTGGGCATCGTGCTGGTGGGCATCGTGGCCGTGTCGATGCCACGGACCGACACGCCAAGCTCGGCTAGCGCGGCGATCGTGCTGTCGGCATCCTGGTGATGGATGAAGATGCCGCCGACTTCTTCCCAAAGATGGGCGTGCTTTAGCTGGTCATCGACAAGGATGTCACCGTCCTGCGCGTGATTACGCTTATCGATCGCCATCACGGTCAGGATGCGCGTTCCGGGAAAATGCTCGGCAGCCCAACGCACCTTCTGCGGCGCTGCCCATTTGCCGCGAGGAAGACCTGTCAAGATGACGGGATCGAGATGCCGGACCGCCTCGAACAAGCGCATCGCGTCAGGCATCAGCGGGAGCGAGCCGTAGAAGTTCGAATGCCGGGAGAGTTCGCGCCAGAACGCTCCGATGCCGTGCCGCTTCTCAAAGGCGCGCGGCGGCATTCCCAGGAGTTGCGTCGCAGCCCGGTCGAAATCGGCAAGCACGCCGTCGCAGTCGAGGTAAAGCTGCATCGTTAGAACCGCGCCGGCCTGATCGTTATCGGCACCGGATCATCGAGCGGGCGCCAGCCGCGCTCTGCGATGACATCGTTGCTTTCCACTGGCTTCCTGCCGCGTGCGCGGTCGAGTGACCAAGTGATATGGTAGGTGCTGCCGTCGGACCGGTCGGTGGAGCCGTCTATTGCGACCACCATCGCCTGCAGGCCCTGGCCGTCATTGATGCCGCCGACGATCTCGGCCTGTTCCGCTTCGGGCGGCGCGTCGTCCTCGCCGGCCTCCGCATCGAGCGTGATGTGGTCAGCGATCACGTCAGGCCATTCGGGTGGAAACCGTTCGAGCAGCTCTTCGCGTTCTTTCCTATCGAGCATCCATCCTGTGACAGCCATCGTCCACTCCCGCCGTCACTGGACCGTCGGGATCGCCGCTCGGCAATCCCGCGCGCATTCGCGGCACATCTCTGCGCACAGCTTGCAATGCTGGTGATCATGCCCGGCGCATTCTTCGGCGCAGAGATCGCAGACCCGTGCGCAGGTCTCGAGCATCATCCGCAGCGCCTCGATATTCTGGCCGGTACGACGCACGGCGAGCCGCGCGGCCGCGCAACAGACATCGGCGCAGTCGAGACACGAGCGGATACACTGACGCATGTCCATCGCCTCGGCCGCGCAGGCATCGGCACAGGACGTGCACATTTCGGCGCAGAACATCGCATGGCGCGCGGCCGTCGCCAACGTCTCGTTGAAGTCGTTACCCACATCGGGGTGGAGCGCGATCATCTTGTGAATCGACATGGCTCATTCATTCCCTTGCCGGTGGCGCATTTCCGACCCCTTGTTGGTAGCGGCCGACTGCTTCTCCACACTCTGAGTGGTGGCCAACCTTTTGGCCCCTGCGCGAACTCTCCTGGCTTTCCGTCTTGCCACGGCCCGATCCCGACTCCTTGTCCGCCGGATTCCTTGTTCACCGTCGCCAGACGCGGTTGCCGGCTTCCTTTTTCGGCACGCCTCGCTTCTCATAGCTCCTATCGACGTGGTCGGCTTTGCGCTTCTGCTTGTCGGTATAGCTCGACTAGTCTCCGCGGAGCATATCCTCTCCTTTTTCAGCCCCAATCCTCATAACTCGCAGAGCACGCGATGGTGTCGTGGTGGTATGATTTTGGGAACCAACTCCTAGGGGTCTGGGTTCCCCTGGGAACAAAGACTGAACGAGAGGTCCCGCCATGTCTGAAGAATTCCACAATCCGAAGCTTGATGAGCATCCCGGTTCGAACACCGAGAAGGATCCCGACGACTGGGTGTCGGGCGACGATCCCGTAACGGGCGCACAAAGGTCCTACTTGACTACCCTGTGTGAGGAAGCCGGTGAGGATCTGCCAGCCAATGACCTCAGCAAAGCGGAGGCGTCCCGCCGCATCGACGAGCTTAAGGCGAAGCTTGGCCGAGCCTGATAGCAGCGGCGGAATATGCCGGTCCCAGATACTTGGCCATCTTCCGCAGGCTCGGCTCTTGGCGGTAGCGAAGCGAGAGGAGATCGATCATCGGTCCAGCCTCTGCCATGATTTCCTTTGGGGGGTCGACCCGATCGACGGGACTGCTAACTTCATCAACAATTTTCCGCTCTTCGCATCATCGATCGGCGTGCTGCATCGCGGGCAGCCCCGCTACTATATTTCCAGGGGTGCTGTTAGTCTAATGCGAACTTCGTCTCCACTGGATGCATTTTGGCCCGGAAGGGGCGGTGAGCTAGCTCGCGATCAACCGCCACTCCGCCAGGGCGGCGGAGCGTCTTTCCTTGAAGGTCTGTCGGTCTACGAGATGGCGTTCCAGTGAGAAGTGGTTGTGCAGGTTGGCGTGAACCGAGGCGAATTTCTGCAGCGCCTTCATCTGCCTGAAACGCAGCATGGCCCGCTCTCGTCGTCGGAAGGGCAGGTGGCTGTTCTCCACCCTGTTGTTGGCCCAGCGACCAATCTCCTGCTTGTCGCGATTCCTAACTCATTCATGGCAGCGCTGTAGGAGCGTAGTCCATCAGTGGTTATTGCTTCAGGCGCTCCATGCCGCTTCAGCGCCTTCTTCATGAACGCCAAAGCCGCCTTTTTATCACGCGTTTTGGTGACGTAGCTCTCGAGAATCTCGCCCTCGTGATCGACGGCGCGCCAGAGATATACCATCTCGCCGTTGATCTTCACGTACATCTCATCAAGATGCCAGCGCCAGTGACGAAAGTCTCTCATCCGCCTGATCCGCTGCCGGCGAATATCATCTGCAAACCGCGGACCAAACCTGTTCCACCAGAGCCTGACCGTTTCATGACAGATGCCGATGCCGCGTTCGAACAGCAGGTCCTCAACGTTCCGCAGCGACAGCGGGTACCGGACATACATCATCACCACCAGGCGGATCACTTCAGGTGACGAATTGAAGTAGCGGAACGGGTTGCCGGCGGGCTTGATCATGCCACCGATGCCGCGTCGTCGTTTGCTTTGACAGAGCCTTCTGCCAATTTGCTCTGACGGCGCCCTTCATCTTAATAAGAAAGACCGATTGTGGCGCGTATTGTGCGCCCAAATTCCGGTCTGGCCATGAAATAGCGCGACGACATCCCTCCCACATCGAAAGACCCCATGCGTGGATTGCCCTCGGTGAGGCCCAGGCTGTTGGCCAAGTTGGTACCGTTGATGGTCAGCGTTGCATGTTCGCTGATCCTGGCAGTAATCTGTGCGTTGATCATGGAAAAGGCGGATAGCCTTTGCGAATTAGCAACGTCGGCGTAACGCGCGGAATAGTGGATGAGGTCGGCGCTGATCCGCAGGCGCCCGGACCACAGGTCAATACTGGGGCTGGCGCGCAGAGCCATGCGCGGAACGCGGATCAATCGATTACCGGTCACGTCATGACTCACGGCAACCCCGTCGGATAGCTCGTTGTAGCGGAAGTTGCGATAACGCGAGTCCTGTAGCGTCGCCTGCACATCGATGCTGAAAGGGCCGGGCAACTTCACATGGGCTGACATTTCCACGCCCATGGCCGCTGTGTCGGCGATGGATGTCTGGCTGACATAGATGCTCGTCGCCGGATCGAACCGGTAATCCGTGAAGGGCAGCCGCGCAAAATGCGTCCTGAAGGCGACAGCGGACATATTCCAATGGCCGCGTTCTATGATGAGGCCTGCTTCTGCCATGGTGATGGGCACAATGGCCTGGTCCTGTCGGTCGGGACTGGCATAAAATTCCGTTGCGCTTGGCAGTCGGGCTATGCGGGTGAAGCGCAGAAACAGGCCCGTGTCGCGATCAGGATGATAATTGACGCCCGCCGTCCAGCTAAACCCTGAAAAATAGCGGTCGACGGGATGATATATGCCCGTGCCGGCCAGCACCGCGTCGTCGGCCAATATGGTGGGATCGCCCAGATCGACAGTTGACGATCCCTCCACCCGACCACCGATATGCGTCTGTTCCCACCGTCCGCCCAGGTCGATGCGCCAATACTCGCCCAGCTTCCACTCATCCGCCGCATAGAGCGCCAAATTGGCGGTCTTCAGTGTCACAGCGTCGTACAGGGAGCCATATCTGACAAAACCATTGTCGCTCAGCGATCCAACCTGTTGCCCGTTCCCATCCACTGCCACGACATCCAGCCGCCGTGCCTGTCCGCGCACGTCGAGCAGGATCGTGCCCATCATGCGGTCATAATCCAGCCGGCTGCCGGCATAGGTCAGCCCCATAGCCAGATCATGCCGACCCCATTGCTGCAACTGGCCGGTCAGGCGGGCGTCGCCGATGAATTCACGCATAGGCAACCGGACGGAAAGCAGATTGGCGCCCACGACGAGGCCGTTGCCGTTGCTGTCGGGAGGGAAGGGCGCGCCGCTATCGGTTTGGCGTATCTCCGTCTCGACGGCGGTGGGAAAGGCGGCGGCCAAATGAGGCCAGACGCTTGCGACATAGTCGCTTCCCGACTGCGGGCGCCCGATGGCGAACAGGCCGTTGCGCAATGTGGTCCCGGTGCGCAGCCGCGCTTTCACCTCTAATGCGGCATTCGCGCCCAATGCACGCCGGCCGGACAGCGTATAGAAATCAATGCGACTATGGGTTCCCTTCGACAGGTCGAAATCCCGCGGACCCGATGGCGTCTTGAACGTCACGTGGACGTTGTCCGTCCCGGCCAGCGTGTCGAACAAGGGATCGAAACCAGGGATGGCGCCGACATTCCCCTCATCATCGAATTGCAGCGGAACTGGGAGGTAGAGGATGACTTGGTCATCCAGATGCTTCAAATTGAACGTCAGGCGCGTTGGGCCGTCATCATAATGGAGACCCACGCGAACCTGACCACCGCGATCGGCCGTGTAACCCGGATCGCGCAAGCCGTCGTCACGGCGATAGAAGCCCCCGACCGAAACGCCCAGTTCCGGCGTCAGCCGCATCGCCGCATAGCCGTCGACGCGGGCATAGCCGAAGTTTCCGCCGGTCGCCGACAGGGTCAAACCTGGTTTTTGCAGGGGATTGCGGGTCAAGAAGTCGATGCTGCCTCCCGGCGCATTGGCGGCGAAGATGGCGGAGGGGCCACCGCGCACGGCCTCGACATGATCGATGGTCGCATCGCTGCGGAATATCTGATCGGTATTAAGATAGCCTAGACCGCCGTCATATTGGACGGGAAGGCCATCTTCCAGCAAGGCCACGGACGAATAGCCATCGGTCGGTATGCCGCGCGACCGGACGTTGTTGCTGGCTTCGCCTCCCGTGCTTTCCACCCAGAATCCGGGAATCTGCTTGATCAGGTCGGCGGTCGATGCCGGTCCAGCGCGGGCTAGCGCCTCGGCATCGATCCGGGTCATCGCATAGCTGAGTTCTGGTGTGCTCAGCGGTGTCTGGAGCGCTCGCCCCGTGACAATGATGTCCCGCAATATCGGGGGCGAGAGGCGTGCTTCCGGGGAAGGAAGGGGAACTGGTCGCGTCGGCCGGGTGCTACGCCGCGCCGGGGCTGGTTGCGCCACGGCCTTTAGCGTCACGATACCGTTGGCGAAGCGGATGACCTTGAGGCTGCTGCCGCGCAAGAGTCGCTCCAGCGCTCGGCGAGGCGGCATAGCCCCCTCCACCGATGGGCTGCGCTGGGCGGCGGCAAAGGCATAAGGGTAGAGTATCTGCATGCCCGTCTGGCGCGCAAACTGGTCGAGCGCGCTAGCGAGGCTCTGGGCAGGAATGTTGAAATGGGAGGGAGGAGCGGATGAAGGCGCCGCCTCCGCCCTTATTGGCGCGGCCACCAGCAACGTAATGACGAATAAAAGACCGCGAGTCGGACGCATGCTGCTCCAGTGGGGCTCGTACGCGACAGCTTTGTGTCGGGCGCTGGAAGGGCTTCATGCCCCGCGTGTCAGAAACAGCAGCATGGTGTCGCCTTCCTGACGATGACCGATGCCAAAGCCGTCCTGAAGCGCGCCAAGAAAAGCGTCGGGATCAGCGGTATGAAAACTGCCGCCCAATCGCGTCGCGCCAAGCGCCGAGTCGCGCACCACCAGTTTAACCTTGAGATAGCGATTATATTCGGCGATCGCCTGATCGAGCGTCATGCCTCGGAACAGGATTTTGCCACGTTCCCATGCGGTTGCGTCGGACAGGGCCTCCCGCGAGAGCTGGTCGACATGCACATCGCCATGGCTGACGCTCAGCAGGCTGCCGGCATCGAGTGTCCGTGTTTGCGTGTCGCGGTAGATGGTGGCCGCGCGGCCCGATAGGACCAGCAACCGCGCTTCGCCCGGGTCGATCCGCAGGCTAAACTTGCCCGCGCTTAGCCGCCCATCGATGACGTCGCTATAGAGCCGGAAGGGCAAGCGGCCATTCCTTACCAGCAGGGTCGCTTCCCCCCGTTCGATCCAGAAATCACGGCCATCGCCATTGAACCGCCACGCCACGCGCGTGTCGGTGTTGAGCATGGCTTGACTACCATCCTGCAGGCTGAGGATTCGCCGTTCCCCCACGGCCGTTTCGGCATAGGCCCGACGCGGCCAGGCGACAAAGGCACCTGCTCCGGCAAGGCCGAGCAGGCCGACAACTCCTCCCGCGACTGCCCGGCGCGACACCATTGCGCGGGGGGCAGGGGTGCTGATTTTCTCATCCAGATGTGCGGGTGTGTCCAGCATGGTAGACAGGCGCTGATCCGCCGTCCGTTTCCACGTCGCTGCCAGCTGCGCAAAGGCCGAAGCATGGCGCGGATCGGCATTGCGCCATGTCTCGAACGCGTCGGTGTCGGCGGAACCATTGTCGAGCGCTACCAGCCATTCGATGGCTTGGTCGCTCAGACTTGTTCCAACCTTTCCCTGTTCGCGCATTGAGATGCCTGCTCCGCCTTCGCCGATCCATCCAGTCGATCCCGCCGCTCTACCAATAGCTTGAGGGCTCTGACCAGATGAGTTTCCACAGTGGAGACGGAAATATTCATCCTCTCCGCTACAAGTGCGGGCGGGAGTCCTTCAATTCTCCGCAGATGCAACGCTTCGCGCATGCGGGGCGGCATGTCCTGCATCACGCGGACGATATGATTCAGTTCCGACCGGTCCATCGCGACCACATCGGGCGTGGGGTCCTGATCGGCGATATCCAGCGATGTCAGCATTGCCCCTTGATCCAGTCGCACAACGTCCGCACGACGGAAGCGTTCGATGGCAAGATTGCGAATGATGCGCATGGTAAAGGCATGCGGGTTGGCGATTGCGCCCCACTCCTCCAGCGCAAACAGCCGGGCATAGGCCTCCTGCACCAGTTCTTCGGCTTCGTCCTGCTGGCGCGCGAGGCTCAAAGCATAGCGGCTATGTTCCTGATTGAAGGCAAAGACATGGTCGGCGAACCAGATGTCGATGTCGCGAAGCATGGACATGTCTCGTTACGCTCCATCGGAATTAGCAGGCTGTGCGTGCCCTACGGGGCCGTTGTTACAGTCGGTTGACAGTGAAGCGGACAGGTGCGGATCGTGGGTCTGGGAAAAATATTTTCGCTTCGAGTAGCGGCGGCGGCCGCCGGCACCGTCTGCGCCCCGACAGTTCAACGCATGGCCATTCGCCCATATCGGTCGCGCAATCGCGCTTCCGGGAACGGAGTCTGCTGCGTCTGCGCCAGGACTTTCAGGAACGGAATGAAGGGGACACCGACCATGAAATCTTTGCTGATTACCTCATCGCTTATCGCCATGCTGTGCGCCGGCGCTGTGCCTGCACTGGCGCAGGACCAGAAGCCCGCCGAAGGTGGCGTCGATACGCAGGGCGGCAATTTAAACGACATCGTCGTCACTGGCCGCGCTGGCACCGACGTCCGGACCAAGGCCGAAACCAGCTATTCGGTCACCAGCATCACTGAGGAAAATCTGCGCCTTCAGGCGCCCACCAGCGTGACCGAAGCGCTAAAGTCCGTCCCCGGCTTCTGGGTCGAGGCGTCAGGCGGCGAGGCGAGCGGCAACGTCCGCGCCCGCGGCGTGCCGGTTGACGGCTTTGGCTCGGTCCAGCTTCTGGAGGACGGCATCCCGGTCCAGCATGATCCAGCGCTCGGTTATCTGAACGCCGACCAGGCCTTCCGCGTCGATGAGACGATCGAACGGATCGAAGTGGTGCGTGGCGGTCCGGCCTCGCTCTTCTATTCCAACGCTCCGGCTGGCGCGATCAACTTCATTCCGCGCAAGGTCAGCGATCAGGCGGAGGGCCTCATCAAAATGACGCTCGGCGCCGACAGCCTCTATCGTACCGATTTCTGGATCGGCGCGCCGGTGGGTGACTGGAAGGTTGCTGTCGGCGGCTTCTATCGTTCCGAAGGTGGCGTGCGCGATCCTGGCTTCACTGCCAATAAGGGCGGCCAGATCCGCGCCACAATCTCTCGCGAGTGGGAAAATGCCAAGTTTAGCGTCGATGTGAAGCGCGTGGACGACATCGTCGCCTTCTACACCGGCATCCCGATGCGCACCTATTCCGACGGCGAAATCCGTGCGGTGCCCGGCTTCAATGGCCACAGCGGCACGGTCGCCGGCCCCGAAACCGCGCATATCAAGATGGTTCAGGGCGACGGCAGCATCTATGATTTCGACAATATGGTCGGAACGCAGGTCAAGAGGACGCAGATCACTACCAATTCCGAGATCGAGCCGGTGGACGGCTGGAAGATCAGCAACACCTCGCGCTACAATGACACGACGACCCGGCGTAACGGCGTCTATCCCAACAGCCTGCAAAGCGCGACGAGCCTGCTGACCGCCAATGCCGGCCTGCTATCGCAGGCTCCGGGCGCGACCGCCCTGCAACTGCGGTACACGACCAGCGGCGGAATCTACGACACCGCGAACCAGAACGGTAACGGCCTCGTCATCAATGGTGGCCTTCGCGGCATCACCATGCCGGTGAAAGAGTTTATGAGCGATACCCATATCGCGCATCGCTTCGAAATGGGGTCGACCACTCACGACGTCACCTTCGGCTATTATTTCGCTACCATCGATCAATATTTCAGCCGCTATTCCTCGACTACGCTGCTCGATGTTCAGGACAATGCCCGCCTGCTCAGCCTGGTCGCGGTCGATGCGGCCGGCAACATGGTGCGCAGTTTCTCCGACACCAACGGCATCTACAAATATGGATATGAGTGGGAGGATGCGCATGGCGAGCAGACAACCCACGCTCTCTATCTGGCCGACGAATGGCAGATCACGCCGAAATTCCGTCTGGACGGCGGAGTCCGGTGGGAAAGCATGCGCGCGCGCGGATCGGTGGCGTTGAAACAAACGGTCAATCTGGGCACGCCGTCCACCTCGACGATCATCACGGGCAGCGGCCTTTCCGCAAATTATGACAAGACCTTCAATCATGCGACCGCCACGGCGGGCTTGAACTATCAGTTCACCTCGCGCGCCGGTATGTTCGCCCGCTATACCTATGCCAATCGCATGCCCAGCCTTGGCAGCTTCATAACCAGCCCAACCGCCAAACCGATCACCCAGACCATGCATCTGGGCGAAGTGGGCCTCAAATATAACAGCCAGCTGTTCGATGTGTACGCCACCGGCTTCTGGACCAAATATAATAATGTTGGCTTCACCAACTACCGGTTCGATCTGAACACCGGCGCATCCACGACCGAGGCGCTGTTTGCCGACACGCAGACTTTTGGCCTGGAACTGGAAGGCACGGTGCGGCCGGCGCGCTTCTTCGACATGTCGGCAACGCTTACCCTGCAGGATCCGAGATATAAGGGACTGGTCTATACCGACTCGTCACAGCGCGTGAACGACTATGACGGCAACCGCCTGATCCGCATTCCCACGGTCAGCCTCCGTATCGTGCCGGGCGTCAACCTGCTGGACGATCGCCTGCGTATCCAGGCGGCCTATGAATATCAGGGGCCACGCTATGTCGACACCGCCAACTCGGTGCGCCTGCCCGGCTATTCCGCCATCAACCTCAGCGCCCGTGCGCAGGTGACGGAACGTCTGTCGCTCTATGGCTATGTCGACAATCTCACCAATTCACTGGGCCTGACCGAAGGTAACCCGCGCGCCGGTGAAGTGCAGAATGCGGATGCCGGGGCCAATACCTTCATCGCGCGCCCGCTGATCGGCCGGAATTTCCGCGCCGCCCTCATGTATAGGTTCTGATCGTGAGGAAGGGGATCGTATCCGCCGCCGTCATCAGTCTTGGCCTTGCGCTGCCCATGCCCACATGGGGGCGACCGGTTGAACCGGCCTCACCCGCCGCAGGAACGGAAGCGGTCCCCTATCGCACGATAACCGGCACAATAAGCCGTGCCGATTACGAACATTATCGGCAGGTTCCTTTCGACCTGCCTATAGGCGTCACGCGCGTCACCATCCGGTTCAGCTATGGCGGCAAGGACCAGAAATCGGTCATCGATCTGGGCCTTGCCGACCCGCAACGCTTCCGGGGATGGAGTGGCGGCACGCGCGATCATATGACGCTCAGTCTAGAGGAGGCGACGCCGGGCTATCTGCCCGGTCCGCTGCCCGCCGGACGCTGGAACATCTTATTGGGCGTGCCCAATATTCGCGAAGGGGTGGAAGCGCCGTTCGAGGCCCGCATCTTCATCGAGCGCGCGCCGACCGTTACCGCCTTCGAGGAAGCGCCACTCAACCCCGCGCCGCGCTGGTATCGCGGCGACCTGCACATGCACAGCGGCAACAGCGACGGCAAATGCCTCTCGCAGAAAGGCGAGAAAATCCCATGCCCCCTCTATCGTACGGTCGAGGCCGCGGCGGCACGGGGTCTCGATTTCATTGCTTTGACCGACCACAACACGACAGCGCATTTTGCCACCTTGCGTGGATTGCAAGGGGCGTTTGACAAGATGCTGCTGCTTCCAGGGCGAGAGGTGACGACCTTTTTCGGCCATAGCAATGTCTTTGGCCCGACGGATTTTCTGGATTTTCGTACCATTGCACCGACCTATGCTGACGCGGCGAAATGGATGGATGCGGTGAAGGAACAGGGCGGTATCGTGTCGCTCAACCATGCCGGCGCGCCATCGGGCGAAATCTGCATGGGCTGCGGCTGGCGCATTGCCGACCTTCCCCCCGGCGCGGTGCAGGCGATCGAGGTGGTGAACGGCGGCACCATGGTGGAGACCGGTTCGGCGGAAAGTCGCTTGCAGGGGCTGGGTCTCTGGCGCCGTCTGCTAGACAGCGGACAGCATGTCACCGCCATCGGCGGCAGCGACAATCACAATGCGGATATTTCCGCCGACAAGCCCGGAGCCATCGGCACGCCCGCGACGGTCGTCTATATGCAGAAGCTGTCGACGCAGGGCTTCCTCGACGGTGTTCGGGCTGGCAGGGCGTTTGTGGATGTCGAGGGGACGCATGATCGCATCCTCGACCTCTGGGCCAAAAGCGGGGGTGCCAAGGTCGCCATGGGCAGCACATTATCCGTTGGCAAGGGCGCAAAAGTCAGGCTCGAGATCTCAGTTAAGGGCGTCCCGGCGGGAACTATCGATTTGCTCATCGACGGACAGAAGCATCAACTTCCGATAGGCGAAGGTTCTGCCGCTCATGTTTTCGATTGGATTTCAAATGGTGCGCGCCATTGGATCAGCGTAGATGTGCGAGGGAGTGACGGCCGTCTGCTTCTGATCGGTAATCCGATTTACGTCGATCCCATGAAGTGAGGTCATGGGACTCCCCTTTGGACAGCTATCGGTGACATTCCGATCCAAGCAGGCGCTCAGGTCCGCAGCATTCAACGCTGCAACATGAGCGCGCACAGATGGCCGCATCCGATCCACGTCGTGCTCAAATTACCGCTTGCACCCGCTGGGGCGTCCACAGATGAAGTAGCTGAACCGATTGGCAGCAGGCTTGCTCATGCTCGCCGAGCGCGGCGAAGTTTGCTTTGACAGTGCCCAGCCGATCATGCCCGTCCGGGAATTACTAACGCACAAAAGTGAATAGCCGCTTTTCTTTAGTCCATCTTGCAGCCGTGCATGGGCGAGCCGACGAAGCGTCCTCAGCCCAAACGGCTTTCAACGCCATCGCTCAGCCGCAAGCGCTTCGAACTGCCACAATGAGTCCCTGACTTCATCGATCAGCCAAGCCTCAAACCTACGAATCAGCGGTCCCGATCCCGGATCCCTACTGGGCCGGAACATCTGGTAGGCAGCGCCGATCGGCCGGCAGCCGCGCGCTACCGGCACCAGTCGCCCCGAATTCAAATATGTTTCTGCGACCAGCGGCATGGCGAGCGCTACCCCGGAACCCGCCGCCGCAGCCTCGTACATCAATTGCACAGTCGGGTAGTCGCGGGGGCGCAGCTGCCGACGATCGTCTGCGCTGGCGAACCATTTCTGCCATATGTTCTTTGGAGACTGAACACTTAGCAAAGGCCGCTTTGCAATCTCCTCGTCCGACCAGGCATCCTCCTCCGCCTCAGCCGGGCTCGCCACTGCCACCGCAACGCCATCGAACAGGGGTGTTACGACGAGGTCAGGCGCCGCCGTCATGCCTCCCCAGATCGCCACATGCGCCAGACCGGAACGGAGCACTTCCTGGTCACGGCTGAGCAGCAGCTCGATCTCAGTTCCCAATATCTCCTGCGCCTCCGGAATGCGCGGCATCAGCCATCCCGTCGCCAGACTATGAGAAGCGGCGAGCTTAAGGGAACCTCTCTGATCGCCGGCGATATCGCTGCCGGCTCGCTGGATCGCCTGAACCGCGGGCGCGACGGCGGCGAGGTAACGTTCCCCGGCGCAGGTGAGCCGCTGCGACTGGCCGAGCCGCTCGAACAAACGGGCCCCCAGAAACTCTTCGAGCGCCGCTATCCTTCGACTCACCGCCGAAGGGCTCAGGGCCAAGCGCCGAGCGACCCCGCGGAAGCTCTCGCCGTCGGCCGCCGCGACGAAGATCTCAATAGATTCGAGAGGAGGCATCTGCCGTAACACGCCGGGCGTTCTACTTCGGACCTGTCACAATTGTGTGACAGTAAGAGAAATGCCCCTTGCCAGCGCCCTCGTCCGACCTTTCACGGCGCCAGCGACTCTCGCCCTGCTGCTGGCGGCGTATGTGCTCGCCTTCGCCCAGCGTCAGCTTCCGGCAGCGCTTGGCCCGATCTTCGTCGCGGACCTCGGCATCAGCGACGCGGCGCTGGGCGCGCTACATGGACCAAGCTTCGCTATCGCCTATGGATTGCTCGCGCTTTTCGGGGGCTGGCTGGTGGATCGCGGCTCCCGCGTCCGAATCCTGGCGGCAAGCCTCGGCATTGCGAGCGCCGCCACCGCGGCCGGCGCCTGGGCGACGGGGGTCGAAGACCTCGCGGCTGCCCGGCTCGTGGTTGGTCTCGGCCAAGCGGCGCTCGTGCCCGCCGCTTATTCTTTGATTGGAGATCTTGTGCCACAGCGGCGGAGCGGGCGCACGATCGCGATCTTTGCTTGCGGTCCGTTTCTCGGCTCGGGGCTGATGCTGCTCGGCGGCGGCGCGACCGCGGCCTCCCTAGGCTGGGCGGCGACCTTCCTGGTTGTGGGCGGGATCGGCCTGTTCGTGGCGGCTCTGCTCGGCGGCGTACCCGATCCGCCGCATCAGCCCAGCGCTCCTCATGGGGGTTCCGCAGCCGCGGATCATCTCCGCTCCCATTGGCAAGCAATCCTGATCGTGCTGGCGACAATGCTCTGCACTGCCAGCGCGGGGCAGATCCTGCTTGGCTGGACGGTCAGCTGGCTGATGCGCGATCACGGGTGGGGCAGCGCGGCAGCCAGTTCCTTGTTCGGCTTAGCAGTGCTTATCGGCGGCACGTCCGGAACGCTAGCAGCCGGTGCGGCCAGCGATCTGCTTCTTAAAAAGTTCGGCATGCCCCGGCTTGTTGTACTCGCCGGCGCAGCCCTCTGCGGCGGCCTCGCCGCGATGCTAGTCTTCACGATCCCGAACGGGCTGCACGCCGGTGCTCTGCTGTTTCCCACCCTGTTCCTGCTCGCGGCGGCCCACGCGACCGGCCCAGCCGCATTGCAGGACATCACCCCAGCCGCTTTGCGCGGACGCCAGCATGGCGCGGCTGTCCTCGTCATCAATCTGTTCGGCTTCGCGCTCGGCCCTTGGCTGGTGGGTTTGGCGAGCGATTTCGACGGTCGGGCGCAAGCACTTGGCGATATGCTCGCCGTCGCCGTTCCTGTCCTCCTCGCTACGTCGGGTGTCGTCGCCTTCCTAGGTGCCTGGGTGCACGCGCGGACTGGCGCGGCCATCGCTCAGACGACAGCGCCGGGCCGGCCATCCTCCACAGCGTAGCGTGCCAGTGACTGGCACTTGCTTGACAGGTCCGTAAGGTCGTCGACCGCCCGCATATCGATCGACAAGCGTTCGCGATGGACGTCGATCAGCGTGTATCCGGCATGCGCATTGTCGAGAAAGCGGACGTGCGGGTTCAGCCGCCTGGCGGGCGCGAACAGGTCCTCCGGGCCGTTGCGGGACGCAAGGCAGCTGGTCACAATCTCGGTCGCGACGGTCGGCGAATCCGGCCGCTCGGGATCGCCTTTGATGCCGTTCAACCAGAAGGAGTGGACATCGCCGCCCAGGAGCACGGGATTGCGCACGTTCGGCCGAGTCAATGCCTCGATCAGTCGGCCGCGATTAGCGGCATAGCCGTCCCAGATGTCGGTATAGGCGGCGTCCGGTCCACCCGGCAGGTGCAGCCGGGCGAACAGCGTCTGCTGCGCGATCAGCGACCAGCGGGCATGCTCGCGAGCCAGGCCATCCGCCAGCCACGCCTCCTGCGGGCGGCCGAGCATGGTCGCATCAGGCGCTCGCCGCTCGCCGCACCCGTTCGCGACCCGACCGCCTCTCTCTCGCGGCGACTCGCAAGGATGCGGAGTGCGATACTGGCGCGTGTCGAGTACATGCAGGCTGAGCAGGTCCCCCCAGCCGAAGCGCCGGTATAGTCGCACCTCGCCGTTGGAGCGAAGGCGGGAGGGTGCGATCGGCATATGCTCGAAATAGGCTTGGTAAGCCGCGGCCCGACGCCGTGCGAACGTCGCCGGATCCACTGTGGCGACGCCCTCGCCGCCGGCATAGTCGTTCTCCACCTCATGATCGTCCCATGTAACGATGAACGGTAGCGCTGCGTGCGCGTCCGCGAGATCGGGATCCGTGCGGTAGAGCGCGTGGCGCGCTCGATACTCCTCCAGCGTGGTCGGGTCCGGCGTGCCGAACGAGCGCACATCCGGACCACTGCCGAACGATTTCTCGTAAATATAGTCCCCCACCTGGATGACTGCGTCCGGCGCTTGCGCAATCATGTCGCGATAGGCCGTGAACCAGCCCTGCTCCCAGTGCTGGCAGGCCGTGAGCGCGAGGCGCGCATGGTCCGGCGCGAGGGGCGCCGTTCTCAATCGGCCAGTGCGGCTGACCGCCCCCGCCAGATGGAAGCGGTAGAAATAAGGACGGCCGGGGCGCAATCCCTCGATCTCGACATGCACGCAGCCGCTGCGCGCCATTGGCGCGAGCGCGCGACCGGAACGGACGATCCTGCGGAAGCCTTCATCCTCCGCCACTTCGTAGGCGACCGCGACGTCCGTGTTCAGCCCCATGATCCGCGTCCAGATTACCATTCCGGTGCTGTGTGGATCACCGGAGGCGACTCCGAGCGCGAACGGGTCTCCAGTCAGCCGTGGGGTCGTGTCGCGGATCTGGGCGCGCGCGCCTCCTTCAAGGAAGCGCAAGGTCGCGAGCGCAAGCGCGCTAGCGAGTATGCGACGACGGTCGATCATCTCAGAAGCGCGCGGAAATGCGCGCATAGTAGCTGCGCCCGTTCAATCCTAGCGGCGTCTCCTCGCCCGTCGGGAAGCTGCCGCCCGTTGCCGCGATCGCCGTCACCTGATCGAGGATCTGGTCGGGCTTTCGATTCAGCAGGTTCTGAACGCCGACGCCGAACCGCACGGCTTTATTGATCGCATAACCGGCGGACAGGTCGAGTGACTCCTTGCCGCCGAAAGTTTGCGTGGCCACGAGCGGGGCGGAGCGATAGGTGCCGAACGCGGTGAAGTTCATCCCGAAGTCCACCGGCCCATGGCTGAGATCGACCTGAAGTGTCCCCTTGGCGCGCGGCTGCGCCTCGGTAAGGAACAGGATCGACTTGGTGCTGAGCAGCGGCAGCGTCGGTAAGGTCGCGTTGGGCTGGAGCCGGTCCAGGCGACTGTCGAACCATCCATAGCCTGCCGCCACCGTCAGCCGCGTCCGGGGCCCGAGCTGTCCGTGCCAACGTGCGGTCAACTCGATGCCGCGGGTGGTGGTATCGACTGCGTTGGTGAAGAAACGGACCTGGCTAAAGCCGGTGATGCCGGCCGCGCGCAGCACGGTTGTCACTGGAGCGCCGCCCAGTTGCTCGCTAAGCGCGATCCGATCGCGGATGCGAATGTGGAAATAATCGGCGGTGAAGGAAAAGCCTTCAAGCGGGCCGATCACCAGGCCGGCGGTTATGTTGCGGGATCGCTCCGGCTTCAACTCCATCGCGCCGAGAGCGCGTGCGACCGGATCGGCCACTGGCAGCGTGGCGACGGTGACAAGCTGGCCCGCGCTGGTCGCGCCCTGCACCGCGCTGAAATATTGCTGCTGGAGCGAAGGAGCCTTGAAGCCGGTGCCGATCGTCCCGCGCACTGCGAAGCCTTCCGCAACATCCAGCCGGGCGGTGCCGCGCCACGTCGCCTTGCCGCCGAAATCGTCGTAATGATCGTAGCGGACGGCGCCCCCGAAAAGCAGCGCCTCGATCGGCCGCAGCTCAACATCAAGGAAGCCTGCATAGGCGTCCCTCCCGGTATCCGTGGGGTTGCGTGGGTTGAAGCCGGGGAATCCGTCCGCGCCGAGCCCAGAATAAGCACTCGGCTCGCCTGACCGGATGGCGTAGCTTTCGTGCCGATACTGTCCGCCCGCAGCCACATTGCCTCCCGCGAGTACGCCCTCGAGCGGCAGCGACAGCATGAGGTCGGTCACATGCTGCTGGTAGGTGACCCCGCCGGAGTCAAACTGCGTAGGGCTCGCCGCGCCGAGGGACACATTGGCGGTATCGAAGACGCGGAAGTCTGCCTTGTTGTAGCCATAGGTTTGGCTGAGGTCGGCGCGAATGGCCCCGATGGTCCCGCGCACGCCAGCCGTGCCGCCGACGTCCCAAATTCGAGGTTCGATGATCGGTAGAAAGCCGTTCGGGAAAACCGGCGAGAAGCCGGGCACGCGAAAGCCCGCCCCGTTGTTGGAGACTTTGCGCGTGACGGTGGCGAAGCCATAGAGTTCGGCATTGCCGATCGGCAGAGCAGCGTCGATGGCGGCGCTACCGAGCGATGTCTTGGGATCGCCGATGCGGTAGGTGATCCGGTCGAAGCGCTGGTCGACAAATGCACGGTTGGTCGGCTTCTGGCGCCGCGCTACCGCTGTGAGCGTAACGTGGCCGCCGGCAAGTGGGAGGCCGATGCTTGCGCTCGCGCGCCCATTCTCGCCGTCGCCCTGCTCAGTGATTCCGGCCAGAATTTCGCCATATCCGCCCTGGTCGTTCGATTTGAGGATGATGTTGACCACGCCCGCGATCGCGTCCGAGCCGTAGAGCGCCGCCGCGCCGTCGCGCAGCACCTCGATCCGCGCGATCGCGGTGTCCGGGATCGTGTCGAGATCCACGCCGGCCGAGCCGCGGCCGATACTGTTGTTGACGTTCAGCACCGCATTGGCGTGGCGCCGCTTGCCGTTGACCAGCACCAGCGTCTGGTCGGGCGAGAGACCGCGCAGCGTAATCGGCCGGGTATTCGCCGCGCTTGCGGTGGTGGCGGCACGCGCGAAGTTGATCGACGGCTGCAGGAAGTTGAGGGCGCGACTGAGGTCTGGATAGCCGGTGCTCTCAAGTGCGGCGGCGTCTACCACATCCACTGGCGCCGAACTGGAGAGCGCCGTGCGTCCTGCTGATCGCGTGCCGGTCACGACAATCTCATCTAACGGGGGCTGTACTTCTTGGGCAGCCGCGCCTGTAGCCCACATGCCCGTAAGTAGTAAAAGATGTTTCATCTGATCCCCCACAAAGTCGACCGCTCCTTACCTTGCGCACCTTTGCCCGGTTAGCGCGTTATTCGGGACAGTGTTGCGGTCAACGCAACATAATGACCGGTCCCCCACGGGCGTGGGATTCTCTCCCAGGCTCTGATGTGCGTCGCTCCACGCTTGTTTCGCCGCCGGAGCAGGAGGGCTTGCTGGTGAATGTGGGAACGCCACTTCAATGACATCACCACGAATGTGCCGCAAATAGAACGACTGGCTCCGTCTTCTCATCCTGCTGCTGGGCGGCAGCTTTCAAGATCGGCACAAAGCGCTAAACGGCTGCCATTTGCGCGTCAGCCCGGAGCCGCCATCGACCCTTCTTTGCCGTTCAGCCTTTCGCTTCAGTCTCCTAGAAGCGGACATACTGCGCAGATCCCGTCATTGCTGGAACTGGGCAGTTAACGGACTGGCGGTTTCTGGGTTAGCGAATGCCAAAGCAGACTTTCGTCCAGGTTGGCGATAGGGCTCCAAAAGACCCGTTGTCGGACATTCGCTACCATTCCGTCGCTTCAGCTTCTGCCGTTTGTTCATTTCCCGCACCCTCGTGCGCCGACAGGCGGCAGCTCGGTCCTCAGGCAGCTGTCCTAGCTTGAAGTGCCATCGGCAGAGTCCTTAGATTTTCTCTGATCCGCCGGGCGAGCACAAGAGAGTCTATGCCGGTCAATGTGCCCAGCTCCGGAAGGCAGTCATAGGCATGCCACGGCATCAAAGGCTGGTCCCCGTCCCGCGCGAACGGCGCATCGGTCTCGGTGAGCAGGCGATCCAATGGCATCAAGGACGCAAGCTCGCGCCCCTTGCGGGACCTCAGCATCCCAGGCCCAATGGAGAACCAGCACCCCATGGCAATCGCACGGTCGAGTTCGCGAGCGGTGCCGCTGAACCAGTGCAGGATCGGCACCCCGGCGCGCGGACGAAGCTCCAGCGCGTCGAGGACGAGCGTCGCTGCGCTCCGCGAATGGATCGTCATGATCCGCCCGCCTTGGTCTGAGCAGGCGTCTAGAATCCGGTGGAAGACCTCGCGTTGGATGCCCATCGACTCCCGGTGAGCGGGGCTGCCGTCGAGGCCTATCTCGCCGACATATCGCGCCTCCGGAAGCAGTCCGCAGAGAAGTGCTACCTCGGTGTGGCGCTGCGCGACCAACTCGGGATGGAGGCCGAGAGCCACCCGGACGCGTTTGCGGTCTCCGACCAGCTTCCTCGTTCCGCGCCAAGCCTTCGGGGTCGTCGTCACCGCCAGCACATAGGTCCCATGCGAATCGACGTCCTCGAGTATCTTCGCCGGCTCGGGATACAGGTCAATGTGGCAGTGAAAGTCATCAAGGGATCCTCAGGTTCGTGTGCAGGGCGGCGAGTTCCGCAATGCCATTCTGCACGACCTGCCGATAGGGGGCGGGATCGCCGAGCAGCTGCCAGTTCATTGAGCCGCCGATGAGCGCGTCCAGTCCCTGGCGACGCACGGTCTCGATCGCGATCGCCACGGAGCGTACGTCGTCGAAGCGCGCATGGCGAACATCGTTCTGTCCTAGCGGCCCGTATTTGTATCCGCCCTGCGTGGTATCCGGCTGCCCCCAGGCGAGATATGCTCCGCGCCGCACCTGGCATGGCACGCAGCGCCCGCAATGCTGGAACCCAGTGCGCGAGTAGCGACCGCAGCTCGTCGAACGGTCCACCAGCTGCGCCAGTAAGGCCGGGTCAGTGCATCCGCGCAGCATTTCGCCCTTGGTCTGATGCTCGTAGGGGTTGTTGATGCGGACCCGAAGTCCCGCAGCGTCGAGCGTCTCCTGAATGAGGCGCAGGAAGAAAGGATGCGTCGTGCGGGTGCTGAGTGAGCCAGTGCGCAGCGGAGTCAACGGCACGTTCTGACTTATGAAGCCGTTCTCCGGCACACGCAGCTCGACGACCGCGCCGTCCGCATGCCGCTTGAGGCAGCTGGCGGCGAGGACGCCGAAGCCGAGGAAGGCGATCGATCTGGCCCGCTGCGACCGTTCGGATGCGTGTGGCGGGCGGGCATGGTGATTGAGCTGAAGGTGACGGCTGACGGGTGCTATGCTCAGCGCGAACAGCTTCTGATCCTGAGTGTCGCCCTTCGCCATCTGGCTGACGAGCAGCGGGTTCAGGCCCTCGCCGACCACGTCGAAGGCGCCGATGGTCGTCATTGAGGCGCCGGCCGGTTGCGGCAAGACGCATCAGGGCGCCGACTATGCACGCGACGCCGCGTCGCCTGGCGGTCGATTGCTGATCATCACCCATACGCACGCGGCTTGCGGTGTCTTTGCCGAGCGCACCTCGGATCGCGGGCGCCATGTTGAGATCCGCACAATCGACAGCCTGATCGCGCAGATCGCAACCGCGTATCATGCCGGGGTCGGGCTGCCGTCCGATGTCGCTGCCTGGACCCGCAAGACCAAGGACGGCTACAAAATTGCCGCCGCTAAAGTGTCGCGGCTGCTTGCCCGTTATCCGATGATCGCACGGGCGCTCGCCGAACGTTACCCTACAGTCATTTGCGACGAGCATCAAGATTCGAGCGCCGATCAGCATGCGCTGGTGATGGCACTGAAGGCGCAAGGCGCGCGGGTGCGCATTTTCGGCGATCCGATGCAGCATATTTACAAGGACGATCTCGCGACCGCTGCCGCGCCCCCTTGCGACTGGGCCGGCATTGTGTCGGCCGCCGATTCATTCGCCGAGCTCTCGACTCCCCACCGCTGGTCCTCAGGGTGCAATGATCTGGGAGCCTGGACGCTGGAAGCGCGCCAGACACTCAAGGCTGGCGGCCAGCTCAGCCTGCGCGGGCAGCTGCCGCAAAGCGTGACGGTGACGATCGCCGAGAATGTCGCCAGAAATGCGCAAGGCTTCCAGCTGAGTGACGCGCAGTCGGCCTATGCGGCGGAACGGCGCGCGTCGTCGCTGCTGATCCTTGCCCGCCACAATCACGTCACCCGCGCCTGCCGCAGCATGTACGGGCGGCGTCTGCCGTTGTGGGAGGGACATACCCGCCGTCACCTCGATACGCTGGTCGACGCCATGGTCACGGGTGCCGGCAACGCCGGAGAGCTCGCCAGCGCCGCGGCCGCGTTCATCGGCGCAACGAGCAAAGGGTTCACCGCATCCGGCTTCACCAATTCCTTCATCGAGGATGCGGCGCAAGGTTGCACTAAGCCCCGTCGGGGCAAGCCCGCCACTATTCAGACGCTGGCGAAGCAGATTGTCGATCAGCCCGATCATCGCGGCGTTGCCGCAATGCTGCGCCAGCTGGCTTCGCTCAAAGTCAATGATCAGGCTTTCGCGGGGGTCGAGTTCGATCATCGCAGCGAATATTGGGACGCGATCCGCCTCGGCGGCTTCGGCGATATCGAAGCCGGGTTGGCGGAGATCGAAGAACCCGTTGTTAACTTCAACGTTTGTTGTTCCTGGTAGATCGACGTTGACGGTGTATCCGATGCGTATATATTGCGGCGAGTGCTGCTTGCTAGCATCGTGCCTCACAAGTGACTTCGAAATGTCGAGAGGTTGGACGCGTTCCTTTTCCGCAATGGCGGCGCCGTCGAAATCCGCGAGCTGCTTGCACGCTTTGAAGCTGCTGACGATCGCAGTCACCGGGCCGTCGTTAGGTTCTTTGCCGGTCACTTCGACAACGAGGTTCTTCAGTTTGTCATTGCTTAGATCGGTTGCGAATTCGCTCTTCTGAAAATGATCAGCGAAACCGAAAAGTGGTTCCGTTCATGCTTCGGCACGGCAACCGCCATCCACGCCAGTAATAATAAAGGGAACCTGGCCCAATAGGAACGGGAACCATCACCACGCGTCTTCACGTGGTGGCCAATCAGTATAATCTTCAGCGCTTCCTCGACGGGCAGCAGGGCACATTCCCATCCGCCTTGGGGGAGCTTCGGCGAGGCCGAAAAACCAGTCATTGGATGTGGTTTGTCTTCCCACAACTGGCCGGCTTGGGTCGCAGCCCAACGGCGGAGCACTATGCCATAGTGTCGCTGGATGAGGCCCGCGCCTATCTCGCGCACCTGTCACTGGGGGAACGCCTGCGAGAATGCGTGCGGGCGCTGCAGGACTTGCCGCAGAGCAGAAATGTCGTTTGTGTGTTTGGGGAGACGGACGCCATGAAGCTTCGCTCCTCAATGACGCTGTTCGAAGCGGCAGGTGGTGGTGACCTGTTCAGCGCCGCCCTGGAGCGGTGGTTCAGCGGCGAACGCGACAATAGCACGATCACGCTGCTAGCCGCACAGGGGTAGCGGGGCTCCGCAGGGCAAACCTGCCGACGAACATTCTCAAAATCCGCTGGATAATAATCAACGCTATGCTGCGTTGAGCGCGATCCTGGGGAACCGGCGATCCGGCCAGCTGTTGATGCTGTGCCGGACGCGATGATCTTTGCCCCCCGCTCGATCCGTTCGGCTCCCTTCGAGGCCCCGCCATCCCCGGCGGGGCCTCAATCATCTGGAGGTCAGGATCGGCGACGTCTGAGGGACCAACGAAGTTGGTGAGGAGCTGTCTCGTTCAAGAGGTTCCCGCCGTCGCGCGGGCCCAGCCGACGATCGCACTCTCGGGCATCGCGCCAGACTGCCGCCCGATCTCACGTCCGCCTTTGAACAGGATCATGGTCGGGATGGACCTGATGCCGTAGCGCGCCGCAATCGTCTGCTCGGCCTCGGTGTCGAGCTTGCCCAGCCTTATCTCAGGCTCCAGCTGTCGGGCAGCCCCCGCAAATGCCGGGGCCATCTGCCGGCACGGCCCGCACCAACTCGCCCAGAACTCGACGAGCAGCGGAATATCCGAACGGCTCGCATGCGCGTCGAAATTGTCGATGGTGAGCGTGACCGGCGCGCCTCTATATAGGGGCTCGCGACACTTGCCGCACTTGCCGTTGGCGCGCAGCTTGTCGCGTGGCGCCCGGTTCGCCGCCGTGCAGGTGGGACATATAATGATCAGCGCATCGATCGCTGCGGGCATTCTGTTCTCCTGAAGCTGTTCCGGCACAAGCAAATGGCAATCGGCACTGGTTAGCCAGATGAACAGAGAGGTTCAGGAACTGTTCCGCGCTCGCAATGTCCGCTATCTGCGGTGCTGTGCTTCAAAGCCGACTGAGCACACGCTCCCAGCGGCCGTCATTCTCCGGGCCGGTAACTACGCTCGATATGCCCCTCGAGTTCATCGGCATGGAGATAGACCTGGCGCAAATTGCCATGGATGAAACGCCTGGCCTGATCATTGAAATGCGGGGAGGCGGGCTCGCCGCTCTCGCCCCCGGCGCTGATGGCCTTGGCCGACACGCGTCTGCCGAACTCCACGACGGCGAGGAAACTGTTGCCGCTGGTCCCATATAGGCGCTTCGTCCCCGGCCATGTCCGGGCGCCGAACGAGGCAAGCGAGCCCCATCGTGCGGAGCTGAACGGCACTGCCATGCTTGGGAGGCTGTCGCTAAACGGTTGCGCAAGGGCGCCAGTCAGGCGCTGGTACCGGTTAATATCGCCCCAAGGGGTCCGCCAGCTGCCGAAATCCCTCTCCAGCCTCTCGACGACGGCGACTAGCAGACGAAGCTGTGTGTCTGCCGGGACGGCGGCCATGCGATCGTAGAGGGTGCGAGGTTCGCCCGGGCTATTGTCGAGCACCCATTGCCGCAGATCTTCCGCCCACAGACAAGCCAGGCTGTTCGCCACGGAATTGGCGCCCCAGCGATAGTCCCAGGTGGCGAGCGCTTGGATCGGTCCGCTCAGCGCCGACTTGCGAGCGTCGCCGGCGGGTAGGGCGCCCCAGGCGCTGACCAGCGGCGGGATCATCCGTGCGAAAGCCGGCTGATAGCTGTCGAACGCGGCTGCCGTCAGCGTGTCGGGCGTGAAGGGCCGGCCAGTGTCGAGCAGGGCCACGGCATGATCCCCGCGCGGATTTTCGCCCGTCATGTCCATGTAGCGGGGGAAGTCGGACGCCTTCTGACTGTCCTTGCCGGCCGCGGACCATGGCCAGTTGTTGGTGTTCTGGATCCACCCACCGGCAGGGTTCACGAGATGCGGAACCCTGTCGAGCGGCGTTAGTCCCTTCCAGTCGGTTTCGGGGTCGGCGCCGTCGACGGGCTTCATATAGTCGAACCGGTCATCCCGCAGGGGGATGAATTGAGGATGCAGATAGGCGATCGTTCCCTTCGAATCGGCAAAGATCGTGTTGTTGGAGGAATTGGCCTTGCGCTTGGCCACCTTGATGAATGCCGCATAATCATGCGCCTTCGTCCGCAGGAAGGATTGTTCAAGGGCGGGGACCGGGCGATCCATCATCGCGAAGGAAAGCCAACGACCATCTTTCAGACCAATGATCGGGCCATGATGCGTGGCGAAGGTCGTGAAAGTCCGTCGCGCCATTTGCCCGTCAGCACCGCGCCAGGACAGGGTGATGGTTGTACTACTGACCGGGCGACGCTTCAGGCCATAGCGGTAGGTGTAGGACCCATTCGGCTCGCGGCGCACATCCTCCAGGAACATGTCGACGGCGTCGACGGTGCTCGACGTGTGCATCCATCCCGCGCTCTGGTTGAAGCCTTGATAAATAAAAATCTGGCCCCAGGTCGCCGCGCCATAGGCGTCAAGGCCTTCATCGCTTTGAACCTGCTGTTCGGAACGGAAGAAGAAACTGGTGTGCGGGTTGATCCAGAGGAGCGCCTTGCCGCTTGCGCTTCTGGACGGCGCGATGGCAAAGCCGTTTGAGCCGCGCGGCTCCGGATCCTGCTCTGCCATGGCCAGCGGCTTGCCGTCCGGCGCGCCATAAAAGGCCTTGAGGTCGTCGAGAGGAATGCGTTCGATGTCGCCGCCGATGCTGCCTTCGGTGAAGCTGAGCGCCATCCAGGGTTCGAAGTGCGTGATGACGGCGGGCTTCACCTCCGGATGGGTGGCGAGGTAATAGTTGAGCCCGTCTGCCCATGCATCCATCAGCTTCCTGAGCCAGGCAGGCGCCGCCCTGTAGCTCGCCTGCAGCTTCGCCGGATCCATGTAGAGGCGAGCGCGCAGATCCTGCCAGATGGCGGCTTCGCCATCGGCTTCGGCCGTCCGTCCAAGGGCGGTCAGATAGTTGCGCTCTATCCGGTTGAAGTCGTCTTCAGCCTGCGCATAGATCATCCCGAACACCGCATCCGCGTCGCTCTTGCCATGGATATGCGCGATGCCCCAGTCATCCCGCTTTATGGTCACCTGCGCTGCCTGCGCCTTCCACCGGGTCGGCCCGTCCGACTCCGCAAAGGCGGGAGGAGCGGCCATGATGGTCAGGAGCAGAGGCGAAAACAGGAGGGCGGGCTTCATGAGAGCAATCCAAGCAGCAAAGGAGGCGCATGTCACTAGTGCTGATGGGGCATGAGATCGTGAGAGTGGTTGGAGGCTTCGCCGCTGAACTGAAACGATACTCCGCAGGCCATCGGGCGACAGTGCGGGGAGGTTTAATAGTCCCTTCTGGATGATAAGGCGGCAGGCGCACTCGGTTTGAAAGGCGCCTCACGGCCGATTAGCGCTTAACGAAAGTCATGACTGCGGATGCGCAATATCTCGTCCTGTTCGTCGCGCGTTCCGAAGGGTGGCGATGCGAGCGTCCGGCCTCGCACTGGCCAGCTCGGATCGCGCGGATCTGGACCACCGCCAATTTTCGCGCCGTCGCCCCGTCCAGGCGCCACGGCAAAGTCCATGCGGCCGATAGAGCGCAGCATATCGTCATGGTCGATGACCCGATCGCAGATGATGTGAATGAGCGACGCGATCTAATTCAGGCTGCTTGACGAAATTTGTTTTGTTCCGCTTACCGCTTCCGAACCCGGATGGCCCTCACTAAAGCCGCCATGCTGGTGAGGATCGCCGCCACACCCATCAAGAATGAACCATCGATAATAACCATTGCGCGACTCCTTTCCTGTCAGATATGTTCCCTATTTGTTCTTAAGTAGGAAAGGTGATTCTGATGGGCGTCAGGATTGAAGCGATCCGGGATAGCATAAGGATCAGGGTGACGGGGGACATAGAGACAGTTCTGCCTGTCCCCTATGAAGATGATGACAGGTTCCTTGTAGGCCTAAGCGACGGGACCCTGCTGATCGGCTCCTATAATGATGATCTTCAATGCCGCTTTGATGTGGCGCGCGATGGGGCTGGGATCGTTCAATGTCATCATGGAAGCGCACAGGTGGATTGGCGCATAGAGTGGGCGGCTATATCGACCTATGATCCCAATGTAGTGGAGCCACCCGCCCCTATGCCAATGCCGCTATTCCCAGAAATGGAAATATAAGGTAACCGCATGGATGTCCGATCAGGCCTACCTCTTTCCCTTCAAACGGCCGTTGCAATTCGCCCTCGACGCAAACAACATTATAGCGCGGACACGAAAGGGGGATTTGTGAAATGGGCTGGCATGCAACGACCCGACCTGCATCTTGCGTACCAGCCATCTCCTAACAGTCGATGCACTTATTTTGACATTGCCCCAGCGGTCACGCGTGCTGGTTTGATCTGCCCTAGTCGGCAGGGCGCATCGGTTCACCCCTTGGGGGAGGCGCGCCCTCAGAGGTCCGAGCGGCAGGCGCGGGTGCTTCGATGCTGGTGTAGATCATGGTTCCAATCAGGATCAGCACCGCCATCCCGATGGCGCTGAGCAGCAGCCAGAAACTGCGCTTCTTTGATAGATCGTCCACTGTCTAATCCCGCTTGAAATACCCCACAACTGGCTTCGGGATGAGCGGAGACTCGCCCGGATTCTTTATGGCTGGTCGGCAAGGCTTCCGGACGGCACTGCCCAGGACCTTAGTAGGCGCTCAATCCATCGCCGGATCAACACGCTCGAGCGCCTACTGGATAACCTACATCAGTAAGCGCACCGTCTACAACGTACCTTACGGAACGCGCTGTTCCGGACGCGGGTAAGGGCGGTTCAACGAGGGTCAGAGATGTCGAACGACGTCACTTTACCAGTAATCAGCGAGGAAGCCCGTGTTGCCAAACGCAGGCGCGACATCGAGCGAGTCAGTGTCCGGACGCTGCCCGAGGAGGCGCAGGTCATC
Organism: Sphingobium sp.; assembly: GCA_033795485.1. Taxonomy (GTDB): domain Bacteria; phylum Pseudomonadota; class Alphaproteobacteria; order Sphingomonadales; family Sphingomonadaceae; genus Sphingobium. The sequence continues at coordinate 357,570 of JARYGO010000002.1, forward strand.
CTGCGTGATGAGGTGCTGCGTGAACAGATCGAGGTCGTCCGCGTGCCAACTGAGCGCGAAGTCGCGCAAGCGCCCGCCATTCGGACGGAGGGCGACATGACCATCATCGCCGTGGTCGAGGAGCGCCTCGTGGTTGAAAAGCGGCTGTTTGTGGTCGAGGAACTGCATGTGCGGCGTCATGCCTCGCAGGAACCGGTCGAATTGTCGGCAACTCTGCGCCGCACGCGGGTCGAGATCGAGCGCGAAGATCTACGAGCCGAAGGAGAGACGTGATGGCAGGACCGGACGACCGGCGGGACGGAGCGCCCAGCCACATCCACATCGAGAAGAAAAAGAGCCTGAGCTGGCTACCCTGGCTGCTCCTGGCGCTTGGCCTTCTCGCGCTGCTATTTGCGCTCAGCCGATGCGATAGGAACAATGAGATCGATAACGGTCTTGCGACCGATAGCGGCGATAACGCGGCGGCCGCGGCAAACGGTTCTGGCGAAATCGTCGCGTCCACGCCTGGCGCGGGCGCCTCGGCGGCGCTGGGCACGTCTGCCCTTGCGCCCTATCTTGGCGGGAACGAACCGGTTCCACGCACCTTCACATTCGAAAAGCTCAATTTCGATAGTGCCAAGAGCGACATTCGCGCCGCTGACGCTGCCGAGATCAGCCATGTCGCAACGACGCTTGCGAAATATCCGGGCACAAAGGTCAGGATCGCCGGCTACGCGGACGATAGAGGCGCCGAGCCTGCAAACGTCACCCTGGGCAAGGCGCGCGCGGACAGCGTGAAGGCGGCACTGGTTGCAAAAGGCATCGCCCCCGATCGCATCGAGACGGCGTCCGGCGGCGAGCAGGATCCCGTCGATACCAACGCTACCGCGGGAGGACGGTTCGAGAACCGCCGGACCGAACTGATCGTGATCTCGCGCTGAATCCCCGAACTCATTACCCAAGCGAAGGAGAAGACCATGCCTAGCACCATCACTGCACTGTACGACAGCCGTTCCGAAGCCGAGGCCGCCAAGGCGCGGCTGCTCTCAGCCAATGTCGATGCGGAACATGTCCACGTCCATGATCAGTCAAGCAGCGGCTATCGCGACCAAGGTTATTCGACCCACGAGGATCTCGGCATCTGGGATTCCATTAAAAATGCTTTCCTGCCCGATGAAGATCGCCACACCTACGAGGAAGGCCTGCGCCGCGGAGGCACGTTGCTCACCGCCGACGTGGATGATGATCGGGTCGATGAAGCCGTACGGGTGCTGGAAGACGCCGGCTCGATCGACATCGACGAACGCGCGAGCCAGTGGCGCTCTTCAGGATGGGATTATGCGGCGACCGTGCCTGGTGCGGGCGGCAAGTTGAGCACTTACGATGAAGGCAGCCGCACCGATGCTACCCTAGGGTCCGAGCGCGAGGACGTTATTCCCGTTGCGCAGGAAGAACTTGTCGTTGGCAAGCGCGACGTTAATCGCGGCGGGGTAAGGGTCCGTTCCTACATCAGCGAAACCCCTGTGCATGAGCAGATCCGCTTGCGCAACGAGCACGTCAACGTCGAACGGCGGGCCGTCGATCAGCCCCTGTCCACTACCGATACCGATGCATTCCGCGAGCGCACGATCGATGTGACCGCGACCGGCGAGGAGGCGGTCGTCGGCAAGACCGCCCGAGTGGTCGAGGAGGTCGTCGTGACCAAGACGGCCGAGGAGCATGTCGAAGACATCGACGACACCGTCCGCCGGACCGAGGTTGAGGTCGATCGCGACACCGACGTCGAGAGGACCGGAACCGTGCCCGGCAGCACCGACAGGCGCTTCTAGGCCAGACAAGTCTCGCGCATCGCCGCGGTGCGCGGGACTTTACTCGACAAGGGGAGGAAGACAGATGGAGCCGGATTTCAGCACCGACGGGGTTGTCGCGGGTACACGGAATTTGATCTGGACGCCGGTGATGCGCTGAACGGATTCCGCGACGTTCACGTCGGGAAACCGGCCTACGTCTTCCGCGCTGATGAGGTCCACCACGCTGTCCGCGTTGCGCTTCAGCGTCGTCGCGCGATCAAGACCTGCACGGATGCCGGTCACTACGATGTCATTGCCCTCGGCGGTCGCATCATCAACATCCGGTGCGGCAACGGGCGCCGACTGAGCCCATGCTGGGACGACGGCCATCATTGCGCTCGCGCTTAGCGTCGCAAGCGAACCCCTGAAACTCATAGATTTCCCCCCGGTACATATAGCCATCCAATGAGCATTGGAGTGCCGCCGATTCGTACCGGTAGGCGATTGGTCTGCTGCTCAACGCCTACCGGCGATAAGTCGATCAATAAAGTAGATAATGGGAGCGCACTGATAGATTTTCTGTTAGACGTTCCAGATACGCCTTCTCGACTCCCGCTGAGCGACCCTCATGTTGAGTTTGTACAGCCGAGAAGTTGCGCGAGGCTAGAATCACGGGGCAGGTGCTGTCAGTCTAATGCGAACTCGTCTCCATCAGGCGCAGTTCGGGCCAGAAGGGCAGGGGGCTCGCTCGCGATCGATCGCCACTCCGCCAGGGCGGCGGAGCGTCTTTCCTTAAAGGTCTGTCGGTCTACGAGATGGCGTTCCAGCGAGAAGTGATTGTGCAGGTTGGCGTGAACCGAGGCGAATTTCTGCAGCGCCTTCATCGCCTTCATCTGCCTGAAGCGCAGCATGGCTCGTTCTCGTCGGCGAAAAGGCAGGTGGCTGTTCTCTACGCGGTTATTGGCCCAGCGACCGACCTCCTGCTTGTCGCGGTTGCCCAGCTCGTTCATGGCGGCGCCATAGGAACGCAGTCCGTCTGTAGTGATAGCGTCAGGCGAACCGTGCCGCTTCAAGGCCTTCTTCATGAAGGTCAGAGCAGCCTTTTTGTCACGCGTTTTCGTGACATAGCTCTCGAGGATCTCGCCCTCGTGATCGACAGCGCGCCAGAGATATACCATCTCGCCGTTGATCTCACGTACATCTCGTCGAGATGCCAGCGCCAGTGGCGGAACCCCTTCATGCGGCTGATCCGCTGACGCCGGATGTCGCCCGCGAAGAGTGGACCAAACCTGTTCCACCAAAGCCGCACCGTTTCGTGGCAGATGTCGATGCCGCGTTCGAACAGCAGGTCCTCGACGTTGCGCAGTGACAGCGGATATCGAACGTACATCAGCACCACGAGGCGGATCACCTCAGGTGACGAGTTGAAATAGCGGAACGGGTTTGCTGGCTTTCGAGGACGAGGCATCACCCTGACCTACCCGCGACCTCCTAACATCAGGTGCATTTGCTTTGACAGAGCCCTTTGATCTATAATCCCGACTCCTTCGGCCAAGTGATGTCAGTCCTCCGGCGCGATGGTCACCGGCAGTCCGTCAAGCTCCGACGAGAAGCGGATTTGGGAGGACAGACGCGAGGCTGCGGTGCGATATGCCGAGAAGTCGAGCAGATCGCTCTCGTCCTCGCTCCCCGGCTCCAAGCGATCGGCGAAGGCAGGGTCTACATAGACGTGGCAGGTGGCGCACGAGCACTGCCCCCCGCAGACGGCGAGCAATTCGTCGATGCCGGCGCCGCGGATGACTTCCATCACGGACAGTCCCGGCTCGGCCCGCGCTTCGATTTTTTCTCCCTCTCGCGTGGTAACCAACACTCTTTGCATTGCGCGTACGGCTCCCTTCGCGCCTGTCCAATCAGGTTCGGCTTTTGCTTGTCAGAAATGTCGGGAGCTCCCCTTGGGAGCTCCCGGCCAGGCGTCACCTCAAGCGAGGTGCGGCGGCACCGGCTTCTTGAGCTTGGGTGCGTTGACTCCGTCGTGGCCGACGCTGGCGGGCCATCCCAGGTGCGGCTCGAGCTTGGTCATGTAGCCGCCATCGCCCTCATGGTCCGCCGGCAGGTCTTCTGGCAACACGCCGTATTCCTCGAGGTTGAACAGGCCGTTGGTATAGAACGCGTTGTGCAGCTGCATCGCGGTCCCGTACTTCGGTCCCTTCTTGAAGGCACGCGCGTCATAGTCGGTGCAGTACCACATGAAGCCGACCTTGCGGGTCATATCCTTCTTGATCAGGGGGCAGTGCAAATGCTTGCCTCGGGCGTTGCACGACACGAAGGGCTTGGTCAGCTCGTTCGGCAGGAGCTTCTTCGAGACGGTATCGAACGCGTATATCTTGACGGTGCAGCCGAGATCGTGCGGCTGGCTGGGGTCCATACTGACCCAGACCAAACTCTCGGTGAACGGATGCGCATGTGGCAGGTGCATCGGGCGATTGTTGTGCCGCTTGTCGTCCTCGGATGAGAAGACGAACAGAAACTGCTTCTCGATCGGCACGCCTGGAATGTCGCCCGGCAGCAAGCGGACCTGCGTCGCCGGCAGATAGGAACTCGGATTCTTCTTGCGTCCCGAGAAGAAGTATTTCCCATAGTCGCCGCCGCCCGCGGGATGCCAGGGATAGCGCGGATCAGCGAAGCGGATGTCGACTGCGCCTGCCTTGCGCTTCTCGCCCGTCAGCGGATCGATGTCCGGCGCATCAGCGATGAAGTCGGGCAGGTCGAGATGCTCGCCGTCGGCATCGGTGATCGGATAGGATTCCGGATTGCCGGCCTTGCTCGGAAAGCCCTCGCGCAGATCGGGCAACAGCACGTCGAGGTCCGGGCGCAGCTCGACCGGCCCGGTCCGCCCCTCGGGACAGGTGTCGAGGTGCAGGATCTCGCGCCGGATGTCGGGTCCATACACCACCACGCCATGCGGGACGTTGGGCGGGATGTAGACCAACGTAGGTGCGTCGAACGAATGCTGCTCCAACGCCTCGCCGAGATAGACGGTGACAGTGCCGCCCAGATCCATTTCGTTATCGAGGTTCATGCTGAACCAGCCCAGCACGCGCGGATAGGGGCATTGCTGCATCCGGCCCTGCATCGTGCCCGCGATCGTCTTGGGCAGCTGCGTCATCTTATAAGGAGGCGCCCAAGGGGTAACGCTCGGATCCATCTCGATCAGCGCGTTCTGATCGCCATCGGGCAATGGGCCCGAGATATAGCGATCGGCGACTGGGCCTTCCGGCAGTGGATAGTGCCAGAAGGCTTTCCCTTCGCCTGTCGGGAACGGACGCTCGTGATTTGGGACGACTGCCGCGTCCTTCGGCATCGCGCATTCGGGGGGGATGGCCATCGACATAGGAACTCTCTCACTCCATGTTTCGGCGGGCGGCGCTGGATTGCACCGCCAGCCCGTTTCGATTCAGAAATGTGCACCGAGGCGCAGCCCGTAGGTGCGCGGCGGCAGGATGTCCCCCATGGCTTCATTGGTGATGGGGCTTGCCAGCCCGGCCGTGAGGGTGACGTTGTCCTCGAGGTTGCGGACGAACGCGCCGATGCTCAGCTGGCCGTTGGAAAACGTATACGTGACGCTCGCATCAGTGCGGGAATAACCGGACGCCTCCTGGGTCCGCAGGCCTTCGGGTCCGAGCAGAAAGCCCGACTGCAGCTTCGACGCGATACTGATCGCGATCTCGCTGCCGTCGTTCAATGGAATGTTGCCTTGGTAGCTAACAGTTGCCGACCACCGGGGAACGCGCGTGATCGGCGCGCCGCTGCAGTCGATCACTCCCGCCGATGGTGCGGTGCATGAAGCCGGTGCGGGAAGTGTCGTGCGGTATACGAAATCGTCGTTGATCGCCTCGTCGATATATTCGCCGACCAGCGACACGACATGCCCCTTGGCGACTTGGAACGAGATGTCCGCCGAGGCGCCCTGAATATGCGACTTGCCAACATTCTGGGTGATCGCGCCGGAGATATTCGCTGCGGTGCCGGTGTTGATCGGGCCGAAGGTGACGAACTGGCGGTTCGAATATTTCCAGTAGAATATCTCGGCATTGAGCTGGAGGCGGTTGTCCAGGAACCGGTTCTTCATGCCGGCGAAATAGGAGGTCAGCGTCTCCGGCGCGTAGGAGTTCACCGTCGGGTTGATCGTGGACGGGGCGGAGCCAGCGAAGAAGCCGCCGGCCTTGTAGCCGTCCGCGATCGTCGCGTAAAGCATCGAGCGCGGCGCGACGTCGAACTCGATCCCGGCGCGGTAGTTCATCTTGTCGTCCTTGATCCGGCCGGAAGCGGGAATGGTGATCGACCCCAACACCGGCGGCAGCGGCGAATAGCTGGTTGTCGAGCCCGCATTGGTCTTGATTTCGCCGAAATAGCGAAGGCCAGCGGTGACCCTAAACCTATCCGTGATGGAGAAGCTGTTCTGCGTGAAGGCGGCATATGTCGTGTCCCTCACCGGATCGGCGATCAGCTTGCTGCCGAAGGTTGGTGCGAGCGGATTGCCTTGGTCCACGAAAGCAGTGAACTGCACGCCGCGCTGGGTCTCGCGAAAATAATAGAGCCCGGCGAGCCACTGAAGCTTCGTGTCGAAAGCGTTCCCGGCCAGCCGGGATTCGATCGAGACCTGCTGCGATTTGACGTTGGGGCTGGTGGCGAAAGCGGCGTTGTAGCCGATGTCGTCAGTATCCGCGACGCGATAAGCCGCGATGGAGGTCCAGGTAACGCCGGCGCCGAGCGTCCAATCCAAGCGGCCGCGAACGCCGTAGTTTTTATGATTGATGCGGCCATATTCGGCAAGGTTGACAAGGTTGGTCCGGCCTGGCGGCGTTACGATGCTATACGGCGGCTTCAGATTGGCCGCGACATAGTTGCGAAAGACCGTGGAGCTGGGACCGGCCCAAGGATCGCCGCCGGGAAACGGCAGGGCATTGAAACCGGAACCGCGGCCGCCCTCATGCGAATAGTCGCCTGCGATGAGGAGATCGAAATCTTCGTTCGGCTGATAGCGCAGCTGGAGCCGCCCCGCCGCCACGTCCTCATCGTCATATCCATCGCGATAATAGCCGTCGCGCCTGGCAGCCTGGCCCGAGGCGCGGATCGCCACGCTGTCGCTCAGCGGCAGGTTGACATGCGTGCTGGCCACGACCTGATTGAAACTGCCATATTCGAAATCGATGGCCGCGCCGCGATCGAAACTGGGCTTGGCGGTGATGACGTTGACTGCGCCGGCGGTCGCATTGCGGCCATACAGGGTGCCCTGCGGTCCCTTCAGCACCTCCACCCGATCAAGGTCGTAAAAGGTGCCGTGGGTGCCGGTCGTCCTTGCGATGTAGACCTCGTCGACATTGAAGGCGACTGCGGAATCGCCGAACGAATTGGTCACCACCGATCCGATGCCGCGCACCGAAATCTGCGTGTTCGGGCCCGCCTGCTCGATGATTACGTTCGGCACGAGCGTCTGAAGATCGCGGACTTCGGTAGCGCCGGACCTAGACAGCTGCTCGCCCCCGATCACGTTCACCTGGATCGCGGCGCGCTGAAGGTCCTCCGGTTTGCGCTGGGCGGTGACGATGATATCTTCGAGACCCTGATTATCCTCGGTTGCCGAGGCGCCGGCAGGCGTCGTCTCCTGCGCGAGCGTTGGCATTGCCGTCAGCGCGGCAGCGGCGCCTCCCAGCGCCAGCAGAGTTCTAGGCTTCATTTTATCCTCCCCTTCAGTCTTTGATTGTTCGTCGTTGGATTTCGGTGTCTGCCGACGGGTTTCCAGGCCGGCCGTTATCTAGGATCCGGTATGCGGCGAATGAGTAACAACAGGGCGCCCGCGCTCGCGAAAAGCGCGCTCAACCCGATCATCGCTGGCGCATAGCTTCCGGTCGCGTCGAAGATCGCTCCCGCCGAGAACGGCACGATGCTGGTTGCGATCGTCTGGACGATCAGCATGATCCCCATCAGCGCGGGAAATGGCTCACGTCCGAAGATTTCCGCCGGGTAAGAAGAAAGCGGGACGAGCGTCACGCCTATGCCGATCCCTGCGAAGAACACGAACATGTAGCTGTGCACGCCGATGCCCGTGCTGAGCAGCAGAAGTCCCGCGCCGAAGCTGAACGAGCAGAGCGCCCAGAGCACGCGCGTCGGCATTCCAGATCCGAAGATGCTGATGACCACCTTGGCGACCAACGCGACCAGCGAGACGAGCGCCATGGTGATGGCAGCCTGTCCGGGCGCCTGGCCGAACCCGCGGAGTTGCGCCACGCCATGCGCGAACATGAAGGCGAGGCCGCACGAGAAGATCGCGGAGGCATAGGCCATGGTCCAGAACAGCGGGGTTCGGACTGCACCGCGAACCGTCCAGAGTGACGGGCGTGCGGATGTCACCTGTGCTTCTGAGAGCGCGCCGTCGGGCAACTGACCGAGCTGCGCCGGGTCTTCGCGAACGAGCAGCGCGGCCACGACAGCGGTCAACCCGGCGAGGATCGCAAGCAAAACCCAGCCAGCGCGCCAGTCGTCGAAGGTGCTGACCGCAGCATTGAGCAGCGGTGGCGCGACGAACCCGCCAGCGCCGCTGGCGGTGAGCATGATCGCCAATGCTCGGGGCCGCTGGACCTTGAACCACCGCGACACCAACGTCTGTGCCGGCAGGAGACCGCCCGCGACTACGCCGCCGCCCACGACCAAGCCGAAGACAAGCGCCGCCTGAAGCCCGGTCTGCACCACCGTCGCCAGCGCCAGTGCGCCGGCAAGGATCAGGAGATTGCCGGAAACGATCGTGCGACGCGCGCCATAGCGATTGATCGCCACCGCGACGAGTGGGCCGGGCAAGCCGACCATCAGCATGAAGATCGAGAAGCCGAGCCCCAGCATCTTGCGGTCGAGATGCATCGCGTCGATCATGCGATTGTTCATCACCTGGGCGCCGTACATGGGGAATGCGAGAGCGACGAAGATCGCCAGCCAGAGCACCGCGATCAATTTCCACCCATAGAAGCTTTGCTTGCTTCCCGAACTGGTGGCCAGCTCTGCCGATGTTGCGACCCGACTCATGGCGCCTTCTCCTGATTTCTTTATTGCACTGCCTAGTCAGATTTGGCCAACTTAGTCAATATCCGATTGAAATTGCCTTGCCTAGGCTATCCTCCGATGGCCGAGAAGCTGGCGGCTCTCTAACGTATTTATCATAAGCTGTTATTTTCAAAGTATATTTTTTTACAGGATCGCCTCGATGTTCATCATCGACAGCGTGATGACAAAACGAGGAACGGATACGGTTTCTCGATTCAAACTAGAACTGCCTATTTTGATTAGCGGGATTATTTAGCGGGAGCAGGAAAATGGACTTCGATTTTGACTGAGGGCACTGCGAAGCTTCCGCGACACGGCGCCGCGGAAGCGCGCAAGATCGCTCGCAAATTGCTGCCTCTGCACAATGCTCTGGGGCATCTCGCGCGGCGCCTTGACCAGAAGATCGATGCCGTCTTCGCCGAGCATCGTCAGGGCTTGAATTTAACCCGCGCCCAATATGTCATCTTGCTGGTTGCGGCACTGTCGCCGGGCCTTGAACAAGGCGAGATTTCGCAGTTCATCAGCTACGACGCCGCGACCGTGGGGCTGGTGGTGCGGCGGCTGGAGGGGAAAGGATTGGTTCGGCGGACGCGCAGCAGCCGCTCGAACCGCGGCTGGATGATCGAGGCGACACCCGCGGGAGGAGCAATCATTGACGACAGCATGGTCGCGCTCGACGAAATGCAGGGCGAATTGCTTGGCCCGCTTGGCCCGGAAGAACGGTTGCTGTTCCTTCGGCTGATTTCCAAGCTGGTTGGGGTTTCCAACAGCTACTACAGCGCGGCCCATGAGGGTTCGGACGGCGGTTGAGGATCGCAAACCGAGAGATGGCGATCCTCAACATGTTTCCTGCAATCAGATCGGATATTGCCCAGGCAGCGTCTCGATTGTGATCCAGCGCAGCTCGGTAAAGGCGTCGATGCCGGCCTTGCCCCCGAATCGGCCATAGCCGCTGGCTTTGGTGCCGCCGAACGGCATCTGCGCCTCGTCGTGCACAGTCGGGCCGTTGACGTGGCAGATGCCCGACTTGATCTGGCGCGCGACGCGCAGGCCGCGTGCGGTATCCTTGGTGAACACCGCGGCCGACAGGCCGTATTCCGTGTCGTTCGCCAGCGCGATCGCCTCGGCTTCGTCCTTGGCTCGGGTGATCGCGACGACGGGGCCGAAGCTCTCGTCGCGGAACAGCCGCATAGCGGGCGTCACCCTGTCGATGACATGCGCAGGCATTAGCACGCCGTCAGTGTCTCCGCCGACCAGCTTCTCGGCGCCATTGGCTAGCGCGTCATCGATCAGCCCCTGGACGCAGCCAACTGTCTTCTGGTCGATCACCGCCCCGAGCGGCGTCTTGCCCTCACGCGGGTCGCCCACCGGCATGTTCGAGACCTTCTCGCGGAACTTGGCAGCAAAGGCGTCGGCGACGTTTTCGACCACGATGATCCGCTCGGTCGACATGCAGATCTGGCCTTGGTTCATGAACGCGCCGAACGCGGCGGCCTTCACTGCTTCGTCGAGATCGGCGTCGTCTAGCACGATCAGCGGCGCCTTGCCGCCCAGCTCGAGTAGGACGGGCTTGAGGTGCTCGGCAGCACGCTTGGCGATGATCTTGCCGACATGGGTCGATCCGGTGAAGTTGATCCGGCGCACCGCCGGGTGGTCGATCAGCGCGCCGACGATCTCGGCGGCGTCGTCGGGCGCATTGCTGACCAACTGCACGGCGCCTTCGGGCAGGCCGGCGGCCTGGAACGCCTCTATGATTAGGCCGTGCGTGCGCGGGCATTGCTCGCTGGCCTTGAGCACCACGGTGTTGCCGCAGGCGAGCGGCATCGCGATCGCGCGGACGCCGAGGATGATCGGCGCGTTCCACGGCGCGATGCCGAGCATCACGCCCACCGGCTCACGCAGAGCCATGGCGATGCAGCCGGGCTTGTCGGAGGGGATGACCTCGCCGCCGATCTGGGTGGTCATGCTCGCGGCTTCGCGGACGATGCCGGCGGCGAGCATCAGGTTGAAACCGGCCCAGCCCTGCGTCGCGCCGATCTCGTTCATCATCGCATCGATGAACTGCAGCGCGCGGGCTTCCAGCTCGGCAGCGGCCTTCATCAGCAGCGCCCGGCGGGCATTGGGCCCCAGCGCCGACCAGGCGGGGAACGCCGCCTCCGCCGCTTCGCAGGCCATGTTCACGTCCGCAACTGTCGCCGCCTGCGAGGTAGTCGCCACTTCGCCCGTCATCGGATTGCGACGATCGAACGTCGGGCGCCGTTCCTTGTCGAAGATCGCCTCCTTGAGGGCGACCGAATCAAGATCGGTCATCTGTCATTCCTCCGTATTCTGTTGGCGTACCGACCACTTAAGCCGGCTCAACAGCGCGCTGCGAATTCATCGCAATACCGATCCCCGGACCGGTGAAATGCACCATCTCCGCATCGACGAACTCAAGAATGTCGAGATCGGCCATCCCATTGACGATATGGAACGACAGCGGGAGCTGCTCGAACGTCGCGGGATGCCAGGTGAGCGTGCCCTTGCCGGTCCAGCGGCGGAACTCGAACTCGTCGAAGTTGATGTTGGCGACTGATCCGCCACTGCCCGCTGGCGCAGCGGAGGTGGTGACATAGGCTACATCGGCACCATCGCGGCCGCCGATGCTCGTCCGCGGCATGTACTTGTAGTACATCTGTGCGCCGCCACCCGAGCCCGGCAGCTTCTTTTCCGGATTCTGCTCTTCGACAAGCTCGCTCAGCTCGATGTCGAAGAAGGTATGATCATACCAGGCAGCCTCGCAGGCAGCCCGGCCGGCCGCTTCATTCCAGTCGATCTCGGTGAAGCGGGCGAACATTTTCGGAAAGCCGAGCTCTTCGCGTCCAGTCATGATCGCGTCGGGCGAGCCTTCCCAGATGATCGGGCAAAGCGCGCCATCGATTGTCTCGGTCTTGCCCTGATACCGCACCGGGAAATCGACCGAGAGGATTCCGTAGCCGCGGCCGGCGAGCCAGTAGAGATTCTTGAACCACGCGCAGCTGATCGAGACGATCGGCTCGCCCCGCAGGGTGAAGCCCGGCGGCAGCAATTTCTCCAGCTTGGCCGGATCGGTGCGATAGCCGAGCTTCATCCACTGCGCCGTCATTCGACCCGCCTCCTCGGGCGTCCACATGCGGCCACCGGGATGCTGGCGCGGCCCTGGTGCTGGGCCGAACATGATCGGCATGCGGTAGCGCGAACCGGGGTTAGGCGTGAAGGTCATGTTTGCGAGTCCTTGTAGAGGGTCAGCGTAGAGGGTCAGCGGAAATTGAAGCCGAGGCGGAAGCCGTACGTCCGCGGCGGACGCAGGATGACGAACGGCAGCGCAAGCACCGGCTGCGCGAACGAGCCGGATTTGACGGCCTTGTCCTCGATATTGTCGATAAAGGCGCTGAGCGTGAACTGGTCGCGCGGGGCGTGCCAGATCAGGCTGGCGTTCGAGACCATCACGCCTTTTTGCAGCTGGCCGGGCAGATATTCTTCGCCCACCCAATAGTCGCTCTGGATCTGGGTGCCCACCTGCGCATCGAGCCGTGAATCCCTGCCGAGATCAAAGCTGTGGGTGTATGAGGCGTTGAGCGTCCATTTGGGTGACTGCGATACCGGCCGATTGGAGCAGTTCACGACGACCTCGCTGGCGCCGGCGATCGGTGTCGTGGGACAGCCCGTGGCGGGGGCACCGGTGACAGTCGTTTGACGGTAGCTAAAGTCGCCATATTTACTTTGGAGATACTGCACGTTCGCGCTCAGCCGGTCGCTCGAGGTGGGTTCCCAAAGCAGCTCTAACTCGGCTCCGTAAATACCGGCGCTGCCGGCGTTTTCGGTGATTAGGTTGAAGCCGCCGGGCAGGATCGGTCCCAGATGCGTGACCTGCTTGTCCTTGTACTTCCAGTAGAACAGCTCCGCGTTGAGCTGGAGCGTGTTGTCGAGGAAGCGGTTCTTCGAGCCAATAGTGTAGGCCGTCAGCGTCTCGGGCCGATAGGTGTTGGGCGCGAGCGAGCCGTAGAAGCCGCCCGCCTTGAAGCCGGTCGCAACATTCGCATAGAGCAGCGAGCGTTCTGCGACGTCGAACTCGACGCCCGCTTTCCAGGTCAGCTTGTCCTGGGCGAGGTCGCCGTTGAGCGCCGCATAGCAAGTGCCTGTCGCCGCATCATAGGAAGTGCAGGCTACCTGATAGAATGCCAGCGCGGGGCCGGGGAAATCGGCGGGAACGGCAGGCGGCGGCCCGCCGTTCACGCCGTTCTGCGTCTTGTGCTCGCTCGTGTAGCGCAGGCCACCGGTGAGTCGGAACTGGTTGGTCACCGAGAAGGTGAGCTGGCCGAAGGCGGCGTAGCTGCGGGTATTGAGCACCGGGATGGTCCGGTTGAACGAAACGCCCTGATTGGCGAACAGGTCGAAATCCAGATCTTCGTTGAAATAATAACCGCCGATCAGCCAGTTGAAGGCCGAGCCCTTGCTGTCCGAGGCGAGCCGCGCCTCCACCGACGTCGCGCGGGAGTCCTCGTGCGCAGTGATCGGGAAGCCGGCGGCATAATGGCGGTAGTCGCTGACATTACGCCGATAGGCCGGGATTACCGTCAGCGATACGCCGCCCAAGTCATAGCCGATCGTCACGGAGGCTCCCCAATTCTCCAGATCGATATAGCCATCGTCCCTGAAGCTCGGAAGCAGGTTCGGGTTCGCGCCGCCGGTGATCGCCAGCGATGCGCCGCCCAGGATGTTGTTGGTGCCGTTCAGCGATGAGCCCGCATAGGGGTCATCGGGGTTCAGGTACGGCGCGATTACGCTGCCCGCACCCTCGCCGCCGATATGGGCATAGTCGAGTGACAGCAGCACGGTGAGCGGATCGAAGGGGGCCAGCTTCAGCTGCGCGCGGACCGCTTCGCTGCGATCGTCGAGATAGCCGTCACTGAGAAAACCGTCGCGTCGCGTGATGACGCCTGCGACGCGCAATGCTGCGGCATCGGCAAGCGGCATGTTGACAGCCAATTCCCCGCGGCGAAGATTGTAGTTGCCGATGGTCAGCGAGCCTTCGGCCGAAAGCGAATTGTCAGGCTTGTTCGTGACCACGTTGATCGCACCCGCCGTGGCGTTGCGGCCGTACAGCGTTCCTTGGGGACCCTTGAGCACTTCGACGCGGGCAAGATCGTAAAACAGCCCGTTCGGCCCGCCCGAACGCGCGATATATACGCCGTCGAGATTCACCGCAACGGCGGGCTCGGCATAGGCGTTGCCGGCGAAGTTGCCGACGCCGCGGATCGTGACCTGCGTCCCGCCGCCGCCCGAACTCGAGAGTTTGAGAGCCGGCACGAGCTTGGATAGATCCTGCGGCTGAGTCACCCCCGCGTTGGCAAGCGCCCCCCCGTCCAGCGCCGTGACCGGAACGGCAGCGCGCTGAAGATTTTCCTCGCGCCGCTGCGCGGTAACGACGATGTCCTCGATCCCTTGAGCCGGCTCGGCAGCTTGGTCGGCGCTGCCCGCTGGAGCGTCTGCGGATTGCGCCCAGGCAGGCGAAGCCGTCGTCAGTGCGAGAATCGCCGTTCCCGTTGCAAGCATCGTATTCTTCATCGTCTCTCTCCCATAGATGGGCCCCTTCTCCGGGGGGCGCTCATGCCGTGACTGGTTCGCCGAGTGCCGTGTTCCAGAGGTCCAGCAGCGTCTCCGCCCGGCCGGTGCCGAAAACGTGACGGTCGGGCCGTACGAGCACCGCTTCCACCCCCTCGTCGTCCAGCCACTGCGCCAGGGCAGCTTTGAACGGCCGAAGCGCCGCATCGTCGATGTCGAGCAACTGCACCGAAGTGTCGCGGCCGGCCGGCAGCTTGGAACCGATCAGCACCGGGCGCGTGTCGAACAGGGCATCCAACCGTGCGCCTTCCGCAGTGACGGGCTGGGGAAACAGCGAGCCCGCCCGCGAGGTTGAAGAAAGCGCTCCGCCAACGAGATCGGGATAGGCGACCGATACATCTTGGGCGCCAGACGCCTTGCGTGCCAACATCTCGCGATTACGCGCTTCGGCCGCCTGCTCGTCGAGCATGCATACCACGCGCCCCATCGCGATGGCGGTGCCGATGATGGCGCGGACATGAGGCTCGCGTTCAACCTGATAGGTGTCTAGCACCCTGTCGTCCGCACTCCCATTGATGACACTCGCCAGCTTCCAGGCGAGATTGGCCGCATCGCGAATACCCGAGCACATGCCCTGGCCGGCGAAGGGCGGCATCTGATGCGCGGCATCGCCGGCAAGAAGCACGCGGCCAACCCGCCATTGCTCCGCCACAAGGGCGTGGAAGCGATAGACCGCCTTACGCTCGATCTCCATCCGATCGGCGCAGTTCCAGGGCGCCATCAACTCGCGGATGCGATCGTCGGCGAGCATCGCTTCCGCGGTCTCGTCCGGCTTAAGCATGAATTCCCAGCGGAAGCGCTTGCCGCTCATCGCCATATGCGTGACGGGACGCCGGGGATCGCAGATCTGCTGGCAGACGATCGGCAGATCGCCCGGCTCCTCGATGATGGTGTCGAGCACTAGCCAGGGCTCGTCGAACTGGAGATCGTCAAGCTTGATGCCGAGCGATTCGCGCACCGGGCTCCACGATCCGTCGCATCCGACGGCATATCTCGCACGCAGCAAGCGAGGCCCTTCGGAATCCTCGACATCCACCGTGACCCCGGCGGCGTCCTGAGCTAGGCCCTTGAATGTCACCCCGAGCTGGACATCGACGCCGGTCTCGCCGAGCCGACCGCGCAGTACCTCTTCGACCGCTGGCTGATGCAGGGCATAGGTTTCGGCCCAGCCGAAGGGTCCCGTCGAAGCGACGGGGAAATCGAGCAGCACTTCGCCGCGGGCGGTATGGAATTGGTAGCGGTCGGGCACCCGGCAAAGCGGCGCGATCCGTTCCGCCACGCCCAGCATCTGGAAAATGCGCATGATCTCGTGGTCGAACACCGCCGCCCTCGGCAGCGGGAACAGCGTTTCCGAACGCTCAATGGCGATGACCGACAAGCCGTGCTGGCTTGCAAGCGCGGCGAGCACGTCGCCGACCGGGCCCAGCCCGACGACCACCAGATCGCAGTCAAACGCCCCACTCATGCCCGATCACCGCCAGGAAGCGGCGGCATCGGCATGCCCCATTGCACCCCCATCAACTCGGGGATCGAGCCGATGCCCCCCCCATCCGCCGTGACCAGCTGATCGCCGTCGGTCCAGTGTTCGATCTCATTGCCCCACGGGTCTTTCCAGTAATCGAACACTTGGCTGCCGAGGTAATGGCGGCCGACGCCCCAAAAATGTTCGCGGCTCGCCTTTTTTAGATGCTCGTGCCCGGCCATGAGGTCGTCGAAGTCGGTCACCTCGAATGCTGCGTGCATGAAGCCGGCGGGGATCGGCCGCTCCAGCAGGAACAAGGTATGATGATCGCAGGGCTGGTCGCCCCGGTCGCAGCGCATGAACGCGCCAATGGCAACGTCCGGTTCGGGCTGAATCTCATCCGAGGTCAGCAGCCCGAAGCGCTCCTTGTACCACGCCTCGGAGCGGCGGAAGTCCGAGACGCCCAGGACGACATGGCCCAGCCGTTGGACATGCGACGGCCCTTGGCGGACACGCCGGAATGTCCCGCGGCGCGGATGCTCGCCGCCTTGATTCCATGGATGGTGTGACGCACCCGCGAGCGGTTCGGCTGGGGTTTGACCGGCGATCACCTCGACACCGAAGCCGTCCGGATCGGTGAGCCTCGCGACATAGCCACCGCCTGGCGCGTCCATCGGCTCGACGGGCACACCATCGTGCGCCGCGATCTTCTCGAGATCGGCCAGGCTGTTCACCCAGATGCCGAAGCTCACAAAGCCCGGCACGTCACCGAGTTCGGTGATGTGCACGACGGGGCTGGCGCCATGCCCACGCATGAACAGCAGTTCGTCCGTTCGGGCGGCGACGGGCATGCCGAAATCGGTGAGAAAGCTTTCCATCAGCGCCAGATCGGGCGCGCGGAAGCGGACAAAGGCGACATCATGCGCTTTCACGATGCTCATTGAAGTGTATCCTCTCAGTTTCCGGCGGTGAAGGCTGACGCGGCAAACGTTCGGGCCACTTTCGAACTACGCTGCATCGATCCTCCCGCCCTCACTATTTGCACTAGACAGTCATATTTAGACGTAATAGTCAATAAAAAATGCGGCGCGGCAAGCGTGGAAAGCACAACTGCCGACGCAATTTTTTGCTAAGTCGTCAAATCCTGCGCTGTGCGGGCTATGGCGAATGGACTCAGGAGAGAGATTGATGAAACTCGCCAGATACTCGCACGACGGCACCATCCACCTTGGCAAGGTGGTGGGAGAGACGGTGATCGATCTCGCGCCGGCTGTGCCCGGAATCGGCGATTCGATGCGCCTGCTGCTCGAGGGGTTCGACGGGCTGCGGCGGGCTATCGAGGCGCTTGACGGCCCGGCGATAGCGTTGCGTGACGTAACATTGGAGGCGCCGATCGCCGACCCGCGCAAGTTCCTCGCTATTGGCATGAACTATCAGGCGCATGCTGATGAAGCGGCGGCCGCCGGCGTCGCCGTTCCCAAGACCCAGCTCTGGTTCAACAAGCAGGTGACCTGTATCAACGGCCCGTTCGCGCCAGTCGATGTGCCGAAGGCGGCACCGACCATGGTCGATTATGAAGCAGAGATGGGTGTCGTGATTGGGAAGCGGTGCCGCCACGTCTCTCGCGAGGACGCGCGATCGGTCATCGCGGGCTATTTCGTCTGCAATGACGTCACCGCACGCGACGTCCAGTTCCGCTCGCCGACCTACACGTTGGGCAAGTCGTTCGACACCCACGGCCCGATCGGCCCCTGGATCACCACCGATGATGAGATTGAGGATCCGCACGCGTTGATGATGACGCTCGAGCTCAACGGCGAGGAACGGCAGCGTTCGTCGACGGGGGACATGATCTACGACATCTATAACCAGATCGTGTGCCTCACCGAGATCATGACGCTCGAACCCGGCGACATCATCGCCACCGGCACGCCGGCGGGCGTCGGCATTGCCGGCAACCGTTTCATGACCGCGGGCGATGTGGTCCGCGTGACGGTTGAGGGGCTTGGTTCGATCGAGAACCGCTTCGTCGACGAGGTCTGATCGCCGTGACGGGCAGGCTGACCCTGTATCACACGCCCGGAACCTGCTCACGAGTGGTGCTGAATGCGCTCGAAGAGTTGGGCCTCGACTACGTCGACCGGCCGATCGACATCTTCAAGGGCGAGCAGCAGGGTGCCGCCTATTTGGCGATCGATGCCAAGGGTAAGGTGCCGGCGCTGATGGTTGGGGATACGCTCCTCACCGAAGCGCCTGCGATCCTGTCCTGGCTCGATGGCCAGCACGACAACCGGCTGTTGCCCGGCGCCACGGCCTTGGCGCGTGCTGCCGCACTCGGTGATCTGGTCTGGTGTTCGAACAGTCTCCATCCGCTGGTCCGGATGGTGCGGATGCCCCACCGGGTCTCGGCAAGCGATCCCGCCTCAGTGCGCGAAAGCGCTGCGGCGCAGCTGGCCCCGCTACTGGCGGGCATGGACGCGCGGCTGGCGTCGGCATCGTGGTGGTTCGGCGAGACTTGGTCGATCGTCGATGTCTACCTGGCTTGGATCGTCGGGATGTGGGGCGGGGCGGGCATGCCGCTGTCGGATTATCCCGCGTTGGCGGCGCACGCGGACCGGGTCGCGACTCGTGAAAGCTACCGACGGGCCTTCGTGCGGGAAGAGCTTGCACTTACCCGTTCCGGCATCGAACTCCCAGGTGGCGCGAGGCTCTAGCGCGCTCCCCCACTTGACCGCCATTTTCTTTGCGGCCATCGCTTGGGCAACATTGGAGATTGTAGATTGGCGTCGTCTTCTGAAGCTAACGGAGCAGCACCGCGCTCCAACCGGATGGAGCGCAAGCGGGCGCGCACGCGAGACTCCCTGATCGCCGCGGCGCAACAGCTTTTGGCCGTGCGGTCGCCCGACGCGGTCAATGTCGACGAGATCGTCGAGATCGCCGACGTGGCCAAGGGCACCTTCTACAATTATTTTAACGACAAGGACGCTCTCATAAGAGAGGTCGAAGCCGTTGCCCGTGCCCTTATCGAGCAGATCATCACCGCCGCGAACGAGGACGTGACCGACGCTGCGACACGGGTGGCCCGCGCATTCGCCGCGGGGCTGGGATGGGCGGTGACGCACCAAGAACAGGCACGCATGCTGATGCGCATGACGCCGCACTTCACCGATCCCGATGCGGCCATCAATGCCGGCGTCAGACGGGATGTGCATGATGGTCTGACGAGCGAGCGCTTCAAGTCGGTAACCGAGGAGGCAGGGGTCGTGCTCGTGCTCAGCGTGATGCACGGCGGCCTGAATCGCGCGCTCGATCTCGAACAGCGCGGCAAGGTGCGTCAGTTTGGCGCGCCACTTTCCGAAGCGCTGCTCGTCGGCCTCGGTCTCGAGCGTGCCGAGGCGGAGAAGCTCGCGGGCGAGGCGATGGCCGACCTGATCTGATCAGCTCGAAAAGACGGACCTTGGCCTGTTCCCGCCGAACCCGTCTGCCCCCGATTATCATTTGAAGCAGACATGCTTACGTCCAGATCAATTGCGTTGTTATTGGTATAATCAGTCATTATTGAACCAGTCAGTCACATCAGCGATTGGCTGGGAAAGTGCGGTGGGGTTCTGCCCTGATGGCAGTCCATAGGGAACTTCTCCGCCCCCAGCCTACCAAGAGCCTCACGGGAGTTTTTCGCGATGCCATCTATTTCCACAACCGGTGGCATTCGCAATACCGCGCCTGCAGCGCCAGGCGGGCGACAGCCTGGCGCCATCGAGGCGCATCTCCTGCTGATGATCGCCTGCCTGCCAATTCTCGGCATCTTGGTCATCGCACCCGTTCTCCCTGACATGCAGCGGCATTTTGCTGCAACACAGGGGGTCGGCTATCTGGTGCCCCTGGCGCTTACCGCGCCGGCGCTGATGATCGTTCTTATCTCGCCATTCGCGGGGAAGATCGCCGTGGCCTTTGGCCGAAAGCGGGCATTGGTGGCAGCCCTTTGCCTATATCTTCTAGCCGCAACAGCGCCTCTGTGGCTTGGCTCACTCTGGGCGATCATCGCCTCGCGGCTCGTTGTCGGGGCCGCCGAGGCGCTGCTGATGACGATCTCGACCATGCTGCTCGGCGACTATTTCGAGCCCCGGCGCCGCGACCGATATCTTGGCTATCAGGTGATCTATACCTCGGTCTCTGCCATTCTGTTTCTTGTCATCGGTGGCGTTTTGGGGGAAGCGGGCTGGCGTACGCCCTTCGCTGCTTATGCAGTCACACTTTTCATGATCCCGCTTGCTGCATTCATGCTTTGGGAGCCTCTGGCGCCGGTGCAAGAGGAGCATGCGAATTCCGGTTCAGCCATTCCCTGGCGCATTGTGCTACCGATCTGCTTGGTGACCTTCGTCGCGGGAGGTTGCATGAATCTCGTCGCGGTCGATCTCGGCTATCTTCTGGAAGCGGTCGGAACCGTCGGTAGCACGATGAAGGGTCTTGGCGCCGCTGCCAACAGCGCGGGCATCGCGATCGGGGCGGCCGCATTCAGCCTTCTCGCTGGCCGGCACAGGATATGGCACGTCGCGAGCGCATTCGCGCTGGGTGCGATCGGATTTGTAGCGATGGCGAAAGGACCGGGTGCCTTAGGTGTGATAGTCGGCGGCACGCTCGCCGGAATTGCCAGTGGCTTTTACTTGGGTTGGCTGTTGGCGGCAGTTAATCGCCCGTTGAATTTCGATAACCGCGGCAGGGTGGTCGGCTTGTGGATGTCGAGCTATTTCCTTGCTACCGTAGTGGCTCCCGCTTCCGCCGTAGCCTTCTCGGCACTCTTGGGCAGCCTTCGAAATGCGATGCTCATTTATGCAGTAGCGCTCGCTGCACTGGCAGTGCTCGCTCATGCGGTATTACGTGAGAGGTAGCGGGGCAAGCTGAGCGCAGTGCAGGTCGGGTCCGGCCGCCGTGGTGTCGAGCCCGAGATCGAGCGCGCGACTTAGCAGCCTGCCGCCTGCTCCGGAGAGAGCGGTACGCCGTAAGCATGGCTAAGACTCATGCATCCCAGCGACACCGGGGAGATGCTGAACGGCCCGATCGAACGGTGCGACGACATGGTCACAGCGGCAATCCTACATAATTCTCGGCGATCACGCGCTGCATTGCCTCGGACGTGGCGACATAGTTCAGCTCCGCCACCTGCATGCGGTGCTCGAATGCGCCGTCCTCGGGAAAGCGGTGCATCAGCTTGGTCAGGTACCAGCTGAACCGCTCGGCCTTCCAGATGCGGGCAAGTGCCTTGGCTTCGTATGCGACGAGAGCGCGTTCATCGTCCTCAACGAAAAACGCGGTCAGCGCCTGTGCCAGATAGGCGACGTCAGATGCTGCAAGGTTGAGGCCCTTGGCGCCTGTTGGCGGGACGATGTGGGCGGCGTCCCCGGCAAGGAATAGGCGGCCGTGCCGCATCGTCTCGAACACGTAGGAGCGCAGGGGAGCGATCGACATTTCCAGCGCGGGGCCGCGGGTGACGCCGAAATCGGAGATGGGATCGAAGCGCGCGGCGAGTTCGTCCCACAGTCTCTCCTCGGGCCATTGGTCGATGCTGTCGGTCAGCGGCACCTGGACGTAATAGCGGCTGCGGGTCTTCGACCGCATTGAGGCGAGCGAAAAGCCGTGCTGGCCATTGGCGTAGATCAGCTCGGGATGGCAGGGCGTGTAGCGCGACGATTACGGAGTCCGGTCGGCGTCAATTATGATGGCCGATA